>NZ_CP012479.1:2686878-4030317 GCF_001281315.1 Arthrobacter sp. ERGS1:01 | reverse complement strand
TGTGTGTGCGGGGCCTCTACCCTTTTTGGTGTTGTCCGGCGGTGTCCTACTCTCCCACATCCTCACGAATGCAGTACCATCGCGCTGTGGGTCTTAGCTTCCGGGTTCGGAATGGGACCGGGCGTTTCCCCCACGCTATGACCACCGTAACTCGTTCCCCAATCCCGGTTCCATTGCTGGTATTCGGGTGGGTGGCTTGTTGGGTGTTCTTGTTGGAACAACAATATTTAGTTTACAGGATCGTTGCTGGTGGTGCCGTGCCCACCGGGGTGGGTTTGGTCACTACCGGGTTTGATCCTGGTGGTGTTTGGTTTCCCGTGTGTACCGAACGTGCCGGCCCCCGTTAGGTTCGGGGGTGGGTTTGTTGGTTGGGAACCACATAGTGAACGTGAGCAGTGTGTTGTATCGGTACCTGGGGTGTGAATAGCTTTTGAAGGTTTATTCGCACTCCGTGGTGGTGATACTTGTGTGTAGTGTAAGTTATCGGCTTATTAGTACCGGTCAGCTTCACGAGTCTTTAGTCCTCGCTTCCACGTCCGGCCTATCAACCCAGTGGTCTAGCTGGGGGCCTCTCACACTTGCGTGTATGGAAATCTCATCTTGAAGCGAGCTTCCCGCTTAGATGCTTTCAGCGGTTATCCCATCCGAACGTAGCTAATCAGCGATGCACTTGGCAGTACAACTGACACACCAGAGGTTCGTCCGTCCCGTCCTCTCGTACTAAGGACAGCCCTTCTCAAATTTCTGCGCGCGCAGCGGATAGGGACCGAACTGTCTCACGACGTTCTAAACCCAGCTCGCGTACCGCTTTAATGGGCGAACAGCCCAACCCTTGGGACCTACTCCAGCCCCAGGATGCGACGAGCCGACATCGAGGTGCCAAACCATGCCGTCGATATGGACTCTTGGGCAAGATCAGCCTGTTATCCCCGAGGTACCTTTTATCCGTTGAGCGACGGCCATTCCACAATGTGCCGCCGGATCACTAGTCCCGACTTTCGTCCCTGCTCGAGGTGTCCCTCTCACAGTCAAGCTCCCTTGTGCACTTACACTCGAAACCTGATTGCCAACCAGGCTGAGGGAACCTTTGGGCGCCTCCGTTACTTTTTAGGAGGCAACCGCCCCAGTTAAACTACCATCAGGCACTGTCCCTGACCCGGATTACGGGCCGAAGTTAGATGTCCAAAGTGACCAGAGTGGTATTTCAACGATGACTCCACCACAACTAGCGTTGCGGTTTCACAGTCTCCCACCTATCCTACACAAGCCACTCCGAACACCAATACCAAACTATAGTAAAGGTCTCGGGGTCTTTCCGTCCTGCTGCGCGTAACGAGCATCTTTACTCGTACTGCAATTTCGCCGAGTTTATGGTTGAGACAGCGGGGAAGTCGTTACTCCATTCGTGCAGGTCGGAACTTACCCGACAAGGAATTTCGCTACCTTAGGATGGTTATAGTTACCACCGCCGTTTACTGGGGCTTAAATTCTCAGCTTCGCTACCGAAGTAGCTAACCGGTCCTCTTAACCTTCCAGCACCGGGCAGGAGTCAGTCCGTATACATCGTCTTGCGACTTCGCACGGACCTGTGTTTTTAGTAAACAGTCGCTTCCCCTGGTCTCTGCGGCCCACACCCGCTCACGGAACGCTAGGTTCCTTCACGGGGCAGGCCCCCTTCTCCCGAAGTTACGGGGGCATTTTGCCGAGTTCCTTAACCATAATTCTCTCGATCGCCTTAGTATTCTCTACCTGATCACCTGTGTCGGTTTGGGGTACGGGCAGTTGGAACCTCACGTCGATGCTTTTCTAGGCAGCATAGGATCACCGAATTCCCCCATACGGGGGTCCCATCAGATCTCAGAATCGTCATTGAAGACAACGCGACGGATTTGCCTATCGCGTTTCCTACGTCCTTAGACCGGGTCTACCATCGCCCGGCTCGGCTACCTTCCTGCGTCACACCTGTTAATACGTTTACCTCCCTGACTCAGGTCCCACGCTCCCCACACAGCCTGGCCCCGAAGGACACGCACTGGCGGTTTGGGTGGTTAGTATCATCAGTTCAATATGGGCGGTTCTTCACCGGTACGGGAATATCAACCCGTTGTCCATCGACTACGCCTGTCGGCCTCGCCTTAGGTCCCGACTTACCCAGGGCAGATTAGCTTGACCCTGGAACCCTTGATCATTCGGCGGACGGGTTTCTCACCCGTCTTTCGCTACTCATGCCTGCATTCTCACTCGTGTGGGCTCCACCGCTAGTTCACACTGCGGCTTCAATGCCCACACGACGCTCCCCTACCACTCCAAACCCCTGAACCAGGAACGAATCCTTAGCTTGGGTAATGTTTGAAATCCACAACTTCGGCGGTGTACTTGAGCCCCGCTACATTGTCGGCGCGGAATCACTTGACCAGTGAGCTATTACGCACTCTTTTAAGGATGGCTGCTTCTAAGCCAACCTCCTGGTTGTCTAAGCAATCCCACATCCTTTCCCACTTAGCACACGCTTAGGGGCCTTAGTTGGTGGTCTGGGCTGTTTCCCTCTCGACTATGAAGCTTATCCCCCACAGTCTCACTGCTACGCTCTCACTTACCGGCATTCGGAGTTTGGCTGACGTCAGTAACCTTGTAGGGCCCATTAGCCATCCAGTAGCTCTACCTCCGGTAAGAAACACGCAACGCTGCACCTAAATGCATTTCGGGGAGAACCAGCTATCACGAAGTTTGATTGGCCTTTCACCCCTACCCACAGCTCATCCCCTCCATTTTCAACTGAAGTGGGTTCGGTCCTCCACGCGCTCTTACACGCGCTTCAACCTGGCCATGGGTAGATCACTTCGCTTCGGGTCTAGATCACGCCACTGCATCGCCCTATTCAGACTCGCTTTCGCTACGGCTTCCCCACACGGGTTAACCTCGCGACGTAACACTAACTCGCAGGCTCATTCTTCAAAAGGCACGCCATCACCACAACTAGGGTGGCTCTGACGGATTGTAAGCACACGGTTTCAGGTACTATTTCACTCCCCTCCCGGGGTACTTTTCACCTTTCCCTCACGGTACTTGTCCGCTATCGGTCATTAGGTAGTATTTAGGCTTATCAGGTGGTCCTGACAGATTCACACGGGATTTCTCGGGCCCCGTGCTACTTGGGATACTCACCAGGGAGTGCACTGCATTTCGGTTACGGGACTCTCACCCTCTACGGCAGGCCATTCAAAGCCCTTCACCTATACATGCACCATTCCCCTCAACGAACCGGCAGATTCGTAACGGTAAGTCCCACAACCCCGACCATGCAACGCCCGCCGGCTATCACACATGGCACGGTTTAGCCTGTTCCGCGTTCGCTCGCCACTACTAACGGAATCACTATTGTTTTCTCTTCCTGTGGGTACTGAGATGTTTCACTTCCCCACGTTCCCTCCACACACCCTATATATTCAGGTGTGGGTCATCACCTCGCCTTGCGACGGGTAACGGGGTTCCCCCATTCGGACACCCTCGGATCAAAGTTCGGTTATCAACTCCCCGAGGCTTATCGCAGATTCCTACGTCCTTCTTCGGCTCCTAATGCCAAGGCATCCACCGTGTGCCCTTAAAAACTTGACTACACAAAATAGTCAAAAACACACTAAAACTTATATCGAGAGAACCATGAAAATCAACACCACCAACACCCCAAAAGGGTGTCAACAGCATCAGATCCAGGTTCATATATCTCAAAGAAATTGCTTCCTTCTATAAGATGCTCGCGTTCACTATGTAGTTCTCAAACAACAACCCCAACACACACTCCCCAACCACGTCGAACCCGCACCAAAGTGCCTGTCCTTCCCGTGACGGTCGGTTGTGTGTGGGAAACCAGAAACAAACAACTTTCGTTGTTGTTTCAGGACCCAACAGTGTGCCAAACGCTTAACAACCACACATCTTTCAACCCATCACGGTTCTTTCCGCACACCCCACAAGGAAGTGTTGTACTGGAACCAGGCTGCCAGATGCCGATCATCGGCTGTTTTATTGATATTCCACCCTTGAGCAACCCACCGAGAAACAAACGTTCTCGCAGCAGGTCTTTACTCCTCACACCACCAACACGAAACCATGCGGTCTCCGTCGTGGTGTTTGGTGCTCCTTAGAAAGGAGGTGATCCAGCCGCACCTTCCGGTACGGCTACCTTGTTACGACTTAGTCCCAATCGCCAGTCCCACCTTCGACCACTCCCTCCCTTGCGGGTTGGGCCATGGGCTTCGGGTGTTACCAACTTTCGTGACTTGACGGGCGGTGTGTACAAGGCCCGGGAACGTATTCACCGCAGCGTTGCTGATCTGCGATTACTAGCGACTCCGACTTCATGGGGTCGAGTTGCAGACCCCAATCCGAACTGAGACCGGCTTTTTGGGATTAGCTCCACCTCACAGTATCGCAACCCATTGTACCGGCCATTGTAGCATGCGTGAAGCCCAAGACATAAGGGGCATGATGATTTGACGTCGTCCTCACCTTCCTCCGAGTTGACCCCGGCAGTCTCCCATGAGTCCCCACCACTACGTGCTGGCAACATGGAACGAGGGTTGCGCTCGTTGCGGGACTTAACCCAACATCTCACGACACGAGCTGACGACAACCATGCACCACCTGTAAACCGACCACAAGTGGGGCACCTATTTCTAGGTGTTTCCGGTTTATGTCAAGCCTTGGTAAGGTTCTTCGCGTTGCATCGAATTAATCCGCATGCTCCGCCGCTTGTGCGGGCCCCCGTCAATTCCTTTGAGTTTTAGCCTTGCGGCCGTACTCCCCAGGCGGGGCACTTAATGCGTTAGCTACGGCGCGGAAAACGTGGAATGTCCCCCACACCTAGTGCCCAACGTTTACGGCATGGACTACCAGGGTATCTAATCCTGTTCGCTCCCCATGCTTTCGCTCCTCAGCGTCAGTTAATGCCCAGAGACCTGCCTTCGCCATCGGTGTTCCTCCTGATATCTGCGCATTTCACCGCTACACCAGGAATTCCAGTCTCCCCTACATCACTCTAGTCTGCCCGTACCCACCGCAGATCCGGAGTTGAGCCCCGGACTTTCACGGCAGACGCGACAAACCGCCTACGAGCTCTTTACGCCCAATAATTCCGGATAACGCTTGCGCCCTACGTATTACCGCGGCTGCTGGCACGTAGTTAGCCGGCGCTTCTTCTGCAGGTACCCTCAACCAACTAAACACTGGCCTTGTTCCCTACTGAAAGAGGTTTACAACCCGAAGGCCGTCATCCCTCACGCGGCGTCGCTGCATCAGGCTTTCGCCCATTGTGCAATATTCCCCACTGCTGCCTCCCGTAGGAGTCTGGGCCGTGTCTCAGTCCCAGTGTGGCCGGTCACCCTCTCAGGCCGGCTACCCGTCGTCGCCTTGGTGAGCCATTACCTCACCAACAAGCTGATAGGCCGCGAGTCCATCCAAAACCAATAAATCTTTCAACCAACCACCATGCGGTGAAAAGTCAATATCCAGTATTAGACCCAGTTTCCCAGGCTTATCCCAGAGTTAAGGGCAGGTTACTCACGTGTTACTCACCCGTTCGCCACTAATCCCCGACGCAAGCGTCGGTTCATCGTTCGACTTGCATGTGTTAAGCACGCCGCCAGCGTTCATCCTGAGCCAGGATCAAACTCTCCGTTAATAACTAAACAGACACACAACAACACACCGGAAAAAGATGATGAAGTCATGCACTAAATTCGAAACCAGCTAAACGGCCAGTCATCACCACAGGGGCGGCAACAACCAACCAAATAACCAATTCAATACAATAAATTGGTATCAATAAAACTTGGCACACTATTGAGTTCTCAAACAACAACCACACCCAGCCAACACACCCAAACAAAACCAGTTTGTTCACGACGATCAGTGCCGAGGCAACTTTTCAAGCTTACCCGAACATATCCCGGAAAGCAAATCCACCAAACAGTGAACCAACCACCCACAACACGCCAAAAGAACCGGCAAAACCGGCCTTCATAAACAGGAATTCCGTCCCCCGAACACCGGGGCAACTCGAAAAACAATACACACCTTTCCACCAACACGCAAATCCACCACCCCCTCATGCCGGCCAAGCGAGCCCGCCTTCGGCTTACCGAACAGCCACGATGGGGCCCGCGAAACCGGGCCCTGGGTTCGGAAAGTGTTGGGGTCGCGGCCCGCGGCGATCAGCGTGCTTGGGCTCCTTGCCGCAGCTCCCTATATATAAGGAGGACAACCCCTTATATAAGGAGCGGGAACCTGCTCTATATATAAGGAGTGAGCGCTCGGCTATTTAGCCTCGACCTTGCCCATGATCTTGGGCCGGAGCAGCGCGCCCGCCGCCGTGACCACCCAGACGATCAACGTCGCAAAAATCCAAGTGGTGAACCTGTGGATTTCCACGCCGCGGAACAGGTTGGCAATGACGAGCGCAAGGAAGGTGGAGATCAGGGATGCGGCGCCGGCAATACTGGGCGCATGATTTTGGGCGAGCTTGGTGACCAGCCCACTCAAGAGAGCTTGGGCGACGGTGAAGACCACCACTGCCATGAGGAAGCCAAGGAAGTGCAGCCGGAAGTCACGCAGGAGCAGGGCGGCAACGATGATTGCCACTGCGGAGGTGCCAAGGTGCAGTCCAATGCCAATCAGGAAGTTCTTCATAAGCCCGATCCTATGCGGCACGCGTGTGGTCCGCACCAGTTACGCACGGAGAACCATGCGCGGAAAACAAAAAGATCCCCGACAGAACCATTGGTTCCATCGGGGATCTTTCAAAAACGTGCGCGAGGGGGGATTTGAACCCCCACGCCCTTTCGGACACTGGCACCTGAAGCCAGCGCGTCTGCCGTTCCGCCACTCGCGCGTTTTCACTGGTCTCCACCGTTTCCCTTTCGGGTTTCAGTGGAACAGCGAGATCAAGCATATAGGAGACTTTGCCAAATGCCAAAACGAGGGTTGCCATGGGCGTGGCACACACTGCCCCAAGCCATCAAGACACCGTCAGAATCCGCTGAATCTAGCGGTTTTTGAGCTGTCAAGAATTTCTTCCCGAACACCATACCGGGGTATGAAATCCGCCCCATCGGGCCGCTTCAATAAGGTTTTTCCAAGAGTCGCCCAGTAGTATCAACTCTGTGGAAGGTTGCCCGCGGGACGGACAACTGCCCAAGAACGCTTATTTTCAGGCGGTTGAGGGCCCCACCACAAGGCCAGGAACGCATGGGTACCTATAGATGAGGTACCGCAGCTATAGAGCAGCTATAGAGAGGAGACATCATGGGATTGTTTGACAACGTTGAAAAGAGCATTGAAAAGGCAGTCCGCGGCGCCTTCTCCCGCGGATCCAAAGCCCTCCAGCCGGTAGAAATGGCCAGCGCGCTGCGGCGCGAGCTCGATGACAAGGCCATGACCCTTGATGCCGGCCGCACCCTGGCACCCAACGTTTTCAACATTCAGTTGGGTGACTCCGACTTTGAACGTGCCCGCTCCTGGGGCTTCACGCTGGCAGAGGAACTGTGCGATGTAGTCATCAACCATTCCCGCAGCCAAGGCTATGTACTGCAGGGGCCTGTCCGTGTGGCGTTCAACCACCAGGCCGAGCTGCGTCCGGGACACTTTGACGTTTCCTCCGCCACGGAGCGGGACAACGCGGCGGCCCCGTCCGGCCTGGGACGGCCTCCTGCCGTTCCCGCCATGGCTCCGGCCCAGCGACCCGCCCCCGCCGCACCAGCACCGGCTCCCGTGTACAAACGGCAAGCCCCGCAGTCACCTCCTCCAGCGGCATCCGGCCAGCCCGTCCTGGACATCGACGGACAGCGGTACTCGCTGAACGCCAGCTCGATCACCCTGGGCAGGTCCTCCGAGGCGGACATCCTTATCGATGACACGGGCGTCTCCCGCAAGCACTTGGAGATTCGCACCAGCAATGGCGCCAGCACCGCCGTCGATCTTGGCTCCACAAACGGGAGCTACGTCAACGGCAACCGCGTGCACGGCAGCGCCGAACTGACCGACGGTTCCACCATCACCATGGGCCGGACCGAGATCACTTTCCGCATTTTGCCGGCACGAAACGGTGGGCGTCCATGAATGATATGAGCCTGATAGTCACCATTTTGCGTTTTGGGTTCCTGGTCCTGATGTGGGTCATGGTCTTCAGTGTTGTTGCCGCCATGCGCCGCGACCTGGTTATTGGGCGCAAGGCAAAGGTGGGCGCACCCACGGCCCGGCAGGCCCGCAAGCATCCGGAACTGCTTCCTGCCGCAGCACCCACCAAGGTCCAGGCCGGCCACCTTGTGGTCACCGAAGGACCTCTGACGGGCACCACCCTGGAACTCTCCGGGACCCCGATTCTCCTGGGCCGCGCGCAGGAGGCAACGCTGGTGCTCGAGGACGACTACGCGTCGGGCCGCCATGCACGCCTGTTCCCCCAGGGAACCCGCTGGTTCATTGAAGACCTTGGCTCAACCAATGGCACCTACCTTGGCGGCGCGCAACTTACCCGCGCCCTCCCCGTGGAACTTGGCGTCCCGGTTCGGATCGGCAAAACGGTCATTGAATTGAGGCCGTGAGCATGCCCGCACACCCGCTGATCCTGCGGTATGCCGCGAGATCGCACGTGGGCCTGGTCAGGGCGAAGAACGACGATTCCGCCTACGCCGGCCACTACCTGGCCGTCGTTGCCGACGGCATGGGCGGCCATGCCGGCGGCGATGTCGCCAGCGCCTCCACAGTCCTTGACTTGATCCACCTTGACCACGACGGTCACGAAGCCGACGCCGGCGCACACCTTGCCGATGAGATCCAGACGGCCAATTCGCTCCTTTCGGAACTGGTTCACGTCAACCCAAAACTGGCCGGCATGGGCACGACGGTGACGGCACTGCTGCTCTCCGGTGAACGCCTTGCCTACGCCCACATCGGCGACTCACGCGCCTATCGACTCAAGGACGACGTCTTTGAACAGATGAGCACCGATCACACCTTTGTGCAGCGCATGATCGATGAAGGCCGGATGACCGAGGCCGAAGCCGAGGTGCACCCGCACAAGAACGTGCTGATGCGCGTCCTGGGGGACGTGGATGCGTCCCCCGAATTGGACCTGAAGTACTTTGACGCCACCGTAGGCGAACGCTGGCTGCTGTGCAGCGACGGATTGAACTTTGTCCGGGCCGAGATGATCGAGGAAGTCATCCGCCACACGAAGAGTTTGGGCGCTGCCGCAGACACCCTCATTGAGTTGACGCTGGCGGCCGGCTCTCCCGACAACGTCACCGTAGTGGTTTTCGACGTCGTCGAACCCACCCCGGAAGACACCTCCACGGCTGCGCTGGACACAATTTCCGCCTCCGTCAACGCCGGCGGCACGGTTCCCGACGAGCACGACCTGCCGGCGCTATCGGCGCATGCCCGCCCCGGGGACGCTGCGACGGCCACCGCCGAGGCCGTGACGGAGTCAGTGAAGCCGCACAAACCAGAAACCTCGGCAACCTCCGATCCGACGACAGCCTCGGACGACGACTCCGAGACGCCCGCCGAGGACCTTGACGCCCACATCCGTGCCGCCGTCGTTCGGGAAGAGCTCTCACGCCGCCCGCACGAACTGGTCGGCGCAGCCGTCACGGCAAACGAAGAGGGCAAAATACCCCAGCTGGCCCATCACCCCGCCACCCGTCGTGCCGCCACCGTCCTCACGCACAAGCCAAGCGACGCCGCGGCCATCGTCGACGACACCGAGGAATCCTTGCCGCGGGCCGGCTACCGCCCGATGGTCCTTGCCGTGGTGGGTGCACTGGTGGTCATCGCCATTGTGGCGGGCGCCTGGATTGCCTATGCCTGGACCCAAACCCAGTACTTTGTGGGTGTTTCCAACGGAAACGTCGCCATCTACCAGGGCGTCTCGCAGAACCTTGGCCCGATCACGCTTTCGCACCTACAGCATGAAACGGACATCACCGTCTCATCGTTGCCCGAATACTCCCAACAGCTGGTTGCCCAGACCATGCCGGCCGCGAGTCTTGCCAACGCCGAACAGATCGTGAGCGACCTCCAGCTCGGAACCGGTTCCAGCACGCCGCCGTGCCAACGTATTGCGGCAACCACGGCGCCTGCACCGTCCGCCACCGCCAAGTCCTCGGCTACCACGAAGGCCACAGCCTCGGCCAAGCCGACTGCTTCGGCTTCCGCAACCTCCAAGCCGACAGCTGCGGCCAAGGCAAGCGCAAAGCCCACCTCGCCTGCAACGACCATAGCCGTCCCGTCCGCCACCCCAAGCTGCACACCAGGAGGTGGGCAATGAGCCAACTATTGACAGTGCCCCGGCCGCGACGAAACATTGAGCTGCTTTTGCTGGTTCTGGCCCTCGCCGTCGGCATCATGGCCAACGCGCTCGTAAACCTTGACCTCGGTCGCGCCTTTGACAAGGATTTCTATACCCAGGCCGCAGTTTTGGCATTCCTTTCCCTGGCGGTCCATGTTTCCCTGCGCTTTCGGGCAAAATATGCCGACCCGGTTATATTGCCCGTTGTGGTTGCCCTCAACGGCATCGGTTTGGCCGTCATTCACCGCCTTGACCTTGCCTCGGGCGACAACGCCGGGCAACGCCAATGGCTGTGGACCGGCCTGGCCGTGGCCGCCGCCGTGGCCGTCATCTGGCTGCTGAAGGACCACCGGATCCTGCGCCGCTATACGTACATCTCCCTCGTGGTCTCCGTGGTCCTGCTGCTACTGCCGCTGGTCCCCGGCGTCTCGGCCGGTGACGTGAATGGTGCAACCGTCTGGATCAAACTGGGCCCGTTCACGTTCCAGCCGGGCGAAATCGCCAAGATCACGCTCGCCATATTCTTTGCCGGGTATCTTTCTTCCAACCGTGACCTGATCCTGCTGGCCGGAAAGAAGATCGGCCCCCTGCAGCTGCCGCGGGTGCGCGACCTTGCCCCCATGGTTATCGCCTGGTTGGCGAGCGTGGGCGTCCTGGTGTTCCAGCACGACCTCGGCACATCCATTCTGTTCTTCGGCCTGTTCATGGTCATGATCTATGTGGCCACGAGCCGTATCAGCTGGGTCTTCATCGGCATGGTTTTGATGGTGGTGGGCGGTTTTGCCGCGTACCATATTTTCCCGCACGTCACGAAGCGCATCAATACGTGGATCTACGCTTTCAGCCCGGACTACATCGCCGACGGCAGCTACCAGGTTGTCCAGGGCTTGTTTGGCATGGCCAACGGCGGC
Organism: Arthrobacter sp. ERGS1:01; assembly: GCF_001281315.1. Taxonomy (NCBI): domain Bacteria; kingdom Bacillati; phylum Actinomycetota; class Actinomycetes; order Micrococcales; family Micrococcaceae; genus Arthrobacter; species Arthrobacter sp. ERGS1:01. The sequence goes on along the minus strand of NZ_CP012479.1, from coordinate 4,019,061 downwards.
CTGTTGGGCACCGGGCTGGGCAGGGGAAACCCCAACAGCGTCCCCCTGGCCAACAGCGACATGATCGTGGCCAGCATTGGCGAGGAACTGGGCCTGGTGGGCCTGTTCGCGATCCTCTGCCTCTATGCCTTGCTGATTGCGCGCGGATTCCGGGCAGCCCTCGGCACCAGGGACTCATTCGGGAAGCTGCTGGCCGTTGGCCTGGCCTTCGCCGTGGCCCTGCAGTGCTTCGTCATCATTGGCGGAGTCACCCGGCTGATCCCGCTGACCGGCCTCACGACGCCGTTCCTTGCCGCGGGTGGGTCATCCCTGCTGGCCAACTGGATCATCGTTGCCTTGATCCTTAAGATTTCAGATGCCGCGCGGCGCCCGATCGACGTCTCCGCGGAACCACGCCAAGAAACCACTTCGGAGGTGTCGGCAGCATGAACCAAGCGATTCGCAGTTCCTGGATAGTGGCCATCGCCTTGTTTGCGGTGCTCTTTGGCGCCATCACTTACGTGCAGTTCTTTGCCGTTGATGCGTTGAACAACAACCCCAACAACAATCGTCAGTTGTTGCAAACCTTTTGCAGCAACCGCGGCCCCATCCTGGTGGGCGGCCACCCGATCGCGGAGTCGGTGGCCACGGATTCGGACTGCAAGTACCAGCGCAAGTACAGCGACCCCTACCTTTACGCGGGGTTGACGGGCTTCTTCAGCCAGAAGAACGGCGCGTACGGCATCGAGGCGGCCATGAAGGACGATCTTCTCGGAACGTCCAGCGATGCCTTGTTCGACAAGATCGCCCAGGCCTTCACGGGTGCCGCACCGCAGGGCCGCTCCGTGGAGCTGACCATTGACCCGGCCATCCAGAAGATGGCCTACGACATGATCCCGGACGGCATTGCCGGCTCGATCGTGGTGGAGAACCCCAAGACCGGGGCCATCATCGCCATGGCGTCCAAGCCGTCGTACGACACGAACCTGATGGCCAGCCACAGTCCCGCGGCAGTGGCCAAGTCCTACGGCCAGCTGGTCAATGAACCGAGCATCAACCTCTTTGGTTCGCCTGCTTTCCGGCAGGTCTACGCTCCGGGTTCGGTGTTCAAGCTCGTCGACACGGCGGCGGCCCTGGAATCCGGGAAATACAACAAGGACAGCGTGCTGCCCAACCCGGCAAACCTGACGTTCCCCGGCATTGACTACTCGCTGCCCAACTACCTGTACGGCCAGTGCTACACGCAGACGAAGGCCACCTTCGCCTTTGCCCTGGAAAACTCGTGCAACACCCCGTTTGCCAGCATCGCCCTTGACCTGGGTCAGGATGCCATCAAGGCCCAGGCGGACAAGTTCGGCTTCAATGACTCCTCGCTGCAGTTCCCCATGGGCGTCGAGACCAGCCGCTTCCCGGGCAGCCAGGGCGTCCTCGACCAGCCGGCACTGGCCCAAAGCGCCATTGGCCAGCGCAACGTGGTGGCAACACCCCTGCAGATCTCCATGATGACCGCGGCGATTGCCAACGGGGGCAAGCAGATGAAGCCAAACCTGGTGCAAACCGTCCGCACGCCCGACCTCAAGACGGTGTCAAGCCTGACCCCGGTAGAACTGCGCCAGTCCACGACGCCCGCCATTGCCGCGCAAATGACCGATTGGATGGTCAGTGTGGTCGATAACGGCATCGCGGCCGCGGCCGCCGTACCCGGCGTCAAGGTGGCCGCCAAGACAGGTACCGCGGAGGTGGGGGACACGGGCCTGAACAACGCGTGGTTCACCGGGTTCGCGCCCGCGGACGACCCCCAAGTGGTGGTCACGATCGTTATGCCAAATGTTGATGTCCCGACCGGGGCACAATTAACAAGTCCCAATGCAAGCAAACTCTTCAAGGCGGTGTTGAAAAAGTGAGGCCTACTTCAGGAATCACCTTAGGCGGCAGATTCCAACTAACCTCACGCATTGCCATTGGCGGCATGGGGGAGGTTTGGAAGGCACAGGACCTGGTTCTGGGCCGGATTGTCGCAATCAAGATCCTCAAGGACGAATACACGGGGGACCCCGGTTTCCGTGCCCGGTTCCGGGCAGAGGCCAAGCACACGGCACTGCTGAACCATGTGGGAATCGCCAACGTCTTTGACTACGGCGAGGAGGACGGTTCCGCCTACCTGGTCATGGAACTGGTGCCCGGCGAGCCCTTGTCCGCGCTGATTGAACGCGAGCATGTGTTGTCGGCCGACTGGACCCTGTCCATGATCGCCCAGACCGCCCGCGCCCTTGCCGTGGCCCACGCGCAGGGCCTGGTGCACCGCGACGTCAAGCCCGGAAACCTGCTGATCACGCCCGAGGGGCGCGTGAAGATCACCGACTTCGGCATTGCCCGGCTCGCCGACCAGGTTCCGCTCACCCAGACCGGACAGGTCATGGGCACAGCCCAGTACCTGGCACCGGAACAGGCCACCGGCCAGGTGGCAACCGGATCCAGCGACATATATTCCCTGGGCGTCATAGGTTATGAGTGCATCACCGGCCACCGCCCGTTCTCGGGCGAGTCGCAGATCGCCATTGCCCTGGCCCAGGTCAATGACGCGCCGCCGCCGCTGCCGGACACGCTGCCCACCCCGGTGCGCGCCCTGCTCATGTCCATGTTGGCCAAGGACCCGGCGAACCGTCCGGCGAACGCGTTGAAGCTTGCCGATGCCGCCGAGGCCATTCGCGTGGGCGACATCAAGGCCGCACACGCCGCCGTGCCCGGCATGCTGTTGTTTGAATCCAGCACCGGCCCCATCACGGCGCCCGTGGACCTCAATGCCACAGCCGCCACCACGGTGGTGGGCAATGTTCCGGAACCAAGCACGACGGCGCTGCCCACTGTCAGTGCCGACGCCGTCGACGCGGGTGCCGCGACCACCGAGCTCTCACGCGCCGACGCCCTCAGCGCCGAGCGTGCCTGGGACGAGGCAATCGACCCGGATGGCGGCGTGTTGGACGAGTTTGATTCCGAGGAGGAGCCGCCCGCGCCGGCGAAGCGTGGACGCAGCCCGTGGACCTGGCCGGCGGTTGCCTTGATCGCCCTGCTGCTCTTTGCCGTCGGCGCGCTCCTGCTCCAGAGCTGGGGTGTCTTTGACTCAAAGCCGACCCCGGCCACCACGGCAACAACGTCAACGTCGGCAAGCCCCTCACCGACGGAGACGACGCCGGAGGCAACGCTGCCCGAAACCCCCACGCAGGAGCCCACCACCGAGACTCCCAAGGACGTGACGGTCTACGCGGACCAGTTCAAGGGCCAGCCCTTTGACCAGGTGCGGACCCAGCTGGAGGATATGAAACTGAAGGTGGTCCGTACCGACGACTTCAGCGCCACCGTACCCGCCGGTTCGGTCATCGACTTGGGCCCCACCGGCCCGCTGGCACCCGGCACCGAGGTGACCGTGACGGTTTCCAAGGGACCGGAAATGGCAACCGTGCCGTCCTTCTCGGGGCAGACGGCCGCCGCCTACAACGCAGCGCTCGTGGCGGCGGGCTTTGAGCCCGCCCAGGTGGACGAACCGTCGTCGACCGTCGCCAAGGGCAACGTTATTCGCAGTACCCCCAACGCCGGGGTGCAGGCGCCCAAGGGATCCGTGGTGACCTACTACGTGTCCACCACGGGACCGCCCCCGGCCACCGAGGCTCCGCCGACAGACGCGGCCACGGATACCGCCACCGCACCCGCGGCGCCGTAGCACCATCGCCACGGCCCTCCAGCTTTCCCCTCCCACCACCCGAAAGGACATCAAACACCGATGAGTGTTCCGCGCGTCCTCAATGGACGGTATGAGATCGGCGAGCTGTTGGGCCGCGGTGGAATGGCCGATGTTTACATGGCCCGCGACATTCGCCTTGGCCGCACGGTGGCCATCAAGCTTTTGCGTGGTGACGTGGCCCGCGACTCCCAGCTCCAGGCCCGTTTCCGGCGCGAGGCCCAGGCCGTGGCCGGGCTGAACCATCCCGCCATTGTCGCCGTCTATGACACGGGCGAACATGCCACCGGCGACCTTCGCCAGGACGGCTCTGCCCTGCCGTACATCGTCATGGAATACGTCAAAGGCAAAACGCTGCGGGAACTGGTGCGTGAGGACGCCATCAGCATCGACCGCGCCATCGACTTCACCCTGGGCGTTTTGTCCGCGCTGGAATACAGCCACCGCGCCGGCATTGTGCACCGCGACATCAAGCCGGCCAACGTGATGGTCACCGAGACCGAGGACGGCCGGTTGGGGGATGTCAAGGTCATGGACTTTGGCATTGCCCGGACCATGTCCGATTCGGCCGCCACCATGACCCAAACGCAGACGGTCATGGGAACGGCACAGTACCTCTCACCCGAACAGGCTCGCGGCGAAACCGTCGACGCCCGCAGCGACCTGTATTCGGCTGCCTGCCTGCTCTACGAAATGCTGGCCAGCCGGCCGCCCTTCACGGGCGACTCTCCCGTTTCCGTGGCCTACCAGCACGTCCGTGAGGTTCCGCCGGAGCCCAGCGTTTTCAATCCACGAATTTCCCCCGCCCTGGACAGCGTGCTCATGCGGGCCCTGCTCAAGGACCGCCAGGACCGCTTCCAGGACGCCGCATCCTTCCGACGCGCCCTGCGCGCCGCCCGCACCGGCGTCACTCTGGCGCCGCTTGCCCGGGCCGGCGTCACGGTCCCGGCTGCCCCCGCACTCTTTTCGCCTCCGGCCGAGCCGGAGCGCACCGCCCCCCTGGCCGCGCCCCTGACGAACGACGACGGCCCCGGCACCCACGGCATGGCAAGGGTCATGGCGAGCAACACCCTGACCTCACGCGGCGGCGGGACGCCGGAGGTCCCGGACGAGCCGGGCCGTGCGGTCAAGCGCCGGCGCCGTGCCTGGATCACCACGCTTTTTGTCCTTCTGGCCATCATCCTGGCCGCCGGCGGCGTCATCGGATTCAATCTTCTCAACGCCAAGCCCCCGGCCATCGCGCAGGTTCAGGTCCCGTCGGTGACGAAGATGCCCGTGGAAGACGCCATGGCCATCTTGAGCGGCTTGAGCCTGGAACCCCACAGCACGGAGGACTATTCGTCCACGGTTGACGTGGGTGAAGTGATCAGCACCAACCCCCACTCCGGGACAATGGTCGACATTCACTCGTCGGTGGACGTGGTGGTGTCCAAGGGTCCCTCGGAGGTCAAGATCCCCACCGACCTGGCCGGCAAGACCGAATCCGAGGTGAGGGCGGAGTTGACCGCGCTGAACCTGGATATTGGGCCGAACCAGTTTGTCGACGATCCGCAGATCCAGGCCTATCTTGTGGTCACCACCGATCCGCAGCTGGGGAAAACCGTGCCTGTCGGCACCACTGTCACCTTGAAGATTTCCAACGGCCAGGTCCTCATGCCGTCACTCTTTGACCTGGCAAAGGACCCCACGGCGGTCAGGAAGGCGGTGGAGGCCGCGCTGAAGAAGGCATCCCCGCTGCTGCAGGTGAAGTTCGAGGAGGACGTCAACGCCGCCGTGACGCCCGGCATGGTGATACGGCAGTCCGAGCCGGCCGGTACCGAGGTCCCGCAGCGAAGCGTCATCACGGTAACACTGGCCAAGGCGCCCGAGCCGGAATCACCGACTCCCTCGCCCACAGCCACCCCAACACCGACGCCGGATCCGGCGGCTACCGCCCCGACGTCGGCCCCGGACCCGGGCCCCGCGAACTAGTTGTTGATGAGGGGACTGAGGGTGGCCGCGTGTGCGGCTGCTCCGGCCAGGCCCACTGATTCAAGCCAGTTGCCCACCATCTGGTAGCCGCCCTGGGTCAGCACAGATTCCGGGTGGAACTGGACCCCGCACAAGGGTGCACTCTTGTGAGCAAGACCCATGATGACGCCGTCGGCCGTTTCGGCGGTGATCTCGAGCGAATCCGGGATGGTCGATCGAACGGCGGCCAGTGAATGGTAGCGGGTCGCCGTGACCGGGCTGGGAAGGCCGGCAAAAACGTTGGTCCCGTGGTGGAGGACCTCACTGGTCTTGCCGTGCATGAGCTGTTCGGCGTGCGTGACGACACCCCCGTAGGCTTCGGCCAGGGCCTGGTGGCCCAGGCACACCCCAAACATGGGCTTGGCGTTTTCCCCGCACCACTTGATCAGCTCAATGCAGACACCGGCCTCGGCGGGCGTTCCCGGCCCGGGGGAGACCAGGACCCCGTCGCGTGCTGCGGCGAGCTCCACCGCTTCGGCCAGGGTGACGTCGTCGTTCCTGACCACAGTGGTTTCGGCGCCAAGCTGCTGCAGATAGCCGACCAGGGTGTAGACGAAGCTGTCGTAATTATCGATCACCAGAATGCGTGTGGTCATGGCTGGGGACTACCACCAATCGTTGAGTCAGTCAGCGGGTTGAATTGTGAGAGCCAGGGGAACACATACTGCATCAGCACCAGCACTGCGGCGACCACAAACAGCACCGAGGTGATGATGCGGAACCACAGCGGCCCGGGCAGGTGTCGGAAAATCCATCCGTACATGGCTAGCCTTTCGACTTGTTCGCGGCGACCTGGGCGGCGATCGCTGCCGGCGGGCCTGCGCTGGCCGGCTGCCAGGACGTCATCACCGAGTAGGCGATGATGCGTTCCTCGGAACCGAACCGGGGGTTGCAGCTGGTCATGGTCATGAAGCGTTCCGTGGGCTTGGCACCCTTTTGCGTGGGGACGGGCAGGAGCACGTCGGCACGGGTGGGCAACACGATCTCGTTGTTGCGGAACACATACGTGTAGTAGCCGTCCTGGGTCTGGACGTAGATCTTGTCGCCCGGCACCAGGGTGTGGATCGCGTCAAGCACGGCGCCGTGCGTCTGCCGGTGCCCGGCCACGGCAAAGTTGCCAATGCCGCCGGGCATCGTGGAGCTGTCGTAACGGCCCAGTCCGTAGGTGTCCAGCTGGGCCGACGTCGTGCCCTCCACCAGCGGGCGGCTGTAGGTTTTGCCGAAACGGGGAATGTACACCACGCCAAAGATTGTCCCGGGAACCTCCGGGGCGGCCATGACCTTGGGCGGACCGTAGTTGGTGGGCGCGTTGGGTGCCGGCGGTGTCACGGGGCCCTTGAAATCGTGGGCGAACTGGGTCACCGCGTGCTGTTGGGCGTTGTTGGCGTCAATGTTTGTCCACCACAATTCCCACACTACGAACAACAACAAGATCACACCGGCGGTGATGAGGAGTTCGCCGAGCACCTGGATGAGCGTGCGGAAGAAGCCCTGTTTGGGCCGCTTGGCCCGTTCCCGACGGCGATTCCGGGCCGCGCGGCCGCGTGCCGCACCATTTCCGGAAATTAGTTCATCCACGCCAACGGCGGATTCGACATGCTCTGGCGATCGAACCACGCGAGGGATCCTCCTGAATGCGTCGGGTAAGGTCATGCAAACTTCGGCTGCACCATTTACAGCTAGAATTACGTCAACAATACCGGCAGTCCAGTACCGGGGAAGAATTCACCCTGCAACACCACTGGTTTTGGACAGCCTTCCCAGCCCCGGCACGAACTGGTGCCGTTCGACATGTCAAGGAGCTCCTGTGCCCGAGTCAAAATCGCGTCGCCGCCCCACCAAGGGCCCGGCCGAAACGCCCTCTTCGAAGGTACAGAAGCCCAACGCCGCATGGTTCCTGCCCGTCATGGTCACCCTGATGCTGGTGGGGCTGTTGTGGATCATCACGTATTACATTTCCGATGGCCGGTTCCCCATTCCGGACATCAATAACTGGAACATTGGCATTGGTTTTGCCATTGCCCTGTCCGGTTTCATGATGACGACACGCTGGCGCAGCTAAAGGCTTAGTCCTCTTTCTTACCGCTCTTCGGGGCATCGCCGTAATCCCCGGTCACGTAATCGCCCTTGGGGTCTTTGTCGGCATGCCCGGGCACATCTCCGGCAGTGCCGTAGTCGGCCTCCACGAAGCGGCCGGACGCTTCGCTGGTGCTGGCGTCCTCCGTGCCCGTGGCACCGTAATCCCCTTCAACGTAGCGTCCGTGTGCGTCGGCGACGTGGTGGCCGGCTTCGGCGCCCGCCTTCCCATAGGCGCCCTCGACGTAACGTCCATGGTCTTCCGGCGCATCGGCGTCGTTGTCCTGTGGTTCCTCATTGACGTGCTGCCCTGACATGGTCCGGCCCACTTTCCACTGTTCCATTGGCGGTTGCCGTCCGGCAGCCGTTTCTTGTTCCGCGTATCGTTCAGTCTAGGCTGCCGGACCGCCCGATCACAGACTGTTGGAGCAAACGCAGTGGATCGGCCCAAGACAGAAGGACCCCCGCCGGGGGAAGGCGGGGGTCCTTGCTTTTCTGCACTGCGGCACCCAGCTGGGGGACTGGACTGCCGCTGGTTCCCCGGCACACTCGCTGCACCGGGGAGCCTTTGCTGCGCTGTACGCAGCCACGCACGGGGCGTGCACCATCATGATATGGAGCTTTGGGCGCAGGATTCCCGAGTGGTGGACACTCGACTTTTATGCGGGCCCCCACTCTATTCGGCAGTGGCGCCACTCTAATTCCTGGTGCGGACACTTGACTAGGGCAGGTACTGTCACCGGCCATGCCCTTTTAGGCCGAGAAAACCCGTTCACCCGAGCGGTCCGCGTTGATCAACTCTGCCAGTTGCTCCCGTGACTGCAAATCCAGTTTGATGAAGGTGCGGTACAGGTGGCCCTCCACGGTGCGCAGGGAAACGTTGAGCCGTTCCGCAATGGCATTGTTTGATTCACCCCTGGCCACCAGCAACGCTATTTCATGCTCCCTGCGGGTCATCTTGGGCCGGTCAACGGCCTGGAAGACCGGAGAGATAAGTCCGGGGATCTGTTCCCGCATGGACACAACCTTGCTGGCGGTTTTCCGGCTGCGATGGACCTTGCCGTCGTCGTCGAACCGCTTTTGTGCCTGGGTGGCCAGTTCCACGGCCACCAGCTCGAACCCATAATCCATGGCCGTGACGCTGGCGCGGTCCAGGATGATGGGGTCCTGGGACAGCAGGGCTTCGGCCCACTCCGTGTAGTAGGCCTTGGAACTGGATTCAATGCGCCCGGCGACCTCCGCCATCCTTGGCACAACCTGCAATTCACCCACCCGGACCAACAAGGAAAGCACTGTCATTTCGGTACCCAGATATCCGTGTTGCTGGCATTCCTGGGCGAGGGAATGCAATTGCTTCACGCCCGCGGCGGCGTGGCCGGACATGGCCATGGCCGCCGCCGCGTAGGCGTACCCTTCCACCTGGTAGAACCTGCTGAAGCGCCGATTCGTCGACTGCAACCTTTCCAGGGGGAGCTGCGCGCCGTCGGGATCGCCGCGCATCACCAGCCCGTAGGCCAACAGGCCCAGCGCCGAGGGCAATACGAGCCAGGGATCATAATCCGTCAACGCCGCGATGGAGGGTCCCAGAACGGCAATCGCCTCATCGATATGGCCGCGCCGGGTGTGCATCATGGCCGAACCAAGGTCACGCAATCCTCCGGAGAACAGCATCAAATCCGGATTCGTAAATACTGACGGTTCCAGCGCCTGGCGCACGATGTCCCATTTGCCGTCATAAATGAAGGCCGACACTGCCCGGGCGTAGGCCAGGATGGCGATGTCGGGGCGTGGGAACCCGTCCGGGGCTTCAAGTTCGGCGATCACCTCGAAGGCCAACGCCGACGCGGCATCCATGCGTCCGGTGGTCGAGAGCACCTCGCACAGCATCGACTTCAGCAAGGTCTGATCGATCCGGTTGGCCGTCAATGGATGAATGAGCAGCTCATTGATCCGTTTGGAGGCATCGGCCGTTTCGCCCAAGGTGACAGCTGCCATGGCTTCGAGGAGCTGGACTTCAATGTCGGCCCGCTTTGCCTTCCGCCCCCTGTGCACGGCGCCAAATTTGGCTTCGTATGTCGCCAGGGCCTCCTCAAAGTGTTTCTTGTAGTCCGGGTCCGCAAAATTGGCGGCGTGCACGGCACGCAGGGCCGATGCGCCGACGTCGGCCGTCGCAGCCAGCTCAAGGCTCCTGGAGGCAAGAGCCCGGGCCTGATCACCCGACTTATAGTTCATGTACGCAATTGCCTGCTGCGCCAACAATGCTGCGACACTTTCCGGCCCCACCTGGAGGCTGCTGATTTGCAGGGCGTCCTGGACCCGCACCAGTTGATTGGCCCAGGTGGCGGCGGCAACGACGCGCACGTCACTGACAGGTACCCCGCAGTCCACGGCCCACCGGGTGAAGTTGATGAGCAGCTCCGGCCCGGCGTTGTCGGCCGGAAGGAAAACGTTGGAAACCTCGGCCAACAGTTTCCGGCTGCGGCCCACCGGAATCATCTTGCGGATGGGGCCGGCCGTCGCGGGACGGGCCAGCCTCATGGTCAAGGTGGTGCCGGAGTCGATATCCACCAGGTCCCGCTGCTGGATGTCATCGACGGACTCCGCATCGGTCAAATCCAGCAGGACGTCAAGGGGCAACGGGCCGGCCAGCGCCAGGATATCGACAATGCGCCGCGACTCCGGGCTCAGGTGGTCAAGTTCCATTTGCAGGAAGTCCCGGGATTCGGAACCGAGTTTGTCGCCGGGGTGGTCAAGCATCCAGACGCCGTCCACCTGGTGCAGGGATCCCTCTTCCATGGCGCCCGCCACAAGGCCCTTCAGGACCAGGGGGTTTCCCGCTGAGCGGCTCGAAAGGTAATTCGCGGCGGTGGAGGCCACTTTGCCGTCAAGGACGCCCTCAAGAAAGAGTTGTACGTCCTGTGTTTTGAGGGATTCAAGTTCAAACCGGGCCAGGTGGCCGTCACGCCACAATTCACGCAAATAGGTGTGGTGGCTGCCCGGTTGGTCGACCAGAATCAGCTTGGCGTCCGTGGACATGATCACCTGCATGATGACGGCGGCACTTTGTTCGTCGATTTGGTCCCCGTTGTCCACCATGAGGAAGACACTTTCCGCGGCCTCAAATCCGGCGCGGATCTGTCCCAGGAGCCCGTTGAGCACCTCGTAGTAGTCGCTGCTGCGGACCAGGTTGGGGCCCACCCTTGCGTTGACCGCGCCAAACGGCACCGAGGACAGGGCCTTGCTGGGGGAGAGCCTAATCGTTACCGATCCCGACCCGAGTGCGGCGAGGACTTGTCCGAGCATCCAGGTCTTGCCGGCACCCCGTGGACCCACGACAAGAACGCCCCGGGACGATTTGTCCTTGAGCTGGGCAACAATGTCCCCAACATTCGCGCGCCGTGCCAACTTCCCCCATTTCATACGTCTGACCAACAAAGTAAATTAGCCGCGACGAAAAAGAACCTTGCTTGAAACCCCACATTTCAAACACTTTGCACAAGTATCCTCAGTCTATGGATTTGGAAGCAGTTAGTCGATGTTTCCACTGAACGCCGAAGTACAAATGACGTTTTCTCGTCATTCAGTTCAGCATTCTTCCGTTATATCCGCGCTGGGGCATGAAGGAATCGGGGTCCGCAGCGGCCCAATCCGCAGCCCAGGATTCCGGGGTCTCGGCCAATAATTCACCTGGTTCCATCCAGTGATAGAGCTCCGCATAGGACTTTGTATCCATGTGGCCGATCCGGCGCCGCATCATCAACGGGGTGAGCTGTCCGGGACCTTCGGCGCCCATGGAGGCCATCATGCGCAGCGCCTCGCTGACCGTGGCTTGCTGGAAACGTTGCACGCGAAGGCTTTTATTTTCCACGTCCAGGGCGCGTGCCTTGCGTGGATCCTGGGTGGCCACGCCCACGGGGCATTCGTTGGTGTGGCAACGTTGGGCCTGGATGCAGCCCGTGGCCATCATCATGGCCCTGGCGGCGTTCGTGTAGTCCGCACCCTGAATAATCCTCTTGACGATATCGGTGCCCGTTGCCACCTTCCCCGCGGCGCCAATCCGAATCCGCTCGCGCAGACCGGTTCCCACAAGTGCGTTGTGCACCAACATCAGCCCCTCCGTGAGCGGGGTGCCCATGTGGTCCTCATATTCCATCGGAGCCGCACCGGTGCCGCCCTCGGAACCGTCGACGACGATGAAATCGGGCGTGACTCCCTCATCCAGCATGGCCTTGCAGATGGCCAAAACGTCGACACGGGACCCCACACACAATTTGAATCCCACGGGTTTCCCCCGGGCGAGTTGGCGCATGGTTCCCATGAAACGGATCAGTTCACGCGGAGTGGTGAATACGGTGTGGGCCGCCGGGCTGACACACTTCACACCCTCGGGCACGTTGCGGGCCGCGGCGATCTCGGCGGTGACCTTCGCGGCCGGCAGCACCCCGCCAATGCCCGGTTTGGCACCCTGGCTGAGCTTGAGGGAAAGGCACTTCACTGCCGGGTGGGCTGCCTTGTCGGCGAACATTTGCGGGTCAAAGCGGCCGTCCTTGGTGCGTGCGCCGAAATAGCCGCTACCGATCTCCCACACCAGGTCTCCACCGTTGCGGAGATGGTATTCGGTCAGCCCACCCTCCCCGGTATCGTGGGCAAATCCGCCCATTGACGCACCCTTGTTAAGGGCCAGGATGGCGTTGGCGGACAGGGCGCCAAAGCTCATGGCCGACACGTTCAGCAGCGACATGTCGTAGGGCTGGGTGCAGTCCGGCCCGCCGATCCGCACCCTGGGTGGTTCGGCGGGCGGTTCCAGTGGCGCCGTCGAATGCATCAGGTACTCGTACCCCACCTCGTTGACGTCCCGCTCGGTCCCGAAGGCCTGTTCCTGGTTGGTGCCCTTGGCGCGCTCATAGATGAGTGAACGCGTGTCCCTGTCAAAGGGGCGGCCGTCATAGTTGCGCTCGATGAAGTACTGCTGCAGTTCCGGGCGGATGTATTCGAGTGCGAACCGCAAGTGGCCCAGCACCGGGTAGTTGCGCAGGATTGAGTGCCGTTTCTGTGTCACATCGACCAGGGCAAGGACCAGGAGCCCCGCAAAAACCACCACGGCGACCCACCAGCCCGGCCCGAAGAAGACCAGCAACAGCACCGAAGCGACGGTCAGAAGGAACATCAAGGACACCACTGAAACCCTGAGCATGGACCCAGCCTAGATGATCGAGTGCCCCGCATCCGTGGATGTTTGGGCGGAATTGCCAACCGGCAGCGTGTTGGGCAAACCGGCGATCACCGTATTTTGGCGACTGGCCGGTTCTCATGGAATACGCCCACTACCGTTCCCCTTTTCCACCAGCTCCGATCTAGGGGCGGGAACACGCCATGTCAGCATGGGCGCTCCGCGTTGACCGGAGTTATGTGGTGCCAAGGCGAGCAACTCCACACATGCAAAACCGTCGCTGCCGAGAACGCCGGAAAGTTCAAGATCAATGAGGTGGATTGACCAAAGCCTTTACTAGTAAGTGGGCGAACGCTTACTATTGATCTATGGATACCGTTTCGACGAAAAACCAGAATCCTCGTTCCCCTGCCAGCCAGGCGGTGCCGCTGTGGGTGCCGGCGCGGCGATGGACGGCAGCGGTCTTGCTGGTGGCTGGAATCGCCACGCTGGCAACATCGTTCGCCGCGCTGCCCGTGCCGATTCTTGTACTCGTTGTCGCAGGATGGTCCGTGGCAGTGATGGTCCTTGCCCAATCGGGCCACGGTCCAATCGGATTCCTGATTCTGTCGATTTGTGTCAAAGTCACAACACTCTTCATCATCGGACTGCTCATCTTCGATCCTGCGTCCCCCATCGGAGCACAAAATGGTTTGTACTGGATCCCCTTAGGGCTGCTGAACATGGGAAGCGGGCTGTGGTTCCTGAAGATGATTCGCAGGAGGGCAGCGTGACTGAGCCCAGCCCCAGGCGCCGGTTAAGTGCCGATGACCGGAGGGCGGAGATTTCAGGTGCAGCGCGTTCCCTGTTTGCGACGAATGGCTACCATGCGACGACCACGCGCGAACTTGCCCGAGCCGCTGGTGTCAGCGACGCGTTGCTGTATCGGCATTTTGCCAACAAGCGGGACTTGCTTGACTTCGTGGTCACCCAGGCAATCGAGACGTTCAGTTCGTTGCCTCCGCTCGAACGAATGGCCGCACTTCCAACAGAGCAGCTCCTCCTGCGCCTCGGCCGTGGATTCCTGGAGCGGATCACCGCCAACCTCGACCTCATCCTGATCCTCGTCGGCAACCACGCAGAGGTTCAGGATGCCCGCTTTGCCGGCTTCATCGACCGTGCAGCGTCTGCGCTCGGCGAGCAGCTGGCACAGCGTGGGGTCGCCAAAAACGCGGACGAGGGCTACCTCAGCGCGAGATCGTTCTTCGGAAGCCTGATGTCATTCATCTTGCTGCAGCGCGTACTCGGCATGGACTCCGTCAGACCGGTAGACACGGACCGCTACCTCGAGCACTTGGTCGAACTGACAGTGGGAGGAAGATAGATGCTGTATCCGGGCATCATCCGGCTTCTGGCCCTCGCGACGATGGGCATCCTCGCCGGAGCGTACGTCGACGGCGCACTTGTGCTGGTCCCCGCACAAAATCGGCTCTCCGCATCGGCCTACATCGAGTCCGAACAGGCGAACACGGCGCTCGGGACAATCAGATACCGCATCCTGGTGTTCGCTGCGATCGGCACCGGAACGCTCCTTGCGATCTCGTTCGCTACGCAGCCGGCCCAATTCGCACTCTCAATTCTCGCGATTGCGCTGATTGCAGCCGCTACCGTGCTCACCATTGCGCGTGTTGTCCCGATCAATAGGACTGTGCACAACTGGGAGGCAGGTGCGCCGCCGTCGAACTGGGCGGACATTCGCCGCCAGTGGCACCGCTTGCACTACATCCGCACGGCAATGGTCCTGGCCGCAATGCTCCTTCAGCTCGCCGCGGTGGTTGGCGCGCTGCCATAGTCTGTCCCACCAACCTGATCGGATGAGGGTCCCAAAGTACTCACGGGTATGCGTCGGATGACACGAAACCCGGAATAGTGACACGTTGCTCCGGGCCCTCCAAAACCGGCGTCGCGCGACCGCTGTGCACAGACTATCCCCAGCCTTATCCACATGGTGTGGATCTCGTGGGGGAAGAACTGAAACTTATCCACTGCCGTTGACAACTTGTTCGAACTATCCACAGGCGGTCTTCGAAGGTGGGGCCATAGCGAGTTGTTCACAACGTTATCCACAGAAGTGGATAACTTTTGCCCCACTTTCGCTTAAAAGACGCGGAAGTGCCCTCCGAAAGTAATCCACAGCTGTGGAATTACATGTGTGTAACTTATTAACAATGTGTACATCCTTGTGGAAAAGGATGTGTACGACGAAGTTTCAACTACTAGAACTACATGTCTGTAAGTTATGCCCATGTGTGGATAGTCCTGTGGACAACTGTGGATGCGTGGGACGATGAACGCATGGAAATCTCCGATCCACTCGACTCAGTTCGTATTTCCCCACAGGCACCGAGCCAAAGTGACATCGATGAATACCGCCGGCTGAGCGCCGAACAGGCCGCCGGTGTGGGCATCGTCAGCACGGTGTGGCGCGGGCGTGATTACGCGGCCACGGTCTCCGCGTACCTCTCAGTGTCCTACGACCCTCCGACACTCCTGGTGAGCCTCTATGAGGGTTCACGGATCGCGCAGGCCGTGGCGTCGTCCGGACAGTGGGCGTTGACGTTGCTGACGGCGGATCAACAGCGGGAGGCCAATTGGCTGGCAAGTCCGGGCACGCCCCTTGAGGGGCTCCTGAGCCAGGTGCCTTTTAGGCGCGGGCCAGCCACTGGAAACGCCGTCATTGAGGGCGGGCTGGCGTATTTTGAGGTCGCCACAACGGCCGTTCATGAGGCGGCCACGCATTTGCTGGTGGTGGGAAATGTGGTGGGCATGGGCAGTGGGGTTCCGTGGCATCCGGGCCTGGGCCCGTTGCTCCACTATGCCGGTGACTACCGGAAGATCAAGCCCTAGCCGATGATGAACGGCGGGAAAGTGGAGACCTTGTAGACGGTCAGTGCCGCCAGGATGACCACGACGGCGGCCATGCCACCCCACTGGACCAGGTTGCGGTTCTTGATGGCCGGGGCATAGGCAATGGCTGCCGTGCACAGGGCGCCGGTGATCAGGCCGCCCAGGTGGGCCTGCCAGGAGATGTTGGGGATGATGAAGCCGAGTGCGGCGTTGATGAGCAACAGGACAACGATCTGGCGAAGATCGCCGCCCCGCTTCTTTTGAACCACGAACAGTGCCCCGAAGAGGCCGAAGACGGCGCCTGAGGCACCCACGACGGCGGTGTCGATGGGGGAGAGCAGCAGCACCCCCACGGATCCGCCGAGGGCGCTGATGAGGTAAACGGAGAGGAATCTCAGGCGGCCAAATGCCGGTTCCAGGGCGTTGCCCAAAATCCACAAGGCGTACATGTTAAAGGCGATGTGCAGGATGTCGGTGGAGTGCAGGAACGCCGACGTCAGCATCCGCCACGGCTCGGACTCCGTGAAGAACGGCGCGTAGGCAAGGTTGTTGAAGATAAAGCCGTTGGGGATGATCCAGTCCAGGGCAAAGAGCACCACGCAGATGGCCATCATGGTGATGGTGACCACCGGCCGGCCCGTGGTCACGGCCCCGCCAAAAATGGTCCTCCTGGTCGGCATGGCCCGGGCTGATTCCTTGACGCAATCCACGCACTGGATGCCAACGGCGGCGCTGCGCTGGCATTCCGGGCAGGTTGGCCGGCCACACCGCTGGCAGCTCACATAGGAGACCCTGTCAGGGTGGCGGGGGCAAACCGGGGCGCCCACGGGGGCGCCGGCGCTTGGATAGGCAGAACTCATGGCGTGGATTCCTAGAAAAGTTGCGTCAACGGCAGCGGGTAAAACAACGGGCCCGGCCCCGGGTGCTCCCAGGGGCCGGGCCCGCCACAAACTTTGCTTAGAGCTGCTCCACCGTGACGGAGTTGATGACGACGTCTTCACGCGGCTTGTCGCCGGGACCCGTGGCGACAGCCTCGATGGCGTCGACGACGGCCTTGGAGTCGGCGTCGGTCACTTCACCGAAGATGGTGTGCTTGCCCTGGAGCCAGCTCGTGTTCACCGTGGTGATGAAGAACTGTGAACCGTTGGTGCCGCGACCGCCCTGGATGCCGGCGTTGGCCATGGCGAACTTGTAGGGGTCGTTGAAGTTCAGTTCCGGGTGGATCTCGTCGTCGAACTGGAAACCGGGACCGCCAACGCCGCGGCCCAGGGGATCGCCACCCTGGATCATGAAGTCCTTGATGATGCGGTGGAAGATGGTGCCGTTGTACAGCGGGGCGGTGGTCTTCTCGCCGGTTGCCGGGTGGGTCCATTCGATGGCACCGGTGGCCAGGCCCACGAAGTTGTTGACAGTCTTGGGAGCGTGGTTACCGAAAAGGTTAACGACGATGTCGCCCAGGCTGGTGCTGATAGTTGCTTTTGCGGTTGGGATAGCAGTCATGGCGCCATTCTGCCACGCCCGACTGGCAATTTTCCTGACAAGTCCACACATTCCGCGCGGGGCGAACTGCCAAATGATGGCAAGCGCACAGGCACAGGACGTAGGCTGAAGAAGAAGACGCAGACACCTGGAGGAGAACCGTGAAGACAGTAGACCGCTTTACCCATGGTCTGGAAGAGTCGCTGAACACCGGGGTGGACAACGCCCGCGATTGGGCAGGTCCCCGTGTGGAAAGCGCCCTGGAATGGACCACACCGCGGGTTGAAGCCGCCTGGGGCTGGGCCGCACCGCGCCTGGAAAAGGGTTTCGAGACCGCCTCGCCGAAGGTCCAGGACGGCCTGCGCAAGGCCGCCCAGTACACGGCCGACGGCGTCGCAGCCGTCACCCCAAGGATCCAGGAAGGGTTGGAGAAGCTGGCTCCGAGAATTTCCGACGCCGTCGACGAGGCCGCGCCACGCATGCACCAGGCCCTTGACCGGGCCACCCCCGCCATCCACTCCGCCAAGGACAAGGTGGTGGGCGAGTACATTCCGATGTTCTCGGAGAAGTTGGGCGACGCCGCACAGGCGGTTGGCTCAGCCCTGGACACTTCCCAGGCCGCGGACCGCGCCGACGCCGTGGCAGCCTCGGTAAAGGGAAAGCTGCAGGTGAGCAAGAAGGCGCTTGCCAAGGCCCAAAAGGACGCGGCGGAAGCCGCCAAGAAGGCAGCCACAGATCTCAAGCGCAGCCAGAAGAAGGGCCACAAGGGTTGGGTTGTGGTGGGCCTGGTCATCGCAGCCTCGGCGGCCGGCGTCGCGGTGTGGAAGGCTTCCAAACCCGTACAGGATCCCTGGAAGACTCCGGCACCGGTTCACCCGGCACCGGTAGTGTCCGCCCCGCCCGCGGAGGCCAAGGTTCCGGCCACTGTCGAAGAGGCGAAGGACGCCGCCAAGGACGCCGTCGAAACCGTCAAGGACAAGGTCGAGGACACGGCAAAGGCTGCCGCGGACACCGTCAAGGAAACTGCCAAGCACCTGCAGGAGAAGGCCGCCGACGTGGTGGAGGATGCCAAGGACGCGGTCAAGGACGCGACACCCAAGCCGAAGGCTCCCAACAAGTAGTCAACTAACAGTTGCGGGCCCACAGGCCCCGTAACAAGGCAGGCCCCGGATCACTGGATCCGGGGCCTGCCTTGTTATGTGGACTCTTTGGCCGATTTCAGGCCGCTGCGGCCCTGGTACAGGACCACCACGGCGAGGCCGGCGATGATCAGGCCAAGACCGGCATAGGTTCCGGACGGCAGCTCCTCACCGAGGAAGACGGCGGCCAGGACGGCGGCTCCGGGAATCTCCAACAGGATCATCATGGAGACAACCAATGGCGAAATGGTGGCGAGCAGGTGGTTGAAGATGGTGTGGCCCAGGATTTGCGCGGCAATCGTCACGCCAAGGATGCCCCACCACGCCTCGGCGGGGAGATTGATGAGGGGCTGGCCGAAGACCAGGCACATGGCCAGCAGGATCAGCGAGGCGATGCTGTAGCAAATACTTGTGTACAAGGTGGTGGACATGCTCTTGCGGGCCCGCGCGCCGGCCATCGTGTAGATGGCGGCCAGGGCGCCTCCGGCCAGGGCCAGGACATCGCCCAGCAGCGCCTGGGGGGAGACCCCCACGTCGAAGCCGGTAATGACCACCACGCCGCCCAGGGCGATCCCCAGGCCCAGCACGATGGGGCGTGGGGGCTTTCGGCCCCTAATCCACTGGAACAGGGCTATCCAGGCCGCCTGAAGGCATACCAGGGCCGTCGCGGCAGCAACACTGGTCAGTTTCACGCTGGTCACGAAGCAGGCAAAGTGCAGGGCCAGGGCCGTGGCCGCAATGGCCGAGTATTTAAGCTCGGCGCGTGTCAGGTTCTTCAGCCCGTCCCGGTTGCCCAACAGCACGGGGGTGCCCATGGTCAGTGCGCCGAGCGCATTGCGCCAGAAGGCGATGGTGAGGGCTGGAGCGGCGGTGGCGGCCATGATCGGCCCGGACGCCGAAACACCGAGAATGCCGACTACGGCCAGGAGCAAGATCACCGTTCAACAGTAGGTGATGCCGAAGGCCGGGCAAGAACTTTGCGGGGAAGTTCACTTAAAACAAAATCACCCCGGTCCAGAAGACCGGGGTGATTCTCACGGTGGAGGCACGGGGACTCGAACCCCGAACCCCCTGCTTGCAAAGCAGGTGCGCTACCAATTGCGCCATGCCCCCGTGAGGGTGGTTCAGTATTTCCGGAGCTATTTGACGGAATCCGTCGCCTTGCTCCAGGTTGCCTTCGCAACTTTGGATTCTTGCCACTTCTTGTTCAGCAAGACCGCGGCGCCAAGAGCTGCGACCAAGATCAGCAACTTCTTCACTCCACACCTTCCATCCCTAAGAACCGGCAGGTTCCGTGGGCGCACCAGGACTTGAACCTGGGACCTCTTCGTTATCAGCGAAGCGCTCTAACCGCCTGAGCTATGCGCCCTCATCGGCCCTCATCGGGCCGAGATAAAACTTTACCCCACACTTTCCCAAACTCACAAATCGGCGGGTCCAATCAGTTGTTGAACCCGCCAATTCGCGGAATTTTGGGCCTTTCCGGACGGTCTTAGTCGTCGGTAAGGGTCACGCCAATGCCACCCACCAGGGTGGCGGAGATGTTGTACAGCACTGCCGAGAGCATGGACAGCGCGGTCAGCAGCACCACGTTGACGACGGCGATGATGGTCGCGTAGGACGCCACCTGGCCCAGCGAGGCGTACTTCATCAGGTCGAACGCGGCACCGCCCTCGGAGCCCTGGATATCCGTCATGAGCGCGTTGACCTTGTCGAACAGGCCGATCACGTCCAGGACGCTCCACAGCACGATCGAGGCCACCACGGTGATGATGCCCAGTGCCACGGACAGCAGGAACGCCATCTTCAGTACGGACCACGGCTCAACCTTGCTCACCAGGAGGCGGGCGCGGCGCGCCTTGGCCTTGGGAGCGGGCTTGACCAGCGGCGGGCGGGCCGGGGCCGGGCGCTTCACGGCTGTTGGCGCCGACGACGTTCCCGGCCGCTGCGGCGGGCGGGCGGGTGCACTTACCCTGGGGGCGGTACCGGGCCGCGGATTCGGGTTATTCGTGCTCAATCGGTGCCTCCATTTGTAGCGTCATCGTCGTTTAACGGTACTTCATCTATCTGATTGTTTGCTCCGAGAGCAGTCTCAGCGCTGCCGTCACCGTCAATGGCAGTCTCCGTGGCGCCTTCGGCGTCCTCGGGATTTTCCGCGTCATCGTCTTGTTCGAGCCCGCGTTCGCTGTTGCGCGCCACTTCGATGATGCGGTCGTTCTTATCCGGCTTGGCGAAGATGACGCCCATGGTGTCGCGACCCTTGGCCGGCACCTCCGAGACGTTGGAGCGGACCACCTTGCCGCCGCTCATGACCACGAGTACCTCGTCGTCTTCCTTCACGATCAGGGCGCCCACCAGGTCGCCACGGTCCTCGACGAGCTTGGCCACCTTGATGCCGAGGCCGCCTCGTCCCTGCAGACGGTATTCGTCGACGGCGGTGCGCTTGGCGTAGCCGCCCTCCGTCACAACGAATACGAAGGAATCGTCGGTGACCACATCGGCGGCCAGCAGCTCATCCGTATCGCGGAACTTCATTCCGGTCACGCCCGAGGTGGCCCGGCCCATGGGGCGCAGGGCCTCGTTGGACGCCGTGAACCGGATGGACTGACCCTTGCGGGAGACCAGCAGCAGGTCGTCGGTTTCGGAGACCAGCTGCGCGGAGACGAGCTCGTCGTCGTCGCGCAGGTTGATGGCGATGACACCGGCCGAACGGTTGGTGTCGTAGTCCTCCAACCGGGTCTTCTTGACGAGCCCGCTCTTGGTGGCCAGCACCAGGTACGGGGACTGCTGGTAGTCGCGCAGGTCCATGACCTGGGCAATCTTCTCATCGGGCTGGAAGGCCATCAGGTTCGCCACGTGCTGGCCCTTGGCGTCACGGCCGGCTTCCGCCAGCTCGTAGGCCTTGGCGCGGTAGACGCGGCCCAGGTTGGTGAAGAACAGCAACCAGTGGTGGGTGGTGGTGACAAAGAAATGCTCGACGACGTCGTCCCCGCGCAGCTGGGCGCCCTTGATGCCCTTGCCGCCGCGGTGCTGTGAACGGTAGTTGTCGCTGCGGGTCCGCTTGACGTAGCCGCCGCGGGTGATCGTGACGACCATTTCCTCTTCGGGAATCAGGTCTTCCATGCTCATGTTGGGGTCGTAGCCCATCATGATTTCGGTGCGCCGGTCATCGCCGTACTTGGCCGTGATCTCGGCCAGTTCCTCGCTGACGATGCCGCGCTGGACCTCGGGATCGGCAAGGATCCGGTTGAATTCCACGATCATGGTTTCGAGCACGTCGCTGCGGTCCTGGATCTTCTGGTGTTCCAGGGCTGCCAGGCGTCGCAGCTGCATGTCGAGAATGGCCTTCGCCTGGATCTCGTCGATCTCAAGCAGGGCCATCAGGCCGTCACGGGCCTCCTCCGTGGTGGAGGAGCGGCGGATCAGCGCAATGACCTCGTCCAGGGCACCCAGGGCCTTCAGGAGGGCGCGCTGGATGTGCTGCTCCTCCTCGGCCTTGCGCAGCCGGAACCGGGTGCGGCGGACGATGACGTCCATCTGGTGGGTGACCCAGTGCCGAATGAACGCGTCCAGCGGCAGCGTGCGGGGCACGCCGTCGACGATCGCCAGCATGTTGGCGCTGAAGTTGTCCTGCAGCTGCGTGTGCTTGTAGAGGTTGTTCAGCACCACCTTGGCGACGGCGTCGCGCTTGAGCACGACGACGAGGCGCTGGCCGGTGCGTCCGGAGGTCTCATCGCGGAGGTCGGCGATGCCGGCGATCTTGCCGTCCTTGACGAGTTCGGCGATCTTGATGGCCAGGTTGTCCGGGTTGGCCTGGTAGGGCAGCTCGGTGACCACCAGGCAGGTGCGTCCCTGGATTTCCTCCACATTGACCACGGCGCGCATGGTGATGGAGCCGCGACCCGTGCGGTAGGCGTCTTCGATGCCCTTGCGGCCCAGGATCTGCGCCCCGGTGGGGAAGTCGGGTCCCTTGATGCGCTCGATCAGCGCCTCAAGCAGCTCTTCGCGGCTGACATTGGGGTTGGCCAGGTACCACTGCACACCCTCCGCGACCTCGCGGAGGTTGTGCGGCGGAATGTTGGTGGCCATACCCACGGCGATACCCGAGGAGCCGTTGACCAAAAGGTTCGGGAAACGGGCCGGCAAGATGGTTGGTTCCTGGTTCTTGCCGTCGTAGTTGTCCTGGAAGTCGACGGTTTCCTCGTCGATGTCCCGGACCATTTCCATGGCCAGCGGGGCCATTTTGGTTTCCGTGTAACGGGGGGCGGCCGCGCCGTCGTTGCCGGGGGAACCGAAATTACCCTGTCCCAGCGCCAGCGGGTAGCGCATGGTCCAGTCCTGGATCAGGCGGACCAGGGCATCGTAGATGGCCGAGTCACCGTGCGGGTGGTACTGGCCCATGACCTCACCCACCACGCGGGCGCACTTGTTGAAGGAGCGCTCGGGGCGGTAGCCGCCGTCGAACATCGCGTACAGCACGCGGCGGTGCACGGGCTTGAGCCCGTCGCGGACATCCGGCAGCGCGCGGCCAACGATGACTGCCATGGCGTAGTCGAGGTACGAACGCTGCATTTCTTCCTGCAGGTCGATCTGCTCCACGCGGTCGTGGAGCACGGCGCCTTCGATCGCGGCGTCCGCGGGCTCCATCTCATTGCCCGGATTCTCGGGTGTTTCGTCACTCATAGTCTTTTATATTCCAATCCCAATATATGTCCCGTTTGATATATGTAAGTTGCGGAAGATGATCTTCCGTTCAGCCTAGATATCGAGGAACCGGACGTCCTTGGCGTTCTGCTGGATAAAGTTTCTGCGGGATTCGACGTCCTCACCCATGAGGATGGAGAAGGTCTGATCCGCCGCGGCGGCGTCGTCCATGGTGACCTGGAGCAGGGTCCGGTGGGCCGGGTCCATGGTGGTGTCCCACAGCTCGGAGTAGTCCATCTCGCCGAGGCCCTTGTAGCGCTGGATGCCGTTGTCCTTCGGGATGCGGCGTCCTGCCGCGGCACCTGCGGCCAGGGCGGCGTCGCGCTCCTTGTCGCTGTACACGTAGTCGTGCGCGGCGTTGGACCACTTGATCCGGTACAGCGGCGGCTGGGCCAGGTACACATAACCGCTTTCAACCAGCGGGCGCATGTAACGGAATAGCAGTGTCAGCAGCAGCGTGGTGATGTGCTGGCCGTCGACGTCGGCATCGGCCATCAACACGATCTTGTGGTACCGGGCCTTGTCGACGTCGAAGTCCTCACCAATGCCGGCGCCGAACGCCGTGATCATGGCCTGGACTTCGGCGTTGCCCAGGGCCCTGTCCAGGCGGGCGCGCTCGACGTTCAGGATCTTGCCGCGAAGCGGAAGGATGGCCTGGGTCCGCGGATCGCGGCCGCGGACGGCCGAACCGCCTGCGGAGTCACCCTCCACGATGTAGATTTCGGAGATCGACGGGTCCTTGGACTGGCAGTCCTTGAGCTTTCCGGGCATTCCGCCGGATTCCAACAGGCCCTTGCGCCGCGTGTTCTCGCGCGCCTTGCGGGCGGCGAGCCGGGCCTGGGAGGCCTGGATCGACTTGCGGATCACGTCGCGGGCCGGGCCGGGGTTGCGCTCGAGCCAGTCGCCCAGGCCGTCGGTGACAACGCGCTGGACAAAGCCCTTGACCTCGGAGTTGCCGAGCTTGGTCTTCGTCTGGCCCTCGAACTGCGGTTCGGAAAGCTTCACGGAAATGACGGCGGTCAGGCCTTCACGGATGTCATCGCCCGTGAGGTTGTCGTCCTTTTCCTTGATGATGTTCTTCTCGCGGGCGTACCGGTTGATCAGCGACGTCATGGCGGCACGGAAACCCTCTTCGTGGGTACCGCCCTCATGGGTGTTGATCGTGTTCGCGTAGGTGTGCACGCTCTCGGAGTAGGCGGTGGTCCACTGCATCGCGAGTTCAACGGCCATGCTGCGCGAGGGATCCTCGGTTTCGAAGGCGATGACGTCCTCGTGGACAACGTCGACCTTCTTCGAGGAGTTCAGGTGCTTGACGTAGTCGAGCAGGCCATCGTTGTACTGGTAGATCACTTCGCGGAAACCGGAAGCGGTGTCTTCGCCCTCCGGCAAGGCGTCCAGGTCCGGGTCTTCACTGTCCGAAACGTTGACCACGCGTTCGTCGGTCAGCGTGATCTTCAGGCCCTTGTTCAGGAACGCCATCTGCTGGAATCGGGCCCGCAGGGTCTCAAAGTCGTACTCCACGGACTCGAATATGCTCGGATCGGCATAGAAGGTCTGGGTGGTTCCGGTCTCGGTGGTGGCCTCGCCCTGGACGAGTTCGGTCTGGGGCTTGCCGCCGTCGGCGAAGCTCATGCGCCAGACGTGGCCTTGGCGGCGAATCTCGGTGTCGACACGGCGGGAGAGCGCGTTAACCACGGAAATACCCACGCCGTGCAGGCCGCCGGAGACCGCGTAGCCGCCGCCGCCAAACTTGCCGCCGGCGTGCAGGATGGTCATGACGACCTCCACCGTGGGCTTGCCCTCGGTGGGGTGGATGTCGACGGGGATTCCGCGGCCGTTGTCGACGACCTTGACGCCGCCATCGGCCTGCAGGGTGATCTCGATGTGATCGCAATATCCGGCCAGGGCCTCATCGACGGAGTTGTCGACCACTTCGTATACGAGGTGGTGGAGGCCGCGCGGACCGGTGGAACCGATGTACATGCCGGGACGTTTCCGGACAGCTTCGAGACCTTCCAGGACGGTGATGTCGCTGGCGCCGTAGTGTCCGTCGTCGGGCTCACCTGCCGTCGGGGCAGCGGCCGGAACAACCTGCGGGGCTGTTTCGTCGCTGTCTTGGTCTGGATTAATCGCGTTGTCCGGCTGCTCCGGATTATTCGTAGTCACAGGCGCGTTCGACCCCTTTATTGTTCGCTCGATTGCCGACGACGGGCATTGTCACGGAGACAGCTGTCCCGTGCACCTTTTCACCCTTGGAAGGCAGATAAATACCGCTCCCGAGGTCACTACAAGGCGTGCTGTAGCGCCGCTCAGAGACGGTCCTGCTTCCGATTCTACCTTGCCGAGAGCAACAATGGCCGCTAATTGTGCCCTGAGACGCACGAAAACCGGCTCAGGACGCAATAAAGAGTCCCCGGATGAGGAGCTGTACGCCGTTGGGGGTTTCAAAGGCGCTGACGCGCTTTCATAGTCCCGGCGGGAAAATTTGCTGCGTCTATCCGTAGGTATCCCGCGGTCCCCGGCCCTTGACGCTTCGGAAGCCCTTTCGCCAGCTCGGAGCCGTGGGTCCCAGGACCAGGATCTTGGTCACCACGCCGGCGCCCAGTTCGGCGTCAAACTTGGCAAGCAGCGACGACGAAAGCAGCCGCAACTGGGTGGCCCAGCTCGTTGAGTCACACCGCACGTGCAAGGTGGTGACCTCAAAACTTTCGGGCTGGCAGTGCGCGGCGATGTCCGCCCCCACCAAGGTGTCCCACTGCGCCATGACCGAACCAACCGCCAGCGGCGAGCTCCATCCCCGGTCCGAGACAAGCCGGCTGACAACATTGCCCAACCCCAGGGGGTCCCGGCCGCCATCCTTGACGTCAAGGAACGGCTGCCGCTTCGCCTTCGGGGTGGCCTTTTCGCCGAGCCGGCTGCGCGGAATCCGCAATTCGCCGCGGCTTTTGGCGATGCCGCGCATCCTGTTCAGGGCGGCCTGGGGCGCATCGACTTCGGTCACATGGTCTTGTGCCTGCGCGGCCAGGCGGCTTTTCTTGCCGGTGGCGTCGTGCGGAACGCCACTACTGGGGGGCTGCTCAGTCGGCATGGGACACCACGGCGCCCGGAATCACCTGAAGCTGCGCCCCCACCAGTTCGGCCGGAATGTCCTCGCCCACCGCGGCCGTCACCAGGACCTGTTCGGCCGTGGCGACCATGGCTGCCAGCTTTCGCCTCCGTTGGGTGTCCAATTCGGCAAAAACGTCATCGAGGATCAGGATTGGCTGGTTTCCGGCGATGTGGTCGTCCTCCCCCAACACGTGGAAGGATGCGAGCCGCAGGGCCAGCGCCACCGACCACGATTCGCCGTGCGAAGCATACCCGCGGGCCGGTGCCGCGCCGAGCAAAAGCTCGAGTTCGTCGCGGTGCGGACCCACCAGCGACATGCCGCGTTCCAATTCCCGGGTCCGTGAGGCAGCCAGGGCCGCAACGTATTTTTCCCGGAGCTCGTCCAGGCTGCTCAGGGACAGGTCCTCCGGCTCGACGGCGGTGCCCGGCAGGCCGGCGTCGTCAAGTTCCGCGTCAAGGCTGCTGCGGTAGACCGCCCGCAGCAATTTGGAGCCGTCCGTCAATTGGGCGTAGGCCTCGGACATGTGCGGGCGCAGCCGGTTGAGCAAATCGAGCCGGGCCTCGAGCAGTTTCGCCGCTGCGTCGGCCATGTGCTGGTCCCACACATCGAGGGTCGACAAGTGGCCTTCACCGACACCGTTGCGGGAGAAATGCGCGGCTCGGGCCGATTTCAGCAAGGCATTGCGCTGCTTGAGCACCCTGTCGTACTCGGATCGCGTCGCGGCATGCTTGGGCAGCAGGACCACCAGCAGTTCATCGAGAAAACGACGCCGGCTGGACGGGTCGCCCTTGACCAGGGCAAGGTCCTCGGGGGCAAAAATCACCGTGCGGCAGATGCCCAGGACATCCCGGGCCCGAATCGGGTTGGCCCGGTTGATCCTGGCCCGGTTCGCCCGCGATGCGTTGATCTCCACTTCCACCATGACTTTTTGCTCACCACGGACCAGCTGTGCGCGGATCAATGCCCGCTCGGTGCCAAAGCGAAGCAGCGGGCCATCGGCACTGACGCGGTGCGAGGACAGGGTGGACAGGTACCCGATCGACTCCACCAGGTTGGTTTTACCCAATCCGTTGGAGCCGACCAGGACCGTCACGCCGGGTTTGAGCGCAAGGTCGATGTGCTCGTAGCTGCGAAAGTCTGTCAGGGAAAGATGTTCAAGAAACACGGGTACTGCCGGCTTTTCTTTGTGTCTTAGGAACCGGCGGGTTTGGTGGCATGTCCACCAAACTGGTGGCGCAGCGCCGACACCATTTTCATGGCTGGGGAATTGTCTTCACGCGAGGAGAAGCGGGCAAAAAGTGCGGCCGTGATGGCGGGGGCGGGCACTGCGTTGGCAATGGCCTCTTCCACGGTCCAGCGGCCCTCGCCCGAATCCTCGACGTAGTCGTCAATGGATTCCAGGCCCGGATCCTCATCCAGGGCCTTGACCATGAGGTCCAAGAGCCAGGACCGGACAACCGTGCCCTTTTGCCACGCCCGGAAAGTACCGGGCAGATCCTCGATGATGTCCTTCTTCATCAACAGCTCATAACCCTCGGCATAGGCCTGCATGAGGCCGTATTCAATGCCGTTATGGACCATTTTTGCGTAGTGCCCCGCACCGACTCCGCCCACATGGACAAAGCTGTCGGCACGGTCACCCTCGGGACGAAGTGCATCCAGAACCGGCATGGCCCGGGTGACATCCTCGACGGAGCCGCCGGCCATCAGGCCGTACCCGTTCTTCAGTCCCCAGACACCACCGGAGACGCCAACATCCATGAAGCCAATGCCCTTTTCGGCCAGCTTGGCGCCGTGCTTCTGGTCTTCGGTGAAGCGGGAATTGCCGCCGTCGATGAGTAGGTCGCCGGGCTCCATGTGGTTCGACAATTCGGTGATGACAGAGTCGGTGATGTCTCCGGAAGGGACCATGACCCAGATCAGTCGGGGTGCCGGAACTGCCGCTACGAGCCCGGCGAGGGAAGGCACATCGGTGACATCGGGGTTGCTGTCAAAACCAGTGACGTCAATCTGCGCAGCCCGCAGGCGTGCCCGCATGTTGAAGCCCATTTTTCCAAGTCCGACAAGTCCGATGTGCACGGCGTTTCTCTTTTCCGGTAGAGGTGTGGAGCTAAAACTTCAGGTGTGAACTACTGGTTGGGCAGCCTCACCGGCATGACCAGGTAGCGGTAGTCGTCACGATTGTCACCGTCGATGTCGTCCTGGGCCGTCAACATGGCCGGCTTGGGTGCGGAGGTGAAGGAGAACCTCACGTACTTGCTATCGAAAGCGCTCAAACCTTCGCTCAGGTAGTGCGGGTTGAACGCGACGGTGATTTCCTCGCCGACAAGTGCCGCCTCAAGGTTTTCCGATGCCTGCGCATCCTCGCCGGTTCCGGCGTCGAGGGTGAGCTGGCCGTCCGTGAAGATCAACCTGACAGGAGTGTTGCGTTCGGCCACGAGGGATACGCGACGTACGGCCTCGGCCAGGGCGTGGGTTTCCACTGTGGCGTAGATAGGCGTGTTGTCCGGGAACAGCGAACGGATCTTGGGGTAATCCCCATCCACGAGCAGCGAAGTGGTGCGGCGTCCGCCACTTTCAAAGCCGATAAGTTCGCTGTTTTCGGAGAGCGCGATGTTGATGTTTCCGGCGCCACCGAGGGTTTTGGCGACTTCGCTCAACGTTTTGGCCTTGACCAGGGCTCCGGTGGAGATTCCCGGGAGGTGGGGTTCCAGCGGATTTCCCGCAGGGCCAGCCGGTAACGGTCGGTGGCCAGCAAGGTGATCAGGTCACCTTCAATTTCCATCTTCACGCCGGTGAGGATGGGCAGGGTGTCGTCCTTGCTGGAGGCAATGATGACCTGGGAAACAGCCTGGGCGAAGGCTTCGCCGTCGACGGTTCCGCTCAGCTCGGGCAGGGCCGGAAGTTCCGGATAGTCGTTGACCGGCATGGTGGCCAGGTGGAAACGACTGCTGCGGCAGGTGAGGGTGACTTTCGATCCGTCGGTCTCCACCTCAACCGGTGCGGCGGGAAGGCTGCGGCAAATATCGGCCAGCAACCGTCCGGAGACCAGGATGGTGCCCTCTTCAGTGATGTCCGCAGGGATTTCCAGACGTGCGGAAATCTCATAGTCAAAGCTGGCGAGGCTCAAGGTGCCGGCTTCGGCCTTGAGCAGCAGACCTGAAAGGACAGGAACCGGGGGCCGGGGCGACAGCGAACGTGCGGCCCAACTGACTGCTTCGGTCAGAACATCCCGTTCGACTCGGAACTTCACGGAAGGGTGCCGCCTTTCATCATGCGAAAAGTGTGTGGTGCCTGGGGGTGGAATCCCTGGGCTTGTGGGCCGGGACTTCCACGAATGGAATTACATGCTTGGAGACAGCTTAGCCCTTTGAGCGGCCCAGCCGAACATTGTCATTCGGTCCAAGGGGGCCGGGGATGGGTGGAGAGGAAAATGTTGTTTGAAACGAAGAATTCTTGGGATTCGTAGTGTTAATAAGTCCTGTGGATACTGTGGATAACCCCGCTGCACCGCGGCATCGCACCGATCTGCCCTGTGCACAGTTTGTGGGGCTGGCCCGTAACGGGATGTGGAAGGCGGTGGAGAACTTTTCCCGCCAATTCAGGGATCCACAGCGGGGTGTGTAGTTATCCGCAGGGTAGGGGCGGTTGTGCACTTAACTATCCACAGGATTATCCACACCTGTTAATTCACAAAAAATTTTCGTCCGCTGCGCGGACTAGCCTTCGCGCTGCTGCTGCTTGATCTTGTTGGTCAGTTCGGTGACCTGGTTGTAGATGGCGCGTCGTTCGGCCATCAGTTCCCTGATTTTGCGGTCGGCGTGGATCACCGTGGTGTGGTCACGGCCACCAAATTCCTGCCCAATCTTTGGCAGGGACATGTCGGTAAGCTCACGGCACAGGTACATGGCAATTTGCCGGGCCGTCACCAAAGTCCGCGTACGGGATTTGCTGCAGAGCTCCTCCAGGGAGATGTTGAAGTACGCGGCGGTCTGTCCGAGGATCGCGGTCGAGGTAATTTCCTGTGCGCCGTCGTCGGTGATGAGGTCCTTCAACACCATTTCGGCAAGTCCCACATCCACCGGCTGCCGGTTCAAGCTGGCGAAGGCCGTGACCCGGATCAGTGCCCCCTCAAGTTCACGGATGTTGGTGGAGATCTTCGAGGCAATGTATTCAAGGGCGTCATCGGGCGCCGAAAGACCTTCCCCAATGGCCTTTTTGCGCAGGATCGCGATACGGGTTTCCAATTCCGGCGGCTGAACGTCGGTCAGCAGGCCCCACTCGAATCGTGAGCGCATGCGTTCCTCAAAGCCCTGCAGGCGCTTCGGCGGAAGGTCGGAGGTGATGACAACCTGCTTGTTGTGGTTGTGCAGGGCGTTGAAGGTGTGGAAGAACTCCTCCTGGGTGGCGTCCTTGTTCGCCAGGAACTGGATGTCGTCGATAAGCAGGATGTCCACGTTGCGGTAGAGCTGTTTGAAGCTGGCGCCTTCGTCGTCCCGGATGGAGTTGATGAAGTCGTTCGTGAACTCCTCGGAATTGACGTACCGAACACGGATTCCGTTGTAGAGCCGGCGTGCGTAGTGGCCAATGGCGTGCAGGAGGTGGGTTTTTCCGAGCCCGGAATCCCCGTAGATAAACAGCGGGTTGTAGGCCTTCGCCGGCGCCTCCGCCACTGCCACGGCCGCTGCGTGGGCAAAACGGTTCGAGGAACCGATCACGAAGGAGTCAAAAACGTACTTCGGGTTGAGCCGGCCAAACTCCTGCGAGGTGCTCGGCAGGGTGGGTGACGGCTTGGAAGCCTGCTCGGCAGGTTCCGGGCGTTCGATCCGCTCGGAACGAAGGGGAGCGGGCTCCGCCGCGGCTTCCTCTTCCTTGACGGGGGGTACCAGATCGGCATTGACGCTGAAGGCACAGCCGATTTCTTCGGGGAAAACCTGGCGCAGGGCATCGTTGAGGGCGGTGTTAAGTTGGGTTTGGAGGACCTCGCGGGTCAGTTCATTGGGAACAGCCACCAGCAAGGTGTTGCCGATCAGGCCCTGCGGTTGGGTCAGGACGACGAATCCGCGCTGGCGCGGGGATACCCGTTCATCTTGTTCCAGAATTCGAATGACCCGGCGCCAGGAACTTCCAACGTCATTGATCTCCTCAGTGCTCATTGACTGGTCCACCCTTACTGCCGGTGGCCCGCTCCCGGGCCGGCATCTCGTATTTGTGCGCTCACTGTGAGTGACTTCCCTTACATATGCGCCGCTCGCGGCGTCGATGGCCGGGGACGATCAACATCCGTCATCCACAGAGTTATTCACAACCAGTGGATAACTTGCTACGGGCCTAGCCTAAAGGATGAAAAGGGTAGAAGATAGCTGGGAAAACGGCTTGTGGATAAATGTCACACATGGGGCCGGAGCGGGAGGCGTTGCGCACAGTTTGTCCACGGTTTGTCCACGGGTTATCCACGGAACTGTGCACAGGCAGCCGTGGATGGGTGCCGCGAAAATATGGCACCACAGCACCCCTCCGGGAAGGGGCGGCGCCCGCCGCGGTTTGACTGTGGGGGCCAAAATGACCTAATGTTGTGAAGTCCCATGTGTCTGCTTTGCGCACCTGCGCATGCTTCCTATTACTGGAAGCGATAAGCGGGCATCCATATACTTAGCGTCGGCCTGTTCTTCCCCTTACTTAGCTTCGGGCAAGGCGCATCTTTAGATTGTCTTGGAGTAACTACCGTGAGCAAGCGGACTTTTCAGCCGAACAACCGCCGTCGTGCCAAGAAGCACGGCTTCCGCCTTCGCATGCGCACCCGCGCCGGCCGCGCCATTTTGGCCGCCCGCCGTGGCAAGGGTCGCGTCGAGCTGTCGGCCTAACCAATAACTGCTTGACGATCCGTCGAGCCTTAACAGAAGTAGCGTTGGTCGCAGGGTGCTAGCCACCAGAAACAGAATGCGGACATCCGCCAACTTCTCACATACTGTACGTTCCGGCGTCCGCAATGGACGCCGGAACTTAGTGTTATCTGTGGTGTCCACTTCCGACGACGAACCAACCCAAATTGGTTTCATCGTCGCGAAGACCGTTGGGAACGCTGTGACTCGCAACCTCGTTAAGAGGAGACTAAGAGAAATAGCGTTTGAAACGGTTCGCCGCCATCCATTCGGTATCAACGTTGTGGTCCGGGCCCTGCCCGCGTCCGCAAACGCCGCGTGGGGCGAACTGGTCAACGATTACAACAGGGCATTTTCCAAGGCAGCCTCCCGCATAGCGGAGCAGCCTGGGGAAAGTGCTCGCCAGGACGCCCCACCAACGGCAGTTGTGAAGGCCAACGTGTCGAAAGGAGATGATGTCCGTGACCCAAGCAAGGCTTGAGCGTCGCGCAATGGGCAGCCCGGCCGTCGTCGGACGCTTCATCTGGCATCTTCCCCGCAACATCTTGATAGTTGTATTGAAACTGTACCGGCGACTCATCTCACCCATTTATGGGCAGGTGTGCCGGTTTTTTCCGTCATGTTCGGCCTATGCCCTGGAGGCGGTCACCGTTCATGGGGCAGTTAAAGGCAGCTGGTATGCGGCCCGTCGCATAGTGCGGTGCCATCCTTGGAATTCCGGCGGCATCGATCCGGTGCCCGCACCGGCTCACGTCCACTGGGACGATCCCTCCAAGGTCCCCTTCATTGTCCAGCTGAACCACCCGGACGTCTTTCTTCCGGCTCAGACGGATACACAAGGCCGCCCGGCGGCTTGAGGAGAATAGAAAAGTAATATGGACTTCTTCGGGACGATTCTGGCTCCCTTCAAATGGCTCGTTTCATGGATCATGGTGCTGTTCCATGACGGGCTGACCTTCCTGGGCCTGCCGGCAGCCTCCGGTGTTACCTGGACCCTGGCGATCATCGGCCTGGTGCTGGTGATTCGTGCGGCCCTGATCCCGGTCTTCGTCAAGCAGATCAAGGCTCAGCGCGGCATGCAGGCATTGCAGCCGGACATGAAGAAGTTGCAGGCCAAGTACAAGGGCAAGACCGACCAGCTCTCCCGCCAGGCCATGGCGCAGGAACAGATGGCACTGTACAAGGAGCACGGCACCAACCCGTTCTCCGCCTGCCTGCCCATGCTGATCCAGATGCCGTTCTTCTTCTCCCTGTTCCAGGTGCTTTCCGGTGTTTCAAAGGCCAACGGCACCGGCTCCGGCATCGGCGCGATGAGCCATGACCAGGTGGCACAGTTCGACCACGCCTCCATCTTCGGAGCCCCGCTCTCCGCAGCGTTCCTGCCGCAGCTGCAGGGTGGCGATCTCAACATGGCCGTTGTGGTGCTGTCGCTGATCATGATCATTGCCATGATCGCCTCGCAGTTCATCACGCAGAAGCAGATCATGAGCAAGAACATGTCCGAAGAGGCCATGGCCGGCCCGTTCATGAAGCAGCAGAAGATGATGCTGTACGTACTGCCCCTCGTGTTCGGTATCGGTGGTGTGAACTTCCCGATCGGTGTCCTGATCTACTGGACCACCACGAACATTTGGACCATGGGCCAGCAGTTCTTCGTGATCCGCCGGATGCCCACCCCCGGATCCCCCGCCTACAAGGAGTACCAGAAGCGCCGCGAGGCCAAGGGCCTGCCGTTGCTCGGTGCCTCTAAGAAGAGCATCGTCGCGGAGATCGAAGAAGTTCCCGAGCCCAAGGTCCAGCGCGTCCAGCCTCAACGTAAGAACAGGAAGAAGAAATAATGCCTGCTGAAACCGAGATTGTCCCCGAAGAAACCGTTGCCGAAGAAGTTACAACGGGAGCAAGCCGCCTCGAAGAAGAGGGCGACATTGCCGCGGACTACCTGGAGGAACTGCTGGACATCGCCGACATCGACGGCGACATCGACATTGAAGTCCGCAACGGCCGCACCTACATCTCCATCGTTGCCGATGAGGAGACGGACTCCCTGAAGGACCTGGTGGGGAACGACGGCGAAGTCCTCGACGCCCTGCAGGAACTGACCCGCTTGAGCGTGCTCTCGGCCACCGAGAACCGTTCACGGTTGGTCCTGGATATTTCCGGTTACCGGGACCGCCGCAACGTTGAACTGGCAAAGATCGCCAAGGACGCGGCGGAGAAGATTGCCGCCGGCAGCACCTCGGTGGCATTGGAGCCCATGGGCGCCTACGAACGCAAGATCGTGCACGACGCCATTGCCGGGCTGGGCTTGGAATCAGAGTCCGAGGGCGAAGGCGCCAGCCGCCACATCGTCGTCACGCCGGCACAGTAACAACACCTAAGAGTTTGAAAATTGACGGTCCCGTTCACCTGCCCTTCGGCAAGTGGACGGGACCGCTCGCGAGGGGATACCTAAAGTGGTAGAGCTAACTGCCGAAGAGACCATTGCCGCAGAGCGGATCTTCGGCGACCGGCTGGAGCTGGCCAAGCGCTACGTTGAGCACCTGGCCACGTCCGGCATCGAACGTGGCTTGATCGGCCCGCGGGAAGTTCCCCGGCTGTGGAGCCGGCACGTGCTCAACTGTGCGGTTGTGGCCGAGCTGATCGACGACGGCGCGAAAGTCGCCGACGTGGGAAGCGGCGCCGGCCTGCCGGGCCTGTGCCTGGCGATCGCCCGCCCGGACCTGTACCTCACTCTGATCGAACCGCTTGAACGCAGGGTCATATGGCTCGAGGAAGTGGTCATGGACCTGGGCCTGCACAATGTGGAGATTGTCCGAGCACGGGCAGAGGCCGCGATCGGCAAGGTTGAATGCTCCGTGGTGACGGCACGCGCCGTTTCCGCCCTCAATACCCTGGCGCCGCTGACCATTCCGCTGCTTGGCGGGCAGGGCGAACTGCTGGCCATCAAGGGACGCAGTGCGGCCGAGGAAATCACCAAGGCGGCCAAGACCATCAAGAAGCTTGGCGGCGTCCAGACCGAGGTGCTGGTTGCCGGTGCCGACATTCTTGAAGAACCCACCACGGTGGTTCGCGTGAAGGTGGCTCGGCGCTGATCCGCCAGGCCCGGCATGAGAACCGATAGGCTAGTGAGTGGCAAATACGGCCAGATGAAAGTGAGTGTGTCAGCGTGACCAGTAGCGAAGCAGCTTCGCAACGGATCCCTCCGTTCATGTCGTTGGGGTCGGCACGATCTGATGCAAACGGCGCGATCGGAACCCAGTTCGGCGCCCGACTTATAAATCAACCTAAAACGGTTGATTCATCAAACGAGCGTCATGTTTCACGTGAAACAACAGCAAGTGATGTCTCCGCTTTTGGCAACGACTTTGACGAGAGTAGTCCCATTGCCAGCCAGCTGGTCAGTGAGACCAAGCGCCGCGAGCGACTGTTGGGCCGCAAGTTGCCGCGCCCCAGCCACACGCGGATCCTGACTGTTGCCAACCAAAAGGGTGGCGTTGGCAAGACCACCACCACGGTCAACATTGCCGCCGCCCTCGCGTCGGCGGGGCTTCAGGTTCTGGTCATCGACATCGACCCCCAAGGCAACGCGTCCACGGCACTGGGTGTTCCCCATCATGCGGAAATCGACAGCATCTACGATGTGTTGATCAACGACTTCGCCATGTCCGATGTGGTGCAACAGTGCCCCGACATCGACAATCTGTATTGCGCGCCGGCCACCATCCACCTTGCCGGCGCCGAAATTGAGCTGGTTTCCCTGGTGGCGCGTGAACAGCGCCTGCGCCGCGCCATCGACGGATACGTCAAGTATCGCGAAGCCAACGGTGAAGAGCGCCTGGACTTCATCTTTATTGACTGCCCGCCGAGCCTGGGATTGCTGACCGTCAACGCGTTCTGCGCCGCCAATGAGGTCATGATCCCAATTCAGTGCGAATACTATGCACTTGAGGGACTCAGCCAGTTGTTGAAAAACATTGAGATGATCCAAAAACACCTGAATTCCGATCTGGTGGTCTCCACGATCCTGTTGACCATGTATGACGGCAGGACCAACCTGGCCGCCCATGTGGCCGCGGATGTGCGCGAACACTTCCCCAAGCAGGTCCTGCAGGCCCTCATTCCGCGTTCGGTGCGTATTTCCGAGGCGCCCAGCTACCAGCAGACCGTCATGACGTACGATCCGTCGTCCACCGGCGCGTTGTCCTACTTGGAAGCCGCCGCAGAACTGGCTGAACGCTAGACTTCATACATGGAACGCGTTCGCGTGTTCGACAATTTTACGTAGGCAAAATATCCGGCCCGGCAGTACCAAGGGCTCGTTCAATGGAGGACATTTCAATGACCGATAAGCGTAGAGGCCTTGGTCGCGGCTTGGGTGCCTTGATTCCCAGCTCGGCGTCCGACGACTCCGGTGCATCCTCGCAGCCGACGCGCCCGGTGGATTTGTTCTTCCCCGAGCCCAAGAGCCGGAAGCCCGCAGTTTCACGTGAAACAAAGAAGCCGGTTGTGGATTCGGAGCCGGCTCCTGTTTCCGGACCGGAGCTGGTGGAAGTACCCGGCGCCCGGTTCATGGAATTGCCCGTGGGGGACATTCACCCCAACCGCAAGCAGCCGCGTACCATTTTCGATGAAGACGATATGGCCGAATTGGTCCATTCCGTCCGGGAAATCGGTGTCCTGCAGCCAATCGTGGTGCGCAAGTCCTCCGAAAAGAGCGACCAACCGTACGAATTGGTTATGGGTGAGCGCCGCTGGCGCGCCTCCCAGGCGGCGGGTCTTCAGACAATTCCGGTTATTGTCCGAGAAACCACCGATGACAACTTGTTGCGCGACGCGTTGCTGGAGAACCTGCATCGCAGCCAGCTGAATCCGTTGGAAGAGGCTGCCGCGTACCAGCAGTTGCTGGAAGACTTTGGCACCACCCACGAGCAGCTTGCCGACAAGATCGGGCGTTCCCGACCGCAGGTCTCCAACACCCTGCGCCTGCTCAAACTGCCGCCCGTCGTTCAACGCCGTGTCGCGGCAGGGGTGCTCTCGGCAGGCCACGCCCGTGCCCTGTTGGCCCTTCCCGATGTGGACTCCATGGAGCGCTTGGCCCAGAAGATCGTCGCCGAGGGCATGTCCGTTCGTGCGACGGAGGAGGCCGTGCAGTTGTACCAGGCTCCCGATGCGGCAAAGCGGGTTGCGCCGGCGAAGCCCAGCCCTCGGCATGAGCGTCTTGATTTTCTTGCCAGTTCGCTGTCGGACCGTTTGGACACGAACGTGAAGATCTCATTGGGAGC
Source organism: Arthrobacter sp. ERGS1:01 (assembly GCF_001281315.1). Lineage (NCBI taxonomy): Bacteria > Bacillati > Actinomycetota > Actinomycetes > Micrococcales > Micrococcaceae > Arthrobacter > Arthrobacter sp. ERGS1:01. The sequence continues at coordinate 3,981,609 of NZ_CP012479.1, read as the reverse complement.
CCGTAAGGGCAAGGTCAGCATTGAGTTCGCCTCGGTGGAGGACCTGAACCGAATTATGGATGTCCTGTCCCCGGACACAAACTAAGACGTCGCACCTAGGGGGTGTCGTTGTTTCACGTGAAACAACGACACCCCCTTTTTGTCAATGTCCGGGTTCTCCTGGAATGATCCTAAGACATCAAAAGATGTTGCCAATTTCCTGGGATTCACCGCTAACGGGGCAAGATTCGGCACGTATTGAACGGGTCATTGAATGCAGCATCAATAAGCGGAGCGATGCATCGAAGCGAACCGTGCGTCATGTTTCACGTGAAACGGTCGCGCACCGCCGACGAAACATGAGGATGTGGATAACGGTGGGACCGTCACAGTCTGGGCGTGGTCGGCGAACTCGATGTTTCCCCTGAACTCTTCGCGTTCCAGTTACATCGCCAAGTGAGATCTATCGGCACACTAAATTCGGTGCGTGTGTTTCACGTGAAACAAGCATCGGCGCATGAACTCGGGACCGGACTGGTCTGGCTCTGTTAGGTGTACGTGGCCATGAGATTGGTGGCACTCGGGCGATGGGTGTCGTTCCGATGACGGCGTGGATGCGTTCATTGTTGTAGTGGGGTGAGCCAGGGGTCAGGGTCATGGGCGCGTTCGGTACTGCTGGCGTCCGGGCACCGGTCGGACCCATTCGGTGGCCAGGGAGCGATATTGCCGTTGGCCCAGGGACAGTATGGTTTGATGAATTTCTGTACCGCCCCGAGTTCGGCGATGGCGGCCTTGAATACTGTTGCATTCCGGTGGGCGAAGGCGCCGTCGCTGATGACTCGTTCCAGGGTGGGGCTGGCGTGTGGGCGGCTGGAGCGATCGCATAGCCCGGTGGCGCCTTTTGCAATGTAGCGGTGGGCCCGGCGGGACGCCGTCTGGCGCGAGATCCCGAGTTCCCTGGTGACATGAGCGACAGGACGGCCGCCTCCGGACGGCTGCCGCACCAACAAAGCTCCTCCAAGAATCGTGAGCCTGGCATTTGCGTGAGTCAGAAGGAATCTCCGGACCGTGAAGGCTTAGGCAGTTCCATTAACCCCCGGGGTCCTTCCAATTAACAAGACCGCCGAGTCGCCAACCTCACGGCCCGGTGCGGCTGGGAGCCCTGCACGGCCTCTGAGCGCCCTGATCGCCTCGATAACGGCTTGGAGAGTGCCAGGGCCGTCCCGAGGTGCCACAGGGCGCTCCTGGGGCTTCCAGGGGCGCGGGCGCGTGTGACGGAGGAATGTGATGTTGGGCCGATCGCCGGGAGATCCGGGCGGTTTCGGTCTGCGCCTACTGGACGGTAGCTCCGCCGTCGCCGGCGATAGGTCCGGCCGTACTCATTGATCGTTCAATCCGGTGACGCGCATGGTGATGTTGATACGTCCGGCATTCAGCCCACAGTCGGCGGGTGCCGTGCCCGGGTGGATGCGGGTAATGCCGTGGTAGGCCAGGCGTGAGGCACCGCCGAAGACGAACAGGTCTCCGGAGGCCAGGGTGATATCTTCGTAGGGCTTCGACCTGTTTGTTGTGTTTCCAAAGCGGAACGTGGAGGTGTCGCCGATAGACAGGGACACCACGGGGGCATTGGAGAGCTCATCCTTGTCCTGATGCATTCCCATGCGAGCAGTCGCGTCGTAGTAGTTCAACAGGGCCGTGTCGGGGGTGTAGTCATCGCCGGCATTAGGGTCGCCGGATGCCTCGACGATGGCCTTCCTGCCGAGCCGGACCATCCAGTCGGGGAAGTCGAGCACGCGGTTGCCGTTTACGTCAACGGCGTTTCGCGTGTATTGGTAAGGGTGCCAGTGCCAGCCGAGACAGACCGTCTTCACGGACATTTCGTGGCCGCCGACCCTTGCCGAGCGGATGGGCACCGGCCCGTTGGCCCATTCCTTGAACCGGGCGACGATCCACTGTTGTTGTTCCAGAGTCAGCCAGTTTGGAACATGCACGGCCCCGGGCGCCAACTCGCGGCGGGGCCGGGCGATGAAGTCGTCGCCGAACAGGTAGTTCATGTGGGTATTCCTTCGAATATGAACGCATCGTCGCGGATGCGCCAGATCTTGTTGAATTCAAACGGTCCCGCCAGTCCGTCAAGGACGCCGCCGACTCGGGCCAGTCTACGACGCCCACCCAACACGCCTCCAGCGCTTGCGGACCCGGGCCCGATGGTGACGGTAGTTGCTCCCCATTGGTGGGCAAGGACAACGAGCATGTCTATCACTGCCGGAGACGTCGGCGGGGCGACGGCGTTATCCAATCCGGCAGGAGGAATTATCAGCTCGTCGATCCGGGGGGAGTGCACAATAGATGCCTCCTTCACGTCGTTCATGCTTCCAGATGAGGTACTTCTCGCGCAGGCAGACTCCACAAGGCCGGTAACCGGCAGCGATTGCCGTGGACTCATCAGCAAAGAACACCCGGCTCTTCACATAGCTGCCGAGGGCAATCGCCCTGGTCGCGGCGGGGCACTCCATCAGCCCGTAGATTTTGTTGCCGCGGTGGCCACCCCAAAGCCCCTTGGCCGGGGACGGATAGGGGCGGCCGTCGGTGCCGATCAGCTCATACTGTTTCATCGTCACTCCACGTAGTGGTGAAGTTTGGTCCCACCATTCGTGGGAATCAACGGGCCCGCGCCGCTGGTCCGCCGGTGCTTGCCGCAGTGCCATTGCGGTCATCGCTCTCTCCATACCAGGTAGACGCGTCCAGTCCTGGAAACGTGAGGTGTTCCGCCGGAGACAAGCTAAGGCTTCCAAACCAAGGATGCCGAGGCCGGATCCCTGCCGACCTCACATCTCTGCTGGAATTCACGTCTTCAAGGCATCACCAGGCGCATGGGCGCCGATGACATTCACCCATTGATGGAAGGACACCACCATGTCACTCGAAGGAAACAGGGCCAAGGTCGCCCGCCGGCTCGCTGGACTGTGTGGCGCAGCGAGTTCCATCCGAACGTCGTCGACGATCTCGCCGCGTTCGATCTGCGGCTCCACTACTCCCGCCACAATCCGCCCTTTGGGCCGTGAGTAGTCAGTGATCTCGGCAGGCGTTTTTCGCGAGGCATTCGACGGATCTGATCCTCGCCGCCTGTCTGTTCGCTGACGGAGACTGAGCCGTCGATCTGAGTTGAGAGAGAGACGCGATGGCCCTCAAAGCAGATAGCGGGGAGTCGAGCCCGGAACAGGTGGATTGCCCGGAATGCGGCAGCGTTGCGTCCCGGACCTGAGGACGGGGTCCCCGGCTGCAGTGGTTGTTTCACGTGAAACGAGACCGTGCCAACGCCGCGCGGTAGAGTGGCGGAAACGTTGACTGATATTGACCGGGGGATACCTTGCTCGTCACCATCACCTATACGGGTCCTGCCGCTACCGATCTTGGATATCTCCTCCACAAGCATCCCGGCAAGGTCCAGGCATTCGACACGAGCGTGGGCACTGCCCATGTCTTTTATCCCGAGAAGGAAGCAGCCCGCTGCACGGTCGCCATGCTCCTGGAGATCGACGCGTTGGCACTTGCAAGGAACAAGCATCTGCGGGGAGGCTCCGGCGCTGATTCCCTGGACAACTATGTCAACGACCGGCCCTACGCATCATCCTCCATGACCGCCGTGGCGCTCGGGCAATTGTTTAGGACGGCAATGACCGGCCGCTGCGACTCCCGCCCGGAACTGGCTGCCTCCGCCATACCGCTGGAGATCGCCCTGACAGCGGTTCCGGTCAAGGGCGGGTCCGGGCTGGCGCAGCGCCTCTTTGAGCCTCTTGGCTGGAACGTGGCGGAGGAGTCCATACCGTTGGATCCCCAGGATCCCGGCTGGGGTGCGTCGGACTACGTCAACCTGCAGCTTCGCGGAACGGTCCGGCTCGCCGCCGCCCTGAGGCAGATCTACGTCCTACTCCCGGTCATGGACGACTCCAAACACTATTGGGTGGGCGACGACGAGGTGGCGAAGCTGCTCCGTGCGGGGGAGGGATGGCTGAACGACCATCCCGAACGGGAACTGATCACCCGCCGCTACCTGGCCCACCAGCGGGACATGGTGGACGCCGCCACCGAAGCCTTCCCGGTTAACCATGATGCCGCAGTGCCGAGCGACGGGGACGCCGAAGCTCCAATCGTTCCGCTGCACCGACTCCGGGCCGACGCCGTCATGGCGGCACTGAAGGAGGTGGGCGCGCACAGCGTTGCGGACCTGGGCTGCGGGGAAGGTGCGCTGATCAAACGGCTCCTGGGTGATTCCGCCTTTGAGGAAATCATCGGCACCGACGTTTCCGCCAGGGCCCTGGCGAACGCGGCACAGCGGCTGCGGCTCGACGAGGTCTCCGAGCGCCACCGCGACAGGGTGCGGCTGCTCCATTCCTCCGTCACCTACCTCGACGACAGGCTGCGTGGGTTGGACGCCGCCGTCCTCATGGAGGTCGTGGAGCACCTTGATCCGGAACGGCTGCCGGCTTTGGAGCAAAGCGTCTTTGGATACTCGCGCCCACAGACGGTGGTGGTCACGACACCCAACGTCGAATACAACGTGCTCTACCCGCGGCTTGGCGCGGGGCAGCGGCGCCACCCGGATCACAGATTTGAGTGGACCCGGCATGAGTTCCAGGCATGGGCGTCCTCGGTCGGTGCCACCCACGGCTACGACGTGGACTTCCGCACGGTGGGCGACGTCGATCCCGAGGCGGGTTCACCCACTCAACTTGCGCTCTTTAGGAGGGGCTGACGATGGCTGAATTGGGAATTCCGCAACTGTGCCTGCTGGTGCTGGTGGGTGCCAGCGGGGCCGGCAAGTCCACGTTCGCCCGCCAGCACTTCCACCCCTTCGAAGTGCTCTCAAGCGACTTCTTCCGCGGGCTTGTCTCCAATGATGAGAACGACCAGGGCGCCACGAAGGCCGCCTTTGAGTCCCTCATGTTTGTGGCAGGAAAGAGGCTCGACGCCGGCCTGTTGACGGTGGTCGACGCAACCAGCGTGCAAGCGGAGTCCCGGCGTGAATTGATTCGACTGGCCCGTGACCATGACGTGCTGCCCGTGGCCGTGGTGCTGGACCTGCCCATGGCGACAAGCATTGAGCGGGACGCGCAGCGCAGTGACCGGCAGGTGGGCGCCCGGGTGATCCGGCGCCAGGCGGACCAATTGCGCCGCTCCCTGAAGAGCCTGGGCAGGGAAGGTTTCCGGAAGGTCCACGTCCTGCACAACGAGGCCGAGGTTGCCGCCGCCTCCTTCAAGCGCGAGCCACTGCTCAATGACTTCCGCCAGGACGTGGGGCCCTTCGACGTGATCGGCGACGTCCACGGATGCCTGGCCGAACTGGAAGCAATACTGGCCAAGCTGGGGTACCGGATCGACCGGGATGCCGATGGCAGGGCCACCGACGCCGCGCATCCGGAGGGGCGCAAGGCGATATTTGTCGGTGACCTGGTGGACCGCGGACCCGACAGTCCCGGCGTCCTGCGGCTCGTCATGGGGATGGTGCGCAACGGCCACGCCCGTTCGGTGCCGGGCAATCACGAGGACAAACTGGTGCGGGCGCTGCGCGGCAAGAAGGTGCAGACCGGCCACGGCCTGGCCGAAACGCTCGCCCAACTGGCCTCGGAACCGGCGGACTTCCGTGCAGAGGTGCTGGGCTTCTGCGAGGGCCTCGTCTCCCATCTGGTGCTCGACGGCGGCAAATTGGTGGTGGCCCACGCCGGACTCCTCGAAAGCTACCACGGGCGCGCATCGGCCCGGGTGCGTGCCTTCGCCCTGTATGGCGATACAACAGGGGAGACGGACGTTTACGGACTTCCTGTTCGCTACCCGTGGGCCGAGGACTACCGGGGTGCAGCAACCGTGCTCTACGGCCACACGCCGACAGTTGACGCGGAGTGGGTCAACGGGACCATGTGCCTGGACACGGGCTGCGTCTTCGGCGGCAAGCTCACAGCCCTGCGCTACCCGGAAAAGGAGGTCGTCACCGTCCCGGCGGAGCGAATCTGGTGCGAGCCGGTCAAGCCCTTGGCACCGGCGCCCGGCGCGGAACCGGAACGCGCGGCCGACATGCTGCGGATCGATGACGTGCTGGGCCGTCAGGTCATCGAAACGGGCACACATGGAAGGATCGGTATCCGGGAACAGTACGCCGCCGGCGCCCTCGAGGTGATGAGCCGCTGGGCGATTGATCCGCGCTGGCTGCCATACCTTCCACCCACCATGACGCCGGCCCCGGCCTCGGAAGTGGACGGCTACCTGGAACACCCGGGCGAAGCCTTTGCCGTCTACCGCAAGGACGGGGTGGAGCAGGTGGTCTGCGAGGAGAAGCACATGGGCTCGCGGGTCGTGGTGCTCCTGAGCCGGAATGCCGCGAGGTTCGCGGCTCCGGATGGCTGGCGCGGCACGGTGTACACGCGCACGGGCCGGCCGTTCTTTCAACCAGAGACCACGGATATTTTCCTCGCACGGCTTGACGATGCGATGGAACGGGCGGGGCTATGGGCCGAGCTCGACACCGACTGGATCCTCCTCGACGCCGAACTCCTGCCTTGGTCACTCAAGGCGGGCGAGATGATCCGCAACCACTATGCCGCCGTCGGCGCCGCAGCCACGACGGCACTGGGACGGGCCGTCACTGCACTGGAACAGGCTGCCGACGGCGGTGCCGATGTTGCCGAATTGCTGGCCCGGACCGTGGCGAGGGAGCAGAACGCGGCCGACTATGTGGCCGCGTACAGGCGCTACAGTGCTCCGGCAGAGGGGTTGGAGGGCGTGCAAGTGGCCCCTTTCCAGGTTCTGGCGACGGAGGGCAGGAGCTACTCACGCACCGGCCACGACTGGCACCTGGGCATCACCGAACGGTTGGCGGCCGCCGATCCCGAACTTATCCGGCCCACGCAGTCGATGGTTGTGGACGTCCGGGACCAGGCATCCACCGATGCCGGAACGTTGTGGTGGACGAAGCTGACCGAAAGCGGAGGGGAGGGCATGGTGGTCAAACCGCTGGCCAATCTGTCGCGTGGCACCAAGGGCATGGTCCAACCGGGCATCAAGGTGCGGGGGCGGGAGTATCTGCGCATCATCTATGGCCCGGACTATACCGAGCCGCACAATCTTGGGCGATTGCGAAATCGCAATGAGGCCCACAAACGGTCGATGGCATCGAGGGAGTACGCGCTTGGCTTGGAAGCAGTGGAACGCCTGGTGGGTGGCGAACCCTTGTGGCGGATCCATCAGGCGGTGTTTGCCGTCCTCGCCATGGAGTCCGAGGCCGTGGACCCCCGGCTGTAATTCCGAATTGTCGATGCGGTGGGCAATGGCCGCGAAAGACGAACGCCGTCACTGTTTCACGTGAAACGCTGCGGTTTCGAGAAATGGGGTCCGGGGAAGCCAAAAATCGACGGATCCGGCCAGAATACAGATCATACTTTTGACGCTTAGGATCAATCTGGGAGAAGCGCTTTAACCACGTGTGGACCGGACATCAGTCCGGTCCACACGTGGTTAAGGCAAAGCCGCTTACTGCAGGTAGTCGGCGAATTCCTTTTCAAGGTACTGCTTGGGACGGGCGCCGATCACGGTGCTCTTCACCTCGCCACCCTGGAACAGGTAGACGGCCGGAATCGAGGTGATTCCGTACTTGGCGGAGATGGCCGGGTTGGCATCAACGTCGACCTTGACGACCTGGACCTTGTCGGCGTACTCCACCGACATTTCGTCGAGGATGGGGCCGATCTTCCGGCAGGGGCCGCACCATTCGGCCCAGAAGTCCACGATGACCGGCTTGTCGGAATTCAGGACGTCTTCGGCGAAGCTTGCGTCGGTAGCGCTCTTTGCATTGCTCATGTCATTCTGCTTTCTCTTAGGAATCAAGCTCGGCGAGGAAATGTTCCACGTCCAGGGCTGCCACACAGCCGGAGCCGGAGGCCGTGATGGCCTGGCGGTAGGTGGGGTCGACGACGTCGCCGGCCGCGAAGACGCCGGGGAGGCTGGTCTTGGAGGAGCGGCCCTCGACGGCAATGGTCCCGGCGTCGGTGAGGTTCAGGACGTCCTTGACCAGGTCAACGCGGGGATCGTTGCCTATGGCAACGAATACGCCGGTGACGGGGAGATCGCTCTTCTCGCCGGTGACCAGGTTGTTGAGGCGGACGTTGTTGACCTTGTCCTCGCCGTCAATGCCCACCACCTCGGAGTTCCAAACGAACTTGATCTTCGGGTGGTTCAGGGCGCGATCGGCCATGATCTTGGAGGCCCGCAGCGTCTCGCGACGGTGCACCACGGTTACGGACTCGGCAAACTTCGTCAGGAAGATGGCCTCCTCCATGGCGGAGTCGCCGCCGCCAATGACGGCGATGTTGTGGCCCTTGAAGAAGAAGCCGTCGCACGTGGCACAGGAGCTGACGCCGTGGCCCACCAGGCGCTTCTCGCCCTCCACGCCCAGCTCACGGTAAGCGGAGCCGGTGGAGAGGATGATTGCGCGCGCCTTGAACTCGCGGCCGTCGGCCAGGGTCACGGTCTTCACCGCACCATCAAGCGCAACGGAGGTGACGTCGTCGTACATGACCTCGGTGCCGAAGCGCTCTGCCTGCTTGCCGAAGTTTTCCATCAGGTCCGGGCCCATGATGCCGTCGGGGAAACCGGGGAAGTTCTCAACGTCGGTCGTGTTCATCAGCTCGCCACCGGCAGTGACGGAACCGGCGATCATCAACGGTTTGAGATCGGCCCGCGCGGTGTAGATGGCAGCCGTGTAGCCGGCCGGGCCGGAGCCTACGATGATGACGTCGCGGATATCACCGGCGGGGGTCGCTTGCGTGGTCACGGGTGCGTGTTCCTCTTCCTTCGGGGGTGCAGCCGCGACTGGCGCGGATGCTGCGGGGCATTTGACTTACACAACTAAAACGGGTGAAAAAATATTCCGCGGGGAGCGCCCCCGCACACGGCGAGGGCGCTCCACACGGCTACTTGACGTCGATCTCGGCAATTTTCAACCCGTACGGGTATGCCTGGAACGGTTGCAGCTTGGGCAGCTGGGTGAAGTTGATGATGACGTATTTGGCCTTCACGCCGTCGGCCGCCTTCAGGGTGAAGTCCGGCGAACTGAACGATCCGCTGCCGATCTTGACCGCGCCATCAAGGGACGGCTTGCTGTTGGTGAGGATGTTGAACTGTCCGCCCGAGCCGCCGATCTGGTTGATCGTCACGGAACTGATGTTGGACACCGCTTTCAGTTCCACGGCCAGGTCGATGCTGTCCGTGACGCCGGCGAAGGTGTCGTTGGAGAACTCCACCGTGGGCCAGTAGGTGCCCTTGTTGTTGTCGAAGGCGTTCTTCAGGCGCGGGATGAACATTTCGTTGTAGTGTTCGGCGCCGGGCGCGTAGACGGTGATGTCGGAGATGGCCTGGATGGAAGGGGGCACCACGACGGCGACGGGGGGCTTCACGGCGGTGGTTTGGGCACCGGTGGCCGGCGCCGAGACTGCCGGGGTGTTCTTCCCGGTCTCCGCGACGTTGCCGCCGTTGACCAGGCTGCCAATGTGGGTGATGGCAAAGATCAGTGCCGCCGCCACGAGGGCCGTGACAATGACGCCGGTAAGCCAGCGTCCGCCGGTGCGGGGCGCGTTGTCGTCCTCGTCCTCATCCTGCTCCGGTTCCGCCGCGTAATCCTCGTAGTCGTCGCTGGCCGCTCGGGCCTCGGCCGGGAACGTGCCGGCCTTGCGGGCCTGGCCGACGGTTGCCTCATGGTCGTCGTTGATGAAGCCGTAGTCCTCGTCGTCCCACAGGGTCACCTTGGGTTCGGCGGCCGGCTCGGGAGCACGGGGCGTTGCTGCTGCGGGCGGCACCACCACGGGCGGCACCACCACGGGGGGTACGACGGCGGCCGGCACGGCCGCCGTGGGGGTCGCGGGCCGGGGGGCCTGCTGCCGGGCGGGAGGTTGCTGCGGGGTGCGCCGGACCGCCGGCGTCGGCGCGGCAGGGGTCAGCGGAGAGTCGTCCTCGTAGACGTACGCGCTGATGGACGGTGCCACGTCGCGGGCCGAGCCGAAGATCTCCGTGCCCAGCGTGTCGGTGAAGAACGGTTCACGGTAGACGGGTTCCTCAACCGCTTCCGTGGGGACCACCAGGTCCAGCAGGTCCGCGGGGGTGGTGCGTGCGGCAATGAGGTAGGTGGCGCCGTCGGCCGCACCGAGGTCAAGGATGGAAACACCCGACACCCGTTCGCCGGTGGCCACCTCGCGGGCGCTTTGGGTCAGGTTCGCAGAATTCGCCACCGCCGACACCAGGATACTGACAGGCCGGTTCAAAACCTGGTCCAGGCCGTCCAAAATGACGTCGCCCTCGGCGGAGGCCAGAATGCGGCCGGTCACCTTGTAACGGCCGCCAAGGATGGAGCCCACATCAATGGGTTGTGGCACCGAATCCTCCTCATGATTTGCTGCTGCGCGCAGCGCAGACGCGGCGGCCCGGCACGGGAATGGTGTGCTGGGCCGTAATTTTACTGATTCTATCGGACGGGGCAGTGATTCCGCCGGTTAACGCCCACGGGCACCCATCCAATCCGCTCCGCGCCGCGTCAGCGAGCGATGCGGGACCGGACTTTGCCCAGTAGCGGTTCCAGGACGTCGTCCAGTTCGCGGACCCGCAAAAGCTTCAGCATGATCCCGTAGACCAACGCCATGAACGTTCCCACCACGGCAAGCGTCACCAGGGACGCCGAGATGGAGGTCCACAGGAAACCGCCGGCGGAGGATCCGCCAAACAGCCGCAGCGCAAGGACGCCAGCCACCCCGGCCACGAGTGCCGCGAACAGGAAACGCATATAGGCCCGCAGGATCAGTCCGCCGCCGTAGTTCCCCAGCCGCTTGCGCAGATAGAAGTTGCTCAGCACCGGGCCCAGGAAGTTGTTGACCGTATATGTGCACGCCAGGCCGTAGATGATCAACGGGGCCGGCAGCTGGGCCGCAATCAGGACCATGATGACGCTGGTGACCACCACGATGCACTGGATGATGAACGGCGTCCTGGCATCCTCCAGGGCGTAGAACACCCGGTTGAGGATGAAGTACACGCTGAAGAACGGGGCGCCGATGGCCAGGATGGCCAGGATGATGGCGATCTGGCGGCCCGAGAATTCCCTGTTGCCGCCAAAGAGCATGCCCAACGGGCCCGCCAGCACGATCAAGGCCATGGCTGCAAACACGGTGGCCACGCCCGTGGTGCGCAGCGCGGCGGAAAGCGAGCTGCGCAGGCCCGAGAAGTCCCGGCCCGCGGCGGCGCGCGCCATGGCCGTGAACATCACCGTGGCGATGGACAGCGCAATGATGGAGTGCGGCATGATGTACAGCTCGGTGGCCCGGTTGAACTCGTAAACGCCGGGAATGGCCGAGCCCACGTCGGGGGCGCCGTCGGGCTTGCTGCCCGTTGGAATCGTGGCGATGCGCAAAATGACCAGGTAGCTGAGCTGGCCGATGATCATGGTGCCCATGGTCCAGCCGGCAACCCTGGCCGTGGCGCCGAGCCCCGTGCCCCGCCAGCCGAACTTGGGCCGCAATCGCAGTCCCAGCCGCTTGACCGGGATGATCAGGATCAGGGACTGGACGGCGATGCCCAAGGTGGCCGTTCCGGCCAGCATCACGGTCTGCCCGGCCGTCCAGTTGTCCACGGTGTGCTGGTGCCTGGCCGAGCTGCCCGCCACGGCGATGAACACCAGCAGCCCGGAGATTGCCACCACGTTGTTCAGCACGGGGGCCCAGGCATAGGCCCTGAACGAGTTGTGGGCGTTGAGGATCTGGCCCAAAAGCGTGTACAGGCCATAGAAGAAGATCTGCGGCAGCAGGAACAGCCCAAACGTCACGGCCAGTTCAAGCTGTTTGCCGCTGAACGACGTCGAGGCGCCCACAATGGGCACCACCAGGACCATGACAACGGCCGTCAGGGCGAGCAAACCCGAGATGCCCAGGGTGAGCAGCCGGGAGATGAAGTCGGAGCCGTTGTCCGGCTGCCTGCTCGCCTTGACGATCTGCGGGATCAGCACGGCGTTGAACACACCGCCGGCCACCAGCAGGAAGATGATGTTGGGCAGGTTGTTGGAACCCTCGAACACGTCGCTCACGGTGGTGCCGGCGATCGCAATACCCAACACGACGCCCTTGACCAGGCCCAGGATGCGTGAGATCAGGGTGCCAACCGCCATCGACGCGCTGGAGCGGGCTCCCTGCAACTTTGCCGGTGCCGGGGTTGCACCCTGCCGCCTGATCCCGGCAGGGAGGCTCGACGGCGGGATGGTGGGTTTGGCGGGGATTCTCACCCTTGATTCATTAGACATCGTTCCCCATCATCTCACTGCACGCCGGGTAAGGGCTGGAACAGGGGCCTTAGAAGTATTCCGGCAGCAGATCCCGGGCCAGGTCGGTGATCCGCCGTTCGTTCGGGAACGACAGTTTGCGGTCCAGTTCGGCCAGCGGAACCCAGGCGACGTCGACCGCTTCATGGTCGGGATCGTTCTCGATTGTCAGGAAGCCGCCCGTGGCACGCAGCAGGAAGTGGTGGACGGTCTTGTGGACCCGGTGGCCGCTGACGGTGAACCAGTAGTCGATGCTGCCCAGCGGTGCCAGGATGTCCCCGGCGATGCCGGTCTCTTCCTCAATTTCACGCACGGCCGCCTCGGCGTACGTTTCCACGCCCTCCGGGTGGCCCTTGGGCAGGCACCATTCCAGCCGGCCGCCGCGGTTGATCCGGGCGATGATCGCAACGCACAATGCGCCGTCGCGCCGTTCCACCACGACGCCGCCGGCGGAGATTTCCTCCACCGTGGGCAGCTGGCTGGCGGAGCTTGGTGCCGCGGGCGCGCTCTGGCCGCCCATTGCCGACGGCAATGGGCTCCTTTTCGGCGCGCGCGGCACTGGGTGAACCATGGAGTCCACTCTAGCTATCTTTGGGCCGGGATGATGACAGGGCGGATCCGCCGTTTTCATGCCGCGTCGGGGCAAGCGTTCAGCCGTGCGGCGGTGGCGGCGGCAAAAAGTCTGGCATTCTTAAGGGACTATGGAAATGGTGCCCGATACCTCGAATTTAGACCCGGTAGTCCTTGAACTGGGACACCTCTTTGCCGACGCAGGATATGAACTGTCCCTGGTGGGCGGCCCCGTCCGCGACCTGTTCCTGGGCAGGATTTCCCCGGACCTGGACTTCACCACCAACGCCACCCCGGATGAGATCCTGGCCGTGGCCAAGAAATGGGCGGATTCACACTGGGAGATGGGCCGGGCCTTTGGCACCATCGGCTTCCGCAAGCGCAACCGGAACAAGGACGTCCTCCTTATAGAGGTCACCACGTACCGTGCGGAGGCGTACGACCCCGACTCCCGCAAACCCCAGGTGGCGTTTGGCGCGTCCCTGGAGGACGATCTGCAACGCCGCGACTTCAGCGTCAATGCGATGGCGCTGCGCCTGCCCGGACTGGAACTCGTGGATCCCTACGGCGGCGCCGCAGACCTCGCCGCCGGCGTGCTGCGGACCCCCGGCACACCGCAGCAGTCCTTCTCCGATGACCCGCTGCGCATGATGCGGGCTGCCCGCTTTGCCTCCCAACTTGGCTTCGACGTGCATCCCGACGTGCGCCAGGCGATGACCGGCATGGCCGAACGCATCAGCATCATTTCCGCCGAGCGTGTCCGCGACGAGCTCGTGAAGCTCATTTGCGGCGCCCACCCGCGGGCCGGCATCGACCTCCTGGTGGAGACCGGGCTGGCCGATCTGGTGCTCCCGGAGGTGCCGGCGTTGAAGCTGGAAACCGACGAGCACCACCGCCACAAGGACGTCTACCAGCACTCCCTGCAGGTCCTGGAGCAGGCGGCCGCCCTGGAAACCGGCCCCGACGGCCCCGTTCCGGGCCCGGACTTCGTGTTGCGGTTCGCTGCCCTGATGCACGACGTCGGCAAGCCCAAGACCCGCCGATTTGAGCCAGGCGGCGCCGTCAGCTTCCGGCACCACGACCTGGCCGGGGCCAAACTGACTGCAAAGCGCATGAAGGCATTGCGCTTTGACAACGATTCCATCAAGGCCGTGGCCCGCCTGGTGGAACTGCACATGCGTTTTTACGGCTACGGCGACGCGGGCTGGACCGATTCGGCCGTCCGCCGTTACGTGACCGACGCCGGCCCCGTCCTGGAGCGCTTGCACCGGCTCACCCGGTCGGACGTCACCACCCGCAACCAGCGCAAGGCGGACAGGCTGTCCTTTGCCTATGACGACCTGGAAGAGCGCATTGCCGTGCTGGCCGAGCAGGAGGAGCTCGACTCGATCCGCCCCGACCTGGACGGTGCTGCCATCATGGAGCTGCTGGGACTAAAGCCCGGGCCGGTGGTGGGGCGTGCCTACAAACACCTGCTGGAACTTCGCATGGACCAGGGACCGCTGGACCATGCGGACGCCGTGGCGGCGCTGCAGTCCTGGTGGGCGGAACAACCCGAGTCCGCGCCGCCCGTTGAAACAGCCGATTCACCCGCTCCGTCCACGGACAATCCCTAAGAGCAACGCCGGGCCGGCCGCACCAGGCCGGCCCCCAGAAAAGAGGACCAACGCATGAGCCCTGCAGTTGCATCTGAAGCCGTTCCCACCGGGTCGACGCCGTTGAGCCACATCCCCGTGCCCGGCGGGCCCAAACTGTGGCTGCTGCGCCACGGCGAAACCGAATGGTCCCGCAGCGGCCAGTACACCGGCCTGACGGACCTGCCGCTCACCGAAGAAGGAGAGGAGCAGGCCCGCTCGGCCCGGCCCGCCCTGCTCGGCAACCACTTCGACCTGGTGCTCACCTCGCCGCTGCAGCGCGCACGCCGCACCGCGGAACTTGCCGGCTACCCAGACGCGGAGGTGGAGCCCAACGCCGTCGAATGGAACTACGGCGACTATGAAGGCATCAACAGCGCCGTGGTGCGGGCCGAGAACCCCGGCTACCTGATCTGGGACAGCGGCGTGCCCAACGGCGAGACGCTGGCCCAGGTGGCGGCCCGCGCCGACGCCATTGTTGACCGGGTGCGCGCACCCCAGCCCGACGGCAGCGTTGCGGCCAACGTGCTGCTCGTGGCGCACGGTCACTTCCTGCGCATCCTCACGGCCCGCTGGTTGGGGCTCGACGCCGGCGAAGGCAGGCACTTTGTGCTGGGCACCGCCAAGGTCTGCACGCTCGGGTGGGACAAGATGACCCCGGCTGTGGAGCAGTGGGGACTGTAACGGGCCGCGAGTCCCTGTATTCGAGGCCCACGCGGGTGCTTGCCGTGGTCGCGTGGGTGTTCTGCGTGCTCTTTGCCGTGAACCTGCTCATGACCGGCACGGCGGCATCCATCTGGCACTTCCTGCCGTGGCTGCTGCTGGCAGCGTGGGCGGTGTTCGTGCTCCTGTGGCGGCCCCGCCTGGTGGTGCACCCGGACGGGCTCACGGTGGTCAACATCCTGCGCGACCATGACGTGCCGTTTGGCCGCCTGACGGCCGTTCGCGTCACGCAGACGGTCATCCTGGACACCTCCGACGGGCGGATTCCCTGCTGGGGCGCCCCGGGGGTGGGCAAACTGGGCCCGCGCCGGCTGCCCGGCGGGAAGGGCTCCGGCGGGGCGGACTTTGCCGTCCCGCCCACCCAGCTCGGCGTGGATGCCGCGTGGGACGCCTGGGAGACCCGCAACGCCTCCGCCGGTGCCGCCGCTGCTGCCAGGGATGAGCCTGCGGTGGCGCACCGCTGGAACGTGCCGGCCGCCGTCGTCGGCCTGGTGCTGGCGGTGCTCGCCGTGGTGAGCGTGTTCAGCTAACGGGCCCAAGCATCGGTTTCGGCAAGCTCAACCACCGAGAACGACAAGCTCAACCACCGGTTTCGGCAAGCTCAACCACCGAAAACGGCAGGCCCAACCACCGAAAACGGCAGGCCCAACCCCGCAAAAGCGGTGGTTGGGCCTGCCGTTGTCCGTTAGTGCCTGGGCTTAGGCCTTCCAGCCCACCTTGGTCCAGTCAATCGACTGGAACTGTGCCGCACCGTAGTTGACCACGCCCGTGGTGACACCGTAGGTGTTCGGGGTGGGCGTCAACGGGATGACGGGTGTGTAGGCGAAGATGGCCTTGTCGATCTCGTTGGCCAGTGCGATCCGCTTGGCCGGATCCAGTTCGGCGTTGGCCTTGGCCCACATGTCGCCGAGCTTCGCATCGGTGATGCCGGTGAAGTTCTGGCCGGAATCCACGGGGTAGAAGATCGATTCCGTCGAGGAAACCGGGAACGGCGTGCCCGACCAGGCGAAGCCCGTCATCTCAAAGTTGCTCTTGAGCACGTAGTCGGAGAAGAACTTGTCCGAAGGGACCGTGTTGTTCTTCAGCGTGATGCCCACAACCTGCAGGTTGGCCTGGAACTGCTTGAACAGCTGCTCCGAGACGGGGTTGTTGGCGTCCAGGGTGTAGGTCAGGACCAGCTTCTGGCCGCCCTTGGCCTGGATGCCGTCGGAACCCTTTGCGTAGCCGGCCTCCTTGAGCAGGTCCAGGGACTTGGCCGTGTCGTAGCCGATGACCGATGTGGCGTCATCCTGGTAGCCCTTCTGGCCGGGCATGTAGATGTAGCTGTTCTGGCTGGTCACCGGTGCGCCGATCGGGCTCAAGCGGCTGGCGGAGATGGTGTCCCGGTCAATGGCGCGGGCCACTGCCTGGCGTACCTTCACATCGGCCAGCGGGCCCTTGGAACCGTTCATGGTGATGTGGTTCCAGGTCAGGCCGCCGGACTGCTGGATGGTGCCGTCGGTGCGCTTCTTGGCGGTGTCGTAGTTGTCCTTGTTGGTGCCGATGCTGACGACGTCCAGTTCCTTGTTCGCGTAGGCCTGGGCGAGCCCGTCACGGGAAACGACCTTCATGATGATCTTGTCCAGCTTGGGCTTCTCGCCCCACCACTTCGGGTTCGGGGTCAGCGTGACCACCTGGCCGTTGCTGTCGACGTTGGAGACCATGAACGGGCCATCCGACGGCAGCGCCTTGGACTTGTAGCCTTCGTTGAACGCCTTGGGGTCGGCGGCGATGGCCGCCGGCAGGATGCTGGCCGTGGCCGAGCCGGCCGTGCTGCCGCCCAGGATGGAGGGCCAGTCGGCGTTCTTGTTCTTGAACGTGATCTTGAAGTTCTGGTCGGTGTCCTCGCGGGACACCGAGGCGATGTCCTTGTAGACGTTGTCCGAGACCAGCTGGTAGGCCTTGTTTGCACCGCTGGAGGCCTTGACCGTGGCCTCGAAGTCCTTGTACGTCACCGGGGTGCCGTCCTGCCAGACCGCCTTCGGGTTCAGCTTGACCTCAACCACCTGGGGGTCGTCGCTGACAAGCTTGACCTCGGTCGCGTAGTCCGGGTTGACCTCCCAGCCGCCGTCGGCCGTGGTGCGCACGGGCCCACCGGTGGTCGGGTCGACGATCTGCGCTGTGGAGACGTTGTTGCCGTCGGCCTGGAGCGTGTTCCAGTTGTCCGGCAGCTGGTCAATGGCCAGCGTCAGGGTTCCGCCACTCTTGACCGCGGAGTAGTCGGCAGCCGTCCACGCCGTGGTGGGCAGCGTGCCTGTTGCTGCGGCGCCCTGGGAACTATTGACGGTGGGCTTGGTGCCTCCGCCGCCGCCGGCGCTGCAGCCGGAGACGATCATCGCCAGGGTCAGCGTCGCCGCACCCGCCGTCATGACTTTCTTGATGCGGTTCATTGTTGGCTTCCTCCTAGATGTGTTCCCTGCGTCCGGGGTTGTCCCGGCCTTTGGGTCACGAGTGTTTTACTGCAAGACAAGTTCAATCGATTCCGCATGGTGGCAGGCTGCCTCCGTTCCATCCACTTGGCGAAGCGCCGGGTCCTCACCGGCACATCGTCCCTGCGCCTCCGCGTCCAGCAACCTGTACAGGGGGCAGCGGGTGCGGAAGTTGCAGCCCGGGATGTTCTCGGTGGGGCTGGGCAGGTCCCCGTCGAGAATGATGCGCTTGCGGTTCTTCTCCAGCGTTGGGTCCGGGACCGGCACGGCGGACAGCAGCGCCCGCGTGTAGGGGTGTTTGGGGGCGTCAAAGACGGACTCCGCGGGTCCCGACTCCACCACGCGGCCCAAATACATCACGGCCACGGTGTGGGCGATCTGGCGGACCACGGCAAGGTCGTGGGCCACGAACAGGTACGACAGCCCCAACCGTTCCTGCAGATCCTCGAGCAGGTTGATGACGCCGGCCTGGATGGAGACGTCCAGGGCTGAGACGGGCTCGTCCAGCACGATGATCTTCGGATCCGTCACGAGGGCCCGCGCAATGCCGATCCTTTGGCGCTGGCCGCCGGAAAACTCGTGCGGGTACCTGTTCGCCATGACCGGGTCCAGTCCCACGAGCTCAAGGACCTCGGCCACCTTTTCGCGCCGTTCCGCGGCCGGCACGCCGTGCACCGTCAGCGGTTCGGCGATGATGTCCTGAATGGGCAGGCGCGGGTCGAGGGAGGCCATGGGGTCCTGGAAGACCACCTGGATGTCGCGGCGCAGGGCCCGGCGTTCCTTGGCGGACATGGCGGCCACGTCCCGGCCGTCGACGCTGATGCGCCCGGCCTGCGGTTTGGCGAGCTCCAGGATTTCCATGATGGTGGTGGTCTTGCCGCAACCGGACTCGCCCACCAGCCCCAGCGTCTGCCCCGAGCGGATGTCGAGGCTGACGCCGTCGACCGCCTTGACGGTGCCCACCTGCCGCTTGAACACGGCACCCTTCAGGAGCGGGAAGTGCCGCACCAGGCCCTCGACGGCCAGCACGCTGGCAGGTTCGACGGCGGCCCGTTCGGCGGCAGCCACGGGGGCCGGGACCGGGTAAATCTGGCCGCGCTTGAGTTGGCCGCCGTCGATCTCCGCCATGCGCAGGCAGGCGGCGCTGTGGTTTGATGCGTCCCCGATCATGGCGAGGGGTGGCTCGGTGCTGCGGCAGGCGTCGACGGCGATGGGGCACCGGGGCGCGAACGGGCAGCCCGGGGCAAGGTTGCTCAACTGCGGCGGACGTCCCTCCAAAGGCACCAGCCGGGTGTGCCCCGCCGTGGCCAGGTTCGGCATGGAGCGCAGCAGCCCGATCGTGTACGGCATGGTGGGCTCGTGGAACACCTGGTCCACGGTTCCGGTCTCCACGATCCGGCCCGCGTACATGACGGCGATGCGGTCGGCGTTCCCGGCCACCACGCCAAGGTCATGGGTGATCAGCACGACGGCGGCACCCGTGAGGTCCTTCGCCTTCTGCAACACCTCCAGGATCTGCGCCTGGATGGTGACGTCCAGCGCCGTGGTCGGCTCGTCGGCGATGATCAGGCGGGGGTTGTTGGCGATGGCGATCGCGATCATGGCGCGTTGGCGCATGCCGCCGGAAAACTCGTGCGGGAACGCCTGGGCCCGGCGTTCCGGGTTCGGGATGCCGACGATCTTCAACAGTTCCACGGCACGGGCATTGGCGGCCAGTTTGGAGAGGCCCTTGTCGTGCAGGAGCAACGACTCCGCGATCTGCGCGCCGATCGTGTAGACAGGCGTCAGGGCGGACAGCGGGTCCTGGAAGATGATGGAGATGCCGTCGCCGCGCAGCCGCGACATCTGGGCGTCATTGCGGCCCAGCAGCGGCTTGCCCTCGAAGAGGATCTCGCCGCTGACCTGGGCGGAGGACGGCAGCAGGCCCATGACGGCCAGCGAGGACACTGACTTTCCGGAGCCGGACTCGCCCACGATGCCCAGGAACTCGCCCTTGTTGACGTGGTAGTTGACGCCGCGCACTGCGGTGACGGAACCGCTGGGGGCAGGGAAAGTGACGCTGAGGTCGCGGACCTCGAGCAGGGGTGTGTTGTTATCAGCCACGGTTGACTCCGGAGGTAGGGTCCACTGCGTCACGCAGGGCATCGCCGACCAGACTGGCGGACAGCACGGTCCAGACCAGGATGGCGGCGGGGAAGACGAACAGCCAGGGGCGCGTGACGGCGGCGCCCTGTCCGGCATTGAGGAGGGTGCCGAGGGAGACGTCGGGCGCCTGGATGCCGAAGCCGAAGTAGCTCAGCGTGGTCTCGCTCAGGATGGCCGCGCCGACGCCGAGCGTAGCGTCGATGATCAGCAGCGAGGAGACGTTGGGCAGGATGTGCCGGCGGATGATGGTCCAGGTGTCGACGCCCATGAAGCGGGCGGCCTTGATGAAATCGCGTTCCTTCAGAGACATGGTCTGGGCTCGGATCACCCGGGCCATGATCATCCAGCCGAAGGCGGCCAGCAGGAAGATCAGCGCCACCCAGGATAGCGACTTGAAGATGGGGCTCAACAGCACGAACAGGAACAGGCTGGGCAGCACCAGCAGCAGGTCGATGAACCAGACGATGACCTTGTCCCAGCGGCCGCCAAGGTAGCCGGCAAAGGCGCCGATGATGCCGGCGAGGATGGAGGCCAGCGGGCCGGCCAGCAGGCCGATGATCAGGGATTTGCGCAGGCCCACAATGGTTTGGGCGTAGATGTCCTCGCCGATGTCGCTGGTGCCGAACCAGTGCAGGGCCGACGGGCTTGAGCCCATGTTCAGCACGTCAAGGTCGGTGGGGTTCCAGGCGTTGGGTGCCAGGCCGAAGATGGCCCACAGGCTGATCAACGCCAGCCCGACGATGCCCACCCAGAAGCGCGGCATGTGGCGCAGGCGGCGGAACACCATGCGGGAGCGGGAGGCAGGCTTGCTGCCGGGCTTGGTGGGAACGGTCGCTTCGGGGGAATCCGTGACGGGCAGTTCGCTCAGTACTTCCATGGCTATACCCGCACTCTCGGGTCGAGGGCGGAATAGGCGACGTCGGACAGGGTGCCGGCGATCAGCACCAGGATCGCGTTGAACAAGATGGCACCGGTAAAGGCGTTGATGTCGCTTTGCTGGATGGCCTGGAACAGGAACTCGCCCATGCCGTGCCAGCTGAACACCTGCTCGATGACGGCCGCCCCGGCCAGGATGGTGGCAAAGGAGTACGCGAAATATGTCGACATGGGGATCAGTGCAACCCGGACGCCGTGGCGGACCAGTGCCGATCCCCGGGTGCGGCCCTTGGACCGTGCCGTGCGGATGTAGTCCGCGGAGAGCACGTCCAGCATGGCGCTGCGTTGGTACCGCGAGTAGGCGGCGGCGCCTGTCAGGGCCAGTGCGATGGTCGGCAGCACCAGGTGTCCGGCGCGGTCGGCAAACTGGTCCCACCAGCCGCCGTCGAGCCCGGGAGTGTACTCACCGGTGAAGTTGATCAGCTGGATGCCCAGGATGCTGTTCAGGTTGGTGGCCAGGATCATGAGCAGGATGCCGATGACGAACGACGGCATGGCCAGGATGGTGAATGATCCGTAGGAGATGACCTGGTCGCTGAGTTTGTACTGCCGCACCGCGCCCCACACGCCCAGGGCCACGCCGACGACGGCGGCGATGATGGTGCCGATGATCAGCAGGCGCAGGCTGGTGCCCGCCCGGGCCGTCATCTCGCTGAGCACGGAGGTGTTGTGGATGGTGTCGCCGAGCGAACCGTGGGTGACGATGTTGACGAGCCACGTCCACACCCGCTCAATGACGGGGGTGTGGGGGTTGACGCCCAAGCCGTCCAGGATGGCGTTGACCGTCGCATCCGAGGGCCGCGGGTTGCGCCCGTAATACCGGGCCGCCGGGTTGAGGATGGCGCTTGCCAGGACGTAGGCGCTCAAGGTGGCGATGATGGAAAGGATTGCGTAATTAATGAACCGTTTGACTACGAAGCCGATCAAAGTCTCAGCCTCCCGAAGGAAAACCGGTCCGGTCCGTCAAGATGGCGGGCCACACGCTGCCGGGGTGTGTGCAGTGGCAAGAAATCATCCTTAAAGCTTGTCCGCAGTCCCCGGCCAAGGTTATCGGCAGGCGTCGTGCGAAATGGCGTTGTTCCCAGGGCAGCAAGGGGAGGGAATCGTCCCCCGTTTGCCTCTACCGTGCAAATGTACTCTGCGTCACACGCTTCCGCGGGGTTGTGCGGCGGCAACAGCCCGGCGTGGCGTACTGGCGAGTAACGATTGCACCCCCGATCGGAGCCGAAAACCCCTTTAATTCGCGGGATCCAGCCCGTTTGACGGCCCGCGGAATGTAACAAAAGTGTTATCTGCGTAGTCGGCGCCTTGGTGGTCGGGTGCCACTCCGGAGGTGTTCCCGGCGGTCGACCCGGCTGGGGTGGTTGCGGCCGGGGCGTCCAGCCGGCGTCGGACTGGTTTCTCCATCCACGGCGGGCCGCCGCGAACGTAATACAAGGAAATTTGATTAATATTCGCCGTGGGCTGGTCATGGGGGTTGGTAATGCTGTACTTTAATAATTAGTTCCGATGAATTCCCTCGGAATGTCCGCGTGCATGTTGAAAGGAGGCCATGATGTTTACAGCAATCAAGTCCGGAGTTATTGGACATCGTCTGGCCTCTGCATGGCGCGCCGGCATGGCGTCGTAACCACACAAAAGGTTACGTACGCATCCGGGTTTGCCTGACAGAGGCTGCCCGAGACCGGTCAGTCTGACCGACACCCACTCAAGTCCACCCCGGCCCTCCCGTGGAATACTCCATCGGAAACGGGTCTGCAGCGACATGGTGTGTGATCACACGCTGACCATCCGCCGATTTGTAATCGGCATCAATGCACAAAATTACTCGCGCCTTTTTGTGCTCTGATATTGCCCTTTTTCGAAAGAAGAATATGGCTTTATTTGTCGCGCCAAAAATAATAAGTATTGCCATATTCAATGGTGAGAGGGGGTGAAAAAATGAAGAAAAAACGTTCGCTATCCGCCGTCAAGAGAGTGTTCTTTACGCCGGTCGACCACCAGAAGTTCGTCGAGCTGCGCGAAAGCACGCAGCAGCAAATCATGCGGGTTGACCTGTTCAACATCCGCTAGGACACCGGCCCCGCCAGAAAGGTGGCCCACGGATGACCATTACTCATTCTGTAGACACGAGCCGCAACCCAGGGGGAACCGGCGACGGCGCCCCCGCCAACCGTGAACAGCCCGCGCTGACCGGCGCGGGCTGCTTCGCGTCCGGACGCTGTTTCGCGGAAGGCCGCAAGCCGGTGAAAACGTGTGCCCCGCGCGCATGAATACGGGCTTCTGACGCAATCAAAACTGTGTGCCGCCGACCCGGTAGGCTCGTAGCCATGGAGGATTCTCAGGCCTCGGGACAGCAGACCCGACACCGCATTGTTGTGCCGTCGCGCACCGACCCAACGCTTCGGACCATGACGGAGCCCGTTGGCGGTCCGCTGGGGCGCCGGACGGCCCCCGGCATCACTGATCCCGGATTCTTCACGGTGGAACGCGTGCTGATCTTCATGGCCATGGTCTCTGCACTTATCGCCGTGCTGGCGAAATACCATTGCCGCGAGAGCGGGTGGACCACCCCCGACCAGTACTCCACCGTGTGCTGGTCGGAATTCCCCAACTCCTTTGTGCAGCACAACCTCGGCTCGGTGTTCCCGTTCCTGGGCAAGGGCTCCACGTTTGACCAGCTGCCGCTGGCGGGCTTCATCGCCGGCATCACGGCCTGGCTCACGGGTGGTGCCGGGCATGGCGCCCTTCGCCAGCTGGCGTTCTTTGACCTCAATGCGGTACTGATTGCCGCCGTCTGGATCTTCACAGTAGTGGTGGTGGCGCGGACCGCCCGACGCCGGCCCTGGGACGCGGCCATCGTCGCCGCAAGCCCGCTGCTGTGGTTGACGGCCTTTGTCAGCTGGGATTTTTGGGCCGCGGGGCTCGTGGCGCTTGGCATCTACTTGTTTGCCCGACGCCGAACCATCTGGGCCGGGTTCGTCCTGGGCCTGGCCGCCATGGTGGCCCCCTACGCGATCCTGGTCCTGGTTGCGCTGGTCCTGCTGGGGGTGCGCGCCAAATCGGCAACGAAAATGTTGGAGGTCCTGGCGGCCGGGGCCGTGGGCTGGTTGCTGGTGCTCCTGCCGGTCATGCTCTCCAACGCGGCCGGATGGAAGGCCTATGTGGATGGTGTCATCAACGGCCCGGCCTCGGATTCCTCGATCTATGGCGGCTACAACCTCCTTGCCGGGCGCATGGGCATGCCGGAAATGTCCACCGTGTCCGTCAACACGCTGTCCGCCGTCCTGGTGATGCTGGTGGTGTTGGGCGTCGCCGCGATTGCCCTCTACGCACCACGCCAGCCGCGGGTGGCGCAACTTGCCTTCGTGGCGGTCGCCGGGTTCGTCGTCGTCAACAAGACTGCCGAGCCGTGGCAGGCCGTGTGGCTGCTGCCGCTGGTGGCGCTCGCGCTGCCGCGCTGGCGGCCCGTGCTGCTGTGGCAGGCTGCGGTGATCACCCATTTCATCGCCCTGATGCTGTTCCAAAGCAAGCAGCTGGGCAACATCAGCCCGCAACACGCCATCGACACCCCGTACTTTGTCATGGCCTCGGCCCTGGCCGGTATTGCCACGGTGGCCTTGCTGGCGCTGGCTGTTCGGGACATTTGGCGCCCGCACTACGACGTGGTGCGCCGCGGCGGCGTGGACGATCCCCAGGGCGGGGTGCTGCTCGCAAAAGCTCCGCGAACGGGCGACGACGAGGCAGCCACAGGTACGCCCGACGCCGGTACGCCCGACGCCGGCGAGCCGGGCCTGGCGAAGCACCCCAAACATGCCTGACGTCGCAGTAGTTGGCGCCGGCCCGAATGGCCTTGCCGCCGCCGTGACCATGGCCCGGGCGGGCCTGTCCGTCACCGTCCATGAGGCCGCGGGCAGTATCGGCGGCGGGACGCGCACCGCCGAGCTCACCCTGCCCGGCTTCCGCCACGACGTGTGCTCCGCCGTGCACCCCATGGCGCTGGCGTCCCCGTTCTTCCGCGAGTTTGGGCTGGCCGGGCGGATCGAACTCATGGTGCCGGAGATTTCCTACGGCCACCCGCTCGACGGCGGCCGGGCCGGGATCGCTTACCGCGACCTTGACCGTACGGTGGACGCGCTGGGTCCCGACGGCAGGGCGTGGCGCGCCCTCATGGAGCCGTTGTTGCGCCGGCTGGACGGCGTCATCGACTTCACCCAGCACGGCCTGGTGCGGATTCCCCGGGATCCCGTGGCGGCCGTGCAATACGGCCTGCGCACCCTGGAACTTGGTACCCCGGCCTGGAATCTGCGCTTCCGGGGCGAGGCCGCGCCGGCCATGCTGGCGGGTGTGTCCGCCCACGCGATCGGACGGCTGCCGGGCCTGGCCACCGCCGGTGCGGGGCTGCTGCTGGGCGCCCTGGCCCACGCCGGAGGCTGGCCGGTTCCCAAGGGGGGCTCCGCAGCCATTGCCGACGCGATGGCCGCGGACCTCACGGCACACGGCGGCACGATTGAACTGGACTCGCCCGTGACGAGCATCGCGGAGCTGCGTGCGCAGACGTCGGCGAAGGCCATCATCTGCGACGTCACCCCGCGCGCACTGGTGCGCCTGGCGGGTGCGGAACTACCGGATCGATATGTACGCCGCTTGGAATCCTTCCGCTACGGCGCCGGCGTGTGCAAGGTGGACTTTGCCCTTTCGGGTCCCGTGCCGTGGACGAACGCCGCACTCCGCGGGGCGCCCACCCTGCACTTGGGTGGCTCACGGCGGGCCATTGCCGCCGCGGAAAACCGGGTCCTGAACGGCGGACACCCGGATGACCCCTACGTCCTGGTGGCCCAGCCCGGAGTTGTCGACCCCAGCCGCGCACCGGCAGGCAGGCACACATTCTGGGCCTACACGCACGTCCCGGCCGGCTCTGCGGAGGACCGGACGGAGGCGATCACGGCCCAGGTGGAGCGGTTTGCCCCGGGCTTCAGGGACCTGATCCTGGACACCCACACTGCCACTGCACGTGACGTGGGCGCCTACAACCCCAACTACGTTGACGGCGACATCAGCTCCGGAGCCGTGACCCTGGCCCAGCTGCTCAAACGCCCCGTTGTGGCGCGGGATCCATGGCGGACGCCGGCGCCGGGCCTTTACCTGGGGTCGGCCTCCACACCGCCCGGCCCCGCTGTGCACGGCATGGGCGGCTGGTTCGCGGCGCAATCGGCGCTGCGCCACACCTTTGGCCTGCCGACCCCAGGCTTAAGTGCCTAGTTGGCGACCGTGAAACGTGCCCGGACGTGCTTCGGCGTCTCCAGCTCATCCAGTGCGGCCACGGCGAAGTCCTGCGTGGAGATCGAGGAACCTGCGGGGGAGTCGTTGCCGGTCAGGTACGCGCCGGTCCGCTCGCCGGGGGCGATCTCCGGCGCCGGTGCCTGTACCGTCCAGTTGACGGACGCCGGAAGTGCCCTGATGGCATCCAGTGCGGCGGCTGCGGTGAGCGCCTCCGCCTTGTACGCATCCGGGAAACCGGGCTGGTCCAACAGGCGCACGCCGTCCACCGTCAACGTCCCGGCACCGCCCACCACGAGGGTGCGGGTGGCGCCCACGTTGCCGAGGGTCGTGGCCATGGCGTCGAGCCACTCCTGGTGGTCGCCGCCCGTGCGGCTGGGGCCCGTGGCAATGACCACGGCGTCGTGTGCGGCAGCCACTGAAGCGACCGTACCGGCGTCGGACATGTCGGCCGACAGGGCGGTGGCGCCGGGAACATCCTTGCCGGAGCGGGAAATGGCGGTGACCTCATGGCCGCGGCGCAGGGCCTCGGCGGCAATCTGCGAACCGACCATACCGGTGGCTCCAAAAACGGCAATCTTCATGGCGAACTCCTCTTTGGTATCTTGCGGAAACTAATGAGACAATAGTATGCATCGGAAACCAAGGCTTGCAAGGAAACTGAGTTACCCCATGGATACTAATGACTTCATCGGCAACGTGTTTGACCCGAACTGCCCGTCCCGGATGGTGTTCGCCCGGATCGGGGACAAATGGGCCACGCTGGTCATCCAGGTGCTCTCCGACGGACCGCTGCGGTTCTCCGAACTGCGCGGGCGCGTCCAGGTGGTCACGCCAAAGGTCCTGACCCAAACGCTGCGCGCCCTTGAGCGCGACGGCCTGGTGGAGCGCACCATTTTCGCCCAGGTGCCGCCGCGGGTGGACTACGAACTGACCCCGCTGGGCCGGACCCTGCTGGAACCGCTGACGGCACTGCGGCTGTGGGCCGAAAACAACGTCTCCACCATGCTCCGGGCCCGGGATGAGTACGACGACGTCCAGGACGAACGCCTGTTGGGCTACTGACGTGGGCCGTTAAAGCAAAAACCGGCCCGCGACAACCGCCCGGAATCAAAGGGGCGGTGTTGCGGGCCGGCGCAGGCTGCGAACGGTTAGTTGCGGCGGTCCAGCGTTCCCAGCGTGGCGCCGTTGGCGTCCGTGATGGTCAGCTTGTTGCCGTCGATGGTGCCGCCCTTGGCCTTGGACAGCCAGGCGTCGATGCCCGTGCAGGCCAGGGTGGTGCCGCCCAGCTGCGGGAACGTGAGCTCGCCGCCGGCGTACATCCACTGCCCCGCCAGGCGGTTGCAGCCGTCGCTGCCGGTCAGGTAGCCGGCCTGGTCGCCGTTCTGCACCGCGCCCAGGGACAGCTCCAGGTAAGGCTGCTTGTCCTTGTTATAGCCGTTGCCCCAGGTGCCGACGGGGCCGGTAGCGGCGCCACAGGAGGAGATGGTCAGGGCAAGCAGGAGGCTGCCGGCAAGTGCGAGGACGCGTTTCATGAAGTGATGGCTCCGTTTCAAGTGACTCAGGAATCAGTTTCCCCCATGGTATTGCATGGGGCCTGATCGGCGGGGTTCCGCGGCCGCCCTCAACCGGCCATCGCGGGCGCCTGCGTGGGCACCGGGGCGCTCAGGACGCCGTCGCGCATGGTGGCCACGGAGTCGGTCAGCGGCACGAATTCGGTGTCGTGGGTGACCATGACGGTGGCGACCGCAAAGTCATCTGTCACCTTGCGCAGGAGCCGCACGATCGACTCGCTGCGCTCATGGTCCAGTGCGGCCGTTGGCTCATCCACCAGCAGCACCTTGGGGCTGCCCATCAGTGCCCGGGCAATGTTGACCCGCTGGCGCTGCCCGCCCGAAAGCTGGTGCGGGCGCTTGTGGGCGCTGTCCGAGAGTCCGACGACGTCCAGCAGCTCCGCCGCCCGGCCCGCCGCCGCACGGGCGGACTTGCCGCGCAGGTGGTCGCCGATGATGAGCTGTTCGGCCGCCGTGAGCGATGCCAGCAGGTTCGGTTGCTGGAAGATGATGCCCACCGAATCCCGGCGCAGCGCGGCCAACTCCTTCTCCGCCAGGCCCGTGGCGTCGGTGCCGTCAATGGTGAGCAGGCCCGACGTCGGCTTGACCAGGGTGGCGGCAACGGCCAGCAGGCTGGACTTTCCCGAGCCGGACGGGCCCACCAGGGACAGGAACTCGCCGGCGTTGACGGACAGGTTTACCGCATCGAGGGCGGTGATGGTGCCCTCGCCGTCGGGGTAGTCGAGGGTGACGTTGCTGAGGTTCAAGGCAGACATGGGGTGATTCCTTAGGTTTGGGGGAGGCGGTTGGGGATCTCGACAGGCTCGATCAGGGGGCTAGTTGCCGCCGAGGGCGATGAGTGCGTCGACGCGGGTGACGTTGCGGACGGCCAGTGCCGCGCCGGCCAGTCCCAGGGCCACGATGCCGATCACGGGCAGCATGGTGGTGGCGGGGGTGACCAGGAAGGGTGCGGCCTTGGCGGCGAAGAATCCGCCAACCACGCCCACGAGTCCGCCGAGGGCGGCGCCGGCCAGCAGGACGATTGCCGCCTGAGTCAGTGCATCCTTCAGCAGGTACTTGCCGGAGGCGCCCATGGCCTTCAGGACGGCGATGTCGCGGGTGCGCTGCACGGTCCATACGGTCAGGAAGGCGACGATCACAAGGGCAGAGATTCCGTAGAGGAAGGCCTGCATCATCAGCAGGGATCCGTGTTCGCTGCTGTAGCCGCCCAGGCCCTGGAAGGCGCCGGAGCGCGTGGTGCTGACGGTGCCGGCGGTGGCGTTCGCGGCGGCTGCGTCCACCGTGGCGCCGTCGTCGTAGCTCACGGCCAGGACCGTGGAGATCTGCTGCGGGTCGCTCAGGTGGGCCAGTTTGGTCCAGGTAGGCAGCGTGGTCCAGACGACCGAGGTGTGTGAATACCATTGGTCGGCCACGACGGCGGAGATCTTCAGCGTGGTCCCGCCCATGGTGACGGAATCGCCCACGGCCAGGCCCAGGTCCTTTGCCACCGTGGTGCCGATAACCACAGTGCTGTCGGTGACGGCCGACGGCGAGATCCCGTTACCGGCCCCGTTTCCGCCGGAGCCGAACACGGCAACGTTGGTGGTGCCCTTCGTGGCGCCGGCCCCCTGGAACCGGGTTTGGCTGATGCCCAACGGGGTTGCGGAGGACACGCCGGGGGTCGCGGCCCAGGTTTTCTGCTGGGCGGCGGTCACTTCGCTTTCGGTGAAGGACACGGTGGGGTGTTCTTGCCCGGAGCGCCAAAGACGATCTGGTTGACGGGCGCCGTCGTCGACGAACCCGCGGCACCCTTGCCGAGATCGGCGATGGCCGAGGTGGATTGGTTGCCGAGCCCGGCGGTGAGGCCGGAAAGCATCACCAGGAGCAGGCTGATCAGGGCCACGACACCGCCCATCAGGGCAAAGCGGCCTTTGGCGAAGCGGATGTCTCTAAGGGCGAGGAACATGGGGTGTCTTTTCGGTAGTGGCGGGCCCGGTAGTGCCGGGCTTTTCTCTTACTTCCACTTTCCTTTGCTTCGCGATCCGATCCATCGCGGAGTTGGATGATTCCCGGATTCCCCTTGGTTGACGCGCCACTCAACCATTTGGTTGATCCGCGACGGTCCGGCACCGCCTAAGCTGGTGGCATGTCTGCCGTGGAACACCCGCCCGTGACGACTGCCGGCAACGCGGCGGCGGTTTCCACCGAGCCCACCATGGACGGGATCCTGCGCTTCCTGCGGGTCACCTTGCACGTAGGGTTTGCGCTGCTGCTGGCAGTGGCCGTCGTGCAGTTGATGGCGTCGTCCATGGGCCGTCCGGCACGCTACATTTTCCTGGCCCTCGCCCTGCTCCTGGCCGCCGTCTACCTATTGGGGACCGTCGCGGAGAAACGCTTCGCGGCCGGCGCCCTGGCCCGCAACCCGGGCCGGTACGCGCTGCTGTGGCTGGGCCTGGTCACGGTGCTGTGGGCCGTGCTGCTGACGGGTTCGGCCGCCTTCTCCTGGCTCGTGTTCCCGCTGTTCTTCCTGCATCTGCACTTCCTGCCGCGCTGGGCCGGCTTTGCCGCCGTCGCCGTCATGACGGCGGCCGTGATTGGGGCACAGTGGGCCGCCGCCGGCGGACTGCCGATGGCCGCCGTGCTGGGCCCGGTGTTTGGTGCCGCGTTCGCCGTGGTCACGTCCATGGCATACCACCTGCTCTACCGGAACGGCGAAAGCCAGCGCTTGGCCGCGGATGAGTTGCGGCGCACGCGGGCCGAACTCTCCGCCACCCAGCATGAGGCCGGCGTCCTGGCCGAACGGGCCCGCCTCGCCCGGGAAATCCACGACACCCTGGCGCAGGGTTTCTCCTCCATCATCCTTGTCTCCCGTGCGGCCGGGCGGTCCCTGGAATCCGGCGACCTGGTGTCCACCCGGGAAAGCATCGACATGGTGGCGGCGACGGCGTCGGAAAGCCTGGCCGAGGCCCGGAGCTTTGTGCGCGGGCTGTCCTCCCCGGCATTGGAGGGCACATCCCTCGTGGAAAGCCTGCGGCGGTTGTGCGAGAAGACCCAACTGGAGGCGGCTGCCCGCGGCGTCAACCTGGCCTGCACCTTCCGTGTCGACGGTGAGCCCGTGGACCTGCCGCAGCCGTACCGGGTCACGCTGCTGCGCGCCGCCCAGGCGAGCCTCGCCAACGTCTGGCTGCACGCAAAGGCCGGCACCGCCGTCGTCAGCCTCGCCTACCTGGGCACGGAGGTGGCCCTGGACGTGTTCGACGACGGCCGCGGCTTCGAGCCGGCAACGCTTGCCGACATGGTGGCCGGCCGGGCGGACGGGAGCGGTTTTGGGCTGAAGTCGCTGGCCGATCGGGTTGAGGCGCAGCACGGCACCCTGGCGTTAGAATCCGCCCCGGGTGAGGGGACGGTGGTGGCCATCCGGCTGCCGCTCGATGGCGGTGCGGGGGATGGAAATGAGGGCGCGCGATGACTGAGATACGCATTTTGCTGGTGGACGACCACCCCGTGGTGCGTGCCGGCCTGCGGGCCATGCTGACCGAATTTGAGGGTTTCACCGTGGTGGCGGAGGCGCCCGAAGGCGCCGCGGCCATCAAGGAGGTCCAACGCCTGCAAACCCTGGGCGAACCCCTCGACGTGGTCCTCATGGACCTGCAGATGGGCGCCGGAATGGACGGGGTCAGCGCCACCAGGGCCATCAAGGCGCTGCCATTTGCCCCGCCGGTGCTGATCCTGACCACCTACGACACCGACGCCGACATCCTGGCCGCCGTCGAGGCCGGCGCCAGCGGCTACATGCTCAAGGACGCCCCGCCGGAACAGATCCGGGCGGCCGTGCAATCGGCCGCCGCCGGCCAGACGGCCCTGGCCCCCGAAGTGGCGGCTCGCCTGCTGGGCCGAATCCGCAACCCCGAGCCGGTACTCTCGGCCCGCGAGGTGCAGCTGCTGGAACTGTTGGCGACCGGGATGACCAACAAGGCCATGGCCAAGTCGCTGTTCATCTCCGAGGCGACCGTCAAGACGCATCTGGTGCATATTTACGACAAATTGGGCGTGGACAACCGCACGGCCGCCATTGCCGTGGCCACGCAGCGGCGGATCATTCGCAACGCCGGATAAGGGCCGCCAAAACCATGGCCGTTCCTGTGCGGTAACCCCCTGAAACACGTTCATTTAAGACATGTTGTGTCATTTTGTGAAAACTCTGTTTGGTTTTGAGTATGCGGCGTATGCTCATCCATACCGAGTGCAACGAAGCAGGGGGATACTTTAGTGGCGTCATCGCAGGGGAAATCGCGACCGTACCAATTGAGCATGGCAGTCATCTGCACCCTGTTGGCCTCAGCGGGTTTTGTGGGTGCCGGGTATGCAAGTACTTCCGCGGCTGACGCCGCCACCGCGACCGCCGCCGAGTATGCAGCACCGACCCCCACTCCCACCACGGATATCGCCGCGGGCTTCGACTCCTTCGCCGCACAGGGACTCGGCGTGAAGGTGTCCTTCGCGAACACGCTGATCATGGCGCAAAAGCCCAAGCCCAAACAACTTTTCGACCTGACCAGCCCGAACGGCAACACTCCCCAATTTGCCCGTTCCGCGGCCGCCATGCGCGGCGATGTCCCCGAAATCTCGGCGGCGATGATCTCCACCGTCCGCAAGGAAATTCTGGCTGCCGCGTACGAGGGCCTTGGCCACAGCTATGTTTGGGGCGGAACAAGTTTTACGAACGGTTGGGACTGCTCGGGGTTTGTGCAGTGGGCCTACGCCCAGGCCGGCGTCGCCCTGCCGCGCACCGAGCAATGGGTTCCGATGGTCCAGACCAACAACCCGCAGCCCGGGGACCTGGTGGTGCAAAACCCCGACGGTCCCGACCACTGGTCGCACATTGGCATTTACGTTGGCGACGGGGAGATGATCAGCGCGCTCAACCCCTCCGTTGGCACCATCCTCCACACGCCCCAGTCCACCAGCAATTCCTCCGCCTACTTCACGATGCCCGGTTTTGCCGCCCAGGATGAGCTTGCCGCGAAGGCAGCCAAGGAGAAGACGGCGAAGGAAAAGGCCGCCAAGGACAAGGCAACGCTGAAGGCGGCCAGCAGTACCAAGCCGGCCAAGACCGCAACGGCCAAACCGTCCAAGTCGGCAACGCCGTCCGCGAAGCCCAGCGAGACGCCCAGCCATCCGGCCACCACGCCGCCCGGAACAAAGCCCCCTGTGACCACCCCTCCGGGTACCACGCCGCCCGTCACCACTCCGCCAGGCACGAAACCTCCGGTGACGACACCACCCGTCATTACTCCGCCGGGAACCACCCCGCCCGGCACCACGCCGCCGGCAACCGTGCCCACCGAGCCGTCCTCACCCAGCGGAGCGACCCCGTCCGAGAGTGCGACGCCATCCACGGAAGCCGCCCAGTCGCAGTCGCAATCGGTGTCGCCGGACTCCGCCTCGACGTCGGCGGGTCCGGACTCGAGCAGCGGTTCAACCGGTCCTTAAGGTTTACCTTTCCCAACCACGCCTTCTGCGATCGCCCGGGCCGAAGGCGTTGCCAAGGTAGGGAGTTCTTATGTTCGATGTGATCATTGTCGGCGCGGGACCCACGGGCCTGATGCTGGCGGGAGAGCTGCGGTTGCACGGCGTGTCCACGCTCGTGCTGGAGAGGGATGCGCAGCCCACCGCGATTGTGCGGGCGTTGGGGCTGCACGTGCGCAGCATCGAGGTGATGGACCAGCGCGGCCTGCTGGGGAGGTTCCTGGTCCAGGGCCAAAAGTACCCGTTGACCGGGTTCTTCGCGGGCATCTCGAAACCGGTGCCAACGGACCTTGACACCGCCCATGGCTATGTCCTTGGCATTCCCCAGCCGGCCACCGACCGGATCCTGGAGGAGCACGCGATCGAACTGGGTGCGGAACTGCGCCGCGGCGCCGAGTTGGTGGCACTGACCCAGCGGGATGACCGGGTGGAGGTGGAGTTGGCCGACGGCACCCGGCTGGAATCCCGCTACGTGGTGGGGTGCGACGGCGGTCGCAGCACCGTGCGGAAACTGCTCGGCGTGGCCTTTCCCGGGGAGCCGTCCAGGGTGGATACCCTCATCGGCGAGATGGAGCTGACCATGGCCCTGGACGAGGTCACCGCCATCGTCACCGAGGTCCGCAAGACCCAGAAACGGTTTGGCTTGGGCCCCCTGGGCGGCGGACTCTACCGCCTGGTGGTGCCCGCCGCGCAGGTGGCGGCGGACAGGACCGCCCCACCCGACTTCGAGGAGATCAAGCAACAGCTGCGCACCTGGGCTGGCACCGATTTTGGCGTCCATTCACCGCGCTGGCTCTCCCGGTTTGGTGATTCCACCCGGGTCGCCGAACGCTACCGCGTTGGCCGGGTGATGCTGGCCGGCGACGCCGCACACATCCACCCACCCGTCGGCGGGCAGGGCCTGAACCTCGGCGTCCAGGACGCGTTCAACCTGGGCTGGAAACTCGCCGCCACCGTCAACGGCTGGGCGCCCGACGGCCACCTGGAGAGTTACCACGCCGAACGGCACCCGGTGGCGGTCGACGTCATTGAAACCACGCGAGCGAACATGCAATTGCTCGACACCGAACCCGGGCCCCAGGCCGTGCGCAAGCTGATCGCCGACCTCATGGACTTCGACGACGTGAACCGGTACCTGATCGAAAAGCTCACCGCGATCTCCATCCGTTACGACGTCGGCCAAGGGAGCCGCCCGCTGCTTGGCCGGCGGTTGCGGGACGTGAAGTTGGCGCAGGGGCGGCTCTACGAGCGGATGCGCGCCGGCCGCGGCCTGCTGCTGGACCAGACCGGCAAGCTCACGGTCTCCGGCTGGGATGACCGCGTCGACCTGTTGGCCGGCACGATCGAGGAACTCGACGAACGCGCCGTCCTCCTGCGTCCCGACGGACATGTCACGTGGGTTGGCGATGACCAGCAGGACCTCAACAGCCACCTTCCCCGTTGGTTCGGCGACAAGCGGTAGGCGGTCACCCAGCTGGTTTATCCACGGGGAAACTGTCGATAATCGCCCCGGACTTGGCATCAAGGATGGTCACGGAGTCCATCGTCACGGAAGGGTCGACGACGACGCTGGAGTCTTTGCCTGAGATCAACGTGAGCTGTTTTCCTTCGTTCTTTGCCCGCACGAAGGCTTCGCGAATGTCCCCGGTCGCGGTGTCTACCGAGACGGTATTGTCCTGCTGGACGGCCGAACTCCCTGCACTTTCGCTGGCCACGCTGGATTCCTGCGCGGTGGCGTGAACTTGATGCTGTGTTGTGTGTAGGCCAACGAGGGTGCCGCTGACCAGCGCCAGGGCAACGCCGAGCGTGCAAAGTACCAGCCTCAGGTTCCTCCCCGTCATCTCGCGAGCTCTGGCTGTTGCGGAAGAGCGAAGGGCTCCAAACAACAAGGAGGACTGCGAAATGCCCATTTCGGTGCAGTCCCGCAAATCCGCCCTCAGCTGCTCGTTACGAACAGCCCGGGAATCCGCCGGCCCCAGGGCAAGGCACATGGCAAGGATCCATTCCCGGCCCTTCATGCTGTACAGCCTGTTCCCGCGGGCGCTGCGGGGAACGGCCGCGTCACGGCCTTTCCTTCCTTCGCCCGCTGCGTCTTCACGTAGGCCAGCGCCAACGGACGGGCGTCAGGCACCAGCCTGTAATACCGGCGCCGCGGACCCTTTCTGGCCTCGTCGCTATTCCACTCGCCGACAACCCACCCCGCCGACTCCAAACGATCGAGGATCGGGTAAACCGTTCCCGGCTTCTTGCCGGCGGCCTTGACGATCTGCAGCCCCCAAACACGTTCCGCAGATAGTAGTGCTTCAAGCACCAGTGCAGTGGCCGGAGTTACGCGCCCCAAGTTATCCATGAATTAAATCTAGCTATATAGATTTAGAAGTCAAGCGTCCTGCGCCGTGAGGTAGTTCCCGACGATCGGCCACCAGTGCCGGTCCGCAAGCTCGGCGTGGGCCCGGTCGGCGCCGACCCAGTCGCCAGCGACTATCGGCTCGGCTGTGTCGGTGACCAGGAATACCGGCACGTGGGCCCACGGTGACGGGTATGCATAATTGGGGTCGAGCGTGGGGACGACGTTGCGGATGAAGCCAATGCAGCGGGTCGCCAGGTCACCGCGCCCAAACACCTCCGTCATGAGGCGCGAGGTGCCGTCAGCGACGGACTCGTGATCCTCGCTGCCCCACAGATAGCGGGTTGGGAGATTTGGGCCCCGGGGTGTTGGAACGCGGAAGAATTCCAAGGTGCCGGCTGAACTGCGCCGCACCAGAAGCAGCCGGGTGACGATGACCGGGTCGATGACCTGGCAATCATTTCCCGCCCAAGCTTCCGCAGTGCTTCCGGGCGGGAGCCACGGCGCATCGAGAACACGGGCAATGCGGCGCTCATCAGTCATGTAGCAATGCTACGAGGCTCAGCTTCGGCAATCCGGTTGCGGCTCAGGACCACGCGCAGCCCGCGTGATCTAATTGCTCTCGAGCGCACGCTGGAGCGAGGAATTGGGGGAGGAATGCTGCACACCCAGAAGGAAACGGGAGACGGCCTCGTGCCGGCCGATGATTCCTGGCTGCCCGTTGTCCGGCATCGAATCCTCCGCGGCCCGACGGCGCTCGCGCTGCAGACCGCGCGAGGCTGGGCCATGGTGGGGATACTCGTCTCGCTCATCCCGATCATGGTCGTGGCCTTCGTCAGCAGCCACGGCACGAATCTCAGGGCGTGGGTGGGGTTTGCCGTCGGGCCATACTTCTTTCTTGCAATGGCAACCGGCGTGCTGTCCATCGCGTCGATGATTGCGGCGCGGCGGGAATACCGCCACGGCTATACGACACTGCAGGATTTCGGCCGGCCAGGCCTCTATTACAGGGTCATGGCCCAAGTGGACCCCCACACCGGAGTCGAGGTTCGCGCACCCAACCAAGCGAAGCTTGACTGGGCCACCCTCAAGAATCGCAACGCCGCGGCACGGGCCAGCCAGCCGCGTGCGGAGAGGATGACACGCGCCGAGGCCGCGCAGGCAGTCATCCAGGCACTGCCCGTTGACGCCGTGAATCGGGAGATCACCAGAATCAATTCGGCGCGGGGCCAATTCGTGATCCAGTTTGGGCCAGTTGCCGGGAACATGCGGGCAGACGCCCGGAACATCATTATTGCCGTGACCATTTCCGGCTTCGCATCTGTGCCGCTGCTCGTTTTCTCCGCCCTGGGCGCCTATGAGGTGCGCAATCCCGCGCTACTCCTTCCCTATGCGGTCCTGGCGATCTGTTTGACACTCCTTGCCGCGGTGGGGCGAAGGAAGTCCGGCCAATCAACCAAACTGGCCGCCGAGTACCTGTCCGTGCCGCCTTCCAAGATACCCAGGCTGACCCTGGCGGGACCGCTGGCTGGAAAAACATATAAGACAAACGCCGGCAGCCAGGGTTAGGGCGCCGACCGGGCGCGGCCCGGGACCAGGAGCAGCCGGCCGTTGGCCGTGACTACACCCAAACGATGACGTCACATTAATGGCAAAGTGAGCCGAGTCACTCGATGTTATCCATCACAACTCAAAATGGCTTGACCTGCGTCACATTCATACGTGATTGTTAATGAGTGTTTGATGGATAATCCCATCACAAATCATCGCTAACGCCCGAAAGTGAGTTTGCATGTCACTGCGTCACGAGAAGAATCCGGCAGCGTTGCCGGCCAACCCCCCAGGACGGGGACAGCTTTCAAAACGCGCCGCGGCGCTGGCCATTGCGGGCCTGCTCACGGTTGGCACAGTCCCGGCCGTGGCCCTGTCCCAGGCGGCAACCGCCGCACCGGGAACACCCATCGCCGCCTCCACCATTGCCCCCGAAGTCGCCGTTGACGCCGGAGGCACCACGCTTGGCGCCATCAAGTCGTATGTGCAGGCAAAAAACGTGGTCACCCTGACCCCCGACAAGGGTGCCGTCCGCGTCACGTTCCTCGACGACGGCAACTTCCGCCTCGAGGCCACCCCCACCGGCACGTTCAGCGACCCGGCCAACACGCCCGAATCGCCCGCCGACGCCACCCGCACCGCAAACATCGTGGTGGGGGCCGACCAGTTCAAGGCCGGCACCGTCACCGTTTCCGAGGCCGGCGGCGTCATCACCATGGCCACCGCCAAGGTCAAGCTCGAGGCCAACAAGGCCACCGGCGCCTTCACGCTCAAGCGCACCGACGGCAGCGTCGTCTGGCAGGAATCCTCCGCCCTGAGCTTTGGCTCCGACACCACCACCCAGCACCTGAAGCCGGTTGCCGGCGAACAGTTCCTGGGCGGCGGCATGCAGAACGGCCGCGTGGTCCACACCGGATCCACCATCAACGTCTCCACCAACTTCAACTGGGCCGACGGCGGAAACCCCAACGCGGTGCCGTACTACATGACAAGTGCCGGCTACGGCGTGCTGCGCAACACCTTCGCCCCGGGCTCGTACACGTTCACCAACAACGAGACCACCACCCACCAGGAAAAGCGCTTCGACGCCTACTACTTCGTGGGCGACTACAAGGAGGACCTGGACGGCTACACGAAGCTGACCGGCCGGCCCAACCTGCCTCCCGTCTACGGCCTCGAGTACGGCGACGCGGACTGCTACAACCGCTCAAGCCCCACGTATTCGTCGTCGGGCTACACCAGCGCCACCACGCCCAAGCAGAACACCTTCGACGCCGTCACCACGGCGAAGGAATTCAAGGCCCACGACATGCCGGCCGGCTGGATGATCGTCAACGACGGCTACGGCTGCGAGTACACGCAGGACCCCGCCGGCTATGACAAGAACGCCCCCTACAACCCGGCCAACCCGGACAAGGGCCTGGGCGGCACAGTCAAGGCCATCAAGGCCGAGGCCGACCTCAAGACCGGCCTGTGGACGCAACGGTCGCTGACCAACCAGCCCACCGAGGTGGGTGCCGACGGCATCGCCATGCGCAAGCTCGACGTCGCCTGGGTGGGCGCCGGCTACCGGCTGGCCCTGACCGGCTGCGAATCCTCCAAATCGGGCCTCGAAACCTACTCCAACGGCCGCGCCAACACCCTCATGGTGGAGGGCTGGGCCGGTGCGCAGCGCTGCGGCGTGCAGTGGACCGGCGACCACTCCGGAAACCTGGACCAGATCCGCTGGGGCGTCCCCGCCCTGGCCGGCGCAGCCAACTCCGGCCAGGCGTTCACCACCTCCGACATTGACGGAATCTTTGGCGGCAGCCCCGAAAGCTACGTCCGCGACCTGCAGTGGAAGGCATTCGCGCCGGAACTGTACTCCATGAGCGGCTGGGCCCCCACCGACAAGCGTCCGTGGCTCTACGGCGACACCGCCACCGAGATCAACCGCAAGTACCTGCAGATGCGCCAGGAACTCATGCCGTACATCTACTCGCTCGCCGTCGACGCCAGCAACACCGGTGTGGGCATGATGCGCAGCATGCCGCTGGAATTCCCGAACGACCCGCTTTCCTACACCAAGGAAGCCGAAACCCAGTTCATGCTCGGTTCCAACTACCTCATGGCACCGGTCTCCACCAGCACCGACGTCCGCAACGGCATCGTGCTGCCCGCCGGCAGCCAATGGGTGGACTACTGGACCGGCACCGTCTACCAGGGAGGCCAGGTCCTTAACGGTTACCACGCCCCGCTGGAAACCCTGCCCATGTTCGTCCGCGCCGGCGCCGTGGTGCCGCAGGGCGAAATTGCCCGCAACGCCTCCCTGGTCCCGGAAAACTCGCCCATCACGGTGGACGTCTACCCGTCCGGCTCCTCCTCCTTCACCATGAAGGAGGACGACAAGGTCACCCGTGACTACCGCAACGGCAAGTCAAGCGCCCAGGTCTTCAACGTCACCGCCCCCGCCAAGAACGGCGGCGACGTTGCCGTCACCATCGGCAAGCGCGACGGCGACTACGCCGGCAAGGCTGCCACCCGCCCGTACAAGCTGGCGGTCCACAGCGGTTCGCTGCCCTCCGCGGTGACGGTCGGCTCCACCACGCTGGCCAAGGTGGCCGACGCGAAGGCATTCGCCGCCGCCACCACGGGCTGGTACTACGACGCCGCAGATGCCGGCGGAACCGTGCACGTGAAGGCCGGCGACGTCGCCTCGACAGCTTCGGCAACCGTCACGCTGAAGGCAAGCTCCGCCGTCGGCGGTACCAATTCCGACGGACTCGCCGCCCAGGTGGCAGTGAGCCTGGATGCCAAGGTCTTCCAGGGCCAGAAGACCACGGCCGCCGTGTCCTTCACGAACAACGGCAGCGCAGCCAAGACCAACGTCGTCATCGCCCCGGTGGTGCCGGCCGGCTGGACCGTCAGCAACGCCAAGGGCGCCACCGTCGCCTCCGTCGGTGCGGGCGCCACCGTGCGGGCAACCTTCGACCTGACCCCGGGAGCGGATACCGCCGCCGGAGCCCAGACCGTCAGCGCCAAGGCAACGTACAAGGACGCCGGCAACACGCCGCGCGAGGTGGCCGGCGCCAACCAGATCTACGTGGCGTACGGCTCCCTGGCCGGGGCGTTCAACAACGTCGCCGTCACGACCCCCAAGGGCGCCTTCGACAACGCGATCGGAAACTTTGACGGCGGCGGAGCGTCCTTCAACGCCGACGCGCTGAAGAACGCCACGGTTCCCGCCGGCGGCGTCACCCCGGGCTCCAAGGTCACCGTGGACGCGGGCCTGCCCACCGAGGTCAACTACACCTGGCCCGCCGTGGGCCCGGACAAGAACAACGCCGTCGCACTCGCCGGACAAACCGTGGCCGTAACGGGCCAGGGCACCGACCTGGCAGTCCTCGGCTCGGCTGCCGCCGGCGCCGGAGTTTCACCGGAACTGACCATCAACTACGCCGACGGCACCAGCCAGAAGCAGTCCCTGTACTTCCCGAACTGGCTCATCCAGGGCGACGCGCAGGGCACCAAGACGGCCATCAAGTCGCTGGGGCGCAACAGCAAGACCAACGCCGCCAACCCCGAATACACCACCAGCGCCTACCAGGTCTACTCCGACACCGTCCGGCTGATCCCGGGCAAGCAGCTGGCCTCGGTCACGCTGCCCACCGCGGACAACGTGAAGATCTTCGACTGGCAGGTAGTGGACTTCCCGCTGCCCACGGCGCCGAACGCGGACTCCTTCGCCTCCGACCTGACCCCGGTATCCTCCACCAACGGGTACGGCGTCATGGGCAAGGACGTCGCCAACAAGGACGCGGCAAACTCACCGGATGTTCCGCTGACGATCGTTGACACAACGGGAGCCGCTCCCGTCACCACCACGTACACGAAGGGACTGGGCGTGCACGCGCCGTCGAACGTGACGTACTACCTCGGCGGCCAGTGCAGCCGCTTCACTTCCTCCGTGGGCCTGGAGGGCAACTTCCAGGGCAAGATCATCTTCACCGTGAT
Organism: Arthrobacter sp. ERGS1:01; assembly: GCF_001281315.1. Lineage (NCBI taxonomy): Bacteria > Bacillati > Actinomycetota > Actinomycetes > Micrococcales > Micrococcaceae > Arthrobacter > Arthrobacter sp. ERGS1:01. The sequence goes on along the minus strand of NZ_CP012479.1, from coordinate 3,940,555 downwards.
CGGTGACGGAAAGCAGCTCTACCAGAGCCGCACCTTCGTCAACGGATTTGCCCCGGAGCAGCTGAACCTCGACCTCAAGGGCGTCTCCTACCTGGAACTGCACGTCGACCCGATCTCCGCCGGCGCCATCAATGGTGCCCACGGCGTATGGGGCGATGCCAAGTTCACGTGCGCCGAGCCTGCCCCGGCAGACACGACGGCGCCCGTCACCACGGCAACCACCACCCCGGCAGCTCCGGCCGCCTCCGGCTGGTACACCACCGCACCGGCCATCACGCTGGCGGCAACGGACAATGTGGGCGTCGCAAAGACCGAATACCAGATCGGCACCGGCCCCTGGGTTGAGTACACGAAGGCGTTCACGCTCCCCGGGGGCGTCAACGCGGTCAACTACCGTTCCAGTGATGCCGCCGGAAACCTGGAGACCGTCAAGACCCTGGGATCGCTGAAGGTTGACACCACCGTGCCCACCGTCAAGGCCAAGGTCGACACCACCGCCCGCACAGTCACGGTCACCGCGGCCGATGCGGGATCGGGCATCGCCAAGGTGGAGTTCTCCACCGACGGCGGCACCACCTGGAAGGCCTACACGGCTCCCGTCAAGGCCGGGAACGACGGCGTATCCGTCGCCTACCGCGCCACCGACAAGGCCGGGCTGTCCGTCGCCTCCACGGTTGATGCCGTGGTGGCACCGGTCGACAAGCCGCAGCCCGGGGCGCCGGCACTGTCCGTGCCGGGCACCGTGGTTGCCGGCTCCGCCATCAAGGTCACGGCCACCAACCTGGTGGCCGGGCAGGGCTACGAACTGTGGGTCCACTCCGAGCCGCTGAAGCTGGCCGAGGTCAAGGCCGGCAACGACGGCACGCTGAGCGCCACCGTGACCATTCCGGCCAAGTTTGCCGCCGGTGCGCACACCATCACGCTGGAGCAATCCGGCACGGTGTTGGCGAGCACGGCATTCGTGGTCACCGCGGCAACCGTCGACCCGCCGGTCACGGTCGACCCGACGCCGAGCGCGAAGCCGTCCACTTCCGCCTCGGGCTCCGCGAAGCCGTCGACGTCGGCCAAGCCGTCCGTCTCCGGTGCGGCCACCACGCCCGCCGCGGACGGCAACAGCAACAACGGCGACCTGGCCAGCACGGGTGCGCAGGTGCTCATCCCGGCCGGCCTCGCGTTGCTGCTGGTGCTGGGAGGTGCCGGTGCACTTTTGGTGACCCGCCGCCGTCGGGCACAAAAGCACTAAGGAAGTAAGGCATGAGAAGAGGGGCCCGTCCGTACACCGCGGACGGGCCCCTTTTTCGCGTGGCCGGCTTAGCGCTGCTGCATATAGGCGAGTACGGCCAGCACGCGGCGGTGGTCGTCGCCGGTGGCCGCCAGTCCGAGCTTGGCGAAGATCGAGCTGATGTGCTTTTCCACGGCCCCGGCGCTGACCACCAGATGCTTGGCGATGGCGGCGTTGGTGCGCCCGCCCGCCATCAAGGCCAGCACCTCGGACTCGCGCGGCGTGAGGGAAGTTATGGGGTCCGCGGCGCCGCGGTTGGCCAACAGCGCGCTGACCACCTCGGGATCAATCACCGTTGCGCCGCCGGCAACGCGGCCTATCGCGTCGGCAAAGTCGGCAAAGCGGGCCACCCTGTCCTTGAGCAGGTAGCCCACGCCGCCCCCGGATGAGGCGCCGGCCAGCAACTCGGTGGCATACGTCAGTTCCACGTACTGGGACAGCACCAGCACGGCCATGCCCGGGTACGTGGCACGCACCTCCAGGGCCGCCTTGAGCCCCTCGTCCCGGTGTGACGGCGGCATGCGGACATCGGTGATCAGCAGGTCCGGACGGTGCTCGGCCACGGCCGCCAGAAGCTCAGTGCCGTCGCCGACGGCCGCACAAACCTCCGCGCCGGTTTCCTCGAGCAAGCGGACCAGGCCCTCACGGAGCAGGACGGAATCTTCAGCCAAAACAACACGCATTGCTTCAGCGTAGCGGGATGCTGGCGCGCACCAGGGTGGGGCCGCCGTCGGGGCTGGTGATTTCCAGCGAGCCGTCCACCCCGGCAAGCCGGTCCAGCAGCCCGGCCAGCCCGTGGCCCTTGCCCACGTGGGCGCCGCCGTGGCCGTCGTCGAGCACGTCAAGGAGCAATTCGGCGTCCGTCACGTCCACGGTGACCTGCGCCCTGGTGGCGCCGGAATGCTTGGAGACGTTGGCGAGGGCCTCGGAGACCACAAAGTAGGCGGCATTCTCGGCGCTTTCGGCCAGCCGCTCGCCGCCGGCCAGGTTTCCGGACACCTCCACCGGGACCGTTGAGCGGCTCCCCAGGGACTGGATGGCGGCGTGCAGGCCGCGGTCGGCCAGCAGGGGAGGGGCGATGCCGCGGGACAGGGACCGCAGCTCCGCCAGGGCCTCCCGGCTTTGCTCAAGGGCGCCATCCATGAGTTCACGGGCGGTTGCGGGGTCCGAATCCATCCGGCGCTGGGCCGCCTCGACGTCCATTTGCAGGCGGATCAGGCGTTGCTGCGGGCCATCGTGCAGGTCCCGCTCAATCTTGCGCAGGGTCTTGGCCTCCTCGGACACCACCTGGGCGCGGCTGCTGGCCAGCTCGGCGCTGCGGGCGCGCAGGGCCGCGTTCTCGTTCGTGAGCAGGCCGCGGGCCATTGCGGCGTCGGTGGCCGCGAGAAGGTGCGTCACCAGCGGCAGGGTCAGGAGAAAGACGACGCCGTAGGCCAGTCCCAGCCAGCCCTCGGCCGCCGCCGGACTCAGGCCAAGAAAGCGGTCCAGGCCGATCAATTCCGCAAGCGGCATGTTATCGGAGGGCAGGAACCGGTTCCAGAACCATTGCGTCAGGCCGCCCAGCGCCACGATCGGCCAGGTCATGGCAACGCTGAAAGCCACGGTCCGGAAGGCGAAGGAGACCACCGTGCCGTGGACCAGGTCCTTCCACAACTGCGGATCGGCAAGGTTCTTGAACATGCCGCCAATGGAATTCTTATGCCGTGGTTTGTAGTACACGGGCGGAATTTCCCCTGCCCAACGCGCCAGCATGGCCCGGTTGACGGAGCCAAACCACCGGGCCACGGCCAGGCACAGCAACAGGATCGGCAGGCCAATCCAGATGATGAGCGTGGAGACGCCCACGGAAAACAACGTCACCAGCACGATGAAGGACACGAGCGACACGAAGAAGCCCGGCAGGAGGTAGGCCAGGTCCGCGCCGATCCGGCGCCACGTGGCCGGGCGGACAATGAGCCAGGACGGCGACGGCACGGAGGCGGCGGAAGTGTTCATGGTTCAATCCTTGCCGCAACGGCCGCCGGAAACCATCAGGCCAGCCGGTCAATCCGGGGTGGGGTTTTCCCCACCTGCTCCCCAACCTCGTCCCTCCCCAAGCGCTCCCGTCGCTCGCAAGCTCGCAACGGGTCCCTCGCGCTTGCGGGCCCAGGCCGGGGCCCCTCGCAGGCGTGGCCCCACCCACCTGCCCGTTTGCATCGAACGGGGAGCAGTTGCCGATGTTTGCGCGCGACATCAGCAACAAGTGCCCGTTCGATGTGGGAGGGGGCGCCGCCGTCGTCCGTCCCGCAAGGCCGGCACGGGATGGGAGAATTGGAGGGTGGGACACATTGACGTTGCAAACATTGACTACTTTCTCTCCGACGGCCGGCAGCTGCTGAACGGGGTGAACTTCCGCGTCTCCGATGGCACCAAGACGGCGCTGATCGGTCCCAACGGCACGGGCAAGACCACGCTCCTGCGCATCATCTGCCAGGACATCAAGCCGGACGAGGGCGTGGTGTCCCGTTCGGGCAGCATGGGCGTGATGCGCCAGTTCGTGGGCCAGGTGCGCGACGACAGCACCGTGCGCGACCTGCTGCTGTCCGTGGCCTCGGCCAACATCGCCGCCGCCGGCAAGGCCGTGGACGACGCCGAACTGGCCATGCTGGAACGCGACGACGAGCCCAGCCAGATGGCGTACGCCCAGGCGATTGCCGACTGGGGCGACGTGGGCGGCTACGAGATGGAAACCACCTGGGACGAAGTGACCATGGCCGCCATGGGCATGGACTTCTATACCGCCCAGTACCGCAAGGCGTCCTCCCTCAGCGGCGGCGAGCAAAAGCGGCTGGTCCTGGAGGCCTTGTTTTCCGGCCCCGACGAGCTGCTGCTGCTCGATGAGCCCGACAACTACCTCGACGTGCCCGGCAAGCGCTGGCTCGAGGCGAAAATGGCCGAGTCCGACAAGTCCGTGCTGTTCGTCAGCCACGACCGGGAGCTGCTGGCCAACGCCGCGGACAGGATCGTCACCCTGGAACCGGGCATCAACGGCGCCTCCAGCTGGACCCACGGCGGCGGCTTCGCCTCCTACGTGAAGGCCCGCGACGACCGCAACGCCCGCTTTGAGGAGCTGCGCAAGCGCTGGGACGAGGAGCACGTCAAGCTCAAGGAACTCGTCAACATGTACAAGACCAAGGCGGCGTTCCGCTCCGACATGGCGAACCGTTACCAGGCCGCCCAGTCGAGGCTCGCGCAGTTCCTGGAGAAGGGCCCGCCAGAGGCGCTGCCCATTGAGCAGAACGTGAAGATGCGGCTCAAGGGCGGGCGCACGGCCAAGCGCGCCATCGTGGCCACCAAGCTGGAGTTGACGGGGCTCATGAAGCCGTTCAGCACCGAGGTCTGGTTTGGCGACCGCGTGGGCGTGCTGGGCTCCAACGGCTCCGGCAAGAGCCACTTCCTGCGACTCTTGGCGGCCGGCGGTTCGGACCCGGACAAGGAACACGAGCCGGTGTCCGACGTCGACATCGCCCCCGTGCCGCACGAGGGTTCCGTGAAGCTTGGTGCCCGCATCCGGCCCGGCTTCTTCGCCCAGACCCATGCCCGCCCGGACCTTTTGAGTCGGTCATTGCTGGACATCCTGCACCGCGGCGACGAGCACCGTTCGGGCCTGGGCCGCGAGGCTGCGGCCGGGGCGCTTGACCGTTACGGCCTGGCCTCCAGCTCGGAGCAAAAGTACGATTCCCTCTCCGGCGGCCAGCAGGCACGGTTCCAGATCCTGCTCCTGGAGCTCTCCGGCGCCACGCTGCTGCTGCTCGACGAGCCCACGGACAACCTTGACCTGCATTCGGCCGAGGCGCTGGAAAAGGCCATCGACTCCTTCGAGGGAACCGTGCTCGCCGTGACCCACGACCGCTGGTTTGCCCGCTCCTTCGACCGCTTCCTGGTGTTCGGCTCGGACGGCAAGGTCTACGAATCCGACGAGCCCGTGTGGGACGAAAAGCGGGTCGAGAGGGCTCGTTAGCAGCGCCCCGATTGCCGAGTCAGACGGAGAGGTGCCGAGTCTGACGGAGCGCTCCGTCTTACTCGCAACGTTCCGTCAGACTCGGCGCAGTGCCGGTTCAGCCGTCGTGCCTACCTGACGGCGGTCTTGCCGCGGAACTTCGCGATGACCGCCAGCACCACCACGGTGACGCTGATGAGCACCAGCGTGTTCGCGGCGGCGTCGAACAGGGCGCCGCGGTCGCTCAGGGCGAAGATGGTGACCGGGAGGGTGCGCCAGCTGGCCGGGTACACCATCACGGTGGCGCCGAGCTCGCCCATGCACAGGGCCAGGGCCAGGCCCGTCGCCGCGGCGATGGACGGCAGCAGCAGCGGCAGCCGCACGGTCAGCAGGACCCGCAGCTTCGACGCGCCCAGGCTTGCCGCGGCGAGCGGAACCAGCGGGTCCAGGCCGCGGGCGGCGGCGGAAACCGTGCTGTAGGCAAACGCCAGGACCAGCAGCGTTTGCGCCAGGATCACGATGGTCACGGTGCCGTTGAGCAGCAGCGGGGCCTTGCTGAACGCCGTCAGCAGCCCCAGTCCGACGACGACGGACGGCACGGCCGCGGGCAGGTGGAAGACGGCGTCGGCCACCTTCGCCACCGCCGAGGAAGCCGGTGCGGCGGCCGCGCACAGCGCCGCCCAGGTGCCCAGGAAGACGGCCAGCAGGCTCGCGAAGACGGCGGTTTGCAGGCTGACCACCAGCGAGGACAGGTTGTCCGAGGCCAGTGCGCCGGCCAGGTGGGAGACGGTGGGGTTGGTGGGCAGCACGCCGTTCCAACTCCCGGCGAAGGCTGCCATGACGGTCACCAGCAGCGGTGCGCCCACCAACAGCATCAGGGCCACGGCCAGGAACGTCCAAACAACGGCGCGGGCGGATTTAGCGTGCAGCAGCATGGTGGGCTCCGGAAAGTTTCTTGGTGACGGCGCGGTAGAGGCAGTACACGCCCAGCGACAGGGCCACCTGGATGCAGGCGATGACGGCGGCGGACGGGAAGTCGAAGGTGACGATGCTGCGTGTGTAAATCAGCATGGGCAGGGTCATGACGTTCTTGGCGCCCGTGAACAAGATGATGCCGAACTCGTTCATGGTCAGCAGGAACGTGAGCCCGGCCGCGGCGGCCAAGGCGGGAACGGCGGCCGGCAGGATCACTGTCCGCACAATGGCCCAAGGCCCGCTGCCAAGGCTCCCGGCAACGTCGATCAGATCGCGCGGCACCTGGGAGAACACGGCCAGCAGGGGCCGGATGACGAAGGGCGTGTAGAACGCGATTTCCGCCAGCACCACGCCGGGAACGTCGTTGACGAAGTTCAGCGCGGGCAGCGACGGGGCCACGGATTCCAGCACGGAATTGACCACGCCGGTGCGCCCGTACAGGATGCTGAAGGCCAGCGGGATCAGGAAGGACGGGAACGACACCACGGTTTCAATGAGCCGGGTGATGAACCCTGCCCCGCGAAAGGGCACGAAGGCCAGCGCGAGGGCGATGAACGTGCCCAGTACAAGCGAGCCCAGCGTGGACAGGCCGGCGATCTTCAGCGTGGTGACCATGGCCGTCTGCACGGCCTTGGACGCGAGCTCGTACTGCCAGTTTTCCAGCCCCGCGGCGGTGCCGTCCTGGTTGAGGAACGACTGTGCACCGATCTGGATCAGCGGGTAGACAAAGAAAGCGGCCACGAAGAGCAGCGGCAGGGCCAGCCACAGCCAGGCCCGCCAGCTGCCGGCCGGGCGGCGTTGCACGCCTCTTAGGTCCGACGCCGGTGCCTGCGCAGGTGCCTCTGCCTGGGCCACGCTCATGCGTGGTCCCCGGCGGGAACCAGCACGGCGTGCTGCGGATCGACGGCCAGCACCACCAGGTCGCCGGGGACCGGCACCTTTGAGAGTGCCGGCAGGTCGACCGTGACGCGTTCGGAAATGCCAATCAGGTCCACCTGGAGGCGGTGGCCGGCGCCGCGCCACTGCACGGATTCGACCCGGCCCGGCAGGCTGTTGACGGGTGCGGGCGTGCCCTCGGGCGTCTCCGCCACGAGTTGCCAGGCGTGCGGGCGGATTGCCATCCGGGCCCGGTCTCCCGGCGCCAGGGCAAACGGTGCCACGGACTGCATGCGGTGTGAACCCACCACGACGGCCGCCATGCCGCCGTCGTCCGGGACCACCGTGGTGGACACGGCCGGCAGCAGGGAAGCCCCGCCCAGGAACTTGGCGGTAAAGGCGCTGGCGGGCCGGTTGTAGAGCTGGTCCGCCGTGCCGATCTCCTCGAGCCGGGCGTTGCGCATCACGGCGATCCGGTCCGCCAGGGTCAGCGCCTCGGACTGGTCGTGCGTCACGTAGACCATGGCGATGTCGGGCAGTTCGGCGCGCAGGGCCTGGAGCTCAATGAGCATCTCGGCCCGCAGCGATGCGTCCAGGGCGGAGAGCGGCTCATCGAGCAGCAGCACCGAGGGCTTGATGGCGAGTGCCCGGGCAATGGCCACGCGCTGCTGCTGGCCGCCGGAGAGCTGGCGCGGCAGCTTGTGCGCATGATCCTCCATGCCCACCATTTCCAGCATCGCCTTGACCCGGGCGGTGATCTCCGCTTTGGGCATCCGGCGCGCCTTCAGGCCGTACGCCACGTTCGCGTCGATCCGCATGTGCGGGAACAACGCGTACTGCTGGACCACGACGCCGATGCCGCGCTGGGCGGGGGAAGCGTCCGTGACGTCCCGCCCGTCGAGCAGAACGCGCCCGCCGGAGGGGCGTTCAAAGCCAGCGATCGCCTTCAACGCCGTGGACTTTCCGGAGCCCGAGGGTCCCAGCAGTGCCACGGTCTCCCCGCGCGCCACCTGCAGGTCCAACCCGGCCAGGGCCGTCGTGGTGCCGTACGTGACCGACACGTTCCGCAATTCCACGGCATTCTCAGGCACGATGCCGGCTGCTTGGCTTTCCTGCGCCGGTTCGGCGTGGGCGCCGCGCCGGGTGCGGGGTGATTTCTTCATGGTGGACAACATGGTGCTCCTGATTGGAGGGGAATAGATGAGGCGGCGGGGCCGGCGTTTTTTGTAGTCGACGTAAAGGAGACGCCTAAGGCCGCCCGCGGCCGTGGCGTCGGATAGTCCCCAAGCGCTCCCACGGCTCGCAAGCTCGCAGCGGGACCCTCGCGCTTGGGGGCCCAGACGGAAAAATGCCGGACCGCCGCCGGAGGTGAGCCGCCGCGGGTGAGTCGGGTCCCGGTGGTCTCGACAAGCTCGACCACCGGGACCCGACCGCAGGGGTTTTACTGGCCGGTGGCGGCGTTGTAGGCCTTGACGTCGGAGTCGAGGCCGCTGAGGACGTCGTTCCAGTTCGGCGTCCAGACGGTGACGCCGTCCATGGTCTTCTTCAGGGCCGCGTAGTTCGCGTCCGTGGGGGTCACATCGGAGCGCGAGGGCAGGCCGAGGGCGGAGCTGGAGATGGTCTCCTGGACGGGCTTGGAGAGCAGGTAGTCCATCAGCTTCGCTGCGCTGGCCTCGTGGGGTGCGTTGGCGGCCAGGCCCATGTAGTAGGGCAGCGGCAGGGTGACGCGGGAGCCGTCGTCGTTCTTGGGGAAGAAGACCTCAAAGGCGGACTTGTCGGCCTGGATGGACTGCAGCGCCATCTGGACGTCGCTGTTGGCGACCGTCAGTTCGCCCTTGGAAACCTTCGGGCCGAGCTTGCCGGTGGAGGCGCTGGGGCCAACGTTGTTCTTCTGCAGGTCCGCAAGGTACTTCAGTGCGCCGTCCTTGCCCTTGAGGTGCTGGAGGAGCAGCAGCACGGCGGTGCCGTCGCCGGCCTGGCCCGGGGTGGAGTACTGGATCTTGCCCTGGTACTTCGGGTCCAGCAGCTGTGCCCAGGAGTCGGGCTTGTCCGTGGCGGCGGTGTTGCGGATCATGGTCAGGTAGTTGTTGGCCAGGGAGACGTACATGCCGTCGGGGGACTTGGACTCGGCCGGGATGGCGCTGGTGTCGGCCGAGTTCTTCTGCAGCAGGCCGTCCTTCTCCGCCATCTGGATGAACGGCGGGAGGGTGATGAGCAGGTCGGCCTGCGGGTTCGACTTTTCCTTTTCGGCGCGCGAAACGACCTCGCCGGAACCGGCCTCCACCACGTTGACCTTGATGCCGGTGTCCTTGGTGAAGCCCGCGAACGTCTTGGAGTACCAGTCGCCCAGGCCGTCGGCGCTGTAGATGGTGACCTGCTTGTCGGAGCCGCTGCCGGCGTTCGCGTCGGCGGCGTTGTTGGTGGCGGTGCCGCCACAGCCGGTCATGAGGATGGCGCCGGCCGCGGTGGCGGCAACAAGGGAAAGGAGGCGGAAGGGCATTTTCATTTCAGTTTCCTTAGCGGGTTGTGGAAAGTGCGTAAGCGGATTCGAGCTGGTCAAAGGTCTTGCGGGCCAGGCCAAAGGAGATGGTCATGCCGATTCCCGAGGTGACGGTCACGGTGGTGACCTTGTCCTGGAGGTGTTCGATGAGGAAGCTTTGTTGTTTGCTGCTGGCGTAGACGCCCTGCCAGCGCTGCAACACCGCGAAGTTGCCGGTGCCCAGCAGGTGCGCGGCGGCGTTGAGCAGGGTGTCGGAGGTCTGCTCGGACAGGAACGGATCCGTGGCGGTGTCGTTGCGGTGGCTGTCACCGATGATCAGGGTGCCGTCGGGGCGCTGGGTCAGCATCACGTTGGCGTCGATCGCCAGCAGTTCCGGGTTCCTGGCGGCCAGTTCCTTCTTCAGCTCTCCGGCCGCGGACGTCTCGGCGAAGGCCGGGTAGCGCAGCATGGAGGTGCCGGTCAATACGGCCGGGCGGATCTGCAGGGACGCCGGCGGGCGCACCAGCGCCATTTGCAGGGCGCACCGTTCGACGCCGAATTCCTCGGCCAGTTCCGGGTAGACCCGGTCAAGGTCGTGGCCCACGCAGACAATGACGCGCCCGGCCCGGATGGGGCCGCGGGAGGTCTGGGCGGTGACGGATTCGGCGGTGGGGGAGCCGGCGTCGTCCGTGCCGAGGTAGGCGGTGCGCCACAGGAAGTTCACGCGCGGCTGGCGGCCCAGCCAGGCGGCCAGCTTGGCCACGGCTTCGCGGGGGTCCACCCGGATGTCGTCGCGCAGCATCGCGCCGGCCAGGATGGCGGAGTCTCCCTGGCCCGAGAGTTCCCGGCGGACGTCGTCGGCGCCGATCATGGTGACTTCGTCGTTGCCGCGGGTGGCCGAAAGCTCCGAGAGTACGGCGACCTCTTGTTCGTTGCGGGCCACGGCCATGCCGCCGGACTCAACCGAGAAGAACCCGGCCAGCGCGCTGTGCCGCAGCCAGCCCTCCCGTGCCGTCCGGGCCAGTTCCAGCAGCTCGCCGGACTGGGCCGTTACGCAGCAGTGTCCGAAGTTGCGGATGGAGGCGCCCACGGCGCGGGTGTCCCGGTCAATAATGGTCACGCTCAGGCCGCGGGCCACGGCCTCGGCGGCGTGTGCCAGGCCGGTGATGCCGGCGCCGACGATCAGCACGTCGGTGCCGTGGAAGGGTGAAGTAGTTTCCGTCATGCCAACGACTTTGCCCTGCCCGGTGACGGTGAATCAAGCCAAAACGGCACAAGTATAGACAAGTTAGGAAACGGTTCATTTAGGCCCCCGAACGTTTACCTTTTGTTCAGAAATTGCGCTGAAATTCCAAGGTTTTGCTGACTTTTTCGCTTGTATACTCAACTCATGAAACTGCCGTTGCACGAACAACTTCGGGACGAATTCCTGCACCGAATTGCCACGGGCGTCTGGCTTGAAGGCGAACCCGTGCCGTCCGAGGCCGAGCTGTGCCGCGAGTTTGGCGCCTCCCGCGGACCCGTCCGCCAGGCGCTGGCCGCGCTGCGGAGTGAACAGGTGATTTCCGGCGGCCGCGGCAAACCGCCCGTGGTGCGCCCGGCCGTGGCCTTCCAATCGGTGGAGACGTTCATGTCCTTCACCGAATGGTCGGAGACCCTGGGCAAGGTGCCCGGGCAGCGGACCGTGGAGATTGCCCGCCGCGCCGCCGGCCCGCTCGTCGCCGAACAGCTGGAACTTGAGGCCACCGAACCTGTAGTGGCGTTGCTGCGGCTGCGTTCACTGGACGGGGAGGCGGCCATGGTCGAGCGCTCAGCGTTTGTACTGGAGGCCGGGAAGCTACTCTTCGACTTCGACACCGACTCCGGATCGACCTTCCGGTTCCTGATGGCGGCCGGCGTCGACCTGCACAGCGCCCGGCACATCATCGACGCCGTGGCCGCCGATGAAACGGACGCGGCCCTGCTGGGGATCCCCATGGGCTCGCCGCTGCTGCGGGAACGGCGGGTCACGTTTTCCTCCAAGGGCGAGCCGTTGGAATTTGCCGACGACAGGTACCGCCCGAACTTGCCAACTTCATGATCAACAACACCCTGCACGGCCGCGCCCCCGTGGCCCGTGTGCAAAGCACCACCACCCCCAAGAACCCAGGAGATACCCATGATTGAACTCGCCGCCTTTGACATGGCCGGAACCACGATTGACGACCACGGGCTGGTCTACGTGGCCCTTGCCGAGGCCGTGGAGGAAACCGGTGCGCCCGTTTCCGCCGCCGAACTCCAGCAGTGGATGGGGACCGACAAGGTCACGGCCATCACGGCGCTCATGAAGCTTGGCGGCCAGGAGCCCGACGACGCCCGGGTCGCCGCCGCGTTCGACCGCTTCCGCGCCATCCTGGCCGAGCGCTACGCCGCCACGCCGCCCGTGGCATTGCCCGGGGTGGAGACGGCCCTGACGGCCCTGCGTGCCCGCGGCATCAAGGTGGCGCTGACCACCGGCTTCGACGACGACGTGGCCCACCCGCTGCTGGAATCGCTCGGTTGGCGGGTGGGCAGCGGCGCCGGCACCATGATCGACGCCGTGGTCACGACCTCTGACGTAGCGGCAGGCCGCCCGGCCCCGTACATGATCCACCGCGCCATGGAAAAGACCGGGGTGAACGACGTCCGCAACGTGCTGGCAGCGGGCGACACCGCGGTCGACGTCGAGGCCGGGCGCAACGCCGGGGCGATCTCCGTGGGCGTGCTGACGGGCAAGATGACCCGCGAACTGTTGGCCGGACTGCCCTGCGACCACGTGCTGGACAGCGTTGCCGACGTCCCCGCCCTGGCCGAAACGCAGCCGTAGAACAGCCGTAAAACACCGCAAGGCGCGGATCGGGGGCAGCCCTAAAGCTGCCCCGATCCGCGCCTTGGCTGTTCCCGCCCGTCAGCCGATCGTGACCGACGTGGAGCGGAAATCGTCCTCCACGTGCAGGCCGGCAAGCACCTCGAAGGTGCCGGGTTCCTGCTGCCAGCCCGCCTCATAGTGGGCGAAGGCGCGGGCCGGAATCCGGATCTCCACGCTGCCCGACGCACCGGCGTCGAGCACGGTGTCCGCATAACCGGCAAGCCAGCGCACGGGCCGGTCGATCGCTGAATCAGTGCGGGCCAGGTACACCTGGACCACGGCTCGGCCGGTCCGGGCGCCCGTGTTGCTGACGGGCACCCGCACGGATACCTCGGCGCCGGTGGGAACTGCGGCGGGAACCGTGGGCGTTCCCAGTTCAAACGTCGTGTAGCCGAGTCCGAAGCCAAACGGGAAGGCGGGTGCGGCGCCGCCCGTGGCCTGCTGCTTGAGCCAGGCGCGGTAGCCCACGTGGATTCCCTCCTCGTAGACAAGCCGGCCGTTGCTCGGCGTCGTGTTTAGCACCGGCACGTCCTCGAGGGCGGCCGGCCAGGAGGTGGGCAGGCGGCCGCCGGGCTCTGCGGCCCCCAACAGCACGTCCGCGATGGCGGCGCCGAATTCCTGGCCGCCAAACCAGCCCAGCAGCACGGCGTCAACCTTGTCGCGCCACGGCATGAGCACGGGGGATCCGGCATTGACCACCACCACGGTGCGCGGATTGACGGCGGCCACGGCCTCCACGAGCTCATTTTGGTGGCCGGGCAAATCGAGGTCGCTCCGGTCGAAGCCCTCGGACTCGATGGCGGAGTTGGTGCCCACCACCACGATCGCGACGTCGGCGGTCCGGGCGTTCTCCACGGCTTCGGCAATCTCCGCGGCAGGGTCCGCCACTACGGTTTCCTCGCCGAGCAGGATGGCAGTCAGCGGGATGGACTGGCTGGCCGGCAGTTGGTAGACGGCCGTCAGGGCCACTTTTCCGCCGGACTCCGTGGTGACCTGGAAGGTCCGCTGCGGCGGTGAGAACAGCGCCGCGCCCAGAACGTTGGTGTCGTCGGTGAGCTCGGCATCGAATACGTCGACGCCGTCCAGCGACAGCCGGACCCCGCCCACCGTGCCAATGCCCACGGTGTGCACGCCCGCGGTGGGCGCCGTCCACACTGTCTCCACCCGGATCGTTGCGGCACCCTCGGGGATGCCCACGCCAAACCAGATCAGGTGCGAGGCCAGCCGGTCCTCGCCGCTCAGCTCGGCCCCGGCCGCGTCGAGGAACGTCACCCGGACGCCAGGAACATCACTGACCGGGTTGTGGAGTTCGCCGCGCGGGAATTCCTGCAACCCCTCGGCCACCTTGGCGCCGCGGCTGTAGTGGATCGCGGCACCGGGCAGTGCACTGCGCAGGCCTTCCAGCGGGGACACGTTGTGCTTGGGCAGCACCGTGGCGCTGCCGCCGCCCTGCGTGCGGGCCTGGTCGGCGTTGTGCCCGATCACGGCCACCCGGGACAGCGTGGACGCGTCGAGGGGCAGGAGGCCGTTTTCGTTGCGGACCAGCACGGCGCCGCGGGTGGCGGTCTCGCGGGCCAGGGCGACGCCGTCGAGCCCGGCCGGGAGCTCGGTGACGGCCGGGGCAAAGCCGTCCAGCACCCCCACCCTGGCGGCCAGGCGGAGGATCCGGGTCACCTTTTCGGTGATCTTCTCGCGCGGCACGCGGCCGTCCTTGACGGCGGCCACCAGGACGGGGCCCCAATGGCCCGCCGGGCCGGGCATTTCCAGGTCCTGGTGGGCGTTGGCGGCCTGCACGCTGCGCACGCCCGTCCAGTCGGAGACCACCACGCCGTCGAAGCCCCACTCGGTGGACAGCGGCGTCTCCAGGAGATCGTTCTCGCTGGCCGTGGTGCCGTTGATGGAGTTGTAGGAGCTCATGACGAGCCAGGCCCCGGCCTCGGCCACGGCATCCTCGAACGCTGCCAGGTACAGCTCGCGCAGCGGCCGTTCGGCCACCACGGAATCGACCGTGAAGCGGTCCGTCTCGGACTCATTGGCCAGGTAATGCTTGGGGGTTGCGCCAACGCCCATGGACTGGACGCCGTCCACATAGGCCGCGGCGAGGGTCGCCGTCAGGGCCGGGTCCTCGCTGAACGCCTCGAAGTGCCGACCGCCCAGGGGAGAGCGGTGCAGGTTGATGGTGGGGCCCAGCACGGCGTGCACGCCCTTGCGGCGGGCCTCCTGGCCCAGCACCTGGCCGTAACGGCGGGCCACGTCCAGGCTCCAGGTGGCACCGAGGGCCGAGGCGGAGGGCAGCGAAATGGAGTCGTGGCGTTCGTCGAAGTCCTCGCCGCGCACGCCCGACGGCCCGTCGGAGAGCACGATCCGGTCCAGCCCGATCTCCGGGATGGTGCGCGTGGACCAGACGTCCGCGCCCGTCAACAGGGCCACCTGCTGCTCCAGCCCCAGGCCCTCGGCCAGGGCGCGCAGCCGGGCATCGGTGTCCGCATCGGCTTCGGTGATGAGAGCTTCGGTGTTCGTTGAGACGGTCATTATTTGACTCCTTTAATGCGGGTGACAAGGACGGCGCCGATCAGGCCAAAGACGGCACCCGTGATGAACAGGGCGGTGTAGCCGCCCAGCGCGATGATGGGGAAGGCCACCGCGGGGACGATTGACTGGGGCAGGGCCTGGGCGATGTTGAAGACACCAAACGTCTTGGCGTTTTCGCTTTGGTCCTGCGGCAGGAGGTCCGCGATCAGGGCCACGTCGACGGCGCTGAAGCAGCCCAGGCCCAGGCCGATGATGGTTTGGCCCACCATGACCTGCGGGACGCCGGTGGCCGTGGCAACCACCATGAGCCCGGCCATGATGACGACGGCGGAGATGATCACCAGGACCTTGCGGCGGCCGATCTTGTCGCTGAGCCAGCCGCCGGTAAGGCTTGTCACCACGGTGCCGGCGGCGCTGGCCAGCGTGGCCTGGAAGACCAACGAGGGCACCTCGGCCGACGGGACCAGCAGGTGGTCGGAGAAGAAGTAGGGCAGGTACAGCAGGCCGGTGCAGTAGCCGATGTAGATCAGGAACTTGGTGAACCAGGCCCAGCCGAGCCCGGGGTGGTTCTTCGGGTTGAAGTAGAACGAACCGAGGATTTCCTTGATGTCCAGCGGAGCCGGCGTGCCTTCAAGGACACGGTCCTTGAAAGTGAACGCAAACGCGATGGCCAGGGCCGTGCCGACGATGCCGGGAACCACGGCCATCAGGAAGGTTGAGTGGAAGATCTGCACCACGAAGGTCGAGGCCACCAGGCCAACGGTCAGGGTCATCCCGATCAGCCCGGACAGCCGCCCGCGCTCCTCCGCCCCGGCCTGGTCCGGCAGGGTGGCCACGAGGGCCGCAAGAGCCGCGTTGAAGGAAAGCTGTGCCAGGACCCAGCCCACCAGGACCATGGGGACGCTGGTGGCCGAACCCAAAATGAACAGGGAACCCAGACCGATGACGGAGCCGCCGATGATCCAGGGCTTGCGCATGCCAAAGCGGGAGGTGGTGCGGTCGCTGAGCCGGCCGAACAGCGGGTTTGCCAGCAGGGCGATGACGGCGCCGACGCCGGCCACCAGGCTCAGTGCCCCTGCCCGGGACTCGGCCGTGGTGATCTCGGAGATCTTCACGGCGAGCACCACGATGGCGGGAGCCAGGAGGGCCATCCACAGCCCGGCGCTGGCAATGGGCATGCCGATCACGTACGCCCGGGATGCCCGGCGGGTCGCCGGCGGCTGTGCCGGAACGGATGTCTTCTGTTGCTGATTGGTCAGGGCCAACGCTGCCTCCTGGTCTGTGCCGCACCCCACATTGGATGCGTGATCCAGAATACACACTAAAACCGAGTCTGACTAGATTTTGACCGAGTGGGACTAGATTTTTACCCCGCCCGTGACTATAGACTGGCAACATGTCCACTCCCCAGCCCCGAGGGCGGTACGCCAAGGGCGTCGAGCGCCGGGAACAAATCATCCAGACGGCCACGGACGTTTTTGCCACCGAAGGTTTTGAAGGCACGGCCCTGAAGCGCGTGGCCGAAACGGTGGGCGTCCGCGAGGCCACCTTGTTCCACTACTTCGGCAGTAAACAGGAACTCCTGACGGCGGTCCTGGAGGAACGCGACCGCCGCGCCTACCGGGACATGGACCAGGAGAGCGGGGACCTGGTGACGTCCATGCCCTGGGTGGCCCGCCGCAATGCGACCCAACCGGGGCTGACCACGCTCTATGCGGTGGCATCGGCCACGGCCAATGCGCCCACCCACGCCTCCCACGAGTACTTCCAGCAACGCTTCAGCAACCTGATCGAGAACGCGTCCCGCGACATTGCCGTCCGGCAGGCGGAGGGCACGCTGCGCGCCGACCTGCCGCCCGAGGTGCTGGCCAGGCTGCTCGTGGCCGCGTCGGACGGCCTGCAGCTGCAGTGGATGTACGACAAAACCATCGATATGGCCGCCGATCTTGACTCCCTGGCCACGACCCTGTTTGCCCCGGTCGGCCACCCGGCCCACCAGCCCGCTACGCAATGACCCGCCAAACAACGACCAGCCAAGCCATGAACGGTGATTTCCCCATGAACCAGCAAGCCATCCGCCGCGCCGCCACGGCCACCTTTGTGGTCTTCGCCATCAACGGATTCGTCTTTGCCAGCTGGGCCGCCCGCATCCCCGCCGTGACCCGCGTCCTGGACCTGACGGCGGGGGAGATGGGACTGCTGCTCCTGACCATTGCGGCCGGCTCCGTGATCGCCCTGCCCCTGGCCGGGACGGTCGTCGCCAGGATCGGCACGGCCTCCGCACTGCGCACCGGTGGAGCGGTGGTGGCCTGCGGCGGCGTCGTCGTGGCGATCGCCCTGGCACTGGGCTCGGTGCCGCTCACCGCCGTCGGGCTGTTCTTCTTTGGCATCGGCATTGGCCTGTGGGACGTGTCCCAGAACATTGAAGGCGCCGACGTGGAGCGTCACCTGGGCCGGACCGTCATGCCCCAGTTCCATGCCGGCTTCAGCGGCGGCGCCTTTGTGGGTGCGCTCGTGGGCGCCGGGTTGTCGGCCGTGAACGTGAGCATGTCGATCCACCTGGCGGCCATCGTGGTGCTGGTCAGCGCCGCCATGGTGGCGGTGCCGCGCTTCTTCCTGCCCGAATCCGCCGCAGCGACGGCCGGCGTCGATGCACAATCGGCGGGGGAGCCCGCCGCCAAGGGCCGCAGCGCCTGGACCGAACGGCGCACGCTGTTGGTGGGGCTCGTGGTCCTGGGCGCGGCGCTGACGGAGGGCGCGGCCAACGACTGGATTGCCAAGGCCACCGTGGACGGCCTGGGCGCCACCGAATCCGGCGGCGCCATCATGTTCGCCGTCTTCGTCGCCTCCATGACCCTGACCCGGTTCTTTGGCGGCCGCTTCATCGACGCCTACGGCCGCGTGCCCGTCCTCTATGGCAGCCTCGGCGCGGCATTGCTGGGCCTGGTCCTGTTCGTGGTGGCACCGAGCATCTGGCTGGCCGCCCTGGGCGCCGTGCTGTGGGGTGCGGGCGCGGCCATGGGCTTCCCCATGGGCATGTCCGCCGCCGCCGACGACCCCGCCCGGGCCGCCGTGCGGGTTTCGGTTGTCTCCACGATCGGTTACGTCGCGTTCCTGGCGGGACCACCGCTGCTGGGCTTCCTGGGCGACCACGTCACAGTCCGCTGGGCCCTGCTGGCCATCGGCGTGGCGATCATCGCCTCCATCCTCACGGCACCGGCCGCCCGGCCGCTGCCGGCATCCGAACGCGTGGGAGCCGAAAGCTAAGCGGGCAGGCCGGGGGAGATATGCCCCTCCCGGCATTTATCCTTCACGAGGGCCCACAGCAACAACACAACACCCACGCCCAGCAGGGCGCCGGCAATCGTGTCGGAGAGCCAATGCGCGCCCAGGTACGTGCGGCTGTACATCATGGCCACACCCAGGATGCTCCCGCTGATCCACATCCACAGTTTTCCCAGCACGACGGCGGTGCACACCATGGCCGCCACCGTGGCACTGACATGCCCCGACGGGTATGAACCCGAATCCACGCTGACCAGCCGGTCCAGGGGGCGGGGCCGCCCCACCAGGAACTTAATCAGGTGGGTGAGGGCCAGCGCACCAAGGTTGGCGCCGGCGGTAAAGAACGCGAGCCTGCGGTGGCGGACCAGCAGGGCGGCAAACAATGCGACTGCGTAAATGACCATTCCGCTGTTGCCCACAAAGTCCAGCACCCGGTTCACGGAGGTGAGCCACGGCGTCCGCGAGGCCGTCACCGCGCGGTTCCAGGCGACGTCGAGCCCCTGGAACGGCGGGTTGTTGTGGCTGGACCAGACCACGAGGGCGCCGGCAAACAGCACGGCCAGGGCGGGCAGGGAAATCGCGTAAAGGGTCCGCGCGGGAATCCGGGTTTCAGCAGTGACCAAGGGCATCGGCCCATCCTAACGGCACGCCCCGCACGGGCCGGGATCATCCCAACGGACGACCCTGAGCCGACCCTGATTCATCCCTGAGATCGAAGATAAAGCCGCTGCGGGTGCGTACCGTAGTGCTTAGATCAGCGGTATCGAGAACAGCGCACCAGCGCCGCGCGCTACTGTTCCACCAACTCCCAAAGGGGATGAACACATGATTGAGGCTGTAAACCTGGCCAAGCACTATGGTGCGAAGACCGCCGTCGGCGGTGTCACGTTCACCGTCAAGCCCGGCATGGTCACCGGCTTCCTGGGCCCCAACGGCGCCGGCAAGTCGACCACCATGCGCATGATTGTCGGCCTGGACAAGCCCAGCGCCGGAACCGTCACGGTCAACGGCAAGCGTTATGTGGACCATCATGACCCGCTCCACCAGGTGGGCGCACTGCTGGACGCCAAGGCCGTCCACACCTCCCGCAGCGCCTACAACCACCTGCTGGCCATGGCCGCAACCCACAACATCCCCACCAAGCGCGTCAACGAGGTCATCGACATGACCGGCCTGGCCGCCGTCGCCAGGAAGAAGGCCGGCGGGTTCTCCCTGGGCATGGGCCAGCGCCTGGGCATCGCCGGCGCCCTCCTGGGCGACCCCCAGACACTGATCCTCGACGAGCCCGTCAACGGCCTTGACCCGGAAGGCGTGCTGTGGGTCCGCAACCTTGCCAAGCACCTCGCCGCGCAGGGCAAGACGGTTTTCCTCTCCTCCCACCTCATGAGCGAGATGGCGCAGACCGCCGACCACCTGATCGTGATCGGCCGCGGCAAGATCATCGCCGACGCCCCCATCGAGGCCATCATCGCCGGCGCCCAGCAGGCCAAGGTGCGTGTCCGCACGCCCGACGTCACCCGCCTGGGCCAGCTCCTGGGCGGCAGCGGCGTCCAGGTCGAGTGCAACGAAAACGAAACCCTTGAGGTCACGGGGCTTGATTCGCGCAAGATCGCGCAGCTGGCCCTGGACAACCACGTGCTGGTGTACGAGCTGACCCCGCTCACCACCTCCCTGGAAGAGGCGTACTTCGACCTGACCAAGGACGAGGTGGAATACCACTCCCAAGAATTCAACGACGACGAAGCCGCCGAGCCGGCTGCCACGAAGGGACGCTAAAAATGAGTACGACGACGGCTTCCGCACACGCACAGCCTGCCCGGACCTCCCCCTCCTCGCTGACCTTCATGGGTGTGCTGCGCAGCGAACTCATCAAGTTCCGCTCGCTCATGTCCACCAGGCTCCTGGTGCTCTTCACCCTTGTCGCCGTAGTGGGCGTCGGCGCGCTGGCCGCCTGGCTGCGCGGCCAGGTCATCCACGAATTCATGCTCCACGGTGCCGGGGCCGGCCCGCGTGGCGGCGGCGGATCCGGTGCCGCCATGACGCAGGCACAGGCCGAATCCGCCGCGGCGGCGCTCGGGCTGAACCTTTACGGCATCCCCGCCGCCGGCTTGCAGATCGGCATCCTGGTGTTGGGCGCCCTGGCGGTATTGCTGATTGCCGGCGAGTTCAGCACGGGCATGATCCGTTCCTCCATGGCGGCCGTGCCCAAGCGCCTGCCGGTGTTCTGGGCCAAGGCGATCGTGCTGGTGGTTGTCTCCTACGTGGTGACCCTGGTGGCCTCGCTGCTGACCTTCCTCGTCTCGATCCCGATCCTGCACAGCTACGGGATCACCATGAACTTCGGGATCGACGGGGTTGTGTACGGGATCTTCATGGGCGGCCTCTACGTGGCCGGGGTCTCCCTGATCGGCCTGTCGCTGGGCACCCTGCTGCGCAACAACGCCGGCGCCATCATCACCCTCGTGGCCCTCTTCTTCGTGGTGCCCTTCGCCACCCAGTTCCTGAGCGCCGTGCCGGGTGACTTCTGGAAGTACGTGGGCCAGTACA
Source organism: Arthrobacter sp. ERGS1:01 (assembly GCF_001281315.1). Lineage (NCBI taxonomy): Bacteria > Bacillati > Actinomycetota > Actinomycetes > Micrococcales > Micrococcaceae > Arthrobacter > Arthrobacter sp. ERGS1:01. Next base: position 3,919,713 of record NZ_CP012479.1, on the reverse strand, counting down.
CGCCCAGCATTGCCGGTGGACGGATGCTGGAAATCGGAGACAAGGCGGCCTTCATCAGCCCGCTGGCGGGCGGCATGATCTTCCTGGCCTGGATCGTCGTGCTGACGGTTCCCGCCGTCGTCGCCCTCAAGACCCGTGACGTCTAGGACGGCCTGGGCGCCCATGGATCAACCGGGCTCCTAGACTTGCCTCTTATGCGCACACATGACCAGGCGGGGGCCGCGGAACGAACGGCCGCGGCTCCCGCCGAACCACCCTCCGCCGGACGGCGGGCCGACGAATTCTCGGCCCGCCGCCGCGGCAGGATGCGGACATACCTCTACAACCACCCCCGCGTCATGGACGTGGTGGTGGTTGTGGCATATCTGCTGGCCGGCTCCGGGACCTTCCTGAGCTCCCGGCCGGCCCTGAACGTCACGACGCACCTGGTGCTGATGGCCGCGGCGTCGGTCGTGTTGATGTTCCGCCGCGACAAGCCCCTTGCCGTGCTGGCCATCCTGTCCGTCTTTGAAATCATGAACGTGATGCTGGTGCCCAACGCCAGCAACATCGGCGCGAGCCTCTGGTTTGCCCTGTATGCGGTGGCCCTGAACCACCGGGCAGTGGTGAGTTTCGCAATAGCCGCAGTGGCCTCCATCCCCCTGGTGGTCTACACCCTGTACTTTTACCAATTTCCGGCGGAATTCCTCACCGCCGACGGCCCCAGCGCCCTGGAGAGCAACATCATCACGGTGATCGTGATGCTGTTGTCCAACGTCATCGCCACCGGCATTGGCGCTTCCGTGCGCCGCGGCCGGGAGCATGAGACCGAGCTGCGCCAATGGGCCATCCGCAACGCCCAGCTGGCCTCCGTGGCCGAACGCAACAGGATTGCCCGGGAGATGCACGACGTCGTGGCCCACTCGCTGACCGTGATGATCGCCCTGTCCGACGGCGCCGCCGTGGTGGTGCGCCGCGACCCGGCACAGGCGGGGGAGGTGCTGGGCCAGCTCTCCCACACGGGGCGGAACGCGCTGGCGGACATGCGCCGGGTGCTTGGCGTCCTGCGGGATGACTCCGCCGCCGGAGGCGCGCGATCCCCGCAACCCGACCACGCCGACCTGGGTGCCTTGTTTGAGGGCTTCCGGCAGGCCGGGCTTCCGTTGTCCGTCACCCAGGCCGGGCCGCCGCTGCCGGCGGACCCGTCCCTCCAACTGACCGTGTACAGGATTGCGCAGGAGTCCCTGACAAATGTGCTGCGCTACGGAACCGCCGTATCCCGGGTGCAGGTGCTCATCGACAACGATCCGGCCGGGGGCATGCTGCGCATGCGGATCACCGACGACGGCCACGGCTCCGTGGACCCCTCCAAGGGCACGGGACAGGGCATCGTGGGCATGCGCGAACGCGCGGGAATCTATGCCGGGACCCTCGAGGCCGGACCGGTCGCCCAGGGCGGCTGGAGCGTGGACGTGGTGCTGCACCCCGCGGCGGGACCCGAATGAGCAACGACGACGATAAATACGCAACGGAGCATAAAGTGAGCGACGCACCCATCAAGGTCCTGCTGGTGGACGACCAGCCCCTGCTGCGCATGGGCTTCCGGCTCATCCTGGAGGGCGAGGCCGACCTGGCCGTGGTCGGGGAGGCCTCCAACGGCGTGGAGGCGCTGACCGCCGTCGAACGCCTGCAACCCGACGTGGTGCTGATGGATGTGCGGATGCCCGTCATGGACGGGATCGAGGCCACCGCCAAGATCACCGCCTCGGCCACCGCGGCACGGGTCATCATCCTGACCACCTTCGACCTGGACGAATATGCCTTTGCCGGTCTGCAGGCCGGAGCCAGCGCCTTCCTGCTCAAGGACGTGGCCCCGGCCGAACTCGTCAATGCCGTGCACCTCGTGGCCAGCGGCGACGCCGTGGTGGCGCCGCGCGTCACGCAACGGCTGCTGGAGAACTTTGTCCGCTCCCAACCTGCCCGGCCCGCCCTGCCACGGGACCCGTTGCTCGACGAGCTGACGCCGCGCGAGCTGGAGGTGGCGCAGTCAATTGCCCAGGGGCTCTCCAACGCCGAGATCGCCCACCAGTTGTTCCTGTCCGAGGCCACCGTGAAGACGCATGTGCGCCGGATCCTGACCAAACTGCACCTGCGCGACCGGGTCCAGGTGGTGGTTTACGCCTACGAGACGGGCATGGTCACCCCCAGCAACCCCGATTACTGATCCGCGCCACCACCCCGCCTTCCGCGTCACAGATGCCGAGGGGAGGGGCGCCAGCCATTCGCGAGCAAGGCGCTGCGGATCTTCGCGACGGCGTCGCGGGCGTCGTTCTCCATATGCCGCTTGGTGATGCGCACCTGGGCCCAGCCGAATCGTGCGAAATCCTCCTCGCGGGCCACATCGCGGACCACCTGGTCGGGGCTCGCGTGGGTGCCGCCGTCATACTCCACCGCCACGCGGTACTCAGGAAAGGATTGGTCCGGGGTGCGCTCGACACCATAGCCAAGCCGGACGGGCATGTTCAGCTCCGGCTCGGGCAGCCCGGCCCGGACGACGGCGAGGCGCAGCCGGGTTTCGGGGGCCGAATCCGCCCCGACCCGGGCCAGTGCGAGTGCGTCCCGGGCCTTGGGAATGCCAGGCGTTCCCTTGTGCCGGTCAAGCATCCGGGCCAGGTCATCGACAGTTGAGTACGCCAGTTCCCGCCCCTCGAATTGGGGTCGGGGAATGCGGATCAGATGGTCGGCAACCACAATGAGTTCGTCCACGCTCATCAGCCGGGCACAATCGAGCCAGGTGCGCGCCCGCGTGGTGATCCACAGGCCCTGGTGGAACTCCACTTCGTCATCGGTGAACTGGGTGCGGTGGGCCACCACGCCCTTGCGTCGAGGAGCAGCGTGCGGGAACTGCCGGGCAATGTGGATTGCCTGGTCGCGGGCCCCGGGCAGGAAGCCCGGGAGATCCCAGATGGCGAAGGCGGTGGCGTGGGAGGCGGCCGAGTACCCGGTGACCAGGGTGAACGGGCGAGTTAGAAGCGCCAGCGGCAGTTCGGCATCGTTGGGGAGGGACTTGATGCCGCGGCTGAGCCGGATGACGTCGCGATGGCGCAAGCTGCCGTCGCTGGCACCGGCGGCCCGGGCATCGGCGAGCGTGAATGGCCCGTTGGCGAGGTTCCGTGGAAAACGTTGGGTTGCACCCATCTCCTCATCATGGCAATTTTTACGGCAGCCCGCAGAAGTTATCCACAACCGCCCGCCCTGTCCGTCTGTGTCGCGGAAGCTGCACGGAAATCGGCAATTTTGTGCAACTTCCGCGACACAGACGGGGGCGGGGTCCGTGATTGAATCGAAGCATGACTTCTGTTGAGCACATCCTGGACCTTCGAGACTTCATTGCCGCCTCACCGTCGAGCTTCCACGCCGCCCACGAGGCAGGCCGCAGGCTGAGCGACGCCGGCTTCACCCAGCTGGCCGAATCGGCGCAGTGGCCGGCGCACGGCAAGCACTTCGTGATCCGCGACGGCGCCATCATCGCCTGGGTGACCCCGGAGAACGCAACTGTCACGACGGGGTTCAACATCCTGGGCGCACACACGGATTCGCCGTCGTTCAAGCTCAAGCCCAAGCCGACCACCGGCCGTTTCGGCTGGCTGCAGGCCGGGGTGGAGGTCTACGGCGGGCCGCTGCTGAACTCCTGGCTGGACCGGGAACTGCAGTTTGCCGGCCGCCTGGTGGACCTGGACGGCACCGAAAGCCTCGTCGCCACCGGCCCCCTGCTGCGCTTCCCGCAGCTGGCCATCCACCTGGACCGGGCCGCCAACGACGGCCTGAAACTGGACAAGCAGCAGCACATGAACCCGATCTGGGGCCAGGGGAACCCGGTGGAGGAGGACCTGCTGGGCCTGCTCGCCGAGCGCGCCGGGGTGGACGCGGCCACGATCGGCGGCTTCGACATCGTGGTGGCCGACACCCAGCCGGGCCAGGTGTTCGGCGCCAGGAACGAGTTCTTCGCCGCCGGCCGCATGGACAACCTGACGTCGGTGCACGCGGGCCTGGCTGCGCTCATCAACGCCTCCACCGCCCAGGACAGCCCCGTCATCGCCGTCCTGGCCGCCTTTGACCACGAGGAGATCGGCTCCGGCTCCCGCTCCGGCGCGTGCGGACCCATCCTCGAAGACATCCTGACCCGGGTCTCCGACGGGCTGGGCGCCTCGGTGAGCGAGCGCCGTCGGGCCTTCGCCAACTCCTTCTGCGTTTCCGCCGACGCCGGCCACGCCGTCCACCCGAACTATTCGGAACGGCACGACCCCGCGAACCTGCCCGTGCTGGGCGGCGGCCCGCTGCTGAAGATCAACGCCAACCAGCGCTACGCCACCGACGCCACGGGGGCCGCAATCTGGGCACGGCTGTGCACCGCCGCCGGCGCTCCGTACCAGGAATTCGTCTCCAACAACGATGTCCCGTGCGGCTCCACGATCGGCCCGCTCACGGCAACCCGCCTGGGCATCCGCACCGTGGACGTGGGCACGCCGCTGCTGTCCATGCACTCGGCCCGGGAACTGTGCGGGGTGGACGATCCGTTCCACCTCTCACGCATCACGGAAACGTTCTTCCGCACCAGCGTGTAGCTCCCTTCGGCGGTGCTCCCGGGCGGCGCCAATGTGCGGCGTTACTGGGCGAGGCTGACCACCAGGTTGATGGTGGTGGCCAGGATCCCCGTGCCAAACACAAAGGCAAGCAGGCTGTGGCGCAGCACCGCCGAACGCATCTCCCTCGTGGTGATGTTCGTGTCCGACACCTGGTAGGTCATGCCCACGCTGAAGGCCATATAGGCGACGTCGGTGTACTGGGGCAGGGCCGCCTGGTTGAAGCCGATGCCGTCGGGTTCCTCGCGGGCGTAGAAAAGCTCGGCATAGCGCAGCGTGAACAGGGTGTGCACCAGCAGCCAGGACATCGCGGTGCAGCCCAGCGCCAGCAGCGCCAACAGGAAACGGCCCGTTCCGGCCACGTGCGAGCTGCCGACCATGACAAGCACCACGGCGCCCAGCGAGCCCAACGCCGCCAGGAGGATCAGCAGGTCCGACGTTCGCCGGCCCGGGTCCTCGGCCTGGGCGTGCGCGGCCGTGCGGACGTTGTCCATGGGGGCAATCGTGAACCAGACCCACACGTTGTAGACCAGGGCCGCCACACCCCACCCGACGGCCGGGGCGTAGATCCATGCGCCCAGCAGGCCCGTGAGAACGGCAGCGGCAACGCCGCCGACAACCATGCCAAGAAGGCGGAACCGCCGGTGCCGTGCCCGCCGCGAGAGTGTGGATTCCATGGAAGTGATCATGCCACGCCCGGGCGGGCAAACCGGCGCGTGTTCACGGTTCGGGACGCCATGCCGCCGGGGTGTGGGCCCCTATAGGGTGGTTGGATGACACCTGTGACCGAACGTGAGCATGCCGCCGACACCCTCCGGGCGTGGGCCCTGGACGAAGACCTCAAACGGCATGTCATGTCCACCCCCGAACTGGCTGCCGCCGCGTCGAAGGTGGCACGGCGCTATTCGGCGGGGGAAACCGTGGGCGAGGCCATCGCGGTGGCGGGTGCCGCCGTCGCCCGCGGACATCAGGCAAGCATTGAATACGCGGGGGAGAGCATCCGCACGGCCGGGCTGGCACGCTCCGAGGCCGGGGTTTTCCTGGACCTTGCCGCGGCCATCGGTGCGGCGGGGCTGCCCAGCACCATCTCCTTCGACCTTTCGCACCTGGGCCTGCTCGTGGACCCCGAACTGGCCATCGAGCACGTGCGCATGCTCGCTGCGGCCACCGAGCCACGGGGCACGCAGCTGATGATTTCCGCGGAGGGCTCGGACCGGACCGACGCGGTCCTGGACGCCTATGACCGACTCGCCGCCGAGACTCCCCGCGTTGGGATCACCCTCCAGGCCCGGCTGCACCGCACGCCCGCTGACCTGGAACGCGTTTTGCGCCACCCCGGCACCATCCGCCTGGTCAAGGGCGCCTTCCTGGAGCCGGAGTCGGTGGCCCACGCCCGGGGCAGCGCCGAATTGGCCGCCGCGTACCGCCGGCTGGCCGCCCGCGTTGTGGGCGCCGGGCATGCTCTGAACCTTGCCACGCACGACGACGAGCTCGTGGACACGCTCATCGCCGAGTTGGGTGATGCGCTGAAGTCCCCGACGGTCGAATTCGAGATGCTACTCGGCCTGGGCACCGATTTGCTGGACGCGCTGCAGCGCGACGGCTACCGCACCCGCGAGTACGTCATCTTTGGCGGCGAATGGTGGCTGTACGTGCTCAACCGGATCGCCGAACAACCCGAACGCATCGTGACGGCATTGGCCGACCTGAACCGGCACTAACGGGCCCGCCGATGCCTAAAACCCGCACAGTCGGTTCACAGCCGGCACTTATGAGGCATTGCTGAAATTGTCAGCATGACAAACTCACCCCATCCCGATCATGACCGCGGCCTGGAATTCGACCTGGCCACATTGCTGAGCCGGCGCCGTGCCCTGGGACTTGTGTTCGGTGCCGGGGCGGTCGCCGGGCTTGCCGCCTGCGCCCCGTCCGGCGGCGGTACGTCCGCTACCGCGTCGGCCACCGCGCAGGTGACCCGTGCGCTCACCGAATGCACGGCCAACACCCCGGATACGCCGGAGGAAACCGGCGGCCCGTACCCGGCGGACGGTTCCAACGGCCCGGACGTACTCACCGCCTCCGGAGTGGTGCGGTCGGACATCACCGCCAGCTTTGGCGGATCGGCGACGAAAGCGCCGGGCGTTCCGCTGAAAGTCACGCTGACCGTGATGGACAACGCCAACGGCTGCAAACCCCTTGCCGGCGCGGCCGTCTACCTGTGGCATGCCACCCGGGATGGCAAGTACTCGCTCTACGACCAAGGCCTGGAAAACGAGAACTTCCTGCGCGGCGTGCAGGAGACGGACGCCAACGGGCAGCTTGAATTCACCACCATTTTCCCCGGCGCCTACAACGGCCGCTGGCCGCACATCCACTTTGAGGTGTTTGAGTCCATGAGCAATGCCACCAAGGCCGGGCAAATCCTGCGCACCTCCCAAATCGCCATGACGGAGGCCTCCTGCAACGCCGTCTATGCCACGGCCGGCTATGAATCCAGCAAGCAAAACTTCCCCAACACAACCCTCGCCTCGGACATGGTGTTTGGCGACGACGGCGGCATCCACCAGTTGGCGTCCACCTCGGGTTCGCCAGCGGACGGGTACCGGGCTGCGCTGAACGTGGTCATCTGACCCCGTCGCCGCCCCTCGATGGTGATTGGCGCCTGTGGCGAGGGTTACCCGGAAAGGGCTGTGCCGCCGTCGTACTTACGGTAAGATAGATAAGTCTGTGCTGGCACCGGGCCCACCTCCATGGTGTGGCCCACGGGTGGCGCAGGCACCGCAAATGAACCTCCTGTTACGGAAAGACCGTAACCGCCTAGCCCAAAGGAGGTGGGTTCACATATGCGTCCTTACGAATTGATGGTAATCATCGACCCCGAGGTCGACGAGCGCACCGTAGAGTCGTCGCTTCAGAAGTTCCTCAATGTCATCACCAACGATGGTGGAACCATCGAAAAGGTTGACATCTGGGGCCGTCGCCGTCTGGCGTACGACATCCAGAAGAAGTCTGAAGGTATCTACGCAGTAGTGAACTTCACGGCTACTCCGGCTACCGCTCAGGAACTTGACCGCCAGCTTGGCCTCAACGAGACCATCCTGCGCACCAAGATCACCCGTCCGGAAGAGCAGAAAGTAGTAGCCGAGTAATTTCGGTCCACTCACTTTTAGTTCTTTTCCGTAGGAAAACACTCAAGCAGGAAGCAGGAGCAGATGGCAGGCGAAACCACTATCACGGTCATTGGTAATCTCACCAGTGACCCCGAACTCCGGTTCACACCGAGCGGTTCAGCAGTAGCGAACTTCACCATTGCGTCGACTCCGCGGACCTTTGACCGCCAGTCCAACGAGTGGAAGGACGGCGAAACGCTGTTCCTCCGCGCGTCGATCTGGCGTGAAGCGGCCGAGAACGTCGCGGAGTCCCTCACGAAGGGAACCCGCGTCATCGTCTCGGGCCGGCTGAAGTCTCGGACCTACGACACCAAAGAAGGCGAAAAGCGCACCGTCATGGAGCTTGAGGTCGACGAGATCGGCCCCTCGCTGCGCTACGCCAACGCCAAGGTCAACCGCACCCAACGCTCCGGCGGTCAGGGTGGGGGCAACTTTGGCGGCGGCAACGGCGGCAATGGCGGTAACTTCGGCGGCGGCAACGCCGGCGGGGGCCAGGGCGGCTTTGGCGGCAATTCCGGCGGAGGAAACTTCGGCGGCAATGGCGGCCAGCAGCAGTCCGCACCGGCATCCGACCCCTGGGCCACGCCCGGTGGCGGTTCCTCCGGTTGGGGCGCCGGCCCGGATAACTCCGAGCCTCCCTTCTAAGCAATAACTTTTTCAAAGGTGCGGCAACCGCCGCACGCTCACCATCCCGCGGATTAATATCCACGGGCTCCACGAATACTAAGGAGCTCCACGATGGCTAAGGCTGAACTCCGTAAGCCCAAACCAAAGTCCAACCCCTTGAAGGCCGCTGACATCACTGTCATCGACTACAAGGACGTAGCATTGCTGCGCAAGTTCATCTCTGATCGCGGAAAGATCCGTGCGCGTCGCGTCACGGGTGTCACCGTCCAGGAGCAGCGCAAAATCGCCCAGGCAATCAAGAATGCCCGCGAAGTTGCACTGCTGCCCTACTCCGGCGCTGGCCGCGGTTAAGGGAGATAAATAAACATGGCAAAGCTCATTCTGACCCACGAAGTAACCGGTCTCGGTACCTCAGGTGACATAGTCGAGGTGAAGAACGGTTACGCACGTAACTACCTTCTGCCCCGCGGTTTCGCTCTGGCATGGTCCAAGGGTGGCGAAAAGCAGATCGAACTGATCAAGGCTGCCCGCGCCGCTCACGAGCACGCTTCCGTTGAAGCTGCTCAGGCCCAGGCTGCTGCCCTGCAGGCCAAGCCGGTCACGCTGACCGTCAAGGCCGGCCAGGCCGGTCGCCTGTTCGGCACCGTCAAGACCGACGACGTCGCAAAGGCTGTCGCTGCTGCCGGTCTCGGCAACATTGACAAGCGCAAGGTTGAACTGCCCGCCCACATCAAGTCGGTTGGCAAGTACACGGCAAACGTCCGTCTCTACGAAGACGTCACCGCCGTTATCAACCTGAACGTTGTTGCAGGCTAATACCCTCCCCAACGCTTCAAGCAAAAGGCCCGGTCCCCGTTCGCGGGGGCCGGGCCTTTTGCTCTAACGGTCCTGTTGGGACTGGCCCTATTCGGACCGCCCCTTCTGGGATTGCAGCGACTGGATGTCAGCCGTGGTCATGTGCCGGTAGCCGTTGCGGACAAGCTCCCGCAGCACGTCCAGGTCGACGTCCGCCAGCTTGTTGACGTAGATGCAGCCGGCCCCGCGCTTGACCTTGCCCAGCCGCTCCAGCAGGGGCTCGACGCCGGGCGCGGACGACAGCCCGTACAGCACCAGTGACGCCTTGCGTGGCGAGAACCCCGCGGCCGCCGCATCGCCTTCGCGGCCCGATGCGTACTTGTAGTGGTAACTGCCAAAACCGATGATGGACGGCCCCCACATGGTCGCCGGCTGGCCGGTTTCCTGAGCCATCAGCTCCAGCAGCACGGCGGCGTCGCTGCGCCTGGTCTCGCTGATGTCGGCAGTGTCGATGAACTCCAGCGGGCTGATTTGGGTGGGGACGGTCTTCACTGCGTTCTTGGCCGACGTCCGGGCCGAGGCCTTCGCGGTGGTCGACGGCGGTGCAGACTTTTCCGGCATATGCATGCTCCTTTGCTCATTTTCAGCGTAGTGGAAAGCCCCTGCCGGCGGTAACAATCCGGAATGGAACGAAAATCATGGACGGTAAAACATCGGATGTATTACTGTGGGTCACGTCACTTGTTATCCATATCATGCTGTTGTGTCCGGAAATTGCCTTCCGCCGGCGGCCTGCTTCATTGCTGAGGGATTATGGTCCTGCTTAAAATTCGAAGAACTATCGCCAAGCCGCTTGCCGCTGCGTGCGCCGTGGCAGTCATTGCCGGGCTGGGCCTGACGTCCATCAATGGCGCCAACGCCGCCGAAACGCCCGTGGCTCCGGTCAGCTCGGCCGGCATAGCCGCTGCGTCCCAGCTTTCCGCCGCCGACCAGACGCTCTGGTATTCGGCGCCGGCCACCAACTGGGAGACCCAGTCGCTGCCCATCGGCGGTGGCGCCCAGGGTGCCAGCATCTTTGGCGGCGTCAGCTCCGAGCAATTGAGCCTGAATATCGATTCCCTCTGGTCCGGTGGCCCCGGTTCGCCGGGCTGGACCGGCGGCAACTGGCCCGCGGGCACCCACGTCAACGCCCTGAAGGACGTACGTGACTACATCAACGCCAACGGTTCCATGGACCCCGACGCCGTCGCGAAAAAGCTGGGCGTACCGTCCTACAGCCTCCCCGGCGGCGTCATCCCCGGCTTTGGCTCGTACCTGAACTTTGGCCAGTTCTACTTCGACGTCCCCGACGCGGCCGGCTACACAAACTACCGGCGGGACCTGAACCTGGGCAACGCCGTGGCCGGCGTCAGCTATACCAAGAGCGACGGCGCCAAGGTTCAGAGGTCATACTTCTCCTCCTACCCGGACAATGTGGTGGTTTCCAACTTCACGGCGGATACCGCCGGGGCAATCAACTTCACCACCCGCTTCACCTCACCGAACGGGGCCACGCAAACGGCGGCGGGAGACCGGATCACCGTCAAGGGCCTGGTGGCCGACAACGGCCTCAAATACGAGATGCAGGCCCGCATCGTGGCCAACGGCGGCACCGTCAGCGTCTCGGGCAACAACCTCAAGGTCACGGGTGCCACGAGCGCCACGATGTACCTGACCATGGGCACCGACTACAAGGACAGCTACCCCAGCTACCGTGGGGTGGACCCGCACGCTGCCGTCACGAGCTCCGTGGACAAGGCCGTGGCCAAGGGCTACGCGGCGGTTCGGGCCGCGCATGAGGCCGACTACAAGGGCCTCTATGAAAACATGAGCCTGAACATTGGCGGCCACCTGCCCGCCGACGTTCCCACCAACACGCTGCGCGCCCAATACAAGGGCGACGGCTCCGAGCGCGACAAGGCCCTGGAGACGCTGTTCTTCAACTACGGCCGCTACATGCTCATCGCCAGCTCCCGCCCGGGCACCCTGCCCGCCAACCTGCAGGGCATCTGGACCAACACGAATACCCCGCCCTGGCAGGCCGATTACCACACGAACATCAACCTGCAGATGAACTATTGGCTCTCCGAGGTCACCAACATGGCCGAAACCGAGGAGCCCCTCAACGATTTCATGGCGGCCCTGGTAGCTCCCGGCGAGATAACGGCAAAGTCCATCTTCGGCGCAGATTCGCCCGGCTGGATCGTCAACCAGAACACCAACGTCTTCGGCTTCACCGGCGTGCACGACTGGTCCACGTCCTTCTGGATGCCCGAGGCCGCGGCCTGGATGATGCAGCCCGTCTACGAGCACTACGCCTTCTCCGGCGACGTCGACTACTTGCGCAACACCGCCTACCCGATGATGAAGGGCGCCGCGGAGTTCTGGATCCACAACCTCCAGCCGGACCCCAATGACAACGGCCGCCTGGTGGTCACCCCCAGCTACTCCCCGGAACAGGGGCCGTTCACGGCCGGCGCCGCCATTTCCGAGCAGATTGTCGCCAACCTGCTCAAGGACACGCTCAGCGCCGCCACCACCTTGAATTCCGATTCCGCATTCCGCACCACCCTGGCCGCCACGCTCGCCAAGCTCGATCCGGGCCTGGCCGTGGGTTCCTGGGGCCAGATCAAGGAATGGAAGAAGGAGTTGCCGCTGGACAACCCCACGAACCAGCACCGCCACGCCTCAAACCTGTTCGCCCTGTTCCCGGGCGACGCGATCGATGTCCGCAACGACCCCACGCTGGCCAAGGCCGCACGGACGTCCCTGGATGCCCGCGGCGACGGTGAAACCGGCTGGTCCAAGGCCTGGAAGATCAACTTCCTGGCCCGCCTGCTCGACGGCAGCGGCGCCCAGAAGATGCTCTCGGCCCAGCTGAAGAACAACGTCTACGACAACCTGTGGGACGCGCACCCGCCGTTCCAGATCGACGGCAACTTCGGTGCAACCAACGGCGTGGCCGAGATGCTCCTGCAGTCCCAGTCCAACGCGATCGACCTGCTCCCGGCCCTGCCCGCCAACTGGCCCACCGGCTCGGTCAACGGCCTGAAGGCGCGCGGCAACGTGGAGGTCGGCATCAGCTGGAAGGACGGTGCCGCCACCGGCGCCGTGCTCACGCCCGCCAAGGATGGTGCCATCGCGGTCCGTTCGGGCATGTTCGACGGCAAGTACTCCATCACCGACGAAGCCACCGGCGCCAACCTGGTCGCCACCAAGGGTACCGACGGCATCGTGACGTTCACCGGCGTCGCGGGTCACAAGTACCTGCTCAACGCCACGGCCGGCATTACCCTCGATGCTCCGGCCAGCATCCCCGGCAGCAAGGCGTTCGACGTCAGCGTCAACCTCAACGCCCCCGGTGCGGCCCTCGCCGCCGGTTCCGTGAAGATCACGGCCCCGGCCGGCTGGACCGTGGAACCGGCGACGGCGTCTACCCCCGCCGTTGCCGCCGGCACCGCCGCCGTGGCCAAGTTCAAGCTCAAGGCGCCGCCGGCACCGCTGGGTGCGGCCCAGTTGTCGGCAACGTTGACCGCCGGCGGCTCAACGCTGACGGTTGCCAAGGCCATCACGGTCACCGACCCCACGGTGGTGCCGTGCTCGGCCATGACGGTCACCAAGGTCAGCAGCGAGGAAACGGCCGCCGAGAACGATCGCGGCGTCAACATGACCGACTGCGACACGACCACCACCTGGCACTCCGCCTGGAGCGTGGGCAGCACACCGCCGCCGCATTGGGCCGTCATTGACCTGGGCTCCACCGTGAACCTGACCGCCGCCGGCTGCACGCCGCGCCAGCAAGTCAACGGCCGGATCAGCAAGGCGCGCATCGAAACAAGCCTTGACGGAACCAGCTGGGGCCAGGCAACGGAAGGGACCTGGGCCAACAACACCGACACGAAGTGGATCACCCTTGACGGTTCGCCGGCACGCTACGTGCGGATGACGGGCCTGGCCTCCTTTGATGGCAACTGGATCTCCTGTGCCGAATTCAACGCAAAGGTTGCCGTTGACGGCGGCACCACACCAACGGCAACCGCTTCGGCAACCCCTTCGGCAACCGCAACGGCGTCGCCCACCGGGCCGGCCGGCGGAACCGTGACGCCCATTGCCTGCACCGAGATGAAGGTGACAGGTTTCAGCAGCCAGGAAACCGCCGGCGAAAACCGTCCGGCCAGCAACCTGGTGGACTGTGCGCAGGAGCCAGGCTGGACATCAGCGTGGAGCGCCAACTCCACCCCGCCGCCGCACTGGGTCATCATCGACCTCGGCAAACCCCGCAACGTGGTGGCCGCCGGCTGCCTGGGGCGCAAGTCCGCCAACGGCCGCATCAAGGACGTCTCCATGGAGACCAGCCTTGACGGCGCCGTGTGGGGTGCGCCGGTGAAGGCAGTCTGGACCAACTCCATCGAGGCACAGTCAGTCACGCTTGACGGCTCACCGGCCCGCTACATCCGCATGACCGGGCTGAGCTCGTACGACGGGCAGTGGATTGCCTGCGGCGAGTTCCAGGCCTCGGAGCTGATCGGCGGGGGAACCCCCACCGCAACGCCGAGCGCCACGGCTACGCCCAGCGCCACGGCCAGCACGACGCCGTCCGCCACCCAGGAGCCGACCGCAACGCCGTCGTCAACGCAGGAACCGTCGGCCACGGCCACGGATTCTGCAACGGCCACCGCGACGGATTCGGCCAGCGCGTCGGCCAGTGCAAGCGGTCAACCGACCGCCACGCAGGTGCCCACCACCTCACAACCGGCAACGGAACAGCCCACGCAGCCCGGCACCACCGAGCCAAGCGTGAGCGCAACCGCAACCGTGACGGCAAGCTCCGGCGGCACCCCAAGCCCATCGGGAACTGCCACGGCAACGGCGTCGTCCACTGCGGTTGCCCCGGTGATCGCAGCGCAGGGAGGTTCGCTGGTGATCAAGGCCGGCGGATTCGCCCCGAATGAGGGCGTCACGGCTGTCATCCACTCGAGCGCCGTGCAAATGGGCACTTTTGTTGCCGATGCAAAGGGCAACGTCACCGTCAGCTGGAAGGTCCCCGCAGACTTTGCGCCGGGGAACCACACGGTGACGCTGACCGGCAAAACGTCCGCGCATGTGGTGGTGGTTCCCGTGGCCATCACGGCCGCGACCACCGCCACCACGCCGGCACAGGAGGGGCTGCCCAATACGGGCGCCGGCGAACTCGCGCTGACGCTGACCCTTGGCCTGCTGGTCCTTGCGGCGGGTGCTGCACTGGTGATTCGGTCCAGGCGGAAGTACATGCCCAAGCGCGCATAGGCGCAGGTCACGATGCCGCAGGGGAGTAGTTCACAGTCATGGCATATGTCTGTGGATATCCCCTGCGGTATCTGCCTTTAACGCCACTGTCAACAGCCGGGTTGTGGAGGGTGTGAGATTAAAAACTCCTCTTCTTCCACAGGGCGGGGACAGTGTTTACGCAGGTCAGAGCGGGTTTCCATAAGCTTCTCCACAGTTATCCACATTCTTGTCCCCATCCTGTGCACAAGCCACGGCACTTAATCCACAAGTTATCCACAGATACGGTGGATAGTGGGGTTGGCAGTTGTCCACAGAGCGTCTAACGTTGCAAAGGATCCCCTCTGCGAACGGCAACAATGTCGTCATCCGCTGGTAGAACGGGAAGAGGCCCGCCAGGTGAAACCACGAGGTTTCAACGATGGCCGGGCCGGCAGGTAAGAAAGTGGGCACAAGACATGTCAGCTCCAGCCATGGATGCGGTTGGTTCATCACGAGAGCCGGACTTCGCCCGGACACCGCCGCAGGATTTGGTGGCGGAACAAAGTGTTCTTGGCGGCATGATGCTGTCCAAGGACGCCATTGCCGACGTCGTCGAGGTTTTGCGCGGCAATGACTTTTACCGGCCCTCCCACGAAAGCATTTACGAGGCCATCCTTGACCTCTATGGCCGCGGCGAACCGGCCGACGCCGTCACGGTGGCCGACGAACTGACCAAGCGCACCGAGATTGCCAAGGTTGGCGGCGCCGCCTACCTGCACCAGCTCATCCAGTCCGTTCCCACCGCGGCCAACGCCGGCTTCTACGCCGAAATCGTCGCCGAACGCGCCGTGCTGCGCCGCCTTGTCACGGCCGGTACCAAGATCGTCCAGATGGGTTACGCCCAGGACGGTGAGGTCGAGGACGTCGTCAACGCCGCGCAGGCGGAAATCTTTGCCGTGGCCGAGCGTCGCACCACCGAGGACTATGTGATCCTCAAGGACGTCATGGAATCCACCGTCGACGAAATTGAGGCCTCGGGCCACAAGGGCGAAGGCATGACCGGCGTGCCCACCGGCTTCTACGAATTTGATGAACTGACCAACGGCCTGCACCCGGGCCAGATGATCGTCATCGCCGCACGTCCGGCCGTCGGTAAAAGTACATTCGCACTTGACTGGGCGCGATCGGCCGCAATCGACCACAACATGGCCACGGTCGTGTTCTCCCTGGAAATGGGCCGGAACGAGCTGGCCATGCGCCTGCTCTCCGCCGAGGCCACCATCAGCCTGCAGGACCTGCGCAAGGGAACCGTCAAGGACGACCAGTGGTCCAAGATCGCCACGACCATGGGCAAGATGAACGACGCCCCGTTGTTCATTGACGATTCGCCCAACATGTCGCTGATGGAGATCCGGGCCAAGTGCCGGCGCCTGAAGCAGCAGCACGATCTCAAGCTGGTGATCCTTGACTATCTCCAGCTCATGTCCTCCGGCAAGAAGGTCGAATCCCGCCAGCAGGAAGTGTCCGAGTTCTCCCGCGCACTGAAGCTGCTGGCCAAGGAGCTACAGGTGCCCGTGGTGGCGCTGTCGCAGCTGAACCGTGGTTCCGAGCAGCGCACCGACAAGAAGCCCATGGTGTCGGACCTTCGTGAATCCGGTTCCATTGAGCAGGATGCCGACATGGTCATCCTGCTGCACCGTGAAGACATCTATGACAAGGAATCGGCGCGCGCCGGCGAGGCCGACGTGATCGTGGCCAAGCACCGTAACGGTCCCACGAAAACCCTTGTGGTCGCGTTCCAGGGCCACTATTCACGGTTTGCCAACATGGCCAACGACGGCGGGGGTGGCGGCGGGTACTAGCGCCGCACCGGTGGCCCCGCCGGGCAGGTCACCACGCCCGTCGGGAACGGGTGGCGTGGCCCGGAACCGCGCCTCGATGCGCTGGCCCGCGAAACAGCCGCCAATGATCAGCCCGGCTCCGGCGGCGCCCGCCCAGCCGAGGTGCTCCCCCGCAATCAGAACGCCGGCGAGCACGGCCCAGACCGGTTCGGTGCCCATGAGCAGGCTGGCGCGGGAGGCGGAGGTGCGCCGCACGGCCCAGAGCTGGATGAGGAACGCGAACACGCTGGCGGCCAGCCCCAGATACAGCACGCCCAACCATTCGGCGGGGCCAAAGGAGCGGGCCGCCGTCGCCATGGCCGCCGGGTTGACGGCGATTCCCGCTGCGGCGCACACCACGGCCTGGATCAGGGTGACGGTGATCGAACTGTAGGGCTTGTTTCGAGTCAGGGCGCCGAGCAGGGTGACGTGTCCGGCGCGGACGGCCGCAGCCGCAAGCATGAGCAGGTCGCCGGGATTGGGTGCCCGGAACCCGTCGGCGGAAACCAGCAGGGCCACGCCCACGACGCACACCACCGCCGCCACGAAGAAGCCCCGCGGCAGCCAGCGTCGCGAGGCCGCCGCATCGAGCAGCGGCGTGAAAATCACCGTCAGGGAAATGATCAGCCCGGCATTTCCGGCCCGGGTGGCCGCCACGCCAAACGTTTCCAGGAAGAGCACGGCCGCCTGTGTCAGCCCGAGCAGCGCACCGGTCCACAGCTCCGCGCGCCCCGGGAGCCGCCTGACCCGCCACGCCCACAACACGCCCAGGGCCGCCGACGCCACCAGGAACCGCCAACCCAGCACGGCCGGCACGGGTGCGGCAAGGGTCAGGTCCTTGGCCACGAGGTAGCTGCCGCCCCACACCACGGCCACGGCCAGCAGGGCGGCGTCCACGCCAAGGCGGTTCCACAAGTTCTTCACCGTCCCATCCTGACGTCGATGTAGCGCAAGGACTAGATGTTGATTCTGTACGTAATGCATTAGTTTGAACTTATGGAACTTGGACAATTGAGGGCCCTGCGCGAGGTGCAGGCGAGGGGAAGCATTGCCGCGGCCGCGCTGGCACTGCACGTCACGGCGTCGTCCGTGTCCCAGCAACTGGCGGCCCTGCAGCGCAAGGCGGGGACGGCCCTGACGTACAAACTGGGCCGGCGCACGGCCCTGACCCCGGCCGGGCTGGCGCTGTGCCGGGCAGCGGCCGACGTGGAGGTGGCGCTCGCCCGGGCGGATGCGGCCGTGGAGTCCTTCAGGGAAAGCACCACCGAACCGGTCAGCGTTGCCGCGTTCCACAGTGCCGGGCTGGCGTTCTTCGGCCCGCTCGCTGCGATGTTCGCGGACGACGCCGGCCCCTCCCTGCGCTTTGCCGACCAGGACGTGGCGCAACAGGATTTCCCGGCACTGACCGCCGACTACGATGTGGTCATCGCCCACCGGCTGCCCAACAGCCCGCCGTGGCCGAACACCGTGGCCGTCACGCCGCTGGCCCTTGAACCACTCGACATCGCCGTGGGGGCCGGGCACCGCCTGGCCGGCCTGACGTCGCTGGACCCCGGTGCGCTGCGCGGGGAACAGTGGGTTTCCGTCCGTCAGGGCTTCCCGCTGGACGGCGCCATCGAAATGATCGGCACGCTCGCGGGGGAGGAGGTGGACGTTGCCCACCGGATCAATGAATTCTTCGTGGCCGCATCCGTGGTGGAAAACGGCCGCTACGTTTCCCTGATGCCGCGCTACACGGTGAACCGCAGCCACTTCCCGCGGCTGGTCCTGATTCCGCTGCGCGAACCCGCACTGGGCCGGCACATCGACCTGCTGACCCGGCCCGAGGCCCTCGAACGGGGTGCCGTGCGGCGTGTCATTGCGGAACTGGGGGCCATCATGGCCGGACTCGTGGACGACGCCGGAAACCCGGGCGCAGCCGGAACATCAGGCGCAGCCGGGCTCCCAGCCACCGATACTGTTTAACCATGCCTGAAACCCTGCCCGGCCCCTCCGCGCCGGACGCGTCCGCGGCGGGCCCCTCCGCCCCCGCTCCACCAGCCGGGACCTCGCAGTCCCGGGCGATCCTGCGCCTTGCCGTCCCCGCCTTTGGCGCCCTGATCGCCGAGCCGCTGTTCCTGCTGGCCGACTCCGCGATCGTGGGCCACCTGGGCGTCGCCGAACTGGCGGGCGTGGGGCTCGCGGCCACGGTGCTCCAGACGGCCGTGGGACTTATGGTGTTCCTGGCATATTCCACCACCCCTGCCGTGGCCCGGCTGCTGGGCGCCGGGCGGCGTGCCGACGCCCTTGCCGTGGGCCGCGACGGGCTGTGGCTGGCCGCCCTGCTCGGCGTGGTGCTGGCTGCCGCCGGCTGGCTTACGGCCACCCCGCTGCTCTCCGCACTGGGCGCCGACGGGGAGGTGCTGGACTTTGCCCGGCACTATCTGGTGGTCAGCATGGCCGGGATTCCCGCCATGTTGGTGGTGCTGGCCGCGACGGGCGTATTGCGCGGCCTGCAGGACACACGAACCCCGCTGGTGGTGGCCGGCCTGGGATTTGCGGTCAACATTGTGCTCAATTTTGCCCTGGTTTACGGCTTGCACATGTCCGTGGCCGGCGCCGCCCTGGGCACTGTGCTGGCCCAGTGGGGCATGGCGGCCACGTACCTGGTCATGGTGGTGCGGGCGGCCCGCGCAGCAGGCGTCGGCCTGCGCCCGGACTGGGTGGGCGTGCGCACGGTATCCCGCGTGGGCAGCTGGCTCATGGTGCGCACCTTGTCCCTGCGCATTGCCATCGTGGCCACTGTGATCGTGGCAACGGCCCAGGGCTCCGTCAACCTTGCCGCCCACCAGCTCGCCATGACGGTCTTTTCATTCCTGGCCTTTGCCCTGGACGCCCTGGCCATTGCCGCCCAGGCGCTCATTGGCAAGGAGCTCGGCGCCGGCAATGTCACGGCCGTGCGCGCTCTGACCCGCACCATGACCCGGTGGGGGCTGGGCTTCGGCGTGGTGACCGGCCTGGCCCTGTGGGCGGCGTCCGGGGGAGTCGGCTGGATCTTCACCACCGACGTCGGCGTCCACCACGCGCTGGCCGCGGCCCTGGTGGTCATGGCGTTGGGCCAGCCGCTGGCCGGTTACGTGTTCGTGCTCGACGGCGTCCTGATCGGCGCCGGTGACGCCCGCTACCTGGCGTTGGCCGGGCTGGCCAACCTGGTGATCTACCTCCCGTTGCTGTTCTGGGTCCAGGCGGCCCAGCCGTTGGAGAATCCGGCAGCGCTCGCCTGGCTGTGGGCCGCGTTCAGCCTCGGCTACATGGCCGCCCGTGCCCTGACCCTTGGCCTGCGGGCGCGGACGGGCCGGTGGATGCGGGTCGGGGCCGTGGCGGGCCGCGGCTAGACTTGTTGGGTGAGTGATACAGCCGTGCCCCAGGGCGTCAATGCAACCATTACCAGCACCCCAGCGTCCGCACTGTGGCAGCCGGTGCTTTTCCGCTCCATGATCACCCTGCTTTTCGGCATCATTACGGTCTTTTTCGGGGCGCCGGGAACCCTTGGCCTGTGCCTGAACCTGGCCTGGTACTTTCTGGTGCTCGCCGCGGCGCAGTACTGGTTTGTGCGCCGACTGGCTCTGCCGCGCGGTGACGCCAAGCGGCTGGCCCTGCCCGGGGCCGCAGCGTTCCTGGCCGTGGCCGGCGTCGTCATCTTCATTTCGGTCAACACGGACGTGGCCGCCTGGCTGGGCGCCGTGGCGCTGGTACTCATGGGCGCCGCGGAACTGTACGCCGCCCTGGCAAACCGCGCCGGGAAGGCCGCGAAGTCCCAGCTGCGCAGCGACTGGCTGATCTCCGGCGTCCTGAGCGTTGGCACGGGCCTGTTGCTGCCGTTCTTCATCGGCGCCGGCCCCCATGCCCTCCTGGGCGTCAGCGGCGGCGGCGCGCTGATGACGGGCGCCCTGTGGCTGTTGTCGGCGCTGAGCCTGCGCCATGACGGACGCACGGCAAAAGGTAAGTAAACTGGAAGTAATCTTCTACTTTGCGTAGAACGGCCGGGGTGTGCCGGCAACGACCAATAAAAAGGACTTAACGTGGGCAATGCAGAGCCACAGAACCCGAAGCAGGGCAATTCCATCAGGTTCCCCCTGACCTTTTCCTTCGTCCTGGCACTTGTGGCCGGCGTCGTGGTGCTGGTGGCGTCCGCCGGCGGCACCATCCACGGACTGCGCTGGGACCTCGGCGCCATCGCCTTCGGCATCGCGTTCATCGCCAGCCTGCTCGTGTCCTCGCTGCTGGTCATGGGGCACAAGGAAAACCCCGATTACCTCAGTGAGGGATCCGGCATCAACCGCAAGTCCTCGGACCGCCTGGAGGCCGCCCGGCAGAAGGCCGCGGACGCCGCGAAGGCGGCCGCAGATGCCGAAAAGTCCGACGACGGCGACACCCCGGCGCCTTAGGCCGCCCGGCAACCCGACGGCTCAGCCAACTTCTGCTCCCGATCCCGCCTTCCGCCCCCGAATTACCGGTGGCACAAAGCGGGATCGGGAGCATTTTTGCGTTGGACCGTCAATCGCGCAGCGCAGCCAGGCTTTCGGTGATGCGGCCGAACACGGCGGCGTCCACCTCGACGCCGTTGCGCTTCAGTGCGAGTACGGCGGCGCCCACCACGCCATCGTGGACCAAAACCGGTGCCAGTGGCTCCGAACCGGCGGCCGCACCCAGCTTGTCCGCCAGCCGCGCCGTCACGGCCGCAGCCACGGCGCCTCCCTTGGTCAACACGCTCCCGCCAAACACGAGGGGGCCCGGCGTATCCGCTTCGATCACGGCGCCCAGCGTCCGGGCCAGTGCATCCGCTGCCCGTTCGATGATGTCCGCCGCCACAGCGTCGTCCCGCACGGCAAACACCATGGGCGCAAAGCGTGAAAGTTCGATGGGCCGCATTTCATAGATCTTGACTATCAGCTGCTGCTGCGCGCCCACCCGGCCCTGGGTGCGCACGCCCGGGTCCAGGGTGATGTCCAGCTCGGCCAGCACCAACTCCGTCAATGCCGTGGGAGCCCCGCGGCCGTCCAGTGCGGCGGCCACGGCCCGCACCACCTGGCTCCCCAGCCAAAATCCCGCCCCGTCATCCCCGAGCAGCCAGCCCGTGCCGTCCGCCACGGCCGCGAGCCGGCTTTCCGTCACGCGCGCGGCAACCGCACCGGTTCCGGCTATCAAAGCGTATCCATTGTCCTGATAGGTGCCGGAGTAAAAAGCCGCTAATAGATCAGATTCAATCAGTACTTCATGGGCAAGTCCGAGCGTAATGAAGCGTTGCTGAAACAAATGTGTCGGCAATTCAAGGGATGCACCGGCCATTCCGAGGGTCACCGAATGGAACCGGTTGCCGGTGCCCCCGAGTGCCTTTTCGGAGGCCTCGAGGAGTGAGTCGATAGCCCCCTCAAATCCCCTGGAAACCGGGTTTCCTCCGCCCGAAATGCCATAGCCGAGGCACTCGCCGCGGGCACTTAAAAACACTGCCCGCGTGGAGGTTCCGCCGGCATCAATCGCAAGGTAATTAATCATCGTTACCATTCTGTGTCTGAGTGTGACTTGACTTACATCTGCCTCGATAATAGTTTTCAGTTAGCAATCAACGAAAAGAAACGGATTTTCACATGTCGACGTTCACGCATTCCCCCGCAGCAGTCAGCGCTGCCGGCGTCGTGAACCGCATTCAGGCAAAACTACCCGACATGCCCGCGGCCATGGCCAAGATCGGCGCGTTCCTTTTGGAGCATCCGCAGGCGCCGTTGGAACTGTCCATCATGGAGCTCGCCGAGCAGACCAAGACGTCGCCGGCAACCGTGACGCGTTTTTGCCGCCTGCTGGGTTACGCCGGGTACGTGCCGTTCCGCGTGAGCATCGCCTCCGACGTCGGACGCAGTGACGCCCGCGAATCCTGGAAGGCCGATATTGGCCGCGCGTTCGGCCCCGACGACTCGGCCCGCGACGTCCTCAGCACCCTGGTCAACGCCCATACGCGTTCGCTGGAAGAGACTGCGGCGCTCATGGACCTGGCGCTCATGAACAAGATTGCCCGCCGGATCGCCATGAGCACCCATGTGGACATCTACGGCATCGGCGGCAGTGCCGTCATGGCCAAGGAGCTGCAGTCGCGCCTTTACCGGATCGGCATCAACGCCCACCACTGGTCCGAGGTCCACGCCGGCCTGACAAGCGCCGCCATCCAGGACATGAACTCCGTGGCCATCGGCATTTCCAACACCGGCCGCACCGAAGAGACCATCCAAATGCTGCGCGAAGCCGGTGAGGCCGGCGCCCTGACGGTGGCATTGAGCAACAACCCCGGCTCGCCCCTGGCCGAGGGTGCCGACGCGGCAATCATCACCTCGGTGCACGAGCAGTTCCTGCAGCCCGACGACCTTTCCGCCAAGCATGTGCAACTGCTGGTGCTCGACCTGATCTACCTGCTGGTGGCCCAGGTGAACTTCTCCCAAACCACCTCGAAGCTGGCCGCGTCCGCGATGGCCGTCTCCCCGCACCGCCGCCCCACTCGCGCCGCCCGGCTGGAACTGGGCAACCACCGCGGGGCGCGCAACGGCGAAAGGAACCGCAAGAATGTCTGAATCCATCACCACCTTCAGCCGTGAGGTGTCATCCCGGCTGGATGCGCTGACCCAGTGGGCAATGGACGGCGGGGTTGCCGAGGCTGCCGATGCACTGGCCCAAACCCTGGCCGACGGCGGTGTCATTCAGGCTTTTGGTACCGGCCACTCCGAGGCGTTTGCCATGGAGATTGCCGGCCGCGCCGGCGGATTGATTCCCACCAGCAAGATCGCCCTGCGCGACCTGGTGCTGCACGGCACGCGCGAGGTTGGCGTGCTTGATTCCCTCGAGGGCTCCGTGCTGGAGCGCGAGACCGGTGTCGCCGAAGAACTTTTTGACCTCTCCCTGGTGGATCCGCGCGACATATTTGTCATCGCCTCCAACTCCGGAGTGAATGGATCCATTGTTGGTTTGGCCCTTGTTGCCAAGGAGCGCGGCCACAAAGTGATTGCCGTGACCAGCCTGGAGCACACCAACGCCGTCGAAACAAAACACCCAAGTGGTATGCGTCTCAGTGAGATTGCAGATATTGTTATCGATAACAGGGCGCCTTTCGGCGATACCACCCTTGAAGTTTCCGGCGGAGGAGGTGTTGGAGCGGTCTCATCGATCACGGCAGCGTACATAGCGCAGCTGCTGACCATTGAGACGGTCCAGAACCTTGTCCGAGCGGGGA
Source organism: Arthrobacter sp. ERGS1:01 (assembly GCF_001281315.1). Lineage (NCBI taxonomy): Bacteria > Bacillati > Actinomycetota > Actinomycetes > Micrococcales > Micrococcaceae > Arthrobacter > Arthrobacter sp. ERGS1:01. The sequence goes on along the minus strand of NZ_CP012479.1, from coordinate 3,896,078 downwards.
AGAAACCGCCCATCTATATTTCGGCAAATATCCCGGGCGGGGACGAACACAATACCGCACTGGTAGGCCAGTATGTTGGCCGACTCAGGCGTGACGCGTGATACGCAACCGCATGCAAGTTGACGTCAGCTCCATCGCATGAAGTCAGCCACATGAAACGCATTGCCCGTACAAAAAGTACAAAGTAGTACCGATTTAGCGTTCGTACCATCAATGGAAGGCAGTACATAGAATGACTATTTTGAACAAGCCTCTGCAGCGTCGCGGTTTCCTCCGCGGTGCACTGGCCACCGCGGTTCTCGTGCCCCTCGGCGGCGCACTGGCTTCCTGCGCCGGCGGCTCCTCTTCCTCGACGAGCTCCGCACCCGCCGGTGCCGTCTCCGCCACCAACCCGTTCGGCCTCGCCAAGACCGGCGCACTCGACGCCGTCATCTTCAAGGGCGGCTACGGCATCGACTACGTCGACTTCGCCGGCGCCATCCTCTCCAAGGAATTCCCGGGCGTGACGGTCAAGATCAGCCCGTCCACCGACATCGCCACGGAATTGCAGCCGCGTTTCGTCGGTGGCAACCCGCCGGACCTGATCGACAACTCCGGCGCCAAGGCCATCGGCTTCAGCACCATCCTGGACCAGCTCGAGGACCTCACCACCGTCACCGAGGCGAACAACCTCGAAGGCACCAAGATTGCCGACACCCTGTACGCCGGCGTGCTTGCTCCGGGCACGTTCGACGGCAAGGTTGCCGCCATCAACTACGTGCTGACGGTTTACGCAATGTGGTACTCGGCCAGCCTGTTCAAGACGAACAACTGGAAGGTTCCCACCACCTGGGACGAGGCGCTGGCACTGGGTGCCGAGGCCAAGAAGCAGGGCAAGTACCTGTTCCTGTGGGGCAAGGAAGCCGCAACCTACTTCCAGGAAATGTCCATCGCCTCCGCCATCAAGGAAGGCGGCGACCAGGTTCGCCTGGACCTGGAAAACCTCAAGCCCAACGCCTGGTCCGCTCCGGCCATCCAGAGCGTCTTCGGTGCACTCGAGAAGATCATCAAGGCCGGCTACATCAAGCCCGGCGGCTCCGGAACCCAGTTCACGGCCGCACAGGCACAGTGGTCCAACAACCAGGACGCCCTGCTGTACCCGTCCGGTTCCTGGATCGAGAACGAAATGAAGGACCAGACCAAGGCTGACTTCCAGATGACGGGTGCACCGGTTCCGGTTGTCTCCGCCAGCCCGAAGATCGCCCAGACCGGCCTGCACTCCGCAGCCGGCGAGCCCTTCATTGTCCCCTCCAAGGCTGTCAACGTGGCCGCAGGCAAGGAATTGCTGCGCGTCATGCTCTCCAAGGAAGCTGCCACCAACTTCGCCAAGACCAAGCTGGCTCCCACCGTCGTCAAGGGCACCGTCCCGGCCGACGGCTTCGGCTCCACCGCGCTGGTCTCCCAGACGGCCATGCTGGACGGCGCCAAGGCTGACATCTTCACCTGGAACTTCATTGACCTGTACGGCATGAACGGCGACATGCTCGTTCCCTGGAACTCCTTCCTGGACAACAAGCTCGACACCGCCGGCCTGACCAAGGCCCTGCAGGACATCACCGACAAGGTGGCCAACGACAGCTCGGTCAAGAAGATTGAAGTGAAGTGACACAAGTAACAAACAAAGTGCAGTCGGGCAGCGGCGTTCCAGCCGCTGCCCGGCGGCGCCGGAAAAAACTGACATTCGACAAGGTCAGCTTCATGGTGGTCTTTTTGGGACTGCCGTTGGCGATCTATCTGGTCTTCGTCATCTCGCCGTTTGTCCAAGCGGTGTACTACTCGATGACCAGCTGGGGCGGCTTCAACAACAACATGCCGTTCGTTGGCTTCGACAACTACGTCAAGCTCTTCAATGACGACATTTTCATGCTTTCGGTCCGCAACAGCATCACCCTGGCCATCTTCCTGCCCGTGATCACCGTGATCCTGAGCCTGATCCTGGCCACACTCGTCACGATCGGCGGCAGCAGCCGCGGCCAGATCAAGGGACTCAAGGGTGCCGGTTTCTACCGCATCGTCTCCTTCTTCCCCTACGTGATTCCCGCCGTCGTCATCGGCCTCATCTGGGCACAGATCTACGACCCCAGCTCAGGTTTGCTCAACGGCATGCTCACCGGCCTCGGCCTCGACGGCTTTGCCTCCTACGCCTGGCTCGGTGACCCCCGCACGGCCATGATCGCCTCCATGGTGGTCATTGTCTGGGGCTTCGTTGGCTTCTACATGATCCTGTTCATCGCGGCCATCAAGGGAATCCCGGCCGAGACGTTCGAGGCTGCGCGCATTGACGGTGCCGGGCGTTTCCGCACGGCCATCACCATCACGATCCCGCTGATCCGTGACAACATCCAGACGGCGTACGTATACATGGGCATCCTGGCCCTGGACGCGTTTGTCTACATGTCGGTGTTGAACTCCACCGGCGGTCCCGCCAACTCCACCCTGGTCATGTCGCAGAAGCTGTTCTCCACCGCATTCCAGAAGGGCCAATTCGGCCTGGCTTGTGCCATGGGCGTGGTGCTGGCGGCAATCACATTGATCTTCTCGGCGCTCGTCTTCCTGGTGAACCGCCTCACGGGCGGCAGCAAGGATGTGTCTGAATAATGTCACTTAAACTTTCAAGGAAGCCGGCCGTTGCCGGACATGTGGAGCGCAAGGCCCAGGAGACCAGGGGCGACACGATCGTAGCGGGTGTTTCACACACCATGCTCAGCCTGTGGTCGCTGATGGTGCTCATCCCGCTGGCCTGGACCTTCATGTCGTCCTTCAAGACGACCAAGGAGATCTTTGCCTCGCCGTTCGCACTGCCCCAGAAGTGGCAGTTCCAGAACTACGTCAACGCGTGGAACACCGCCGGAATCGGCAGCTACTTCCTGAATACGGTCATCGTGGTCGGTTGTGCGCTGGTGCTCGTGATGATCCTGGGTGCCATGTGTGCCTACGTCCTGGCACGCTACGTCTTTCCGGGCAGCAAGGCCATCTACTACCTGATGCTGGCCGGCCTGACGTTCCCGATCTTCCTGGCCATCGTGCCCCTGTTCTTCATCCTGAAGAACATTGGACTCCTGGGTACGCTGCCCGGACTGATCATTGTATACGTGGCGTTCGCGCTGCCGTTCACCGTGTTCTTCCTGTTCTCCTTCTTCAAGGCTCTGCCGCACGAAATTGGCGAGGCCGCGGCGATTGACGGAGCCGGTGAATGGCGGACCTTCTTCCAGGTCATGTTGCCCATGGCCAAGCCGGGCCTTGCCTCGGTGGCCATCTTCAACTTCCTGGGCCTCTGGAACCAGTACCTGATCCCCGTGGCAATCAACGCCGGCAATCCAAACAACTGGGTGCTTTCCCAGGGCATTGCGGCCTTCGCGGGCCAGCAGGGCTACGCAGTGGACTTCGGCTCGCTGTTTGCCGCAGCCATCATCGTGGTGGTTCCGGTACTCGTCGCCTACATCATCTTCCAGCGCCAGCTGCAAGGCTCGGTGTCGGCGGGAACTATGAAGTAACCCCCAAACACCCCCGCAGTACCCCGGCCCGAGTGGGCGCCCGGTGGCAATGTTCCTCCAGACATTGTCATCGAGTGCCCGCTCGGGCTACTTCTTTTCCAGCTGACGACGCCGGTACGCGGCCACGTGGGCCCGGTTGCCGCAGTTCCCGGTGTCGCAGTACTGCCGGGAGCGGTTCTTGGACAGGTCGATCAGCACGGCCCGGCAATCCGGGGCCGCGCAGACCTTCAGCCGGCCCAGCTCCTTGCTGCGGATCACGTCCACCAGGGCCATGGCGGCCTCCACGCCCATGCGTTGGGCCAGCGGCGCGGCCGGGGCCGTGGCGTGCAGGTGCCAGTCCCATTGGTCGTGCCTGACCAGCTGGGGGAGTGCGTCTGCCCGGGCCAGCAGGGCGTTGACCATGGTGACGGCCAGGTCCTCGGGTGCCGTCCAGATGGTGCGCAGTTCCTCGCGCATGGCGCGCACGGCCGCAAGTTCGCCCGCGGTCCGCTCTCGGGATCCGGTGAACTGTTCCCGCAGCACAAAGTCGTCGAGCTCCGCCAGGTCCTCCAGGCTGTCCGTTCCCGGATCGCCCACGGGGGCGGTGTTGATCAGATTCGCGGCGGAGACCAGCGCCACTTCCGTGTCATTGGCAAAGACCATGTTGACTCCTGACATTTTGCGGGCGTAATGTCATGAGTCTAACGCCTTTTACTCATGACTTACGGATGTTTCCATGCCCTCGACGACGATCGCCTCCCCGCCCACCACCCGCCTGGCTCCGCCTGCCCTGCTGTTTGCGCTGGCCTCCGCGGCAACCTTTGCGCTGTCCGGATCCTTTGCCAAGTCGCTTTTTGAGGCCGGCTGGTCCCCGGGCGCCGCCGTGGCGGCCCGCATTGGCGGTGCCGCCGTCGTGCTGTTGATTCCGGTGATCGTGACGCTCGTGCGGCAGTGGGACACCGTGAAGGGTTCGCTGCTGCGCATCGCCGTGTACGGCGTGGTGCCCATTGCCCTGTGCCAGCTGTTTTACTTCAACGCCGTGTCCCATCTCTCGGTGGGGGTGGCACTACTGTTGGAGTACCTGTCGCCCGTGCTGCTGGTGGGCTGGGCGTGGCTGACCACGCGCACCCGGCCGCGCACGCTGACCATCCTGGGTGCCGTGTTCGCCATGTTCGGCCTGGTGCTGGTGCTCGATCTTGCCGGCGGCGCCCACGTCAGCGTCGAGGGAATCCTGTGGGGCCTGGCCGCAGCCGTGTGCTCGGCCGTCTTCTTCATCATGAGCGCGCGCAGCAATGACAACGTCCCGCCCATCCTCATGGCCGGCGGCGGCATGGCCGTGGGCGCGGTGCTGATCCTGGTGCTGGGCATCTCCGGCCTGATGCCGCTGGCGTTCACCACCTCCGACGTCCTCTTTGCCGGCCACCAGGTGCCGTGGTTCGTGCCCGTCCTGGGCCTGGTGCTTGTCACCACGGTGTTCGCCTACGTGGCGGGCATTGTGGCCACCCGCGGGCTGGGCTCGAAGGTGGCGTCGTTCGTGGCGCTCTTCGAGGTGCTGTTTGCCGTGGTGTGGGCGTGGATCCTGCTGGGCGAGATGCCGCGGCTCGTCCAATTGCTGGGCGGGCTGTGCATCATGGGCGGGGTGGTGATGGTGCGCCTGGACGAGCTGCGCGGCGTGAACCGGCGCGGCCCGTCCTATGCCGTGGACCTGGAAAATGCCGACGCCGGCCCCGCGGTCCGCGGCGAGCTGAACTAGGGTTACTTGCCGAAGCGCCGCAGCCGCAGCGAGTTGGCCACCACCAGCACGGAGCTGGCGGCCATGGCCGCGCCGGCGATCATCGGGTTCAGCAGGCCCAGCGCGGCGACGGGGATGCCGATCGCGTTGTAGAAGAACGCCCAGAACAGATTCGTCTTGATGGTCCCAAGCGTCTTCCGCGACAAGGCGATGGCGGTGGCCACCTGGCCGAGGTCGTTGCCCATGACGGTCAGGTCCGCTGCCGCAATGGCGACATCGGTGCCGGACCCCATGGCGATGCCGAGGTCGGCCTGGGCCAGTGCGGCGGCATCGTTCACGCCGTCCCCGGCCATGGCCACGGTGGCCCCAGCCGCCTGCAGCTTACGCACGGCGTCCACCTTGCCCTCGGGCAGGACCTCGGCAAACACGTCCTCCGGTGCGATGCCGACGACCGCTGCAACCTGGGCCGCCACGGCTGCGTTGTCGCCCGTGAGCAGGATGGGCCGCAGGCCCAGCTCCTTGAGCGTGGCGATGGCCTCCGCCGAACCGGCCTTGATGGTGTCCTCCAGGGCAATCAGACCGGCGGCCTCGCCGTCCACGGCCACCCAGATGGCCGTGGTGCCGCGCTGTTGCTGTTCGGCCAGGGCCGCACGGTCGCCAGCGGAAAGCACGACGCCGTTTTCCTCAAGCCAGCCTGCCCGGCCGGCCAGCACGGTGCGCCCGCCAACCGTGGCGCGCACGCCGCCGCCGGGTGCGGAGGCGAAGTCCTGGATTGCGGGCAGCTCGCCACGGGTCCGGGCGTGGGTGGCTATGGCGTGGGCGATGGGGTGTTCGCTGTGGGATTCCACGGCGCCGGCCAGGGCCAGGATGTCGGCCTCGGGCAGTTGGGTGAGGCTGACGACGTCGACCACGCCCAGCTTGCCTTCGGTGACGGTGCCGGTCTTATCCAGCAGGATAGTGTCAACCGTGCGGGTGTCCTCCAGGACCTGCGGGCCCTTGATCAGGATGCCCAGCTGGGCGGCCCGGCCGGTTCCCGTCAGCAGGCCGACGGGTGTCGCCAGGCCCAGTGCGCAGGGGCAGGCGATGATCAGGACCGCGACGGCGGCAGTGAACGCGGCCTGCACGTCGCCGCTGAGGAACAGCCACAGGGCAAAGGTCAGGACGGCGACGGCCAGCACGATCGGCACGAACACGGCGCTGATCCTGTCCGCCAGGCGGGCGATCGGAGCCTTGCCGGCCTGCGCCGCGCTGACCAGCCGACCCATCTGGGACAGCGTGGTCTCGGCGCCGACGCGGGTTGCCTTGACCAGCAGCCGGCCGGAGGTGTTGATGGTGGCACCCGTGACGGAATCACCCGTGGCGACGTCCACGGGCAGGGATTCGCCGGTGATCAGCGAGGTGTCGACGGCGGAGGTGCCGTCCGTGACGACTCCGTCGGTGGCGATCTTCTCGCCGGGGCGGACCACGAAGACCTCATCGACGGCCAGCTCGGCCGCCGGGATCTTGACCTCGACGCCGCCGCGCAGCACGGTGGCTTCCTTGGCGCCCAGGCTCAGCAGCGCCTTGAGGGCGTCGCCGGCCTTGGTCTTGGCCTTCGCTTCGAGGTAGCGGCCCAGCAGCAGGAACGTGACCACCACGGCGGAAACCTCAAAGTACAAGGGTGCGTGGCCGCTCATGTGCGCACCGTGCGCCGTCAGCATCGGGTTCAGGGCCAGGGTCGCCGCGGAGAACAGGAACGCCGCGCCGACGCCGATCGAGACCAGGGTGTCCATGGTGGAGGCGAGGTGCCGGGCGTTGATGGCCGCGGCGCGGTGGAACGGCCAGGCCGACCATGTGACCACGGGCAGTGCCAGCACGCCAACCACCCAACCCCATTGCGGGAATTGCAGGGCCGGGAACATGGAGATCAGGAAGATGGGGGTGGTCAGGATCGCGGCCAGGATCAGCCGGGGGCGCAGTGAGGCGGCCGTGCCGCCGTGCGCCATGTGATCCATGCCCTCGTGGTGTTCGTGCGCGGCCGGGGTGCCGGCGTCGTGCTTGGCAAGGGGGCATTCTTGACGGTGGCCTTATAGCCGGTGGCGTTGACGGTGTCGATGATTTGTTGGTTGGTAATGCCGGCGGGGACCGTGACCTGGGCTGATTCCAGCGGGAGGTTCACGGAAGCGCTGACGCCCTCGAGTTTGCCCAATTTACGCTCCACCCGGCTGACGCATGAGGCACAGGTCATGCCTTCGATGTCGATCTCGACCATGCGGGGTCCGGAGGTGGCGGTTTGGGACAACATGTCTGAGGCGCTCATGGCGCTCCTTAACTTGGTGGGTTAGGCGTTGGTGGCGACCATGAGGTAGCCGGCTTCGGCGATGGCTTCGCCGATCTCGGCCGGGTCCAGGGTCAGGGTTGAGGTGATGGTGACTTCCGAGAGGCCGCCGGAGTTCAGCTCGACGGCGACGTCCTGCACGCCCTTGAGTTCGGTCAGCTCCTCGGTGACGGAGCTGATGCAGTGTCCGCAGGTCATGCCGGAGACGTTGACGGTGGTGGTGTGGCTGTTCATGGTGCTTAGCTCCTGAGTAGGCGGGAAATGGCGGCGGTGGCTTCGGCGACCTTTTCGGAGACGATCTCCGGGTTGCCGGTTGTGGCGGATTCGTTGGCCGCCCCCACCACGCAATGGGCGATGTGGTCGTCCAGCAGGCCGATGCTCACGGCGTGCAGGGCCTTATTGACGGCGGCGATCTGCGTCAGGATGTCGATGCAGTATTTGTCTTCCTCGACCATGCGGGCGATCCCGCGGACCTGGCCCTCGGCGCGCTTGAGGCGTCGCAGATAAGCCTGCTTTTCCTCGCTGTAGCCGTGCGGGCCCGCGAGCTCTTCTTCTGTGGTGGTCATGCCCTCAATTTATACCCCCCTAGGGTATAAGTCAAGTACCCCCTGGGGGTATCCACTCAGGCGTCGGTGGGCTGCGGTTCGGTCAGCAGCGGGCCGATTCTCTCCGTGCTGGCCCGGGCCCAGGCGGTGGTGGCGAGAATGCCGAGCGCCGCAATGGCCAGCCCGCAGCCAATCACGATCCACCACAGCGGGTGGGTCGCCGCCGCAAAGGATGCCGAGATGGCGTGGGCGGCGCCCACCCCCGTCACGGTTCCGGCCAGCGCCACGCCCAGCGAGATGCCCGCCTGCCGGCTAGTCGACGCCAGCCCCGCCGCGACGCCCGCCTGGGACAGCGGCATGCCGGAGACCGCCGTCGTCGTAATGGGGGCGTTGAGCATGCCGAAGCCCAGACCAAACAGGATGTACGAGCTGAACAGCGCAGCGTTGGATGTGTGCGTGCCCAGGAACGTCATGCTCACCCCGCTCGCGGCCAGCAGGAGCCCCGCGCTGACCAGCGACGGACGGGTGCCGAACCTCCCCACCAGGCGCCCGGACAGCAGCGAAAAGACCAGCGTGGCCAGGGCCAGCGGGAGCATGTAGAGGCCCGTGTTGAAGGGTGAAAGGCCGCGCACGTCCTGCAGGTACAGGGCGTTGATGAACAGGAATGCGCCCCACGAGGAAAACCCGAGCACGGCCGTCAGCGTTGCAGAGGTGAAGGGGACGCTGCGAAAGAACCGCAGGTCGATGAACGGCTCCGGGGTCCTGCCCTCATGCCAAACCAGGACGACGACGGCGGCCGCCGCCACCGCGAACAGGGCCACGATGCGCGGAGAACCCCAACCGGTCCCGGGTGCCTCGATCAGCCCGTACACGAGGGCCACGAGCGCCGCCAGGACCAGGCCCTGGCCCAGCGGATCGAACTTGCGCGCCCGGGCGGCCCGGGATTCGGGCACGAAGGCCGCCGTCAGAACGATCGCGGCAAGGCCGATGGGAATGTTGACCCAAAACACCGCCCGCCAGCCAACGCTTTCCGTCAGCGCCCCGCCCACGAGCGGGCCGAACGCCATGGACACGCCCACCACGGCACCCCACACGCCCACCGCGCGGGCCCTCTCCTTCCGGTCCGTAAACGTGTTGGTGATGATGGACATGGCCACGGGATTCAGCATGGACCCGCCCAGGCCCTGGATGACGCGGGCCGCGACCAGGAAGCCGATGGTCGGGGCCAGGCTGCACAACAGCGATCCGATGCTGAAGACGAACAAGCCGATCTGGAACACCCGGCGCCGGCCGTAGCGATCGGCCATGGAGCCGGACAACAGCAGGAAACTGGCCACGGCCAGGGTGTAGCCGTCCACCGTCCACTGGAGTTGCGAGACGGAGGTGCGGAACTCGCGGCCAATGCTCGGCAGCGCCACATTGACGATCGTGGCGTCCATGGAAACGATCAGCAGGCTCAGGCAGCAGATGCCCAGCACCAACCCCTTGGGTGCAGGTTTTCGCTTCGCTTTTCGACTGGAGGCCACGCTGCGTGCGGACATAGTCCAACTCTCATTTCCTGCACCCGGGATGTCAAACGTTCCGGGGCGGAGGAATTCGCTTACCGGCGGGAGTAGGAGGCGATGATCACTCCCTTGGTGGTGGTGACGGAGCCGGTGAGCTCGAACTCGGTCAGCGGTGCGGTGCCCTCAAACAGGCGGGTTCCGCTGCCCAGGGTCAAGGGGTGGATCAGCAGCTGGTAATGGTCGATCAGGCCGGCGGCGTGCAATGCGCGGATCAGCGAAGCGCTGCCGATGATCACCAAGTCGTTTCCGGGCGTGGCCTTGAGGGCGGCGACCGTCTCGACGGCTTCCCCGCTCAGCAGGATCGAGTTCGGCCAGGCGTCGGCATCCTTGAGCGTCCGGGACGCGACGTACTTCGTGGCCGCGTTCATGTACGTGGTGAACGGGTTGCCGTCGGCTGCGTCGGCCCAGACGCCGATGAAGTCCCGCCAGGTCCGGTGGCCGAAGAGCATGTCACCGGGCTTGGACATGCCTTTGCCCATCTCCTGGCCCATGACTGCGTCGTTGTACTGCCCGGCCCAGCCCCCGAGGGTGAACTCGCCGCGGGTGTCCTCGTCCGGGCGGCCGGGACCCTGGACAACTCCATCGAGGGTGACTGACATGGTTGCCGAGATCGATCGCATGATCTGTTCCTTTCAACTTTGGGCCACTCGTCCGCGGCCCGGTTCACCATGGCGACGAACGGTCGCGGGGAAAATCGACAATTCCCGGCGAAGCAATTTTCTTGCCGTCGGTGCGCTCACCATTGGCGCGTAACTCTGGAGCGTTCAGTTGGATTGGTCCTTGGGATTTCCAGCATTGGCTGCGGCGGCAGCAGCCTCGCGGCCGGCGCGTTGGCCGCGGCGGCTGATGACCACCGTCAGGGCCATCGCCACAACGAACGCGACGATCGGCAGGACCTGGTTCCAGTTGTAGGCCGTCGAGAAGGATGTGGACGCGACGATCACGGCCGTGCCGCCGGCCTGGAGGAGGAAGATCGCCGCCCAGATAATGCTGATCTGATACATGCCGCGGCGAAATCCCGGGTAGGCAAGCCACATCTTGTCGAAGGCGTTCATCCCCTCGCGGCTGCCGTCCGTGCCGTACCGCTGGGCGAAATAAAAGATCACCGGGCGGGGCATCAGCACGCAGGACAGCCCAAAGACCAAGCCAACCAGCGCCGTCGTCGCACAATCCTTGTACAGCAACACTTTTGGATCAGTCCTGCCCACCACGGCCACAACCGCGGAAAGCGCGACGAACGCGAAGATCGCCGCCGAGGCGCCGCTGAACTTCCGCGAGCGGGCCCACACCACCAACGCGCCGAGCAGGGGAGCGATGCTGCCGATCAGGTACGCCGCAACGTCGCTCGCGCCGGCACCTTTGGCGAGATGGAAAAGCCCAATGCCACCGCCGATCTCCAACACCGTGACGACAATATTGAAGGCCACGCCCTTCTTCGCCGGGTGTTCCCTCAACGCCCGTGCGATCTCCTCGTGGTCTACCTGCTCCACTGTTCCGCCGTTCGGCGTGCGCTCAGCGTGCGTTCAGCGTCGGAAGGTGACGTGGATGGTGCCGCTCGGATCCGTCTCGGTTGTCACGGTGTGGCCGGCCTCGAGCCCGCGCAGGTCATCCCAGAGCCGGATCCCGCTTCCGAGCAGGATGGGCGTGATGCCAACGTGCAACTGATCGACGAGTCCTGCTTTCAGGAACTCCCGAACCACAGTGGGCCCGCCCCCAATGCGGACATCCATTCCGCCGGCGACGCTTTGCGCGCGTTCCAGAATTTCCTGGGGGCTGCCCGGGCTCACGAACTCGAACCTGGTGCCGTTTGCCATCTCGATCGGCGGGCGGGGAGTGTGGGTCAGCACGAACACGGGAACGCGGAAGGGAGGCTCGTCGCCCCACCAGCCATTCCAGTTGGGGTCATCCGGAAAATTGTGCAGCCCGAACATCCCGGCGCCCATGATCTCCGCGCCGATGCCCTCGAAGTAGGCGGCGCCGTACTTGTCGTCGACGCCGGTTGTCCCCTCGCCGCTGGTGTCGTGGAGCACCCGCTCGCGGAAGGTGCGGGTGGCCGTGTAGGCCGCAACCAGGCGTCCCCAGTCCTCGCCGAACGGGTTCTCGGGGGTCGCGTCGGTGGTCGTGGCGAAGCCGTCTAGCGAGATGTTGAGGTCGACGCGAACGGTCATGGTGAAAGGTCCTCCCGGTTGTGAATGTGTTAAGCAATGCCTACAGTGGCCGGGCCGCGGCCGTCAAGGTCTGAAGGTTCCCCTGCGTTCGCGCACGGCCGCCACGACCCGGGCAATCTGGGCGTCGAAAGCGTCAAGCTGCTCGGTTTCGGCGGCGCTCGCGGCGAAGGCGCGCCGATCACAGGCCGTGCCGCCGCGCCAAATCCGCTCAATGGCGCGGGTTTCGGTGATGTCCGCCAATGGATCGCCGGACACGAGGACCAGGTCCGCGCGCAATCCAACTTCCACCCGTCCGCGGTCAGCGAGGCCGAACACCCGTGCCGGTTCCGCCGTGGCAGCGGCGAGGGCCTGCGCCGGACTCAGGCCGCACCGGACCAGGAGCTCCAGTTCCCGGTGCAGGCTTGCGCCAAACACGGTCCCGGGGTTCGGGGCATCGGTGCCCGCCAACAGGGTGACGCCGGCAGCGGCAAGCCGCCGTGCATTGCCCTCGGCCCGTGAGTAGGGCGGCATGGCGCGGCCGCCCACCACCGGGGCGCCCGCCGATAACCGACGCACCCAGGCATCCCCAAGCGCAGCCGCGAGCCGGGGATCCCCGGCCACTGCTGCGCCACCAGGCTCACCGAGTGTGTTCTCGATCGTGGCCAGGGTCGGACCGACCGCGATTCCGGCGTCGGCAATGCGTGCGATCAAAACGTGGTCCAGCTCGGCGTCGGCCGGAACGTGGGCCAGAATGTCGACGCCGGCGGAAACGACCTCCTCGACGCCGGCAATCGAGCTGACATGGGCGACGACGAGCAGGCCGCGAGCGTGCGCGGCGTCGACCACGGCCTTGATGGTCGCGAAGTCGAGCGACGGCCACAGCCCACCAATGCCGGAGAAGATCTTCAGGAAGTCCGAGCCCTCCGCGATCCGATCCGCGACGAATTGTTCGGCCTGGTCTGCGGCGGCCAGAGTGGGGAACGGGGCGTACATTGCCGAGGGATGTCCGCCGGGAGCGGTCGCACCGACGCCCGCGGACCGCAGATCGGCCACATCCGGGCGCGAGGCGGCCTGTTCCCTGGCCCCGGCAACCATCTCGGGTTTGCTGAACATGTCGAGGACGGTGGTAACGCCGAAGGTCAGCGATTGCGCGAGGGCGCCGGGAACCAGATGCACGTGGGCGTCGACCAGCCCGGGAAACACGGTCCCGCCCGCCGCGTCGATCACGTCGTCGCCGTCTTGGGCGGCCGAGGCCGCCGAGCACTGGGTGATGAGACCTTCAACGAACCGGATTGACGTCCAGTCCCGCAGCGCGGTCCCGTCGAACACCTTCGCGTTCACGATGGTCGTTGCCTTGGCCATGGGGTCCTCTCTGCGCACCTGTCATTTCCGGCCCATGGACGGAATGTTCTGCCCCGAAGCTTGAATCAAACTTATCGCCAAGACCCGCACCGCGAAGTTACCCGGCTGAAACCCTTGATGCTTCAGCGCGGCGGTGATCGAATGGAACGCATGACAAGCAATGGAGCAATGTCGGAATCGCCCGCGCCAAAAACCGGGCACCTGTTGGCCGTGGGCACCAAAAAGGGCTTATGGCTGGGCACCAGCACCGACCGGAAAACGTACACGTTCACCGGCCCGCATTTCTTGATGCACGAGATCCCCAGCATCGGCATCGACACCCGCAACGGCGGCACCCGCATCCTGGTGGGCCTGCGCAGCGAACACTGGGGTCCCACCGTGGCCCACTCCGACGACCTCGGCGCCACCTGGACCGAGCCGGAGCACGGGGCCATCACCTTCCCGGCGGACACCGAAACCGCCCTGGAGCGGGTGTGGCAGATCCAGCCCGACAGCGCCGACCGCCCGGGCGTGGTGTGGGCCGGCTGTGAGCCCATCTCCGTCTGGAAATCGACCGACGGCGGCGAGCACTTTGAGCTCAACCGCGGCCTCTGGGACCACCCGCACCGCACCGAATGGGGTGCCGGATTTGGCGGCGCCGCAGCCCACACAGTACTGCCCAGCCCGGCCGATCCCAACACGATCCATGTGGCCATGAGTACCGGCGGCGTGTACCGCAGCACCGACGCAGGCGCTACCTGGCAGCCGAGGAACCTGGGCATTGGTGCCGACTTCATGCCGGACGAGGTGCCGGAATTTGGCCAGTGCGTGCACAAGGTCGCACGGGATGCCAATAACCCGGACACTCTGTACGCACAAAACCACGGAGGCGTGTACCGGACCGATGACAACGGGGACTCCTGGAATTCCATTGCAGCGGGCCTTCCCGCGGACTTCGGCTTCACCATCCTCACCCACCCCCGCCGCTCCGGGACCGCCTGGGTGGTGCCGATCAAGGCCGACAGTGAGCGGATCCCGCCACAAGGCCGGCTCGCCGTGCACAGGACCGACGACGCCGGAGCCTCCTGGGCCCGGTTCGACGACGGGATCTCGGAGCCCGACTTCAACGTGGTGTTGCGCGACGCGGCCGCGGTGGACACCGCGGAGCCCGTGGGCGTGTACTTTGGCACGCGCGGCGGCTCCGTGTACGCCAGCGCGGATGAGGGCGCGCACTTTGCCGAGGTCCTCGCGCACCTGCCGGACGTCCTGTGCGTCCGGGCCGCCGTCGTCGCACTCTAAGGGAGGCATCCGGTGGCCGGCGAGGTGAACGTGCTGATCCCCAGCCTGCTCCGCCCCCTGGTGGGCGGCCGCGAGGAATTGGCGCTCGAGGTGGACGAACAGGGCGCCACGGTGGCGGAACTGCTCGACGCCATTGGGGCCGCGCACCCCGTCTTCAACCGCCGGGTGCGCGATGAGACCGGTGCGTTGCGGCGCTTCGTGAACATTTACCTCGACGGCGACGACGTGCGCCGCAAGGACGGGCTGAAAACCCGCGTGGCCGCCGGCCAGGAGGTTTTGGTCATCCAGTCCGTCGCCGGCGGCTAGACGCCGTATCACTTTTGGTCCACTTCCAGCGGACGCGGTATCACCTTCGGTCGGGTTCCAGTCAACGCGGTATCACCTCTGAGCCTTGGCCATTCGGAGGTGATACGGCGTCGGCGGAAAAGCCGCCAAAGGTGATACGGCGTCAGCCGAAAGGCAACCAAAAGTGATACGGCGTCGGGGCTAGGGGCGGACCATGGCCTTCAGTGCGCCCGGGTTGGCGCCCGCCGTGAGTGCCGCCTCGACGTCGGAAAGCCCGTGCGTCGAGGTGACGAGCCCGTCCAGGTCGATGCTGCCCGAGGCGGCCAGCGCAATGGCGGTGGGCCAGGTATTCGCGTACCGGAATGTACCGGTGATCACGAGTTCGCGTCCCTGCAGCAGCGGAACCGGCAGCGCGATCGTGTCCGCGCCCATGCCCACCAACACGCAGCGACCCCGCGGGGCCAGCCGTGCCAGCCCGCCCAGGATGGCGGCTTCGGCGCCCGTGGCGTCAATGAACACGTCGAAGGCCGGTTCCACGGGCGGCTGGTTACCCGCCGTGAAAGTATGCGCAGCGCCGTACTTCTTTGCGACCTCCAGCCGTTCGGCCCGCACATCCGTCAGTGTCACGGTGGCGCCGGCCAGCTGCGCCACCTTGGCGATGAGCAGGCCGATGGGCCCCGCGCCGGCCACCAGCACGGCGTCGCCGATCCGGATCTGGCCTGCAGACCTTGCGGCCAGGGCCACGCTGAGCGGCTCCAACAGCGCGGCTGCGTCGTCGGACACCGAATCCGGAACCGGGTGGCAGAACGCGGCCGGGTGCACGGCGTATTCGGAAAACACGCCGTCAATGGGCGGGGTGGCGAAGAACCGCACCCCGGGATCAAGGTTGTAGCAGCCCGCCAAGGTCTGGGGCGAGAGCGGATCCGGGATGCCCGGCTCCAGCGAGACGCGCTGGCCCACGGAACGGTTGGCAACGCCGTCGCCCAGGGCAACGACGACGCCGGCCGGCTCGTGGCCCAACACCAGGGGGGAGTCCACCACGTACGGGCCGATGCGGCCCTCCGTGAAGTAATGGGTGTCGGAGCCGCATACGCCCACGGACGTGATTCGCACCAGCACCTCGCCGGGGCCGGGCGCCGGGATGGGCCGCTGTTCCGTGCGCAGCTCGCCGCGGCGCACCAGCACGGAAGCGGTCATGGATTCGGGCAGGGAGCCTGCAATCTGGTTGGTCAATTTACTTCACCGCACCCATCGACAGTCCGCGCACCAGCTGCTTTTGTGCGGCCCACCCGGCGATGACCACCGGCAGGGATGCCAGCACCGAGGCGGCGGACAGCTTCGCCAGGAACAGGCCCTCGCTGGTCATCTGGGACACCAGGAACACCGGTACCGTGGCGGCATTGGCGGCCGTCAGGTTCAGGGCGAAGAAGAACTCGTTCCAGGCAAAGATCACGCAGATCAACGCGGTGGCGGCCAGGCCGGGGTGACCATGGGGATCAGGATGGTGCGCAGGGTCTTGATGAGCCCGGCCCCGTCCATGGCGGCAGCCTCCAGTACCTCGCCGGGCACTTCCTGGAAGAAGGAGCGCATCATCCACACCGCGATGGGCAGGTTCATGGCCGTGTACAGCACCACGAGCGTCCAAATGTTGTCCAGCACCTTCAGCTGGCCGGCGATGACGTAGATCGGCATGATCACGGCCACCACGGGCAGCATTTTCGTGGAGATGAAGAAGAACAGCACGTCCTGGGTCTTCTTCACGGGACGGATGCTCACGGCGTAGGCGGCCGGCACGGCCAGGATGATCACGAAGATCGTCGAAACGCCGGTGGCGATGAGCGAGTTCAGGAAGTACGTGCCGGCGCCGTTGGCGAGCACGGCCTGGAACTGTTCCAGCGTGGGGGTGAAGAAGAATACCGGCGGGTTGGAGGCGGCGGCCGATTCCGGCTTGAACGCCGTCATGACCAGCCAGATCACGGGGCGAAGAAGATGAACGCGACAATCCACGTCACGGTGGTGATGCTGGAACCGGTGAACCGGCGTCGTGCCTCCCGGGACTTGCGCTCGGGGAGAGGGTGGTTTTGGGGGATTTCAGGGTGATGGTCACGGCTTAGTCCTTTGCGTCAAAGCTGCGGAAGATCAGGCGCAGGGCGAACGTGGCGATGATGATGGTGGCGATGACCACCACGACACCCATCGCTGCCGCCTGGCCAATATCGAAGCCCAGGAAGGCCCGCTGGTAGATGTAGAAGGGCAGGTTGGCGCTGGCGGTTCCGGGGCCGCCGGCCGTCATGAGGTAGATCTGGTCGAAGGTGTTGACCACGTAGATGGTGCCCAGCAGGACGCCGAGTTCAATGTAGCGGCGCAGTTGGGGCAGGGTGACCCAGAGGAACGTCTTGGTCCAGCCGGCGCCGTCGATCTGGGCGGCCTCCAGCACATCCTTGGGCTGGGATTGCAGCCCGGCCAGTACCAGCAGCATGGTGAACGGGGTCCACTGCCACACGAGGGCCATGAGGATGGAGACGATGGGGTGAGACGCCGTCCAATCGACCGGCGGGATCCCCACCAGGGAGATCACCCAGTTCAGCAGGCCAAAGCTGGGATTCAGCATGGACACGCTCCACAGGGTTGCCCCGGCCACCGGCATGATCAGGAACGGCGTGATGAGCATGGTGCGCACGATGCCCTGGCCGCGGAACTTGCGGTCCAGCAGGAGGGCGAAGATGATGCCCAGCACCATCGCCAGGAAAACGCAGCCGAGCGTGATGACGATGCTGTTGATGGCGGAGCTGCGGAAGGTGGAGTCCAGGAAGATGTCGGCATAGTTGGCCAGGCCGGTGAACTTGTTGGCGTCGGGGCGCAGCAGGTTCCAGTTGCGCAGCGAGTACCAAATGGTCACCAGGAACGGCAGCTGGGTGACGAGGATCGTGAACACCAGCGCCGGCAGCAGCGGGCCGCGGCGCCGCCAGCCTTCGGCCCGGGAGATCCCGGATTCCGGCCGGCCGGTCTTTAGCTTGTGTTGTTTGAGTTGGTGCCGGTCAACCAAGTTGGTAGCCATCACTTCTCTCCTTCTTGGTAGGACTGGGCCACGGGTTGTGCGTATTGCTGTGCCTGCTCCAGCGCCTGGTCAACGGTTTTTTGCCCGGCAATCGCGGCGGAAACCTGCTGGCTCACGCGGGTGCCGAGGTCTTGGAATTCCGGGATGCCCACGAATTGCAGCCCGGGGTAGGGGACGGGATTGACCATGCTGGTGTTCTGCGTGGCGCTGTACATGGCGTCGAGGGTGGGCTTGGCGTAGGCCTTTGCGACGTCGGCGTATTCGGGGATCTCATAGGTGGACTTGCGGCTGCCCGGGGGAACCCGCTCCCAGCCGATCTTGTTGCCCACCAGCTTGATGTAGTCCTTGTTGGTCATCCAGGAAACGAAGTCCCAGGCGGCGTCCTTGTGCTTGCTGGTGCTGGGGATGGCCAGCGACCAGCTGTACAGCCAGCCGGCGGCCTTCGTGTCCTTGACGGGAGCCGGGGCATAGCCGGACTTCCCGGCCACCAGGGAGGACGCCGGGTCCTCAATGCTGGAGACCATGGCCGTGGCGTCGTACCACATGGCCGCCTTGCCCTGGCTGTAACGGTTGATGCAGTCGCCGTAACCGCTCGTGGCGGCACCCGGCTGGCCGGCGTCGTGCAACAGGCTCACATAATCGGTGACGGCGGCCTTCACCTGCGGGCTGTCCAGCTTGGCGTTCCAGTCCTTGTCGAACCACTGGCCACCGTAGGTGTTGATGACGGTGTCCAGGGGTGCCATGACCTCGCCCCAGCCGGCCAGGCCGCGCAGGCAGATGCCGGCGAAGTCGTTGGCGGGGTCGTTGAGCTTGCGGGCAATCTCGCCGATCTGCGCCCAGGTCGGGTGGTCCGGCATGGTGATGCCCGCCTGTTTGAACAGGTCCTCCCGGTACACCAGGAACGACGATTCGCCGTAGAAGGGCACCGAGTACAGGTGGCCCTTGTAGCTCAGGGCGTCCTTGATGGTGGGGATGAAATCGGCGGTGTCATAGCCCGCGGTGGCGTCGGCCTGCGGCTGCAGATCGTCGATCCAGCCATTCTTGGCCCACATCTCGGTCTCGTAGTTGGAAATCATGACGACGTCGAACTCGCCGCCGCCGGTTGCCACGGAGGCGGTGATCTTGGCGCGGGCCTCATTTTCCGGCAACGTCACGAACTTCACGTTGACGTTGGGGTGCTTGGCCTTGAAATCATCCTGCAGGGAGATGGCGTCCTTCATCTGCGGGTTGGCCACGATCGCCACCACGATGGTGTCCTTGGCCGGGCCGGCCGGCGAACAACCCGACAGGCCCAGGGCGGCCACTGCGCCCAACGCCAGGGATGACAGGACGGTGCGGCGGGGCAGGGGTTGAATTGGGGGGAACTTCATTGGTCACTCTCAATCTTCTTGCTCATTTGAGAACACGATCACGCTCATTTGTTAAGTGACTCTAGTCATATATACTCATTTGAGCAAGACCAATAGCTCATATGTCACAGAGAGAAGGCTTCGGAGTGTCCGATCCAACGCATGAGGAACTGCTGGCAGACATTGGCCAGGCCTACTATCTGGACAACCGTTCCAAGGTTGAAATTGCCACCGACCACGGCATTTCACGCTTCCAGGTGGCGCGACTGCTCGACGAAGCCCGGGCCGAGGGCATAGTCCATATTGAGATCCGCCACCCCAACAAGGGCGTGGATGTTGATGCCGTGGCGCTCGCCGCCGCCCTGGGCGTCAGCCGCGTGGTGGTGGTCAAGACCGTGCCCGACGAGTTCCAGCAGCGGGACCTGCAGGCACGAGCCGCGGCCGATGAGCTTATGCGCGAGGCCCGTGCAGGCATGACCGTTGGCATTTCCTGGTCGCGGACCCTTGATCTGGCCGCCCGGCATGTGGATCAACTGCCGACCTGCAATGTGGTCCAGCTGGCTGGTGCGCTTCCCGTGCCCGGCGGCGGCAACCCCCTAGAGCTCGTGCAGCGCCTGGGCCGGGTGGCGCAGGGCAAGACCTGGCCCATGTGGGCGCCCCTGGTGGTGGACAGCGCCGCGACGGCCAACGGATTGCGCCGCCAGCCCGAAATTGCCGACGCCATGCGCATGGCCGATTCGCTCGACCTGGCAGTGGTGGCGATCGGCGCGTGGGGGCCCAACCTCTCCACCGTCTGGGATCGGGTGGACAATGCGGTCCGGCAGGACGGCCTCAACCACGGCGCCGTGGCCGAATGCTCCGGCCGGCTCATCACCGCCGACGGCCATCCCGTGAAATCGGAGTTGGACCCGCGCATCCTTTCCGTCACCGTTCCCCAACTGCGCCGCACCCCGCGCGTCATCGCCGTCGCCCAGGGCTCCGCCCGGGCCGAGGCCGTGCGCGCCTGCATTGCCGCGGACATCGTGCACACCCTGGTGCTCGACGAGGAACTGGCCGTAGCGCTTCGGGGCAGGGAAAAGCTGGCCGGCTAAGCGTCGCCGGCCAGCTTATTCGGGGGCCTTGAGTGGTCCGTACTCTTTATTTGCTGAGGAGGTATTCGAGCTCGTCGGGGAGCATCATGGCGAGCTCGCCGTCGACGACCTCGGTAATGGGCTGCACCGGTCCGCCGTTCCACCAGTAGAGGTGGGGGCTGAGCGCGTGCGGCATGTCGTCATACTGTGCCCGGGTCACCTGGGTCATGAAGAACAGGTCCTTCACGCTGGTGTCGTCATTGATGATGTGCAGGTTCATGGCGGATGCGGAGGGGACGGTCATGAGGATTCCCTTGGGACCGGCCGTCAGCTCGAGGGCGTCGAGGAGGGCGGCCGGGTAGGCCAGCCAGGAGGACTGGAAGATCGACTCGCTCATGATGCCCAGGAATGAGGCGCCGTCGGCGTCGGTGGCCTGTTGGGGCGTGCCGGTTCCCTCGGCGAGCAAGTTGGCAAAGGCCGTCTCCCACGCCTGGTCTTCGCCGACGCGCTCCACGTGGTCGTCCCGCAGGTAATTGACGGTTTCTTCGCCGTCGTAGGCCATCACGAGGGGAAGCAGGCCAACCCATCGGGTGTACTTGTAGTGGCGTTCGCCTTCTTCCTCGGTGATCTTGGCCGGGTCGATGATCGTTGCCACGGTCTTGGTGAGCAGCTCATCGGTGGGCATGTCGTCGAGAATGGACCGGGCGGTTTTGGCGGTCATCCGGGCGAAGTAGTCCTCGATCATGTCCTTCCATTCCCGCTCGGGCGCCTTGGGCAGCGTCCGGGCAATGGTTTCCAGGCCGAACATCCGGCCGTCGGAGAGCGTGACGTGGTCATCGGCGAGTTCGATGGCGTGACCCACGCCGGTCAGCGTCTCGGCGCAGATGCTGCGCATCTTTTCCCCCTGCTGCAGTGTGAGCTGCGGGAAGGTTGCGTCGAGTTCCTTGGGTTTCTTGCGGAAAAATGCCATGAGGTTGTTTCCTTACTACTTGTTGTGAATTGCAGATGGGGGGCCGGAACGGATCGTGGCCCCAAGAGCGTCAGGCGGGGTACGGGGTGGCGAGTTCCCGTGGGATCCAAGGCTCAGAGGAATCCGGGAGAAGTGCCGTGAGCTGGTCCCGGTCCACGGGTTTTTCGGCTAAGACATGGAACAGGTGGTCGCCGTGCTGTTCGCGGTGTCCTGTGAGATAGGGCGACACGATATCGAGCTGATCAGGACCGAACCACGTCCAGGACTGTGGGTAGGGAACGAATCCTTTCCATTCGCCACCGTGGATTGGCCAAATCTCCTTTTCGGCCCCGGGCAGCCGATCGCAGCTTCGAGAAACCCATTCGTAGTTCCGCAACACCTCCACCGAGGCAAAGTTGCTGTTGGAATTCAGTGCGAATGCGACGAAGAATCTCCGCAAGCTCTCCAGCCAGTTCGGATCGGACAGTGCGGCGCCGTCGAGATAGAGGCTTGTTTGCCCGACAGGCTTGTTGCGCTGGGGACCAGGCATTGATCCCCACGCGATCGGGTAATCGCAGTTGAAATACAGGGTGCTTAGAGGGTTCTCCCGCCACACGTCAGTGAATGCCTGGTCGCCGTCCCGCTCCAGGTTCCCTTGGGGTGGCTCGTAAGGGCCGAAACGCTTAGGCAACGCCTCTGGCAGGTATCTCCGCGCCAAGGAAACATATTTACCAGGCAGATCTTCTGGGACTTCACTCATGAGTGTGTAGAAGTTGACAGTCACGAGCTCGGTTGGCCGGGCCACCTCGCGGGGTCGGGCAACGCGACTGCCCTTTGCCTTGGGCCAAACCCCGTCAGTTTGTTCATCCAACATGGCCCCCTTGACCGCTTTGGCAAGTTTCCGCGCAAAACGGGCAGCGTGTGGAATCGACGCCTCTTCGCTCCCCTCGACGAGCACCTGATACATGGCCTTGGCACCAATGATCGAGGCTGTGATCTCTTCGGGGACGTCTTCGGCCTCCACCTCAAACGGGCCGTCAATCGTGAAACAGTATGCGCGGCGCGCGCCCCGGACCACCATCAGCGACTCGGCATCGCTGGCAACTGAGCCATCGACGTCGAACCCGGCGGTGCTGCGCACCAGCGCCAGCAGTTCCTCAAAGCCCAAAGGGGCAGCGGCGTAGACGGACAGGTCGTAAGACATGGGAAATACCTTTGTGGTTTCTTCAAAAGTGAAGATGCAGCCGGGATGCGGCGCGAATTATTGTGGGCTCTGCATGAGGAGAGCGCTGGGAGGGGAATGCGGCATCTACTCCGCTGTTCCCCCAACAGCGTGACCCTCGGGAGTTAACGGTACCCGCCATACCCGTGGCGTTACCAATTTTGGCCGTCGGCAAACGCCGTATCAGCTTTGGTTCCTTTTGCAGGAACCCCGTATCACTTCTGGTCGGCATTTCCGGAACGCGGTATCACCCTGAATGGCTGTCTCGCCAAAGGTGATACCGCGTGCGTAAAAAGCGCGCCAAAGGTGATACCGGGTCTATTGCGCGGGGCGCCGAGTGCGCCTACGCCCGGGTGGTCGCGGCGAACAACTTGCGCAGCGTGAAGAAGCACCCCAGGGCGCCGAAGAGCAGGGCACTGAGAATGCTTGTGGTGTATTCCTGCCAGAGTTCGCTGTTGTTGGCGAGGTTCTCGCCAAAGATGCTCCAGCTGTCCCCATCAACCAACGCCTCGAGCGGACTTCCGCCAAACTGGTGGACCATGTCGAGCCACATGCCGCCAAGGAACGCCAGCACCAAGGTCACGACGGTGACTACGAGAATTGCCCAGGCGCCGCGCCGGCTCGGGTTGCCGGCACCTATTGCGTACAACTTTGCAGCCGCGGCGGCCACAGCCCACGCGACCACGGAGGCGACTACGCCAAGATTCCAAATCACCAACCACAAGATGATGCCCAACGGGATGGCTGCGGCGGCAAAGATGGCGCCACGCACTACATCCTCCTGCGGTCGCGACGCGGGGTCGGGACCTATTGCAGGCAGTGGAATGAAATTGGCGTGATCCGGCCCTGGATATTCGGTCATGATGGTGTCCCCCTAATAATGCAACTGCGAAATGATCAACATAAAGTGTCCCATGCCTGGCGTGGCCCAACAGTAACTACGGGATTCATGTCCGCCACGAGGCGCGAATTGGTGGGGGCTCTGCTCGAGGAGATCACGGGGAGGGGACTGCGGCATCTACTCCGCCGTTCCCCCAAATGCGTGACGCTTAGGGGTTGGCGGTACCTTCCAGACCCCCGCTTTCGCCCAGTCGCGCCGCGACGTGCACTATGCCGCCAGCTCGGCCACGGCCGCCCGGGCGCCCTTCTCGTGCAGGGTCGCCAGGGTGCGCAGATAGGCCTCGGTGAAGCGCGGGTTGTCCACCAGCCCGCCAAAGACGTCGCGGTTGCGCAGGAACGCGAGCTTGTCCCCGCGCTGCTGTGCGGCCGCCGCCATGAGCGGCTCCTTGAGCGCGTCAACCACTTGGATCGGGGCGCCGGATTCGTCAGTCCCCTCGGCGTACCGCGCCCAGGAGGCGACGATGCCGGCGGAACGGGCGACGTCGCCGTCGTTCTCCAAATTCAGCCAAATGACCGGCACCAGCCACTTGGGGATGCGGTCCGAGCTCTCCGCGCACAGCCGGGCCAGCGTGTCGCGGACGTATTCGTTGGCGAAGCGCTCCAGCAGGGTGCGCTTGTACGCCGGCAGGTCGACTCCGGGCAGCGGGGCCAGCGTGGGCGTGCCTTCCTGGTCCATGTAGTCGAGCAGGAACTTGGCGAATAGCGGGTCCTGGGCCACCTCGTGCGCATACCGGTAGCCGGCCAGGTAGCCGAAGTAGCAAAGCGCCTGGTGGCTGGCATTGAGCAGGCGCAGCTTCATCAGCTCGTACGGTTCCACGTCCGCCACGAGCTGCACGCCGGCATCCTCCAGCGCGGGCCGGCCTAGGGTGAAGTGATCCTCCAGGACCCACTGGGTGAACGGCTCACACACCACCGGCCACTGGTCCGCCACGCCAAAGTCCGCGGCGATCGCTTCCCTGTCCGCATCCGTGGTGACGGGCGTGATCCGGTCCACCATGGAGTTCGGGAACGGCACGTTGCCCCGCACCCAGGCGCCCAGTTCGGGGTCCTTCAGCTCGGCAAACGCGGTGAACATCCTCTTTGCCACGTCGCCGTTGCCTTGGATGTTGTCGCAGGACATGACCGTGAACGGCTCAATGCCGCGGGCACGACGCCGGGCCAGGGCCTCGGTGACCAGGCCAAAGGTGGTGCGCGGGGTTGCGTTGGGTGCAAGGTCGCGGACCACGTCGGGGTTTCCGGCGTCGAACTCGCCGGAGACGTGGTGGAAGTTGTAGCCGCCCTCGGTCACGGTCAGCGACACGATCCGGGTGGCGGGGGAGGCCATCTTTTCAATCACGGCCTCCGGATCCTCCGGGGCAAAAAGGTACTCGGTCATGGAGCCGATGACTCGTGCCTCGCGGGTGCCGTCGGGGTGCTTGAGTACCAGCGTGTACAGGCAGTCCTGCGCGGCCATGACCTGCGCCATCTTCTCGTCGTGGGGCAGCACGCCGACACCGCAAATGCCCCAGTCCAGCCCCTGCCCGGCGTTCATGAGCCGGTCCAGGTACATGGCCTGGTGGGCCCGGTGGAAGCCGCCCACGCCAAAATGCACGATTCCCGTGGTGACCTTGCTGCGGTCGTAACCGGGGACGGCAACGTTCCCGGGCAGGTGGGCCAGGTTCTCGGCATTGAGTTGCGGCATTGCATGCTCCTAGGTCAAGGGACTTTTCGATATCGTATCAAATGAGCATTAACGCGATGCTCATTTGAGCGGAATGATTTGTCGGGCCACGGGACTATATTGATTTTGAGAGCATGTCCCCGGATCACCCAACCGCAGGAGTGTCACGTATGGCCAAGGAACTTGCCACCCAACTCATCGAACAATTGCAGTCCGCGGGAGTGCGGCGCATCTACGGGATCGTCGGCGACAGCCTGAACCCGATCGTGGACGCCGTGCGGAAAACCGGGGGGTCCAGCAACGGCGGAATCGACTGGATCCACGTCCGTCACGAGGAGGCCGCCGCGTTCGCCGCCGGGGCCGAGGCCCAGCTGACCGGCGAGCTGGCGGTATGCGCGGGCTCTTGCGGCCCCGGAAACCTGCACCTGATGAACGGCCTCTACGACGCAAACCGCAGCGGCGCACCTGTGCTGGCCATCGCCTCCCATATCCCCAGCAAACAGATCGGCAGCGGCTTCTTTCAGGAAACCCACCCCGACCGCCTGTTTGAGGAGTGCTCGGTGTACTCGGAGCTGGTCAGCACCTCCGAACAGGCTCCGCGCGTGCTGCACAACGCGATTGCCCATGCCGTGGGGCTGCGCGGCGTGGCCGTGGTGACGCTCCCCGGCGACGTGGCGAGCCTGCCGGCGTCGGCGCCGTCGCCCATGCAACGCCCGGTGCGTCCCGCAGCCCTGGTGCCCGACCCCGAAAGCGTCAAGGAACTTGCCGCCGCCATCAACGGGGCCGACAAGGTGGCCATTTTTGCCGGTGCCGGGGTGCAGGGCGCCCATGACGAGGTGGTGGCCCTGGCCGAAAAGCTCAAGGCGCCCATTGGGCACAGCCTGCGCGGGAAGGACTTCATCCAGTACGGCAACCCCTACGACATTGGCATGACGGGCCTGCTGGGTTACGGGGCCGCCGCGGAAGGAATCCAGGACGCGGACCTCCTGATCCTGCTTGGCACCGACTTCCCTTACGACCAGTTCCTGCCCGGCACCCGCACCGCGCAGGTGGACAGGGCGCCGGAGCACCTGGGTCGCCGCACGGATGTGGATATCGCCGTCCACGGCGACGTGCTGCCCACCTTGAACGCGCTCATGCCGCTGGTGGCAGCCAAGAAGAACACGAAGTTCCTGGACGCCATCTTGAAAAAGCATGACCGGCTCATGAACAAGGCCGTCGGCGCCTACACGCGCAAGGCCGATAAATTGGTGCCCATCCACCCGGAGTATGCGGCATCCCTGCTCGATGAGATTGCCGCCGACGACGCCATCTTCACCGCCGACACCGGCATGTGCAACGTCTGGACGGCCCGCTACATCAACCCGCTCGGCACGCGCCGGCTCATCGGCTCCTACCTCCACGGCTCCATGGCCAATGCGCTGCCGCAGGCCATCGGCGCGCAATCGTCCTTCCCCGACCGGCAGGTCATTTCCGTCTCCGGCGACGGCGGCCTGTCCATGCTGATGGGCGAACTGGTCACCGCGGCCGCACACAAGCTGCCCCTGAACGTGGTGGTGTTCAACAACTCCACCCTGGGCATGGTGAAGCTGGAAATGCTGGTGGACGGTCTGCCCGACTTTGGCGTGGACGTGCCCGACGCTAACTACGCCGCCGTCGCCGCCGCGCTGGGCTTCCACTCCGTGCGGGTCACCGATCCGGCCAAAATAGCCGATGCCTACCGGGCCGCGTTTGCCCACAACGGCCCGTCGCTGGTGGAACTGATCACCGACCCGCAGGCCTTGTCGATCCCGCCCAAGCTCAAGGGCGGGCAGGTGCTGGGCTTTGCCACCGCCATGTCTAAGATTGTGCTGAACAAGGGCGCCGGGGAGGCCGTCAGCATGGCCCGCAGCAACCTGCGCAACATTCCCCGCGGCTAGCCCGCCCTGATCCACCGAATCCCGACGCTCCGAAGGAGACTCGATGCTTACTGCAGCCCTGGTCCTGGCCGGTCTGGCCGCCCTGCTCCACATCTACATCTTTGTGCTGGAATCCGTGCGCTGGACGGACCCGGCCACCCGCAAAACCTTCGGCACCACCGCCGAGGAGGCCTCCGCGACCAAGGAAATGGCCTTCAACCAGGGGTTTTACAACCTGTTCCTGGCATTGATGGCGGTAGCCGGCATCATCGCCGCGGCCGCCGGGCACCACGGCGTTGGCGCAGCACTCATCCTGGCCGGCTGCGGTTCCATGCTGGCCGCTGGACTGGTGCTGCTCATTTCCTCACCGTCCAAGGCGCGCGCGGCCCTGACCCAGCTCACGTTCCCGCTGATCGCCGTCGTTCTGGTGCTGGTCTCACTGGCGGTCTAGGAAATAGTCGCGGCGGTGCCTGCTGAGGCGGCTATGCCGTGGTGCGGCGCAGTCCGACGGCGACCAGTCCCAGGCAGCCCAGGCAGAGCACGGCCACGGCCCCC
Organism: Arthrobacter sp. ERGS1:01; assembly: GCF_001281315.1. Lineage (NCBI taxonomy): Bacteria > Bacillati > Actinomycetota > Actinomycetes > Micrococcales > Micrococcaceae > Arthrobacter > Arthrobacter sp. ERGS1:01. The sequence goes on along the minus strand of NZ_CP012479.1, from coordinate 3,868,674 downwards.
AGCAGCACGGTGTAACTGGCGACGCCGGCCAGGCCCGCCAGCGCCATGGGCAGCAGGAAGCCGATGTAGCTGAGGCTGTAGTAGACGCCGGTGAGCCCGGCCAGATCGCGGCCCGTGGCGATCCGCTGGATCTCGACGAGTCCCGATACGAGCGCGATCCCATAGGAGGCGCCCAGCATGATCGCGGCCACGGCACCCGCCACGAGCGAGAGGTAGTGGGCGTTGACGGCCGCGATCACCAGGCCGGCCATCATGGCGGCCATGCCCACCAGCACGGCCCGGCCGTTGGTGGCCTTGTTGATGTGCGCCGTGAATGGCTGCACCAGCGCGCCGGTGCCAAGGGTCAGCACCGTCAGGAGGGTGGCGTAGCCCAGCTGCATGGTGCCCAGGCGGGCGCTTTCCAGCATGGGGATCACGGCATAGGCGACGCCGGCCGTCGCGAAGATCCACGGTGCGGCCGGCAACACCACCCTGCGGAAACGGTGGTGGCCGGCCAGCGGGACGCGGAGATCGGCCAGCAGGGACGTGGTTGGCCTGCCGGCACTAACCGTCTCCGGCGCCTTGGCCAGGGCCGCCAGGGCGGCGAGGCTCAGGACAATGTGCAGCACATACGGGGTGGTGGTGGGCCACGGACCCCACTGCGCCAACGCGCCCGATGCCCCGGCGCCCAGCCCAAAGCCAAGCGTGAGGGCCAGTGACGGTCGGCGGGCCCCTGCGGTCGCATCGGCGGCCGAATCAAAGGGTGGTGTGGAGAGTTCCTTGAGCCAGCTGGTGCCCACCGCCATGCCAATTCCGACGCCGGCCCCGGCCAGCATGCGTCCGGCGCACATGAGCAGTTCGTTGCGGAAGAACAGGGCCAGGATGATGCTGGCCGCGATGCCCAGGATGACGCCGACGGCGGTCAGCGGCTTGCGGCCGTACCGATCGGAGAGCGGGCCCGCCAGCAGCAGTCCGGGGACAAGGCCCAGGACGTAGGTGGCCAGGAAGAGGTCGACGCTCATGACCGAGTAGTGGCCGATCTCGCGGTAGAGGCTGAGCAGGGGAGTGAAGTGGTTCCCTCCCCAGGCCATGACGAAAACTGCGGGAGCGGCACGAAGCCAGGATGCGGCGCGGGCGGCGCGCATGGAAATCACTGTCCTTTGGGTTGCTGCGGGGTTGCTGCGGGGGGGGTGTGCGGAGCCGGGCTAGTTGGCGGTGACGTGGCGTTGCAGGAGGGCCTCGTAGCCGCGGTGGTCCGCCGCGGCCAGGAGCTCGGCCAGCTGTGCGTGTTCGGCCACGAAGCGCTGCAGTTCGGCGGTGTTGGCGCGCACCGTAAGGCAGGTTAGCCGGGCCAGTCGCGGCCCCAACTGGGCGTAGAAGTCATCGATGATCGGGTTGCCGGAGCCGGCCACCACGCGGGCATGGAATTGGTGGTCCGCCCGGGCAAACGCCGGCACGTCAAGGCGTGCGGCGGCGTCGCGCTGGATGTCCAGCAGGGTGGCAAGGTCGCCCGAGGTGGCGGACGGGCCTGTGCCGGTTTGGAGTTCCACGGCGCGGGATTCAAGCATGATGCGCGCCTGTAGCAGCTGGGCGGTTTCCGCGGGGTTGGGGGTGGTCACCACGGCGCCCTTTTTGGGGAACAGCCGCAGTAGGCCCTGCGATTCCAGCAGCAGGAACGCCTCGCGGACGGGCGTGCGGCTGACGCTTAGGCGCTCGGCCATTTCACCCTCGGTGATCAGCGTCCCGCCGGGCAGGCCGCCATCCACGATCTCGGCGCTGACGCTGCCGTAGACGCGTTCCACCGCGGTCTTGGCGGAGGTTGAATCAGGGTGCCAGGACCAGTAGCGGCTGATGTGCGGGGTTGATGCCATGACTCCATGATAGTTGATAAATACATTGATAAATGCAACAGCTTGGTCAAGGCTTCCAACCATTGAACCCGGCACGCAACAGGCATAGCGTTGAAGGACATCCAAGGGGGTGGCCAAAAATGGAGATTCATCTGTGGTGGCTTGAGCTGGACATGGGCGCCAAGGAGTGGCTGCGCGAGAACGCCGACGCCGATGTCCTGCCGGACCATGTGGCGGCGGCCGTGCTGGCAGCCGGTGGCGAAATGGCCAACGGCACCCTGACGCGGCGCGAGTGGGACTTCATCGAAACGCAGTCGGAGTTCGTCGATTGACCGGTCTTGATCACGCCCGGCCTTGATCCTGCGGCCGGGCGCACGCGCATGCCCGGCGCGGGCGGATCGTGTGAATAATGTGATCTTCGCGGCCAAGACGGGACATGGCGGGCCGGGTAGTGGAGAATGGAAAGGATGACTTCCCCCAAAAACACTCCCAGCCCCGCCGTCGACGCTTCTGCCGCGACAGCCACCAAGACACGTCCTGCCCGCCGTGCGGCCCAGGTCATGCCTGCCACCGAGGGCTGGAAGCAGGCGAAGGACCCGGGCGGACGCCCGCTGCTGCAGTTCAAGTCCCCCCGCGTATCCCAGCCGCCGGTGCACCTGGCCGACCTGACGCTGGCCGAGCGCGAGGAGAAGTTCAAGGAGATGGGCCTGCCGGCGTTCCGCGCCAAGCAGCTCTCCGTGCACTACTTCCAGCACTACACCACAGACCCCGAGCTCATGAGCGACCTCCCCAAGGACCGCCGCGCCGAGATCGTGGACACCATGTTCCCGAAGCTGCTGACCGAGGTCAAGCGCCTCACCACGGACAACGGCGACACCATCAAGTTCCTGTGGCGCCTCTTTGACGGCTCCCTCGTGGAGTCGGTGCTGATGCGCTACACCGGCCGCGTCACCCTGTGCGTGTCCAGCCAGTGCGGCTGCGGCATGAACTGCCCGTTCTGCGCCACCGGCCAGGCCGGACTGACCCGCAACATGTCCACCGCGGAGATCCTTGACCAGATCGTCCAGGCCAACCGGGTCATCGCCGAGGGCGGGCTGGGCCACCTGCGCCGCGACGGCGGGCACGACGCCGAACGCGTCACCAACATCGTCTTCATGGGCATGGGCGAGCCGCTGGCCAACTACAAGCGCGTCATGAACGCCGTGCACCGCATGGTGGCCGACGGCCCCGAGGGCCTGGGCATGTCCGCCCGCGGCATCACGGTCTCCACCGTGGGCCTGGTGCCGGCCATCAACAAGCTGGCCGAAGAGGGCCTGGGCATCACCTTCGCCCTGTCGCTGCATGCTCCGGATGACGAGTTGCGCGACGAGCTGATCCCGGTCAATGACAAGTGGAAGGTGGACGACGCCCTGGACGCGGCGTACAACTACTACAAGGTCACCGGCCGCCGCGTGTCGATCGAGTACGCGCTGATCAAGGACATGAACGACCACCCGTGGCGTGCGGACCTGCTGGCCAAGAAGCTCAACCAGCGGGGCCGCGGATGGGTCCACGTGAACCCGATTCCGCTGAACCCGACCCCCGGCTCCATCTGGACCTCCTCCGAGCCCGAGGTCATGCAGGAATTCATCGACCGGCTCATCGACGCCGGCGTGCCCACCACGCTGCGCGACACCCGCGGCAAGGAAATCGACGGCGCCTGCGGCCAGCTGGCCGCCGCGGAGTAATTTCCTTTTAGGCACCTAAGCAAGGACGACGGCGGAACCCAGGTTCCGCCGTCGTGCTTTTCTTTTGCGCGGGCCGGCTAGAACTCGGTGACCACATAGGCCGTGGTGGAGCCGGGCTCGATCTCGGTGCGGCCCGCGTCCTGGATCACGGGGCCGGCGGACTTCCGCTGCCCCTTGCGGAATTCCCGGGGGCCCGCGCGCACAATCCCCACGGGGAAACCGGCGGCCGTCCAGGCCTCAACGGCCGGTTCGCCGGCCTCCAACAACCACGCAAACAGCGCATGGGCAGCCTGTGCGGCGGACTTTCCCGTCGACATGCCCAGGGAATCGTTCAGGACAATGGTCAGCGGCTGCGGCGCCAACGGCTCGCCGGCGGGCAGCTGCGTGCCCGAAACCTGCAACTTGGCCAGCAGCTTGGGCAGGGCGTCGGCCGGCACGGGAGCCAGCCCCGCAGCGCTGGCCGGTCCGGACGTGGCCAGGACGTGCTCGGGGAATGCCGCCAGGACCTTGGCAAACATCTTGGCGTCGGCCCGGCGCACCGATTTTGCAAAGGCGCCCTCCGCCCACTCCCGCCAATCCGGATTTCGCGGATCCCGCAGGAACGCCTGCACGGACGCCAGTGCGGCGGCTGCGATTCCGTGGCCTTCGTCGGCGGGGTCCTCCCGGTCCACCAGAAGGATGATGGGCTGGACCAGTTCGCGGGGCAGGTGCTCGATTAATTCACTCACCGGACAAGCCTATGCCGGTGTTCCGCACCGGGTTTGCCACGTGCTTTTCCCCTGCGCGCGACACGCCGGCGGCGCCCGCGCCCACACCGTGGCTGCGGAGCCGAACCCGGTGTGTCGTGCGCATGGTCCGAGGCCCCCGGATCGCCCGGAACCGCGGGGCTTGATTCGGAAAATATAAGCGCTTACAGTTGTCGATGACGGTGCGACATCGCCACCGAATTTCTTGGCTGGAAAGGGCTGGTACGTGTCGCATGGCTAAGACTCAACGCGCCACAATTCAAGACGTTGCCGTGTTGTCCGGATTGTCGATTTGCACGGTGTCGCGGGCACTGCGGAATCTGCCCAATGTGTCCGAAAAGGCCCAGCGCCTGGTCGCCGAGGCGGCGCAAAAACTCGACTACAAGGCGTCCTCCGCGGCGTCCCGACTGGCCGGCGGCAGCACCGGCTCTATCGCCATCATCGCCCCCACCGCCACGGCCTGGTTCTTTGCCCAGGTGGTGGAGGCGGCCGAGGAGGTGTTTGCCGACAGCGGCTTCGACACCGTGCTGATCAGCCTGCGCAACTCGCCCAGCGTCCGCCAGCGGATCCTGGGCGACCTCGCCGGTTTGGCCCAGCGGGTGGACGGGGTGCTGCTGCTCAACATCGACCTGACCGCGGAGGAGATCGCCGAGGTGGCCGGCAGCGGCCTGGCCGTGGCAAGCCTGGGCATGACGGGGGTGCCGTGGGACAACGTCGGCATCGACAACGAGCACGCCGCATGGCTGGCCACCAGCCACCTGCTGGAATTGGGCCACTGGAACCTTGGAGTCCTGACCGGCCGCGAGCTGAACGGGAATTCCGTGCAGACCTCCGCGGACCGGCTGAAGGGATTCAACCGGGCCGCGGCGGAGAACGACCTGACGGTGCACCCGGACCTGGTGGTGTGCGCGGACTCCTCGATCGAGGGCGGGCGCCGGGCCATGACAGAGCTGATCGCCCACCGGACCCTGCCCAGCGCCATCTTTGCCGAATGCGACGAGGCCGCATTCGGCGCCCTGATGGCCCTGCGCGAACACGGCCTGTCCGCCCCCAAGGACGTCTCCATCGTGGGGCTGGACGACCACCCGATGAGCTGGTTCATGGGCCTGACCACCATGTCCCAACCCGTGGCCGACCAAGGCGCGTTTGCGGCAAACCTGCTCTGCGAACGCCTGCAAAACCCCGCCGGCCTGGGCGAACCGGGCCATCACCTGATGGCCACCAAACTCATTGAACGCAAAACCACACGACGGAAACGCTGACAAGGACCCGCCATGAAAACACAGACTGAAACCTGGGAGGGCGCCGCGGCGCTGCTCTTCGACCTCGACGGCGTGCTGACGCCCACCGCCGTCGTCCACGAAAAGGCCTGGCAGCAACTCTTTGACGGCTTCCTCGCCGCCACCGGGCATCCGCAGGGCTACCGGGAAAGTGACTACTTCGACTTCATCGACGGAAAACCGCGCTTTGACGGGGTGCGGGACTTCCTGACGTCCCGCTCCATCACCCTGCCCGAGGGCCCGCTCGACGACGACCCCTCGAACAACACCGTCCACGGCCTGGGCAACCGCAAGAACCTGGTGTTCAACACCATCGTGGAGACCGAAGGCGTACAGCCCTTCCCCGGTTCGGTGCGGCTCGTCGAGGCGGCACTGGAACGCGGCATCAAGCTCGCCGTGGTCTCCTCCAGCCGCAACGCCCCCGCCGTGCTGGCCGCCGCCGGGCTGGACCACTACTTCCCCGTGGTGGTGGACGGCCAGGTTGCCGCCGGCGTGGGACTTCCCGGCAAACCGGACCCGGCCACGTTCAGCTACGCCGCACAGCTCCTTGGCATCCCGGACACGGAGTGCGTGGTGGTCGAGGACGCCGTGTCAGGAGTCCAGGCCGGGCGCGCGGGCAACTTCCGTGCCGTCATTGGCGTGGACCGCGGCGCCGGACACCAAACACTGCTCGACGCCGGCGCCACGTTCGTCGTCGACGACCTTTCCGACCTCCTCTAACGCACGTCCCGAAGGATAAACTCTGCCCATGGCACTGATCAGCTCCGATCCCGTCCGTTTCCCCTGCGACCCGTGGAAACTGGTGGAAACGTCCCACGACCCCGCCGACGACGGCACCCTGGAGACGCTCATGGTGGTGGGCAACGGCCACCTCGGCATGCGCGGCGCCTGGAGCGTCGGCGGTGACGGCGTGCTTCCCGGCACGTTCATCAACGGCTTCCACGAGGTGTGGGACATCAAGCACGCCGAAAACGCCTTTGGCTTTGCCCGGACGGGGCAGCGGATTGTCTACGTGCCCGACGCCAACAACTTCACGGTCAGCATCGACGGGGAGCTCCTGTCGCTGGCCGAATCCACGGTGCTCGACTACCGGCGCAGCGTGGACTTTGCTACCGGACTGTACGAATCGGCCATCACCTGGGGCTGCCGCTCCGGGGCCACCGTGACCACCCTGGAACGCCGCGCCGTCGGCTTCGACTCGCGGGGCGTCCTGGGCATTGAACTGTCCATCATCACGGACCGTGAGGTGTCCGCCGACGTCACCTCCGCCGTCGTAAACCGGCAGGACCGCCCGGCCGCCGATCAATCCGCCCACGACCCCCGCCGTCCCGGCCGCCACGCGGACCGGGTGCTGGTGCCCGTGCAAATGCACGGCACCGACGGTTCACTGCGCCTCCTGTGGGAGACGGCCGCGTCCCGCCAGCGCGTGGCCGTGGCCGTGGACCACTGCGTCACCCCCGAACAGCAGCCGTTCGAGACCCTGGTGGATGAGGAGGAATCGAGCGTCAGGTACGTTTTGGCCATTGACGCCGGCGAGCGGTTCGTCCTGGCCAAGACCGTCAGCTACGCCGTCAACGGCGCCGACGCGCTCCACAGCGAACGGCTCGTCCAGGACGCCGAGGACGCCCTTTCCACCGTGGCGGAGATCTTCGCCGACAGCGCCGCGCACTACGCCCGGTACTGGGCCACCTCCGACGTGGTGCTGGGCGGGCAGCCGGCACTGCAGCAGGCCGTGCGCTGGAACCTGTTCCAGCTGGCCCAGGCCACGGCACGTGCCGGGGTCTCCGGCATCCCCGCAAAGGGCGTGACCGGTTCCGGATATGAGGGCCACTATTTTTGGGACCAGGAAATCTACCTCCTGCCGTACCTGACGTACACGAATCCCGGGGCGGCCCGGCAGGTGCTCGAGTCCCGGCACCGGATGCTTCCCGCCGCCCGGCGCCGGGCCACTGAACTGAGCGTGGACGGGGCGTTGTTCGCCTGGCGCACCATCAACGGCCAGGAGGCCAGCGCCTACTACGCCGCCGGCACGGCCCAATTCCACATTGCCGCGGCCATCGCGTTCGCCGCCAACCGCTACGAGTGGGCCACCGCCGATCCGAACTTCCAGAAGCAGATTGGCGCCGAGCTGCTCGTCGAGACGGCCCGCATGTGGGCGTCCCTTGGCTTCTTCGGCAAGGACGGCATGTTCCACATCCACGGCGTCACGGGCCCCGACGAGTACACGGCCGTGGTCAACGACAATCTCTACACGAACGTCATGGCCCGCTTCAACCTCCGGGCCGCGGCAGCCCTGGGCGACGCCGCCGGCGTCAAGGAATCCGAACGGTTGGTGTGGGGAGAAGCCGCGGACAGGATGTCGCTGCCCTTCGACGCGCACCTGGAGGTGTTCAGCCAAGACAACGACTTCATGACCCTGGAGCCGTGGGACTGGTCCACGCCGCGCTCCAAATACCCGTTGCTCCTGCACTTCCACCCGCTGGTCATCTACCGGCACCAGGTGCTCAAGCAGGCCGACACCGTGCTGGCAATGTTCCTGCAGTGGCAGGATTTCTCGGCGGAGGAAAAGCAGCGCGCCTTCGACTTCTATGACCCCATCACCACGGGCGACTCCACCCTGTCCGCCTGTGTGCAGGGCATCATGGCCGCCGAGGTGGGGTATGCGCGCACGGCCCTCAAACACTTCACCGACGCCGTGTTCATCGACCTGGACAACACGCACACCAACACGATTGACGGGGTCCACATCGCCTCTGCCGGCGGCATCTGGAGCTCCCTCGTATGCGGGTTCGCCGGCATGCGCGACCAGGGCGAGCACCTCCACTTCGACCCCCGGCTGCCCGCCGATTGGGACGGGCTGTCCTTCAAGCTGCTCGTGCACGGCGCCACCTTGTCCGTTGACCTGACGCCGGACGCCATCACCTTCCACCTGCAGGACGAGTCCGACGCCGACCCGCTCACCGTGGACGTGCGCGGCGAACTGGTGCGGGTACATGCCGGGCAGGCCGTCACCGTGCCGCTGGCGCCGGCCCCCGTGGCCGTGCCCACAGTGTTCCCCAGTTCCTTCCCCACCACCGGGATCCCCGTGATCGGGACGGGCCTTTCGTGACGGGAGGGTCCGGGACTGGTCAGTCCGGGGCTGGTCCGTCCGGGGCTGGTTTGTCCGGCCCGGGCCGCCTCACGGTGGCTGCCCGGGCCCAGGTGCCGCCGTTCGCCGTCATGGACATCCTCGCGCGCATTGCGCAACTGCGTGCCGCCGGGCGGGACGTCATCTCGTTCTGCGCGGGGGAGCCTGGAGGGGGAGCGCCGTCGGCCGTGTCCGCGGCGGCCGCGGCACTCCACGCCTCCGCGACACCGCTGGCGTACACGGCGCCGCTGGGCATAGTCGAGCTGCGCGACGCCATCGCGGGGCACTACAAGCGGTGGTACGGCTTGGACGTGCCGGAGCGGAACGTGGCCGTGACCACCGGATCCTCCGGCGCCTTCCTGCTGACCTTCCTCGCAGCGTTCAACGCCGGCGACCGGGTGGCACTGGCCCGCCCCGGCTACCCGGCCTATAAAAACATCCTGCGGGCGCTCGGCATCCAGGTGGTGGAACTGGACTGCGGGCCGGAGAGCCGTTACCAGCCAACGCCCGCCCAGCTGGATGCCGCCGCCCGCGAACACGGGCCGTTGTCCGGGCTGGTACTGGCATCCCCGGCGAATCCCACGGGCACCATGGTCACCCGGGACGAGTTGCATGACCTGACACTGTGGTGTGCCGCGAATTCCGTCCGGCTGGTCAGCGACGAAATTTACCACGGCATCACCTACCCGGCCGCCGGATCCGCGGACACCCGCGGCGTGTGCGCCTGGGAACTGGACCGCGCCGGCGTCGTCATTTCCAGTTTCTCAAAGTACTGGGGCATGACGGGGTGGCGACTGGGCTGGGCGATCGTGCCCGACGACCTCGTGGACGCGGTGGATGCGCTCGCCGGCAATGTGGCGCTGTGCCCGCCGGCCCCGGCCCAACTGGCGGCCGTGGCGGCGTTCAGCCCGGAATCGTATGCCGAGGCGGACGCCTTTGTGGCCGACTTTGCCCGCTCCCGCGCCTACCTCTTGGCCAACCTGGACCGCCTGGGCTGGGGCGGTGCGGCCCCGGCCGACGGAGCCTTCTACCTATACGCGGAACTGGGTGCGGCCATGGACGGCTTCGCCGATTCGGCCGCGTACTGTTCGACCCTGCTGGAATCCGCGGGTGTCGCCGTGGTGCCCGGCCTGGACTTTGACACCGTCCGCGGGCGCGGCACGGTCAGGCTCAGTTTTGCCTCTGGGTACGACGCCGTCCGTGAGGGTTTGGAGCGGATTGTCGCGTTCCAGGATGGCCGCCGGGCCGGGCACGCTGCCGCTGTTCCTCCACAGCCCCGGTAGCTCCAGGATCCGCCCACAAATCAGCCTTCCGGGCTGTTGGGGTGCCCCAACAGTGGAAAGGATGGAGTCCTAGGAAAGGAGCTCCAATGGAAGGGATGGTGCCGGGCAGTCCCGGCGTCTCTGGCGGTGACAACGCGGCCACCGGCATGGATGCGGAACTGCGGGAGATATCGGAGGCCATGACCCGGCCGCGACCGCATGAATGCGTGGCCTGCTACGTCTATCGAATGCTCGAATTTGGCTGCGACGGTCACCGGTGGGTGTCGCGGTACCGGGAACTGTCCGCTCCGCGGGCAACGGCACTGGAGCGGAGGTTGGCCGGCAAGGGCGGCTATTGCGACTGCGAACTGTTCATGAACGTTTTCTTTGCCAGTCCCCGCTTCTTCAAGACCAACGACGACGGCGACGTCGTTGAGCAGCCCATGCCCGGTTGCCGGGGCGTCTGGGGCGGGTCAAGCAAGGCTTGCGATTTGTGGGTGGGGCGCGATGAATACAGGTGGGCCTATCCCTACTGACACGTCCACCACCCGCCCCGAAGGGCAATTGGGTCCCCCTCAACCGAGCCGCTCAGTCCCACGCTTCCCAGGAACTCAACCCCACAGCCGCTTGACCTCTTCGGCCACCGAGAACGCCTGTGTACGGCCGGCCGTGGCTGCGGCGGCCCGAACGGCGGGGTCGAGGGAGTTCCTGCCCATGGCACTCTTTGCGGCGGCGTCCGGGGACAGCACGAGTGAGCGGACGCCGGGGCCGAGGGCGGCCAGCTGCCCGGCCACCGACCAGCGTTTTCTCAGCGCCATGGAGATGGGAGCCAGTACCAGGATCATGTCGCACCCGGCAGCAAGGTCGGTGTTCGTCGCCGAGAGCGAGCCGCCGTCGATGTACCGGTTCGCGCCGATCGTGACGGGCGGCCAGACGGTGGGGACGGCGCAGCTGGCGGCGACGGCGTCCGCCAGGAACACTCCGCTGTCCTTGTCGAAGACACGGCGCGCCCCGGTTTGGGCATCAAGGGCGGTGATCAACAACTCGGCCTGGGGCCAGCCGGCATTGCCCACGCGTGCGGCGATCACGGCGCGGCGCTCCGCCTCGGGGATGGTGGTGGCGCGCAGTGCGGCGCGGCCGATCCGGCGCGTTATTGCTGCGTCGTCGCCGGGCAGGAGCTGCGGGCCGAGAAGCTTTAGTATGTTGCGGAGCCCGAATTTTGCAGGAACTTCGTTCCCGGGGTCGGCAAGCTGTGCGGCATATGCGTCCTCGGCGGAGGTCCCGGACGTCAATTTCGCGGCGACGCTGGGTCCCGCCGAGGTACCGATGATGCGGTTGGCGGTGCGCAAGTCGATGCCGCGCTCGGCCAGGCCGGCGATCATGCCGGTTTCCCAGCCGATGCCGCTCACCCCGCCGCCACCGAGGACAAGGGCTCTGCTGCTCATGGTTCTCCTTGCTGGAACGCCGGCCCGCGAGGCGGGGGAGTCGCTTTGCTTCATCGTAGCCCCGGGCCGTGGTCCACCGAACCGCGAATGGGCAGTTGATGTGCGGATTTGGAATCCGCGCATCAACCGCCCATTCGCGGGGCCCGGGAAACCCGGGAGTTCTACTTAGGCGCGCTTGCCGCGGCGGCGCACCATCAGGACCGAGAGGGCCCCGCCAAGCAACAGCAGCAGGCCGAACAGCCCCGCAGCCGAAGCCGTGGCGCCAGTGCTGGCCAGCCCACCGCCGCCGGGAGCGGTCGACGGCGTTGTTGCCGCGGCTGTTGATTTACCTGTTGCGGACGCGCTGCCGGTCGAGGTGACCGTTGCCGTTGAAGTCGACGTGGCCGGCGCGGACGTCGACGGGTCCGTCGTGGCAGTCGGATCCGCGGTTCCGGTCGGCTCCGTTGTCGGGTCCTGGGTGGGATCCGTGGTGGCCGTCGGGCTCGTGCTCGGATCCGTCGTCGGCCCGGCAGACGTCGTCGGGTCAGTCGTGGGCTCCGTTGTTGCCTGCGCCGCCGTCACCGACAAGGGTGCCGTGGCCGTGACGGAACCCGCCGTGACGACGATCTGGTGCGTGCCGGCCTCCGTGTCGGCGGGAATCGTCACCGTCAGGGTGGCGGTTCCGTCGGCCTTGGTGGTGGCCTTGGCCAATTCCACGGGTGAGGAGTGCAGTTCCACCGTGACCGTGGTGTTGGCGACAAATCCGGAGAGCGAGAGCCCCAAGGCCTTGCCGGCTTCCACGGTTGCCGCGTCCACGACGACCGCAGGTGGAGCCGGTGCCACGGGAGCGTCAACAACCCAGCCCTGGGTGGCCAGCTTGGCGAACGTCTCCGTCAGCGACTTGCCACCGATCACCGGCGCCGCGCCGTCACCGTACGTGGTGACCGTGACGGGAGCGTCCTTGGTGCCGTATCCCCAGAAGTGGGTGTCGGAGGCGGCACAGTTGGTCCCGGCCTTGAAATGGATGGTTGCGCCGGTGGCGATCTCCGCCTGACGGAACTGCTCCAAGGAGTTGAACGGCCGGTCCTGGGTGCCCGTGCCCGCAACGGGCGCGAGGCAGTCAACGTAGAGGTCCTTCACCGCTGCCGGGGCGGCGGCGAGGGTCCCGTACAAGGAGACGTTGGAGAGGAAGGCGGGGGCGCGCGTCGCGGTGACGGTGATGCGGAACTCCTGGGCCGTCACCGTGGAGGCGAACTTTTGGATGCGCAGGACGCCGATGTTGCCGACGTCGGCCACCTTGGTCCAGGTGCCGTTGACCTTTGCCTCGACCGTGAAGTTCTCCACGGCCTCACCGTGGTTGAGGACGTCCTCGCTCAAGGCGATGCGGTCCACTGCGCGCGGAGATCCAAGGTCAATCCCCACGGTGCCGCCCTTGGCCAGGGCCTGGCTGGCACCGGTGCGGGCGTTGTCGTCGGTGATCAGCGCGGTTGACTCGCCGTTGATGGTGGCCGGGAGGCCCAGAGCGTAGTCCGCGGTAAGTGTCTTTTGGCGCTCCGCTGAGAAACCTTGCAGGGCCGTGACCGATGCCGGGGCAAACTTGCCCGTGGTGGTCGGGGGCACGTTGAGCAGCAGCACCGAGTTCCGCCCCACGGAGTCGTGGTACTTGGTCAACAGGGCTGCCGGCGTCTTCGGCACGTCGTTGGGGTGGGCAAACCAACCTCCCGTGAGCTTCATGTCGGCCTCGGCGGTCCACCAGTGCAGGCTGTTCGCGGCACCGGACTTCACCGATTGGATGACGGACGCACGGGCGCCGAGGTTGGCATCGGTTTCGTTGGGAACGGCGCTGATCTTGCCACCGTCCGTGGGGACGCTGACGGGGACCACGTTCCACTCGCTTTGGCGGGCGGTGCCGTCCTCGTTGCCGATCCAGCGGACGTCGTTGCCGCCCACGGCCACCACGGCCTTGGGCTGGAGCTTGCCGATCATGTCGTAGAAGGCGGGGTAGTCGTAGGTCTCGTGCTTCGCGGTGTTGCCCTGGGCGCCGTCGAACCAGACCTCGTCGACCTGGCCGTACTGGGTCAGCGTTTCGTACAGGGTGTTCAGGAAGTAGGCGCCGTAATCGGTGGCCTGGTACTTGAACTGGGGCAGGTTCTTGCCTGCGCGGTCATCGCCGGGCACCAGCGTGGGGATGGTGCGTTCGCTCTTGGCGCTGCCGTTGCCGAAGACGCCGAACTCTTCCTGGTTGGAGTCGGCCGGGGACATGTACAGGCCCACCTGCATGCCGTACTTGTGGGCGGCGTCGGTGAATTCCTTGACCACGTCGCCCTTGCCGTCGCGCCAGGGCGAGGAGGCGACGGTGAACTTCGAGTAGCGGGACGGGTAGGACATGAAGCCGTCGTGGTGCTTGACGGTCAGGATGGCCCGGCGGAAGCCGTTGTCCCGGAGCGTCTTGACCCAGCTGTCGGCGTCGAAATCGGTGGGGTTGAACCGCTTCGGGTCCTCGGTGCCGTTGCCCCACTCCTGGTCGTAGAAGGTGTTGATGCCAAAGTGCAGGAACGCCGTCTGGCGGGATTCCTGCCACTCAAGCTGCGGCAGCGTGGGGCGGACCAGGGCGGACTTGGCCAGGATGTTTTCGGAGCAGTCGGCGGTCGTGACGGAAATGTAGTTGGCCGGGTCTGCCAGCAACGGCGTGCAGTTTTCCGGCGCCGTCGTGGCGATGTCCTGGTAGGTGAAGGCGGCGGGCTTGTAGCCGTCCGTCAGCAGGGCAAAGCGGGTCTTGTTCAGGGAACCCTTGAAACCGCGGGAGGCGGAGGCCCCAACAAGGTCGTTGCCGAAGCCGACGGTCTGCGTGACGGCGCTGTTGCGGGTTGAGAGCCCAGATCCTTCAACGCTGGGAAGCTCGACGCCGTCCATGCCGGCGAACAAGGTCACCTTGCCGTCCGCTGTGGGTGCGTAGGCGATCGAAAAGGTGTGTTCCTGGTCCACGGCGGGCAGGGCGATGGAGTTCTTGAAGTCCACCCAACTGCCGCCGGCATCGGTGCTGTAGCCGTACTCAAAGGAGCTGCCGTTGGCCGAATACCGGGCAAAGAAGTTGCCGCCCACGGCGATCAGGGTGCCCTGGGCAACCTGTCCCGAAGTGGGCGTGAACACCGTTTCGGCCACGAAACCCTTGTCCAGGCTTGCCGTTCCCAGGGAGACATCGGTGGACGTAAAAGCGACGCCCTGGGTGCCGCCCGTGAGGGTGATCTTGCCGCCCGAAATGACTTCGGTGCCGGCCCGGGTCTTCAGCGAACCAAGAGCCAGCTCGGACGCGGTGGGGGCGTAGGCACCCGCGGTTGCAACGCCGTCGTACCCGACATCCAAAAGGTCGGTGGTGGCGGGCTTGGGCTGGAGCTCAAAGTCGCCGGCCTTGAACGCGGCGGTGGCCGCGGCCAGGCGGACCTCGTGCAGGGTTCCGGTGAAGCCGCGGCTGGAGCCCCCGGAGTTGACCTCGTTGCCAAACACGAACGCGGAGCCCTGGCCGGGAGAGTTCTGGGCCGGGGCGTCGCTGGTGACGGCCGGCAGGACGACGCCGTCGAGCATGACCGAGAGCGTGACGCCGGAGGGGGTGGGCAGGTAGTGGAAGGACAGCGCGTGTTCCTGGTTCAGGGCCGGGTAGTCCGCCTCCTGCATGTGGGTGGACCAGGACGACGTTCCGGACAGGGAATCGAAACCGTAACGGAGCTTGCCGTTCTGGGAGCGAATGTAGAAGTTGCCGCCCGCGGAGACGATCGTGGACATGGAGGCGGAGGCCGTGGGCGTGAACCGGACCTCGCCGAGGAAGCCCTTGTCGGCCTTGTCGGTGCCCGTCGTCAAGTCCGTGGGGTCGTAGCGAATGCCCTGTGTTCCGCCGGCAAGCCTGACGCCGGATTGGGCAACCTGCGTCTCCGCGCCGTCGATCCGGTGGAGCACGCCGTGCATGATCTCGGTGCCCGTGGTGGTGTAGGCGGTGGTGCCGACGAGGGAGCCGTTGAAGCCGACCCTCAGCGAATCCGTGGCCGCAGCCTGGGCCGACATGGCCGGCACGATCAATGCGGCAACGAGTCCTGCGGTTGCGAGCGAGGCTATTACGGGTGTCTTGCGCGACCGTTTGGGCGGTTCCGCGTTCGGTCCGGGTTTCGTGAAAACCATAGGTGATGTCCCCTTGTGTGCGATTGGTCAGGAGCAGCACCGGGAATTCGAAGATCAAAGACGGCGCCGTCCCACTTCACATCCGCTTAAACATCGGATGTATCGCAGTTACCGTATCAGCCTATTCACAGCTTGTGCGGAAATTAGCACAAAATTACGCGCAAATAGTGCCAGTTGGGGGAAGCCTTCGGACAAGCGGATCCGAAAACATCCGATGCGTGTTCGGGGATTGGATGTTGAGGAGCCGGAGCCTTGGCGGGTACCCGTCCCGTGCGCCGCAGTCGTCCCCTTAAAAATCGAACGGGCATTTAATGCTGATGTCGGTCAACAACATCAGCATTAAATGCCCGTTCGAAGCGTGGTGGCGCTACTTTTGCAGGTGGTCCACCAGCGACTCGGCGATGCCGATGTACGTGCCCGGGGTCAGGGCCAGCAGGCGGTCGCGGGCGGCGTCGGAGAGGCCCAGGCCGGAGACGAACTCCTGCATGCGGGCGGCGTCGACGCGGTGTCCGCGGGTCAGGTCCTTGAGGCGCTCGTACGGGTCTTCCATGCCCTCGACGCCGGCGATGGCCTCGGCGCGCATGACCATCTGGATGGCCTCGGCGAGGACCTCCCAGTTGTGGTCGAGATCGTCGGCCAGGACAGCCTCGGCGGTGTCCAGCCGGCCCAGGCCGCCCAGGACGTTGTTGATGGCCAGCAGGGAGTGGCCGAAGGCGACGCCGATGTTGCGCTGGCTGGAGGAGTCGGTGAGGTCGCGCTGCCAGCGGCTGGTCACCAGGGTGGCGCCGAGGGTGTCCAGGAGAGCGTTGGAGATCTCCAGGTTCGCCTCGGCGTTCTCGAAGCGGATCGGGTTGACCTTGTGCGGCATGGTCGAGGAACCCGTGGCGCCCGGGACCGGAATCTGGGCGAAGTAGCCGATGGAAATGTAGCTCCACACGTCGGTGCACAGGTTGTGCAGGATCCGGTTGAAGCGGGCCATGTCGGCGTACAGCTCGGCCTGCCAGTCGTGGGATTCGATCTGCGTGGTCAGCGGGTTCCAGGTCAGGCCCAGCGCTTCGACGAAGCCCTTGGCGACGGCTTCCCAGTCGGCGGCCGGCACGGAGGCGTAGTGGGCGGAGTAGGTGCCGGTGGCGCCGTTGATCTTGCCCAGGAATTCGGTCTTGGCAACGCGATCCAGCTGGCGGGAAAGGCGGTGCGCGGTGACGGCCAGTTCCTTGCCGAGCGTGGTGGGCGTGGCGGGCTGGCCGTGCGTGCGCGAGAGCATCGGCACGGCGCGGTTTTCCTGTGCCATCTCGGCGATCTTGGCAACCAGGGCACGTGCGGCTGGCAGCCACACGTCCTCCACTGCACCCTTGACCCCCACGGCGTAGGAGAGGTTGTTGATGTCTTCGCTGGTGCAGCCAAAGTGGACCAGCGGCTTCAGGCGCTCCAGGCCCAGGGCGGCCAGGCGGTTGCCGATGAAGTATTCCACGGCCTTGACGTCGTGGACGGTGACCTTTTCGATGTCGGCCAGTTCCTTGACCGATGCTGCGTCAAACTCGGTGACGATGGCGCGCAGGCCGGCCTGCTGCTCAACCGTCAGCGGCTCGGTGCCCGGCAGTACAACGTTGTTGGTCAGGTGGATGAACCACTCAACCTCCACGCCCACGCGGTCGCGGTTAAGCGCGGCCTCGGAGAGGTAGTCGACCAGCGGCGCCACGGCGCCCGAGTAACGGCCGTCGAGGGGTCCCAGGGCGATCTGCTCGGAGGAAGCGGCCAGGGACAGGCGGCCGGAAGGGATGCGGGCTGTGGCGGAAGCGGATTCAGACATGGGTCAATTCTTTCACGAACCGGCATCTCCTCCACAGCCGGGGCCGCAGGCCGGATGCTTCACAATTCGGGAGGTTGGCCTGTCGGCCGGGTTCGGGCGTGCCTAGGCTCAAAAATACGGGAGGAAAAGAGGCGGCCATGGGCGGTTGGATTGAGGGTCTGCAGGGCGGTTTCGCCGCTGCAAGTTCGACGACGACGGCGGCTTCGTCGGTGCAGCCGGGACCTTCGCCGGAGTCCCTGGAATCGGCGGCCCGGCGCCTTGCGGCCATTGCCGGGGACGTCGACGCGGTGCGGCTGGAGATGGGATCGCTGGCGGTGACCGATTGGAAGTCGCCGGCCGCCACCGCCTTCCGCGACGCCTTGGCGGAGCAGCTGGCCAACGCGGCCCGGGCCGTGCTGGACATCCAGGACGCCGCCGCGGCGGTAAGGCTCTACGGGCGGAGCGTGGCGGCCGCAAACGCCGCAGTGGTCCAATCGGGCGCGCACCACCTGGCTCCGGGATTCGGTTCCGGCATGGGGGCCGCCTTCGACGGCGGGACCGGCCCGTGCAGTTTCTGGCCGCCACCATGACCGCCACG
Source organism: Arthrobacter sp. ERGS1:01 (assembly GCF_001281315.1). Classification (NCBI taxonomy): domain Bacteria; kingdom Bacillati; phylum Actinomycetota; class Actinomycetes; order Micrococcales; family Micrococcaceae; genus Arthrobacter; species Arthrobacter sp. ERGS1:01. The sequence goes on along the minus strand of NZ_CP012479.1, from coordinate 3,850,722 downwards.
ACCGGGGGTGAAGGGCCCGGCACAACGTTCTCGGTCACCGGCGGAGTCGGGTCCATCCAGTACACGCTGGAGGAGATTGCGGATGCGGGAGCAAGGTTGGCCCGGCTGGGCAGTGAACTGGCGCCCATGGTCGACCGGTTGAGGGCGGAATGGTCCTGGCTGTGCGACGCCGGCGACGGTGCCGCCACCTACCCCTACGCGGCGACTGATGCGCTGCGGGCGGCCCTCTATGCGGCCATGCACGCCCAGGCCGGAACGGCAGACCTTGCCGCCAAGGCCTCCGTCGCCGCCCGTAACTATGCCCGGACGGAGGCAGGCAATTCGGCCCGGGCAGCCCAACAGGCCAGGTTGGGTGCGCTGGAAAACGGATTCCAGGTTTGGGCGTGGGGTCCACTGGCCCCGCTCAAGCTCGGGCTGGACGCACTCGGCGTGCGGGGCGCGGCCGGAAGGCACGGGTGGCGCGACGAGGCGGAGAGTCTGCTCAACAACGGGCCGGCCTATCTTGCGGGCCTGGCCGGGCCCGGCGCCGGGATCGCGTACCTTCTGTCCCATCCCGGCGCGCCCGACCCGGCGACCGCCGGAGCGGCACCGGCCGTCGCCTTGCGCAAATTCCTGGATGCCTCGGGCATGACCGTGCCCGGACAGCTGGAGTTGAGGCGGGTACCGACCGCCGAATGGGACACGACGGCGCCATGGCAGCCGGGCCGTGCCGTGTCGGCGCCCTTGGGCGGGGAGCCGGCAACGGTAGAAGCCACCCCGGCGGGCGTACTGGCCGGCAGCAGGGATGCCTACGGCTATCCACCGGGGTCCATTGGCGTCGACCGGCTCGACCGCCCGGACGGGACGCGGGCATGGATTGTGCACCTGCCGGGAACAGAGTCGTGGTGGCCGCTGGACGGCGGGAATCCCTGGGACGTCGAAGGCGACATGGAGGGCATGACTGCCGGGTCGAAAACCGCCTTTGCCCAAAAGGAGGTGCTCATCCAGCAACTCATCAAGTCGGCGCTCGCGGACGCCGGGGAGGTTTCAGGAGAGGACGTCATGATCACCGGCCACAGCGGCGGCGGCATCCACGCGGCTGCGGCGGCCGCCGACCCCGCATTCCTGGCGGACGTCAACGTCAAGATGATCGTGATTGCCGGTGCCCCGGACAAGAATCAACACGTCGCCGCGGGCATCGACGTCCTGGACCTGGAAAACGGCAACGACATCGTGCCGGCCGCGGACTTTGGCCCATCGCCGGCCACCGGCACATGGGTGACGGCAACATCGCACCGCCCCGGCAACGGATCCGAGGGGTTGAAGGCCTTCGGGGACGCCCACGATCTGGACAACTACCTTGCCGACGCCCGCGCATTGCAGACCGTGGACGATCCGGCCATCCAGGGCTCACGGAACGCCATCAACGCTTTCCTGGCCCCGGCGGCGGGCGGCGTCGTCGCAGTGTCGAGGTTCGTCTACCAAGGGCGGGACGTCAACAACCCGCAATCGGGCAGGACAGGGAACAAGCCAGGGACGGAGGTGCGCTCCGGCAACAATGCACGGCAGGAGGGCCGCTGAGATGAGCAGGGCTCCCGCGCTGCCACCGCCCGGTGGACCGGACCAGCTAGCGGCGCCTGGATGCCTTGGTGAGGCCACCGGCCAGCATGGAGACAATGCTGATGATCACGGCCGCAAGAATGGCAGTCCAGAAGAAGCTGTCAATCGTGAAATGGACGGGGGTGTAGGAGCTCAGCCACGACGTCAGCCACAGCATCGCCGCGTTGATGACAATCGTGAAAAGGCCCAGGGACAGGATGGTGACGGGCAGCGACAAAACCTTCACGACCGGCTTTACCAGCGCATTGACCACGCCGAACACGAGGCCGATGAAGATGTAGGCCAACGCCGTGTTCACCGTCGCGTTGGAGGTTTCCAGTCCGGTGGAGCCTGTTTGCACGATGGCGATGCCTGGCAGGATCCACCCGGCAACCCACAGGGCCACCGCGTTGACAAGTATTCGCACCACAATTCTTAGCATGGTGCCATGCTTTCACAGTTCGGTCCGCCGCGGACAGAACGGTTGATGCATGCCGCGTACGCCCGTTGGTGCCCGCACTGATTTAGGCTGGAGGACATGACCGACGAATCCCGCGCCCAATCCTCAGGAATCCACCCCCGCCCAGTAGTGGGCCGGCTGCCCAAGTACGCCGCGGGCAAGCCGCCGGTGGCCGTTGAGGGGTTGGAAAGTTTCAAGCTGTCCTCCAACGAGAATCCCCTGGGGCCCGTGCCGGCCGTCATGGACGTGCTGCGCGGCAACGTTGACATTCACCGCTACCCCGACACCAGCTCCACGGCGTTGCGCAATGCCCTTGCCGACTTCCTTGACATCCCGGCCACGGACGTCGTCACCGGCGCCGGCTCTCTGGGCGCGTTGAACCAGATCCTGGCCGCGTTCGCCGGCCAGAACGACGACGGCACCCCGGATGAGGTGGTGTACGCCTGGCGCTCCTTCGAGGCGTACCCGATCTGCGTTGGCCTGGCCGGAGCAGCCAGCGTCCAGGTCCCGCTGAAGGCCGACGGCACCCACGATCTGCCGGCCATGGCCGCGGCCGTCACGGCAAACACGAAGGTGCTGCTGCTGTGCACCCCCAACAACCCCACGGGGCCGGTGCTGCACACGGCCGAAACCGAGGAGTTCATCCGCAGCGTCCGCTCCGACGTCGTGATCGTCATCGATGAGGCGTACCAGGAATTTGTCCGGGACGAGGAAGTCGTGGACGGCATTGCCATGTACCGCAAGTACCCCAACGTGGTGGTCCTGCGCACCTTCTCCAAGGCCCACGGGCTGGCCGGCTTGCGGGTTGGCTACTCGGTCTCGCAGCCCGAACTCACCCAGTACCTGCGGGCCGCAGCCACGCCGTTCGCCGTCTCCGGCATCGCCGAACAGGCGGCCGTGGCGTCCCTGGCCAACTATGACCAGGTTGTAGAAAGAGTACAAAGCCTCGTCGATGAGCGGGACCGCGTCACCGCCGGGTTGGCCGCCCTGGGCTGGGACGTGCCGGATGCCCAAGGCAACTTTGTCTGGCTCAATCTGGGCCCCGACACCCCCGAGTTTGCCGCACTCGCCGATGCCCATGGGCTGTCCGTGCGTGCGTTTGGCTCGGAGGGCGTGCGGGTCAGCATCGGCGAGGTCGAGGCCAATACCCGTTTCCTGGAGATCTGTGCCTCCTATACAAAAGCGCCACGGCGTTCCTAGCGATTAACAAAGGCATGGTTAGCCGGGGACAACGGCTACAGTTGTAATTCGAAAATGGAAATATATGCACTCAACGGAATACATTCCCGGTGAGGCATATATCGATACCAACGAGTCGATGCGGCGGGCCCAAGACCCGCGCGCGAATTGGCAAACGAGGAGACGGTATGGGCGCGGCCCAGCAATCTGCCACCGGCACGGAAACGTCCGGCCACGGCACCAACGGCGGGGACGCCCTGCGTCCAAATCCCGGCACCTCCGCCGGAGTGCTGAACACCAACGCGGTGGGCGAGGCGGACATGGTCCAGCTGCTCGACGCCGACGGCAACCGCCACGCCGACGCCACCTTTGGCCCATACGTTGACGCACTGGACTCCGAGGCCCTGCGCGGTTTCTACCGCGACATGGCCACCGTGCGCCGTTTCGACACCGAGGCCACGGCGCTCCAACGCCAGGGCGAACTGGCCCTGTGGGTGCCGGTGGTGGGCCAGGAGGCCGCGCAGATCGGCTCCGGCCGTGCCATGCGCCCCGCCGACTACGCGTTCCCCACCTACCGGGAGCACGGCGTCGCCCTGACCCGCGGACTGGACCTCGCCGATCTCCTGAAGCTCTTCCGCGGCGTGTCCAACGGAGGCTGGGACCCGCGCGAGAAGAACTTCCACCTCTACACCCTCGTGTTGGCCGCCCAGACGCTGCACGCCGTCGGCTATGCCATGGGAATCTCCCGCGACCTGGCGGCCGATCCCACCACCGAGCCGGCCGCCGTCGTGGCCTACTTTGGCGACGGTTCCAGCAGCGAGGGCGACGTCCACGAATCCATGGTGTTCGCGGCCTCCTACAACGCCCCCGTGGTGTTCTTCTGCCAAAACAACTACTGGGCCATCTCGGTGCCGTTCGAGGTCCAGTCCCGGGTTCCACTGGCCAACCGTGCGGGCGGCTACGGTTTCCCGGGCATCCGGGTGGACGGCAACGACGTCCTGGCCGTGTACGCCGTGACCCAGTGGGCGCTTGACCACGCCCGCGACGGCCACGGCCCCGTGCTGATCGAGGCCTCCACCTACCGAGTCGGCGCGCACACTACGGCCGACGATCCCACCAAGTACCGCATGAACGCCGAGGAAGAGGCCTGGAAGGCCAAGGACCCGCTGACCCGCCTCGAGGCGTACCTGCGGGCCGAGGGCCTGGCCGACGACGCCTTCTTCGAGCAGGTCAGGAACGACGGCGACGAGCTGGCAGCCCACGTGCGCCGCGCCACACTGGCCCTGGGTGGGGCGGACATCCGGCAGAAATTTGCCACCGTCTATGCCGAGGCGCACCCGCTGGTGGCCGAGGAACTGGCCTGGTTCGAAAAGTACGAGGCGTCCTTTGCCGATGCCGATTCCCAGACCTCCCAGGGCGGTGCCGCATGAAGACAATGACCATTGCCAAGGCGATCAACGAAGGCCTGCGCGCCACGCTGGCCAATGACCCCAAGAGCTTCATCATGGGCGAGGACATCGGCTCCCTGGGCGGCGTCTACCGCGTCACCGAGGGGCTGAAGGCCGAGTTTGGCGCCCACCGCGTCATGGACACCCCGCTGGCCGAATCGGGAATCATCGGCACCGCGATCGGCATGGCCCTGCGCGGGCACCGGCCGATCTGCGAGATCCAGTTCGACGGCTTCGTGTTCCCCGGCTTCAACCAGATCACCACGCAGATGGCCAAGATCCACACCCGCTCCGACGGCCAGCTCAGCGCACCCGTCGTCGTCCGCATTCCCTACGGCGGCGGCATCGGCAGCATCGAGCACCACTCCGAATCCCCGGAGGCGCTGTTCGCCCACACGGCCGGGCTGCGCATCATCACCCCGTCCAACGCCAACGACGCCTACTGGATGATCCAGCAGGCCGTGGAATGCAAGGATCCCGTGATCTTCTTCGAACCCAAACGCCGATACTGGCTCAAGGGCGAGGTGGATACGGAGAACTCACCCGGTGACCCGTTCAAGGCCCATGTGGTCCGCGAAGGAACCGACGCCACGATCGTCGCCTACGGCCCGCTGGTGCCGGTGGCCCTGGCCGCCGCCAACGCCGCGGCCGAGGACGGGCGCAGCGTGGAGGTCATCGACCTGCGCTCCATCTCCCCGATCGACTTTGATACCGTCGAGGCGTCCGTGAAGAAGACCGGCCGGCTGATCGTCTCCCACGAGGCCCCCACCTTTGGCGGCATCGGCGGCGAGATTTCGGCCCGCATCAGCGAACGCTGCTTCTACTCCATGGAGGCCCCCGCCATCCGCGTGGGCGGCTTCCACATGCCCTACCCGGTGGCCCGCGTCGAAGAGCACTACCTGCCGGACATCGATCGCATGCTGGAGGCGTTGGACCGCGCCTTCGCATACTAGGAAGGCCACACATGTCGACCCTGAATTTCTTCAAGCTCCCCGATGTGGGCGAAGGCCTGCTGGAGGCGGAGATCGTCTCCTGGAAGGTCAAGCTGGGCGACGTCGTTGCCATCAACGACGTCATCGTGGAGATTGAAACGGCCAAGTCCATCGTGGAACTGCCCTCGCCGTACGCCGGCATGGTGGCCCAGCTGATGGTGGCCGAGGGCGACACCGTGGAGGTGGGCACGCCCATCATCGCGATCGGCTCCGACGTCTCGGCACCGGCCGCTCCCGAAGCTGCCCCCTCGGAGCCGGCCCCCGCGGCCGCCCCCGAGGAGGAGGTCATGAAGCCGCTGGTCGGTTCGGGCCCCAAGGCCGACGCCGTCAAGCGCCGCCCGCGGCTCGGCTCGGCTCCCGCCGTGGTCCAGGCTGCGGCACCCGCGCCCGTTGCGGCGCAGGCGCCCGTCGCCGCCCTGCCGGTGGCGCCGGCGTCGACCGCTTCCCGCGACGCCGCCAGGGCCAACCGCGTGCTGGCGAAACCGCCAGTGCGCAAGGCCGCGAAGGACCTCGGCATCAACCTGGCCGACGTCTCGCCCACGGGCCTGCGCGGCGAGGTGACCAAGAAGGACCTGCTCAGCTACCAGGACCAGCGCACCGCCGAACAGGACGGCGCCGGCACGTTCTGGGCGCCCGCCACCGGGTCCGGCCTGGCCGACGACCCCCGCGTGGAGCGCATCAAGGTCAAGGGCGTGCGCAAGGCCACCGCCAAGGCCATGGTGGAAAGCGCGTTCTCGGCCCCGCACGTGAGCATCTTCGTGGACGTCGACGCCTCCCGCACCATGGAATTCGTCAAGCGGCTGAAGGTATCGCGCGACTTTGAGGGCATCAAGGTCTCCCCGCTGCTGATCCTGGCCAAGGCCGTCATCTGGGCCGCCGCCCGCAACCCATCCGTCAATGCGACCTGGACGGGCGATGAAATCATCGTCAAGCACTTCATGAACCTTGGCATCGCGGCCGCCACGCCGCGCGGGCTCATGGTCCCCAACATCAAGGACGCGCAAAACCTTTCCCTGAAGGAGCTGGCCATTGCGTTGAACGCGCTGGCCACCACGGCGCGGGCCGGCAAGACGCAGCCCGCGGACATGCAGGGCGGCTCGCTGACCATCACGAACATCGGCGCGCTCGGCATCGACACCGGAACGCCCATCATCAACCCAGGCGAGGTGGCCATCGTGGCGTTTGGCACCATCAAGCAAAAGCCCTGGGTGCTTGACGGTGAAGTCATCCCGCGCTGGATCACCACCCTTGGCGGTTCCTTCGACCACCGCGTGGTCGACGGCGACCTGTCCGCCCGCTTCATGGCGGACGTTGCGGCCATCATGGAGGAGCCCGCGCTGCTGCTCGACTGATCCCCAGCCCCGGAGCTCGCAGGCTCGGTGGTTGAGCTTGTCGAAACCCGATAACCGGGAGACCGGAAAACCGGTTATCCGCCCCGGTTATGACATGGTCCACTGTGGCAATGTCGGTGCGGCCCCTTAGGATTAGTCCGATCGGGCTCGCCGATTTTGGGATAGGGGACAATTTCATGACTACCAAGAAGGGCCGCGCGCGAAGCGTGCGGCATCACTTGACCGCGGCCGGCGCCACCGCCGGCGTCGCGGTCCTGCTGGCGGGCCTGCTCGCCGGCCCCGCGGCCTACGCCGACCAGCCTGAACCGGAGACCTCGGCCTCCGCGTCGGCCAGCGTTGAACCGGCAGCTCCCGTCGATCCGACGGAGGCGCCCGCACCGGAGCCTACGGCCTCCGCGCCGGCCGGCGCTGATTCCGCTGCAACGGACACTCCCGCAGCCCCGGCCGCACCCGCCGTCGTTACCGAGGTCAACGCACCCGTGATCGACGGCGATCCCGTGGTGGGCGGCACGCTCACCTCCACGGGCGGTGAATGGGACGGCGCCGCCTGGCTCCACTTCACCTGGACCGCCAATGGTGACACGGTCCTGACGGAGTCATTGCCAGTCGGGGGGAAGTCCACCCTTCAACTGATGAACGGCCTGGCCGGCGCAACCATCCACCTCTCCGTGGTGGCCTCCCTTGACGAGGACGGTGCGGGCATCGAGGCCGGCGCCTCCGACGTCACTGTCGGCACCGGCACCTTCCAAAATGTCAGCTGGAGCGGTGCCGTGAGCGGCACGCCCAAGGTTGGACTGGCCCTGTCCGTGACCGCACCGGTCTGGAACGGCCCGTTCGGCATGCGCGCAAACATCGGCTACCAGTGGTACCGCGGCACGGCGGCGATCGCCGGAGCAACCGGCGCCGGCTACACCGCGGCGGCCGCCGACTCCGGCCAGCTGCTCTCGGTGAAGACCACGCTATCGCTCTCCGGCTATACGCCGCTGGTGCTTTCATCCAAGCAGCTCAGCGTTGCCGCGGGCACCTTCACCACGGCCCCCGTTCCCACGATTTCCGGGACGGCCCGGGTCGGCCAGGTCCAGAGTGCCAATGCCGGCAACTGGGCTCCCACCGGCGCAGCCCTGAGCTACCAGTGGTACCGCGGAACGGCCGCCATTGCGGGCGCCACGGCGCGGACGTACACGGCAGCGGCAGCCGATAACGGCAAGGCGCTCAAGGTCCGCGTGCGGGCCACCAAGGCCGGATTTGTCACAGCCGAGAAGTACTCGGCCGCGCGAACCATCGCCGCAGGCGTCTTCACCGCCACAAAAAACGTCACCATCACGGGCACTGCCCGCTTTGGCCAGACCTTGCGGACCTCGCAGGGCTGGTCCCCGGCTCCGACGTCGACCAGCTACCAGTGGTACAGCAACGGCAAGGCGATCAGGGGTGGGACGTACTCGTTCCTGAACCTGAGCTCGAGCCTCATCGGAACCAAGATCACGGTCAAGGTCACCGTGGCCAAGGCCGGATTCACCTCCAAGGCCACGTTTAGCGCGGCCACGGTTGTCCGCAACGCCGTCTTCACCACGGTGACGGCGCCAAAGATCACCGGCACCCTGAAGGCGGGCTCCGTACTGACCGCCAGCAACGGCAGCTACAAGCCGGGCCCGTCATCGGTGAGCTTTCAGTGGTACCGCAACGGTGCAGCGATCTCCGGCGCACGGAACCGCACCTACAAGCTGGCCTCGGCCGACAACGGCAAGTCGATCACCGTGCGGGTGACCGCCCGCAAGCAGTACTACGACGCCAAGGTGGTGGCCAGCGGCGCCGTTGCCGTTCCAATGCCCCCCGTCATTGCCATCAAGGGTGACGGCACGTATCGCGTGGGATCCGGCCTCAAGCCCGGACTCTATAAGGCCACCGGCGCCGGTAATAGTTGCTACTGGGAACGCTTGAGCGGTTTCTCCGGAAGTTTGAGTCAGATCAAGGCGAACTACTTTGGCCCAGCCCACACCTATGTGCAGATTTCTGCGGGTGACGTGGGATTCCATACCTCCGGATGTGGCAGTTGGACTACCGTCACCTCCACAGGCGCCAAGGCAACCAGGATTACCGCCGACGGCACCTACCGGGTGGGAGTGGACGTCCTGCCCGGCACCTACTATGCCTCGGGCAGTGGAAACTCCTGCTATGCCGCAATTCTTAGCGGTTTTGGTGGCTCGCTCGACGAGATCATTGACAATTACTACGGTTCTGCGCAGATCATCGTTGAGATTCCCTCATACGCGAAGGGATTCACGATCCAGCGCTGTGGCACGCTGACCCGCTACTAGGGGTAACGTCGCACGGGGGCCTCGTCGGGCTCGACCACCGCTGGTCGAGCCTGACGAGGCCCTTGCTGCATGGAGGAGACTCATAAGAAACCTTCAGCGGGCGTTCGGGATCGGCGCAAGCTGGCGGAACACCCTTGGGGTATGAAGGCTCACCCGGATTTGCGCACCCTGGCCGAAAGGCTTTCGCAGTGGCGGGGCCGTTTCGCCAGCGCCATCTCCGTGGTGGTGGTCCTCCTGGTGGTGGTCTTTGCCGCCGACGCCTACGGTTCCGTGCCCCGGGTGGACCCCGTGGCCACCGTCCACGTCGATGTGATCGGCGATTCCCTCAGCACCGGGTTCAGGACGCCGGGGGTCACCTGGCCCGCCGAGGCCCAACCCCTCCTGGCAAGCCAGGGTTTGAAGGCGCAGATCACCAACGCCTCCGAAAACGGTGCCGGCTATGTGCAGCCCGGTGAGGACGGAGACGTGTTCCTGGACCTCGTCAACCGCATCGTGAACTCGCAGTCGCAGGTGGTGGTGCTGTTTGGCTCCGACAACGACACCGGCGACGCGGGCGTTGCCGCCGCCATCCAGGCAACGCTGGCCCGGGTCAAGGTCCTGGCCCCGGACGCGACGGTGATCGTGGTGGGGCCGACCTCCGAATCCGACGACGACCAGGGGCTGCTGTCAACCATTCGCGAGTCGCTGGCGGACGGTGCCGCCGGCATTGGCGCGAAGTTCGTGGACCCCGTGGCCCTCGGCTGGTTCCAGGGTGCGGAAAGCACGGACCTGGCAAGCGACCTGGAACACCCCAACCTGGCCGGGGAACAGTTCCTGGCCCAGCATATGGCGGCCATCCTGGCACCCGCCATCCGCGGCGCAATGCAGCAGGACAAGATGCCTCCCGGGCGCCGGCACGCCCTTGAGCTGGCCCCGGATGCGCAGGGCTGAGTACCGCTACGCCGCCCCGGCGATGGCCTCGGCCAGCACGGGCGCCAGCCGTTTGACGCCTTCGCGCAATGATTCCGGCGGGACGGCACTGTAGGCAAGGCGCAGCTTGTTGCTGGGCCCCTCGGTGGCCGTGAAAGCGGCACCGGGCACAAACACCACGCCGGCGTCGATCCCCTTGTACAGCAGGGGGTAGCTGTCAATTCCCTCCGGCAGGGTCAGCCAGACGAAGAAGCCGCCCTCGGGCCGGGTCCAGGAGACCCCCTCCGGCATGAATTCCTCAAGCGCCGCAAGCAACGCCGCGCAGCGTTCCTCATACAGGCTGCGGTAGGTGCGGATCTGCCCCATCCAGTCGTAATTGCGCAGGTAGTCGCTGACCAGCAGCTGGTTGAACGTGGGCGGGCACAGCGTGACGGCCTCGCTGGCCAGGTAGTAGCGCTGCAACAGGTGCTCAGGGACCAGTGCCCAGCCAATGCGCAGTCCGGGGGCAAAGATCTTGGAGAACGAGCCCAGGTAGAGCACGTCGTCGGGGTTGGCGGCACGCAGCGGGGCCGGCAGCACGCCGTCGAACTTCAGCAGCCCGTAGGGGTTGTCCTCCAGCACCAGAATATTCGCCTCGCGGCATATGTCCACGATCTCCTGGCGCCGCTCGGGGGCCAGCATGACGCCCGAGGGGTTGTTGAAGTTGGGGATCGTGTACAGCAGCTTGATGGTCTTCCCGGCCGCCTTTAGCGAAGCGATCTTGGCCCGCAGGGCCGACGGAATCAGGCCGTGCTCATCACCGGCCACGGCTTGCACGTCCACCTCGTACGCCTCAAAGGTGTTCAGTGCGCCCACATAGGTGGGGTCCTCCAGCAGGATCACGTCACCGGGATCGCAGAACACCTTGGCCGCAACGTCCTGGGCGGATTGGGAGCCGGCGGTGATGACCACGTTCTCCGGGCGGGCATCGTGGATGCCCTCGGCGGCCATGACCTCGCAAATTTGGGTGCGCAGTTCCAGGGTGCCCTGCCCGCCGCCATATTGCAGCGCCTCGAGGCCGTGCTCGGCAATGATCTGCGCGGCGGTGTCGGCCAGGTGGTTCAGTGGCAGCGACTGCAGGTACGGATTGCCGCCGGCCAGCGAAACTAGTCCGGGCTGCATGGAAATCTCAAACACGTCGCGCACCGCGGACTGCTTGATGTTGGCCGCCCGTGCCGACAGCAGCGCCTCGTGCGGGTGCGGCTGCGGCTCGGCGGGCGCGTGGTGCCCCTGGGCGCGGGCAAGCGCGTCGACGGTTTCTTCGGACAGGGTTTCGGCGGCAGCATTGGCGCCAACGTCTGGAGTGTTCACGTTGTCAGGATACAACTGTTGTTGCTAAATAGGCATCAAAAGTTTTTTCAGCAGGCCTTTATTTTCGGCCCAGCGCGGCACTCAACGTCTTACCGTTGACGGTGACGTCCACCGGCCCGCCCGCCGCGACCCGCGCCGTGAGCAGGATTTGCTGGTCAATGCGCGGAATGTCGCATGCCCCGCCCGGAACCAGCGTCCCGACCAGGTTGACGGTGATGACGGTGCCGGAGCGGTCGATGTTCTTCACCGACAGCCGGGATGCCCACAGTGCGTTGTCCAAGCCGGATTCGCCCACCTGTTCCTGGTGGTCGGCGAGAAGGATGCGCAGCGCCCCCTCCACGGGGTCGGTGAAACTGATGGCACCGCTGGTCACCGCCACGGCGCTGTCGCCGCAGCCCACCAGGATTCCGGTCTCGCCGCCGTCGCCCGGCGCCACGTAGTAGACCGTGACGGATGCCGTGGTGGCCATGACGGTGGGATCGGCGCCTGCCGTGTCCGTTCCGTCCGCCGCCGCCGAATCTGACGCCGCCGAGTCGGTGGTCCCTGAAGCGGCCGACGCCGGTGCCGGGCTTGCGCCGTCGGCCCGCGTGGCGACTACGGAAGGTCCGGAGCAGCCGGCCACGACGAGGACCGCCCCCGCAAGTGCCGCAACTGCCAGGATCCTGCGTCGCCCGCCCATGGTGCCCTCCCCGAATTCCACCTGGCGGTGGCGCCGCCCGGCGGAATCAGCCTAGGCAGGGGATCGGGCCGGGGGTAGGCGCCGCAGAATCCGGGCGCCAAACCGCAACGTGGTTGCGGGCAGGTCACGGCATGCCGGGGGCGGCTTGAACCAGGGCTGCTTGAATCAGGCGATTGCTCCTAGGCCGTGGGCTTGCCGAGGAATCCGGCGATTCGGGCGGCCATGGCCTCCGGCTCCCAGCTGTGGTTGGCCGCCGCGATGGTTTCCTTCGTGGAGGTAGGGATGGCCGCGGTGATGGAGTCCGCCGCGGGGTGCATGATGGGCAGCGTATGCTCGCCCACCAGCGCCAGCACGGGAACGTTCACGGACGCAAACAGTTCGGAGCGGGGTGCGGATTGGGCCCAGGCGAGGGATTCGGCGTCGGCCTCCAGCGACGGGCCCATGGCCGTCATGACCGGCCAGCCGGGGCTGTTCCGCGCACCGTCGAGCCACTCGGCCGGCATGTCCTTCATGAAGTACGCAATCGTGTCGTCGGGGGAGCCGTTCGCAAGCGTGGCCTGCAGCCCGGCCAGGTTCTCCGCGCCATCCGTGCCGCCTTCGGAGCCCAGGGGCACCTCGAATACCACCACGGCGGAGACGGGCAGGCCGGCGGCGGCTGCGGCCAGCGAAATGGCCCCGCCGGAGGAATTGCCGAACAGTGCGGCCGGCGCGCCCGCCGCCTCGATCAGCGCGGAAAGGTCGGCAAGGTTGTCCGCCAGCGTGCACGACCCCGCCGCGGCGCTGTCGCCACGGCCGCGGCGGTCGAAGTTGATCACGGTGAAGCCGTGCGCACCCAGCAATTTGGCCATGGCCACGGTGTTGGAATCGAAGCCGCGGAACTGCATGGCCCCGCCCACCAAAATGACTGTGGGTCCCGATCCGTCGCTGTCGTAGCCGATCCGGGTTCCGTCCGCGGACGTCACAAAGCTGGTCATGTTGGGCTCCTTGATGGGGTGTCGCGGGCGGCGGCGTTGCCGGTTGGTTTCACGTCCGAACGCTACTGCGGGCGCACGGGACTGTCCAGCAGGGCTCCATAGGGATGATTTTTAATGCTAAATAGGATTCAAATAGCGTCATGTAACAGCATTGTGATCCATAGCACTTTGGATTAGGCTCAGCCCGTTGACGTCGGACGTCCTATTTGATGCCGCGTCGGCCCTCATCGCACGCATGATCCCTGGGAGAGCGCATTGAGTACCTGGTTGAGAAGATCCATGTCCGTCGCCGTGGCGGCGTGCATGCTGGGCGCCCTCGGTGCCCCCGCACACGCCGTACCGCTGGCTGCGGGGTCCGCACCCGCCGTCGTCCCCGCAGCGGCGACGCCCGTGTCCACCCCGGCGCCCTTGGAGCCGCTGGCGAACGTCAAGAAGACGGACATCGCCACGCACCAGGACGGCGCATACCGCCAATACCGGATTCCGGCCATGGTGGTCACCAAGGACGGCACCGTCATCACCGCCTATGACGGACGCAAGACCGTGGCGGACATCCCGTCGCACATTGACGCCATGGTACGCATCAGCAAGGACGGCGGCACCACCTGGGCCCCGCAGACCGTGGCCCGGGGCGGCGACTACCCGGAGGGCTTCGGCGACCCGTCGCTGGGCTACAACCCGGACACCAACAGGGTCTTCCTGTTCTACGCCGGCTCCCGCAAGACCGGTTTTGCCGCCGGCGCGGTGGGCAACACCGACGATCCCAGCATCGTGCAGCAGCTGGTCAGCTACTCCGATGACAACGGCGCCACCTGGCAGCACCACAACATCACCCCGGAGACGAAGGACCCCGCCTGGGCGGGCACCTTCGCCTCTTCCGGCATGGCAACCTTCATCGCCACCGGCCCCTACAAGGGCCGCCTGGTGCAGCAGTACGTGGTGCGCACCGGCGGCCGCAACGCCGCCGTGAGCGCCTGGACCGACGACAACGGCGCCACCTGGCAGCACGGCGCCCCCACCCCCGGCAACGCCGATGAAAACAAGACCGCCGCCATGTCCAACGGCAATCTGATCCTGAGCAACCGCAACGGCGGCACCCGGCAGCGCGCCTTCTCCACCGACGGCGGCGCCACCTGGGGCCCCATGATCAACGACCCCGCCCTGGTGGACCCCGCCAGCAACGGCTCGCTGACCCGCGTGTTCCCCACCCTGCCCGAAAGCGATCCGAAGTCGAAGTGGATGATTTCCACCAACAACTTCGACTCCCAGATCCGCATGAACACCACGGTGCGCCTCTCGTGCGACGACGGACTTACCTGGCCCGTTTCCAAGGTCCTGGAAACCGGCGCCTCCGGCTATTCCACGGCCGCCATGGTCAACAACAGCACCGTGGGCGTGCTCTACGAGCGCAACGGCTACGCCAACATCACCTTCGCCTCCTTCCCGCTTTCCGAGCTTGACGGCGCATGCGCGCCGCTGTCCATCCCCACCACCACCAAGCTGTCGGTGGGCGCAACCACGTCCGTTCCCGTGACCGTGACCAACCAGGGCGCCGCATCCCTGCCGGCCGGTTCGCTGGCGGTCGACGGCGGCGGCTACATCGCAGGCACCGTCGCCACACCCGTGATCGCCGCCGGCGCACAGGCCGTGGTCAACGTCCCCGTGGCCACGAGCAAGGACAGCGCCGTGCAGGCCGTCACTGTGAAGGCCACGTACACCTCGGGCGGCAAGAGCTCCACCGTCATGGTGCCCCTGGCCACCGTGGCCGGCACCGGCAGTGCGGCCGACACCGTGGTGTACGAAAACAACACGCCGAAAACCTACGACGGCAGCGCCCTGACCGACGTCACCACCGACATCCTCGCCAAGTTGAAGAACCTGGACAACGGCACCGTCTCCGTCACGTTCAACAGCACCAACACAGGAACCTCTGTCCCGCAGACCTTGTTTGGCGCCGTGCAGCAGGGCGTGGACGACCACGACCTGCTGCTGACCGTCAACAGCGGAAAGAACCCCTACTTTGAAATCCGCCCCTCCCGGGCGCAGGGCTACCTGGCCAACCAGAGCCCGGCCTCCACGCTTAACGTCATGGACGGCCAAGACCACACGGTTGCCCTGACGGCCGCGAACGGCACCACGAAGTACTTCGTGGACGGAACCGAAATCTACTCCAAGACGGGCCAGTACTTCTTCAAGTCCCTGCCCAACCTGGACACCGTGACCATCGGCGGGGTGCACTTCAAGACCGGGTCGAACCCCGCACCGATCGACCAGTGGATGTTCAAGGGCACCATCAAGAACGTCAAGATCACCACGAGCGCCGTGACGGCCCCCGCCGATCTGACCCCCGCCCCGTCGGTGAAGATTGAACCGATCCTCGACGTGTTCAACTACGCGTCCCCGCCCGGCCTTGGCATCAAGGACAAGGGCTCCTACGTGGTGCGCATCACCAACGACGGCAATGTGCCGCTGAGCAACATCGCCGCCACGTCCAACATCGACATTGCCGGCTGCTTCAGCGGCACCCTGGCACCGGGAGCCAACCTGATCTGCCGGGCCAAGAAGCACACGTTCACCGCCGACGACGTCGCGGCCCGCGGCTTCACCCCCCAGCTCACCTTTACAGCCACTGCCGCAGGGGCACCCTTCACGGCCTCCGCAAACGGCGAGACGGTGACGCTTCCGGCGCCGTTTGAACTTCCCACGGCACCTGCCGCGGTGACGGCCATTCCGGCCGGCTGCGCGCCGGCGTCCGCCCGCCCCGTGTCCGCCACGGCAAATTCGGAAGAGTCCCTGGCGCACTACGGCTCGGAAGACACCCCCGCCTCCAATGCGATTGACGGAAACTCCAACACCTTCTGGTCCTCCGGCTGGTCCGTGGGCACGGAAGACTTCCCGAACTCGCTCACCGTGGACCTGGGTGCCAGCAAGACCCTGTGCGGGGTGAACTACCTGCCGCGCCAGAACAACACCAACGGCAACATCGGCGACTACCGCATCTACGTCTCCAACGACACGAAGAACTGGGGCGCACCCGTTGCCGGAGGCGCCTTCGTCACCGGTAGCGCCAAGCAAAGCGCCTACTTTGCCCAGGCCGCCACGGGCCGCTACGTGAAGCTGGTGGCGTACTCCGATATTGGCGCCGCGGGAACGGACACCACCACGGTGGCCGAATTCTCCGTCAACGAGGTCAACCCGGACTACGTGGCCCCCACCGGGCTGCCCGCCCTGATCCCGGAGCCGAACTCCGTGGTGACCGGCAAGGGCCCGCGCTTTGGCCTGACGAAGAACACGCCCATCGTCACCGATGCCGCGACAGCCACGCTGGGCAGCTATCTGGCCAACGAGCTCAAGCCCGCCACGGGCTTCGCGCTCACGGTGGGCCAAACGGCGTCGAGCCTGTACCCGGCCATCACGCTGGCCGCCAACGGCCCGGAATCCCTGGGCGCGCAGGGCTACACGCTCAGCGTCAAGGGCACCGGAGTGGCCATCACCGGCCACACCGCCGAGGGCGTGTTCAACGGCATCCAAACCCTGCGCCAGCTGCTGCCGGCCCAGATCAACGCCGACACGGTCCAGGCGGGCGCCTGGACCGTGGAGCCCGTCGAGATCACGGACAAGCCCCGCTGGGAGTACCGCGGCGCCATGCTGGATGTGGCCCGCCGCTTCTACCCGGTGGCGGACGTGAAGAAATACCTCGACTACATGGCCGACTACAAGCTCAACGCCTTCCACTTCCACCTCACCGAGGACCAGGGCTGGCGCATTGCGATCGACGCCTACCCGGCCCTGACCGGTGTCGGCGCGTCCGTGCAAAGTGGCATCCCCGCCGGCACGGTGGACAACGGCGTGGCCGGTCCCTGGTTCTACAGCAAGGCCGACTACAAGGAAATCGTGGACTACGCAAAGGCGCGGTTCATTCAGGTCATCCCGGAAATTGACGGGCCCGGCCACGCCGGCGCCGCCATGTCCTCCGTGGCCAACCTGAACTGCAACAACACCGTGATCCCGCCGTGGACCAACTTTGGCCGCGGCCCGAACTTCTGCCTCCAGGACGCCGCACATCTGGGCAACGTCAAGGACTTCCTGACGGCCGTCATGGCCGACGTTGCCGGGCAGACCACCACGAGCGACTACATCCACGTGGGCGGCGACGAATCCGCCGGCCTCTCCCACCAGCAGTTCACTGACTACACGTCGATCGTGAACAAGATCGTCACCGATACCGGCAAGAAGGTCATCGCCTGGAACTCGTGGGCGGACGGCGAGGGCCTGCCCGCCGGCGGCGTGTTGCAAAACTACGCCCAGGAATCCGGCGACCCCGCCCTGACCCCCAACGTTGCCCACGCCCTGGCCGCCGGCAACAAGCTGATCATGTCCCCGGCCGACCACACGTACATCGACATGAAGTACGATTCCAGCACAAAATACGGCCTGACGTGGGTCAACGGCGGCTACATCAACCTGGCCCGCGCCTACCAGTGGGATCCCACCACGGCCGTTCCCAACGTGACCGGCGGCGGCAAGATGGCCATCACCGACAGCCAGATCCTTGGCGTGGAGGTGGCCCTGTGGGCAGATGCGACCAACCAGAACGGCAGTGTCCCGTGGACCGCGGCCAAGCCCTTTGATTCGGTGCGCACGTACATGAACCAGATGCTGTTCCCGCGCTTCCCGGCCGTTGCCGAGGTTGCCTGGAGCGCCAAGGCCGACCGGCAGAACGATCCGGCCCAGCTGGCGGACTTCACGGCCCGGCTGGTCAACGTGGCCCAGGGCTGGGACGCGGCCAAGATCGGCTACTACCGCGCACCGGACGTGCCATGGAAGGCCGTTGGCGCCCCCGCGCTACCGGCCGCGGCGGCAACGACCCTGACGGATCTGTCTACCACGGTCTCCTTTGACGCCGCGGGCAAGCCGGTCTTCACGGCTTCCGGCACGTTGGCGGGAGTCAGCGGCACCGTCACGGCCACGGTCAACGGTATTGCCCACCCGATCACGGCCAACGGGTCCTTCATGTTCAGCGTCCCCGCCGTTGCGGGTGAGAACACGCTTGCGTTCTCGGCCCTGGACGCCAACGGTGCACTGTCCGTGCTGGACCAGAAGTCGGTGGCCCGTGTGGGTGTGCTGACCGCGGCCGCCACGGCGTCCGGTTGGAAGGTTTCCGGCACCGGGTTCACCCCGGGGGAGAAGGTGGCGCTGACCCTGCATTCGGATCCGCTGCCGTTGGGAACTGCCACGGCCGACGGCGACGGCGCATTCAGCGTTGACGTCACGACCCCGGCCGGTGCGCCGGCCGGGGACCACCAGATCCAGGCCGCGGGTGCCAGCAGCGCCGGAGCGGCCGCCGTGACCGTCGCCGAGGTTGTTGTCCCCACGGAAACCCCGACGCCGTCGCCCAGCGCGACACCGACGACCGATCCGACGGTCGGTCCGACCACGGATCCCACCACGGGTCCGACGGTTTCGCCGACGACCGACCCGACAACCGAGCCGACGGGGAGTGCCACGGCCACGCAGTCGACGGCGCCCAGCGCCACGGCCTCAATCAGTGCGACGTCAACGGGCTCGGCGTCGGCCGGCGCGACCGCGACGAAGGCACCTGGGGCGGGAACGCCGTCGAGCGCTGCAGCCTCGGCAGTTGCGACGCCGGCGCCGGGGAATGATCTGGCCAGCACGGGCGCGAACGTCTCGCTGGTGTCCGGCCTGGGCCTGATCTCCCTGCTGATTGGCGTGGGGATCGCCGTGAACCGCAGGCGCCGAAGCCGCCACGCGTAGCGCCACCAGGGTGTGAAAAAGGCGGGGCCGGCGGGATCAACAATCCCGCCGGCCCCGCCCTTTTGTTGCTAGACCAGCTGGCGCCAGTCGGCGGCGAGCGGCAGTCCGTGCGCGGTGGACACCGAGTGGTGCGCCACCTGGCCGCCGGCCACGTTCAGGCCCGCGGCCAGGGCGGCGTCGGCCTCCAGTGCCGCGGCGACGCCCAGGTTGGCCAGGGCCACGGCGTAGCGCAGGGTCACGTTGGTCAGCGCGTAGGTGGAGGTGTTGGGGACCGCGCCGGGCATGTTGGCCACGCAGTAGAACACCGAGTTGTGGACCTTGTAGGTAGGGTCCGCGTGCGTGGTGGGGCGCGTGTCCTCGAAGCAGCCGCCCTGGTCAACGGCGATGTCCACCAGGACTGAACCGGGCTTCATGCGGGAGACGAGGTCGTTCGTGACGAGCTTGGGCGCCTTGGCCCCGGGGATCAGCACCGAGCCGATCACCAGGTCAGCAGCCAGGAGGGAACGTTCGATTTCCAGGGTGTTGGAGGCGACCGTCTTCAAGCGGCTCTGGTACTGGGCGTCCAATTCCTGCAACCGGCTGATGTTGATGTCCAGGATGGTCACGTCGGCGCCTGCGCCAATGGCCATGGCGGCGGCGTTGGTGCCGGAGACACCGGCGCCCAGGATCACCACGTTGGCGGGGCGGACCCCGGGAACGCCGCCGAGCAGGATGCCCTTGCCGCCGGCCGGGGCGGTCAGGCATGCGGCGCCCACCTGCACGGACAGGCGCCCGGCAACCTCGGACATGGGTGCCAGCAGCGGCAGGGTGCGGCCCACCTGGACGGTCTCGTAGGCGATGGCCGTGACGCCGCTGTCCATGAGCGCGCGGGTCAGTTCCGGCTCGGCGGCCAAGTGCAGGTAGGTGAACAGCACCAGGCCCTTGCGGAAGTACGGGTACTCGACGCTGATGGGCTCCTTGACCTTGACCACCATGTCGGCCCGGCCCCACACCTCGGCGGCGTCGGTCACCAGCTCGGCTCCGGCGTCGGAGTATTCGGTGTCATCAATGCTGGAGCCCACGCCGGCGCCGCGCTCGATGAGCACGGTGTGGCCGTGGCGGGTGAGTTCGTGCACGCCGGCGGCCGTCATGGCTACGCGGAATTCGTTGTTCTTGATTTCCTTGGGAACGCCGATGATCATTTTGTGTGTCCTTTTGTTGTGGGCGCCGGTGTGGGCCGGTGTGTGGCCAGTTAGCAAAAGACTACGTCCGGGTTGTGAAGCAATTCATAGCTCCCGTCCCGGCCCGGATTGTGGGATGCCCGGAATTCCGGGAACTTTTCGCGGTCAGTCTCGACAAATGTCGAATCCTTGCGGGGCAAGTGTCGCCTGCTGTCTGTCCCCGGCCGTACGCTGGTTGCATGCGAAATCCGGAGATCGAGGACCTTGTGGAGCAGCTGGCCCTGGAACTGGGCCGCGGGCTCTCCCTGGAGGACCTCGACGGGCTGTTGCTGGCCTACAGCGCCAACCAGTCCCATGCCGACCGGGTTCGGGTGAACTTCCTGCTGAGCAAGCGGGTGCCGGCCGACGTCAGCGCCTGGCAGCTCTCGCACGGGGTCTCCACCGCCGTCCGCCCCGTGGTGGTCCCGGCCAACGAGGAACTGGGCATGCTGGGCCGGGTGTGCGTGCCGCTTCTGGTGCGCGGCTTCCGCGTGGGCTACCTGTGGGTGCAGCAGGACGTCGAGGAACAAAGTGCGACGGCGATCCTGGCCCAGTTGCCGGCCGTGCGCGACTCGCTGGACCTGCTGGCCACGCTGCTGCTGGATTCCAACACGGCCGAATCCAGCCTTCGGCGCGACCGGGAGCAACAGTTCCTGGCCGCCGCGGACGGGGACAAGCACGCACTCGGGGTCATTGCCGAATGGCCGGAGATCCGCCAGCGCGGCCCCTGGCAGGCCGCCACGGTCTACGCCGGTCCCGGGCTGGAGCGGGTGACGGCGGGCGCGCCCGCACGGGACCCGCTCGCCGCGGCACTCGTGCACCGCAGCGCCGGGCTGCAGGCCACGGTGGGCATTGACGACGCCCTGTTCAGTGCCGGGCTGGGCACGCATGCCGTGTTGCTGTTCCGGTCCACGCCGGGCCGGACCCGGCACGCCGCCGTGCGGGAGCGCTACGCGGCCGAGTTGACGAAGCGGTTGGGGGTGCCGGCGTCGAACGTGGTGATGGGCATCAGCGAGCCGTTCACGTCCCTGCGTGCCCTGCCGGCCGCCTGCCGGGAATCACGGATCGCGGCCCAGGCTGCCGTGGTGGATCCGGCGCTGGGGCAGATCCTGGATGTGCGCGGCGCCGGCGTCTACGAGGTCCTGGCCGGCGGCGCCGCGAACCCGGAGGACAGCGTGTACTACCGGCTGATCCGGGATCGGGACGGCGCCGCGGAACTGTTCCCGGTGCTGGAGCTGCTGTACGACAGCGACGGCACCGTGGCCGGAATCGCCGACCGGCTGCACCTGCACCGATCCACCGTGTACAACAGGCTCTCGCGGGTGCGCGGGATCATCGGTGCTGACCCGCTGGCCGGCCGGGTCCGGCTGGAACTGCACCTGGCGCTGAAGGCCGCGCGCTGGGCGGCCCGGCCGCGGATCTAGGTTTCAGTCCTCGCGGCGGTCAAAGACGAGCCCGCCGGGCACCTGGGAAAATTCCTGCAAGAAATATATCGGTCAGGCTCTTGACCCCTCAACGTGAGCCACATTACAGTCATGCCATGGAAGTTGCACTGAATGAAAATGAACTCTCAGTGAGTGGAAGTCCAAAGACAAGCTACATGGGTCGAATCCTGGACATCCTCGAACTGGCAACAGTCTCCCCGGATGGACCGCTCACACTGTCGGAGATCGCCGCCCAGGCTCACGTGCCGTTGTCGACGACATCCCGCCTGCTTGCCCAGTTGGAGGAGTGGGGATTTCTCACCGGCAACGACGCCGGGCGCTACGAGCCCGGCGGGCGACTAGTCAGGATGTCGGTGACCGTCGCGGCCCAACTCCACAGCCCCGCGCATCTATTGGAAGCAACCAAGTCTCTAGCGGCCGCAACAGGTGAAAGCGTCACCGGTGGACTGATCGTTGGAACAAAGATGATCATCGTGGCAAGGACCGAAAGCGAACACCCGTTGCGCGCCGTCAACAGGATTGGCGAGCTCATCTCACCCGTGCGGGCAGCTCTCGGCAAAGCCGTCATGTCCCGGCAAAGCGAAGAGCAGCAACTTGAGCTGCTTCGCGGCGCGGGCTATGGGGATCCGGCTGCGGAACTGGCGAATCTCTCCGATGAACTCGAAGAGGTGCGCCGGGTTGGGTATGCGGTCGACGAAGAAACCTTTGCCCCGGGTCTGCGCTGCCGCGCGGCACCGATCCTGGGCGTCGACGGCCGCGCCATTGGGGGATTGTCGATTGGCGGCCCGGCCTCCAGGTTTACCCGCGAGATCGCAGCCGACACCATCGCGATGCTCTTTGAACAGACGCAACTTCTTTCCGGCATTGGCAAGGGTTAACGGCACGTTCCTGACGGCTAGGTAAATGCAATTTCTTTAACGTAGAACGAGGAAATAACTATGCATTCTCAAGAAAAAGACATTGAAGTCAGTGACTTGCGCAAGGTGTACGCCGGCGGAGTCGTGGGACTTGACCGCATTTCGTTGAACATCAAGAAGGGCTCGTACTTCTCGCTCCTTGGCCCGTCGGGGTGCGGAAAGTCCACCCTGCTTCGCATCCTCTCCGGCTTGGAAGAACCCACGGCCGGGACGGTGAAGATCCGCAACGAGCCGATCCGTGCCGCCAGCGGCCGCCAACGGGCCACCAACCTGGTCTTCCAGCGGCTGGCGCTCTTTCCGCAAATGACCGTCGCAAAGAACATTGCTTTTGGGCCAAAAGTCCACGGAAAGTCGCGAGCCGAAATCAAGCGGATCGTGGCGGAAAAACTCGAGTTGGTCGAACTTTCCGCCATGGCCAACCGCTATCCGCACCAAATATCCGGCGGCCAGCAGCAGCGGGTGGCCATTGCACGGGCCCTGGCCAACGAGCCGGCCGTGCTGTTGCTGGATGAGCCGCTTAGTTCCCTTGATTTCAAGCTCAGGGTCCAAATGCAGCACGCCCTCAAAAAGATCCAAAAGAATTCCGGCACGACTTTTGTCTACGTCACCCATGACCAGCTTGAAGCGTTCACCATG
The DNA here is from genome assembly GCF_001281315.1 of Arthrobacter sp. ERGS1:01. Classification (NCBI taxonomy): domain Bacteria; kingdom Bacillati; phylum Actinomycetota; class Actinomycetes; order Micrococcales; family Micrococcaceae; genus Arthrobacter; species Arthrobacter sp. ERGS1:01. The sequence continues at coordinate 3,827,514 of NZ_CP012479.1, read as the reverse complement.
TCCGACGAAATTGCCGTCATGAGTGCCGGAAAAGTCGAACAGGTGGGCAGCCCGCTGGAAATTTACAACAACCCGGCTACCGAATTTGTCGCCACTTTCGTGGGGGACACCAACGTTTTCCGCGGAGAGATGAAGGACGGCCGATTCCATACGGAGGGTCTTGCCGTTGACCTCGATGAGCCAGGCCGGGTCATCACCGTCAGGCCCGAATTCGTCTCGCTTTTCGAGGGTGCCGCGCCGGAGGCACCCAACCGCTTCGACGGCACCATCTCGGAAATAACGTTTGGCGGATCCCGCATCCGGTACGAAATCCGCCTGGCCGGAGGACGTACGGTGCTGTCCGAACGGCCCACCGACGCGTCGTTCCTGCCAATTGTCGGGCAGCGCATCAAATTTGGCTGGACTTCCGGCTCTGCAGTGATCTTGGCCCATTAATTGCTTGTGAGATTTGAAGGAGAACCACATGTTTTTTGAAAAATCTGCAGATGTCACCTCTGCGAAATCAAAGCAGCCCGAACTTCGGTTGAGCCGGCGAAGCTTCCTGGCCGGAGGCGTCGCAACCGCGGCGGCGGCCTCCCTGGCGGCCTGCGCCTCACCCTTTGCCGCCGGCAGCACCGCATCCGGCGGCGGAAAGAAAATGACCCTGACCATGTTTTGCTTCCTCGGCGGCGACCTGGCAAAGATGCCAAAGGAATTCGCCAAGGAGTACCAGGCCTCGCACCCGAGCGTGGAGATTAAATTCTATGAGCAGTCGAATTCCGTCGGCTATGGGAAGATGTTGGCCCAACGCAAGGTGGATCCGTCACAGCCGTTGGTGAACTTGGGATTCTTCAACACCAACACCACCGTCCAGGGCGCCGGGGACAAAATGTGGCAGAAGCTGGATTACTCCGCGATGTCGAACGTTGCCGACATTGCGCCAAGCTTTCATCGGAAGGATCAGTTTGGCATCGGCATCGGCGCCGACCAATACGGCCTAGTGACCAACAAGACGGAGCTGCCAACGGCGCCGGACAGTTGGTCGGCACTGTGGGATCCGGCCTTCAAGGGCAAGATCAGCATGTTCGGCTTTCCCTGGTACGTGGTCTTCATGGCCGCCAAAATGAATGGCGGAAGTCTGGAAAACATGGAGCCGGGGTGGAAGCTGTGGGAGGAGAAGGCCTCCCAGATCAAGTTGATCGTCGATTCCAACCCGCAGTACTTGAACGTCCTCAGCTCGGGGACCACGCCCCTCACGTCATACTTCAACGGCACGTCGTACCAATGGATTGAGGGCGGGGCGCCGTTGCAGTACACGATCCCGAAGGAAGGCGCCATCCCGCTGCCGGTGATGCTGCAGTCGGTGGCCGGCCAAAGCGACGCAGAGTCCGAGGCTTGCCAGGACATTGTCAACGAAATGCTCTCGCCAAAGTGGGCTGCACGGTGGGCCGAAACGGCTGTCCAGCTCCCGGCTAACAGCAAGTCGGTGCTTCCGTCCAAGCTGGCGTCCCTGCCGGCCTTTCAACCCTCGACTGTCGAAGGTTTCATTGACATCGATTGGGACATTGTGGGCAAGAACAACGCGGCCTGGACCGATCGTTGGAACAGCGACATCGTCTCGAAGATCTGACCCATGTCGACCTTGGTGAATTCTAAGTCGACGCACGATCCGGTGGAGGACCGGCAGGCCAGCGAGCCGCACGAACAGCCGCCGCGCAGGCGCGGACTGTTGCGCGGTGCTTCGGGCTGGATGCTTGCGGCACCAAGCCTGTTCCTGCTGGCCACCCTCTTCCTGGGTGCGATGGTCATGCTGTTTGAAAATTCGTTCCACGTTGTCCGGTTCGGCCAGCCTGACCAAACCGGATCGATCGGCACATGGGCTGAGTTCCTCACCAGCGGCTACCGGTGGGGCGGGGTGCTTGAGACCCTCCGGATTGCGTCACTGTCGACCGTGATCGCGGTGGCCGTGGGAGTTCCAACGGCCTACGGCCTGCACAAGATCAAGAGCGTGCCGTGGCGATATGTGGGACTCTTCATCGTATTTGCGCCGCTGATGACAAGCGTGGTGGCCAGGACGTATGGATGGAGCCTGCTGCTGGATGACCACGGCCTGCTCAACTCCATGCTGACCTCGGTGGGCTTGCCCGCCCTGCAATTGCTGTACGCACGCCCCTCGGTGGTGATTGCGCTGGTACACATATTCCTGCCGTTCATCGTGTTTCCCGTGATGAGCTCGCTGGGCCAGCTCGACGGCGCGGTGGCGGACGCCGCCGGCGATCTGGGGGCATCGCGCATCACGACGTTCAGACGGGTGACCCTGCCGCTCATTGCGCCCGGGATTATTGGCGGTGCACAGATTGTGTTTGCCATGTCGATGAGTTCCTTTGCCACCCCATCCCTCCTGGGCGGAGGGCGGGTGGCAGTGCTGGCAACCATGGTGTATTCGGACGTCAACAACGTTCAATGGCCCATGGCGTCCGTCACGAGCTTTGTTCTACTGGTCCTTGCACTGGTGGTTCTGGGACTGTTCACGGCGGCGCAAAAGAAATTCTCCTTTGGCGGGCAGCTTGGCGTGACCGGCCTTGGCGACACGAAGGGCCTGCGCATCGGGATGAAGGTGTGGCTCACCGCAATCTACATATTCGTTTTGTCCCCACTTTTCATTATTGTCGTTTCGTCCTTCTCATCGGCCTCCTACGGTGCGTGGCCCATCCCCGGATGGTCAATGAAGTGGTACCAAAACCTGATGACCCAGGACGGTCTTGCCGAGGCAACATACGCGAGTTTGTATATCGCCGTATGGTCCACGGCCATCGTGATGGTAGTGGGCACCATGGCCAGCCTGGCGTTCCACCGCTATTCCTCAAAAGTCATGAACGGTGCCCAGGTGTTTAGCTTGGCACCCATGGTTGTGCCGAAGGTGACCATCGGCCTGGGCGCCTTCCTGCTGCTAAATACCGTAGGAGCCTTTCAGGGAATCACGGGTGTCATCCTGATGCACGTGATCATCATGTTGCCATTCGTTGTCATCGTTCTGACCGCTGCCCTGGCCAGGACGGACGCCACCCTCGATGAGGCGGCGCGGGACTTGGGTGCGAACCCGTGGATGGCGTTTAGGGCTTCGACGCTCTTTGCGATCAAGCCGTCATTGATCGCCGCCACGATATTTGCTTTCATCATCAGTTTTGACGAAGTAGACATGACGGTCTTCCTGTTGCGGCCGGGCCAGGAAACCCTGCCCGTCTGGATGTTTGTTTACATGCAGAAATACCAGGACCCAACCTTGGCAGCCCTGGCCACGATTCTCATCAGCCTTTCCCTCGTCCTGGCGGCGGTTGCCGCACTGTTCCTCTTCAAAGGAACCAGGAAGCCCGCCCGCCCATAATTCACCATCGAATTCTTCATCCAAAAAATTATCAAGGAGATTGAAATGACCAGTAAAGCCTCGCGCACGATTGAATACGTTCCCGTCACCACCATGGGCAGCGGGCATCGGGTGGAACTCGCCGTGCACCGGCTCAGCAGTGGCAAACCCGGCCCCACGATCGTGTTGTTTGGCGGAATCCACGGCGACGAAGCAACCGGTGTTGAGGCAGTGCGACGGATCGTGGAAGCCATCGAGATCGATCGCCTGATTGGAACCGTCGTTGCCGTGCCCGTGTGCAACCCGTACGCCTACGAGACCATGACCCGCCACACCGTCCAGGACGGGCTGAACTTGAACAGGATCTTCCCCGGTGACAGAAACGGCTCGCTGACCGAACAGCTCGCCGCCGTGCTGACGGGAATCCAGGAGGAGGCGGACTTCTTCATTGACTACCACTCCAGCGGTTTGTACTCGACCGTCGACTATGCCTACGTTCACAAGGAAGGTCAGGCCATGGCCGAGGCCTACGGCACCCCGGTGCTGTACCACCACGAACCGTACCCCGGCTCCTCCACGGAAATGGCGCTCACCACCGGAGTGCCGGCCATGGTGAGCGAACTTGGCGGCGGCGGGCAGCGGACAGTGGAATTCCTGGACCGTGCGGTTGCCGGAACGTTGAACGTCCTGCGCACCGTGGGGATCCTGGAAGGAGCCGTGGTTCCGCTGTCGAAGCCCCAGAAGGTCCTGAAGACGCTCACCACTTTGCGGCCCACCAAGGGCGGCATTCTGCTCTCGAACTACACGCCGGACTCCTTGCTGCACGAGGTTCCCCGGGGAACCGTTTTGGGCAAGGTGGTCAACGCCCACAACTTCGAGGTCGAGGAAGAGCTGGTGGCACCGTTTGAACCCACCATTGTGGTGCTGACCCGCGAGGAATTTACCCGCATCGAGCCCGGCGACTACGGCTTCATGGTGGGCGACGGTGACACGACGAGCTCCCTGGAGGAGGTTTTCGCCAGTTAGATGTCGGTTGGGGTTCCGGTGGGGCGTCGGCAATCGCTGCGCCCAGCCGGAACCCGTCCGTGAAGCGGTATGCCAAACGTAGAGAAAGGTATCGGGATGATGTGGGGATCGGCTCAGCGGTTTGCCAAGTCCGGCGGATTCGTTGGAAATTTAGGTTTGGGCGGGATGCGCCTGTCCATAGAGGGCCGGCCCGATGCGGACCGGGCAAAAGCGACAATCAATGCGGCACTCGACGCCGGCTTGACGCTCGTGGACACTGCGGATGCCTACCATGCGGGTGCCCAGGACCGCGGCCACAACGAGACCCTGATCGGAGATGTCCTCGCAGCCCGGGGGGACGCAGACCGTGTCCTTGTGGCGACCAAAGGGGGAAAGGTTCGCCCCGGTGATGGCCGCTGGTTGATCGACGGCCGGCCGGATCACCTGAAATCGGCGGCCCGCGAATCGGCCCGGCGGCTGCGATGCGAATCCATTGGGCTGTATCAATTACACGCTCCGGATCCCGGAGTCCCTTTCGCAGAATCCATCGGAGCGTTGAAGGACATGGTCGACGACGGACTCATTGAACGGGCGGGAATCAGCAACGTCTCGGTGGCCGAAATTGGCGTGGCCCACGGCATTCTGGGTCCGCTCCTTGTTTCCGTTCAAAATGAATTCTCGCCCACCGCGGTGGACGGGTTTGGGACTTTCAAGAAATCCCAACAATTGGGTTTGATGTTTATGGCCTGGCGCCCGTTTGGTGACCAGCAAAAGATTGCATCCACCGACAACCCGTTTGTCGAGATGGCGCGCAAGTATGGCGTGAGCCTTCATCGGTTGATATTGGCTTGGGAGTTGTCCTTGGGAGTCGGCATGGTTCCCATTCCGGGGGCAACCAGGACCGAGACCATTCGTGATTCCGCCGCCGCGCTGAACCTGGAATTGGACTCGCTCGACGCCGAACGGCTGGCGAATTACGCGCTTTTTGGTGACACAGCCCTCGATGAAAATCTTCGAAAGGATGAAGTAAATGCTTAGAACAATTTTGATGCTCAACGTTGCCCCCGAACGTGTTGGCGATGTCCTTCAGCGCTACGACGACGAGCAGATTCTGCAATATTCGCTCGATCATTCTGACGCCATATCCTCAGAGATTTCGGTGGCAACCGATGCTGCCGGCACAATCCTGGTCACCGCCGTATGGCCGGACCAGTCGGCCTACGACGGGTGGGTCGAGAACCCGTTCCGGGCCTCGTCCAACGGCCGGCTGGCCGAGCTCCTCAAGGATTCCGCGGTGGGAATTGGCCGGACGTTCAAGATAGTCCACGAGGTCAAGAAGTCATGAACCTTGCAAAGAGCGGCAGCCTGAATATCTTCAACGCCCTCATCTTTGACGGCAACTCGGCGGACCTGGTCAGGTCCTCCATCCAAATCGCCGATGGCCGGATCGCGGGTTTCGGGGAACCCAACGACGCTTGGCCAAGCGTCGACGCGGGGGGCAGGTTCGTGATGCCGGGACTGATAGACGCCCATTTTCACGCCTACGGGATCAGCCTCGATGGCTTCTACAATGACACGGCGCCGTTGAGCTTTCTGTCCTTGGTCGGTGCCAAACGGCTGGCAGCGGCATTGGCCCGAGGTTTCACGAGTGTTCGTGACGTCGCGGGCGGCGACATCGGGCTGGCGATGGCGGTCACGGGAGGGCATATCGAGTCCCCGCGATATTTTTACACCGGCCCTGCGCTGAGCCAGACGGGCGGCCACGGGGATCCGAGATCAGATGAAACCTCCGTCGACTTTGTGTGCGGACACTCCAACGAGATCGTCGACGGAGCGGACAACCTCCGTCGCGCGGTCCGTGAGCGTTTCAGGACCGGAGCGCACGCCGTGAAGATCATGGCGTCCGGCGGTGTCATTTCACCTTCGGATCCCATCCGCGTCCCGCAATACTCCGCCGGTGAGATCCAAGCCGTGGTGGAAGAGGCTGAGCGGCGGGGCAGCTACGTTGCCGCGCATGCGTATTCGTCCGAATCGATCGTGCACGCGGTAGCCAACGGGGTCCGTTCGATCGAACACGGAAACCTAATGGATGACGCAACGGCGGCGTTCATGGCCGAGCGCGGAAGCTTTCTGGTTCCCACCCTTGCCGCCTACGATGCCATGAGCCGCCGAGGTGAGGAGATGCGCATGACCGAGGTGGCCAAGGAGAAGAACGCATTCGTTTTGGACGCGGGCAAAGTTGCCGTGGCCCGGGCGCACGCCGCAGGCGTGCGGATCGGCTTCGGCTCGGACCTCCTTGGCGCGCTTGAGTCCGAACAACTCCGCGGATTGCGGCTTCAATCGGAGGTGCTGGGCATGCTGGATACCCTGCGTTCCGTCACGTCAGTAAACGCCGAGCTGATGAATTCCCCGACACTGGGACGGCTCACGGGTGGTGCGGTGGGGGACATCCTCATCCTTGATGCGAATCCCCTGGAAAACCCGAGTTCCCTTTGGGACGAGGATTCCCCAAGGACGGTCATCCAAAACGGAAAGGTGGTCCACGATGGCCTGGGCCTGAAATCGCGTGTTCTTCTCGAGGCACATTAGGGCTGCGCCGGGCCGAAACCCCAGTGGTCCGGCCCGGCCGCGGATCTAGGGTTCAGTCCTCGCGGCGGTCAAAGACGAGCCCGCCGGGCACCTGGAACGTGGGCATGAGTTCGAGCATCCCCACGTTTACGTGCCGGGGCGCCTCGATGGCGAAGTCCAGGGCGTTGACGATGTCGTCGGTGGTCAGCGACTCGTAGCCTTCGTAGTACGTCTTCCAGGCCTCGTCCATGGCCTCGGGAGTGCCGCCCATGTTGCGGCCAAAGATCTCCGTTTCGACCCGGCCGGGCACGATTTCCGTGACCCGGATGCGCTTGCCGACCGTATCGTTGCGCAACTGCCGCGACACCTGGTGCACGGCCGCCTTCGTGGCGTGATAGACCGTGTGACCGTAGAAATTGTAGTGCCCGGCGATCGAGCCGATATTCACAACATGCCCCAGGTCGCGTTCCACCATGCCCGGCAACAGCAGCCGGGTCAGCTGGAGCAGCCCGCGCAGGTTGACGTCGATGAGGTCGTCGACGTCGTCCGCCGAGGAGTCCAGCAGGTTGCCGGGCCGCGAGACGCCGGCACAGTTGACCAGGACGTCGATGTTCAGGCCGGATACCTCCTCCGTCAGCGCCCGGGTGTCGGCGAGGTCGACGACGTGGGTGATGGCGCCGGTTCGGTCGGCAATTTCGGCCAGCCGTTCAGTGTTGCGGGCGACGGCGTGCACCGTCAGGCCCCGCTTGGTGAGGCGCTCGGTGATGGCCGCGCCCATGCCGGTTGATGCGCCGGTGACGAGGGCCGTGGTGTAGTCCGAAAATGGCATGTTGTGCTCCTGGAAACGCGGAAGTTGTGGGGTGCCGGCGTGGCCGGCGTGGCCGGCCGGGTGTTGCGAAAGGTTAGGCGTCGCGCAGCGGTTCGTGGGCGCGGTCCTTGACGGTGCTGACGGCCACGAGCGTTCCCAGTGCCGTAATGACGGCGTAGAACGCGGGCATGTAGATGTTGCCCGTGGAGGAGATCAGCCAGGTCATCAGCAGGGGCGCGGTTCCGCCGAAGACTGCCGAGGACAGGTTGTAGCCAAGACCGTAGGCCGAGTAACGGACCCGAGTGGGGAAGAGCTCAATGAGCAGGATGTGGACGACTGCCGTGTGCCCGGCAAAGACCACGGCCATGATGCAGGCACCCAGGATAGCCAGGCCCATTTCGCCGGTCGCGATGAGTGAATAGGCCGGGATGCCGACCACGGCCATGGCGATGGCCGATCCGGCGATGACCTTCTTGCGGCCGACCCGGTCCGAGAGGGCTCCCATGAACGGGATGGCGATGCAGATGACCACCAGGGAGCAGGCGGTGATGAGCAGGGCCTGGCCGATGCTGAAGTTCAGGTTCTTGCCCTTCAGGAACGTGGGCATGTAGGAGAAGAGCACGTAGTAGCCGGAGCCGTTCATCAGCGGGATGAACAAGGCCAGCACCATGGCGCGGCGGTGTTCGGCGGAGGCGAAGGCCTCCTTGAGCGGGTTCTTGGACAGTCCGCCCTCGGCCTTGAGCCGTTCGAAGTTGGGGGTGTCCTTGATGGCCTTGCGGATGTACCAGCCAACGATTCCCATGGGGATGGCGACCAGGAACGGCACCCGCCAGGCCACCGAGGCCAGGCCGCCGCCGTCGATCGCGTCCTGGGTAAGCCACGGCGACATGGTGAAGGCCACCATGGTGCCGGTGAGCAGCGCCGCGAAGGAGGCGATCTGTGCGTAGGAGGTGATGATGCCGCGCTTCCCGGCTGGGGCGTGCTCGGCCAGGAACGTCATTGCTCCGGCGGCTTCACCGCCCACCGAGAAGCCCTGGACCAGGCGCAGGGAGATCATGAGGGCAGGCGCCGCGATTCCGATGGCCGCGTACGTGGGCAGCAGGCCGATTCCGGCGGTTGCGGCGCTGATCAGCAGGATCACGAAGACCAGGAGCTTTTGGCGGCCCAGCTTGTCTCCGAGGTAGCCGCACACGACGGCGCCCAACGGACGGACAAAAAAGGAGATGGCGTAGCCGGCGAAGACAAACAACAGTGCCGCGCTGGTGTTTCCCGGGGCCAGGAAGACCATCGCCAGCGTGCCGGCCATGAACGCAAAGATGCCGTTGTCGTAGAGCTCGGCGAAAATGCCGACGCAACCGGCCAAGACAACCTTGCGTGTTTGGCGTCCGTCGAGGTGCTGCTGGGGTACCGCACGAATTGCTGAAGACATGACTGGTTCCTTATTTCATGGGAAAAGTCTAAATCCCTTTGGGTGTGGTCGATGGTTTTCAAACCGTTGGAGTTAGAAGCCCGCCGCGGAGGCATGGTGCTGCCACCAGTGGGCCGTGGTGCCGATGCCCAGCGAGGCGAAAACGGTGGTGACCGCCTGGCGGAGCTGGTCGATTTGCCGCTGGGTACTGCGGCACTTCGCCGCGGCCTCCCCAATGGTGGACTTGCGGAAGGTGACGTGTTGACCGGGCCTGGCTTGGGCGAGCGTGTCCAGCGACGACGACGTGACGACGGCGAGGACCGGGTATCCGGCCGTGACGCCGCGGCCGCGGTGCAGCACCAGCAGCTCGTCGCGGGAGGGAACCTCGATGGCGCCGACCGGAACGCCGCGGGACAACAGTTCGGTATCCGTGACGCGTTGGGGCAGCTCCCCGCCCAGTCGCAGGCCGATGTGGTTGCTGCGGCCGCTGACCGTATACGGCTTGGCGAACAGCAGTTCCGCCGAGTCGCCGAACTCCGCCAGGTCGGGCCCGTCCGTCACGTCGACCGTGAGGTCCGGCCCGAAGGCAGGGGTGGAAAGCCCAAAGCGGAACAAGGGCAGGTCGAGGTAGGGCTGGCGGAACGGGGCGCAGGACCGCAGCGCCGTCAAGGTGCTGCCTTCGGCCAGTTTCAACCCGAAGCCGATCACGGTGTCGGGGGCGCAGCTGCCCAGCAGCAGGGGCGCCTCGACGGCGCCGTGCACGGCGATGTAGGCGCGCAGCCCGGAGTGGATGCCCCGTACGGAGACTGTCTCCCCGGCCCGGACAGCAACGGGTTCCCATTGCTGTTGCGGGCGGCCGCCCACGCTGAACGTCAGCGGGGAGCCCGTGACGGAAATGAGGATGTCCGTATCCGTGCGCATCCGGAAATCCAGCGCCGTCACCTCGATGAGCGGGGAGTTGTCCGCGTTGCCCACCAGGACATTGGCGATGCGGGCGGAAAACTGGTCCAGCGCACCATTGACGGGCAGCCCGTAACGGGCGCCGCGGAAACGGCCAAGATCGGTCACCACGGAGTTGCCCGGCTGCAGGACGGTGAGGATCCCGCTCATCGGAGTGCCTGCAGGTAGCGTCCGGACAGGCCCTCGAATTCGACGGCCGCAATGGGGCGGAACGTGATGGTGTCGCCGGGCAGGTACGGAACCAGAGGGTCCCGGGTGATGTCCAGGACGGTTAGGGGGGTACGGCCAATGACGCACCAGCCGCCCGGCGCCGCGGCCGGGGCGATGACGGCCTGGCGCCCGGCCACCGCAACGGCACCGGCGGGAACGCTGATCCGCGGGTCCTTGAGCCGGGGGACGGGCAGCGGAAAGTCCGGACCGTCCATCATGGGGGACCCGGCGGGTGCGCCGAGGCAGCGAACCTTGTACGGGCCCGCCGAGTGCAGCGCAACCACCTGCTCGGTGGTCAGGCCCTGGTGGCGGGCCACATCGGCGAGGTCGGGGCCAAAATCGCCGCCGTAAACCACGGGCACCTCGAAGCTGCGCGGTTCCCGGGTGGGAGTGTCCTCATGCCCCAGCTGCCGCAGGCCGAGCTGGATGAACGCGCCGACCTGACGGGCCGACGTCGTCAGCGGGTCGAACTCGACCAGCGCGGAATCGTAGGTGGGTGCCGCCCCGTGCACGCCGTCGGCGCCCGAAGCCTCCAGCCACTGCGCCAGCCGGTGCACCAGCGACCAGTTGAGTTCGGCGTCGTCCAGGGTGGCCACCACCCGCAATGCGGAGTCGCCGGATTCGAAGATCTCCACCATGGACCCGGCTGCGGTGCTCATCGGGACCCCGCCTTCGCGGCCAGGACCTCGGACAAGGGGGCAATGCGGACTCCGGCGGCCGTCAGCTCGGCGCGGATGAGCCGGGCAAGCGCCACGGCGCCGGCGTTGTCGCCGTGCAGCAGCACGCTGTCCGCCTGGATCGGGATATCGACGCCGTTGACGCTTTCGATTTCGCCGTCAAGGACCATCCGCACCGTGCGCCGGGCCACCTCGGCGGCGTCGTGGATGACCGCGCCGGGCTGTGACCGGGGACCAGGGTGCCGTTGTCCTGATAGGCGCGGTCCGCGATGCCGACGATGCCCACGGCCAGTCCGCGGATCCGTGCGGCCTGCGCCAACTCGCCGTCCTGGGCCACGATGATGAGGCCGGGATCGACGCCGGCCGCGGCGTCGGCCACCGCTGCGGCATAGTCCGCCCGGGTGCCGACGAGATTGCCGAGCCGGCCGTGCGGGGCAACATGGGCCACGCGGGTGCCGTGGAACGCCGCAAAGGCTGACAACGCGCCCATTTGGTACGTGACATCGGTGCGGACCTCGGCGGCCGAGCAATCCATGGCCCGTCGGCCAAAACCGCGCAGGTCCGGGAAGCTGGGGTGGGCGCCTACGGCCACGCCGCGTGCCACGCAGGCGGCAACGGTGGCGTCCATGATGTCCGGGTCGCCGGCATGGAATCCGCAGGCGATGTTGGCGCTCGAGACGATGTCCAGCAGGGCCGCATCGTCGCCGAGGGTGTACGCGCCAAAACCCTCACCGAGATCTGCCACGAGATCAACCATTCGAGTCATGTCTGCGCCGCCTAAGCTGGTAAAGGGGTGGATAAATAATAAGTGCCCGGCGCCCGGAAATAATTGAAGAATGAATTCAGGCCATTTCGGGATCCGACGGCGTGAAATAAATGTTCGGATAATCGAAGTTCATTTATTCCCGCCTTGGTAGTAAAATTCTTGCATTGAGGCTTGGATCACACAAAGACATATTCGGTGTTACGTGATAGCAAATCCTTATGGACCGCCACCCCGTGGGGGCGGAACGCACAGCAGTGACGGACGCCGGCTTCGGCGACGCGACGACGGAAGATGATGGCGTGGATACCAGGAAGTTGGCGTACTTTGTCCAGATCGTTGATTCGGGCAGCATCACGAAGGCCGCAGCGGCCCTGCACGTGGCCCAGCCGGCCCTCAGCCAGCAGCTCTCGGCCCTGGAAAGCGAGCTCAAGCAACGGCTCCTGATCCGTAGCAAGAAGGGTGTGGAGCCCACGGCCGCCGGCCATACCCTGTACCGCCACGCGCAAATCATCCTGCGCCAAGTGGACCAGGCCCGGGCCGACGTCGAGGCCTCGGGGGCCGCGCCGTCGGGCCGGGTTTCGATTGCGGTGGCCCCTTACAGCATGGCCTCAAGCCTGGCGCCGCGGATCATCACGGAGGTCAACCGCCGCTATCCGGACATTGTGGTGCACCTGAGCGAAACGTATGGCGGCGTGCTCAGCGAGGCCATCAAGAACGGCCGCCTGGACATGGCGTTGATCTATGAACCCGGGGAGATTCGCGGCGTCCAGTTCACCACCATGATCGTGGAGGACCTCTACCTGGTGGCCAACGCGGCCGCGGACCTTGAGCCCGGGCGGCGGGAGATCAGCCTGCGCGAGGTCTCGGACATGCCGTTGTTCCTGCCGGAGAAGATCCACACCCTGCGCCAGCTGGTCGAGGCGGGCCTTGGCGAGCACCAACTGCCCCTGCGCCTGATGGGCGAGGTGGAATCGGTGCCCGCGCTGACCCGGCTCCTGGAGGCCAACATTGGCGCAACCATCCTGCCAAAATCGGCTGCCGAGGCACTTTTTAGAAAAGGCGAATTCCATGCCCTGCGCATTGTGGAGCCAACACTGCGATGCAAAATCGCCTTATGTACGCCCGACCACGAACCTTTGTCCGAGGCGGCGTCCGCCGTTTTGTTGATTTTGCAGGAAGTGCTCCTGGAAATGCTCGAGGGAAAAGTCGCCGGCTAATTCCGGAATGGGATTTATTCCTTTTGTTTATTCCTCAACCAGCAGGCCCTTGGCCTTCAGGACATCGGTGAGCTTGCACAGCTCAATGGTGGTGCCGCCGTCGTGGTACTTCTTGATCAGCTCGCGCTCGGCGTCGTCGCGGGCCTGCGATAGAGCGATGACCTCCTCGGCCTCCTCACGGCGGATCACGACGACGCCGTCGGCGTCCCCGCGCAGGATGTCACCGGGGTAGATGATCTCGTCGCCAAAAACCAGCGGGTGGTTGATGGGTCCAAGGGTCTCTTTGACGGTGCCCTTGATGCAGACGTTCGCGGAAAAGACGGGCAGCCCCAGTTCGATCAGGTCCGCCGTGTCCCGGACCCCGGAATCGGTGACCATGGCGGCAATGCCCTTCGATTTCATGGCGTTGCCCAGCACGTCGCCAAAGGTTCCGGCCTCGGTGTATTCGCCGGCGCCCACCAGGACCACGTCGCCCGGCTCGGCGTAGTGGATGGCGACCTGCAGCATCAGGTTGTCCTGCGGCGCGCAGCGAACCGTGACGGCCGGTCCGCAAAAGGACATGCTGCGGTCGATCGGCTTGATCCGTGAGCTGAGGGCGCCCTTGCGGCCCTGCGCCTCATGGATGGTGGCGGAGGAGAACGCGGCGAGGGCGCTGACGACGTCGGCGTCGGGCCGGGTGATGGTGGTCTTTACGTGGATCATGGGAGTGTTCCTGTCTGCAATGGGGGATTAGGAGAGGGTGCGGACGGCCTTGTCGATGGCCTCGACGGCCTCCTCGACGGTGTCCAGGCCGGTGGCGAAGGAGATGCGGAAATACGGGCCCAGGCCGTAGGCGGAGCCGTGGATCACGGCGACCAGCGAGGAATTGAGCAGGTAAAGGGAGAAGTCCTCGTCGGTGGCGATGACGTCGCCGTCCGGGGTGCTTTTGCCGATCACGCCGGCGCAGTTGACGTACGCGTAGAACGCGCCGTCGGCGACGGTGCAGCTCAACCCGTCGATCGCGTTAAGTCCGGCTACGGCGGCGTCCCGGCGGCCCCGGTAAACCTCGACGCTCTCGCGGACGAAGGCCTGGTCCCCGGACAGTGCGGCGGCCGCGGCGGCCTGGCTCACGGACGACGGGCAGGAGGACATTTGGGACTGCAGCTTGTTGATGGCGGACACGAGTGCTGCGGACCCGGCGCCGTAGCCCAGCCGCCACCCCGTCATGGCGTACGCCTTGGAGACGCCGTTGACGAGGAAGATGCGTTCCCGCAGTTCCGGTGCCACCTGGACCATGCTGGCCATCCGCCCTTCGCCGAAGTAGATCTCGTCGTAGATTTCGTCGGTCAGGATGTTCACATGCGGGAAGTGGGCCAGGACGTCGGCCAGGGCGCGCAGCTCCGGGCGGGTGTAGACAGCGCCCGTCGGGTTCGACGGCGAGTTGAGGATGATCCACCTGGTGCGCGCGGTGACGGCGTTGCGCAGGGCCGCCGGGGTCAGCTTGAAGCCGGTTTCCTCGGTGCCGGCGACGATCACGGGCGTGCCCTCGTTGGCCAGCACCATGTCCGGGTACGACACCCAGTAGGGTGCGGGGATGATGACCTCGTCGCCGGCATCCAGGGTGGCCATGAGCGCCATGAAGATGACCTGCTTGGCGCCGCCGCCGATCGTGATTTCGTTCGCCGCGTAGTTGATGCCCGTGTGGCGTTCCAGCCGGCCGATGATGGCGGCCTGGAGTTCCGGGGTGCCGCTGACCGAGGTGTACTTGGTTTGCCCGGCGGTGATGGCGGCAATCGCGGCGGCCTTGATGTGGTCCGGGGTGTCAAAATCCGGTTCGCCCACCGTGAGGTCGAGGATTCGGCGCCCCTCCGCCCGGAGTTCACGCACCCGTGCGGCGGCGGCGACGCTGGGGGAGGATTTGATGCGCTGCACGCGCCCTGCGGGCGAAAAGTCTTCCATGGTCTCTTCCAGGTTCGTCAGTCGGTGAAACCTAGGGAACGGTTCCTTCCTACCGAGCCTAGGGACTGGAAGACGTGTTGGATAAGACACATTGTGCGTGGACGGATAAGCGTTTCTTATGACGCGGGAGGGTGTGTAACCCCGAATTTACTCCGACGCCGCGGGCTGGTGTTTTTGCCCGGCCAGCCACGCCATGATGTCCTCGCGGCGGATCCGCCGGTGCGAGCCCCGGTACTGCACGGGGATCTCCCCGCGATCCGTCATGTTGCGCAGGAAGGTGTGGGAAATCCCGGCCAGTTCCGCTGCCTGCGAGGTGGTCAGCAGCTCCGCCACGCTCGCCACCGTCACGGCGTCGCCGCCCGCGAGCCGCTGCAGAAGATCGACGACGGCATCCCTCGCCTCGGGTGCCAGGCGGTGGGCCGTGCCGTCGACAAACATCGTAATATCGTCGCTGCCGGCCAAAGTCCGGGCCAGGACGGCCTGGTCGGCGGGGCTCAAACCGGAACAAATGCGGGGACCAAGAAGGCTCATGGGTCATACTTTAGCGCGCCCGGCATGGCCCGGTAGGGTATGAGCCATGACACAAAACATCCGCACGGCACTCCTGGGTTTCGGCCTGGCCGGCAGCGTCTTCCACGCCCCGTCCATCGCCTCGCTGGCGCGCTACAGCCTCGACGTGATCGTGACCTCGGATCCCGCACGCCAGGCAGCCGCCCGCGCAGCCTTCCCGGAGGCGCGCGTCATCGGCCGAGCTGACTGGGACCCCGCGACCGCCGGCGTGGACCTGGTGGTGGTGGCCACCCCGCCGGCAAGCCACGTGCCGCTCGCGCAGGCCGCGCTGGAAGCCGGCTGCGCCGTGGTGGTGGACAAACCGTTCACCGTGACAAGCGAGGAGGGCGATGCCCTGATTGCGCTCGCCAAGGAGCTCGGACTGGTCCTCAGCACCTACCAAAACCGGCGCTGGGACGGCGAATACCTGACCCTGAAAAAGCTGCTCGCCGACGGTTCGCTCGGGGAAGTGCGCCGTTATGAGTCGCGGTTGGAGCGCTGGCAGCAGGGCATCACGAAGGAATGGAAGGCGCAGGCCACCCCCGCGGACGGCGGCGGCATCCTGAACGACCTCGGCACGCACCTGGTCGATCAGGCCCTGCAACTCTTCGGCCCGCCCGTGCGCGTCTATGGCGAGGCCGCCGCGCGCCGGCCGGAGGAGTTGTCCGACGACGACGCCTTCATCGCGCTGGAACATGCCGGCGGGGTGGTCTCCCACCTGTGGATGAACCTCAGCGTGCCGCAACTGGGACCCCGGCTGCGCGTCCTCGGCTCCGAGGCCGCCTACGTCAAGGCCGTGGCGGATCGACAGGAGGCGCAGATCCAGGCCGGAATCCTGCCCGGAAATCCGCTGTACGGCGTCGACCCGGAGGAAAACTGGGGCGTGCTGGGCCGCGACGGCGCCACGGTCCCCGTGCCCACCGAGCGGGGCAATTTCAGCCAGTACTACGAGGAATTGGCCGCCGCCCTGCACGACGGCGGGCCCGTGCCCGTGGATCCGGCCGACTCCGTGGCGGCGCTGCGGATCATCGAGGAAGTCCGCGCCCAGGTGGCGGGCCGGCAGCCTTAACTTTCACCCCCGGCGTCGGGCGTGCCCAGTAAGCTGGGGCCAGGGAGCGGCAATCCCAACGTCAATGAAGGGCTGGGGCATGGTGGCGGGCAGCGAAACAGGTTCACAGGGCAATCCAACGGCAGGCAGTGTGGCGCTCACCGAGCCAACCGTAACGGTCCGGCACCGCTGGACGACGTCGGTGGTGCTGGTCAACGTCGGCATCAACGCGGCGTTCTTCGGTCCCATCCAGGTGCTGCTGGGCCAGCAGGCCATCCACTTCAGCGAACCGGGCAAGGAAGGCATCCTGGCCCTGGTGACCGGCGCCGGCGCTGCTGTGTCCCTCGTGGCAAACCCCTTGTTCGGCACGTTCAGCGACAGGACCGTCTCCCGCTTTGGCCGCCGGGTGCCCTGGGTCTTCATCGGTGCGCTCCTTGGCACGATCGGCCTGCTGGGGCTCACGGTTGCCCCGAGCGTTGCCGCCATGACGCTGCTGTGGTGCCTGGTGCAGTTGGGTTGCAACGGAGCCCTGGCCGCCATCACGGCCGCCGTGCCTGACCAGGTGCCCATCCGCCAGCGCGGCAGCATTGGCGGGCTGGCGTCCATGGGGACCGTGGTGGGCATCTTGTTTGGTGCCGCCATCGGCGCGGTGGTGGCCGGCAACTTCGCCCTCGGGTACGTCTTGTGCGCCGTGGCCCTGGTGGCCGGGATGGTGCCCTACCTCTTCTTCTCCAACGACCAAACGCTGCACCCGTCCCAGCGCCCGCTGTTCACCTGGGCCGCCTTCGCCAAGGGTTTCTGGATCTCCCCGCGCCGCTACCCGGATTTCGGCTGGGCCTGGATCACCCGGTTCCTGGTCAACGTGGGCAACCACCTGGTCACGCTGTACCTGCTGTTCTTCCTGCGCGACGCCGTCGGCTTCAAGAACCCCGAATTCGGCGTGCTGATCCTGACCGGCATCTACGCGGTCCTGACCCTCGTCACGGCCATCATTGGCGGCCGCTGGACGGACAAGGTGGGCCGGCGCAAGCCGTTCGTCATCGGCTCCTCGATCATCATTGCTGTCTCCGCGCTGATCCTGGCGTTCTGGCCCACCTGGACCGGGGCGGTGGTGGGTTCGGCCGTGCTGGGCATCGGCTACGGCGCCTATTTGGCCGTGGACTTTGCGCTGCTCACCCAGGTGCTGCCGTCGGCCGGCAGCCGCGGCAAGGACCTGGGCGTCATCAATGTGGCGAATTCGCTGCCGCAGGTGATTGCCCCCGTCATCGCGTACCCGCTGGTGTCGATGTTTGGCGGCTACGTGACGCTCTACGTGGTGGCCGCCGTGATCGGCCTTCTGGGCGCCGTTTTCGTGGTGCGGATCAAGGGAGTCGATTAGGCCCGGGATGCGCGGCGCGGCCGCCGGGGAATAAGGGCACGTTTTCATTGCGGAATGGCTTGACAGGGTGTCACCAAAGCTGATTGGGTAAGGGTAACGTTACCTAACTTTGGAGTTGTCCCATGTCTGCATCCGCCGCATCCGCCGCATCCGCCGTCCCCGAGGCCGGGGAGCCGCTGTCCCAGGAATTGAAGTCGCACACCGCGGCCGCACACCGGGATGCCGAGGAGTCGACGTTCGTGGCCGAGTTGATGGGTGGCACGCTCGACGTCGCCGCGCTGGCGGCCCTGCTCGCCCAGAGCCTCGTCATTTACCGGGCCCTGGAATCGGCGCTGGCCACCCTCGCCGGAGACTCCCAGCTGGGCGGCTTCATCGACCCCGGGCTGGCCCGGGTGGCTGCCCTCGAGGCGGACATGGCGTTCCACTTTGGCGTCGATTGGGAGGCGCAGCTGGCCGACGGCCGCATCGTGATCGTCCCCGCCACCGTCGCCTACGCGGACAAGTTGGCAACGCTGGGCCGGGAGTCCATCGAGTTCCTGCTGGCCCACCACTATGTGCGCTACATGGGGGATCTCTCCGGCGGGCTGATCATCTCCCGCATGGTCCAGCGCCACTACGGGGTCTCCGAGGCCGGCCTGAACTTCTATGACTTCCCGGAGATCCCCAAGCCCAAGCCGTACAAGGACGCCTACCGGGAGCGGCTGGACGGCACCGATTTCAGCCGGGCCCAGAAGGACGCCATCCTCGCCTACGCGCAGGAGTCCTTTGAGCTCAACCGCGCGGTATTTGTGGACCTGGCCGCCGAACGCGCAAGCTCCGTCGCGGCGTAACCCGTCGGCGTAACCGGTCTGCTTAGCCGGCGTCCCGCTTGGCCACCTGGTAATGGCCGTCGGCATAGACGGTGGTGAAGCGGGTGCCCGGGTAGCGGGCCTCCGATTCGGTGGCCGCCGTCGAATCGGGGGTGCCGAGCCGGCCGGAGACGTCGATCAGGACGTATTCGGGGGCGGGGTTCTTGTTGCCGATCCAATACACCTCGGTCCGGTCCACCAGGTAGCTCATGAGGCTGATGTCGGTTTCCACCGTGACGCCGTTGGGCACGGCGGCCAGGGCGCGGGTGGCGGAGGCGTTGCCTGCCTGCGAGAAGGACGTGGCGGGATCGTTGAGCCGATTGAACGCGTACTGGCCCGTCAGCGACACCGCGATCAGGGCGATGGCCGCCCCCGAAAGCAGCCGCAGCCTTGCAGAGTCAAGGACCTTCCGCCGTGAGAGGGCGTCGATGGCCGCGCAGAAAACGATCGGCATCAGCACGGCGCTGTACTGCCAGTCCTGGCCCCAATAGGCGGGCAGGTCCGACAGGAAGCGCCAGGCAAGCGTGGGCAGCACGATCGACGCCAGGGGTGAGAAGAGGGACAGCCCGGCCGTGATCGCCACGAGCAGGAATACCGTGGTGACCTTGTCCTTTTGGAACAGCGACGCCGGATCGCTCAGCAGCCCGCTGAGGTCCAGCTGGCTTTGGTATGCCCACGTGTCGGACGGGTTCATGGCCGGCAGGATCACCTTGGTGGCGAGCACAAACCAGGCGACGCCCCATGCGGCCAGCCACAGGCCCGCGGGCTTGCGGGCGCGCAGTGCCATGACCAGGCCGATCACGAACACCGTCAGGCCAAGGTCTTCCTTGATGAAGACCAGCAGGGCCGCCCAGATCCAGGCGGAGCGCCACTTCTCCTCCATCAAGGCGCAGAGCGAAAGAGCCAGCAGCGGCACGGCGAATGCGATCTCGTGGAACTGCGAATCGATGGCCGATTGCAGGCCCCAGGCCAGGGCGTAGGCGCCGCCAATGCAGACCCCGGGAATCCGGCCCAGCCGTTTGATGGCCAGGTGGCTGATGACCGCAACCGAGAACGCAAACAGCAGGTTTTGCAACACTAGGAGCGTGAAGGCGCTGGGGAACACGCGGTACACCGGGCCCAGCAGCACCAGCAGCGGGTGGAAGTGGTCGCCCAGCAGGTTGTAGCCCTGGCCCTTGAGGCTGACGATCGGCGCCTGGAACTGTGAATAGTCCTTGGCCAGCTGGGTGAAGATGCCCAGGTCCCAGGAGCGGATGGTGAAACTTGACCACTGCAGCCACGAATAGACCGTGTAGAGAACAAAGGCCGCCACGCCCACGAGGCCGGCAAGGGCCGTCGTCGACCGGGCCCGCCGGGCCAGGCCCCCCAGGAACAGGGCGCCGCCGCCCGCGGCCGGTGCGGCCGGGGCCGTCTCCGAAATTGCGGGGGTGGCGGGTGGGGGCGGGCTACTGAGTTTCGTGGCAGTCACCCTTGCAAGTCTAGGCCGTGGGGTTGGCAATCAAGGCATTGTGAATGGTGCCCGCGGATGCTCAGCGGCGCGGCAGGACGATGCTCCGGCCCGTGACCGGGTGGGCCATGACGTCGATCCCGTGCCGGTAGACGCGGCTGAGCAGCTCCGCGGACAGCACATCCGCGGGGGTGCCAAGCGCCGCCAGCCGGCCCTGTTCCAGCACGGCCACCTTGTCCGCGTAGCCGGCCGCAAGGTTGAGGTCGTGAAGGACCACGACGACGGCGTTCCCGGCCTCCGCGCGGCGCCGCGCCACGGCCAGCACCTGTTCCTGGTGCCGCAGGTCCAGGGCCGCCGTCGGCTCGTCAAGCATGACGACGCCGGTGTCCTGGGCCAACACCCGTGCCAGCGCCACCCGGGCCTTCTCGCCGCCGGACAGTGCCGAAAACTTGCGTCCCGCAAATACCGTGACGTCGGTGTCGGCCATGGCCGCGGCCACCAGTTCGTCGTCGCGGTCCGCCGCCGCGGTGTTGGACCACGGCGCCCGCCCCATCCCCACCACCTCGCGGACGGTGAAGGGAAAACTCAGGGACACGTGTTGGAGCAGCACGGCGCGGCGCAGGGCAAGCTCGGCCGGCGACCAGTGGTGCAGCCGCTCCCCGGCAAGCTCGATGTGGCCGGCGCGCAACGGCACGTCCCCGGCCAGGGCGGCCAGCAGGGTGGACTTTCCGGCGCCGTTGGGGCCCACGAGCGCCAGGACCTCCCCGGCAATCACGGGCAGGGTGACATTCGTCAGGACGTCCCTGCCGCCGCGTTCCACCGTGGCACCGGTGACCTCCATGGCGGGCCGGCCCGGGAGGGTTGCCTGGGGCATCGCCGCCGGCGGGGTGCGGAAGGCGTCGAGCAGGCTCATGCCCAGCCTCCCTGTTCGTTGCGGGTGCGCCGCAGCAGCCAGAAGAAGAACGGGCCGCCAATGAGCGCCGTCAACATGCCCAGCGGCAGATCGGAATAGGGGACCAGGGTACGGGCGCCCAGATCGGCCAGCAGCACCAGCAGGGCACCGCCCAGCGCACTCGCGGGCAGCAGCAGCCGGTGCCCGGGCCCGGCAATGATGCGGATCAGGTGCGGCACCACCAGGCCCACAAAACTTACGATGCCGGTGAAGGCCACGCCGGCGCCCACCAAAAGGGCCACCGTGACGATCATTCGCATGCGCAGCCGCTCCACGTTGACGCCAACATGCCGGGCGGGGCGTTCGCCCAGCGCCAGCAGATCGAGCTTGGGGGCCGCCGCAAAGGCCATGGCCAGGCCGGCGATCAGCAGCGGCAGCACGGAGGCCACGCTGACCCAGCCGGCGCCGTTGAGGCTGCCCAGCTGCCAAAAGATCAGTTGTTCGCGGGCGTTGGGATCGGCAACGAAGGTGTAGAAGGCGATCATGGCAAAGGTGAAAGCGTTCACGGCAATGCCCGTCAGTACCAGGGTGACCACCTCGGTGCGGCCGCGGCTGCGGGAGAGGCTGTAGACCAGCAAGGTGGTGATGAGGCCGCCGAGGAAGGCGAAGGCGGCAACCACCCAGTTGCCGTAGCCGGCCAGGCCCGTCACGATCGCCGTGCTGGCGCCCACTGCCGCGCCGGAGGAGACGCCGACGACGGCCGGTTCCGCCAGCGGGTTGCCAAAGACCCCCTGCATGACCGTGCCCGAGCACGCCAGCGCGGCGCCCACGATCATGGCGAGGGCAACGCGCGGAAAACGCACGGTCCACAGGGTCTCGTAGCCGCGGGCGTGCCCGGGCAGCGGGCCGATCCCGAAGGGGCTTTGCACGTTCACGCCAAAGTAGTCCAGCCAGCCCTGCACCCAGTTGTTGAAACCGTGGGTGATGGTGCCCAGCACCTCCAACGGGGCAATCCCCAGCTGTCCGCTGCCGGCGGCAACCACCGCGGTGACGGCCAGTGCGGCGCCCAGCACCGTCAAGATCAGCGTGTCCTTCGCGGAACGGCTCCGGCCTGCGGCGGCCAGGGCGGGCTCGCTGGCCGCCGTCGTCGTTGGGCGGGTCAGGGTCACGGCGTTGCCCCGTAGACCGCGGCGGACAGGGCCTTGATGACCTGGCCCGTGCGGGGGCCGAAGCCGAGCAGTGAGCCGTCGGCGACGTCGACGATCCGGCGCGACGCCCCCGCGGGGGTTTGTGCGATGCCCTGGATTTTCAGGAGGCCGTCCACCCCACCCACGGATTTCAGGCCGCCCGTCATGAGCAACAACACGTCCGGCTCCGATTTGATCAGGGCCTCGGAGGTCAGCTGCGTGAACGGCATCGTCAGCCCGATGTCCGTGCCGACGTCCGTGGCGCCGATCGCCTCGATCATGTCGTCGGCGCCGGACCCGGGCCCGGACATCAGGTAGACGCCCGCCGTGCCGCGCACGTACAAGAACGCGATGCGCAGCGCCTTGCTTTCGTGCGGGACCATGGCCAGTGCGGCCGACATGTCGGCGCCCACCGCGGCGTTCAGTTCCGTGCCTGCGGCGGGGACGCCCAGTGCGGCGGCAACCGCGTTGATCTGGTGGCTGATGCCCGGCAGGGTGCGGGCCGGGTCGAAGAAGATTACCGGAATGCCGATGTTTCGCAGCTGCTGCTGGACCTCGAGCGGGCCAATCGTTGTGTCTGTGAGGATCAGGGTGGGGTCAAGGGCCGTGATGGCCTCGGCGTTGAGGTCGTGGCCGGATGGGGTGACCACCTTGCCTTTGGCGGCCTCGGGGAAGTCCGCTGCCCGGTCATGGCCGACGACGTTGGCGCCGAGTCCCAGCCCGTGCACGATTTCGGTCAGGGTCCCGTAAAGGTCGATCGTGACAATCCGGCTGACGTCCGTGACGGAAACGGCGGTGCCGTCGCAGGAGGTCACGGTGACGGGAAGTTGCGGCGTGGGTGCCGGGGTGACCATGGGCAGCGTGATGCCGGACGTTTTGGCGGTGGCCGGACCCGTGGCGGGACTGGCAGCCGGCCGCGCGGAAGTTGTGGCGCCCCATTCGGACTTCAGCGGCAGCTTTCCGGCCGTGCCGTCGGAGCAGGCTGCAACGGGGCCGCGTGCGGTGGCGCCCGCGGGGCCGGCCGCCGAGCCCGCGGCGTCCCGAGCCTGCGGTGCGCAGCCGGAAACGGCCAGGGCAAGGACCAGCGCGACGGGCAGCGCAGCCGGCAGCACGGCGGCCCGGAAACCCGCACGGGCGCGCAGGGCAGCTAAAGCGAATTTCATTGATTCCCCAGTTTGAGGCCGTAAAGGCGTACATGGCCCGACGCCGGGCCACTGGCCGGCGTCGATTTGCTTAAGTAAGCCTACCCTAGGTTAGGTTAGGGTTACATCAAGAAAGTGTTGCGTAATTGGCGGCACCGCCACGGCGCCAGCACAGCACTTCATCAGCACAGCACTTCATCACTGCACCGCGCTCATCACCTGCATCAACGTCCACGCATCCTTCCCAAGGCCGCGCGGCGATGGCGCGCGGCCGCACTCGCACCGATTCCAAGGAGAAGCATGAGGGGAACCACCGGCCGGACAGCGGCCAGGACACCAAGTATGGGGAAAGCCGGGGTAGTGGCCAGGACCGCCGCGGCCGTGGGATTGGCAACCGGACTCGCGCTCGTTGCGGGGGCCGGAGCCATGGCCGAATCCGCGGGCGGAGCAGGCGGGCAGCAGCTCACCGTGGACCGCGGCACGGGCCTGAAGGCAGCCGGTGATTCCGTGCAGGTCAGCGGTTCCGGCTATGACCTGGCCAAGGGCATCTACGTTGGCGTGTGCGTCTTCAACGGCGCCGGCGCCGTGGCCACCCCGTGCCTGGGCGGCGTGGACACCTCCGGCGGCAGCGGAAGCTCCGTGTGGATCTCCTCGAACCCGCCCGCCTACGGCCAGGGCCTCGCCCAGCCGTTCACCGAGGCCGGCGGAAAGGGCTCGTTCTCCGTGGCACTGTCCGTGCAGGCCGCCGACACCATGACGAATTGCGAGGACAAGGCCAAGGCCCCCAACGGCTGCGTCATCGTCACCCGCGCCGACCATACCCGTAGTGCCGACCGCAGCGCCGACGTCATGATCCCCGTCAGCTTCGGTGACGCGGCGGCACCCGCCGCCGCGGAATCCCCGGCGGCCGCCCCCGGCAGCGCCACATCCGGCAGCGCCGCTAAGGGCCTGGCGAAAACCGGCGCCACCACGGGCATCGTCCTGGCCGGCGGAGCAGTGCTGCTGGCCGCCGGTGCCGGCGCCGTCGTCGTGTCCCGCCGCCGAAAGGCAGGTAACTGACCATGCCCACTTCACAAACACGGAGGAATTTCGTGGCACCTGCTTCCCGCGCGCCCTGGTGGCGCAAGCCCCTGGGCCTCCTGGCCGCGCTGGCCATTGCCGGCTCGGGCGTGGCCGCTACCGCACCCGCCGCCCAGGCCGTGGAAGCGGCCGCCGGCACCGTCGAATTGACCGGCGGACAGCTCGACTGGGGCGTCAACAAGGCGTTCCGCAACTACATTTCGGGCAACATCGCCAAGGGCACCATCACCACCGCCGGCGGTGCCGCAACGAATGCCGACGGCACGTTCGCCTTCCCGGCCACCGGCGTCGACCCCGCCGCACGGACGGCCGCCTTTGGCGGTTCCGTCGCGTTTTCCGGCCACAACGGGCTGCTGGCACTGACCATCTCGGACATCCGGATCGATTTGGCCAACGGCCTGCTGCTGGCCGACGTCGTCAGCAAGTCCATGTCCAGCGGCGAGCTGGTGACGTACGACGACGTCAAACTCGCCACCGTCGGCGCCGGCGCACAGGAAACCGGCTCTGCCTTTGCTGGCACGGCGCTGCCCACGGCCCTGCACGCCGACGGCGTAGCCGCGTTCTCCGACTCCTACGACGCCGGGGCGGCTTTTGACCCGCTGACGTTCAACGTCGCGTTCACGACGACCGTTGCCGCGCCCGTCGTGGGCACGTCGCCGTCGCCTGTGAGCGTTAACGCCGGCGAAACGGCAACCTTCACCGCCGCGGCCGCGGGCCACGAATCCGTTCAATGGCAGCTCTCCGCGGCCGGCACCGGCGCCTGGACCGACATCCCCGGCGCCACAAGCGAACAGCTGATGCTCACCGCCGACGAAGCCCATAACGGCAATCTGTACCGCGCAGCCTTCACCAACACCGGCGGCGTGGTCTACTCCGAGGCCGCCGCACTGACCGTGAAGGCTCCCGCCAAGGTGTGGACGCCTGCGTTGGCTGTCTTTGCCGCCGATGGTGTGACGCCGTTGACCTCGGCGGTGCCGGAGGGGACGAAGGTTGTGGTTCGGGGTACTGGTTTTGATCCGGAGGCGAACCTGGCTCCGGCGGGGGCGCGTCCGCCGATTTCGGCGGGCAAGCCTGCCGGCGTGTATGTGGTGTTTGGCAAGTTTGCTGATGCGTGGAAGCCGTCGGCCGGGGCTCCTGCCTCCGCCCGTGTGGTGGGGGATCAGAAGTGGGCCATGAGCCAGGCGGCGTTGGATGCCGTTGCTCCGGCGTACCAGTCCGCGATCAAGGGCCAGTGGGTTGAGGTTTCAGCGGATGGTTCCTTTAGTGCCGAATTAACGGTGCAGAAGAAGACGGTTTCCGGTGCTCCCGTTGAGTGGCCCGAGACCGGGAACTTTGGTGCGTATACCTACCCGGCCGGCGGCACCACGAACGCCGCCCAGGAACTCTACGCACCCATCACCGTGGGGGACGCTCCCAAGGTGTGGACGCCTGCGTTGGCTGTCTTTGCTGCCGATGGTGTGACGCCGTTGACGTCTGCGGTGCCGGAGGGGACGAAGGTTGTGGTTCGGGGGACTGGTTTTGATCCGGAGGCGAACCTGGCTCCGGCGGGGGCGCGTCCGCCGATTTCGGCGGGCAAGCCTGCCGGCGTGTATGTGGTGTTTGGCAAGTTTGCTGATGCGTGGAAGCCGTCGGCCGGGGCTCCTGCCTCCGCCCGTGTGGTGGGGGATCAGAAGTGGGCCATGAGCCAGGCGGCGTTGGATGCCGTTGCTCCGGCGTACCAGTCCGCGATCAAGGGCCAGTGGGTTGAGGTTTCAGCGGATGGTTCCTTTAGTGCCGAATTAACGGTGCAGAAGAAGACGGTTTCCGGTGCTCCCGTTGAGTGGCCCGAGACCGGGAACTTTGGTGCGTATACCTACCCGGCCGGCGGCACCACGAACGCCGCCCAGGAACTCTACGCACCCATCAAGGTAGGGGAGAAGGCACCCGAAACGCCGGCCCCCGTCCTCACCGTGGCACCCGCCGACGGGCTCAAGCACGGCTTCACCGTCAGCGTGACGGGCAGCGGTTACGCTCCCGGCCGCTGGATCTACGTCGCCGAAGTGGCCCAGGGTCCGGGCGGAAACGCCCGCCCCGCCCTGTACGAACGCGCCCAGCGCGTGCAGGTCCGTGCCGATGGAACGTTCGGCCCGCTGGAAACAACCGTCACTACCGTCTTTGAAAACGGCGGGTTCACCGCAGTGAAGGACAAACTGTTCATGGCCACCTTCAACTCGCCGCTGGCCGGGGACAACAAGGACCATGACTACACGAACGACAGGACCCAGGACGCGTTCACCGCACTGTCCTGGGCCGATCCCGCAGCCCCTGCCGATCCCGAACCGGAAGTTCCCGGAGCCGTTCCGGCGCTGTCCGCCACGGCGAAGAGCGTCGAGGCCGGCAAGTCCGTCACGTTCGCCGGCAGCAACTTCACCCCCGGTGCGACGGTCGCGTTCAGCAACGGCGACACGGCGCTGGACGTTGCGGCGCCGTCGTCGAACACGGCAACAGGGGGCCTCGACTGGGGCGTGAAGGAATCGTTCCGGAAGTACCTGGCCGGCCCCATCGCCAAGGGCACCATCAGCACTACCGACGGCGCCAAGGCCAACGCGGACGGCAGCTACCACTTCCCCGCCACCGGCTTCGACGCCGCGGCCAAAGTGGCCGACTTTGCCGGCACCATCACCTTGAGCGGCCACGACGGCGCCCTGGAAGTGACCTTCAGCAAGCTGCGCCTCGACGTGAAGAACAAGGTCCTCACGGCCAACGCGAGCAGCAAGTCCATCGACGGCGCCGCGCAGACGTTCAGCAACGTGGTGCTGGCGGAACTGGACACGGCCGCCGTCACGACCGACGCCGTTGGCGTCAAGGGCGCCAAGCTGCCGGCCGTCCTTTCAAAGGCGGGCGCCCCGGCATTCGCCAACTTCTACGAAGCCGGCGAGGCACTCGACCCCGTCAGCTTCGAGGTTGCGGGTGCTCCTGCACAGGCCGTGACCGTGGGCAAGGACGGCACGTTCAGCGCCGCCTGGCCCGTTCCGGCCGGCCAGAAGCCGGGCCGTTACGCCGTGACGGCCACCGCAACGTCCGCCCAGCCGAACGTCGCAGCAGCGGCCCGGGCGGCACTTGTTGAAACCGCAACGGCCGCCATCGAGGTCACCGCCGCGAGCAAGCCCGTGGAAACCCCGAAGCCGACAACACAGCCGACAACTCCTCCGACCACAACTGCGCCGATGACGCCGGCCAATCCGGCCGACGTGAAGTGCACGGCGGGGACTGTCACCAACGGCA
Organism: Arthrobacter sp. ERGS1:01; assembly: GCF_001281315.1. NCBI lineage: Bacteria > Bacillati > Actinomycetota > Actinomycetes > Micrococcales > Micrococcaceae > Arthrobacter > Arthrobacter sp. ERGS1:01. The sequence goes on along the minus strand of NZ_CP012479.1, from coordinate 3,799,779 downwards.
CCCTGGCCTGGGGCGTGAAGGACTCCTTCCGCAAGTACATCACCGGCAACATCGCCAAGGGGAAGATCACCTTCAACGGCAAGGCAGCCGGCGCGGACAGCGTGTTCACGTTTACCGGCGGTAAAGGCACCATCGACGCCGTCAAGCGCACGGGCACAGTCGGTTTCGACGGCACGGTGGCGTTCACGGGCCACGACTACGGCTCCGGCCCTGTCCTGTCCGTTACGTTCAGCAACATCAAGCTGAGTCTCAACGGGGACGAAGGAACCCTGAGCGCCGACGTGCTCAGCCGCTCGCTGGAATCGGCCACGGCCGGTGCCAAGCCCGGCACGGACACCTCCTACAAGGCCGTGGTGCTGGCCAATCTTGACCTGCGCACGGCGGCCCTGAATCCGGCGAAGAACGTCTACGCGGCGACTGCCGCACCCGCCGTCCTGGCGGCCAGCGGGGTAGCCCCGTTTGCCGACTTCTACGCGGCCGGGGATGCCCTTGACGGCGTCGGATTTGCGCTGGGCTGCAACGCCTCGGCGGACCTTGGCACCGGCAACACCGGCACGCCTACGGGCTCGGGAACCGCCGGCTCGGGAAGCACGGGAAGCGCCGTGGTGCCCGCCGGAAGCGGTGTGACACCCGCGGCCGGACTGGCCAAGACCGGTGCCATGGGCCTTGACGCCTCGGTCATTGGTGCACTGCTGGTCCTGCTGCTCGGCGCCGGCACCATGGCCGGAAGCCGGCTGGTGCGCCGCCGCCACTAGGCGGACACCAGCTGCCGGCTAACAGTGGCCGGAGCCCGGGAAAGAATTCCGGGCTCCGGCGCGGCTCTGGCAGGATGGCAGCATGGATGCGCAGATCGTGTGGACAGTTATATGTGGCCTCGCCATTGTGGTCGGTGCGGTCGGCGTCATCATTCCCGTACTACCCGGGAGCCTGCTGATCGCGGGCAGCCTGCTGGCGTGGGCGCTCGTGGTGGGCGGCCCCGTTGGCTGGGTCGTTTTTGGCGTGGGGGCCGTCTTCGTGGCGGCCGGAATGCTTTCCAGCGCCGTCCTGACGGGCCGGGCCATGAAGGCCCGCAAGATACCGGGCCGCTCCGTGGTTGCCGGGCTGGTCCTGGGCATCGTCGGATTTTTTGTGATCCCCGTAGTGGGGTTGCTCATCGGCTTCGCCGTGGGCCTGTTCCTCTCCGAACTCCAGCGGCACAAGGCGTTCCGGCCGGCGCTGGAATCATCCGGGGCCGCGCTGAAGGCCACCGGACTGGGCATGGTGGCGGAGTTCGGCTTTGCCTCACTCGCGGCTGGAACCTGGGCGGCCGGCGTCGTCGTTTATTTTGTGGGCCGGTAATTAAGGTACGCGGACCACAACGCGCATGGTCCCCATGGGTCCGCCGCACTGTTCGGTGCCGCCCACCCGGGTCCAGTTCAACACATTGCTTTGCTGCGACAACATGTTTCCGGCAACGTCAAAGGTCCGGAACGTCACGGACGACGGCGGCACCGAGCCCACCGTGAACAGCCATGAGCCGTCCTCCTGCCGGGAAAGCAAACCGTTGCCCGCCGAGGCGTTCTTGGCAAAAGTGGGTGCCGGCGGAATGCACCGGGCCCCCGTACATGCGGTGATCGCTGCCGCCTCGTCAACCCGGGCCTGGTTCCCGGCCAGCGTCAACGCGATGTGGTTGTGCCAGTTGCTTGGCGGGCAGGCGCCCGAATCCCTGTCGATGACAATGGCGCCGATGATGAAGGCCATGCACAAGGCAGCCATGAAGGGAACCAATACGAGTTCCACACGGCGACGTGGTGGCGTGGCAAGGGACATAGGGTCATCGTATCCAATGGTTCTGGACGTTTCCCGCGAATTGTCAGGGGCCCCTGGCGCTAGGATCGCACTATGCTGATTGCCGCCTCAGAAATCCAGATTCCGCAGCAACCCCCGTACCCGATCCACACCAAACGGCTCCGCCTGCGCCCCGTCACGGTGGAAGACCTCGACGCCGTCAACGCCTACCGCTCGCAGCCGGACGTGGTCCGCTACCTGCCCCATCCGCCGCAGTCCCTGGCCGACACCGCGCTGACCGTGAAGTCGATGGCCGCACAGTCGCCCCTGACGGAACCGGGGCAGTGGCTGGACCTGGCCGTTGAATTCGGCGAATCCAGCGAACCCGTGGGCGAGGTCCTGTTGAAGTGGAACGCCGACAATCCCCGGCTCGGCGAGATTGGCTTTGTGTTCAACCCCGAGGTGCAGGGAAAGGGAATTGCCTTTGAGGCGTGCACCGCCGCGCTCAACCTTGCCTTCAATGACTTTGGCTGGCACCGGATCGAAGGGATCTGCGACGCCCGCAATGACAAGTCTGCCGGGCTGATGACCCGACTGGGCATGCGCCGCGAAGCATTGTTCGTGGAATCCGATTGGTCCAAGGGCGAATGGGTCTCGCTGCTGCACTTTGGCATCCTGGCCCGCGAATGGCAGGCCCGCGGGTGAGCATTGACCCCGCACTGGCAACACTGAAGGTGGCTGGCGGCTCCGCGAAGCACGCCCAAACCGGGCAGTGGGTGGCGGAGGTGCTGCGCAACAGCATCACCGACGGCGCACTCACCCCGGGCACCAAACTGTCCGAACAGTCGCTGGGGGAGGTCTTGGGAGTTTCCCGGAACACCCTGCGGGAGGCCTTCGCGGCGCTGAGTGCGGAACGGATCGTCACGCGCATTCCCAACCGTGGCGTCTTTGTGGCCCGGCCGTCCGCGGCGGAGGTCCGCGAAATGTACAGCGTCCGGCGCATGCTCGAACCCGCGGCCCTGCAGTTCGCGCCGCCGCCTTCCCCGAACGCCCTGGCCGCACTGGCCGCGGTGGTGCGGCGCGGCCGGGAAGGACGCGCGCACGCCGACGTCGCCGCCATGGCCGGCGCGAACCAGGAGTTCCACCGGCAGGTGGTGGCACTGTCCGGCAGCGACCGGCTCGACGCCCTCATGGCGCAGGTCCTGGCCGAGATGCGCCTGGTCTTCCACGCCATGGCCGGCGAACCGGCCTTCCACGAACCCTTTGTCACCGAGAACGCCCGCATCCTCGAACAGTTGGAGGCGGGCCGCCGCGAGCAGGCGGCGCGGGACATGGCCGGCTACCTGGACAGGGCTGAATCCGGCTTGCTGGCCGTCCTTGAAAGCTGAAGGAACCCCGGAGCCTAGCTAAACCAGCGGGCCGTGGTGCCCACGATGCCAAAGACGGCGTAGGCGCTGACCGGCACCAGCAGCATCCACTCCCGGTAGGAGCCGGCGTTGCCCAGCACCGGAATGGCGACGCTGCCGTTGCGCTTCCACACGTTCCGAACCAGCGGAATTTTCCGGGCAAACTTCGGCGGGCGCAGGCTCAGCGGCCACATCAGGTTGCACCCTCCCGTGGTGAGCATGTCCCCGGCAATGTGCACGGCCACGCCCAGGGCCACGGCCAGCGGGAACCAAAACTGCTCCTGCGGGGCAAAGAACGTGATGAACGCGCCCAGCGCCAGGCCGAGGATCCACGGGAACTTGCGCATGGTATCCGGGATGAACTTCAGCGCCTTCGCGGCAAAGGCGCCCAGCAGCACCGACAGGATGCCGGCGCCCGGATAGATGGTGCCAAACGGTGCCAGCTGGGCCGTCCACATGCCGGCCAGCAGCGCGATGCCCACAAAAACTGCCATGCCCAGCACCGAGTGGGTGCCGTGCCGGTGCCCGCCGGAAAGCCGGCCCACCTCGATGCACATGGCGTTGGAGAGGGGAGGCAGCGAGTGGGCGATCGTCGCATGCCGGTGGTCGGCGTCGGGCAATAGCGCGGCACCGGCGGTGACGATGGTGCCGGCCAAGACGCCCGAGGCGCTGACAGGCAAAAGGCCCAGGCCCACGTCGATCCCGGGCGGCAGGAACGCGAGCGTGTGCGCGGCCCCGGTCAGGTCAATGTGGAAACGGGTGGTGACGGCCAGCCAGGCGGCGGCGCCGCATGCGGCGTGGTGGGGTCCCATCATGGCAATTCCTTTCGGCGTGAGTGAAAATCCCTCAACCGCGTGGAGGAAAATCTGCAAGGACCACAGTAGGGCCAGGGGCTGACATTTCCCTACCGGCGCCCGTTCCCGACGGTAGCGTAGGTGCATGGACATTGCGGAAAAGGTTCCCGAAGCGCACGACGACGGCGGCACCCGGCTGACTGTGCACGTCCCCATGCGCTGGGGGGACATGGACGCCTACGGGCACATCAACAACGTGGAGGTGCTGCGGATTCTCGAGGAGGCACGCGTCCACGCCTTCGGTCCGCCGGCCGGCACGGGACTGCCCGGGGTGGACGTGGAGCGGCCCATTTTCACCGACCTGCCCGCGGGCACCCAGTCGCTCGTGGTGGAACACCGTGTGAAGTATCTCTCGCCACTGAACTACCGCAACATCCCCGCCCGGATCGAGGTGTGGGTCAGTGCCGTCAAGGGTGCCAGCTTCACGGTGGCCTACGCGATCTTCGACCCGGTGGCGGGCACCCGGTGCGTCATTGCCGAGACCGTCCTGGCATTCTTCAATGAGGTTAGCGGCACACTGCTGCGCGTCGCCCCCGAAAAGAAGGCGCAGTTGGCGCCCCTGCTGGGCCCCGCCAACTTCCGCTGACGCCTTGGCGTCCGGGGGCTCACGCAACGTGGCGTAATACGTGAAATAACCTTCGGCCGGCCACTGTTCCACTGGCATGACAACCATAGGAATCATCGGAGCAGGACACATTGGCAGCCAGATCGCACGCAAGTCCGTGCAGCTTGGCTATGACGTCGTCATCAGCAACTCCCGGGGGCCCGAAACCCTCGCCGAGCTGGTGGCGGAACTGGGGCCGCGCGCCCGGGCCGCAACGGCCGGCGAGGCAGCGGCGGCGGCCGATTTCGCCGTCGTCACTGTGCCGCTGAAGAGCTACCGGGACGTTCCGGCGGACGCTCTGGCCGGGAAGGTCGTGATTGACACGAACAACTACTACTGGGAGCGCGACGGCCACATCCCCGCCCTGGACGACGGCGAGGCCACCACCTCGGGGCTGCTCCAGGAACATTTGGCGGATTCCCGGGTGGCCAAGGGCTTCAACCACATCGCGGCGCCCGACATCACGAGCGACGGCACCCCCGCCGGCACCGAAAACCGGCGGGCGCTGGCCACGGCAAGCGACCACGCCGACGCCGCCGCCCTGGTGACGGGCCTCTACGACGAGTTCGGCTTCGACACCATCAACATCGGCCCGCTGTCCGAGAGCTGGCGCGTGGAACGGGACCGCCCCGCCTACGTGGTTCGCCAGAACGCCGCCGAACTCACCGCGAACCTGGCCAAGGCGCCCCGCACAATCTAAGCCTGCTCCGGCCCGGCTTGCCCGGCGCGCTTGCCAAGTTCGGCCAGCGCCCGGGCCCGGTGCCGGTGTCCAATCCGTTCGTCCACCACTATGGTCGCCGCCGGGGCGGCCAGCACCAGAAGCAGGCACAAGGTGAGCGACAGCCCGGCCGCGGCAAGCACCACGGCCAGGGCCGACGTCGTCGTTAGTCCCGCGCCGAGCCACACATGGAGTGGGTCGAGCTGGACCATGGCCGCGTACAGGACCGTCAGGGTCACGGCGAAAAGCACCACGGGGACGGCCACCGAGGCGACCACCGCGGCCGGCCCAATGTGCGTTTCGCCCTGGAGGTAGAGGGCATAGACGCGCAGTCCCGCCCCGGTGGCCGTGATCGAGGCGAAGATCAGCATGTGCGCGTAGCCAAAGATGAACGCCCTGTTCCGGCGCAGATGCAGTGCCTGGCCGGCCGGGAAGATGAAGTACAGCCACCACATGGCAAACGCCAGGCCCGTTCCGGCCAGTCCCACGACGGCGGTGTCCGGCTTCCAGCCGCCGGTCAAAACCACTGCGCGCAGGGCGTCGATGGTGCCCACCAGGCACTCACCCAGGGAAATGATGGCCAGCAGGCTGTAGCGCTCGGCAATGTGGTGTGCATGCCAGGGCGTTTGGGTCTTGCGTTCGGCGATCACCGGCGTTGCCATCTCGAGCAGGAACAGCGGAATGGCCATCAGGAACATCACGCCGACGCTCGTGTTCACCACGATCACCAGGATCCAGCCCACTTGCGCCACCGCTAGGTACTTGGCATACCTCAGGCAGGTGGCCCGGCGCCGCGGATCCTGCTTGGCCGCCCGCAGCCATTGGAAGAGCAGCGCCAGGCGCATCACAACGTAGCCGGCCACCATGACGCTGTTGTCCACGTGGACACCGGCCTGGATGGAGCTGAACATGCGGTCGATGCCCATGGCCAGGATCAGCACGCCGATCATCTGGACCATGGTGACAAGGCGGAACACCCAGTCGTCGGTGTCGTAGGCGCTCGCAAACCAGCTGAAGTTGATCCACGCCCAAATGACGGCGAACATGGCGAACGCGAAACTGATCAGCCCCGTGCCCACGTGCCCTTCGGCGAGGCTTTGGGCGAACAGGCCGGCCGCGACGCCAAACGCGATGGCGAACGTCAGGTCAAAGAAGAGCTCCAGGGGCGTGGAGGCGCGGTTTTGCTCGTGGGGGTCGCGCCCGCCCATCCGGGCGACGGCGTGCCGCAGCGGGTTCTCGGGCATGTGCGCTCCAATCTTTCCTGGTCTTTCCGTCCCTGCTCTATGCGAGGGCTAGCGTTCCACCACGATGCCGTCCGCGTCGGCGTAGACCATTGCGCCCGGGCGGATCGTGACCTGGCCAAGGCTCACCGGCACCTCGCTTTCGCCGGTGCCCGCCTTGGCGCTCTTGGTGGGGTTGGTGCCCAGCGCCTTCACACCCAGCGGCAGGGTGTTGACCACCACGCTGTCGCGGATCGCGCCGTTGATGATGACGCCCGACCAGCCGTTGTCCACCGCGGATTGGGCAATCATGTCTCCCATGAGGGCCGTCTCCAGCGAGCCGCCGCCGTCGATCACCAGGACTGCGCCGTTGCCGGGGGTTGCCAATGTCGCCTTGACGATGGCGTTGTCCTGGAAGCAGCGGACGGTGCGGGCCGGGCCGCTGAATTGTGCCGGCGTGCCGAACATCCGGAACTGCACGGACACGGCCGCCAGTTCCGGGCCCCGTTCATCCATGAGGTCTGCGGTTGTGAAAGTCATGCGGCTCCTTGGTGGGTGGACTGCCGTGGCCGGCCGGGCTTCGCGGCGGTGTAACTGGTGCCAGCATAGACGCTTGGCTCCGGAGTTTGACGGGTTCCTTTGGATTTTTGCCGGGTTCGACGGCGGCTGCGTTCGCGTTAGGGGCTGCTGGCTGGATGGCGGCCGTTCAGGGGGATCCTTCCGGGCGCGTTCGGGGTGGTTGATTCCTCCACAGCCGGGTGCCAGGGTTTTGTTCTCCACAGATTCACCTGCCGGGCTGTTTTTGGGTGGTTTGTGTCGGTGCCACGATCTAGAATTTATGTAGCAGGAAGTAAAATTCTTCTCAAACACTGATTCTTATTTGGCACTGTTGCGGGTTAAGTGTTGCTTCTGTTTGAGGGGTTCGCAGGGTTTCTTTGGATTCGCGGGCGGGTGATGAACATGGCGGCACCGGAGTGGTTGGACCCCTCCCACCTCACTACCCCTGCGGTGAATCCCTCCAGCCCTGGTGCCGGCGACGATCCTGCCACCGCGGTCACACTCGATCGCGCAGGTGGCGGCTCCGGGCACCCCGCGCACACCATGAGCCTGGTCAGTGACAGTGACAGTGACAGTGACAGTGGCGCAACCGTCCAGGCCGGCCCCGCTTCCGAGGCCCCGGTGGATGGCGACCTGTCCGCCGGCGTATCCGTCCCCGGTGTGGCCGCCGTGGCGGCCTCGGCCACGACCCTGGGGTTGGCTGGTATCCAGTCCGCCGACTGCCGGGAGGATCCGGTGGACTGTGGCGCCCTGGTCGGGGTGGCAACCGCGTTGACCGCCGGGTGTTCGGCGTTTTTTGATCCGGTGGTTGTGGCGCAGCTCGATGCGGCCCTCGCCCACGTGTTAGCGGACCGGGCGGCCGTGCGGGCCGGCGACGCTGATGATCTGCTCCGCAACGCCCTGGGTGAGGGGCGGTCGTTGGAGGCGGTGGCGGATCTGGCCGGCCACGCCGGCGGCACCAAAACCGCCGCCACGAAGGCCGCGACCCGGGCCGGTGATGCCACGGCTGTCCTGGCTGCCCTGGGTGGGGTAGTGGAGGCGGGGGTGGGTTTTGACCCATTCGTGGTGGACCGGGTGGATCCCGGCGCCCTGGTCGATGTCATCTCGGCCGCTGAAGGGGCGAAGAACGCCCTGTGCGCGGTCCAAGCCCGGGCCGAAGTTCTCTTGATGGCCCAGCAACGCCTCACCCAGGCCCGGTCCGGGATCGAGACCAACAAACTCGGCCAGGGTGTGGGGACCCAAATCGGATTAGCCAGGTCGGAGTCGCCGCATCGGGGCCGACAACTCTGTGAACTCGCCCAAGTCCTGGTGCGGGAACTACCCCACACCCTCACCGCCCTAGGGACCGGAGCGTTGAATGAGTACCGGGCCGGAATCATCGCCCGCGAAACCGTCTTCCTCACCCAAGACCACCGAGCCGCTGTTGATAACCAACTCTGTACCGACCCGAGACAACTATCCGGGTGGGGGAATCGTGAACTGGCCGCCCGGGCCCGCAAAGCCGCCTACCGGTTGGAACCGGAAGTCTTCGTGCAGCGGTTGGAGAAAGCAGAAACCGACCGCTATGTTTCCCTGCGTCCGGCCGCGGACGGCATGACCCTGCTCACCGCACTCCTACCCCTCCGCCACGGCGTGAAAGTCCTCGCGACCCTGACCCGGATCGCCGACAACGCGAAAGCCGCCGGCGACGTGCGGGGCAAGGGCCAACTCATGGCCGACACCCTCCTGCACCGCCTCACAAACCACACCCCCTGCACCCCACACCCAAACCCAGACCGGACCCCTGACCCGACACTCGAAGGATCCTCAGACCCCTCGGAAACCCCGGGGGTGAGGGGCGACGGGACCCCTCCCACCCCACTCACCGGTACCACTCCGGCCACCGCTGACGGCCCCTACATCCCGGGCATCCGGAGTCCCCGGACCGGGGGCAGCGCGGTCACTGATGCGTGGGTCGCCTCGTGTACGCAGGTGGTGGAGCCGGAGATCCTGGTGGAGTTGATCATGACGGACCGGGCCCTCTTCGACGGCGCCAACGACCCCGCGATCCTGACCGGCTACGACCCGATCCCAGCCCCCACCGCCCGCACCTGGATCCTAGGCACCACCAATGCCACCAGTGAAAACAAGGCCCCTGGTGGAGGCTCCACAACGGAGGATAGTCCGGGCCCGGCCGGCGACAGCGACGATCGTGTCGGTGGCGGTGGCGGTGGCGGTGGCGGTCCGGGGCCGCGGGTGTGGTTGAAACGGCTCTTTACCCACCCCGGCAACAACATACTGTTGGCCATGGATTCGAAAGCGAGGTTGTTTCCGGAGGGCATGAAGGAATTCCTGCGCCTGCGCGATCAACGCTGTGCGACGCCCTGGTGTGATGCGCCGATCCGCCAATACGACCACATCAAGGCCTACGCCGCCGGCGGACCCACCACCGTATCCAACGGCCAGGGACTGTGCACCGCCTGCAACCAAATCAAGGAAACCCCCGGCTGGCACACCCACACACACCAGCCAGAAAACCCGGACCCCGACGTTGACCACTACGCCGACAACACCAGCAAGGCCAGCCCAACCCACCACGGCACCACCATCGATGACACCACCGCCGACGGCACCACCCTGCCCGGCACCCGAATCACCACCCCCACCGGCCACCACTACACCACCCAACCACCACCCCTCCCCGGCACGACGGCGTGAAAGAGACCGCCGGAGCCCGAGGCCAAACGCCACGGCAAAGCGGCAACCACGCGGGCAACTGCACCGAATCCTGGGGTATTGCGGCCATCTGTGCCCCGTGCCAGACTCGTCAGCATGGCTATCCCACAGGTGGTATCCGCCGACGAATGGCGGCAGGCTCGCGAAAAACTCTTGATTGCGGAGAAGGAGGCAACCCGCGCCCAGGACGCACTGGCAGCGCGCCGACGCCGGCTGCCAATGGTCGCTTTCGACAACTACACGTTCACCTCAACCACGGGCGAGGTGACGCTGCTCGAACTGTTCGGCGAAAACGACCTGCTGGCCCTCTACCAGTTCATGGATGTCGGCCCGGAAGCCCTGTGTCCAGGCTGCACCCATTTCACCAACAACGTCACCGCCCTGGACGTGCTCGCCGACAACGGGACGTCGTGGGCCACCGTGTCCAATATGCCAATCGAGCAGATCGACAGGGTCAAGGCTGAAAAAGGCTGGACCTTGCCGTTCCACTCCTCGCGGGACACATCGTTCGCCAAGGATTGCGGAGCGGACGGAGGATTTCTGCTCAACGTCTTCTTCCGTGACGGGGACCAGATCTACCGGAGCTACTCGACAACCCAGCGCGGCGTCGACAGGCTCCTGTTCGTCAACAACATCCTCGACCTGACGGCGTACGGCCGTCAGGAAGACTGGGAGGATTCACCCGAAGGCTGGCCGCAGCATCCCACTTATGGCTGACGGAAGTGGGCTCAGCCGCCCAGCGCCGCAGCCAGCCGCTCGCGGGCCGTGGACAGGTGCGCATCCAGGGTGGCGGCGGCAGCCTCGGCGTCGCCCGCGGCCAGGTGCTCAAGGATCTGCTGGTGTTCGGAGTGAATCGTGGCGCGCTCCAGCAGGTGGAGGGATTGCACCCGCGTCATGCACAGCCGCACCTCACTGACCAGTGACCTGTACATGCGCGAGGTTCGTTCGTTCCCCACGGCATCCACGAGTGAGGTGTGGAAGCGCATATCCGGCTCCACCAGGGCCATCTCGCCCGCGTCCGCCAACTCAAGGATGTCCTGGTTGGCCTGCACTGCGCCCGCGGGCACCACTTTGCCCGCGGCCAGGCGTCGGAGGATCTCACTTTCCAGGTAGGCGCGGGCCAGGTAGATGTCGCGCACGGAATCCGGGCCAAGATCGGCAACCCGGGCGCTCTTATGGGTCCCGCGGACCAACAGGCCCTCGGCCACGAGCTTCTCAATCGCGGCCTTCGCCGTGGGCCGGGCCACCGAATAGAAACCGGCCACCTCCGACTCCGTGACGGCCTCGGCCGGGGATAGTCTGCCGGAGAGGATGCGCGCGCGAAGGTCGTCGCTGACCGCCTCGACAATCGATGTTGCCGTTACCCGTGCTGCCATGGTGCGCCTTTCCCTCGGAGGTCAATTGTTCCAGATCCGCATTTGTGGTCCGCAACGGCTGACACGGAAACCAATTTGAGTATACTTGTCTGACAATCGAGCGTAGGTATCCGACAAGTTAGGGACACAGCATGGCATTGCAGACCCGCCGGCCCACTGAGGGCGAGAACCCGGCCCTGGCCCGCATCCGGGCAGCAATGGCGGCGCCGGAGCAAAGCAAGACGCGGCCCCTGGACCTGCATGCCAACGCCCACGACGCCTCCCACTTCCTGCTGATACCCCAAGCCGTCGCAGTGCCGTCCAACGCAACGGAGGTCGCGAAGCTTCTGCAAGTCAGCGCCGCCACGAACATGCCGCTGACCCTGCGCTCGGGCGGCACCAGCCTCAGCGGCCAGGGCGTCACCGACGGCCTCCTGGTGGATGTTCGCAAGAACTTCCGCAAGATCGAGGTGCTCGACGGCGGCGCCCGCATCCGCGTGCAGCCCGGTGTCACGGTCCGGGCCCTCAACGCCCGGCTGCTGCGCCACGGCCGCAAGTTCGGCCCGGACCCGGCCAGCGAAGCCGCCTGCACCATTGGCGGCGTGGTGGCCAACAACTCCTCCGGCATGGCCTGCGGCATCACCGACAACGCCTACCAAACCCTCGAATCCCTGACCGTGGTGCTGCCCGGCGGCACCGTGATCGACACCGGCGCGGACGACGCCGATGCCCGCCTCCGCGCGCTGGAACCGGACGTTTTTGCCGGGCTTTTGGAACTCCGCGAGCGGGTCAGCGGCAACACCGAGTCCCGAAAAATCATCGAGCGCCAATTCGCCATGAAAAACACCATGGGCTACGGGCTGAACTCCCTGCTGGACTTCGAAAGCCCCGCGGACATCCTGGCCCACTTGATGGTGGGCAGCGAAGGAACACTCGGTTTTGTTGCCGAGGCCGTGTTCCGCACGGTGCCCCGGCTGGCCCACGCCACGTCCGGGTTGCTCGTTTTCAAGGACCTCGAGGCGGCCAACTCGGCGCTCCCGGCCCTCGTGGACAGCGGCGCGGCCACGGTGGAACTGATGGACGCGCTGTCGCTGAAGGTGGGGCAGGGCCTGACCCAGGTGCCCGGCGTCGTCCGCGACCTCAAGGTACAAGATCACGCCGCATTCCTCGTGGAATACCAGTCAGACGATCCGTCCGAGCTGGCGGAGTTGACCGCAAAGGCCGCCGGACTCGCCGCCACCCTGGGCCTGGATTCGCCGGCCCGCTTCAGCCCGGACGCCCAAGTCCGCGCGGACCTCTGGCACCTGCGAAAGGGCCTGTACACCTCGGTGGCCGGGGCCCGCCCGCACGGCACCACGGCGTTGCTGGAGGACGTGGTGGTCCCTGTCCCCGTCCTGGGCCGCACCTGCCTGGAACTGAACAAGCTTTTCGCCCGGTACAGCTACGAAAACTCCGTGATCTTCGGCCATGCCAAGGACGGCAACATCCACTTCATGCTCACCGACAAGTTCGCCAGCGCCGGAGAACTTGACCGCTACGCCGCCTTCACCGAGGACATGGTGGAGCTGGTGCTCGGCGAGGGCGGATCACTCAAGGCCGAACATGGCACCGGCCGCGTCATGGCCCCGTTCGTGCGCCGCCAATACGGGGATGAGCTCTACGACGTCATGCGCCGCATCAAGGCCCTGTTCGACCCCGCCGGCATGCTGAACCCGGGCGTGCTGCTCGACGACGACCCCACCGCCCACCTGCGCCACATCAAGCCCGCCCCGCCCGCCGTCGACGCCGAGGTGGACCGCTGCGTCTCCTGCGGCTATTGCGAACCCGTGTGCCCCAGCAAGGACATCACGCTGACCCCGCGCCAGCGCATCGTGACCCTGCGCGCCATCGAGCAGGCCCGCGCGGACGGCAACGCCGAGCTCGCCGCGGCCCTGGAAAAGGACTACAACTACGACGCCGTGGATACCTGTGCGGTGGACGGCATGTGCCAAACCGCCTGCCCCGTGGACATCAACACCGGCAACCTGGTCAAGCATCTGCGCCGGGACGCGGCGGGCAGGCTGGAAAACGGCGTCTGGGAAACTGCCGCCAAACACTGGAGCCCCGTGACCCGCGGTGCCGGGCTGGCACTGAGCGTGGCCGCCAAGGTGCCCGCCGCCGTCGTCCTCCCGGCCAACAAGCTGGGGCGGAAGGTGCTGGGCGCAGACACCCTGCCGCTGTATTCGCCGGAGCTTCCCGGTGGTGGCAAGGCACGACGCCGGCCCGCGCCTTCCAGCGAACCGGCGGCAGTGTATTTCCCCGCCTGCGTCAACGCCATGTTCGGCCCGGCCGATTCCGGGCAAGGGACGGATGGGCAGGGCGTGCAGCTCAGTTTTGAGCAACTGTGCGAACGGGCCGGGGTGCGCCTGCTGGTGCCGGAGGGCATCGATGAAGCCTGTTGCGGTACGCCGTGGTCGTCCAAAGGCATGACGGCGGGGCTCGAAAGCATGCATGCCCGAACGCTTTCCATGCTGCGCGCGGCCACCCGCGACGGCGAACTGGACATCATTTGTGACGCGTCCAGCTGCACCGAGGGGCTGATCCACACGATTGGATCCGAGCCCGTCGTGCCCGGCCGGAAGCCGCTGCGGGTGGTGGATGCCGTGGCGTTTACCGCGGAGCGTCTGCTGCCGGAGCTGGGGGAGGGCTGGGCCCGTATTGAGTCCCTGGCCCTGCACCCGACGTGCTCCTCCACCCGGATGGGACTGAACCCGGCGCTGGAGAAGGTGGCGGCCGCGGTGGCGAAGAACGTGCACATTCCGGACAACTGGGGCTGCTGCGCATATGCGGGCGACAGGGGCATGCTGCACCCGGAGCTGACGGAGTCGGCCACCTTGGCCCAGGCCGCGGACGTTGCCGTCCTGGATGCCTCGGCGCACGCCTCCTGCAACAGGACCTGCGAGCTGGGTATGACGCGCGCCACCGGTGAGGATTACCGGCATGTGTTGGAATTGTTGGCGGAAACTTCGGCCCCCAAAAATACCCGGGGTTAGTTGCCCCACGATTAAGACTTAAAACGGTATTCCTTGGCTAAAGTAGTCAATCAGTAAAGCTTTTCACGGTCCAAAACAAAAGGATGTAAGAAAATGGCGGGAATTATCATCGTCGGTGTCGACGGCAACTCAACTTCCATGAAGGCCGCCCGCGTTGCGGCCAACCTGGCCAAGTCCCTGGGCTCGACCCTGCGCGTCGTCACGGCCTTCGGTGAGGACCGGACCGAAAAGGTTGAGATCGGCAATGACGAATGGTTCCTTTCCACCGCGGATGAGGCCGAGCGTGTGGCCCAGCGCGTTGCCGAGGAATTGAAGATCAGCGGCGTCAAGACCGAATACTCCTCCGCCCTGGGCAAGCCGGCCGACGTCCTCCTGGAGGAAGCCACCAAGCTCAACGCCGACATGATCGTCGTTGGAAACGTGCGCATGCAGGGCCTGTCCCGCCTGCTGGGTTCGGTTGCCAACGCAATTTCACACAACGCCCCGTGCGACGTGTACATTGTCAAGACCGACAGCTAAGAGCCCTTAGCGTTCCGCACGGACCCCGCAGCCAAACGGCTGCGGGGTCCGTGCGCGTTTAACGGTATTTGCGGTGCTGGTTTTCCTGCGTCGATGCCCCGGGAGTGGCATCGGCGATCCACGGCCCGGTCCCCTCGGAGGGATCAAGCACGCCCTCCTCCAACCAGGCGAACTCGCCCTTGAGGAGCGACGCGGCCAGCGTTGCGTCGGCGTCGTCGGTGTTGTGCCAGAGATCGTTGAACAGCGCCTCCACACGCAGCCGCGACTGCCCGGCAAAGGCGTCTGCCAGCGTCGTGGCGCTCCGGCCCTGCACGGGGTCCTTGAGGCGCAGCATTTCCGCGCGGCTGCAGCAGGCGGCAATGGCAAACAGCTCGG
Source organism: Arthrobacter sp. ERGS1:01 (assembly GCF_001281315.1). Taxonomy (NCBI): domain Bacteria; kingdom Bacillati; phylum Actinomycetota; class Actinomycetes; order Micrococcales; family Micrococcaceae; genus Arthrobacter; species Arthrobacter sp. ERGS1:01. Next base: position 3,784,656 of record NZ_CP012479.1, on the reverse strand, counting down.
CGCCAATGTCCACGATCCTGCCCAGGAAGGCCTGCTTGTACTCAAGCCGCCCCTGCCACCGGCCCATGCCGTAGAAGGTCTGCCGGGCCAGCCGGCGGGATTCCCGTTCTACAAATCGCAGGTGTTTGGCCAGCGGGCCAAAGTCGTTGTAGGAGCGCGGGTCCATGCCCTTGCCCACCACCAGCTGCGGCAGCCACTTGGCATAGAAGCCGCTCGCCGCCACGGCCGCCTTGCCTTTTTGCTGCAATGTGGCCGTGGTGGAGGCGAGGTCGCCCGCCGCGGCAAGGTGCGCGTCCACGGCCTCGCGGGCAATGAGCAGGTGCATGATTTCCGTGGACCCCTCAAAGATCCGGTTGATGCGCAGGTCCCGCAGCAGCTGCTCGGCCGGGACGGCGCGCTCGCCGCGGGCGGCCAGCGACTCGGCCGTCTCGTAGCCGCGCCCGCCGCGGATCTGGACCAGCTCGTCGGCGCATTTGTAGGACATTTCCGAGGACCACAGCTTGGCCAGCGCGGCCTCGATCCGCACGTCCTTCATGCCGGCGTCGGCCAGCGCGGCGGAGAGCTCAAACACCGATTCCAGGGCAAAGGTGGTGGCCGCCATGAACGCCAGCTTCTTGCCCACGGCCTCGTGCTCGCCCACGGGGTGGCCCCATTGGGTGCGGGCGGCGGACCATTCCCGGGCGATCTTCAGCGACCACTTGGCCGCTCCGGCCGCCATGGCCGGGATGGAGAGCCGCCCCGTGTTCAGCGTGGTCAGCGCGATCTTCAGCCCCTGCCCCTCGCGTCCCAGCCGGTTTTCCGCCGGGACCCGCACCTGGTGGAAACGGGTGACGCCGTTCTCAATGCCGCGCAGACCCATGAACTTGTTGCGGTGCTCCACGGTTATGCCGGGGGAGTCGGCCTCCACCACGAACGCCGTGATGCCGCCGGTCTTCCGGCCCTGGGCGTCGAGCCCGCGCGAGGGCACCAGGGCCATGACCACCACCAATTCGGCAATGACGCCGTTGGTGGTCCACAGCTTCACGCCGTCCAGGATGTACTCGCTGCCGTCCTCGCTGGGCACGGCGGCACAGGCCATGCGCGCGGGGTCGGAGCCGACGTCGGGCTCGGTGAGCAGGAACGCCGTGACCGCACCGGCGGCGCACCGGGGCAGGTACTTCTGCTTTTGCTCGGCCGTGCCAAACACCTTCACCGGCTCCGGCACGCCGATGGATTGGTGGGCCGAGACCAGCGCGCCAAAGGCCGGGTGCACGCTGCCCAGGATGGCCAGCGCCCGTCCGTAGTACGTCAGGTTCAGGCCCAGGCCGCCGTACTCCTCAGGAATCTTCATGCCGAAGACGCCCAGCTTGGCCAGCCCGGCCAGGTACTCGTCGGGGATTTTCGCGTCCCGTTCGATCCTGGCGCCGTCCATGGTGCGTGCGTAGGCCTCGACCTCGGCCAGGAAGGCGTCTCCGCGGGCGGTGTCCGCGGCGGAGGATTCCGGGTGCGGGTGGATGAGGCCCAAATCAAAGTCGCCCAGGTACAGGCCCTTGGCGAAGCTGGGCCGCTCCCAAGTGGTTTCCCGGGCGGCCTCGGCGGCATCGCGGGCGTCCTGCGCGGTGACATTCGCCGTATGGGGAGCCGCGCCGGATTCGGGACCGGAGAGATTGGTGACCATGACTGCCTCGTTTCCGCCGGCAGCGTCAACGAACAGTTTTCATGGCCGGCAGTGGATGTGAAACCCCGTGATGACTTGATGCTACCCGCCGGTAGCGGTGGCGGCTAGGGGTTGCGCACGGCTGCCACAGCTTCACCGGATCGAGTAAATTCGATTCCATGATTCGCATTGAGATCGACGACCCCGCCCGGGACGATGTCCGCCAATTGCTGAGCGAGCATTTGGCGGACATGTTGGGCACCTCGCCCGCCGAGAGCGTGCACGCGCTGGACCATGATGCGCTGTCCGGGCCGGACATCACGTTCTGGACGGCCCGCGAGGACGGGCTGCTCCTGGGATGCGGTGCGCTGAAGGAACTCGAGCCGCACGACGGCGAGATCAAGTCCATGCGCACCACCCCCACGGCGCGTGGCAGGGGTGTCGCCACCCTTGTGCTCACCCACATTGTTGAGGAGGCACGACGGCGGCACTACGGCCGGCTGTGGCTCGAAACGGGAAGCGACGAGTTTTTCGCGCCGGCGCGGCGGCTGTATGACCGGCACGGCTTCATTGAGTGCGCCCCGTTTGCCGACTACGTCCTCGACCCGCACAGCGTCTACATGGCCCGCCCGCTGGTGGTTCGCGCACCCTGGGCGTAGTTTCGTTAGACTGCAGGATGACCAGTCCCGCCCAGTTTTGGCCCCCTTTCGCCCTGACCCTAGTGACGCCGCGGCTGACCCTGCGCCCCATCCGTGACGAGGACATTCCGGCGGTCGTCGCCTCGGTGTTGAGCGGAATCCATCCACCCGAGGTGATGCCCTTCTCGCACCCCTGGACGCAGGCGAGTCCCGAGGACCTCCCGGCCAATTCGGCGCAGCACATCTGGCGGACCCGGGCCGAGGCCGGCAGGGACAAGTGGTCGCTGCAACTGGGTGTCTGGCACGGCGATGAATTGATCGGCTGCCAGGACTTCGGCGCCGCGGGCTTTGCCAACCTCAAGACCATCACCACGGGTTCCTGGCTGCGGCAAAGCGCCCAGGGTAAGGGGTTCGGCAAGGAGATGCGGGCGGCCGTGCTCCTCTACGCGTTCGACTGGCTGAAGGCGGAGGTGGCCGAATCCGAGGCGGCCGCCTGGAACGAGGCATCGCTGGGCGTATCCCGGTCCCTGGGCTACGAACCCAACGGCGTATTCCGGCATGCCTGGAAGCCCCATGAAATGACGGAGGTCCAGTACGTGCGCGTCACCCCGGAGACGTTCAAGCGGCCCGATTGGCTGTTGACCGTGGAGGGAAGCGAGGCCACGGCGAGGTATCTGGGCATCGGCGTGCCCGGAGAGTGACCCGGCAGGCCTTCAAGGGGCGTAACGATGTCCACATTAAGCGCTTTACCCTATAAAATGGGGAGCTGAAGATCCGCAAAATCGTTGCCGCTTTCAACCCCATCGAAGGACACCATGCCCCGGCCCACCATGCGCCAAATCGCCGAAGTCACGGGACTGTCCGAGGCCGCCGTCTCCTTTGCCCTGAACGGGAAGGCCGGGGTGTCACCGGCCACCGTGCGGCGCGTCCACGAGGCCGCCGAAAAGCTGGGCTGGCGCCGCAACGTGGCCGCGGCCGCCTTGTCCGGGGCCAAGGCCGGCGCCGTCGGCCTGGTGCTGGCGCGCAGCAACGAAGGCCTGGGCAACGACTCCTTCTTCCTGCGGCTCATCGCCGGCATTGAATCGGTCATCAACGCCGAGTCCCAGGCCCTGGTGCTGCAGATCGTCGAAACCATCCAGGAGGAGCAGGAAACGTACCAGCGCTGGTGGTCCGAACGCCGCGTGGACGGCGTGTTCGTGGTCGACCCGCGCGTGGATGATCCCCGCCCCGCCCAGTTGGGCGCCCTGGGACTGCCGGCCATTTTCATCGGGGCCTGTTCCGAAATGGGCCTGCCGGGCGTGAGCATTGACGACGGCGCCGCCATGGGCCTGATCGTTGAACACCTGTCCGGGCAGGGCCACACGCACATTGCCCACGTGGCCGGCATCAACGACCTCCTGCACACCCGCCGCCGGGTGGAGGCCTTCGCCCGCGTGTCCAAGGACCTGGGGATGCGCGCGCACAGCAGCTACCTGACTGACTACTCCCAGCACTCGGGCATCGAGGCCACCGAGGAGATCCTGGCGCTCGCCGACCGCCCCACGGCCGTCATCTACGACAACGAGGTCCTGGCGCTGGCCGGGCTGGCCACGTTCAACGAACACGGCGTGGTGGTCCCGCGCGACATGGCCGTGGTGGCCTGGGAGGACAACATCATCTGGACGGCCGTCCGTCCGCAGCTCACGGCCCTGCGCCGCGACCCGGCTGTGCTGGGTGCCAGGTCCGCCCACAGCCTGCTGGAACTCATCGCCGGCAACGTGCCCGCCGACGTCCAAATGCCGACGCCGGAACTCGTGGTGCGCGATTCAACAGTGCTCGGGGCAACCTCGAAGCAAGCCCGCTAGGCGGCCGGCGGCAGGCCCACCGGGCCGAACAGCGTGCTGAATTCCGCGTAGCTTGCCGCCGGCTTGGGTGAGCCCCACAGCTGCTGGCTCAGGGATCGGATCCAGTCGAGGGTTTGCCCGGCCACCTGTTCCTCGCTCATGGCCGGCGGGTGGTCGCACCAGATGGACATGACGGCCCCGGCCACGGGCACGGACGGGTCCAGGTCGAGGTCCGCCGCACCGCCGGCGGCCCCCATAAAGCGGTGCGGATGCCACAGTTCGTAGATGCCCTGCGCGGATTTCCGCCCCGACGCGGCCGGTACCGAATCGCTGGAGAGTACGAAGTACAGGTGGTCGCCGTTGCGGTTCACCAGCGTGTAGCCGGCGTCGTGGAGGTCCCGGGCGCTGGGGTAGGAGGTGTTCCAGCGGATCCACACCTCGACGTCGACGTCGAGGTCCAGCGCCACCCCGATTCCCGGATGGATGTGGTCGTTCCAGACCCGCGCCCGCTTCCCCTGCACCCGGAGCAGCGCATTGAGCCGGTTCAGGTACAGCACGTAGCCGTCCAGCGGCGTGGCCGGGGCGCCCGTCGCGGCCTCCGCAAAGCGGGTCAGGCTGGGGTAGCGCAGCGGGTGCCGGTGGTCCTCCGGCTCCCACGGTGCGGCAAAGAACTCGTCGCCGCCCAGGTGGAAATACGGTCCGGGGAAACGCTGCGCCCATTCCAGGACCACGTCGGCCACCAAGTCCTGTGCCTCGCTGCGGGCCACGTCGAGCTTGTCGTTCTCGACGGTCCCGTGCCGGTCGGTGATGGCAAGGTCCGGGTGGGCGGCCACGATGGCGGCCGCATGCGAGGGGGTGTCGAATTCCGGGACCACCGTGACGTGATGGGCTGCGGCGACGGCCAGGATGCCGTCAAGCTCCGCATAGGACAGGTGTTTTTCACTGACGATTTCCGGGTGGCTGGCGCATTCAAGGCCCACGCCGACGTTGTCGTTCAGGTGTAAATGCAGGTGGTTCAGCTTGAACCAGCCCATGTTTTCAATGAACCGGGCGAGCCACTGCGGGGAAAAATACTTGCGGCCCACATCCACCATGACCCCGCGCTGGGCGTAGTTGGGCCAGTCGGTCACGGTGCCGCGGACGGGCTTGCCGGTGCGCAGCCACTGCAACAGGGTGCGGGTGCCGTAGTACAGCCCGGCCTCGGTGGGTGCGGTGATGGTGAGCACCGCGCCGGCAGTCAGCCGATAAGCCTCGGCTGACTGCGCGGCCAGCGGCTCGAGCCGGAGCTCGATGTCGCCTGGTCTCGACAAGCTCGACCACCGGGGCCCCAAGCTCGACCACCGGATGCCCAGCTCGCCGGCCAGGCGCGCAGCCAGTTCCCCCAACGGGAGCGCATCCCGTGCCTGCAGCACCACACGGGTCCCGGGCGTCGGCACCCAGGCGGGGCCGGCGTCGTCGTTCCAATGCTGCACGGCAGGCACGGTTTGCAATCCCATAACTAGCTGCGGCCCGCCTTCGCCGCGATGTCCGGGCGCTCCTGCCAGGCATGCGGCCCGTCGAGCGGACGGAAGTCCACCCCGGCGGCCGAAAGCCGGTCAAGGTGCCCGTCCGCCAGGCGCTCCAGGAAGTCCGCATAATCGCGGTCCTCGCTCCAGGCCAGCTCGGCAAACGCGCTCAACCGCGGGTACGTGTTGTAGTCCCGGATCTCGCGCGTGTCCAGGTATTCCGTCCAAACCTGGGCCTGGATGCCGGTGATGGCAGCCCCCGTGGATTCGGCGGCGGCCAGCACCCTCGGCTCCAGCGGCTCAAAGTTGTACAGCTTTTCCGTGGACAGCAGGGGGCTGCAACCGCTGGGTTCGCGGGGATTGTCGTTCTCCCGGAAATCCAGGTACAGGTGCGAGCAGCAGGAAATGGTGGTGTCGTAGCCGGCGGCCAGGCTGTGCACCACGGTGTCCAGCCCGCCCCAGGCGTTGACGACGGCGGTCGTGGGCATCGTGGAGCTGACGGCCTCATGCCACACCCCGGCCCGGCGTCCCCGGCTCTCCAAATGCGCGGCGAGCTGGCCCAGGAACCAGCCGTGCAGCAGTTCCACGGACTCCAGGCCCAGATCGGCGGCGCGCTGCCGCACGGTTTCGGAGGCGTGCCAGCGCTCGTACGGGACCTCGTCGCCGCCCAGGTGGATGACGGGGGCGTCAAAAACGTCCATCACGGTGTCGAGCACGGTGCGGAAGAAGTCCAGCGTGTAATCGGAGGGGTCCAGGATGCAATCGTTCACGCCCCACCCCGTCCACACCTCCACTTCGGGTGCCCCGACGCCCAGCTGCGGGTACGCGGCAATGGCCGCCACGGAGTGCCCGGGCAGGTCGATCTCGGGAATGATCACCACGCCGCGGTCCTTCGCATACGCAACGGCCTCGCGCAGCTCGTCCAGCGAATAGCATCCGCCGTGCGGGCGGCCCTTCATGAACCGGCCGTCCTCCGTGTACACCTCCATGGTGTCCTTGCGCCAGGAGGAAACCTCGGCCAGCCGCGGGAACGCGGGGATCTCCATGCGCCAGCCCTGGTCGTCGGTCAGGTGCAGGTGCAGCGCGTTGAGCTTGTGCGCGGCGGCCAGGTCGATGAACCGCAGCAGCTCGTCCTGGGGCACGAAGTGCCGTGACACGTCCAAGTGCACGCCGCGGAACGCGAACGACGGCGCGTCCTCGATGCTCACGTTGGGAAGTTCGACGCCGGCGCCCCTCACCGGTGCGGGCGCGAACCCCCGGGAGCCGACCAGCTGGCGCAGTGTCTGGGCCGCGTTGATGACACCCTCCACGCCGGCGGCGGACACCGTGATGCCGGTGGGGTTGATGCCCAGGCGGTAGGCGCCGGCCGGAAGGGCGGCGTCCTCGGTGATGCGCAGCCACGCCTCGCCGGTGGTGGATACGGGCTGGATGCGAGCGTCGAGCCAATCCTCCAGGGAGCGCAGCAGCCAGCCGCCCACGGGGATGAAGGATTCGATGCCAAACGCCTCGGGGACGGCCGTCCAGCCGTGGTGCTCGGTCACCGATGTGGGTGCCGGGACCAGGTTCAATGCGCTCATGCTTCCACCGTTTCCGCCCAAATGTTTGCTTCGCTGACCACGGGGACATCGCCCACCCCGGCGGGCCGGGCGCCAACCGCCTCAGCCGTGACGACGTTGTTGATGCCGCGGGCGGCGAGGTAGCCGGCGTCGGCCAGCTTGGCTTCGCGCACCAGGGTGGGCTTCTCGCCGCGGGCGGCAAGTTCCAGCCAGGCCGCGAAGACTTCGCCGGAGGGATCGGTCACGGAGCGGCCAACGCCCGTTGCCTCGTCGCCGGAGTCGAAGGACAGCGCCGTGCCGCGCTGCACCGGAGCGGTGGGGTTGCGCTTTTCTTCCTGGATCATCTCGGCGAGGCGCCGGCCGGCGGGTTTGACCTTCCGGTCCGAGTCCAGCAGGCCCAGCGTGTATTCCAGTTCCGGGAAGTCGGCCAGCTTGCGGCTGACGTCGTGCGAGCACCACCAGGTGGTGCCCCACAGGTTCGGCGTATCCATGAGCGGGCGCAGGCTCGCCTCCAGGAAGTCCGCGGCCTGCTCCTTCGGCACGGCCGGGTACGGCGCGCCGATTTCCTGCAGCCAGATGGGGCGGGTGGGGGTTTCGGCCCACGAATCGGCCAGCTGCACCAGGTAGTCGGCAAACAACGTCCTGGCCGGGTGGCCGGCCGGGAACAGCCTGGACACCGAAGTGAAGACCCACGAGTGCACGGTGGTCGCATCGCCCAGCGACGCCGCATGGCGCGGGGTCACGGGGGAGGAGTCGATGAACCACACGTTGTCGTCGAAGCTGTGCTGGTGCATGCCCTGAGGCCACACCTTCTTAACCGTGTCGATGAGGGTGTTGATCCACTCGCCCATCTGGGCCGGAGTCGTTTCATGCTTTTCGGGGTGGCGGGCCACCGCGAACTGGTTGGTCTCGTTGCCCAGGGTCATGCCCAGCACGTTGGGTCGCGCAGTGACCTCGGTGGCGAGGGCCGTGACGAGTTCGGCCTGGGCGGCAATGACGTCCGGGTCGGTGAAGATGTTCCGGCGGTGCCAGCTGGTCACCCAGGACGGCAGGTAATCGTAGCTGGAGAGGTGCCCCTGCAGCCCGTCCACGGAGACGTCCAGGCCGAACTCGGCGGCGGCGTCCACCACCTTGCCCACGTCGGCAATGCCCGCCGGGCGGATCAGGGTGCGGTTGGGTTGCAGCAACGGCCACAGCGGGAAGATCCGCACGTGGTCGAGGCCGATCGAGGCGATCGACTCCAGATCGGCCTTGACGGCGTCAATGTTGAAGTCCTGCCAGGAGTGGAACCAGCTCTCGCTGGGGGTGTAGTTGACACCCCAGCGCAGCGGCGCCGTGCGAGCTGTGGGAGCGGAGCTCATTTGTTGCCTTTCTTGAGACGGAGGGTGACGATCTGGAACGGGCGGAGCACCACGGTGGCGACACCGTCGGCAAAGGTGAGCGAACCGCCGTCGTGCGGCTGCTCCAGCAGGTTGTTCTCCGCGGCGGAGACCACCTCGAAGGAGGCGTTGAGCGTGACCTTGGCGCGGGCGCCCAGAGGCTCGTACAGGCGCACGATCACATCACCGCTGCGGTCATCGGCCAGCTTGACGGCCTCAACCAACGCGGCCGCGGAACTCGTGGTGACCAAGGGCGCCACCGGGGCGCCGGTGAGGGCGCGCTCGGGCAGGTTCAGGGCGTAACCGGCGGCCACGGCGTCGGCCACGTCCGCGCCCACCACGAAGGCGTAGTTGAAGGTGTGGTTGCCCTGGTCGGTCTCGGGGTCCGGGAACTTCGGGCCGCGCAACAGGGACAGCCGGACGGTGGTGAAGGAGGAGCCGTCCCCGCCCAGATGGCGGGAGACGTCGTGGCCGTAGGTGGAATCGTTGATGACCGCGGCACCGAAACCGGGCTCGCTGACGTGGACCCAGCGGTGCGCGCACACCTCAAAGCGGGCGCTGTCCCAGGACGTGTTCTCGTGCGTGGGGCGCTGGATGTGGCCGTACTGGGTCTCGAAGCGGGCCGAATCGGCGTGCACGTCGATGGGGAACGCGGCCTTGAGCAGCGTCTCCTGTTCGTGCCAGTCGATGTCGTTGGCCACCGTGACGGTCTTCGAATCCGGGGCGATCCGCACCTGCTGGCGCACCACCGAGTTGCGGAAGGAGCGCTTGATCGAGACCACAACGGTGCCGTCGGCTTCCGTGGCGGTTTCCAGGGAATCGAGTTCGCGCACATCGGTGACGGTGTTCTTGTAGAACTCGTCGATGTCCCAGGCGTCCCACATGTTCGGGAAGTCGGCGTGCAGCTGGAGCAGGTTGGCGCCCTGGCCGGCCGGCACCACGTCGCGGTCCGCGGCCACGTCCACCATGGAGGTGGTCACGCCGTCGGCGTCGAAGCGGACGGTGATCAGGCCGTTGCCGACGACGACGTCGGAGCCGTCCCGCTCCACCGTCACGGGGGCCTTGGCTGCTGCCGCAACGCCGGCCGAGAACGCCGCCACGCCGTTGCGGGCAAACGGGGAGCCGTTGAACACGAGGTTCGCGGTGGTCGAGCTTGCCGAGACCTCGACAGGCTCGGTCACCGATGCCGCGAGTGCCTCCTGGGCGCGGGCGATGATCACGTTCAAGTCCGCGGTCATTTCCGCGTGGCGTTCGGCCGCTTCGCGGTGCACCCAGGCGATGGAGGAGCCGGGCAGGATGTCGTGGAACTGGTGCAGTAGGACCAGCTTCCAGATCCGGTCCAGTTCCTCGTACGGGTACTCGATCCGGCCGCGGGCGGCGGCCGTGGCGCTCCATAGCTCGGCCTCGCGCAGCAGGTGTTCGTTGCGGCGGTTGCCCTGCTTGGTCAGCGCCTGCGAGGTGTAGGTGCCGCGGTGCAGTTCAAGGTACAGCTCTCCCTTCCAGACGGGGGCGTTGGAGTATTCCGCCTCGGCCGCCGTGAAGAACTCCTTCGGGGTTTGGATGGTGACCTGGGCCGAGCCTTCGAGGTTCTTGGTGCGGCGGGCGTGGGCGATCTGCTCACGCGTGGGTCCGCCACCGCCGTCGCCCCAGCCAAACGGTGCCAGCGAGTGGTTGGAGGCCCCCTTGTCGCGAAAGTTGCGCACGGCGTGGGCCAGCTGGCCGCCTGAAAGGTCGGAGTTGTAGGTGTCGACGGGCGGGAAGTGGGTGAAGACGCGGGTGCCGTCGATGCCCTCCCAGTTAAAGGTGTGGTGCGGGAACTTGTTGACGGTGTTCCAGGAGATCTTCTGGGTCAGGAACCACTTGGCGCCGGCCAGCTTCACGATTTGCGGCAGCGCGGCCGAGTAGCCGAAGGAGTCGGGCAGCCAGACTTCCTCGCACTGGATGCCGAAGTTCTCGGTGAAGAACCGTTGCCCGAAGGTGAACTGGCGGGCCATGGCTTCCGAGCCCACCATGTTGGTGTCGGATTCCACCCACATGCCGCCCACGGGGATGAAGCGGCCGCCGGCCACGGCCTCCTTGACCTTGGCGAAGACCTCGGGGCGCTGTTCCTTGATCCATTCGTACTGCTGGGCGGAGGACATGGCGAACTGCATGTCGGGATATTCGGCCAGCAGGTTCACCATGTTGGAGCTGGTGCGGGCCACCTTGCGGACGGTTTCCCGCACGGGCCAGAGCCAGGCCGAGTCGATGTGGGCGTGGCCGATCGCGGTGAGCTGGTGGGCGCTGGCGTTGGCCGGCTGGGCCAGGACCTTTTCCAGCTTCTCGCGGCCGGCCGCGGCGGTGCCGGAAATGTCCTTCAGGACCACGGCGTCCAGGGCGCGTTCGATCGCGTACAGGATGTCCCAGCGGCGGGGGTCGCCCAGGTCAAGCTCGTGCTGGAGCTGGTACAGCACCTCGAGGTCCTGGACCAGTTCCCAGACGCCCTGGTTGAAGACATTGATGTCGGCGCGGGCCACCTTGTACCGGGGCTTGTCGCCGGCCGTGGACTTTTCGCCGAGCTCGGTGGGCGCAAACGGGTTGTGGTCAAGGATCAGCGGGTTGGCGGCCGCCTCAAGGTAGAAGTCGATCTGCTCGCCCCCCTTGGCGTCCTTGGTGACGGGAAGCCAGGAGTTGAAGGGGTTCAGCGCCTTGATGACGCTGCCGTCCGGGTTGTACGCCAGACCTTCGGCCTGGAATCCGGGGGAGTGGCGGTCCCAGCCTAAGTCGATGACCATTTCCACGGCCTTGCCGGCCGCCTGTGCCGGTACGACGCCGGTCACGTGGATCCAGCTCGTGCCCCAGGCCGGTCCCCACTCCTGGCCGACGGCGAACGGCTGGTAGTCCACGCCCGCTGTGCTCTTGACGGCGGCGTCTCCGCCGGGCAGTGCCACTGCGGGGTCAACGGGTTCGCCCAGGCCGCCCTCGACGTGCCACGCCGTCATCTCAAGATCGGCCAGGTGGGTGTAGATGGACGGAATGATCCGTTCCTTCAGGACTCGCTGTAACCGGTTCTCGATCAAGCTGTGGTTGTCATGCATGGGGGCTCACCTTTCGGGCGGGATCTTCGTCTCCGGGATGTTCTCTTCATCTAGAAGAAGCATATGTGTTGGTGGGCAACATCACTTAGGCGCTTAAGCTAGCATCATCAATGCAACCACTTTTTTGCTTCGTATGCCAGCGCAAAGGCAGAACTTCATTCGATTTTCGTCTAAAGAGTGTCTTCATGTTTAATCAATCGAACGAAGTAGCTGTTGTTTATTTGAAATCTAATGTAGCGTGGCTCACAGTTTGCGATTACTTGGGAGGTAAATGTGTCCGTTGATGTACAAGATCGTCCGCCCTTGGATAAGGGGGAGGGGGCCGGAGCGGACTCGCGTGTCCGGAAGCGGCCCCGCTTCTCCTACCGGTCCCGCATCCAGGGACTGCGGTACCTGGGCAAGCGGCTTCTCACATACCTGATCGTGGCCCTGATCTCGCTGGTGGCAAACTTCATGCTGCCCCGGTTCATGCCCGGCAATCCCGCCGACCAGATGATCCAAAGCATCGTCGCCAAGACCGGCAACATGCCCAGCCCCTACGCGCTGGCACAGATTTACGCCCGCTACGGTGATCCGAACCAAAACGTGTTCGTGGCGTTCTGGCACTACCTGGTCCAGACCCTCTCGGGCGACCTGGGCTTGTCCATCCAGTACTACCCGGTCCCGGTGGCCGACCTTATTGGCCGGGCCCTGCCGTGGACGCTGTACCTTGCCATCTTCTCCACCATCATCGGCTGGATCATCGGCACCTGGGCCGGCGCCAAGCTTGGCTGGAAGCCGGGCCGCAAACTTGATTCGATCATCACCCCGATCGCCATGTTCTTCAGCTCCATCCCGGCCTTCTGGCTGGGCCTGCTGCTGGTCTGGTTCATCAGCTACAAGCACGGCTGGCTGCCGCCGCAGGGCGCGTACAACGAAAGCCTGCCGATCAACCTCCTTGATCCGACCTTCCTGGCCAGCGTGGCGATCTATTCCATCCTGCCCATGGCCACCCTGGTTCTGGTGGGTTTCGCCAACTGGATGTTCACCATGCGCAACATGATGATCACCACGGTCAACGAGGACTACGTCCAGCTGGCCCGCGCAAAGGGCCTGAAGCCGAACAAGGTGCTGAAAAACTACGCCGCCCGCAACGCCCTGCTGCCCAACTTCACCGGCCTGGCCCAGTCCATCGGCGCATCGCTGACGGCGGTGATCCTGGCCGAGAGCGTGTTCATCTACCCCGGCGTGGGCTCCCTGCTCTTCGCCGCCCAGGGCACCCGCGACTACCCCGTCATGCAGGGCATCATGTTGCTCATCATCCTGGTCAGCCTGGTCTTCAACTTCATCGCCGACTCCGTTTACGTACTGCTCGATCCGCGGACCAAGGAGAAATAAGCCATGTTCGCCAGATTCATGTCACTGCGCAAGGTCCAGATCGGCCTGGTCATCATGGCCGTCTTCCTGCTCGCCGCAGCCTTCGGCCAGCCGTTCAGCGAGCACGTGCTCGGCTGGACCCCCTACATGTTTGACGAAAACGCCATGGGCCAGGCACCGTCCGCCCAACATTGGATGGGCACCACGAGCTCCGGCCAGGATGCGCTGTCCTGGCTGCTGTACGGAGCCCGCAGCTCCATGCTGGTGGGCCTGATGTCCGCCGTCATCGGCACCGCCCTCTCGGTGGTCATCGGCACGATTGCCGGTTTCTCCGGCGGCGCCGTGGACAGGTTCCTCAACGGCGTCATCCTGGTGGTCCAGAACATCCCGTCGTTCGCGATCCTGTTCATGATTGCCGGGCTGTTGCAGAACGCCAACGTGCTGCTCGTCTCCATCATCATCGGCGGGCTGGAATGGACGGGCGGCGCACGCGCCATCCGCGCCCAGGCCATGTCGCTGCGCGGCCGCGACTTCACCGCAGCCCTGCGCACCATCGGCGAACACCCGCTGCGGGTCATCATGGTCGAGGTGCTCCCGCACCTCTCGGGCATCATATCCCCCATGTTCCTGCGCCTGATCGCCGCCGGCGTCGGCATGCAGGCCTCCCTCGCCTTCCTCGGCATTGGCAGCGCCGCCCAGCCCAGCTGGGGCCTGATGATCAACTACGCCACCACCCAGAACGCCCTGTTCAACGGACAGTGGTGGTGGTTCGCGCCTCCCGGGCTCTGCCTGGCGTTGATCGGCTTCGCCACCACCATGATCAACTTCGGCCTGGACGAAGTCACCAACCCGACCCTGAGCTCCAAGCGCATGACCCTGATGCGCAGGTTCCTCAAGCAAAAGTCACGCCAGGATGCCGCAGAGCAGGCCAAGATTGGAGCACTGGTATGAAACTGGAAACCGTAGCCGAGATTGCCGAGCGCATCGCCACCTCACCGCCGCTGCTGGAGGCAAAGGGCTTGTGCGTCGACTATGTGACGGAAGTCGGAAACCTCCGCGCCTGCGACGACATCAACATCACCTTGCACCGTGGCGAAATCCTCGGCATCGCCGGCGAATCCGCTTCCGGAAAGTCCACCCTGCTGGCGGCCCTGGGCCGGCTGCAGCGGGCACCCGCGGTGACCAGCGCCGGGCAAGTGGTCTTCCACGCCAAGGGCAAGGCCCCCGTCGACCTGACGAAGCTTTCCGAAGAGCAGCTCGTGGACTACCGCTGGAGCGGCATCTCGATCGTGATGCAGAGCGCCATGGCGTGCCTGAACCCGGTCAGCCGGTTGAAGGCACAGTTCCTGGACGTCCTGCTGGCCCACGACCGCGAACTGACCAAGGCCTCCGCCACGACCCGCGCCGAGGAACTGCTGCAAATGGTGGGGATCCCCTCACACCGCATCAACGCCTTCCCGCACGAACTCTCCGGCGGCATGCAGCAGCGCGCACTCATCGCGCTGTCCCTGGCCTGCGACCCGGAACTGGTGTTGATGGATGAGCCGACCACCGCCGTCGACGTCGTCATGCAACGCCAGATCCTCTCCAAGGTCCTGGAACTGCAGGAAAAGCTGGGCTTCGCGATCGCCTTCGTCACCCACGATCTGTCCCTGCTCCTGGAAATCTCCGACCGGATCGCCATCATGTACGGCGGAAAGATCGTGGAGGTCGGCACGGCGGCGCAGCTGTACGAGGCGCCCCGGCACCCCTACACGCAGGGCCTGCGCAACGCGTTCCCCCCGCTGACCGAACCCGTCCGCAAGCTCACGGGCATTCCCGGTTCGCCGCCCAACCTGCTGAACCTGCCCCAGGGCTGTGCGTTTGCGCCGCGGTGCCCGCAGAAGATTGCCCGTTGCGAAAGCGAAATCCCGGTCCTGCTCGACATCCCCGGCGGCCGCGCTGCCTGCCACCTCGTCACCCCGGAAACCCTGTCAGTCATCAAGGAGGAACTCCATGTCTGAGACACCCGAACAAGTCCCGGTACTGGAAGCCCGCAACCTCAAATTGCACTTCGACGTCCACGTGGGCGGGGAACGCAAGACCATCAAGGCCCTGGACGGCGTCGATTTGAAGCTGTACCCCGGCCAGACCATGGCACTCGTGGGGGAGTCCGGCTCCGGCAAGACCACGATTGCCCGGGTCTTCTCGCTGATCTACAAGCAGACCGCCGGCGAGGTGCTCTTCCGCGGCACCCCGATCAAGGTCTCGCCCCGGCATGAACGCGAGTACTTCAACAACATCCAGCTGATCTTCCAGGATCCCTTCGCTTCGCTGAACTCGCTCAAGAAGATCAGCTACATCCTGGGCCGCGTGCTGAAGATCCACGGCCTGGCCAAGAGCCGCAAGGACGTGCGGGCCAAGTCACTGGAACTGCTCGAACGCGTGAGCATGTCCCCGGCCGAGGCCTACATCGACCGGTACCCCACGGACCTCTCCGGCGGCCAGCGCCAGCGCATCGCCATCGCCCGGTCCCTGGCGGTGTCCCCGAGCGTCATCCTGGCCGATGAGCCCACCTCCATGCTGGATGCCTCGATCCGCCTGGACGTGCTGAACCTGTTGTCCGATCTCCGCGAGGAGGAGGGCATGGCCGTCATGTACATCACCCATGACATTGCCAGCGCCCGCTACCTCTCCGACAGGATCTCGGTCATGTACGGCGGGGTCATTGTGGAGTCGGGGGCCACCGAAGAGGTGATCGCCAACCCCAAGCATCCGTACACGAAGCTCCTGCTGGCCGCCGCGCCGAACCCGGCGCGGTTCAAGGGATCGGGCATTGAGATCCCCAGCGAAGCCTCCGCCGGCACCGGCATGGACAACAGCAAGATGCACGGCGGCTGCCGCTTTGCCTCACGCTGCCCGGCCGTCATGGACCGGTGCCTGAGCGAGGAACCCAAGCTCCTGGAGCTGGGCGGCCGCCAATCGGCCTGCTGGCTTGTCGAGGATGAGGCCAAGGCCGCGACAATCGGGCACCTGGTCAGCAACTAGACGTTTTTAGCTTTTCAACCACTTCAACAAAATCACTTTGGAAGGAATACCCATGAAGGACTTTGGACGCAGGAATTTTCTGGGCGCGATCATTGCCGGTTCGGCATTGACCATGGTTGGCTGCAAGGGTGCGGTGGGCGGCGGCGATGCCGGCAACGGTGTCCTGACCCTGGGGGCCGACGCCGGCGCCTCGAACCAGTTCCCGGAAAACTTCAATGCCAACGGCGGCGGCGACGGCGGCCCGGGCATCGGCTTCTTCTACGAGACGCTGTTCCGGGTTTCCACCCGCAACGGCGGCAAGCTCGAGCCGGCACTGGCCGAGAAGGTCGTGTACTCCAACGGCGGAGCCACGGCCACCTACACCCTCCGCAAGGGCGTCACCTGGAGCGACGGCAAGCCGTTCACGGCCGACGACGTCGCCTTCACCTACAACTTCGTGTTCGGCACCCCCGGGCCCGACCAGTTCATCAAGGAGCCCGTCAAGGCCCTTGACCCGCTGACCGTTCAGGTGAACTACACGAGCCCGAATTACCAGCAGGACACCAACATGTCCATGTACTACCCCGTGTACCCCAAGCACATCTACGGGCAGCAGGCGGACTACGGCAAGTACGTCGACAAGAAGCCCGTTGGCACCGGCCCGGGCGTGCTCAAGTCCTTCTCCGGCCAGCAGGTCCAGATCACGCTGCGCGAGGACTACTGGGGCGGCAAGGCCAAGGGTGTCAAGGAGGTCCACATCATCCCCACCGGAACCGTGGGCAACATCCAGTCCTCGATCTCCTCCGGAAAGGTTGACTGGGCCGACGGCGGCGGTGCCGGCGTCCTGACCCAGTTCCTGGGCATGAACAAGGACAACAACTACGAATACTTCCCCGACGGCTCCTCCCGCGGCGTCATGTTCGGCTGCAACTATGCGCCGCTGAACGACCCCGCGGTCCGTCGCGCCCTGCGCGACTCGGTGGATTTGACCGCCGCCACCAAGGCCGTGGGCATTGGCTACACGGTGCCCTCGATCACCGGCCTGAACATGGAACTGTACAAGGACGCCCTGCTTCCCGAGTACGCCAAGCCCCTCACCCCGAACGTGGAGCAGGCCAAGGCGGACCTGGCCGCGGCCGGTTTCACCGTCGTCGGCGGCAACCTGACCAAGGCCGGCAAGTCGTACCCGCTGCGACTGTTCGTGAACCTGGGCCAGGCCACCGACATCGTGGTCGCTCCCATGATCATCGACCAGTGGAAGAAGAACCTCGGCATCGACGTGGCGTACATGCCCACCCCGGACACCGTGTTCCAGGCCAAGATCCACGACTACGAAATGATGGTCTGGACCACCAACCTCAACGGCTCCGCCTACAACGCGTACCAGGGCTACAGCTGGTCCAACATGAGCGAGAAGGCGCAGAAGAACGGCGCCGGCAACCAGGGCCTGTGGAAGATGCCCAAGGCCGCCAACGATGCGCTCATCGAGCTCTCCAGCGTCCCCATGGAGCAGACCGCCCAGATCAACAAGCTCCTGCAGGTCATCCAGGCCGCCGTCGCGAACGACGCTCCGTACATGTCGTACATGAGCGGCGGTTCGGGCGAAATGTGGACCACCAAGAACTGGAAGGGCTTCCCCACCATGGCGGATGCGGAGTTCAACTACCGCTCCAGCATTGGCGGCTACAACAACGTCAGCCTCACCACCGTCAACCTGACCAAGGCGTAGGGGACCGGCATGGGGGATTTTGGCCGCAGGGGTTTCCTGGGCGCGATCATTGCCGGTTCGGCGCTGACCATGGTGGGTTGCAAGGGTGCGGTGGGCGGCGGCGACGCCGGCAGCGGGGTCCTGACCCTGGGGGCCGACGCCGGCGCCTCGAACCAGTTCCCGGAGAACTTCAATGCCAACGGCGGCGGCACGGGCGGGCCGGGGATCGGCTTCTTCTACGAGACGTTGTTCCGGGTTTCCACCCGCGACGGCGGCAAGCTCGAGCCGGCGTTGGCCGAAAAGGTCGTGTACACGAACGGAGGCCGCACGGCCACCTACACCCTCCGCAAGGGCGTCACCTGGAGCGACGGCAAGCCGTTCACGGCCGACGACGTCGTCTACACGTACAACTTTGTGCTCGGCGATCCCAGCCCGGACGGGTTGGTCAGGGAGCCCGTCAAGGCCCTCGATGAGTACACGGTGCAGGTCAACTACAACCTGCCGAAGTACCAGCAGGACACCAACATGTCCATGTACTACCCGGTCTACCCGAAGCACATCTACGAAGCCCAGGGCGACCACGACAAGTACGTGGACAAGAAGCCGGTGGGCACCGGCCCGGGCGTGCTCAAGTCCTTCTCCGGCCAGCAGGTCCAGATCACCTTGCGTGATGATTACTGGGGCGGCAAGGCCAAGGGTGTCAAGGAGGTCCACATCATTCCCAGCGGTACCGTGGGCAACATCCAGTCCTCGATTTCCTCCGGCAAGGTCGACTGGGCCGACGGCGGCGGGGCGGGGGTCCTGACCCAGTTCCTGGGCATGGGCAAGGACAACCACTACGAGTACTTCCCGGACGGCTCCTCCCGCGGCGTGCTGTTTGGCTGCACCTACCCGCCCTTCACGGATGCGGCGGTGCGCCGGGCGTTCCGCGATTCGGTGGACCTGACGGCGGCCACGAAGGCCGTGGGTACCGGCTATACGGTGCCATCGGTCACCGGCCTGAATCTTGAGCTGTACAAGGACGCCCTGCTTCCCGAGTACGCCAAGCCCCTGACGCCGAACGTGGAGCAGGCCAAGGCCGATCTGGCATCGGCCGGCTGGAGTGTGGAAGGCGGGAACCTGAGCAAGGACGGCAAGTCCTACCCCGTCCGCCTGTTCGTGAACCTGGACCAGCCCACCGACATCGTGGTGGCGCCCATGATCATCGCCCAGTGGAAGAAGAACCTGGGGGTGGACGTGGCGTACATGCCCACTCCGGACACCGTGTTCCAGGCCAAGATCCACGACTACGAAATGATGGTGTGGACGGCCAACCTCAACGGCTCCGCCTACAACGCCTTCCAGGGTTACAGCTGGAAGAACCTGGAGCCTGGTCCGCAAAAGAACGGCTACGGCAACCAGGGCCTGTGGAAGATGCCCAAGGCCGGCAACGACGCGTTGGCGGCGTTGCAGGCATTGCCCCGGTCGAGCACCGCGGAGATCACCGCGCAGTTGCAGATCATCCAAAAGGCCGTTGCCGAGGGTGCCCCGTACCTGGCCTACATGAGTGGCGGATCCGGGGAGATGTGGACCACGAAGAACTTCACGGGATTCCCGACCATGAAGGATGACGCATTCGACTACCGTTCGAGCATTGGCGGCTACAACAACGTCGCCATGACGACGACGGCGCTCAAGGCGGCGTAACAAGCACCAAGAGGACTTGGGGTGGCGGCCCGTGCGGGCCGCCATCCCAAGTAGTCAGGTACCTTTCCCGAGGGGCTAGATCCCCGAGGGCACCAGCGTGCTGGTCCGCAGCACCTCGCGCAGGCTCAGCACGCCAATGCCGATCATGCCGGCGTGGGGGCCGGCCAGGGACTTTTCAATGGTCAGGTTCTTCGTGGCCAGGGGGTGGCAGCCCTCGTAGAGCTGGCTCCTGATCGCGGCCACGTACGGCTCGACCTGGGCCAGCGCCCCACCCAGCACCACATAGTCAGGATTTACGAAGTTGACGATGCTGCACAGCATTTCGCCCAGCAGGCGCCCGGCCCCGCGGATCTGCGTCGTGGCCACGGCGTCGGCGTTGTTCGCCAACTCCACCACGGCGCTCAGGTCCGCCACGTCCACGCCCGCGGCCACCAGGTCGGCAACGATTGCCGAACCGCTGGCGACCGTCTCGAGGCAGCCGAGGTTTCCGCAGCTGCAGGCCCGCTCGCCCGCCGCGCGGACCCGCACGTGCGTGATGTCGCCGGCCGTTCCGGTGGAGCCGCGGTACACGAGGCCGTCCGCGATCAGCCCGCAGCCGATCGCGGCGCCGGCCTTGATGAACAAGGTGTTGCGCGGCTTCTTGGCGTGGTCGGCGGAGGTTTGGCGCAGCGTGTGTTCGGCCAGGGCCATCATGTTGGCGTCGTTGTCGCAAAAGACGGGGACGTTGTAATGTCCGGCCAGCCAGTCCCTGATGGGGAAACGGTGCCAGCCGGGCATGCGGGCGGGGGAGTCGACGCAGCCGGCGTCGTAGTCCACGGGCCCGGGAAGGGCGATGCCCACGCCACGCAGCGTGCTGGAGCTGATGCCGGCGGCCAGTTCATCGAACAGGCCGGCGATGACGGCCAGGGATTTTTCCGGGCCCTGGGCAACGTCAAGTTCAATGGCGTCGGAGGCGAGCAATGCCCCGGAGAGGTCCATGACACCCACACGGACGTGGTGCGCGCCGAGGTCGGCCACCAGCACGTGCCCGGCCGAGTGGTTCAACTGCAGGCTTCGCGGCTTCCGACCACCCGTGGAGTTTCCGTCTCCGGTTTCCACCAGCAACCCGGCGCTGAGGAGTTCATTCACGCGCAGGGACACGGTGGACGGCGCCACCTTCAGCACGCGGGCCAGCTCGGCGCGCGAAACGGCGGATTCGGTGGCGACAAGTGCCAGCAGCTCCAACGCGGGGTCGCTGACGGATTGCTGGACCGGGGCTGCTGCGCCGCGGTTGCCGGGTCTGGCGAACGGGATGTGGTCGACGTCCATGGTGGAGCTCCTTGGATGACTTTGTATAAGAACGGATGGCACTTCATTTGAAGGAAGTTTCATCTCTAGAATACTGGGCAGTAGCTGTGAAAGTCCATGGTTTTTGGCCCTCATTACGATCCGTTTACGGCATGAGTCAAAATAAGTTTCAAATTGCCGCTGAAAGTTCACGATCTTTATTCGATCGTGCTGATATTCCTTAAAAGGTTCCAACGACGAAGTGGAGGTGGGCGTTGTGACGTCCAACGGTTTGCAGGAAAAAGTGGGGTCCGCCGCGGGCTTCCTCGAGGCGGAGTTGCTGCGCAGCGCAGCGGCCATTCGCGAGGTCACGGGCGATGAAAAGTTGTCGGAAATGTTCGTCGCCTGCATGCGCAACACCCTGGACACGACACTCACCCGGGAGCCGGACGGCACCACGTTCGTCATCACCGGCGACATCCCCGCCATGTGGCTGCGGGACTCCTCGGCCCAGATGCTCCCGTTCCTGAGGTTCGTGGAGCCCGATGGCGAACTTTACGACGTGCTTGCCGGGCTTGTCCGGCGCCAGTTTGGCTGCATCGCGCAGGATTCCTATGCGAACGCCTTCAACCAGGAGCCCAACGGCGCCTCCTATGACCCCGAGGATGCCTGCGAGGATCCCTGGATCTGGGAGCGGAAGTACGAGATCGACTCGCTCGCGTTCCCCATCCAGCTGGCACACCAGCTCTGGCGCCGCAGCAACCGCGTCGACATCTTCACGGGCCCCGTCCACGAGGCACTCAAGACCGTCGTGGCCCAGTGGCGGCTGGAGCAGGACCACGAGGCCAACTCCGCATACCGCTTTGTCCGCAACACCACGCTGGCCAGCGAGACGCTCTCCCGCGACGGCCTGGGCCCGGCAACCGCCGTCACGGGCATGACGTGGGCCGGCTTCCGGCCCAGCGATGACGCCTGCGTCTACAGCTACAACGTGCCGGGCAACCACTTCGCCAAGGCGGCGCTGCTGCAGGTGGCCGAGATCGCCCGCGAGGTGTACGCCGACCCGGAGCTGGAGGCCGGCGCACTGGCCCTGGCCGCCGAGATCGCTGCCGGCATCGCCACGCACGGCGTGGTCAACCACCCCGAATTTGGTTTCATCTACGCCTACGAGGTGGACGGACTGGGCAACGCCCTGCTGATGGACGACGCCAACATGCCCAGCCTGCTGTCCCTGCCGCTGACCGGTGGCGTGGACCTTGCGGATCCGCTGTACCAGACAACCCGGAAGTTCATCCTCAGCGAGGGCAACCCGTTCTTCCACCGCGGCACCCACGCCGAAGGGATCGGCAGCCCGCACACCCCGCCCGGCTACATTTGGCACATTGCGCTCGCCGTCCAGGGCCTGACGGCGGACACGCGGAAGGAAAAGTGGCGGATCCTCCAAATGCTCCGGGACACCGACGGCGGGACCGGATTCATGCACGAGGGATTCCTCCCGGACGACCCTTCACAGTTCACCCGGCCCTGGTTTTCCTGGGCAAACTCCATGTTCTGCGAGCTGCTGCTGGACTACTGCGAAACGGCGTAGCGAGGCTTTCGGGGGTCTCGACAGGCTCGACCACCGGTGGTCGAGCCTGTCGAGACCCGGAGTCCAGCCGCCGGGACCAGTTAGACGCTGTCGCGCAGCTCGTTGATCTGTTGAATGAGCTGCGCCGGGTCTCCTGCATACTCCGTGGCACCCTCATCGGACGCAGGCACATCGAACCGTGCAAAGAAGTCGCCCAGCGCCTCCGGCGTCACCGCGAGTACTGGACACGCTCGAGGTTGTGCTGCCCGGCTGGGTCGGAGGCCGCCTCACCCCCGGTGACGGATCCGGCATTCCCTCGGTGACTATCCGACCGACGGCCGCGGGCGGCCTTACGGTCTCCTTTACGTCACCTCCGGGAACACCAGATCCGTCACCTAGGTGCAACTTCCGGCCGCCGACGAAGCTCAATCCACGCGGCGACGGAGCCGGCGTTTTTTGTAGTCCGGCGTAAAGGAGGCCCTGAGGCCGCCCGTGCGCGCGGAACACCTCCTCGTCGACCGAGACCCGGGCCATTCCGTGCCCAACAAGCGCCTTGGCGAGGGTGGTCTTTCCCGAAACGGTCACTCCCGCCAGCAGGATTGCGACGGGCGTGCCGTTCATGGTTCTCCTTTGGGTGGCTGCGGGCCGGGTCTCGACAAGGTCGACCACCGGGGCTTGCTCGACCACCGGGGGTTGCTCGACCGCCGGTGGTTGTTCGACCGCCGGGTTACGCTGTGCGGCCGCGCTGCATGGCCGCAGCCATGGATTGCGCCCACTCCCACGGGGCTGCGACGCCGCCGGGCTCGGAGTTGAAGTACTCCCAGGCGGACATGCCGCCAAAGTCGGGGTACTTGGCGGCCAGTGAGGCCACGGTTTCGTTCAATACCGCGGGCTCCACGTATCCCTTGCCGTGCATGGGGTGCGTGGTGGTGCCGGCAACCACCTTCGACGCCGGGAAGACGCCGCGGGAGATGATGGCGTCGTATTCGCCCGTGCCGTCGAGGACGCCCCAGCCGCAGTAGAACTGTGTGTTCATCCACGCGATTTCCGCCCCGTGGCTCTTGAACAGCTCCTCGTAGTCGAAGCCGGAGAGGTTGCCGCCGCCTGACAGGGCCGTGGCCACGGGGGCCAGCGTGATCAGGAAGTCCGGGCCAAAGTCGGCGCGCAGCGCCTCGATCAGGTGTTGGGCACCTTCGAGGCTCATGTCCTCCTCGACGTCCAGGTCCAGGCCGTTGAGGCGGTACTTGGTGACCAGCTCGCGCAGGTGCGGGTAATACGTGGCAAAGTTTGCCGGCTCCAGCCGTTCAAAGCTGCCCATCGCAGCGCCGCCGAGCATGCCGATCACCGCAACGCCCTGTTCCTGCACGGCAGCCAGCTCGGCCCACATCGAATCGTTCCCGGGATGGTCCGCGGGATCGTCGTTGAGCGTGATGTCCCCGGGCTCGGCATTGACGTGGATGGCGCCAACGATGATCGCCGTCAGCGACGGGCTCCGGCGCACCAGCTCCACGGGCGAGACCAGGGTGCCGTCAACATGGTGTGTCTGGTAGTAGACCACCACGCGGGCGGGGGCGGCCGGGTCCTGGGGCAGAGCTGTCATGTGCATATTCCTTTGCGCAAGATGGTGTGTCATCCGGGTTTTCGGATGCGCAACTAATGCGCTTAAGTATAGGATGTTTATGTTGCACATCACACTTAGCGCCCACTGTTGTGACGGGACGCGGCACCGCCCTCCCGCCACCTTCGACGCACATGCCTCCCCCTAGGAATCCCATGGAATTGCTGCCCCACACAGGCCCGTCCCTTGCCCCCAGCTCCCGCCCGGACCAGGGCATGCGCACCTCCACCCCCTGGCGGTACGCCGTTTCCGCGGCGGATCCGGCCGCGAACAAGGTGGACCGCGTGGAACGCGCCGTCCTGCGCGAGGAATCGCATGTGATTGGCCCGGGCAGCACTCTCAGTTACTTCATCTTTCCGGCGTTTGCCGGAAACGATTCCCACCCCGCGGCCGGCTACGGGGCCTGTGCGGCCGCCGTCGACCTCGTCCTGGACGACGGCGCCCGGCTTTCGGACACTGCTCTGGCGGATCAATACGGTTTCGGCGCCTCCGCCCGGGCGCAGGGGGAGTCCAAGGGGCTGGTTCCCGACCAGTGGAACATCCGCACGATCGATCTGTCCCCGCTGGCCGGACGCACCGTGACCGCCATCGAGGCCGCCGTGCACCTGCCCGCGGAGCTGGTGGACGCCACGCTGGAAGGCTGGCTCGACGACGTCGAACTGCGCACCGTGGCTGCCCCGCCGGAGCACCGGCGCCCCAGCGA
This sequence comes from Arthrobacter sp. ERGS1:01, assembly GCF_001281315.1. NCBI lineage: Bacteria > Bacillati > Actinomycetota > Actinomycetes > Micrococcales > Micrococcaceae > Arthrobacter > Arthrobacter sp. ERGS1:01. The sequence continues at coordinate 3,760,132 of NZ_CP012479.1, read as the reverse complement.
GCACGTGCTGACCACGCGCGGCACGCACTCCTCCGGCGGCGTATCGCGCGGCAACACCCTGCCCGCCACCGCCGTGCCGTACGGCTTCAACTTCCTCACCCCGTGCACGGACGCCCGCACCACCCAGTGGGTGTACGCCTACCACCAGCACGACGTCGCGCCCGGCGTCAGCGCATTGCAGGCCTTGAGCATTTCCCACCAGCCCAGCCCGTGGATGAACGACTACAGCGTGCTGCAGTTCATGCCCGGCAGCTCCGCCGGCACTCCCAACGCCGACCCCGCCGCCCGCGCGCTCACGTTCCGGCACGCGAACGAGGAAGCCACGGCGCACCGCTACCGCGTGGCCCTCGACAACGGCCTTGTGGCCACGGCGGCGCCCACCGACCACGCCGTCGCGCTGCGCTTTGAGTACCCCGGCGAGGACGCCACCTTGCTGTTGGACCAGTTGGACAACAACGGCTCGCTGACCATCACCACAACCAGCGACGGCCTGCCCGTGCTCAGCGGCTACGTGGACGGCAGCGAAAACTCCACGGCCCTGCGCATGTACTTCTACGCCACCGCCGACCGGCCCGTGACGGACTCCGGCATGCGCAACGGCGGCCACGGTGACGTTGCCGGCTGGGTCCGGTTCGCCCTCGGCGGGGACAGGACGGTCAACGTCAGGGCGGCCACGTCCTTCATCGGCATCGCCCAGGCCCGCCACAGCCTGGAACTGGAAATCCCGGCCGGGGACACCGTGGACGAGGTTTCCGCCCGCGCCCAACAGCTGTGGGATGACAGGTTGGGCGTAATTGCGGTCCAGGGCGCCAGCGCCGACCAGCTCACCACGCTGTACTCCAATCTGTACCGAATGTTCCTCTACCCGAATTCCGCAGCCGAAAACGCCGGCACGGCAACGGAGCCGAAATGGCAGTACGCCAGCTTCCTCAAGCCCGCGGACGCCCATGGCAGCGAATTCACGGGGGCACAGATCAACCCCGGCAGCACGTACGTGAACAACGGTTTCTGGGACACCTACCGCACGGAGTGGCCCGCCTTGTGCCTGCTGGACCCCGAGCAGGCCGGGAACATGCTGGACGGATTCGTGGAGCACTACCGCGACGGCGGCTGGACCCCGCGCTGGTCGGCCCCCGGCTACTCGGACTGCATGGTGGGCACCAGCAGCGACCTGGTGTTTGCCGACGCCGCCATCAACGGCGTGGGCAACTTTGACCTGGCCGAGGCCTACGATTCGGCGCTGCGCAACGCCACCGTACCCTCGGACGCCTCCGCCGTGGGCCGCAAGGGCCTGGACGTGGGCATCTTTGCCGGCTACATCCCCAGCGACGCCACGCACGAGGCCATGTCCTGGTCGCTGGAAAACGCCATCAGCGACTACGGCGTGGCCCGGTACTCCGAACTGCTGCTGGAGCGCGCCTCGGTGACTGATCCGCGCCGGGCCGAATACGCCGCCAATGCCGCCTACTTCGCGAACCGGGCCCGCGGCTACCGGCTGCTGTTCGACCCGGCCGTGGACTTCTTCCAGGGCCGCGACAGCGCCGGCGCCTTCAGCCACACCCCCGACACCTTCGACCCCCGCGTGTGGGGCCACGACTACACCGAAACCAACGCCTGGGGCATGGCCTTCAGCGTGCCGCAGGACGGTGCCGGCCTGGCCGAACTGTACGGCGGGCGCAAGGGGCTTGAGGCGAAGCTCGACGCATACTTCGGCACCCCGGAAACCGCCCGGCACGAATTCAAGGGCTCCTACTGGGACGTCATCCACGAGATGGTCGAGGCCCGCAACATCCGCATGGGCATGTTCGGCATCTCCAACCAGCCGGCCCACCATGCCCCGTTCATGTACGCGTTCACCGACGCCCCGCACAAGCTCCAGGCGATCACCCGCGAATCCGTGGCCCGGCTCTTCACCGGCAGCGAGATCGGCCAGGGCTACCCGGGGGATGAGGACAACGGCGAAATGTCCGCCTGGTACGTCTTTGCCGCACTCGGCTTCTACCCGCTGAGCCTGGCCTCGGGCGGCTTCATTATCACCTCCCCGCTCTACGAATCCGCCACGGTCCGGCTCGCCACGGGCACCACGATCGGCATCAAGTCGCTGAACCACGGCGCCGGGAACGTCTACATCCAGTCGCTGAGCGTCAACGGTGCCCCGTGGGAGAGCACGTTCATCGACCACGCCACCCTGGCCGCCGGCGGCACGCTGGAATTCGTCATGGGCGCCGAACCGTCCGCCTGGGGATCCGCCCCCGGGGAAGCCCCGCCGTCACTTGACGCGCCGGGCGCAAGCCGGGCACCGACGTCGGACCTCACCAGCCCGGGCGGCGCCTTCAGTGCGAGCGTGAGCGGCGCGGAATTGCTGTTCAACAACACCTCCGCCGACGCCCTTTCGATGCCCGACGGCGGCTGGGCGGCCTATGCCTTCGACGCCCCCACCGCGGTGTCCCTGTACACGGTCACGGCCGGGCCCGAACTGACGGACTGGGTCCTGGAGGGCTCCAACGACGGCGACGCCTGGAGCGTGCTTGATTCACGCAGCGGCGAAACGTTCCGGTGGGAGCGCCAAACCCGGCCGTTCCAGCTGCCCGACGCTGATTTTGCAAGCTACCGGCTGCGCGTGGCGGGCGCGGCAACGCTGTACCAGCTGGAGCTCTTCGCCGGGCTGTAAACGCACTGGTTTTGCACTATCAATGGGGGATTTGATGAAAACGTATTTGCGCAGTTCCTGGTTCATTCTCAGTCAGACGTATGCGGCGTCGCCGGGGCGGACCGTGATCACCATAGCGCTGTCGCTGGTCATGGCCGCGATTCCGGCCGCGCAGGTGCTGGCGATTGCCGCACTGGTCAATTCCCTCACGGGCGCCAACGGGCTGGGCGAAGTCATGGTGCCGTTGCTGTGGGTGGTGCTCATCGTCGGTCTGAGCGGGCCGGTGCGGGTCTCCTGCGCCAACATCCGTTCCATGGCCATGACCCGGTCGTCCGCCGCCCTCCAGACCCGGTTGGCGCGCCGGATTGCCCGCATGCGCCCCTCGGAGCTCGTGAAACCGGCCACCACCACGGCCATTGAAAAGCACAACCGGGCGATTTCCGAGCAGGTGAGCTACCAGTTTGAGGTGCTGGTGGCCGGCGTCCTGGAGCAGACGCTGGCCGTGGTGGGCGTGGTCATCACGCTCTTTGCGTTCAGCAAGCTGGCGGGTCTGCTGGTCATCCTGGTCTTGGTTCCGCCCCTGGTGTCCGCGAAAATCCTGGGCAAGGTCCAGGTTGGCATGTGGGAGGGCCTCGGCAAGCTGTTTGGCCGGGAACGCTACCTGCGCGATTTATTGGTGCGGGAGAAGACGGCCACCGAACTTTCCGGGCTGGGCACCAGCGATCGCGTCGCCGACATGGTGGAGGAGAAATGGCGCGAAGTGGTTGTGGTGCGGGACAAGATGTCCAAGGCCATGATCGCCCACGACTGGATCATCGGCATCATTTCCACCGTGCTGCTGGTGTGTGCCATGGGGGCCGTGGTGGTCGGGCTGGACTACGGCCCCGACGCCGTGGCCGGCGTGTACGGCGTCATGGCCGCCATGGGCTCGGTGGGTGCTGCGGCATACTCCCTGGGAGACACTGTACAAAACTCACCGCAAAGTGAGGAAGTTCGAGTGTTCTTCGCCGCCGGGGACAGCCGCGCGAGGCAGCGGCAGGTCATTGTCCCGACCGCCGGCCACCTGATGGGGCGGGACCTGCGGCACCGCTATTCGGGCGCCGACGACGACTCGCTGCGCGGTATCACGGTGGAGGCCCGGAACGGCGAAATCATTGCCCTGGTGGGCGTCAACGGCGCCGGAAAGACCACCACCGTGAACGCGCTGCTGGGACTTGCCGAACTCTCCGACGGCACGGTGTCCATTGACGGCCGGACCCAGGCCGAACTGTCTGAGGACGCCTGGTTGGGCCACTTCGGCCTGCTGACCCAGGAGTTTGGCCGTTACGAGATGACGGTCCGTGAATCGATCTGCCTGGGCACACCGCGCACCGATGTATCGGACGAGGAAGTGTGGGCCGCCCTGGAATCGGCCCGTGCCGCCGAGCTGGTGCGGAAGTTCCCGGACGGGCTCGACACCCAGTTGGGCGAACAGTGGGGCGGTTTGGGTGTCTCCGGCGGCCAGTGGCAACGCCTGGCCCTGGCCCGGATCTACCTGCGCAACCCCGCCATCTGGGTGCTGGACGAGCCGACGTCGGCCATCGACGCCGAGGCCGAACAGGAGATCTTCAACGAACTCCAGCGCACCCGGCACGACAGGATCACCATCGTCGTCTCGCACCGGGCCTGGACGCTGAAGGGCATGGACAGGATCTACGTGATCGACGACGGCGCCGTGGTCCAGCAGGGATCGTACGAGGAACTTATGGACGATTCGGGCCGGTTCAGCGAAATCTTTGCCGAACAACTGACCGCATGAACGGAACCCGGGCCGGCGGATCTTAGGGTGGAGTCATGACTTCACTTGCCGCAGGCTTCACCACACCCCAGTTCGCCCCCATCCGCGAGACCTTCGACGCCATGCTCGACGCCGATCCCGGCTACAGCGCGCAGCTTGCCGTTTACCGCCACGGCGTGAAGGTGGTGGACCTGGTGGGCGGGCCGGACTCGGCCGCCGACTCCCTGACGGGCGTGTTCTCCTGCTCCAAGGGCGTCTCGGCGCTCGCCTTCAGCCTGCTGGTCCAGGACGGCCTGATCGACGTCGACGCCGCGGTGGCAACGTACTGGCCCGAATTTGCCCGCCACGGCAAGGGTGGCATCACGGTTCGCCAGCTGCTCTCGCACCAGGCCGGCCTGGTGGGCGTGCAGGGCGGCTTCGCCATGGAGGACTATAACGACCTCCCGGCCGTGGCCGAAAGGCTTGCCGACATGGCGCCGCAGTGGCATCCGGGCAGCGGCACCTTTGGCTACCACGCCCTGACCATGGGGGTGTTCCTGGAGGAGCTGTGCCGCCGGGTCACGGGGGAGCGGCTGCAGGACATGTACAACCGGCGCATCCGGGTGCCGTACGCGGCCGACATGTTCCTGGGCCTGCCCGAATCCGAGGAACCGCGCTTCCGCCCCGTGAAGTACGTCGACTCCCCGGCCGCGGGCTTTGTGGATCCGGGCTCCATCGCCGGCATGTCCGGCAACGTCCAGGCCGGCCAGCTGCTGGAGCTGCCCAACATTCGCAGCGTCCGGGCCGCGGGCAGTTGCAGCGGCGCCGGGGTGGGCTCTGCAGACGGCCTGGCCCGCGTCTATGCCGGCGCCATCACGGGCATTGACGGCCTGCCCGCCTACCTGACCCCGGAAACCATCGCCATCATGGCGCAGGAACAGATCTGGGGCCTGGACAGGGTATTTTGCGACACCAGCGCCTTTGCCCTGACGTTCATGAAGCCCAACCCGCGCATGGACTTTGGCAGCGCCGAGGCGTTCGGGCACGACGGCGCCAACGCTTCCCTTGGCTTCGCCGACCCTCTTTACGGGATCGGCTTTGGCTACGTGCCCGCCTGGAACGAGGAAGGCGCCACGGGAGGCCGGGCCATGCAGCTCAGCGCCGCGGTGCGCAGGGTGGTCCTGGCCGGCGCCTAAAAGCAGTCCGGCGCCTGACCTGCCCGCGCAGGGTCACAGCATGCCGTAGCGGACATACACCGTGCCGTTGGCGAAGGTGTGCTGGTCCAGCAGCTGCAACCCGCGGCGGACGTGCGCGGGCAGGGCCGGGGCTCCGCCGCCCAGCAGATGCGGGGTGACCACCAGATGGATCTCGTCCACCAGCCCGGCCGCGATGGCCTGGCCCGCCAGCTGCGCGCCGCCCACCGTCAGGTCCGGGCCCGTGGCCTCTTTCATTAGCCGGACGGCGGCGGGGTCGAACGTGCGCTCAATCCGGGTCCTGGGGGTGGCCGCCGCGGCCAGCGTGGTGGAGTAGACCACCTTGTCGGCGCCACGCCACAGCTGCGCGAAGTCCAGCTCCTGCGGGAAGTCGGGCGGGGCGTCAAGCGTCTCCCAGACGGCCATGGCTTCGTAGAGGCGCCGCCCGTACAGGTACGTTCCGACGGGGCGCACCAGATCGGTGATGAAGCGAAACACCTCCTCGCTGGGGCTGGTCCAGTCGATGCGGCCGTCCTCATCCGCCATATAGCCGTCCAGTGAGGTATTCACGATGTAGATCAACTTTGCCATGGCAGGTCCCGTACCTTTGTGGTTATTTGATGGCGCGCACGGCCGCCTCGATGGCGCGGTGGAAGGTGGGGTACGCGTAGACCATGGTCTTCAGGGTGGCCACAGGGACGCGGGCGTGCACGGCCAGGGCCAGGGCGGAGAGCACTTCCCCGCCGTGCGGCCCCACGGAGGTGGCGCCCACCAGCACGCCGGTGGCGGAGTCCTCGATGACCTTGATGAAGCCGTCGTTCCCGCTTTTGTGGATCCAGCCGCGGGTGGAATCGGCCAGCTCGACGTACCCCGTGCGGACCGCGAGACCGGCGGCTCGGGCCTGGCGTTCGGTCAATCCGACGGCGCCCGCCTCCGGATCCGTGAACGTCACGCGCGGGACCGCATGGGATTCGGCCGTGCCGCGGTCCTCGCCCAACACGTGCCCGGCCACAATGTTCGCGTGGTACATCGACATGTGGGTGAACGCCCCGGCGCCGACGGCGTCGCCGATCAGGTACAGGTTGTGGCCCAGTTGCAGGTGGTCGTCCACGGCGGGCGGGGTCCTGCCGTCGTAGGCGATGCCGGCCTGGTCCAGCCCCAGCTTCCCCAGTTTGGAGGCGCGTCCCGTGGCGACGAGGAACTTTTCCGCGGCCAGGGTGGTGGCTCCGGGGCCGTCCAGCGCAAGGGTGAAACCGGCCGCGGAATGCTCCACGCCGGTGATGGTGGTGTTGGTCAGCACCTCGATTCCCTCGCGGGCAAACACGTGCTCCAGCAGTTCCGCGGTCTCCGGTTCCTCGCGGGATGCCAGGTGCGCGCCGCGAACCACCATGGTGACCTTGGTGCCGAAGCGGGCGAACGCCTGCGCCAGCTCCATGCCGATGGGTCCGGCGCCCCAGACGGCCAGCGATTCCGGCGCCAGGGTGGCCCGCACCGCCTCCCGGTTGGTCCAGAAGGGGGTGCCGGCCAGGCCGGGGACGGACGGGATGGCCGGGTCGGTGCCGGGATTGAGCACCACGGCGCGGCGGGCGCGGAAGGTGAGCTCCCCGCCGTCGTGCGTTGTGATGGTGACATGGCGGACGCCGGTAAGCCGGCCCGTGCCGCGCACCAGCCGCCCGCCGGCGTCGGTGAAGCGTTTCGCCGCGGCTGCGTCGTCCCAGTTGTCGGTGGCCTCGTCGCGGATGCGGGCGGCCACGGGCGCCCAGTCGGGGACCACGCTTGCGGTGCCGGCCAGCCCGGGCACGCGCCGGGCCTCGGCCAGGGCGTTGCCGGCGCGGATCATCATCTTGGACGGAACACAGCCAAAGTACGGGCATTCCCCGCCCACCAGCCCGGACTCCACCCCCACCACGGAGAGCCCGGCGGCGGCCAGTTCCCCGGCGACGGATTCGCCGCCGGGGCCCATGCCAACCACGATCGCGTCGACCACCTCAATCGCGGGAACCACCTCAGTCCCCGGGGACCTTCTCGACGACGACGCCGCGCCAAAACGCCAGGTAGTCCCGGATCTCGGCGGCCGCAGGCTTGGGGTCCGGGTAGTACCAGGCGGCGTCCGGGTTGCTTTGCCCGTTGGCCGTGACCGTGTAATAACTGGCCAAACCCTTCCACGGGCACACGCTCGTGGTGGGGGTCTCCGTCAGCAAGGTACGGTCCACCGAGTCCGGCGGAAAGTACTGGTTGCCCTCGATCTCGATGGTCTTGGCGGATTCCGCGATGACCGTGCCGTTCCAGCTTGCCCTGTACATGGATTCCTCGATTACTTGGTGATGCCCTTTTCCTTCAACCAGGCCGCCGCGGCGGCGGCCGGATCCATCTTTGCCGAGCCGCTGACCTCTTCGTTGAGGGCGATCAGGTCCTCCGTGGTGAGCAGCTTGGAGACGTTGTTCAAGGCCGTCTTGGCGGCGTCGTTGACCGTGCTGGTCTTCACGAGCGGCACCACCTGCTGGGCCAGCCAGTTGTTCTTCGGGTCCGTCAGCACCACCAAGTTGTTGTCCTTGATGGCCGGGGTGGTCGTGAAGATGTCGGCCACCTGGACCTCGTTGCTCAACAGGGCCTTGACCGTGAGGGGGCCGCCGCCGTCGTTGATCGGGGTGAACTTGGCCGGCACGCATCCGTACTTGCCCTTCAGCCCGGGCAGGCCCTCGGGGCGGGTGGCGAACTCCGGCGGTGCGGCCAGGGTCAGCTTGTCGCAGACCTTCGCCAGGTCCTCGATGGACTTCAGGTTGTACTTGGTGGCGGTGGCGGAGGTGACCACCATGGCGTCCTTGTCCTCGGCCTTGGCCGCGTCCAGGATGCCCAGCCCGGAGGGCAGCGCGGCCGGGAGGGCTGCGATGATTGCCGCCGGGTCAACCGCGGTGCTCTTAGGGTCGACGTAGCCGAGCAGGTTGCCGCTGTAGTCGGGAACCACGTCGATCGAGCCGTCCTCGACGGCCTTGACGTACACCTCGCGGGCGCCGATGTTCAGCTTGGTGGTGGTCTTGATGCCGGCCGCGTTCAGGGCGCCGGCGTAAATTTCGGCGACCGTGGCGCTTTCGGGGAAGTTGGCGGAGCCCACCACCAGCGAACCGCCGGCGGAGCCGCTGGTGTTGGAGCCGCTGCTGAGCGGGGAACTGCTGCCGCAGGCGCTCACGGCGAGCAGGACGGAGACGCCGGCGGCCACGCCAAGGAAAGAGCGGCGGACCACGGCGGTGCGGGAAAGGTTGCGCGAATGGTTCATCATGAGGTTCCTCCTTGTGCGCCGACCGTGAGGGTTTCACGGCCGGTCGGTGTGTCGTCCGGCTTGAGCCGGCTTTCTTTCAAACCCGGCGAGATGGAGAGCCGTTGCAGGGCCGCCAGGATGCCGTCGATGCCGATGGCCAGCACCGCGATCACCACGGCACCGCCCAGGACCTGGCCGTAGTCTTGCACGGACAGCCCGTCGATGATGAACCGGCCCAGCCCGCCAAGGCTGATGAATGCGACCACGGCCACCGTGGCCACGACCTGCAGCACCGCGGCCCGGAACCCGCCCAGCATGACGGGCAGGCCGTTGGGGACCTCCACGCGGAACAGGATTTGCCGTTCCGTCATGCCCACCCCGCGGGCGGCATCCACCGTCTCCCGGTTGACCGAGGAAATGCCGGCGTAGGTGCCCGTCAGGATGGGCGGCACCGCCAGGATGACGAGCGCCCAGATGGCCGGCATGAGCGAGAGCACCGAGGTGGCCATGAGGGCGAACAGGGTCATCACACCCAGGGTGGGCAGGGCGCGCAGCATGCCGGCGAGGGCGACGACGACGACGCGGCCCTTGCCCGTGTGCCCCACGTACAGCCCGATTGGCACGGCGATGGCGGCCGCGATCAGCAGCGTCAACGCCGAATAGCCCAGGTGTTCGGCGACCCTGGCCGGGATGCCCATGGCCCCCTGCCAGTTGGCCGGTTCGCTGAGCCATTGCACGCCCTGTGCGAACGGGTTGCTGGAGGTGTAGTCGGCGGCGCTCATGCGGCCTCACCCACTGCGGCGACCGGGGCCGCCGTCGTCGTTTGTGACGTTTTGCGGCGGCCGGGCGTGCGCAGCCACGGGGTCAGCAAGCGCTGCGCCAGCACCAGGGCCGTGTCCATCAGCAGGGCCAGCACCAGGGTGCCGATGATGCCGATCACGATCTCGGTGGGGAAGTCGCGTTGCAGGCCGTCGGTGAACAGGAAGCCCAGGCTGGGGACGCCCAGCAGCGCCCCGACCGTCACGAGCGAGATGTTGCTGACGGAGATCACGCGCAGCCCGGCGAAAAGCACCGGCATGGATAGCGGAAGATCGACCGTCAGGAAGCGGTGCACGGGTTTGTAGCCCATCGCGACGGCGGCCTGGCGGATGGTGTCATCCACGGAGTTCAACGCATCCAGCGTGGAGCGGACCAGCAGCGCCACGGCGTAGATGGTCAGCGCCACGATGATGTTCGTGAGGTCCAGGATCTTGGTGCCGAGAATGCTGGGCAGGATCACGAACAACGCCAGCGACGGCACCGTGTACAGCAGCGAACCGGCCGACAGGATGAACGCGGCCACGCCCTTGTTGAGCCGGGCCAGCTGCGCCAGCGGGATGGCGATGATGACGCTGAGCACCAGCGGGAGCACCGCCTGGAACAGGTGGTAGCCGGTCAGCGACATGACCATGGGGAAGTTCGCCAGGAACCAGTCCATCAGCGGCCGTCCTGGCGTGCCTGCCGGGCGGCCTCGATGGCGGCCAGCACCTCGGCGGCCTTGACCACTCCCGTGACCACGCCGTCGTCGTCCACCGTGACGCCCAGGCCGGACGGCGAGGACAATGCGGCGTCCAGGGCTCGGCGCAGCGACTCGCCCTCGTGGAACAGCGAGCCGCCGGGCACCATGGCGGCGCCGCGGCCGGGCGGAATCCAGCCCTGCGGGTGGTGTTCGGCGTTGACGGCCAGCGTCCAGCCGGCACTGCCGTCCAGGATGCTGCCGCCCAAGGTGTGCCCGGCCGTTCCGTCCGGACCGGCGGCGGGCTGGTTGATGGGCGCCGGATGGATGGGCACGGACGCGCCGGAGCTGAAGGAGAGGTGCCTGAAGCCCCTGTCCCGGCCCACGAACGCGGCCACGAAGTCATCCACGGGCGCCCGCAGGATCTCCTCCGGGGCGGCGTACTGGGCCACCCGGCCGCCCGTGGCGAAGACGGCCACCTTGTCGCCAAGGAGCGTGGCCTCGTCGATGTCGTGGGTGACGAACACGATGGTCTTGGCCAGGTCGCGTTGGAGCCGCAGCAATTCCTGCTGGAGTTCGGCCCGGACCACCGGGTCCACGGCGCTGAAGGGCTCGTCCATAAGGAGCACGGGCGGGTCCGCGGCCAGTGCGCGGGCCACGCCGACGCGCTGTTGCTGACCGCCGGAAAGCTGGTTGGGGTAGCGCCGGCCCATGGCGGCCGGGAGGCCGACGACGTCGAGCAGTTCCGCGGCACGGCGGCGGGCCTGCGCGCGCGGGACCCGGTTGAGCCGGAGCACCGTGGTCACATTGTCCGTCACGGTCCGGTGCGGCAGCAGCCCGGCGGACTGCATGACGTACCCCATGGAGCGGCGCAGGGCCGGGGCCGGGACGGAGCTGATGTCGCGGCCGTCCACCGTGATGGTGCCGCTGGAGGGCTCCACCATCCGGTTGATCATGCGCAGCGAGGTGGTCTTGCCACAGCCCGACGGGCCGACGAAGACGGTGATTTTGCCCCTGTCGATGGACAGCGAGAGATTCCCGACGGCCGGCTGGTTCCCCTGGTAGACCTTGCTGACCTGGGCGAACTCGATCATGGCAGGCTCGGGAACACCGCCGTCGGCCGGCGCATTCCCGGTGGCGGTGGCAGTTGTAATTGCAGTTTCTGGCCCGAGCATTGATGCTTCCTTACTGTTGGCGGCATATGTGCGGAACATCCAGTGACTGCTTCCCCAATGGTGCTGCGTGGAACTTTGGAACGGCGGAACCCGCAGGATCCGTGAAAGCCAAGGTAACTCGTGACCTCGATCATAAGCAGGGTATTTTTCGGCTGTAAAGCCGATTGCGCTCTAAGCCTCACAACGGCGGGTCTACGCTTAATTCATGGAAGCAGAGCCAGCGGCACAGGACGCACAGCAATACAGCACCAAGGGCATCTACGTTACGGGCAATGAGTACACCCGCGACACCCACTACATTGAAACGCGCATCACCCGGGACGGCGCCGACGGCTACCCGGTGGAGGCCGGCCGCTACCGCCTGGTGGTGGCGCGCGCCTGCCCATGGGCGCACCGTTCCACCATTGTGCGCCGGCTGCTGGGACTCGAGGACGCCATCTCGATCGGCGTGTGCGGGCCCACCCACGACGTCCGCTCCTGGACCTTTGACCTCGATCCGGGCGGCGTTGACCCCGTGCTGGGCATCGAACGCCTGCAGGAGGCCTACTTCAAGCGCACCCCTGACTATCCGCGCGGCATCACCGTCCCGGCGGTCGTCGATGTCCCGACGGGCGCCGTCGTGACCAACAACTTCCCGCAAATAACGCTGGACTTCTCCACCGAGTGGAAGGAATTCCATCGCGCGGGCGCCCCGGATCTGTACCCGGAAGCCCTGCGCGAGGAAATCGACACCGTGGCCAAGCGGATCTTCACCGAGGTCAACAACGGCGTGTACCGGTGCGGCTTTGCCGGCAGCCAGGAGGCCTACGACGCCGCCTACGACCGCCTGTTCACGGCGCTGGATTGGCTGGAGGAGCGACTCGCAACGCAGCGCTACCTGGTGGGGGACACCATCACCGAGGCCGACGTCCGGCTGTTCACCACGCTGGTCCGCTTCGACGCGGTCTACCACGGCCACTTCAAGTGCAACCGCAACAAGCTCAGTGAAATGCCCGTGCTGTGGGCCTACGCCCGGGACCTGTTCCAGACGCCCGGCTTTGGCGACACCGTGAACTTCGAGCAGATCAAGAAGCACTACTACGTGGTGCACGAGGACCTGAACCCCACCCGGATCGTGCCCAAGGGCCCGGACGCCTCCGGCTGGGTCACCCCGCACGGCCGCGAGGCCCTGGGCGGACGCCCGTTCGGCGACGGCACGGCACCCACAAGGGACGTCGATGCCTGAGATTTTGCGATCGAACCCGGGGGAACGGGCCGACATCCTGATTGACGCGGAAATCGACGAAGTCCCCGCCCCGCAACCCACCAGCATTTCCCCGGGCCTCGGCCTGGCCTACATTGCCGTGGCCCTGATCCTGTGCGGGCTGAACCTGCGCACCGTCTACTCCAGCTTCTCGGCCGTGCTGACCGAGATCACCGCGGCCACCGGCATGTCCGGGTTGGCCGTACTGCTCATGACCACGGTCCCCGTGACCTGCCTGGGCATCTTCGCACCCTTCGCGCCAAGGCTGGCCCGGCGCTTCGGCGCGGAGCGGACCCTGCTCGGGGCCATGGTGGTCCTGACCCTGGGCCTGACGGCGCGCGGATTGGGCGGCCTGCCGGCCATGTTCGCCGGTGCGCTCGCCGCGGGTGCCGCGATCGCCGTCGTCAACGTCCTTTTGCCGTCCCTCGTCAAACGCGACTTCGCCCACCGGCTGGGCCTGATGAGCGGGCTCTACACGATGTCCATCTGCGCCGCGGCGGCGCTGGGGGCCGGATTCACCCACCCCATATTTGATGCGACCGGGTCCTGGCAGTTTGCGCTCGGCTTCTGGGCGATCCCGGCCGTGATCGCGACGCTGATCTGGGCGCCGGTGGCAATCCGGCAACGGCACGTCCCGCCGGCGACGGCGGCCTCCGGGCCCAGCGTCTGGCGGTCCCGGACGGCCTGGCAGATCACCGCGTTCATGGTGCTCCAGGCCATGATGTCCTTCAGCGTGTTTGCCTGGCTGGCGCCGATCCTGCGCGACCGCGGGACCGACGGCGGCACGGCCGGGCTCATGGTGGCCGTCTCGATCGTGCTGCAGATGGGCGGGTCCCTGTTGGCACCCGCGCTCGCGGTCAAGCTGCGCCGGCAGAGCACGCTGAATGCCGCGGCCGCGCTGATGACGGGGCTGGGGTTTGCGCTGAGCATTTTCGGGCCGTTGCAGGGCATCTGGCTCTGGACCTGCCTGCTGGGCCTGGGCCAGGGAGCGCTGACGGCGCTGGCGCTGACCTCGATCATCCTGCGCACCCGCGACTCACACACCGCAGCCCACCTCTCCGGCATGATGCAGGGGGTGGGCTACGGTGTGGGGTCCGTGGGCACGCTGCTGGTGGGGCAGCTGCACCAGGCGACCGGCGGTTTTGTCGCGGCCGGGGTCATGTTCCTCGTGATCGGCTCCGGCGCCGCCGTGTTTGGCTGGCTGGCCGGACGGCCCCGGTTTGTCGAGGACGACCAGCCACGGGGTTGACGGGGTCTCGACAGGCTCGACCACCGGGGGTCTCGACAGGCTCGACCACCGGGGGCTCGCTCGCGAGCCGCCGTTCGGGAGGGCGTGGGGACTAGTCGACGATCTTCAGGCCCGTGTTCCAGTTGAACGTCTCGAAGGCCGGGTTGGCCTGGAGGGTCATGACGAGGAACTGGAAGCCCTCAAGTTCGCGTGAGCGCTTCAGGGCGCCGGCAACGATGGGGCGCATGCCGCCGTCGGCCACCAGGGATGCCACGGCGGCGGTGGAGTCGGCGTCGTCGCCGGCGATGAACACGTCCAGGGCCTGGCCGCTGGTCTCTCCGGCCACGAGGGCGCCGGCGAACGTGGTGTTGAAGGCCTTGACGACGTTGCCGGGGGTCAGGGCGCCGATTTCCTCGGCGGCCGAGCTGCCCGGTGCCACGACCAGGGAGTCGAAGGTTTCAAAGTTCACCGGGTTGGTGATGTCCACGACCGTCTTGCCGGCCAGGGTGGCGCCGTAGGCAGTGACGATTTCCTTGGCGGCGTCGAACGGGACGGCCAGCACCACGATGTCGCCGGCGGGGGCCTGGGGCAGGGTTCCGGTGGTCACGGCGCCGTTGAGCTCGGCGGCCAATGCCTGTGCCTTGGCCTCGTCGCGGCTCAGGAGCTCGACCGTGCGGCCGGCGGCGAGCGAGCGAACGGCGATGCCGCGGGCCATGTTGCCGGTGCCGATGATGGTGATGGTGCTCATGGTGTTCCTGCTTTCGTTGGGGCGCTGGAAGTCTTTACTTGAAGCTACAACTAAATGTAAACCCATTTGGTTGACGTGTCAAGCATTATTTTGGCTACCCCGCGTGGGGCCTAAATCCCGGACATGGAAAGATGTTGGGCATGAGTGAATCGGAGCCGCGCTGGCTGACGCCCAATGAACGCGCCGCATGGCTTGCCCTGCTGTCCACCACCACCCTGCTGCCCGGGGCCTTGGATGCCTCGCTGCAAAAGGCCGCCAAGCTTTCCTTGTTCGACTACAACGTCCTGGCGATGCTCTCCGAGGCTGAGGACCGCACGCTGCCCATGAGCGAATTGGCCGCCCGGACCAGTGCCTCGTTGTCCCGGCTCTCCCATGTTGTGACGAAACTGGGAGCGCGCGGACTGGTGGAACGCGCCGCCCATGCCGGCGATGCCCGGGTGACCGCGGCCAGCGTGACCGCGGACGGCGTCGAACTCATCGAGGAGTTGGCGCCACTGCACGTGGCGTCGGTGCGCGCCCTGGTCTTTGACCATTTGGATGAGCGGGACGTGGCGGATTTGGCCCGGATCGGCCGCAAGCTCATGCACGGCATGGATGCCGGGCACTGGATCCTGCGCACGCCCGCGCCCTAGGGGGAGTCTCAGGGACTCCTTGCGGGCACCATTTTTCGGCGCCGTTGCTGACATTTTTACGGAAAGTGTCAAATACCTCACAATAATGTTCTCTATTGCGTTTTCAATCCGCTAGGGTAGGTAAGGCTTGCATAACTAAGGCAAGCGTTATCTGGGGTTACCGTAAGGAAGCATTGTGGAATTTTCGCGTCGTGAAGGTCTGAAGATGGGCTTGTTTGTCTCCGTGGCGGCCATGGGCGTGGCCCTGGCCGGCTGCTCGACCGGCGCAGTGGGCGCCGAGTCTTCGGGCCAAAACACGGCGCCGGCGGACGCCTTCCCCGTCACCGTCAAACACGCTTACGGCACGACGGTCATCAAGTCCGCCCCGCAGCGGATCGCCACAGTCTCCTGGGTCAACGACGACGTCGCCATCGCCCTCGGCGTGATCCCGGTGGGCATGCCCAAGCACGCGTGGGGCGGCAACGCACAGGGGTCCACCCCGTGGAAGGACGCCGCCCTGGCCAAGGCCGGCGCCGGGATTGGCAGCGCCAAGGCGCCCGTCCAGTACTCCGAGGCCGACGGCGTGAACTTCACCGAAGTTGCCAAGGCGAATCCGGACATCATCCTGGCCGCCTACTCGGGATTGAGTAAGGAGGACTACGACAAGCTCAGCAAGATCGCCCCCGTCATCGCCTTCCCGAAGGTCGCCTACGGCACGTCCTGGCAGGATTCCACCACCATGATCGGTGCGGCCCTGGGCAAGTCCGCGCAGGCCACCGCGCTCATCACGGCCACCGAGAAGACCATCGCCGAGAAGGCCGCCAAGTACCCGCAGATCAAGGGCAAGACGTTCATCTACGGCAACCTGGAGCCCGATTCGAGCACCGGCGTCAACGTCTACACCGCCGAGGACAACCGCCCCCGCTTCCTCTCCAGCATCGGCATGGTGGAGGCCCCCGTGGTGGTGGCGGCCGAGAAGAAGGCCACCGGCTTCTACATTCCGTGGTCCGCCGAGAAGGCCAACGAACTGGCCTCCCAGGTGTTCGTCAGCTGGGTTCCCGACAACAAGACCAAGGCCGCGATCATCGCCGACCCCTTGCTCGGCCAGATCCCGGCCGTCAAGTCCGGGGCCTTCGTCGCCGACCCGGACACCACCTTGACCCTGGCCATTTCCGCCTCCTCCCCGCTGAGCCTGCCCTGGGCGCTGGATGCGTTCCTGCCCGAGCTGGGCGCCGCGGCCGACAAGGCCTAAGCCAAGCACCTCATGACGACCCGGACGGCCTCCATGGCGGCAACACAAAGTACGACGGCGGCCCCCGCCGCCGCGATCACGGCACCCAGTGTGGCACCCAGTGTGGCCGGCACAGTCACGGCCGGCCGGTTTTCCGGCCGCTCACGCGCGCTCTGGACCGTGGTTGCCGTGGCCGTGCTGGTCCTATTGGTGCTGGCATCGCTGGCCATCGGTGCCCGTTACGTGCCGCTGCCGGTGGTCCTGGACACGCTGGTCAACCCCGATCCGTCCAACGGCGACCACGCCGTGGTGCTGTCCCGGCTGGTCCGCACCGTGGCCGGCCTGGTGGTGGGCGCCTCGCTGGGCCTGGCCGGGACGTCGATGCAGGGGGTGGCCCGCAATCCGCTGGCCGATCCCGGGATCCTGGGCATCAACGCCGGCGCCTCGCTGGCCGTCGTGGCCTCCATTTTCTTCCTGGGCGCGAGCAGTGTCTCCAGCTACCTGTGGTTCGCGTTCGCGGGCAGCGCCGTGGCCGCCGTCGTCGTTTATTCGGTGGCGAGCCTGGGCCGTGACGGCGCCACCCCGGTGAAGCTGGCGCTGGCCGGCGCCGCCATGGCCGCCGGGATGGGATCGCTCATGAGCGCCATGCTGGTCACCAGCCAGGCCTCGCTGGAGCTGTTCCGGACCTGGCAGGTGGGCGCGCTGGCCGGCAAATCCTGGGATTCCGTCACCGCCGTGCTGCCATTCGTGGCCGTCGGCGCCGTGATCCTGCTCGGCACCGGAAAGCTGCTGAACAACCTGGCACTGGGCGACGACGTGGCGCGCGGCCTGGGCGTGCGGCCGGGCCTGGGCCGGGCCGTCTCCGCGATCGGGATCGTGCTGCTGTGCGGCAGCGCCACGGCGTTGGCCGGCCCCATCGGGTTCATCGGTCTCGTGGTGCCGCACATGCTGCGCGGAATCTTCGGCCCGGACTACCGGTGGCTGCTGCCGCTGTCCCTGGTGGCCGCCCCGGCCGTGCTGCTGTTCGCCGACGTGGTGGGCCGGGTCATCCTGCTGCCGGGCGAGGTACCTGCCGGGATCGTTGCCGCCCTGATGGGTGCGCCCGTGTTCATCGCCGTGGTGCGCCGCGGAAAGCGGGCGGCACTGTGAGTGCCGGGATCGCGCAGGCTGTTGAGCACGCAGCCGAACCCGCCGCCGCCGCGGCGGTGCGGGCGCTGCGCGGGCGGCCCCGCCGTCGCCGGCGCCTGGTCACCGCGGCGCTGGCCCTGCTGGTGTTCGGCCTGCTGGCCGTGAATATCCTGCTGGGCAGCTACACCGTCACCATCCCCGACTTCCTCCGGCTGCTGGCCGGCGCGCACATCCCCGGCGCCAGCTTCATCGTCATGGACAACAAGCTGCCGCAGGCCCTGACGGGGCTTTTGGCGGGGGCGTCGTTTGGCGTGGCCGGCGCCATCTTCCAGTCCATGCTGCGCAACCCGCTGGCCAGCCCCGACATCATCGGCATCAGCTACGGGGCCAGCGCCACGGCCGTCGCCGCGATCGTGATCTTCGGGATCAGCGGCGTGGGCGTGTCCCTCGCGGCCGTGATCGGCGCCCTGGTGGTGGCCCTGCTCATCACCGTGCTGGCCCGGGGCCGGGGCGGTTCCGGACTGATCCTGATCGGCATCGGCGCGGCCGCGTTCATGCAGGCCGCCGTCACGTTCATGCTGGCCCGGGCGGACATCAACAACGCCCAGGACGCCATGGTGTGGCTGACGGGCTCGCTGAACTCGGCCGACTGGGGGCGGGTCATCGTGCTGACCGTGGCCCTCGCCGTGCTGCTGCCGGTTGTCGCCTTCGCATCCCGCGGGCTGCAGGGCCTGCAACTGGGCGAGGACACCGCCGCCGGGCTCGGCTTCAACGTGCCCCGGACAAGGATCCTGCTGACGGTGCTGGGCGTCCTGCTGGCCGCCCTGCCCACCGCCGCGGCCGGCCCCATCGCATTCGTGGCCTTCCTGTCCGGGCCCATCGCCAAACGCCTCAACGGGGGAGCGCCAAGCCTGGGCCTGTCCGCCCTGGTCGGCGCCGGCATCGTGCTGGGCGCCAACTTCCTGGCCATCAACGGAATACCCGGCACGTCCCTGCCGGTGGGCGTGGTGACCGGTGCGCTGGGCGCGCCGTTCCTGCTGTGGCTGCTGATCTCGACCAACCGCAACAGCCAAGGAGGCTGACATGAGCGCAAAGACTTCCACCCCGGCATCCGCCCTGGGCGCCGAGGGAGTATCCCTCGGCTACGGCGACCGCAGGATCGTCGATTCACTGTCCGTGGAGCTGCCCGCAGGCCGGGTGACCATCATCGTCGGCGCGAACGCCTGCGGAAAATCCACCTTGCTGCGCGGCCTGGCCCGCCTGCTCAAGCCAAGTGCCGGCGTCGTCCAGCTCAACGGCACCGACATCCACAAGATGCCCACCAAGACGCTGGCCCGGGAGCTGGGCATCCTGCCGCAGACACCCACCGCACCCGACGGCATCACCGTCGCCGACCTTGTGGGCCGCGGCCGCAGCCCGCACCAGGGCTGGTTCCGGCAATGGACCGCCGACGACGACGCCGCCGTCGCCGAGGCGCTCACGGCGACCGGCACGCTGGAGCTGGCCGAGCGGAGCATCGACGAACTTTCCGGCGGGCAGCGCCAGCGCGTGTGGATCGCCATGGCACTGGCCCAGCAAACCGACATCCTGCTGCTCGACGAGCCCACCACCTACCTGGACCTGGCGCACCAGGTGGAGGTGCTCGACGTGGTGTCCGAACTCAACGCCCGGCGCGGCATCACGGTGGCCATTGTGCTGCACGATCTGAACCTTGCCGCCCGGTACGCGGACCACCTGATCGCCATGAAGGCCGGGCGGATCGTGGCGCAGGGCGAGCCGTCGGCCGTCATGACCGCGGAGCTCGTGCAGGAGGTTTTCGGACTGGAATCGGTGGTGGTGCCGGATCCGGTGGTGGGTTCGCCCATGGTGGTGCCCGTGGGGCGCCGGGCCGCGGCGTTCGCGGCGGCCGCAAAAAAGAGCGACCCGGCAGTTCCCACAATTTCGGCAATATCCGCGATGGAAGGTGTGCAGGCATGAGTGCAGCAACGATTGAACGGCCCGCCGAGGTCATCCGGCCCATCCGGGTGTTCAACGGAACCGTGGGCGCCGTGCGCCAGCTGACCCCGCATTTCCTCCGGATCACGGTGGTGGGACCCGAGCTTGAGCACTTCGGCACGAACGCCGACGGCCACACCCTGGACCTGCGGATCAAGGTCATGATCCCGGTCCCGGGGCACCCGCTGCCCGACTTTGGCGCCGTGGAGGGCGTCCTGGATGACGGCTGGTACCAAACCTGGCTGGCCATGGACCCGGACACGCGCGGCTACATGCGCACGTACACGGTCCGGGCGCTGCGCCCCGCCGTCCCGGCCTCGGGCGGCCGTGCCGCCGTGTCCGCCGAGGTGGACCTCGACTTCGTCATGCACCTCGACGGCGGCTCCGGACCGGCCGCCCTCTGGGCATCCCAAGCGCAGGTGGGGGACCCCATGGTGCTGATCGGCCCCGACGCGCGCTCCGGCGACTGCCTGGGCATCGAGTTCGATCTTGGCGCGGCGAACCGGGTGCTGCTGGTGGGCGACGAGACCGCCGTTCCGGCCATCGCCGGCATCCTGGCGACCCTGCCCGCACACGTCACGGGGCACGCCGTTTTGGAGGTCCCCGCCGCCGAGGACTTCCTGGACCTGCCCACGGAATCGGGCGTGGAGGTGCGCTGGCTGGCACGCGCCGGGGGTTCGGCCGGGGCTGCGGCGCACGGCGGGCTGATGTCCGCCGACGTCCACCGGATCATCGCGCCGTCGGCCTGCAGCCGCGGCGAGGAGCCCGACGACGTCGACATCGACGCGGACATCCTGTGGGAGACGCCGCTGATGGAACCGGGCGAGGGCTTCTACGCCTGGATTGCCGGCGAGGCCGCCGCCGTCCGGGAGCTGCGCCGCTACCTGGTGCGCGACGTCGGCGTGGACCGCAACGCCGTCGCCTTCATGGGCTACTGGCGGCTCGGCAAGGCGCAGGCATCCTGAGCCGGCACCTCCTGATACTGCACCTCCTGACAGTGCACCTCCTGACAGGGGGCATGATTCGGGGCATAATGCTGTGCATCCACACTTTTCCTAAGGAGACCGGCATGACGACTCGCCTCAACCCGTACCTTGGCTTTCGCGGCAACGCAAAGGACGCCATGGAGTTTTACCAGAGTGTCTTCGGCGGCGAATTGACGCTCAGCAGCTTCCGCGACGGCGGCGGCGGCGTCGAGGAGGCCGAGCTGGACCAGATCATGCACGGCGCGCTCCTCACCGATGGCGGCCTTTCGCTGATGGGCTCCGACACGCCCAGCCACATGGAATTCACCCCCGGCACCAACCACCAGGTCTCGCTCACCGGCGAGGATGAGGCCGAACTCCGCGGCTACTGGGACAAGCTGTCCGCCAGCGGCACCGTCACCATGCCGCTCGAGAAGGCGCCGTGGGGCGACACCTTCGGCATGTGCGTTGACGGTTACGGGATCCCCTGGCTGGTCAACATCTCGGGCGCCCCGCAGGGCTGATCCGAACGACGGCGGCTGTCACTTTTCGCGCGAAAGGTGACAGCCGCCGTCGTCGTTAAGATGGAAATGCCACAGCTTATGACCACCACCCAATCCGGACGCTGCCATCCGGGGAAACAGGAGATTCCGCCATGTCCAACGCCGCCACCGGGACGCTGACCATCACCAACGCGCTGATCTTTGACGGGTCTTCACCGGAGCTGGTGGAGGGCTCGATCGTGATGCGCGACGGCGTCATCGAGGCCGTGGGCGACGTGGCGCCGGTGGGTGAGGTGGTCGACGCCGGCGGGAAAGTGGTGGTTCCCGGGCTCATCGACGCGCACTTCCACGCCTACGCCGTGGGGCTGGGCGGCTTCGAGGTGGAAAAGGGCCCGTTGAGCTATGCGGCGCTCGTGGGTGCGCAACGCCTGGGGTCGGCGCTGAAGCGCGGCTTCACCACGGTGCGCGACGTGGCCGGCGGCGACATCGGCCTGGCCAAGGCGGTGCGCGGCGGCGTGTTCGCATCCCCGCGCTACCTGTTCACTGGCCCGGCCATGAGCCAGACCGGCGGTCACGGCGACCCCCGGGCCGAGGACCTGGACCTGTGCTTCAGCCATGGCCACATGTGCTCCGTCATCGACGGTGTGGACGATCTCCGCAAGGCCGTCCGCGACAGGTTCCGCACCGGCAGCCACGCCATCAAGATCATGACCTCCGGCGGCGTCGTCTCGCTGACCGATCCCATCCGGGTTCCGCAGTATTCGGCCGCCGAAATCCAGGCCGTCGTGGAGGAGGCGGGCCGCCGCAACAGCTATGTGGCCGCCCACGCGTACTCGCCCGAGGCCATCAGGCATTCCGTGGAGAACGGGGTGCGGACCATTGAACACGGAAACCTCATGGATCAGGAAACCGCCGAACTCATGGCCCGACACGGCAGCTACCTGGTACCCACGCTGGCCGCCTACGACGCCATGAACCGCCGCGGCGAGGCGCTGGGCCTGCACCCGGTTTCGCAGGTGAAGAACGCCGAGGTGCTCTCCGCCGGCAAGACCGCCATCGCCCTGGCGTTGGCGGCCGGGGTCAAGGTCGGCTTTGGCTCGGACTTGATGGGCGAGCTCGAGAACGACCAATTGGTGGGCGTGCGCCTGCAAAGTGAATCGGCGGGCATGTTTGAGACGTTGAAGTCCATGACATCCGTCAACGCGGAGATCATCCAGGACGCCGGGCTCGGCCGAATTGGCGCCGGGGCGCATGCCGATGTGGTGATCCTGGACGGCAACCCGTTCGACGATTCCGCCGTCCTGTGGGACGAGGCCCGCCCGCGCGTGGTCATCCAGGCCGGCCGCATCGTGGCCTAGTCCGGGTGCTGCGGGCAGGCCCCGCGCTCAGGCAGCGGGGACCAGCCAAAGGCTGAAGGTGTCGAGCGGAATGAGCTTCCGCCGCCCCGTGTCCTCGGAGATGATCCACAAGACGCGCGCCTCGGGTGCCACGTCGTCGACGAAGCCGCGGTGCACCACCATGTCGAGCACGCGTGCCTCCACCCGGTTGCCGCGAATCAGCGGCATCAGGCTTCTGACCCGGGTGGCCCGGGCGGATTCGGCTGAAACTTCCAGTGACATGGTGTGCCTCCTTGGTAGACCGTCATTTCCTGGCCGCGTATGGCCATGAAACAAGTCTGCCGGGGCAATGTTGCGCCCGTGTTGCGGGCCGGTAAGAAGTTTGTGGCGATCGTCGGTCGAGCTTGTCGAGGCCCTGGATCTCGAGGCCCTGGATCTCGACAAGCTCGATCACCGGGGCCCTCCTCGATCAGTGGCCCAGCTGTCCCAGGATCCGGGCCAGGTCCGCCTGGTCGTCGGCGCTGAGCCGGCCAAAGTATTCGTTGGCCTTCTCGCGCCGTTCCGCGCCCGCCTTCGCGAACAGTTCCTCACCCTCCGCCGTGGCCCGCACCAGGGTGGCGCGCCGGTCGGTGGGGTCCGGTTCGCGGCGCACCAGGCCCTTGGCCTCGAGCTGGTCCACCACCTCGGTGGCGGAGCGCGGGGCAATGCGGAGCCGGTCCGCCAAATCCTTCAGGCGCAGTCCGCCGCCGTCGGACAAGTTGCCGGAGCAGGCCCCGGAATAGCCGCCCCCGCGCAGCAGCGTGGACAACGCCCGCCACTGGTGCGGGGTCAGGTCCCATGGGGAGAGCTGATCGGCCCACGTGCGGCGCAGCCCGCGGAAAGCGGCATGGAAAAGTTCGCCGAGGTCGGCCGGGTCTGCTGGCTGGGATCGCATTCCACCATTCTAGCAATTTGACCGGCAACCACATAGTGAGGTAACCTCTGTATTAATTGGTGCGAGTCCCGCACCCCCGCACACCACTGGAGGTGGTGCTTGTGACGGAGAATATCCTCACTCAGAATCCCGGCCGGCCCGGCGCTCCCGGTAACGGAAATCCAAACCGCCCCGGCGCCGGAAACCGCGCCGGCGGCCGTGGCCTCGGCCGCGTCAACCCGGCGGACCGCACGCAACTGGAGCGGCAGCCCGTCAGCCTCAAGCGCGTCGCGGCCCTCTTCGCCCCGCACAAGGTGACGATCGCCGTCGTCGTGCTTTTGCTCAGCGCGTCCAGCATTGTCAGCCTGGCCCAGCCATTCTTGGTCCGCCACATCATCGACACCGCACTGCCGCACAAGGACGTGCGCCTGCTCCTGTGGCTCACCGGCGGGCTGGTTGCCGTGGCTGCCGCGACGTCCGTGATCGGCGTCCTGCAGACGTGGATGACCACCGGCATGGGCCAAACCATCATGCACAAGCTGCGCACCCAGCTGTTCACGCACCTGCAAAAGCAGTCGCTGGGCTTCTTCACCCGGACCCGCGGCGGCGAGGTGCAATCCCGGCTGAACAACGACATCACCGGCATGCAAACCGTCATCACATCCACGGCCACCGGCATCGCCTCGAACGTCACCACCACGGTCGCCACGGCCGTCGCCATGGTGGCGCTTTCCCCCAAACTTTCGCTGCTCTCGCTGATCGTGCTCCCGCCGGCCATCTGGTTCACCCGTCGCGTGGCCCTGCTGCGTCGCGACATCACGAGCACGCTGCAAAGCGAACTGGCCACCATGAACACGCAGGTCGAGGAGGGGCTGAGCATTTCCGGGGTCCGGCTCGCCAAGACGCTCGGCACCACCGGCCGCGACGCCAGCCGCTACACCACCAGCTCGGCGCGCCTCATCGATTTGGAAATGCGCTCCCAACTGGCGGGCCGCTGGCGGATGGCCGCCATGGGCATCATCTTCTCCGCCATCCCCGCGGTCATCTACCTGGCCGCCGGCCTTCCCGCCACGAGCGGCGGCATGACCATCGGCACCCTGGTCGCGTTCACGGCGCTGCAGGGCACCATCTTCCGCCCTATCATGGGCCTGATGAGCCTCGGCGTCCAGTGGGTCACGGCCATGGCCTTGTTCAGCCGCATCTTTGAATACCTCGACCTCAAACCCGAAATCACCGCACCCGCCAATCCGGCCAAGCTGGACCCGGCCACGGTGCGCGGCGAGGTCCGCTTCGAGGGTGTCCGTTTCGCGTACGACGACGGCACGGACGTCCTGCACGGCATCGACCTTGCGCTTCCCGCCGGGGAAACCACCGCCGTGGTGGGTCCCACCGGCTCCGGGAAATCGACCATGGGCTCGCTGGTCTCCCGCCTGCACGACGCCACCGCCGGGCGGATCACCATTGACGGGGTGGACGTCCGGGACATCGCCCCGGAGGACCTGACCCGCATTGTTGGGGTCGTGTCCCAGGAAACGTACCTGATCCACGACACCATCCGGGAAAACCTGCTCCTCGCCAAGCCCGACGCGGACGACGCCGAACTCTGGAGCGCGCTGGCCTCGGCCCAGATCGCCGACCTGATCGCCGGCCTGCCGGACGGGCTGGACACCATGGTGGGTGCCCGCGGGCACCGATTCTCCGGGGGAGAGCAGCAACGCCTGGCCATCGCCCGGACCATCCTGCGCAACCCGAAGGTGCTGGTCCTGGACGAGGCAACCTCGGCGCTGGACAACACCACCGAGGCCCTGGTGCAGTCGGCTCTTGACCGGCTCGCCGTGGGCCGGACCACGCTGACCATCGCGCACCGGCTCTCCACCGTGGAGAAGGCCGAACAGCTCGTGGTCCTGGCCGGCGGAACCATTGTGGAGGCGGGCTCGCCCGCCGCGCTGCAGGACGCGGACGGCGCCTATGCGCGGCTGCGCGAGTCCCGCGAGGAGGAACCGGCAGCAGTCTAGCGAGCTGGCACTGCCTAGTTCGCCGCGGCCCGCCGGGACACGACCGCAGTGGCCAGTGCGAGCAGCAGTGCCACGCCAAATGCCATGACGTAGCCGGACTCACCGAACAGGAGCAACGCCGCAAAGACCGCACCCACCACGCCCAGCGCGGCCGCCGTCGTCAGCGTTTCACTCAGCTGGAGGGCGGAGGCGTTGGTGCCTTGTTCGTGCAAGGCCGACGTCTCCAGCACCAGCACGGACTGCGTGGGGTAGGCCAGACCAATGCCGAAACCGGCGGCGATCCAGCCAAGCCAGGCGATCCACACGGGTGATCCGGGCACCAGCACGAAGGCCGAGACCAGCATGCCGGCCAGCATGAAGGCGGCACCCAGGCGCAGCGACCGGGCCGGCTTCAACCTGCCGCGGCCCGCCAGCCAGGCGCCCACGGCCCAGGTCACTCCGCCCACCGTCAGCGACAACCCGGCCAGCCAGGCGGGCAGGCCGCGCTGGTCGATCATATACAGCGGCAGGTATACATCGGCGATCGTGAACGCGGTCCCCATGAGCCCGCGCATCAGGATCAGCGACGGCAGCCCGCGGACCATCCGCCACGTCCCCCGCGGCAGCAGCTTGCTCACCGACACGCACAGCAGTACGACGGCGACCCCCAGTTCCACGGGCCACCACGGCTGGGCACGGGCGCTGGCATCGCCCAGGGCCAGCACGGACGCCGAGGCGGCAACGGCCCACAACGGCCTCCGCCAGATTGGCGGCTCGGTCTCGACGCGCTCGACCACCGAAGCGGTGATCGAGCCTGTCGAGATCCCGTGCCCGGTGGAGGCCGGCTCGGTCTCGACGCGCGCGACCACCTTGGCCGGGGCCGCTGCGCGTTCGTTCATGCCCGCGCCCCGGGTGCCCCGGTACACGATTACGGCGGCAATGACGGCCAGCACGGGCACGGTGGCGAAGACCCAGCGCCAGCCAAAGTGGTCGGTGATGATCCCGCTCAGGGCCGGGCCCACGATCGAGGGCAGCAGCCATGCTGCGGCGAGGGCGCCGAACATCTTGGGGCGCAGGTGGTTGGGGAACACGCGGGCGATCGCCACATACAGGGCCACGCCGTCGAGCCCGGTCCCCAGGCCCTGCAGGGCGCGGGCGGCCACGAGCCATTCCATGGTGGGCGCCGCGGCGGCGCAGGCCAGGCCCACCACGTAGATGGCAACGCCGGCCAGCAGCGGTTTTTGGGGTCCGGACTTATCGATCCAGATGGCCGCCAGCGTCATCGAGACGACGGAGGTGGCCATCGTGATGCCGAACGCCAGGCCGTAGAGGGCCAGGCCGTCCAGTTCCCCGGCGGCGGCCGGCATTGCGGTGGTGATGGCGGCCGCGGAATACGCCACCATGAAGGCCAAGCCGAAGAATCCAATCGTGGCGCCGCGGTACTGCGCGCTCCAGATGGTTACGGGGGCGCTCACCGGCGGGCGGAGTGGATGGCAGTCATAGGATTAGCCTAGTGACAATCCGGTGGCCGCCCATGACGCGACGGCCCGGCACCGCACGGGCGGCAAGGAGACTAGGCGTGGAATTTTCGGCACGGTACGTGGCATTGGGCGACTCGTTCACGGAGGGGCTGGGCGACACCGACGCGTCGCTGCCCAACCAGGTGCGCGGCTGGGCGGACAGGGCCGCAGAGCAGCTGGCACTGCACCACCCGGACGGGCCCGGCGCTTTCGGTTACGCCAATCTGGCGATCCGCGGCAAGAAGATGAAGCAAATCCTGAGCGAACAGGTCGATGCCGCCGTGGCCATGAATCCCACACTCGTCACCAGTTACGCGGGCATCAATGACATCCTGCGCCCCAAGGTGGACATCGACGCCATGGTGGCCGGCTACGGGGAGGCGATCGGGAAGTTGCGGGCCACGGGCGCGCGGGTGCTGATCTTCACCGGTTTTGACGCCAGCAGCTCCAAGGTCTTTGCGGGCATCCGCGGCCGTACCGCCGTCTACAACGAACTGGTCCGGGAGGTCGCCGAGCTCCACGGCGCCGAACTCGTCGACTACTGGCGTTTCCGCGAGTACAACGACTGGCGGTTGTGGGGCGTCGACCGGATGCACATGTCCACGCCCGGGCACATCAACATGGCCAACCACCTCCTGGAAACCCTCGGCGAATCCGCCCGGATCCCGATGCCCGAACTGCCGCCCATCCCGGTGCGGACCACGGCGGAAACGCTCAAGGACAATGCGGCGTGGACCAAGGAATACGTGGGTCCGTGGATCAGCCGGCGCCTGCGCGGCGTGTCCTCCGGCGACAACCTCGACGCCCGCTGGCCGGAACTGCGCTCCCCGCTGCAACAGCATTAAGCAGGCGGCACTCAGCAGGCGGCCCTAAAGAGTACGACGCCGGCCGCCGCCGGTGGGGGACGGGCGCGGAAAGGAATTCCCGGACCCTGCTTCCCTGTTCAAGGGGGCCGTGATAAAGGGCCAATTGGCGTTAAACGGCTCCCTGCAACTAGACTGGGTAGGCGCTAGGTGGCGCGGAGCGTGTGCAATTGCTCCGGTTTGCGGTGATTACCCTCCCGCGGGCCGGTAGTTAGGGGCTCAAGTTGCGTGCCTTCGAAGTTTTAGCCGGACCGGCCGTTGGTCCCATTCATCTTGAAAAAGACGAGTGGAATCATGCTGTCCAAGGGCGAACGCCGCCTAACCGCACGGTTTACATCAGTGAACCGTACCCATTTATTTACTAGGAGTGATCATGGCAGCACACTGCCAGGTGACCGGAGCCGAGCCGGGCTTTGGACATAGCATTTCGCACTCGCACCGCCGCAACAAGCGTCGGTTCGACCCGAACATTCAGAAGAAGCGCTACTGGGTTCCGTCCCTGCGTCGCAACGTGACCCTGCAGGTTTCTGCCAAGGGCATCAAGACCATCGACGTGCGCGGTATTGACTCCGTTGTTGCCTCGATCCTGGCTCGTGGGGTGAAGCTCTAATGGCAAAAGACAAGGACGTACGTCCGATCATCAAGCTGAAGAGCACCGCAGGTACCGGTTTCACGTACGTTACCCGCAAGAACCGTCGTAACACTCCGGACCGTCTGGTCCTGAAGAAGTACGATCCCAAGATCCGTCAGCACGTCGAATTCCGAGAGGAGCGCTAAGACTATGGCTAAGAAGTCCATGATCGCGAAGAACGAGCAGCGCAAGGTCATCGTCGAGCGTTACGCTGAGAAGCGCCTCGCCCTGAAGAAGGCCCTCGTTAACCCGGCCTCCACCGACGAAGAGCGCGAAGCAGCCCGCCTGGGCCTGCAGAAGCTCCCCCGCAACGCCTCGCCGGTGCGCGTTCGCAACCGCGACGCCATCGACGGCCGTCCGCGTGGAACGCTCCAGAAGTTCGGCATCTCCCGTGTACGCTTCCGCAAGATGGCGCACGCCGGCGAACTGCCCGGTATCAAGAAGTCCAGCTGGTAATCACTGATTGTCAGTACTGAAAGGGCGGTGACCGTTACGGTCACCGCCCTTTTTGCTGCCCGCGGCGTCGGCTGAGAGCGAAATAACCGGCAAAAGGCTCAAAAGTGGCCCAGAAAACGCCGGAAAGTAGCGAAATTTGCGCCGAATCCCGTGCAATAACTGGTAAGTTTCCTAGCAGTGGTTGACACGCAACCGCGTGGAATTGAATTTTCTTGATCGTCCAGGAGGACAAACATGGCTAAAAATCGTAGCGAACTGGTTGCCGAAGTTGCCGCAAAGGCTGAGACCAGCCAGACCGCAGTAAACGGCGTTCTGGATGCACTCTTCTCGGTATTCGAGAGCTCCGTTGCAGCCGGCGAAAAGATCACCATCCCGGGCTGGCTCTCCATCGAGCGCACCGACCGTGCAGCTCGCACCGGCCGCAACCCCCAGACGGGCGAGACCATCCAGATCGCAGCCGGCCACAGCGTCAAGCTGTCCGCAGGCTCGAAGCTGAAGGCTGCTGTCTCCACCAAGAAGTAGTCTTTACAAACACTTCACGTGTTGGCGGTCCGCGGTTGCGGGCCGCCTTCACGCATTTAACGGCCCACTTTCAAAGCGCGACGCCAATCCTGAGAACTCCCTGATTAGCCCTATTCCGTCCGGGTGAAAGACAATGGAGAGGTGCCACCCGTAGACTCAGCCCCCACCACAGCCCAACGCCCGGACAGCTCCGCGGCGAATCCCGGCAAACCCGGAACCTTCGCGGACGGAATTCGCAGCCGCTGGTGGTGGCTGGCCCTTGCCGCCGCGGTCCTCGGCGTCGTGGGCGCCCTGCTGTGGACGGGCGCCGCGGGCGTCACCGATCTGGCCGATCCGGGCGCCTTCACCCGGTGGGGATTGCCCGTGGCCACCACCATCCACAACATGGCACTGGCCTCGGTGGTGGGCGCCCTGGTGTTCGCCGTCGTCATCCTGCCCAAGGACCTCAAGGCGCGCCGCCCGCACAGCGGCAACCACAAGTCCCAGGCGGAAAAACGGGCGCTGATGCCCGAACATCCCGCCTTCACGCGCGTCATGGCCCTGGCCGCCGTGGCCGGCTGCGTGTGGACCATGTCCGCGATTGCCGTGCTGGTGCTGACCTATTCAAGCATTTCCGGGCTTCCGCTGGCCGCCACGAGCGACTACGCCAACCAGCTGGTCTTCTTCATGACCGAGCTCCCCGTGGGCCAGGCCTGGCTGACGGTGGTCATCGCCGCGGCCGTGGTCACCACCATGGTGTTCGGCATCCGCTCCGTCAGCGGGCTGGCAGTGCCGCTGGTCCTGGCCCTGCTCGCGTTCATCCCGCAGGCCCTCATTGGCCACTCCGCCTCCAGCGCGGACCACGACGGCGCCGTGAACTCACTGTTCCTGCACATCACCAGCGTCTCCCTCTGGCTGGGCGGCATCGTCGTCCTGGTGGTCGTCTCCGGCGTGTTGGGCAAGCTCACCGCGCCCACTCTCAAGCGCTTCTCGGCCCTGGCCATCTTTGCGTTTGTCGGGGTGTCGGGTTCGGGCGTCCTGAACGCCTCCATCCGCATCACCAACTGGCACGACCTCTTTTACTCCACCTACGGCCAGCTGATCCTGGCAAAATCCGCCGCGACCATCGTGCTCGGCGTGATCGGCTACATGCACCGCAGCTGGATCATTCCCCGCCTGTCCGGCGGCGAGAAGAGCTCGACGGCGAGGAGCACCCGCCGCCTCCTGTGGCAGTTGGTCTTCGGCGAACTGCTGATCATGGGCATCACGAGCGGACTTGCCGTGGGCCTGAGCCGCTCGGCCCCGCCGCAGTCCACCGAACTCGTCGAGGCCGCCCTGTCACCGGCCCAAACCCTCACCGGGTACGCACTGCCCCCCGAACTGACCTTCTCCCGCTGGTTCACCGAATGGCGCATGGACTGGCTGTGGGTGGCGTTTGCCCTGGTGGCCGGCACCGCATACCTCTCGGGGCTTTTGAAGCTGCGCCGCCGCGGCGACAAGTGGCCCGTGCTGCGCAGTATTTCCTGGTTCATCGGCTTGCTGGCCCTTGTCTACATCACCTCGGGCGGCACCGCCGTCTACGGCGCCGTGCTGTTTAGCGCCCACATGGTGGAGCACATGTCCCTGATGGTCATTGCCCCGCTGTTCCTTGCCCTGGGATCGCCCGTTTCGCTGGCCCTGCAGGCGTTGACGCCCCGGCGGGACGGCAGCCGCGGCATCCGGGAATGGATCCTGGTGCTGGTCCACTCCAAGTTCTCGCAGGTGGTCACCCACCCGCTGTTTGCCGCCGCCAACTTCGCCGGCAGCCTGGTGTTGTTCTACTACTCGCCCGCGTTCGACCTGGCCATGCGTTACCACGTGGGCCACGAGCTGATGATCATCCACTTCACGCTCACCGGTTACATCTTCATCATGAGCATGATCGGCAGCGACCCGCTCCCGCGCCGGGCGCCGTTCCCGCTGCGGCTCGTGCTGTTGCTGGCCACCATGGCCTTCCACGCCTTCTTCGGCGTGACCTTGATGATGGCCACCTCCCTGTTGAACGGCGAGTACTTCGGCAACATGGGCCGGGCCTGGGGCGACTCGGCGCTCGTGGACCAGCAGACGGCCGGCGGCATCGCGTGGGGCGTGGGCGAAGTGCCCACCCTGGCCATCGCCATGGGCGTGGCGTACATGTGGTCCCGATCGGACGCCCGCGAGACCAAGCGCAAGGACCGTGCGGCGGACAGGAATAAGGACGCCGACCTCAACGCTTACAATGACATGTTCGCCCAGCTGGCCGCCCGCGACGCCACGATCGACCCGGCCCGCCAAGGCGCCCGCCAGCAGACCGCCCCACCCGCCCCGGAAGCCCCGGCCGCCACCCAAGGAGAAAAGCACTAGTGGAGTCCACACTTTCAACCTCATCCACCGTGCGCGTGCGTGCCTCGGAACTGGAAGGCCGCGGCTGGTTGAACACCGGCGGCGCCGAACTGGGCCTGGAAAAGCTGCGCGGCAAGATCGTGCTGCTGGATTTCTGGACGTTCTGCTGCATTAACTGCCTCCACGTCCTCGACGAACTGCGTCCCCTGGAGGAGCTGTACAAGGACGTTCTGGTGACGGTGGGCGTGCACTCGCCGAAGTTTGAACACGAGGCCGACCCCGTGGCGCTGGCCGCGGCCGTGGAGCGTTACGACATCCACCACCCCGTCCTTGACGACCCCGAACTCCTCACCTGGCAGGCATACTCCGCCCGCGCCTGGCCCACCCTGGTGGTCGTCGACCCCGAGGGCTACATCGTGGCGCACCTTTCCGGTGAAGGCCACGCCGCCGGCCTGGCATCACTGATCCCGGAAATCATCGCCGAGCACGAGGCCAAGGGCACGCTGCATCGCGGTGACGGCCCCTACGTGGCACCCGAGCCGGTGTCCCGCGACCTGCGCTTCCCCGGCAAGGTGCTGCCCCTGCCCGGCGGCACGTTCCTGGTCTCCGACACCGGCCACCACGCCCTCGTGGAAATGGCCGCCGACCTGGCCACGGTTGTCCGCCGGATCGGTTCCGGGGCCAAGGGCTTCACCGACGGCGCCGCAACCGAGGCCGAATTCAACGAGCCCCAGGGCCTGGCCCTGCTCCCGGCCGAGCTGGCGGCGGCAGTGGGGTACGACGTCGTCGTGGCCGACTCCGTCAACCACCGCCTGCGCGGCGTCACCCTGGCCACGGGTGCCGTGCGCACCGTGGCCGGCAACGGCGTGCAGCGCCTCCTGGACGCCGGCCCCGCCCGCGTGAACGACGACGGCGCCAACGCGTCCGAGACGTTCCTGGGCAACGCGCCCCTCGACGTGGCGTTGTCCTCGCCGTGGGACGTGGCGTACTCCTCCGTGCTGAAAACCGTGGTGGTCGCCATGGCCGGCACGCACCAAATTTTCGGCTTCGACCCCGCCACCGGCGCCGTCACGATCGTGGCCGGCAACGGTTTGGAGGGCCTGCTCGACGGACCCGCCGACCAGGCCTGGTTCGCACAGTCGTCCGGCGTGACCGAGGACGCCCAGGGCAATATCTGGGTGGCCGATTCGGAAACCTCGGCGCTGCGCGTGCTCAAGTTCGCGCAGGACGGCTCCGTGACCGTGGAGACGGCGATCGGCGAGGGCCTGTTCGACTTCGGCTTCCGCGACGGCGACGCCGACCAGGCCCGCCTGCAGCACCCGCTCGGCGTTGCAGTGCTTCCCGACGGTTCCGTGGCCATCGCCGACACCTACAACGGTGCCGTGCGCCGCTACGACCCCGCTACGAAGCAGGTCAGCACGCTGGCCCGCGGCCTCGCCGAGCCGAGCGACGTGTTGCTCGACGAATCCGGCGACGTCCCGCTGCTCATCGTGGTCGAGGCCAACAAGCACCAGCTGATCCGGCTGCCGCTGCCCAAGAACGCACTTCAGGTGGACGAGGGTGCCGTGCAAACGCAGCGCCCCAAGACGCCCGTGGCGGCCGGCGAGCTCGCGCTGACCATCCGCTTCAAGGCGCCCACGGGACAAAAGCTGGACGACCGCTGGGGCGACCCCACCCAGCTGAAGGTCTCCTCCACCCCGCCGGAACTGCTGCTCGACGGCGCGGGCACCTCGGTGGGCCTGTCCAGGACGCTGCGGCTCTCCCCGGACGTCCCCGAGGGCGTGCTGCACTTTACGGCCCGCGCGGCCGCCTGCGACGGCCCCGAGGACGCCAACGGCGAGATCCCGGACCACGCAGCCTGCCACCTGTACCAGCAGGACTGGGGCATCCCGGTGCTGTTGGACGCCGACGGCGCCACGGAACTGGCGCTGGACCTTCGCGGCATGGACTGATCCCCAGCTGCCGGCCCAGAATCGGGTCAAAGATGAACGCCGGCTGCCAGGCCCACATCGCTGTGGGCTTGGCGGCCGGCGTTTTTAGTAGCTGACGACCGGGGTGACATCCACGGTGCTGCCGTCGATCGACAGCTTGGCCGTGAAGCCAAAGTCCTCGGCGGTCTTGACGTCGGAGATGAGCCCGGTGAACAGGTCTTGTTCCTGGTAGGCCACCTGGGCCTTGACGGTCAGCGGTGCCAGGACCCATTTGCCGCCGTACGGTGAAATGTTCACGTCCGGGTATTCCACGACGGTCCAGGTGACGGCCGAGGTCACGCGGTTGTCCGTGGCGGCGCTCATGGGGCAGTTGGACGGCATCAGCACGGCCTGCTTGGCACAGGCGTCGAGGTATTTGTGGATGGTGCCGTCCACCTGCGCCAGCAGCTCGCTGGTGGGTCCCGTGGCCAGTGCGACGGCGGGAACCGAGGTGAGCGGGTTGCTGACGGTGCGCGTCACGGGCGGCGCGGCAAAGAGGGCCGAACGGTATTCCACCTCGTACGAGCCGGGGTAGAACACCGTGAAGGAGTTCTTGCCGTCGGGCATGTTGACGGCGACGCCGTTGATGGAGGCCTGGTTGGCGTTGACCACCGAGACGTTGACCGTGGGCAGCGTGGTGGGGACCATGGTCCAGCTGTCAAAGAACAGCCAATGCTTGGGCCCGGGCGCCAACTTGAAATCGGTGGCCAGCGACGTTCCGCCCACCGTGTAGCTGACGTGGACGGACTTCTGGTTGTTCGCGGCATTGACGGGGTCGTCAATCTTGACGTCCTTCACGGCCTGCTGCGACTTGGCCAGCCCGGGGCCGTCGAGCACGGCGGCGTTTCCGGCCGGCACCCGGGCCTGTAAAAGTCCCAGAGCCTTGGCGCCGTTGCCGTCCTTGAGGGCGGTCAGGTAGTTCTGGACGGTCTTCTGCGGCCCGAACGACGACGAATTGACCATGGTGATGGTGACAATGGCGGCGGCGATGGCCAGCATCAGGATCAGCAGCCACGCGGCCCCAATCTTGATGAGCTGGGTCCCGTTCTTCACCCGTTCAACTGTACCGGCTCACGCGCCGGCGGCCTGAATCGCCCCCGGCGCGCGCGGTTCTAGCGGCGTTTTCGCGGCGCGGTGCCGAACATGTCCCGCATCAGGCTCCTGCCCAGCTGTGAGCCCATGGAGCGGATCATGCTCTTCACGCCGCCGCCCAGGGCCCC
The DNA here is from genome assembly GCF_001281315.1 of Arthrobacter sp. ERGS1:01. Lineage (NCBI taxonomy): Bacteria > Bacillati > Actinomycetota > Actinomycetes > Micrococcales > Micrococcaceae > Arthrobacter > Arthrobacter sp. ERGS1:01. The sequence continues at coordinate 3,725,189 of NZ_CP012479.1, read as the reverse complement.
GCCCAGGGCGCCCATGACCTCGGAGGCCACGCCGCCGCCGTCGTTCTTGGGGGTGGGAAGCGCCACGGGAGGAGGCGGGGGCAGGGGAGTGCCCACGGCCGGACCCGTCGCGGGCGTCGGGGCCGCAGCGGGGGCCTGCAGCTTCTCGTAGGCGGAGACGGGGTCGACGGCGGTGCCGTACGTGGGCAGGAGGGCTGAGGCGGCGATGACGGCCTTGACGGCGGCATCGGTGCTGGGGCCCATGAGGGAGCCGGGTGCGCGCATGCGCGTCAGGGCGACCGGCGTGGGCGCGCCGTTCTCGTTCATGACGGTCACCACCGCCTCGCCGATGCCGGCGCTGGTGAGCACCTCCTCAAGCTCGTAGTCGCTGACCGGGAAGGTGGAAACGGTGGCCTTGAGCGCCTTGGCGTCGTCGGGCGTGAATGCGCGCAGGGCGTGTTGGACCCTGTTGGCCAGCTGGGCCAGGATGTCGCCGGGGACGTCCTTGGGGGTTTGGGTGACGAAGAAGATGCCCACACCCTTGGAACGGATCAGGCGCACGGTCTGGGTGATGGCGTTCAGGAACGCCTTGCTGGCGCCGTTGAACAGCAGGTGCGCCTCGTCAAAGAAGAACACGAGCTTGGGCTTGTCGGCGTCGCCCACCTCGGGGAGGTCGCGGAAGAGATCGGCCAGCATCCACATCAGGAAGGTGGAGAACAACAGCGGCTTGTCCTGGACGCTGGGCAGTTCCAGGCAGCTGATGACGCCGCGGCCGTCGGGCGCGGTGCGCAGCAGTTCGGCGGTGTCGAACTCGGGCATGCCGAAGAATTCGCTCATGCCCTGGGCGTCCAGCGTGATCAGGTTGCGGAGTATGACGCCGGCCGTGGCCTTGGAAAGCCCGCCCAGCTCCTCCAGGTCCGCCTTGCCTTCGTCGGAGGTCAGGAATTGGATGACGGCGCGCAGGTCCTTCAGATCATACAGTTCCAGGCTCTTGGTGTCGGCGTAGTGGAACACGAGTTGCAGGCTCGACTCCTGCGTTTCGTTCAGGCCAAGCACGCGGGCCAGCAGGATGGGCCCAAACGAGGTGAGCGTGGCCCGTACCGGCACGCCGTTGCCGGCGCCCCCGAGCGCCAGGAACTCCACCGGGAATGCCTTTGATTCCCACTGCTGGCCCAGGGCCTGGGTCCTTGCCGTGAGCTTGTCGCTGCCTTCGCCGGCCGTAGCCAGGCCGGAGAGGTCGCCCTTGATGTCCGCCATGAAAACGGGCACCCCGGCCGTGGAGAGCTGTTCGGCCATCATGTGCAGCGTGACGGTCTTGCCGGTGCCCGTGGCGCCCGCCACGAGTCCGTGCCGGTTCATCATGGCCAGGGGGAGGCCGATCTGCGCCTCCGGATGGACCGCGCCATCCACGATTGCCGCGCCAAGGGCGATGGACGAGCCGGTAAACGTGTAGCCGGCCTGGAAGGTTGCAATGATCTCTGCTGGAGTCTTGGTAGCCATAGCGAAAGAGTACCGTGCGTCACATTCGGATGGCAGGCATTTCGGCAAGGGGAATCCGGTGGCGATCCTCAAAGCTGGTTCCGACCCGTTTTATCCGGGATTCAGGCGGCGTGCGGAGACTCGTATTCGACGAGTATTTGTTCAAAGATGCTCGCTTTTACGCCGTTTGCCGGGGTGGCCGGTCCCGTCGGGGCGTCGTCGGCCGTGGTGTCCCGCAAATCGGTGGCGGCGGCGTTGTTGAGGGTTTTGTCGATGTGTCTTTTCAGCCAGGCTGGGTAGGCAGACGGCGGGATCTCCCTGGGCAGTGGCGGGTGGTACTTGCCCGACGGCGACCGCCAGCCCACGCCTCCATCCCGGGTCGACACCGGTGTCCAGCCGCGGAGCCGGATGCCGGCACGGTCGGGATCCCTGTCCGTCCGGTATCGGCCGTGTTTGTCCTTGTCATCCTTGAAATGCTTGAGCAGGTGGTGGCGTTTGCAGGCCGGCCGCTGGTTTTCCGAGGTTGAGGCGCCACCGTATTCCCACGGCGTGAGGTGGTCCGTTTCCGTGTCGAGGACCGGATTGGTGCAGTTGGGGAAGTAGCAGCTCCCCGCCGTGGCGCGCAGCACCGCCCTTTCGGACTCCCGGATCCAGTACCGCTCGGGGGCCGTGTCCAGCGGTTCGCCGCTGACCGGGTCGGTGAGGATACGCAGGAAGGTGTCGGAGCTGGCGAGGAGTTTGCGGGCCACCGTTTCCGGAATCGGCCCGTAACCGACGAGGTTCGCAGGCTGGTTGGTGTTCCCCAGCAGCCCCAGCGCCGGGACGGTGACGAGGATCTGGGCCTGCGGCATGGGCGGATCGGCGACGGCCATGCCGTCCCGAACGGCATCCAGCTGGTCCAAGTACTCCCGGAGCGGGTCCTCGGCAACCCCGTCGACCAGACCGTCCACGTAGCCGTCCGCTGCCCACAGGGTGTGGCAGCCGCCAAATCCCGTATCGGATTCAGCGCCGATTCCCGCTTCTGCCGCCAGTTCGGATTCGGCGTTCCTGGGAAGCTGCTGCCCCAGCAGGAGTGCGGCGGCGATGTCGGCGCGCAACTGCATCAGCGTCCGGTTCTCCGAGGGACCTTGCAGCTTGCGGGCCTCGCGGGTGCAATGAACCCAAATGCCCTCGGCCGCCGGGGCCGGGAGGTGCAGGGTCAGCCATGACATGCCGTCCCGCCCGGGTTCCATGCGGATGTCGCGTTTGAGGAATGCCTCCTTGGTGCGGACGGGCAGGGACTCCGGATGCGTGCTTTCCCGCAGGCGCCGGGCCTTGGACTTGAAGGCGGAGGGCGTGGTGTGGAGCGCCGCCTTGAGCAGGCGTTGCTCGAAACTCCGCAGATCCTCCGCGCTCATCCCGGGCGTCTGGGCGAGCGTGGACGTTTCGTCGACGATGATCCCGGCATGGCGCCACGACAACGCCCCCGCCGACAAGGCGTCGAGGGCCGCCGGGTGGGATTCGAGCAGTTCGGTGGAGTGGTGGGCCAGGATCGCCGCGGTGCCTTCGGGGATGCACAAAACCGTCGCAATCTCCACCCGGGCCGATACCTCGGCCATGTCGGACTGCCAGGGGTCCAGCGACAATGCGGTGCCTTCCACGGCGGCAGCGTTCATGAGCCGGTCAATCAGGGAGGCCCCGCACGCGGCGGTGGCATCCTCGAGCCGCTTGAGGGCGGACAGCGCTGCAACGGCGTCGTCGTACACGCTGCGGGCCACCAGGGCGCGTGACAAGGGCTCGGGAGTTGGTGCGGGGCAGGGTGTGTAGGGCGGCAAGCCGGCCAGAAGCGGACTGTCTGAGGTGAAGCGTTCAATCGAGGGAAGGACAATCGCAGAGAGGATCGCCGCCACATCCGCTGTGGTGTTGCCACCCCGGCTCCCGGGGTCATCGACCCGATTGCTCATACCTCCATTTTCCTAGAACATAAAGAGCATGTCAATGATCCATATTTGATTTTTCAGGTAAATGTATTCCCATCACAAGCCGGGAAATCCGCGGATTCTCGCTATGTAAGCAGTCACGATCCGAGCAGGAATGCCACCACGAACATGGCCGGAATGGCCAGGATGGTGGTGGCCAGCACGGTGTCCTTCGCCACGGCGAGGCCCACCTGGTAGCGCTGCGCCGTGACGTACACGTTTTGTGCCGTGGGCAGCGACGCGGCAACGACGACGGCGAACAGTCCCGCGCCGTCCATTCCCAGCGCAAAGTGCCCCAACAGGTAGGCAACAAGGGGGTGCAGCACCAGCTTGAAGCCCGTGGCCAACAGCGTGTCCGCTCGCCGGCCGTCCGTGGCGGCGAGCGGCTTGCTCGTGGCCAGCGACATGCCAAAGGCGATGAGGATCGCCGGAATGGCGGCCCCGCCAATCAGATGGATGGGTTCAGCCAGCAGGTTCGGCAGCTGCCAGCCCGTCGCGGCCAGGATGAGCCCGGCGACAGTGGCCAGGATCATCGGGTTGCGGAAGATCTGCAGGAAAACCCGCCAGGGGGTGGTCCGGCGACCACTCGTGAGGCTGTCCAGCAGCAACAGATAGGTGGGTGTGTAGAACGCCAGCTGGAAAATCAGCACGGGCGCTATGAGCGCCGCATTTCCCAGCACATAGGCCGCGATGGGGATGCCGAGGTTCGCGGCATTGGCTGTGGAGGAGGACATCGCCGAGAGCAGGGCTTCGGCCAGGGGTCGTTTCAGCCAGAACCTGGCCACCAGCAGGAACACCCCGCCGGTAAACACGGCGCTGGCTGCGGCCACCAAGAGGGGCTCGGCGAACACCGAAGCGAGGTTCGCCCGGCCGAGGGTTTCCACCAGAAGTGCCGGGCTTGCCACGAAGAAGGACAGCCGGCTGAGCACCTGCTGCGCATTCTCGCCCAGCACGTTGCGCCGCCCCACGAACCAGCCCACCAGGATGATGATCCAGACAACGGAGAACCCCTCGATGACCGCTAGCACGGCGGGGGTAGGCTGGGCATATTCACGGCTGGCACGTCCCAAGCTTAGGCGGGGGAGGTGCATCCGCAGCAGCCGGGCCGTCATCAAAAGGAGCAAATGTGACCTCCCGCCCCACCGAGACCCGCACCGAGACCCCCATCAGGACCCGCGGCAAGGCCCCCATTAGGACGGTTGCCGTGACGGGCGCACACGGCAAGGCCGGCCGGGCCGCCGTGGCCGAGCTTTTGACGCACGGCTACGAGGTGCTGGCCTGCGACGTTGCCGGGCCGGTGGGCCGCAACTCGGATTTGGGCTGCCCCACGATGCGTGCGGACCTGACCAGCTACGGGCAGGCGGTGCAGGCGCTCAGCGGGGCCGACGCCGTCGTACACATGGCCAACATTCCCGAGCCCGGCATGTTCCCGCCCGCCGAAACCCTCAACCGCAACACCGCCATGAACCACAACGTGTTCCTGGCCGCGCAGTCGCTGGGGCTGGCGCGCGTGGTGTGGGCCTCGAGCGAGACCACGCTTGGCCTGCCTTTTGCGGGCGACGGCGGGACCTTGCGTTATGCGCCGGTCGACGAGGCCCATTTCCCGCACCCTTCCTCGACGTACGCGCTGTCCAAGGTGCTGGGGGAGGCTGCCGCGGCACAGTTTGCGGCGTGGAGCGGCATTCCGTTCGTGGGATTGCGGCTGACGAACATCTTCACGGAGGCCGAATATTCGCGGGTGCCCGGATTCTGGGCGGACCCGATGTCCAGGGCATGGAACCTGTGGGGATATGTGGATACCCGCGATGTGGGCGCCGCCTGCCGGAACGCGATCGAGGCGGACAGTACCGGATCGGAAAACCTGATCATCGCCGCAGCGGACACCCTCATGGACGTCCCGTCGGCGGAACTGCTGGCAAAGTTCTTCCCGGAGCTGGAGCGGCGCACGGAGATCGCCGGATACGAGACACTGCTGGCCATCGACGCCGCACGCAGGGTTATTGACTATGCCCCGGCGCACTCGTGGCGGGACAGCGTGACCGGCGCCCGGTGAACAGGCTGCCCGAAATGGGCCGCCAGGGCTACGCCCGTCCGTGTTCCTGGACGATGGCGTAGGCCTCCGCCAGGAGCGCCTCCATGCGGGCCAGGGTATCCGGGTCCGCCGTGGGGAGCGCCTCGGCGAGGGTGGCAGTGATGGTCCGGGCCCCGCGTTCGGCGAAGACCTCCATGCGGGCCTGCGGGTCAATGCTCACCAGGGACTTGCGGCCGTCGTTCGGGTCCGCCTCGGTGACGAAGATTCCGCCCTCGCGCATGAGGGCGACGGTCTTGGAGACGAGGCTCTGGGCCAGCCGGGTGCGTTGGGCGATGTCCTTGATGGGGCTGGCCGGGTGGCGTGAAACGTCCTCGATGACGGCCAGTTCGCCGGCGGAAACGGGGTACTCCCCGGGGTCCGCACTGGTGGCCAGGGCGACCTCCCGGAGCCCCCGGGCCAGCCTGTACAGTTCAAATCCGCGCATGGCTGCAGACTATATGAACAAAGATGCATCTGGAGTAATGTATCTCTTGTGATGGAAATTGCACATGGGACTGCGAGGTCCCGCCAGCTTGGCGCCACGGTCCAGTTCGCATTGCAGGCGGGCCCGCTGCTGTCCATGGTGGACTCGAGCATCGTCAACGTGGCGCTTCCCTCGATCGCCCGGGAGACGGCGTCGGGCCTGGCACAGGTCCAGTGGACCGTCAGCGGCTACCTGTTGGCGCTCGGCGTGGGACTGTCGCTGACGCCGTATCTGGCGCGGAAGCTCGGCGGGAAGAACCTGTACATCGCGGCGATGGCCGGGTTCACCCTGGCGTCCCTGATGTGTGCCACGGTCCCGTCCCTGGAGCTGCTGGTCGCGGCCCGGGTGCTCCAGGGCATCTGCGGTGCGCCGCTGGTGCCGTTGGCCATGGGCATGCTGCTGGGAAATGGCCGGGGAGCCAAGTCTGTCTCACCCGTGGCGGGGGTCCTGCTGTTCGCGGCGCCCGCGTTTGGCCCGTCGTTGGGCGGACTGCTGATCGGTGCGGGTGGCTGGCGCTGGATCTTCCTGGTCAACGTGCCCATCGGCATCCTGGCCGTGGCGTCGGCGCGGCGGATTCCGGCGGAAGTGGCGCCCGCGCGGCAGGAAGGTGCCGGGTTCGACGTCGTTGGTTTCGTGTTGCTTGCGGCGGGACTCGTGGGCGTGCTCTCCGGGGTCGACGCCGGCAGCAGCCGCGGCTGGGACAACCCGCGGACCGTGTTGTTGCTGGGCGGGGGAGCGGTGTTGCTGGCCGCCTATGCGTGGCATGCCCTGCGCCGAAGCAATCCCGTGGTGGACCTCGCCGCGCTGCGCAGCCGCGGCCCCACCCTGTCGATCGTGCTGTGCGGGCTGGCTTCGGTTTCCACGTATTCGGCCATCCTGCTGGTGCCGACCTTTGCACAGGCCGTGCAGGGGCACTCGGCCGTCGCGACCGGGCTGGCCATGCTGCCGGCGGGGATCATGACGGGGCTCGGGGCGAGTCTGGGCAGCTGGCTGCAAGGCCGGATCGGCGTGCGGGTCATGGTCCTGGGCGGCCTGGCGCTGCTCGGTGGCAGCACGCTGCTGTTGCTACTGGTCACCGCGGGTACGCCGCTGGCGGTAACGGCCATCATCCTGACGGGGCGGTCGGCATCGATCGGGCTGGTCAGCACCCCGCTGCTGCTCGCCATGAGCTCGCGCCTGACCGACACCCAGGCGACCGACGCCAATACGCTGTTCAACATCGTCCAGCGGGTTGCCGGCTCCCTGGGCGTGGCGCTCGTGGCAACGCTCTACGCCTCCGGGGCGGCGTCCGTGGGGCCGGTTGCGGCGTTGCACCACGTGGGCCTGGTGCTGACCGCGCTGACGGTGGTGGCACTGCTCGGGGCGCTGTGGTTGCCGAGGAGCACGGACAGCGAAAACCCGCGTGGCGAAAACTAAAGTGCCAGGGCGGGGCGCAACAGGCCCTCGGTGACGGCCTCGGCCGGATCGGTGCCCAGCTGGACAATCCTGTTCCCGGCATCCACATGGACCACGGAGGGCACGAACTCGCGCGCTTCCGCCGTCGTCATTTGGGCATAGGTGATCAGGATGACGAGGTCGCCCACGCCCACCAGGTGCGCCGCGGCGCCATTGATGCCGATCACGCCGGAGCCGCGCTCGCCGGCAATCGTGTACGTTTCCAGGCGGGCACCATTGGTGATGTCCACAATGGAGACAAGCTCGCCCGGCAGGATGTCCGCGGCGTCCAGCAGATCCGCGTCGACGGTGACCGAGCCAACGTAGTGGAGGTCGGCGTGGGTCACGGTGGCGCGGTGGATCTTGGACTTAAACATGGTTCGGTTCATAACGGCACCAGTCTACCGCCGCCCCGCAAGCGGCCGCCGCGGATGTTACCGCCGGCGCAGTTACCTCCGGCTGAGCGGGGTGAGCTTGCGCCCCATGATGGCCTGGGTCAGCGCGTCGATCACCTCGGTGTTGGCCAGCGGGTTGCGGATCAGCGTGAAGTCGACGTCGCCCACGGCCGGCAGGTCGAAGCGGCGGGTGATGATTTTCAGGTCGTCCGGCACCAACGACGTCGGCATGACGGCGATCCCGATCCCCGCCCGCAGCGCCGCCAAGACCCCGCTGATCTGCTTGGTGGTGCACGTGACCCGCCACGTGCGTCCGGCCTCCTCCAGTGCGTCGAGCGCCAGTTTCCGGCTCAGGCTCGGTGCGGGGTAGGCGATCACGGGAACCGGCGCCCCGGGTTCCAGCACGGTCTGCTCCAGGCCCACCCAGGCGAAGGTGTCCTGCTTGACCACCTCGCCCTCCTGCGCGCCGTTGACCCACTTGACGAACACGAGGTCCAGCTGGCCGGCCTTGAGCCGGCGGTGCAGCTGGTCGCTCTGGCTGACCGTTAGTTCCAGGTTGATCTGCGGGTAGAGCTGGCGGAATTCGCGCAGGATGCGGGGGAGCCCGGTGATGGCGAGGTCGTCCGCCGTCCCAAAACGCAGCCGGCCGCGCATGGCGGCGCCGGAGAAGTACCGGCTGGCGGCGTCGTTCGCGGCCAGGATGGTGCGCGCAAAACCGGCCATGGCGTCGCCGTTGTCGGTGAGCCGGACGTCCCGGGTATCCCTGGCCACGAGGATTCGCCCGGCCGCCTGCTCCAGTTTGCGCACGTGCTGGCTCACGGTGGGCTGGCTGATGCCGAGCCGTTCCGCGGCCCGGGTGAAGTTCCGGGTTTCGGCCACGGCCAGGAAGCTTTTGAGCTGGACGGGATCGAACGTTGGGGTGTCATGCATGCTGGTGCTCCGCCTCACTATTGCAATTCGCAATGGTACTTATAATCACCATACCCTTTCGGCATGGATCGGGCGCGCCTAGGGTTTTAAGGGACGAACCCCAACCCTTCCAGCCCAGGACTACGCGTTGACGCCCCCTCCAGCAACCCAGAATGCTGCCCTGACCGCCCCGATGAACGTTGTGACCACGCGCCCGCCGTGGAACCAGACTTTTTCCTCACTCAAGATCCGCAACTACCGCATCTTCGCCTCCGCCAACCTGCTGGCCGTCATCGCCGTATGGATGCAGCGAGTGGCGCAGGACTGGATGGTGCTTGAACTCTCCGGCTCCGTCACCGCCGTCGGCATCACCGTGTTCATGCAGTTCATCCCGTCCCTGGTGCTCATGCCCTTTGGCGGCATCCTGGCGGACAGGTACTCCAAACGGCTGATCCTGATGATCAGCCAAAGCGCCGCCGGCATCCTGGCCGCCGTCATGGCCGTGCTGGCATTGACGGGACACCTGCAGGTCTGGCACATCTACGTCATCGCGTTCATCCTGGGCCTGGTGGTGGTGGCCGACCAGCCCGCCCGCCAGGTCTTCGTCAACGAACTCGTGGGCCCCGCGCAGCTGCGTAACGCGATCAGCCTGAACTCCTCGATCTTCCAGATGGGCGGCATGGTGGGTCCCGCCGTCAGCGGCATCCTGATCACGGCCGTCGGCGGAGGATGGGCGTTTGCCGTGAACACCCTGGCCTGCGCCGTCACCGTCACCTCGCTGATCTTCATCCGCCCGGGCGAGCTGGTCAGAATGGCGCCGGGGAAGCGTGGCAAGGGCCAGCTCATGGAAGGCGTCCGCTACGCGCTGAGCAAGCCCACCATCTTCTGGCCCGCGGTCATGGCCGCGTTCTTCGCCGTCTTTGGTTTGAGCCTGGCCGTGCTGATGGCCGCCTATGCCAACAACGTGTTCGACGCCGGTGCCAGCGGCTACGGCCTGCTGAACACGCTCGTTGCGCTCGGGGCCCTGGCGGGCGCTCTGGCCTCGACCCGGATCGCCACGCTGCGGCTGCGCTCGGTCATGACGGCCGCCGGCGCCTACGGCGTGGTGCTCATGATCGCCTCGCTGGCGCCGAGCATGGCCAGCTTTGGGGCCGTCATGGTGGTGGCGGGATTCTGCTCGCTGCTGTTCCTGACCGGAGCCAACCAGTTGGTGCAGATGTCCACGAACGTGCTCATCCGGGGTCGCGTCATGAGCCTGTACATCATGGTGCTCATTGGCGGCCAGGCCCTGGGCGGGCCGCTCATGGGCTGGTTTGCCGAGCATCTCGGCGTGCAGTGGGCCATGCTCATTGCCGGTGGTATGCCGACCCTGGCCGCGGGCGTGATCGCCCTGGTCCTGGCCAAGCGCGGGCAGCTGACCCTGAAGGTCAACCTGCGCAGCGCCCGGCGGCCGCTGTTCATTGTTCCCCGGCCGGTTTCGGGGGCTGCAACACCGGAGCCTTCTTAAGCCTGCGGGGCTAAAATTGAAGGACGTAAAACTTACGGTTTCCAACGCCGGCTTACTAGGTCGACCCTGATCTGCCGGTGCCACCATGCAAAACCCCATCCCTGTCTCCGCCGAACCCGGGCCGGTGTCCGGCCGGGTCGTGCACACCAATCCCGTCATCGAAAGTTATGCCGTGCTGCTGAAAACCGCACGGTCGGCGGGACTCATGCGACGGCGTCGAACCTTTTACGCATTGGTCTTCGGCATCCTGTTGCTGGTCCTCGGATCGGCGGCCACGGGGTTTGTGCTGCTCGGCAGGACCTGGTTCCAACTGCTGATCGCCGCGGTGCTGGGGATCCTGTTCACCCAGTTCGCGTTCCTGGCGCACGAGGCGGCGCACCACCAGATCTTTGCCTCGGGCCGGGCCAACGACTGGTCGGCGCGGATCCTGGGCCCCCTGCTAGTGGGCATGAGCTACGCCATGTGGGTCAAAAAGCACACGGCACACCACCAGGATCCCAACACCAAGGGCAGGGATCCGGACATCCACACCGGAATCGTCGCCTTCCATGAGGAGGGTGCGGCACAAAAACGCGGTTTCGCGGCCGTCATCACCCGCCATCAGGGCACCCTGCTGTTCCCGCTGATCCTGTTCCTGGGCTTCAGCCTGGTGCTCGATTCCGCCAAGACCTTGTTTGGCCGGCGCGGGGTGCGGTACAGGTACGTGGAGATCGCCCTGCTGGTGCTGCGTTTTGGCGGTTATATGACGGTGCTGTTCCTGCTGCTGCCGTGGGGCATGGCACTGGCGTTCGTGGGTGTCCAGATGGCGGTATTCGGGTTCTATATGGGGGCGTCCTTTGCCCCGAACCACAAGGGCATGCCGATCCTGGAGGCCGGCAGCCGCGTGGACTTCCTCACCCGCCAGGTGGTGACGAGCCGCAACATTCGCGGCGGCGTCGTCATGGACACTCTCATGGGCGGGCTGAACCGCCAGGTGGAGCACCATCTGTTCCCGGACATGGCCCGCCCCGAACTGCACCGTGCCAACGCCATGGTCCGCCGGGCGTGCGAGAACAACGGCATTGTGTTCACCGAAACCTCGCTGCTGCAGTCCTACGCAATCGTCGTGGCCTACTTGAACCGGGTGGGGCTGTCGGCCGCCGACCCGTTCGAATGCCCGCTGACCCGGCAGTACCGTTAGGGCATGGGAATTACTGCGGCCGCTACCCCTCGGCCAGCGGCAGGTGCGGGTAGCTTTCCTGGCGGCCCTGGAACTCAAGGATCGCCGGGTTGATGATCACGCCGTCGTTGATCTCGATGGCGCGCTGGATGGTGTCAGTGGCCTTCCACGCCTCGGGACCGGCGAGGACGGGCTCGATGAACGGCAGCAGCGCCTCGCTGATTTCCCAGGTGGAGGAATTCCACAGATAGCTGGGGCTGTGGTCCACGGCGTAGTAGTTGATGTTCTCGCCCACCGTGAACATCGGCTCGGTGAAACTCGTGTTGCGGGCCCAGCTAAAGCCCATGCCCTCATCGCAGGAGACATCCACGATCAGGCTGCCCGGCCGGAACGCGTCCAGATCCGCCTCGGTCAGGTACGTCATGGGCGCGTTGGGGTCCTGCAGCGTGCAGTTCACCACGATGTCGGCCTCGGCCAGGAACCAGCTCAGGGGGACATCGCCGTCCTCCGACATCACGAAGCCGGCATGCGGGGGCTCCGGTGCAAAGTCGAACTGCACCATTTCGGCGGCGTGGATGGGGGCTGCGACGGCGGCCACGCTGCGGCTCGTGAGGACCTGCACATCCTGGATGCCGAGGGCTTGCAACGCCGTCACCGCGCCGCGGGCGGTGGCGCCAAAACCAATCACCACGGCTTTCATGCGGCGCCCGTAATTTCCCGTGGACCCCGTCAGTGCCAGCGAATGAAGAACGGAGCAGTAGCCGGCGAGCTCGTTGTTCTTGTGGAAGACATGCAGGCCAAAACCGCCGTCGCTGGTCCAGTGGTTCATGGCCTCGAAAGCGATCAGGGTCAGCTTCTTGTCAATGGCCAGCTGGGTGATGGCCCTGTCCTGGACACAGTGCGGCCAGCCCCAGAGGACCTGTCCGTCCCGCAGCTCAGCCAGGTCCGAGGCCTGCGGCTTGGGCAGGAGCACTACGTCGGCCTGCGCAATGACCTGCTCACGCGGGGCCACCTGACCCACCAGCTCCGCCAGTGCGGCATCGCTGACGCCGAACTTCAGCCCGTACCCTGACTCAACCACCATCCGGTCACGGATGTCGCGCTCAATCCGGGAAAAATGTTCCGGGTGGATGGGGGCCCGGCGCTCGTCGGGTTTGCGCGAACGCCCCAAGACGCCAAGCCGCAGTTCCGGTCGCAATGCTGAATTCTCGCCCATGCCAACTCCTAGAGTGGGGCCACAATGTCCCCTTAGGGCTGACCCTACACGCATTGTCGAGGCCGCCGGTACGCCCCGGGGCGCGGAAAATACGACGCCGGCCCGGGTTGCGTTCCCTTGGGCCGAGGCAAAAAAACACCCCGCTCCAAGGGAACGGGGTGTCACAAAACGGAGCGGGCGACGGGAATCGAACCCGCGTATCGAGCTTGGGAAGCTAGCGCTCTACCATTGAGCTACGCCCGCATGAGACACCACTTGACCGCAGGCGCAAACCCGATGGCGTGGTGCTTCGTTGAAAAGTCTAGCCGATGAAAAGCCGCTGTCCGGACACCCCGGAACGTGGCGATCCGCTAGCCGATCAGGGAGGCCTTGACGGTCGCAAACTCGGCGTCGGTCAACGCACCAGAGCTGTGCAGGGCGGCCAGGCGTTCCAGTTTGCTCAGCAGGTCCTCGGCCGGCGCCGGCACGGGCTGCGCAACGGGAACGGGCTGCACGGCGGGAGCCTGGGCGGCGTTCGCCTGCTGCGCCGCCGCCGCTTTGGCGTTGACTGCGTTACTGGCCGCCGTGGCCGTGCCGGCGATGACGGCGGTCCGGGCCGCGGTGCCCAACAGGGACGGGCGGTTGCGCCTGCCAAAAGCCATGGTGTTCTCCTCAGGAAGATGGTGGGAGCGGCAATCGTCCCCATGAGCCCCATCCTAGGGCGGTGGCTCCCAACCGTCGATACCCGCCCGTGGTGAGCCACGGCGTCGAACATCCCGGCAGGCAGGGGAGGCTTAGAAGGAGGGCTCGGGTTCGGGCGACTTCTTGCCCTGGAACAGCCGCACAAACGGCTCCACATAGCGGGCGGCCACGGGGCCAAAAACGGCCATGATCAACACATACGTGGTGGCCAGGGCGGCCAACTCCGCCGGGACCGCGCCCGAGGCCACGGCCAGGCCGGCAATGACAATGGAGAACTCGCCGCGGGCAATGAGCGCCGCACCCGCACGGGCCCGGCCCATGGTGGCAATGCCCTGGGATCTGGCCGCCCACCACCCCGTTGAGACCTTGGTTGCCGCGGTCACGACGGCGAGGATCAGGGCGAAGCCCAGCACGGGCGGGATGGTCCCGGGATCGGTGTTCAGGCCAAAGAGCACGAAGAACATGGCCGCGAAGAGGTCACGCAACGGCTCCAGCACGCGGGTGGCGTTCTCGGCCGTACCGCCGGAGATGGCGATGCCGAGCAGGAACGCGCCCACGGCGGCGGAAACCTGCAGCGCCGACGCAACACCCGCCACGAGCAGGGCGGCGCCCAGCAGCTTGAGCAGGAACGATTCCCTGTCCGGGCTGTCCAGGGCACTGGAGACAATGTGGCCGTATCGCAGGGCGCCCACCAGCACGGCGGAGATGACGGCCAGCGAAATACCCAGCGCCGTCAGCCCGCCCAGGAACGACACTCCGGCCAGGACGGCGGTGAGGATGGGCAGGTACGCGGCCATGGCCAGGTCCTCGATGACCAAAATGGCCAGCACCACGGGGGTCTCCCGGTTGCCGAGCCGGCCAAGATCGCCCAACACCTTCGCGATGATGCCCGAGGAGGAGCTGTAGGTGATGCCGGCCATGACCAGTGCGCCCACGGGGCCCCAGCCAAGAATCAAGGCGACGGCCACGCCCGGCAGCATGTTCAGTACCAGGTCAAGCAGGCCCGCCATCCAGGACTGGCGCAGGCCCGTGACGAGTTCGCGGGCCGTATATTCCAAACCAAGCATCAAGAGCAGGAGGATGACGCCGATCTCGCTGGCTATGTGGGCAAAGTCCTCAATCCCGCCAAGGTTGACCAGGCCGCCCTCGCCGAAAGCCAGCCCGCCCAGCAGGTAGAGCGGCACGGGGGACATGCCAATGCGTCCGGCCAGACGCCCCAAAAAGCCCAACCCGAAAAAGACGATTCCGAGTTGAATCAGGGACAGGGTGGTCGGGTCCACTGCGCGGCTACGTTCGGGACTGCAGGATCAGGGCCGCTTCCGCAAGGCCCTCATCCGTGCCGACGATGACGGCCAGGTCCCCGGGCTCCAGGAGCTGGTCCGGGCGCGGTGAACCGATGACGTCGCCGCCGCGCAGCAACGCCACGATGGACGTGCCCGTCCGGGTGCGCATATGGGTGTCCCCGAGCGGGCGGCCGGCATACTCGGAGCCCTCGCGGATCAGGATCTGGTGCGTGGTGACGCCGGGGACGTCCTTCTGCTCCGCCGAGAGCTGGGCAATGAGCTGGGTGGCGCCAAGCAGGGCGCCCAGCGCCGAGGATTCCTCCGCGCTCAGCGGGATCGACGCCGCACACGCGTCCGGATCGTCCCGGCGGGAAATAATGAGTTCGGTCTGGCCGTCCCGATGGGTCACGACACCCATGCGGCGGCCGTTGGCGAGTCGCAGCTCCCGGCGGACTCCAATGCCGGGAAGCGGAGTCTCTTCAATATTCATGGTCCTACCTTAGTCCCAGGGCGTCTGTCGCCCACGATTGAATTCAACGCTCGCGGAGGTCAAAAAAGTCCCGTCCGGCCGCCCCGCGCCGGGTCACCAGCGGCAAGTGCGCTATTTTTAGAGGGTGCTGATCTCTGACCGCGACATACGTGCCGAAATTGACGCCAAGCGCATTGTCTTGGACCCCTACGACCCCGCCATGGTGCAGCCGTCGAGTGTCGACGTGCGCATCGACAGGTTCTTCCGGCTTTTTGACAACCACCGCTACGCGCACATCGACCCCGCGGAGGAACAGCCCGAGCTGACCCGCATGGTGGAGGTGGACCCCGACGAGGCGTTCGTCCTGCACCCCGGCGAGTTCGCACTGGCGTCCACCTACGAGACCGTCACGCTGCCGGACAACGTTGCCGCACGCCTGGAGGGCAAGTCCTCGCTGGGCCGCCTGGGCCTGCTCACGCACTCCACGGCCGGCTTCATCGACCCTGGCTTCTCGGGCCACATCACCTTGGAGCTTTCCAATGTGGCCACCCTGCCCATCAAGCTGTGGCCGGGCATGAAGATTGGCCAGCTGTGCTTCTTCCAGCTCAGCTCCCCGGCGGAGAACCCCTACGGGACCGGCCCGCACCAGAACCGCTACCAGGGCCAGCGCGGCCCCACGGCCTCACGGTCCTTCCTGAATTTCCACCGCACCAGCATCTAGGTGGACCAACGTTGAGGGGCGGAGATCCGCCCCTCAACGTTTTTAACGGTCCCTACGGACCTGGCGCTCCTAATGGCCGACGGCGCCGGCGTGCGGCGGGGCCTTGACCGGCAGCAGGAGCAGCAAACCGGCCAGCAGCACCACCAGGATGCCCAGGATGCCCCAGCGCTGGGAGTCGAAAATGCTGATGAACAGCGCGAACAGGCCCGGGGCAATGAAGGACGCGGCCCGCCCCGTGGTCGCGTAGAGCCCAAACAGCTCGCCCTCCTGGCCCTCCGGGGCCAGCCGCGCAATGTAGGCCCGCGCGGACGCCTGCGCCGGACCCACGAACAGGGTCAGGATCAGCCCGAAGACCCAGAACGCGGTCTTGCCGTGCAGGAACAACAGCGCCGTGCCGGAGCCGAGCAGGCCGATCAGCGACACCACGATGACCGATTTCGGACCGAATTTGTCGTCAAAGAACCCCGCGGACAGAGCGCCGATCGCCGCCACCACGTTGCCGGCGATCGCGAAGATCAGCACGTCGCCGGTCTTGAAGCCGAAGGAGCCCACCGCTACGACGGCGCCAAACGTGAAGATGGCGGCCAGGCCGTCGCGGAAGATGGCGCTGGAAATCAGGAAGAACAGCGTGTGCCGGGACGTCTTCGCCAGCCGCTTGATGGTCCGCCACAGTTCAAGGTAGGACCGGAAGAATCCCACGCGCGGCATGTCCGGGTTTACCGTCGACTCCGGAATCGCCAGCAGGACGGGGATGGAGAAGATGATGATCCAGATCGCGGAGAACACGGCCACGGCGCGGTAGGTCATGCCGTCGGCGCTCGTGATTCCGAAGATGCCGACGTCGGGCTTGATGAGCGTGTAGAACACGATGAGCAGGGCCACGATGCCGCCCAGGTAGCCGGCCGCCCAGCCGAAGCCGCTGATCTTGCCGATGCTGTGCTTGGTGGAGATCTGCAGCAGCATGGCGTTGTAGCTGACGCCGGCAATCTCGAAGAAGACGGTGCCGGCGGCGATCAGGATGCAGCCCAGCAGCAGGAATGATTCGTGCGGCTGCACGAAGAAGCAGGCCCCGGTCAGCAATGCCACGAGCAGGGTGTTGATGCCCAGCCACAGTTTGCGCCGGCCGCTGTGGTCGGTGCGCTGCCCGGCCACGGGCGCCAGCAGGGCGATGGCCAGGCCGGAGACGGAGAGGGTGTAGCCGAGCACGGCGGTGGCGTGTTTGGCCCCGCCGAAGGCGTCGGTGGTCAGGTACAGGGCCGTAAAGATGAACGTGGTCATGACGGCGTTGAACGCGGCCCCGCCCCAGTCCCACGCAGACCACGCAACAACCTGCCAGAGCGTGCCGGGCTTTTTGGCTGCGGTTGCGGGCGGAAGCGCGGCAGTCGGGGGATACTCAGTCATAACGCACATGCTATCCGGCTGCCGCAATACAAAGGTGAACATGAAGCAGCTGTACCGGACTACGTGATTGCCGCCACATCGGGGGTGGTATGCGCCGTGCCGCTGATGGATTTTCGCGCCCTCTTGATAGGCTGGGGTGGTCGGAATCCGACGCCTTTCTCCTGCGCTTCAGACGTCCCAGCCCGAACAATGCGGAGCCCACTGTGCTGATTGTCCTCTGTGTACATTTCATCGTGGCCATTCTCGCGCCCCTTTTGTTTTCCAGGTTGGGCCGCGCCGCCTTCTATGTGCTGGCCGCCGTCCCCGCGGGAAGCTTCATCTGGCTGCTGGCCCAGTACGGTGCCGTATATTCCCCCACGGCCATAAGTCCCGTCATCGACATCCCCTGGATCCCGGTCCTGGATCTCAACCTCACCTTCCGCATGGACCAGCTCTCGTGGCTGATGTCCCTGCTGGTGCTCGGCGTCGGCGCCCTGGTCCTGGCCTACTGTGCCCGCTATTTCAAGACGGCCGACGCCGGCCTGGGCGGCTTTGGCGCCCAGCTGCTGGCTTTCGCCGGGGTCATGTTTGGCCTGGTCACGGCCGACAACCTGATCCTCTTGTTCGTGTTCTGGGAACTGACCACGGTGCTCTCCTACCTGTTGATCGGTTACGCCCGCACCCGCATCGCGGCCCGCCGCGCCGCGCTGCAGGCGCTCATGGTGACCACCTTTGGCGGCCTGGCCATGCTGGTGGGCCTGATCATGGTGGGCGAAAGCGCCGGCACGTACAGCATCTCCGGCGTACTGGCCAAGGCCCCCGCGCTGGTGGCTGCCACAGGCACTCCCGGGATGGTCCTGGACATCGGCATCGCCCTGATCCTGGTGGGCGCCGTGACCAAGTCGGCGCTGCTGCCGTTCCACTTCTGGCTTCCCGGCGCCATGGCCGCCCCCACCCCCGTCAGTGCCTATCTGCATGCGGCGGCCATGGTGAAGGCCGGAATCTACCTCGTGGCCCGGCTGGCGCCCGGCTTCTCCGGCACCGAATACTGGCAGGTGCTGATCACCGTCCTGGGCCTGGCCACCATGCTGGTGGGCGGCTGGCGGGCCCTGCGCCAACACGACCTCAAGCTCATCCTCGCCTACGGCACCGTGAGCCAGCTCGGCTTCCTGATGCTGATCGTGGGGCTGGGCAGCAAGGAAGCCGCCCTGGCCGGCATGGCCATGGTGCTGGCGCACGGCCTGTTCAAGGCGGCCCTGTTCCTGGTGGTCGGCATCATCGACCACCAAAGCGGCACCCGCGACATCCGCAAACTCTCCGGCGTGTTCCGCAGCGCCCCCGCACTGGGCGTGGTAGCCCTGATCGGCGCCGCCTCCATGGCCGGCCTGCCCCCGCTGGCCGGCTTCGTGGCCAAAGAATCCGTGTTCGCCGCCTTTGCCGCGAACGCGAGCTACGGGCCCGCAGGCCACCTGATCGGCGTCGTGGTGCTGGCCGGTTTGGTGCTGGGCTCGATCCTGACCTTTGCCTACAGCGCCCGGTTCATGTGGGGCGGATTCGCGCGGAAGCCCGAGCTGTCCGCGACCCCGTTCAAGTCCGTGGGCTGGCTGTTCCTGGGCGCCCCGGCCCTGCTGAGCGTGCTGACGCTGGCCTACGGGCTCTTCCCCAAGCCGGTCGAAGGCTGGATTGCCCCCTACAGCGCACTGTTCCCGGCCTATGACCCGCACGCCCTGCACCTTTCGCTGTGGCACGGCTTCACGCTGCCGCTTGCGCTCAGCGCCGTGGTGGTGGTGTGCGGGCTGGCCCTGTTCCTGGCCCGCCGCCGTTTCGAGGCGTTCCAGGGGAAGCTGCCGGCCGTCGTCGACCTGGAACGTGGGTACCGGCAGTCGATCGTGGTGCTGGACCTGGTGTCGATCTGGGTCACGGGCCGCACGCAGCGCGGTTCGCTGTTCTTCTACCTCGTGGTCATCCTGGGCACCGCGATCGCCTCCATTGGCGCCGTGCTGATCCTCACGGAACAGCACTGGAGCGACAAAACATACTTCCTGGACCCCGGCTCGCCGTTCCAGCTGGTGGCCGCCGTGGTCATCCTGGTGGGCGCCGTGGCCGCGGCCCGGGCCAACAAGCGCTTCATGGCGGTCCTCATGGTCTCCGTGACCGGCTACGGAGTGGCGCTGATCTTCGCGCTGCAGGGCGCACCCGACCTTGCCCTGACGCAGATGCTCGTGGAGACCATCATCCTGGTGGCATTCGTGCTCGCCATGCGGTCGCTGCCGCCGGGCCTGCAGGAACGGCGTGCCGGCAGCCACAAGGTGCTGCGCATGATCCTGGGCCTCGGCTTCGGCGCCGTCATGGTGGTGGTGGGGATCGTGGCCATGGGCTCGCGGATCGCCGTCCCCGTCAGCCTGGAACTGCCCCAGCTCGCCTACGACGGCGGTGGCGGACTCAACGTGGTCAACGTGACCCTCGTGGACATCCGCGCCTGGGACACGTTTGGGGAAATCTCCGTCCTGGCCATCGCCGCGACCGGCGTGGCCAGCCTGATCTTCGTGCGCGGGCGGGGCCAGCGCCTGGCCCGGGCCGAAACCGTGGCCACCGGCAGCATCGGCAGGATCGGCGAGGAGGGAATGTCGCCCAGCCCCGTCGTCGAACTGGCCAAACGGTTCGCCGACGCCCCGGGCAACCCGTGGCTCGTGGCCGGGCGGACGCTGGCCCCGGAACGGCGCTCCATCATCATCGAGGTGGTGGCCCGGCTCGTGTTCCACAGCATCATCGTGCTGTCCATCTACCTGCTGCTGGCCGGGCACAACGGCACGGGCGGCGGCTTTGCCGGCGGCCTCGTGGCCGGGCTGGCCCTGACCATCCGGTACCTGGCCGGCGGCCGTTTCGAACTGGCCGAGGCCACACGGATCTCCGCCGGAACGCTGCTGGGTCTTGGCCTCGCCGCGGCCGCGCTGACCGGAATCGCGCCCCTGTTCTTTGGCGGTGAAATCTTCCAAAGCGCCATCCTCACGTTCGACCTACCCGTGTTTGGGCACGTCAAGTTCGTGACCTCGACCCTGTTCGACATTGGCGTCTACCTGGTGGTGGTGGGCCTGGTGGTCGACGTGCTGCGCAGCCTTGGCTCCGAAATCGACCAGCACGAGGAAGACGGCATCGGCGCCATCACCATGATTGAAGACGACGAACCCCTGGAGGTGGGACGGTGAGCATCAACCTCACACTGCTCCTGGTGATGGGCGTGCTCTACGCCATCGGCATCTACCTGCTGCTGGAACGCAGCCTGACCCGGGTGCTCCTTGGCCTGATGCTGCTGGCCAACGCCACCAACATGCTGCTGCTCGCGACGGGCGGATACTCCGGGCTGGCGCCGATCTTCAACAAGAACATTCCGGCAACGGAATATAACGATCCGCTGCCGCAGGCCTTCATCCTCACCTCGATCGTGATCTCTTTCGCCGTCACGGCGTTCATGCTCAGCCTGATCTACCGCTCGTGGCTGCTGAGCAGGGCCGACCACATCCAGGATGACCGTGAGGACCGCAGGGTGGCCAACCAGGCGCTCTTCGACGCCGAGGAGGATTCGGAGATCGCGGTGGAAATCTCCGATTTCCACGAAAACAACCAGCCCGCCGCGAGCCGGGAAATGATCCCCGGGATCACGTTCAAGAAACCCGCCGCAGACCGCAATCAGGCAGACCGCCCCGCCACCGGAAAGGACACCGCATGAGCATCGCATCCCTTGCCCCGCTCGCCGTCGCCCTTCCCTTCCTGGGCGCCGCGCTCGCGTTCGTGCTCATCCGCCACCCCCGCGCCCAGCGCCGGGTCAGCCTGGGCACGCTGACCATCACGCTGGCCCTGGAGGTGTGGGTGCTGGCCGTGGTGTGGAACGCCGGGCCCATAGCCGTCCACCTGGGCGGCTGGGCGCCGCCGTTCGGCATCGTCATGGTGGCCGACCAGTTCTCCTCGCTGCTGTTGGTGATCTCCTCCGCCGTGAGCCTGGCCGTGCTGGCCTACGCCTCCGGCCAGGGCGCGGCCGACGGCGAAAGCGGCCCGGTCTCCGTCTTCCATCCCACCTACCTGATCCTGGTGGCCGGCGTATCCAACGCCTTCCTGGCCGGGGACCTGTTCAACCTCTATGTGGGCTTTGAGATCCTGCTGACCGCCAGCTACGTGCTCATGACCCTGGGCGGCACGGGCTCGCGCATCCGCGCCGGCATCACCTACGTGGTGGTCAGCGTAGTGTCCTCGCTGCTGTTCCTGATCGCGATCGCCATGGTCTACGGAGCCACCGGAACCGTCACACTGGCCGACCTGGCCATCAAGCTGGGTCAGCTGGATCCGGGCACCCAACACCTGCTGCACGTGCTGCTGCTCGTGGCGTTCGGCATCAAGGCGGCCGTGTTCCCGCTGTCCTTCTGGCTTCCCGACTCCTACCCCACGGCCCCCGCGCCCGTGACGGCGGTGTTTGCCGGGCTCCTCACCAAGGTGGGCGTCTACGCGATCATCCGCACCGAGACGCTGCTGTTCCCCACCGATCATTTCAACGCCGTGTTGATGTGGGCGGCCCTCTTGACCATGCTGGTGGGCATCCTGGGCGCCGTGGCCCAGACGGACATCAAGCGAATGCTGTCCTTCACGCTCGTCAGCCATATCGGCTACATGATCTTCGGCGTGGCGCTGTCCTCGGTGATCGGGCTGGCCGCCACGGTCTTCTACGTCATCCACCACATCACGGTCCAGACCAGCCTGTTCATGGTTACGGGCCTGATCGAACGGCGCGGCGGCACCTCCGCGATCGGGCGCCTGGGCGGGCTGGCGAAACTCTCGCCGATCCTGGCCGTGCTGTACTTCATCCCGGCCATGAACCTTGCCGGCATTCCGCCGTTCTCCGGATTCCTGGGCAAACTGGGGCTGCTGCAGGCCGGCGTCGCCAACGGCACCCCGCTGGCCTACCTGCTGGTGGTGGGCGGCGTCGTGGCCAGCCTGCTGACGCTGCTGGTCATGGCGCGCGTCTGGAACAAGGTGTTTTGGCGCAGCACGGCCGACGCCGAGGACCCGGACCCCGTGCTGCTGGCCACCGCGCCGGACTCCACGGGCGGGGAAAGCATGCGCGCCCTGCGCACCAGCAAGCACGTCGACGCCACGGAAGGGCGGTTCTCCGGTGAGAATGAGGTCCCGATCCTGCCGCGCATGATGGTGTACTCCACGATGGGCCTGGTGGCCCTGGGTGTCGCCATGAGTGTCTTCGCCGGGCCGCTGTTCGACTTGAGCCAACATGCCGCCGAAAGCATGGTGGCCCGCACGCCCTACATCGAAGCCGTCCTGGGCAGCGGGGCGGGTGCCCCGTGAGTGCACGCACCAGCCCCGCAACCCGCTCGGGCCGATGGCAAAAGCTCCCGCTGATCATCTGGCTGATCTTTATCTGGGGCGCCCTGTGGCAGGACTTCAGCCTCGGCAACCTCGTGTTTGGCGCCCTCATCGCCGTGGGTGTATCCGCGGCGTTCTACCTTCCGCCGGTGGAACTGAGCGGCCGGTTCAACGTTCCCCGGGCCGTGGTGTTCGCGCTGTGGTTCCTGAAGGAGGTCACGGTGGCCAGCGTCCAGGTGTTCTACCTGGCGGCCGTCCGCGGCCCCCGGATCCGCAACGCCGTGATCGCTGTGCCGCTGCGCACCACCTCGGACTTGATGATGACGGCCGTGGGCCACGTGTTGTCGCTGATCCCGGGGTCGCTCGTGGTGGAGGTGGACCGCGGCACCTCAACGCTGTACGTGCACGCATTGAACGTGAAGAACGCCGAGGACTCGGCAAAGGTGCGGGCCGGCATCCAGGACATCGAAGCCAGGCTGATCCGCATCATGGGCACCCGGGACGAACTGGCGGCGCTGCGGACGGAATCCTCCGCACCCGGCGTCAGGCCCGGCAACGGCACTGGTCCCATCAACGGCACTAGCGGCCCCAACGGCAAGGAGGCGTCATGACAGGCATGCAGATCGTGGTGGTGATTGTCGCCGTCGTGCTGTCCCTGGCGGCGGCCGGCACCATTTACCGGATTGCGGCCGGGCCGTCCTTGTTGGACCGGGTCATCGCCGCCGACGTCCTGCTGGCGATCTTTGGCGCGGCGCTGGCCACCGAGATGGCCCTGAACCGGCACACCGACAACCTGGCCCTGTTGGTGGTGTTGAGCGTGATCGGTTTCATTGGCTCGGTCACGGTGGCACGGTTCGTGGCGCATCGGAAGGAGGAGGCATGAGCGTGGACGGCATCCTCGATGTCCTCAGCGGCGTCGCCCTGGTGCTGGGCTCGCTCATGAGCCTGGCCGCGGCGATCGGCCTGCTCCGGTTCCCGGACCTCATGAGCCGGATGCACGCCGCCACCAAGCCGCAGGTGCTGGGCTTGTTCCTGATGCTCACGGCCGTTGGCCTTCAGTTGCGGCTGTGGTCGCTGCTGCCCGTACTGCTCGTGGCCTGGCTGTTCCAGCTGCTCACGGTGCCCGTCTCGGCGCACATGGTGGGCCGTGCCGGCTACCGCACCAAGCACCGCCGCCCCGAACTGCTCAGCGTCGACGAGCTCAACGACGTGGTGGCCGCGGCGGTCGACCCGCCGCACGGGACGCCTTCGCACGGGACGCGGGGCAGCTAGACCTCTTCGGGGTGCTGGTTGAAGCGGGCGATCGCCTTTTGCGTGGTGCGCCCGGCCAGGACCTGGATGACGGCGGCCACGGCCGAGGAGACCAGGGCAAACGTCAGCGCCGAGCGCAGGCTGTTCTCAAGGTCGGTACCGTCCTTGGGGGGCTTGTTTCCGGTACTTTTTTCCCACGCGGTGTCCACGATCTTGCTGGCCACGAACCCGGCGCCGAGACTGACGCCCATGCCGAGCAACTTGAACACAATATTCACTGTTTTCTCCCCTTGCTTCGCGGCCGGATCCGGCCCTGCGTTTCCTGCTGCCAGCCTATCCGCTTGCGTGGCTTCGGCAACCGGGCTGATGGGTGTTTTCGGAGGTGGCTGCGCGCCGACCGCCGCCTCCGGCCAGCCGCAATTGAAGGTTTCTGAGTGGAACGTAATCATTTGACGCACTAACTGCCGCGTAACTAGGGTGGCAGCAACTGTCCCGCGATTTTGTGATCCATAACACGAGCTGTGCGGGCGCTTGCATTTCAACTGAGGGGAACCAGCAGCATGAGGCGTGTCATCAAGAATGCGGCCACCGGGGCCTTGGCCCTGGCGATCGTTGCGGGGGGCGGGATGATGGCATTGTCGCCGCAGTCCCTTCCGGCGGCGGAGGCCGCCCCGGCCGTTCCACAGATCCTGCCCGCACCACAGGAGATCAGCACCGACGGCGTGCCCGTCCCGCTGACCGGGACCGTCAAGGTCGCGGCCGGTGCCGGCACCGACGCCTCGGCCAAGGCCCTGCTGGCCCAGGTCATCGCGAAGGCGGGCGGCACGGCCAGCTTCGTTGACGCGGCCAACCCGGCGGGCGCCACCGTTTTCCTGGGCACGACGGCGGACAACGCCGCCCTGCCCGCCGCCCTGACCGCCGTCGGCGCCGGCAATGCCGACGCACTGGCCGCCAACGGCTACGTCATTGCCACCGGAACCGTTTCCGGCAAGCCTTCACTGGTGCTGGACGGCAAGGACGCCACTGGCACCTACTACGCCGTGCAGAGCCTGAGCCAGACCGTGAAGTCCGGCGTCGTGCCCGCCATGAAGGTCAAGGACTGGCCGCTCATGTCGATTCGCGGCGCCATCGAGGGCTTCTACGGCATCCCGTGGTCGCACCAGGCCCGGCTGGACCAGCTGGCCTTCTATGGCAAGCACAAGATGAACACCTACATCTACACGCCCAAGGACGATCCCTACCTGCGCTCCCAGTGGCGGGACCTGTACCCGCCCGCCGAACTGGCCAAGCTGAAGGAACTCGTGGACGCGGCCAACGCCAACCACGTGAACTTCACGTTCGCACTGTCCCCGGGCAACGACGTCTGCTATTCCAGCGACGACGACTATGCCAAGACCACGGCCAAGTTCGACCAGCTGCGCTCCATTGGCGTGAGCAGCTTCTACGTTGCCCTGGACGACATCCCGCTCAACCTCCGGTGCCAGTCGGACATTGACAAGTTCAAGGCGGCGGGCTTCCTGAAGCTGGCCGACGCACAGGCGTTCTACCTCAACCGGATCGTCAACGGCTATATCAAGCCGAACAACCTCCAGCCGCTGCAGACCGTGCCCACCAACTACAACGGCTCCGGCGCCGACCCCTATAAGGGCGAGTTCGGCCTCATGGTGGACAAGTCGGTGCTGATCCAGTGGACCGGCGAAGGCGTCTTCTCCGACCAGATTACCGAGGACTCCGTCACGAAGGCCTCCGTCAGCTACAACACCAGCCACCTGTACATCTGGGACAACCTGCCGGTCAACGACGGCCAGCGCGGGCGCCTGTTCCTGAACCCGGTGGAGGGCCGCGACCCCAACCTGTACAAGCACATCGACGGCATCACCTCCAACCCGATGATCGAGGCCTACGCCTCCATGATCGATCTTGCCGGCTTTGCCGACTACTCCTGGAACGGCCCCGCCTATAACGCGGCCACGACGCAGAGCTCCATCATCAGCGAACTTGCGGGCCCCGACGCCGCCGTGCGCAACGCTCTTGAGGTGTTCGTCGACCTGAACCAGAGCTGGAAGCCGTACCGCCCCACCTCCCAGACGGCACCGGCCCTCAGCGCCGACATCGCCGCCTTCTGGACCGCGTACGACGCCGGCAACACGGCCGGAATGAAGCCGCTGACCGACCGGCTGGCCGTCATCAAGGCGCTCCCGGCAACGCTGTCCGCCATGTCCATGAAGGGTTTCTACGACGACGCCAAGCCGTGGATCGACGCCGCCGCACACTGGGCCGACGCCATGGACAAGCAGATCACCATGCTCACGGGCATCAAGGCCGGCCACGGCTCCGTCGCCACGGACGCCGTCCTGGCCGCCGGCGACGCCAAGGCACAGGCGCTGGCCGCCACCGTTCCCGACCTTGACGGAAACGGCGGCATTGCCCAGAACGTCATCGTCCCGTCCGTGGGCGACGGCGTCTTCCAGACGTTCATTGACGCCGCCCAGGCACGCTACAACACCTGGTTGAACGTCACGGCAGCGCCCGCCGCCGGCAAGTACGCGGCCACGGCCAGCTCCTCGCTGGGCACCTACTCGAACAATACGGCCAACAAGATGACCGACGGCGACCCCGCCAGCCTCTGGTGGTCAAGCGCCCCGCCGGCCGTGGGCTCCTCCGTCACGGTGGACCTGGGCTCCGTGAAGACGGTGGGCAAGGTCCTGATCCAGCAGTCGGATTCGGACACCACCACCGGCGACATGATCTACCACGCCCGCGTGGAGTACTCGGAGGACGGCACCGCCTGGACTGCCGCCGGCACCTTCGACACCAAGCCGCGCATCGAGCAAAGCTTCGCCACCCCCGTACAGGCCCGCTACGTGCGCATGGTGGCCGCGGCCGTCAACTCCGGCGGCCAGTGGGTCAAGGTCCGCGAGTTCCAGGTGTTCCCGGTCATCACCGACCTGAGCAGCGACCTCGCGGGCGCCAACGGCACCGGCCCGGCCAGCGCCTTCGACGCCGACATCTCCACCGCATTCGAGGCGGCCACGGCACCCGTTGCCGATTCAAACCTGACCCGTACGCTGCCGAGCGCCCAGGCCATCAAGTCGATCGTCGTGGTGGGCCACGCCGCCGGCGAACTCCAGGTCCAGACCGGCGACGGCTGGACCACCCTGGGCACGCTGGACCCCTCGCTCAGCTTCCAGGAGGCGGCACTGACCCAGGACTCAATCACGGGTGCGCGGATCCTGTTTTCCGCAGCTGCGGCCCCGGCACTGGCCCGGGCTGCCGTTGAGAAGCCCGTGATCTACGAGCTGGGCCTGCGCACCACCGGCGTGGTGGGCAGTGATCGGCTGATTGGCGCCGCACCGGAACCGACCGAGACGGCGACGCCGACGACCGACCCGACCACGGGTCCCACGGCGACGCCGACGACCGACCCGACGACGGATCCCTCCGAGACGGCGACGCCGACCACTGACCCGACTGGCTTGGCCACGGCAACGACGGATCCGAGCAAGACGGCAACGGCGACGATGGATCCGAGCGGGTCCGCCGCCCCGACGGCCTCGGCTAGCTCAACGACGTCGGCCGCTGCCTCCTCCATGGCGCCGGCAAGCGCCGCGGCAACCACGACGGCACCTGCCGCCGGTGGAAACCTGGCCAGCACCGGCTTCAGCCTGGGTGCGGCCGGCGGCATCGCCCTGCTGCTGATGCTGGGCGGCCTGCTGCTGGTCCGGCGCCGCTCGGCACGCCAGCACTAGGCGCGCCGGTACTGGCAAAAACGGCCCGGCGCTGACCGCGTCCGGGGCGTACCCAACGGGAGTCCACCTGTCATGGTGGGCTCCCGTTGGGCGTTTGTGACCACGCCCATTCACCCCGCAGGGGGCTTCGCTGTAGACTGAAGCCGCAATTCAACACGACAGGGGAGCGTCTACCCGCCTTGGGTACCGGCGCTGAGAGTGCGGTTCGCCGCAGACCCTCGAACCTGCTCCGGCTAGTACCGGCGAAGGGAGTCGAGTTCTCTTCGGCTGCGCGGAAATACCGCCGCGGCCGCCCCTCCTGCAAAGGAGGACACATGAGCAAGTCATTCGCGGGCGCGCCCGCAAACCCCAAAGCAACACCCACCAGCACCTGGCGCGTGGTGGACATCGTGGTGGCGTCGGTACTGGCCGTCGCCGTCGGCGTCATCTTCTGGCTGTGGTCCGCCGGCTACGGCGTCATCGCCGCCGTCACGGTCGCCTTCCCGCCCCTCGGCGGGCTGTACGGCGGCGGCTGGCTCATTGCCGGCGTCATCGGCGGCCTGGTGATCCGCAAACCCGGCGCAGCCCTGTATTGCGAACTGGTCGCGGCCGTCGTCGAAAGCCTGCTGGGCACCCACTTCGGCTTCACCGTACTGCTGTCCGGGCTGGTCCAGGGCATCGGGGCGGAAGCAGCGTTCGCGCTGTTCCGCTACCGCAAGTTCTCGCTGCCGGTGGCCCTGTTCGCCGGCGCACTGGCCGGCGTGGCCATGGGCCTGAACGACTCCCTCGTCTACAACGTGGAGTGGGCGTTCGGCTGGAAGGCCGTCTACGTGGTGCTGGCCGCCATCTCCGGCGCCGTCATCGCCGGGCTACTGTCCTGGCTGGCCGTCCGCGGACTGTCCCGCACCGGAGCCCTGGCCAACCTGCCCTCCCGCGGCGCCGCCACCGAACCGGTGATGTAAGCGTGCCAGCCGCGAACCATCGCGGGGCAGTTCCGGCACGGATCACGGCCAGGGGGTGGGGCTGGCAGCACTCCGGCCGCGCCAACAAGGCCATCCACGACCTTGACCTGGACATCGCCCCGGGCGAACGCGTGCTCCTGCTGGGCCCCTCGGGCGCCGGGAAGTCAACGCTTCTGCACGCCCTGGCCGGGGTGCTGGGTGCCGACGAGGAGGCCGACGAGTTCGGCAGCCTGCTCATCGACGGCCGGCCCGTGCCCGAGTCACGGGGCCGTGCCGGGCTCATGCAGCAGGACCCCGACGCCCAGGTGGTGCTTTCCCGCGTGGGCGACGACGTCGCCTTCGGCGCCGAAAACCTCGCCGTGCCGCGGGAGGAAATTTGGCGCCGCGTGCCGGCCGCGCTGGACGCCGTGGGGCTGAAACTGCCCTTCGACCACCCCAGTTCGGCCCTGTCCGGCGGACAAAAGCAGCGCCTGGGCCTGGCCGGCATGCTGGCCATGGAGCCCGGACTGCTGCTGCTCGATGAACCCACGGCCAACCTTGACCCGGCCGGTGTGGTGGAGGTCCGCGACGCGGTCCGCCGCAGCCTCGATGCGACGGGGGCAACCCTGGTCGTCGTGGAGCACCGGGTCGCCGTCTGGCTGGACGTGGTGGACAGGATCGTGGTCCTGGCCCCGGCCGCCGCGGGAGAACCGGGCGGCGTGCTGCTGGACGGCCCGCCCGAAACCGTCCTGGCCCAGGCCGCGGGCATGCTGGCCGCGGCCGGCGTGTGGGTGCCCGGCCACGTGCCGGCCACGCGCCCCCGTGCGCCCCAACAGAAGTCCGACGCCGGTCCGCAGCTCCTGCTGGAGGCCTCGGACCTCGCCGTCTCACGGCTCAAAAGCCGGCGGCGGCACCCCGCCGCGCCCGCCGCAATCGTCCCGTCGGTGCGGATTTCGGCCGGCCGGGCGCTGAGCGTGACGGGCCCCAACGGTGCCGGCAAGTCCACGCTGGCCCTGACCCTGGCGGGTTTGCTGCCCGCCGCGGGCGGCCACCTGGCGGCAACGGAACTGCTGGCGCGCGGCGCCGGTGGCTCGCCGCTGAAGTGGCGGGGCCGGGAGCTGATTGAGCGGATCGGCACCGTATTCCAGGAGCCTGAACACCAATTTGTCACCGGCAGCGTGCGCGACGAACTGCTGTTCTCGCCGAGGCTGCTGGGCCGTGGCGGCGACGGGGTGGATGATCTGCTGGCCCGGCTGCGGTTGGAACACGTGGCCGACGCAAATCCATTCACGCTCTCCGGCGGGGAAAAACGCCGGCTCTCCGTGGCCACCGTGCTGGCCGCAAGCCCGCAGGTGCTGGTCCTGGACGAACCTACCTTTGGCCAGGACGCCAACACCTGGGCCGAGCTCGCGTCGCTGCTGACCGAGCTGCTCGACGCCGGCACGGCCGTGGTCTCCGTGACCCACGACGAGCTCTTCACCCGCGTCTTGGGCGGCGATCGGCTGGTGCTCGGCGACGCCGCCGACGGGGCGGATCCCTCCGAGCTCCTGGTTGAGGGCCCCGTTGCGGGGACCCGGCACGCCAAGGCGGTGCAGCGATGAGCGTCGACGTCATGGCCGCCCCACGGTCCACCGCCTGGCTTGCCGGGGCAAACCCGCTCGCCAAACTGGGTGCCGGGATTGCCGTGACAGTCGTGCTGCTCGTCAGCGTCGACTGGGTCTCGGCCACCGTGGCGCTGGTGCTTGAATGCCTGCTGCTGCCGCTGGCAGGACTGGGCGTGCGGACGCTCCTGCGCCGCGGCTGGCCCATCTTGTTCGCGGCGATCGTTGGCGGTTACGGGACGGCGCTGCTGGCTCCGAAGACGGGCGAAATGCTGCTGGCCCTGGGTCCGGTGACATTTACCAGCGGTTCCGTGGCGGCGGGTATTGCGATCACCCTGCGAGGCCTGGCGATTGCGCTGCCCGGCATCATGGTGCTGGCCAGCACGGACCCCACCGACCTGGCCGACGCATTGGCGCAAAAGCTGCGCCTTCCACATCGCTTCGTGCTCGGGGCGCTGGCCGCCATGCGCCTGGTGGGGTTGCTCGTGGCCGAATGGCAGACCCTGGGCATGGCCCGGCGCGCCCGCGGCGTGGGTGGCGAGCCGGGTTTCCTCAGCGGCCTAAAGGCCTCGCTGGGCCAGTCCATGGCACTGCTGGTCCAGGCCATCCGCCGGGCTTCCCGGCTGGCCGTCACCATGGAGGCCAAGGGCTTTGGCGCCGGTCCGCGTACCTGGGCCCGGGAATCGACGTTCGCGCCCCGGGACCTTGCCGTCGTGGCCGGGGGAGTGGTGATCGCCGCGGCTGCGGTGGGTGCCGCCGTCGCACTGGGCAGTTGGAACCCCGTGCTGGGCTGACCTCCTGCTGAAGGGACACCTCACCCCCAAAGACGTTGAGAGCCCAGATAATCCCCAGGATTATCTGGGCTCTCAACGTCTTTGGGCGGATTATCTGGGCCCTCAACAGCGGGGGATGGGTCTCCCCAGCGGCCGATTCCACCGTGTGAGCTGCATCATGCTTGACACGTGTTAGGTGCGTCTGTCATGCTTCCTAACACGAGTTAGGAAGTTGCGAGGAGGCAACATGAATGACGTATCAAGGCGGGCCATGCTGGGTTTGCTCGGCGTGGGTGCAGTAGGCGCCGTCGCGGCCAGCTGGCCACGGCTGACAGGGGCGGACATTCCCGGGAGGGGTACTGACGCCCTGAACGTGGCCATCCTCGGCAACGCCCAGGACGCCGCCAGCCGGACCAAGCTGGTCCAGGCGTTCAGTGCCGCCAACCCCGGCATCAAGGTGCGCATCCAGGCCATCCAAGGGGCCGACTGGGGTGACTTCTTCGCCAAGATCCTCACCATGGTCGCCGCCGGAACGTCCCCCGACGTGGTGTTGGTGGCCACGGAAGGCGCGCAGCTGTTCGCGGACCGCCTGGCGGAGCCCCTGGACGGCTATGTGAAGCGGGACCGGGCCGATCTGCAGGACTTCTTCGATGACGTCCACCCGTCGCTCGTGGAGGCGTTCATGTACCAGGGCAGCCTGTTCCAACTGCCGTTGGATTTCAACAGCGCCAATATGTACCTGAACACTTCAGCCTTCGCCAAGGCGGGCCTGGCCCGGCCGTCGGACAACTGGACGCACGACGACTTCTACAATTCGCTGACCGCCATGAAGCGGACCAGCGGCAAGCAATTCGTGCCGTACTACTGGACCAACCGCCTCTTTGGCGGCGTGGTGCCGTGGCTGTACGTCAATGACACCAGCTTCCTGAAGGAGACGCGCAGCACCGGCGGCAGCTGGCTCTGGGACTCCTTCTACGCCAAGGACCCCAGCCGCGGCATGCGCTCGGGCGGCTACCAATGGCTGGAACCCAACGCCGAGGACCCCAAGGTGGCCGAGAGCTTCGACTTCCTGCGCAACCTGGTCGCCGAGGGACTGGGCACCAGCCCGGCGCAGGGCGGCGGCAACGAGCTCGTGGCACAGTTCGCCTCCGGCCTGATCGGCACCACCCCGGCCGGCGGCTACTGGGTGGAGGGGCTCAACGAGGCCGGCATGAAGGAGGACGCCTTCGACGTGCAGTTCTTCCCGAAGTGGCGCACCCAACGCCACCAGTTCGGCACCGAGGGCTACGCCATCATGAAGACCTCCACCCGCAAGGACGAGGCCTGGGAATGGATCAAGTTCTGCGCCACCAAGGAGGCCATGGAACTTGCCATGCCCAAGCCGACCACGACGCCGGCCCGGCGCTCCATGGTCAACGAGGCGCTGTACTCGGGCAGGGGGCCGGCGCACTGGCAGGTCTTCTACGACACGCTCGACAAGTTCCCCACCTCCGGCCCCATTCCGGCACCGCCGCAACAGGCCGCCGTCGAAAGCGCGCTCATCAAGAACGTCCTGGGTGCCGTGACAGGCTCCGCCGCCAACATCCGCCCCGCCATGTCCACGCTGCAGCGGGACCTTGAGCTGGCCCTGAGGAGGAACTAATGACCGCCACCACCATCAAGGACACCACGGTGCCCGCCCTGGCACATGCCACGCAGCGCGTGCCGGGCAGGGACAAGGGGCACAGGCGGATGGCCGCACTGTTCCTGGCGCCCACCGTGATCGGCCTTGCCGTCTTCACGCTCATCCCGATCCTTGCGTCCCTGACGCTGGCGTTCTTCCGCTGGGACATCATCAGCCCGCCCCAGTTCGTAGGCGTGGACAACTTCGTCTCGATCAGCCAGGATCCCACCATCAGGACGGCGTTCCTGAACACCCTCGGCTTCGTCGTCGTCGCGGTGTCCTTGCAACTGGCCGTCTCGATCGGGTTGGCCGTGCTGATCCAGTCAAGGATGCCGTCCTGGCTGCGCACCTTCTTCCGGTCGGCATTCTTCTTCCCCCTGGTGCTGTCGGCCTCCAGCGTCTCGATCATCATGAGCTACCTGTTCAACCAGAACTTCGGCCTGGTCAACAAGGTCATCGGCCTGATCGGCATCCCGGCCGTGCCGTGGCTGACCTCGCAGGCCGGCGCCATGGTGGTGATCATCCTGGTCTACGTGTGGCAAAACTTCGGCTTCACGTTCCTGCTGATCATCGGCGGACTCAGCTCCATCCCCACCGAAATGTATGAGGCCTCCTCGATCGATGGCGCCACCGGGTGGAAGCAGTTCAAGAACATCACACTGCCGCTGCTGAGCCCCACGCTGCTGGTGGCCAGCGTCATGGCGATCATCTCGGCCCTGCAGATCTTCGACCAGCCCTACGTCATCACCCGCGGCGGCCCCGGGGACTCCACTCGCACCGCCGTCATGGTCATCTACGAGACGGCCTTCAAGCAGCTCGACTTCGGCCGCGCCTTCGCCATCGGCATCGTGTTGACACTGCTGATCCTGCTGGTCACGGCCATCCAATTCCGCCTTTCCCGACGCTTCGTGCACTACAACTAGGAACACGTGCCATGACTACGATTTCCGTGAAAGAAAGCACCGCGCAAGGGCGCACCACGCCGCCGGCCCCCCGCAGGAAGGTCCGCGCCTCCGGCCGGACCGCAAGCCGCGCCGCCGTCCTGGTGGTCGCCACCTTCCTGACCCTGGGCCCGGTGGTGTGGACGGTGCTGACCTCCATGCGCCCGCCCACCGAGTCCCTGGGCTCCGGCGGCTCCATCTTCTCCGGAGGCCTGGACTTCAGCTCCTACGCCGACGTGTTCAAGCAAGTGAACATGTGGCTGCTGATCTGGAACTCCGCCCTGGTCACGGGCATCATCGCCGTCGGCCAGATGCTCACCTCGGCGCTGGCCGGCTACGTCTTTGCCCGCATCGACTTCAAGGGCCGCGGCGTGCTGTTCAGCATCGTGCTGGCCACCATGATGGTTCCCGTGCAGGTCACGATCGTGCCCGTCTTCATGCTGATCCGCGGCATGGGCCTCTCCGACACCCTGCTCGCGCTGATCCTGCCCGCCCTGCCGACGGCGTTCGGCACGTTCCTGATGCGCCAGTTCTTCATGGGGCTACCGGGCGAGCTGGCCGAGGCCGCCGCGATCGACGGCGCATCCCCCTTGCGCACCTTCCGTTCCGTCTACCTGCCGCTGGCCTGGCCGGGGCTGGCCATCGTGGGGATCCTGGCGTTCAACTTCCACTGGAACGAGTTCTTCCGACCGCTCATCATGACCATCAGCGAGCAAAATTTCACCCTGCCGCTGGGCCTGGTCTCGCTCCAGGGCAACATGGGCACCGGCTCCGTCGCCACCGTCCTGGCCGGCGTGGTGCTGTCCATGATCCCGGCCCTGGTGGTGTTCCTGTTCGGCCAGCGGTACCTGCGCGAAGGCCTCACCGCGGGCATCAACAAATGACCACCCTCGGCTTCGTCCACTACATCAACTGCAGAACCATCAAGGAGAACCGCCTGTGAGCACCATCGACCCCGCCTTCCCGGCCCTGCACGGCCGCCCGGATCAGGGCTGGATCAACGATCCCAACGGCTGCGTCTATGTGGACAGCGTCCACCACGTCTTCTTCCAGTACAACCCGGACGCTCCGGTCCACGGCAACGTCCACTGGGGCCACGCCACCTCCACCGACCTGGTCCGCTGGACACAGCAGCCCATCGCCCTGTTCCCGCGCCAGGGTGCGGCGGATGCGGCGGGCGCCTGGTCCGGCGTCGTCGCCCTGGACGGGGACGTGCCCACGGCCTACTACTCGGGCATCGCCGAGACCGAACACGATTCCCAGGTCATGACGGCCACCTCGGACCGCAACCTCATCGAGTGGAAGCAGGAGCAGCACGGCATCATAGGCATGCCCGAGGAACCGGGCATCGGGGATGTGCGTGATCCGTTCCTGTTCACCTTCGACGGCCGCCAGTACGCCATTCAGGGTGCCGGCTACAAGGACGGCACCCCCCTGATCCTGCTGTACCGCTGCCACACCATGACCGATTGGGAGTACCTGGGCCCGCTGGTCACCGGCGGCTCCGGCGTGGCGGCGGAATGGGCGCCTGCCCAGATCTGGGAATGCCCGCAGTTGTTTGAGGTCGACGGGCAGTGGATCCTGATGCTCTCGCTGTGGAACCGCGACGACCACGCCCTGGATCGCGTCACCTACCTGACGGGCGAGCTCAGCGAGGGCGGCGTCGGGCTGAAGTTCCTGCCCACCGGCGGCGGCCTCGTGGACCACGGCCCGGACTTTTACGCACCCCAGGTGGTGGCCGGAACAGCCGCCGAGCCGCGCACGCTCATGTGGGCCTGGAGCTGGGAAAAATCAAGGTCCGACGCCGACGTCCTCGCCTCGGGCTGGGCCGGCGTGCTGACGTATGCGCGCTCGCTGGCCTTCCGCGACGGCGTGCTGCGCTCGGAGCCCGTCACCGAGGTGAAAACCCTGCGCGCCGGTGTGCTGTTCGGCGGCTTGCCCGACGGCACCGGGTCCTTCAGCGTGCCCGTCGCCGAGCGAGCCTTTGAGGTGGTATCCGGCGGCGGTGCCGAACTCGTGCTGCTGGACGGCGGTGCGGAGACCGTGGTTGCCACCCTCGGAGCGGGCCGGATCCTGGTGGACGGCTCGCTCGTGGAGGCGTTTGTGGACGGTGGCCCGGCCACCACCGTGCGGGCGTATCCCATGGAGACCTCGCACTTTGAAGTGCGGGCAACCGGCGCCGTCACGGTGCACCGGCTGGCACTTTAGCGCCCAATCCGTGGCGGTTTCCGGCTTCGGCTACGTTACCGGGGCCGCCACGGAGCCGCGCATCACCACGGGGCAGGGCAGGAGAAGCTGCGCGGGGCCGCCCTTTGCCGATGCGGCCCGGGCGGCGCCCTTGCTGCGGCCCAGATCCGCGAGCAGGAACTCCATGGCGGCCTCGCCCATCTCCCGGTGGGGCAGGGCGATCGTGGTCAGTCCGGGGACCGTGGTGCGGGCCAGCGGCTCGTCGTCGTCGTAACCCACCAGGCTCACGTCCGCCGGGACCCGCAGGCCCAGGGTGCCGCAGGCAAGCATGGCGCCCACGGCCACCCGGTCGTTGGCGCACACAATGCCCGTGGCGCGGTCCGCCCGCGGCGTGCGGCCGTCGTCGCTGAGCAAGCGGAGGGCCGCGGCGTAGCCGTCGTTGATCTCCCAGCCCGTGGGGATCGCGGCGGGGGCGGGAAGGCCGGCCGCGGACAGGGCCTCGTTGAAGCCCTGCGTGCGCCGGGCCGTCGCCACCAGCTCTCCCGTGCCGGAGAGGTAGGCGATGTCCCGGTGGCCGGCGTCGAGCAGGACCTGGGCCGCGGACCGGCCGCCGGCAACCTCATCGGGAATGATGGAGCGGATGGTCCCGGCCGGGTCGAAGCAGTTGGCCAATACGGCCGGCAGCCCCGCCATGGCCGGGTGGGAGACGTGTTCGCGCAGGCTCATGGCCGCAAAGACAAGTGCGTCGACCTGCCGGTTCACCAGCGTGGTGAAGGCGCTGTCCTCGCGGACCTCCTCGCTCTGGGTGTCGATGACGAGCAGCAGGTAGCCGGCACGGTACGCGGCATTGCTGGCGCCCTGGAGCAGCTTTCCGGCGAAGGGGCCCCCGGCGATGGAGTCGGTGACCACGCCGATCGTGTGGGTCCGTTGCGCCTGCAGGGACCGTGCCACGGCATTGGGTGTGTAGTTCAGCTCCCTGGCCGCGGCAAGGATGCGTTCCTGCTTCTCCTTGGCGATGTTGCCGTCGGCACGGCCGTTGAGGACAAAGCTGACGGCGCTGCGGGAGACGCCCGCGCGATCCGCGACGTCCTGGGAGGTGGCTTTCCGCGTCATTCGGGCTCCTAAATCGTGTGAGGCTAGCGTATCCCACCGCCCTTGCGCAGTTTGTACGGGACGCCACGAAAGCAGTACGGCGCGCGTGATGCGCCCCCGCCGCAAATCGGGGTACCGTGGAGGTGGATGCATCCGTGAATATGACCGGGGAATTGATTTATCGCATCCGGTGGTTAAATTAACCAAATATTGAGGCGAATTGCCCAACACGTCACCATATATCAGCAAAATATGCTTCTCATGATATAAAAGTTGTTATGACTCAAGTGGCTGCAGAAACTGTTGGTGTATTGGTGCGCGACGCCCGGAATGACAAGGGCTGGACGCAGCTGGAACTGGCGGCCCAATTGGGAACCAGCCAAAGCGCCGTCGCCCGCATGGAACAGGGCAAACAAAACCTGAGCCTGAAAATGATCCAGCGCATGGAATCGCTGCTGGGCCGGAGCATCGTCAACGTTGGCGGCATCCCCAAGAACACCGTCACCCACCTGCGCGTCCACGGCGGGCGTGAACTCTCCGGCAGCGTGGAGGTCAACTCCAGCAAGAACGCCGGCGTCGCCCTGCTTTGCGCCAGCCTGATCAACCGCGGCACCACCACGCTGCGCCGGCTGGCCCGCATCGAGGAAGTCAACAGGATCGTTGAGCTGCTCAGCAGCATCGGCGTGGAATGCAAGTGGCTCAACGCCAACGACCTCCAGATCCGCCGCCCCGCCCGCCTTGACCTGGGCGCCATGGACGTCGAGGCCGCCAAGCGCACCCGCTCCGTCATCATGCTGCTGGGCCCGCTGCTCGACGAGCAGGACGTCTACCGTATCCCCTACGCCGGTGGCTGCGACCTGGGCACCCGCACCGTGGAGCCGCACATGCAGGCGCTGCGCGAATTCGGCCTGGCCGTCACCGCCCACGCCGGCTTCTACCAGGTGCAGGCTCCGCAAAGCGATGCCACGGACCGCACCTTCGTGCTGACCGAGCGCGGGGACACGGTCACCGAAAACGCCATCATGGCCGCCGCGCACCGCGAGGGCGTCACCGTGATCCGCAACGCCAGCCCCAACTACATGGTCCAGGACCTCTGCTTCTACCTGCAGGGCCTGGGCGTGCAGGTGGAGGGCATCGGCTCCACCACGCTGACCATCCGCGGCAAGGCCCGGATCGACGTCGACATCGAGTACGCGCCGTCCGAGGACCCCATCGAGGCGATGAGCCTGATCACCGCCGGCATCGTCACCAAGTCCGAGGTCACGGTCAAGCGCGTACCCATCGAGTTCATGGAAATCGAACTGAAGGTCCTGGAGCAGATGGGCTTCCGCTACCTCAAGAGCGCCGAGTACGTGGCTCGCAACGGCAAGACCCGCCTCGTGGACATCACCACGCTGCCGTCCGAGCTGCGCGCCGCCCCGGACAAGATCCACCCCATGCCGTTCCCGGGCCTGAACATCGACAACCTGCCGTTCTTCGCCGTCATCGCCTCCTGCGCCGAGGGCACCACCCTCATCCACGACTGGGTGTACGAGGGCCGCGCCATCTACCTGACGGAACTGAACCGTCTGGGCGCCGGCGTGCGGTTGCTGGATCCGCACCGCATCGACATCACGGGCCCCACCGCCTGGCGCGCGGCCGAGATCGGCTGCCCGCCGGCACTGCGCCCGGCCGCCTGCATCCTGCTGGCCATGCTGGCCGCCAAGGGCACGTCCGAGCTGCGCAACATCTACGTGATCGAGCGCGGCTACGAGGACCTCGCCGAACGTCTGAACACCATTGGCGCGGAGATCGAGTACTTCCAGGACTAAAAAGTACGACGGCGGCCGGTCACCTTTCACCTGAAAGGTGACCGGCCGCCGTCGTTGCTCGAGCTGGTCGAGACTCGGGCGTGCTGGCTCGGCCGGTGATTTCGACACGCTCAATCACCGGCCGGCAAGCCCACCCCGGCCGGCTACAGGCCGGCCAGGGCCTTGCCGAGGTCGGTCCGCAGGTCCTCGAGATCCTCCAGGCCCACGGACAGGCGCAGCACGCCGTCGGAGAGGCCGATCGCGGCCCTGCCCTCGGCGCCCATGGCCCGGTGCGTGGTGGTGGCCGGGTGGGTGATGAGCGACTTTGAATCGCCCAGGTTGTTGGAGATGTCGATGACCTGCAGCGCGTTCAGGAGCGCGAACGCCGCATCCTTGGCCGTGCCGTTGGCGGGTTCGGCCAGTTCAAAGGTCAGCACGGTGCCGCCGGCCTTCATCTGCTTCTTGGCCAGCTCGTACTGCGGGTGGGAGGGCAGCAGCGGGTACTTGACCCAGCGGATCTGCGGCTGCGCCTCCAGGAATTCGCCCAGCGCCAGCGCGTTGGCGCTCGAGTGGGCCACGCGCAGGCTCATGGTCTCCAGGCCCTTCGTGAGCACCCACGCGTTGAAGGAGGACAGCGCCGGACCGGTGTGCCGCATCAGGTTCTTGACGGGACCGTCAATGAACTCCTTGGTGCCCAGGATGGCGCCGCCCAGCACCCGGCCCTGGCCGTCGATGTGCTTGGTCCCGGAGTACACGATCACGTCCGCGCCAAAGTCGCCGCAGCGCTGCAACAGGGGAGTGGCGAACACGTTGTCGGCCACCACCTTGGCGCCGGCCGCATGGGCCAGATCGCACACGGCCTGCAGGTCCACGATCTCCTGCATGGGGTTCGACGGCGACTCGAAGAACACCGCCGTGGTCGGCACGGAAAGCGCCTCGCGCCACTGCTCCAGGTCCGGGCCGTCCACGAACACGGTCTCCACGCCCCAGCGGGGGAGCAGTTCGTTCAGGATCACGAAGCAGGAGCCGAACAGCGACCGGGACGCCACCACGCGGTCCCCGGCGGCCAGCAGCGCGCCGAGGGCAGTGAAGACGGCGGACATGCCCGACGCCGTTGCGAAGCAGGCTTCGGTGCCCTCGAGCAGGCGCAGCCGCTCCTGGAACGTGGCCACCGTGGGGTTGCCATAGCGGGAGTAGACGAAGCGGTCCACCTCGCCCGTGAAGGCCTGCTCGGCGGCCTCGGCGGATTCGTAGACGAAGCCGGAGTTCAGGAACAGGGCCTCGGAGGTCTCCTGGAAGTTGCTGCGGTCCAGCCCGCCCCGGACGGCCTGGGTGTCCTCGGCCCAGCTGGCGGCGTGCTCATTAAAGTTGCTCAAGTGCTTGTGTTTCCTTAGCTTTCGCTGATGGTGGTGTGGAGGGGGCGCCGGCGGGCGTTATTTCCAGGGCAGCTTGCGGTTCTTCCAGCCGTTGACCACGCGGTCGCCGTAGGAGTCCGGGACGCCCTCAAAACCCTCAAGGACGTTGAACGCCGTGTAGCCGGCGGCCGTGGCGGCCTCGGCCGCCGCGATGGACCGGGCGCCGGAGCGGCACAGCACCACCAATGGTTTTTCGGCCGGAACGGCGGCGGCCAATTCCTCAAGGAACGCCGGGTTCGGGGCGCCGGAGGCGAGGTTCCACTGGATGAAGACCGGCTCCGTGCCCAATGCGGATACGTCCGGGACGCCGATGTGCGCCCATTCGCCCTCGGTGCGCACGTCCACCAGCACGGCGCCGTTGGCGAGTTTTTCCCAGGCGGTT
Organism: Arthrobacter sp. ERGS1:01; assembly: GCF_001281315.1. Taxonomy (NCBI): domain Bacteria; kingdom Bacillati; phylum Actinomycetota; class Actinomycetes; order Micrococcales; family Micrococcaceae; genus Arthrobacter; species Arthrobacter sp. ERGS1:01. The sequence continues at coordinate 3,684,933 of NZ_CP012479.1, read as the reverse complement.
TCGGGGGCGAGGTCCCCGGCGTAGCTCACGCGATTCCCTCGCCGTCGAACTCAAGATCGGCATCCAGCGCGTCCACGGCGTCGGCGACGGCGGCGTCGGAGGTGGCCACGGCTGCCGGGAGGATCACGGCCTGCGCGCAGATCACCGAGGTGCCGTTGAACGTGACGGCCGGGTTGCCGTGCAGCACATAGCCCTCGGCGAGGGCGGCGGAGATCCGTTCACAAAAGGAGCGGTCGTCGGGGCCGGTGATGAGCCGGTAGGCCAGGGGGAATCTTCTGCGGACATGTGTACTCCTCAAGTGCAGGCGGACGGCCCTGCAAGCGGGTGCTCGTTCCGTGCCCTCCGCAGCCAACACGGAGGGAGCAAAAGAGGCGCATGTCTCGCTTGCAAGCCGCGGCCGCTGGTCGCCGGGTTTGCCGAGTAGTCACCTGAGGCACCCCGCCGAAAAGAGGGTTGCCGTCCAGCAAGTCAGGGCTTGGCGCTGGAACTCGTTACTCACTTGAAAAATAACACATCCCCAGCGCCCGGCGGGCAACCATGACGGAGAATGTGGCGCAACATGACAGGCTGCATTTACATTTCAAATACGCATTTCGGGTACTCGCAATGGCAGGATGTTGCCATGACAACACGCCGCACCCTTGCCGCCCTGCGATTCCTGCTCGGTGCCGTCACCCTGATCGCCATGGGCACCCAGCTAAGCATCCACATTTCAAATGGTTTCCCGGTGGTGAACTTCTTCAGCTACTTCACGAACCTGGGGAATTTGCTGGCCGCCGTAGTGCTCATGGTGGAGGCCGTGCTGATCTGGCGCGGGAAGGAACTGGGCCCGCTGTGGCAGGTGCTGCGCTGCGTGTCGGTGGTCTGCATGGCCCTGGTGGGGATCGTCTTCAGCGCCCTGCTGCGCAACGTCGACCTCGGCTCGCTGCTGCCGTGGATCAACACGTGGATGCACTACGTGATGCCCATTGCCGTGGTGCTGGACTGGCTGGTCCAGTCCCCGCGCCTGAGGATCCCGCTGAGCCGGCTCGGCGTCGCCGTGGTCTTCCCCCTGGCGTACCTTGCCTACTCGCTGATCCGCGGCGCGGCCATCAACTGGTACGCGTACCCGTTCCTGAACCCGGCCAACGGCGGCTACGGCTCAGTCGCGGTGACCTGCGTGCTCATTGCGGTCGCGTTCATTGCCACCAGCACGGTGCTGATCCTGCTCGGCAACAAGCTCCACCCCCTGGTGCCGCCCGTGACACCCGCCCACTCCGCGCAGCGCCGGAGCGCGGCCGTCTCGTAGCGGGCCTTCGACGCCTAGTGGGTTTGGGCCAGCAGGGCCGCCAGCTCGGCGGTCAGGGCGGCCCTGACACCGGCCGTGCCGATTTCGGCGCCGTCGATCGTAGTGACGGGCGCCAGCAGCCGGATGCTCGAAATAAGCCATACGGCGTCGGCGTCGAGCAGATCCGCCGGCAGCAGCGGTCCGTAGCCCAGCTCCCAGCCGGCGTCCCTGGCTGCGGCAAACAACGCGCCCTGCGTGGTGCCGGGCAGGATCCCGCTGTCCAGGTTCGGCGTGATGAGGCGCTTGACGGGCGTGCCGTCGTCGTCCTTGATGTGCGCCAACAGGACTGACGACGTCGGCCCCTCCAGCACGTGGCCGTCGCTGCTGGTGAAGATGACGTCGTCGGCGCCCTGCTCGTGGGCGTGCCGGAGGGCGGCCATGTTGACGGCGTAGGAGAGCGTCTTGGCGCCCAGCAGGAGCCACGGCGCCCGGGCGGCGACGGTGCTGTCGTAGCCGCGGTCCAGCAGGATCACATCAAGGCCCTTGGCGCGTTGCTCGGCCAGCAGCGCCGGCACGGGCGACGCCTGCACCCACGCGGTGGGGGAGTTGGCACCCTCGGGACCGCGCGTGACGATCAGTTTCAAGATGACGTTGGTGTTGCCGTGCTCGTCCGGTTGCTGCGGCGAGGCGGTTTCAAAGGTGGCCACGGCCGTCGCGATGGCGCGGAGCCAGGCGTCGTCCGCGGGGAGGTCCAGGCTCATGGTGCGCGCGGAGGTGGCGAGCCGGTCAAGGTGCGCCTGGACCTTGCGGGGTGCGCCGTTGACGGCCAGCAGGGATTCAAAGATGCCGTCGCCGCGGGTGACGCCCTGATCGGTGGCCAACAGCACGGGGGCGTCGGCGTCGGCGATGCGCCCATCCGGGCGCGCGGGATCAATAAACACCAAAACAGTCATGCCTTAGAGCTTAGTCCCCACCCGCACCCCCAACCTTGTGCCTCCCCAAGCGCATCAGCCCAGCTGGGTCAGCACGCCGCGGCCAAAGGTGAAGGCGCGCACAAGGCCCAGCAGGCCCAGCACGATCAGCAGGATGGCCGTCATGGTCAGCAGCCACAGGGCCGACCACACCGGGACGGCCAGGATCACGACGCCGGCAATGACGCTGATGGCGCCGAACAGGATGGCCCAGGTGCGGGAAGAGCCTTTGCCGGATTCCACCATGGCCAAAACGCCTTCAATAATCCAGCCAATTCCGATGATGATGACGGTAAAGATGAGCAGCGCCTCGCCGGTGGCCGCGGAATTCTTGATGGCCACAATTCCGGCAATCATCAGGAAAACGCCAAACAAAATGTCGAGGATTCGCAATCCGGCGCTCAAACCGCTGCTAAAGATTCCCAGGCAAAGTTTCACGGCTCCCGTGATGAGGAAGTTCAGTCCCAGGAATACGGCCACTACGGCAAGGGTCTTGGACGGCCACAACAGCAGTACCACGCCCAGGATCAGGGCCACCGCGCCGCTGGCGGCAAAGGCGATCCGCAGCCAGGAGATCGCGGACTTGGTCAGTTTCACCGGGTCCAGCGCAAAAACGTCGAGTGTCGGGCCGGCAGGTTGTGTTGTACTCATGGTTTTCAGTCCCCAAATGGTGCGGTGAATATCGTTAAATCACAGACTATCCGTTGCCCGCCCGGCCCGGAATGTATTTGTGTTTCAAATGTGCACCAGTAAATGCGGCGACGGCACCCGGTAGGCTAATGGCACCCGCAACCACCCTCAAGGAGATCTGCGTGATTTGGACCGCGTTCAGCATTCCCACTTCCAGTGTCTGGCTGTCGGTGGTGATTGCGTTGGTGGACCTGGTCATCCGCGTCGTCGTCTTGGGCGTGATCCCCGGCAACCGGCGCCCCACCACGGCCATGGCGTGGCTGCTGTGCATCTTCTTCCTGCCCTACATCGGCCTGGCCCTGTTCCTGATGTTCGGCAATTTCCGGCTCTCCCGGCGCCGGCGCGAAACCCAGGCCGCCGTCAACGAACGCATCGTCGAGGGAACCCGGGAAATCGCCGCGCAGGTGCCTCCCTACGACGGGCCGTCCTGGGTCAATTCGGCCGTGGAACTCAACCGCAACCTGGGCTTCTTCCCGGCACTTGGCGCCAATTCCGTGCAATTGATCGAGGGCTATCAGGAATCCCTGGACGCCATGGCGGCGGAAATCCGCACCGCCACCGACTACGTCAACGCCGAGTTCTACATCATGAGCTCCGACGCCTGCACCGACAACCTGTTCAAGGAACTCGAGGCCGCGGCTGAACGCGGCGTGCGGGTGCGCGTGCTCTTCGACCACATCGGTTCGATCCGGGTGCCCGGTTACCGGCAGATGATCCGCCGGCTGAAGGCCAGCGAGATCCAATGGCGGCGCATGCTTCCGCTGCTGCCCGTGAAGGGCCAGTGGCGCCGCCCCGACCTGCGCAACCACCGCAAGATCCTCGTCGTCGACGGCCGCGTGGGCTTTACCGGTTCACAAAACGTCATTGAGCCCTGGTACCGGAAGAAGAAGAACCACAAGGTGGGGCGGCAGTGGGTGGAGCTCATGGCCCGGTTGGAGGGTCCCATCGTGGGCACGCTGAACGTCATGTTCGCCACCGACTGGTCCTCCGAGACTGAGGAAAACCTCGAATCCCAGCTGGCCGTGCATCACTGGGACTCGTTCACAGGCGGAGTCCTGTGCCAGGTGGTGCCCAGCGGCCCCGGCTTCGTCACGGAAAACAACCTGCGCCTGTTCAACACGCTGCTGTATTCGGCCGAACGGCGCATCACCATCTCCAGCCCCTACTTCGTGCCCGACGACTCCCTGCTCTACGCGATTACGACGGCGGCCCAGCGCGGGGTCCGCGTGGAATTGTTCGTCTCCGAATCCGGCGACCAGTTCCTGGTCCACCACGCCCAGCGCTCCTACTACGAGGCGCTGCTGAAGGCCGGGGTGCGGATCTTCCTCTACCCCAAGCCGCTGGTGCTGCACGCCAAGCACTTCACGGTCGACGAGGACGTGGCCGTGATCGGCTCCTCCAACATGGACATGCGCAGCTTCTCCCTCAACCTTGAAGTGTCGGTCATGATGATCGACCAGGCCGTCGTCAACGAGATGCACCGCGTCGAGGAACAATACCGTGCCGTCTCCCGCGAACTGCTCCTGGACGAGTGGATCAACCGGCCCGTCCTGGCCCGCTACATCGACAACGTCGCCCGGCTCACCGCCACGCTGCAGTAATCCCCGCCCGGTGGTCGAGCTTGTCGAGACCCCGGCTGGCTCTCGCGAGGTGGGCGGCGCCGAAAACTGATTCCAGTGCCGAGAACTGCATTCATGCGCGGCATGCCGTGCACAGAAGCAGTTTTCGGTGAGGAAATCAGTTCTCGAGAGCCGGTGGAGGCGGTGTTTTCGTAGCCGACGTAAAGGAGACCCTAAGGCCGCCCGCGGCCGTGGGTCGGATAGTCGGCGAGAAAATGCCGGTTCCGGTGGCGGCGATCCACAGCCGGCTGCCACAGGGCGTCGACCGCCGACTCCGGGAAGGCGGAGTCGACGGCAATGGCTCCGCCCACGCCGAGGCAGAGGTGCGTGTCACCGTCGAAATCGATGGTGCACCTCCTGCGGGTTCCAGAGACTGGTCTGAACCGGCGGTGCAGCTCCTGTGACCTTGAGCGTTGCGAGCCCGCAGAAGCTGCACCGCCAATCCGCTGGAGCAGTGGCGGGCCGCAGCCGGACAGCTACTCCGGGAAGGCGGAGCCGAGGGTCGAGAGCACGCCGTAGGCCTTCGCCTGGATTTCCTGCCACTCGGCGTCGTCGTCGGAGTCGGCGGTGATGGCCCCGCCCACGCCGAGGGAGAGGTGCGTGCCGCCGTCGTCGGCGTCGGTGAGGACCAGGGTGCGGATCGTGACGGAAAGGTCCATGGCCGCGTTGAGCGAGAAGTAGCCGATCCCGCCGGAGTAGATGCCGCGCGGCCCCGCCTCCAGCTGGTCGAGGATGGCCATGGTGCTGATCTTGGGGGCGCCCGTCATGGAACCGGCCGGGAACGCGGCGGCCAGGGCTTGCGCGCGGGAACTGCCCGGGGCCAGCTGCGCCTCGATGGTGCTGACCAGCTGGTGCACGGTGGCGTAGCTTTCGATCCGGCACAACCGCGGCACCGTGAGCGTCTCGGGGAGGGCAAAGCGGCTGAGGTCGTTGCGCAGCAGGTCAACGATCATCACGTTTTCCGCCCGGTCCTTCGGCGACGCCGCGAGGTCCGCCATGAGGGCGGCATCCACGGCCGGATCGGCGTCCCGGCGCCGGGTGCCCTTGATCGGCTCGGCCCGCATCAGCCCGGCGGAGTCAATGCGCAGGAACCTCTCGGGGGAGGTGCTGCACACCGCCACGGGCCCGAAACGCAGGAAAGCGGCAAACGGCGCGGGGCTGCGGCGGCGCAGCGCCCGGTAACAATCCCACGCGTCGACGGGCTCGGCCGTGTGCGCCCGAAGCTGCGTGGTCAGGCAGACCTCGTAGGAGTTCCCCTCCCAAATCTCGTTCAGGGCCGCGGCAATCATGGCCTTGTAGCGGGCCTCGCCGTCGAGCACGGTGAACGTCGGAGCCGGAAGCGCGGGCGCCGCCGGGGCCGTCAGTTGGGGCAGCACGTCCCGGACCTGGGCCGTCCATGCGGCGGCCTCGTCCCGGCTCGCCGGGTGGTTGGCCTCGGCCAGCGTGAGCAGGAACAGGCACTTTTCCTGATGGTCGACGACGACGGCCCGGCCGGCAAACAGCAGCGCGGCGGTCGGCGGGGCACCGGGACCGGCGGGCGGTGCCGACACTGCGCCGCCCGTCTCGCCCTTGAGCTCGTAACCCAGCCAGCCAAGCCAGCCCAGCGTGAAGTCGCCCGGGTAGTGCTCGGGTGCGCGCACGGCCTTCCGGCCCCAGACGCTGTCCAGCCAGCGGAAGAACGGGGCGCGGATATGGGTGGTGACCTGCCCTGAGCGCAGCGTGGTCAGGCCCGCGGTGTGGGCGGCCGTGCGGCCAAACCAGCCACCGGCGTCGGCCATGATGGAAAACCGTGACCTGCCCGGCGGCAGATCGGACGCAGCCAACCCGGATTCTGAAGCCTGGCCGCTCGTGTCCGCGATGGAGCTGTCCAGCCACACGGCGTCCGGCGACTCTGCGTACAGGGCGGCGAAAAGTGCCGGCCCGTCCGGATAGGCGTCGACGCGCTCGGCAGAGAATTCCAGGCCGCGGCGGCGGGCCAGCTCCGGCGCCAGCAGGTGTTCCAGGGCCGGCAGCTCGGCCAGCGCCGAGAGGACCAGCTCCGGTGCGGCCGCCACCCCCCGCGAGCCGTCCACCACAATGTCGGGCACGGCCGCCGAGCCGTCGTCGGCAAAAAGCGTCTCCTCCTGCGCCGCCCACCGGTCCCAAAACGGCGCATAGGTGTCGCCGTCGCGGTCCAGGGCGCGCTTCTTCCGGGCGGGGGTCGGTGCGTCCACCCGGATGGTCGCGTCAAGGAAGGGCAGGGCGTCGGGATGGGCGGCACCCACACCCTCCACCAGCACGACGTCGGCCGCGGCGGTGGTGCGGGAGTCGCCGTCGTTCCCGGTGGCCCAATCCCATGCGGTCCATGTGGCGGGCAGGCCGCGGTGCAGAGGCGTCAGGACGGTGTCGACGTAGCGGCGCACGCCGTCGGCCAGGCCGTCCCAGCCGGGGTAGATGTCCTCGAGGTGGAACAGCGCCACGGTGCGGTGGCGGCGCAGCAGGGCGGCCAATTCCAGGGCCACGGTGGTCTTGCCCGCGCCGGAGCGGCCGTCGACGGCGATGATGACGGGCCGCGGAGCGTCAGCCACGCAGGTGGTCCATGGCGCCCGGCGCGATCCGGTGGAGGGAAGTCATGGTGCAATTCTATCGACGGCGGCGGGCCGGCCGCGGCGGTTGCGGATCGGAACGCCGGCAGGAACGCCGGCAGGAACCCCGGCAGGAACCCCGGGATGAACGCCGGTTTAGAACGGCGGGTGGCCGTGGACCTGGATGTACTTGCGGTACCAGGGCAGCCGGATGGCGGCGATCACGATCAGCCACACGCCAAGGCCCGCCGCGACGGCGAAGAGGAGCCAGCCGGTGACGGCCGCTCCGACGTCGGCCGCCGTCAGCAGGGCCGCAACGCCCAGGGCCAGCAGGACCAGCCCGTAGATGAGTGCGCCGAGGGGACGCTTGACGCCGGGCAGGGCCAGGGAGCCGCCGGTGCGCCCGCGGCTCATCCAGGGCATCGGCTCGCGCAGATCGGCCTCGCGTTGGGCGGGTTGCGGCTGTTGGAAGCCGGGAGTCGTCATGGGGAAAGTGTAGCGAGGGCGGGCCGGGTCAGATGAACGCGAGCAGGATGCCCACGCCGATGAACAGCAGGCCAAAGATCCGGTTCAGGATGAGCTGGCCGCGCTCGCTGGTGGTCAGGTGCTTGAGCTGTTTGGCGCCGGCGGCAAAGATGAGCCACATGACGATGATGTCGATGACCACCACGGTGGCCGTCAGGACCACGTATTGCGGCACCAGGGGCCGGTCGGTGCGGATGAACTGCGGCATGAACGCCAGGAAGAACACGATGGCCTTGGGGTTGAGCAGGTTCACCCAAAAGCCGCGTCGGAACATGGAAAAGCCGTGCTCCTGGACGGCCTCGGACTCACCGGCGTCGGGGTGTTCGGCCTTGGCCAGCAGTTTCCGCACGCCCAGGTAGACCAAATAGGCGGCGCCCGCGTATCGGATCAGGTGGAACAGGAACGGCGAGCTGGAGACCAGGATGCCCACGCCGGCCGCCACGATGATGACGTGGATGACAAGGGCCAGCTGTTGGCCGAGGATGCCCCAGATGGAGCGCTTGAATCCGCTGGTCAGCGCGTTGGACATGGTGTTGATGGCGCCCGCGCCGGGGGTCAGGCTGATCATTGCGCCGGCGCCGGCAAGGGCCAGCCATAAGGAGAAATCCACCCGCCAAGCATACGGGGGCGCGGCCGTCCCTTTGAGGTCCAATTCCCGCTTACCGGCCCTTTCCGGGCTTATAGGGTGGCAGGGAACCACCTATGAGCCCGGAAAGCGCCGTTATGCGATCAAACCGCCTACGATGCCGGGCTGCCTGCGGCGCCGTCGCGGATGGCCCGTTCCAGGCGGCGGTCCGGGACCAGCCAGATGGCGGCCACCACGGTGTAGGCGGCCAGGCCAATAAACGGGGACACGAACGTCAGGGCGCAGCCGGCCACGTAGATGAACGGGGAAAGCCGTCCCTTGGTGTTCCTTCCAAGAGCGGTGGCCAGCGGTCCGTCCGGGCCCTGTTGGCGGACGAATCCCGTTTGCAGGATCGTGTACGCGATCGCAGCCAGCATCAGGTTCACGCCGTAGATGAACACCGGGACCATGGCGAAGCCGGATTCGTCCATCCACCGGGTCATGAACGGCACCAGTGACAGCCAAAAAAGCAGGTGCAGATTGGCCCAGAGGATGCCGCCGGTCACCTCGTTGGCCAGCTTGATCATGTGGTGGTGGTTGTTCCAGTAGATGCCGATGTAGATGAAGCTCAGCAGGTAGCTCAGCAGGGTCGGGAAGATGCTCGCCAGTCCCGCCCAATCGGCGGTGGCCGGCGTCTTGAACTCGAGCACCATGATGGTGATGATGATCGCCAGCACGCCGTCGCTGAGTGCTTCAAGCCGGTTCTTGTCCATCCGGGCCTTTCGCCAAATGTTGGAATGTGCGCCCCTAGGCCCGGGCCAGGATCTCCCCGTTGGGCATCAGGAACCAGCCGTCGGCCGCGGCGCCCCATTCCCGCCAGCCCGCGGCAATCCGGGCCAGCGCGGCGGCATCCGCCAAGCCGTAGGACAACGCCTGTTCGGCCAATGCCGACTTTTCCACCCGGTCCGCCCAGATCCCCGAAATCCAGGCGCGCTCGTCCGCCGTCGCGTACAGCCAGTTGGCGCTCGACGGCGACACCTCGGTGAAGCCCGCATCGCGGGCCCAGTGGATCAGCCGGCGGCCGGCGTCGGGCTCGGCCTGGTTGTGCCGGGCCACCTTTTGGTACAGCTCCATCCACTCCGCCATGGCGGGCAGCTCCGGGTACCAGGACATGCCGTGGAAATCGGCGTCGCGCACGGCCACCAGGCCGCCGGGCTTTGCCACCCGGCGCATCTCCCGCAGCGCCGCGACGGGATCGGTCAGGTGTTGGAGCACCTGGTGGGCGTGCACCACGTCAAAGGTGTCGTCCGGGAAGTCGAGGGCGTAGATGTCCCCGGTGTCGAAGCTCAAATTCATCAGGTGCGCTCCGGCGGCCAGGGCGGTTGCGGCGGCCACCACGTCGGGGGACCTGTCCAGGCCCAGCACCTCGCCGGGCGCCACCAGGCGGGCAAAATCGGCCGTGATGGTGCCCGGGCCGGACCCCACATCGAGCACGCGCAGCCCATGGCTCAGGTGGGGGATGAGGTAGGCGGCGGAATTGGCGGCCGTCCGCGCCGCATGCGACCGCAGCACGCTCTCATGATGCCCGTGGGTGTAGACGTCGCCGGAACCGGATTGCTCGCTCATAGAACGGAGCGTACGCCGCCGTCATCCCGTGCGCCACAGCTTCTTGCACCCCGGACGTGGGGGAGGAACGACGGCGGCGCTCGCCGCAGCGCCGCCGGCGCACCTCGCCGTAGCGCCGCCAGCGCACCTCGCGGCGTCCCGGCGTTCGGGGCTACCCCGCCCGGGTCACGGGTTCCTGCAGCTCGGTCACCCACTGGGCCGGGTCCTCGCCCATGCCGTAGTCCAGGTAGAGCTCCCGGTTGTAGCCGGTGGACGCGTAGCCGTTTGCCTCGATCCACTGCGCCAGGGCCTGCACGGACGGCATGACGTCGTCCATGGGGCCCCGGTGGATCAAGGTGGCCGCCTGCTCGATCGCCGGCAGGTCAACGATCGCGAAGGAGGCTTCCGGAGCCGATTCGGTGCCGGCGCCAGGGGAAACAGTGTTCGCGGGGACCGGGAATCCGGCGTGGACCGTGATCCGGCCGTCCTCGAGGGGGTCGTAGTAGGCAACGCCCGGGCCGATCGGGATGACCCCCGCGGCCCGCAGGGCCCCGATCAACCGGTCGAACAGCGGGGTGATGACGGGGGTGATGGACGGCGGCTCAAAGCTGTCGGCGGTGGCGGACAGCTCCGCCAGCCGCACGGCCGGGACGCTCTTGATGGTGACATCGTTCTCGGGCATGACGCCCTCGCTTTCAATGACGTGGAGTCTCGCCTCGACCGCCGCCAGCCGGGCCGAATCGGCGGCCAGCTGCTCCCGGAGCTCGCTGCGGCGCAGCCGCAACATGCCGCGCAACTCGGCCGCGCTCAGGCTCGTGTCCAGGATGGCGGCCACGGTTTCCAGCGTGAAGCCGAGGTCCTTCAGCGCAACGATCCGGTTGAGCCGGGCCAGCTGGGTTGCCTCGTAGAGCCGGTATCCGGTGGTGTCGACGTGGGCCGGGCGCAGCAGTCCGATGCTGTCGTAGTGGTGCAGCATGCGCACGGATACGCGGCCCGCCCTGGCGAAATCTCCTATTTTGAACATGACATCTTCCGTTCTACGGCCTCACACGGTGTCAGGGTCAAGCGTAGGCGCGGAGTGGCTTCCGCAGGCCCACCGGAGTCGTTCCTGTCCGCCCAAAGCGAAAGTTGAGCCTCCTGCGCTCAACTTTGTTTGACTTAAATTCCGGCGTGAGTAGAGTTGAGTGCAGAACGCTCAATACACCGCTGGTTGAGCGAAACGGCCGCGGAGAATGCCGCAGGCCGAACACCTTGAGCAGCGGATACTGAAAGGAAATGCCCTTATGTCACGTGCCGTAGGTATTGACCTCGGAACCACCAACTCGGTTGTATCCGTCCTGGAAGGTGGCGAGCCCACCGTTATCGCCAACGCAGAAGGCGGCCGCACCACGCCGTCCGTCGTGGCGTTCTCCAAGAGCGGTGAGGTCCTGGTCGGCGAAATCGCCAAGCGCCAGGCCGTCAACAACATCGACCGCACCATCGCCTCCGTCAAGCGCCACATGGGCACCGACTGGTCCATCGCGATCGACGACAAGAAGTACACGGCGCAGGAAATCTCCGCCCGCATCCTGATGAAGCTCAAGAACGACGCCGAGGCGTACCTGGGCGAGAAGGTCACCGACGCCGTCGTGACCGTCCCGGCCTACTTCAACGACGCCGAGCGCCAGGCCACGAAGGAAGCCGGCGAGATCGCCGGCCTGAACGTGCTGCGCATCGTCAACGAGCCCACCGCGGCCGCACTGGCCTACGGCCTGGACAAGGGCAAGGAAGACGAACTCATCCTGGTCTTCGACCTCGGTGGCGGAACGTTCGACGTTTCCCTGCTCGAAGTTGGCAAGGACGAGGACGACTTCTCCACGATCCAGGTCCGCGCAACCTACGGCGACAACCGCCTCGGCGGCGACGACTGGGACCAGCGCGTCGTCGACTACCTGCTGAACCAGCTCAAGGTCAAGGGCATCGACCTGTCCAAGGACAAGATCGCCCTGCAGCGCCTGAAGGAAGCAGCCGAGCAGGCCAAGAAGGAACTCTCCTCCTCGTCCTCCACGAACGTTTCCCTGCAGTACCTCTCCGTCACCCCCGACGGCCCGGTGCACCTGGATGAGCAGCTGACCCGCGCCAAGTTCCAGGACCTGACCAAGGACCTGCTCGAGCGCACCAAGAAGCCGTTCAACGACGTCATCAAGGAAGCCGGCATCAAGGTTTCCGACATCGACCACATCGTGCTCGTCGGTGGATCCACCCGCATGCCCGCCGTGACCGAACTGGTCAAGGAACTGGCCGGCGGCAAGGAGCCCAACAAGGGCGTCAACCCGGATGAGGTCGTGGCCGTTGGTGCCGCACTGCAGGCCGGCGTGCTGAAGGGCGAGCGCAAGGACGTTCTGCTCATCGACGTCACCCCGCTGTCCCTGGGCATCGAGACCAAGGGCGGTGTCATGACCAACCTGATCGAGCGCAACACGGCCATCCCCACCAAGCGTTCCGAGACCTTCACCACGGCCGATGACAACCAGCCGTCCGTGGCCATCCAGGTCTTCCAGGGCGAGCGCCAGTTCACCCGCGACAACAAGCCGCTGGGCACGTTCGAGCTGACCGGTATCGCTCCGGCTCCGCGCGGCGTCCCGCAGGTCGAGGTCACCTTCGACATCGACGCCAACGGCATCGTGCACGTGTCCGCCAAGGACAAGGGCACCGGCGTCGAGCAGTCCATGACCATCACCGGCGGCTCCTCGCTGTCCAAGGATGACATTGAGCGCATGGTCCGCGAAGCCGAGGAGCACGCCTCCGAGGACAAGGCCCGCCGCGAGGCAGCCGATCTGCGCAACTCCGCCGAGCAGCTGCAGTACTCGGTCGACAAGATCCTTGCCGACAACGACGACAAGTTGCCCGAGGAGGTCAAGACCGAGGTCAAGGCCGACGTCGACGCCCTCAAGACGGCCCTGGCCGGCGAGGACGACGACGCAGTGAAGACCGCGTTCGAGAAGCTGCAGGCATCGCAGTCCAAGCTGGGCGAAGCCATCTACGCCAACACCTCCGCCGAGGGTGCACCCGCATCCGACGCCGGTGAGGCCACCGATGGTGCGGCCGACGAGGACATCGTCGACGCCGAGATCATCGACGAAGACGCAGACGAGAAGAAGTAACCATGTCTGAGTCCGTAAACCCCGAAGAGGGCGAGCCGGCGGTAGAACCCGCCGAGACCCCCGAAGGCGACGCGCTCTCCCAGGCCGAGGACATCCTCAACGGTGTTGAGGTCCCGGCCGAGGAGGCCGTGGCCCAGGGTGCCGGCGACGACGCTGCCGAGCTGAAGAACGACCTTCTTCGCCTGCAGGCCGAGTACGTCAACTACCGCAAGCGCGTTGAGCGCGACCGGGCAGTGGCCGGCCAGATGGCCGTCATCGGCGTGCTGAACTCGCTGCTTCCGGTCCTCGATGACATTGACGCCGGGCGTACCCACGGCGACATTGTTGAAGGTCCGTTCGCCGCGATCGCCAGCAAGCTCGAAACCGCGCTGACCACCTACGGATTGGAGAAGATCGACGCCACCGGCATCCCGTTCGATCCGACCGTGCACGAGGCGCTGATCCAGCAGCCGTCGGCCGACGTCGAGGTTGACACCGTCAGCCAGGTGCTGCGCAATGGTTACAAGTCCGGCGAGCGTATCCTGCGCGCCGCACAGGTGATCGTCTCCGTACCGGAGTAACACTGCAAACCGGTGGTCGGGCTTGTCGAGACCCTTCGTCTCGACAAGCTCGACACCCGGCTTTAACATACAAACTTTAGAAAAGGAGGCGTCTTGGCAAGTCAGGACTGGGCAGAGAAAGACTTTTACAAGATCCTTGGGGTGTCCAAAGATGCGTCGGACGCCGACATCAAAAAGGCTTACCGGGGGTTGGCGCGCAAGTTCCACCCGGACAAGAACCCCGGCGATGCCAAGGCCGAAAAGACTTTCAAGGACGTCTCCGAAGCGTATTCCGTGCTCTCCAGCAAGGACGACCGCGAGCAGTACGACGCCATCCGCGCCATGGGCGGCGGTGCCCGGTTCAGTGCCGGCGGCGCCGGCGGCCAGGGCGGCGGAGCAGGCTTCGACGACGTCTTTGGCGACCTCTTTGGCGGCGGACGCGGCGGACGCCGCAGCTCACCCGGCTTTGGCGGCTCAGGCCTGCCACCGGAATTCGCGGACCTCTTTGGCGGTGGCGGCGGCTTTGGCGGCTACCAGCAAACCCCCACGAAGGGCGCCGACCGCTCGGCGGCCACCAGCATCTCCTTCGCCGGTTCCATCCACGGCACCAAGATCGCGCTGCGCGAACCCAACGGTGACGTGATCGACGTCCGCATCCCCGCGGGCATCAAGGACGGCCAAAAGGTCCGGGTCAAGGGCAAGGGCCAGTCCGGCGCCGCAGGTCCGGGCGACCTCGTGGTGACCGTCAACGTCAAACCCCACGACTTCTTTGTCCGGGACGGCAACAACATCCGCATCCACGTTCCCGTCAGCTTTTCCGAGGCTGCGCTGGGCGCCGATATCAGCGTCCCCACGCTGACCGGCGACACCGTCCGGCTGCGTGTCCCCGCGGGCACCCCGTCGGGCCGGACCCTGCGGGTCAAGGGCGCGGGCGTGAAGTCCGCCAAGGGCGACGGCGACCTGCTGGTCACGATCGACGTGGCCGTTCCGCAAAAGCTCTCCAAGGAAGCCGAGGCCGCCGTGCGCGCGTTTGCCGCCGCGACTGCCGACGGCGACCCCCGGGCGGGCTTGAAGGAAAAAGCCAAGCTGTAGCGACATCCGGTGATCGAGCCCGGCTCGGTGATCGAGCTTGTCGAGATCCACGGTTTTGCTCCCCAGCCGCTCAACCACCGGAACAGTTAGATAGGAGATCACCATGAATGTTGACCCCTACGCGCCCATCTTCGTGATCTCCGTGGCTGCGGAGCTTGCCGAGATGCATCCGCAAACGCTGCGCCAGTACGATCGGCTCGGCATCGTCAAGCCCAGCCGGGCCCCCGGCCGGTCGCGGCGGTACTCCCAGCACGACGTCGAGATGCTGCGCGAGGTCCAGCGGCTCTCCCAGGAGGGTGTGTCCCTGGAGGGGATCCGCCGGATCATGGAGCTGGAAAACCAGGTCGAGGCACTCCGCAGCCGGGTTGCCGAGCTGTCGGCGGAACTGGCCGCGGTCACGGCCCAATCCCGGCCCCTGCGGCCCAACGGACGGGTGTTTGCGGCAGGCCTGGCGGGCGGGGACATTGTGGCCCTGGCCCGGGGGCAGCGCCCGCGCGCCCGCAGCCAGGCCGTCGTCGTCTGGCGCCCGCGGCCCTAAGCGGGCCTGGCAGTCAGCGGGAGCGGTGCCAAACCGCGCCCCAGATACTGAGAACGGGGCCAACTCGCGAGAAAGGTGGGAACTTCCCACCGTTCTCCCGAGTTGGCCCCGTTTTCGTGGAAAATGCTTGACTCGCCGCGTTGGCATCGATAACTTGGAGCGCTAGCCGACTCTCTCGTCGCGACATCCGACAACCACTCGCAACCGCTGAACAGCACTGGAGCATCGTGGCAGCCAATTTCACCCTTTACGTCCTTCACACCACGCACACGGATATCGGGTACACCGATACGCAGGAGAAGGTGAAGTCGCATCACATCGCGTTCATTCGCGAGGCACTCGAGCTGGTTGAGCGTGAGCCGCGTTTCCGCTGGAACTGCGAGGGGTACTGGGCCGTCCACGAATTCCTGAAGGTCGCCGACTGCGGCGAGCGGAACCGTTTCGTGAAAGCCGTCCGTGACGGGCGCATCGGCCTGTCGGCAAGCTATTTCAACCTCACCGACCTGATTCCCGGGTTCGTCCACCACCGGATCATGGACGAGGCGAAGGCCGAGAGGGACGCCCTGGGGCTGGCGGCCGTGAGCGCGCTGACGGCCGACGTCAACGGATACAGCTGGGGATTCGCCGACATCCTTGCCCGCCAGGGCGTCAAGCACCTCATGTCGAACATCCATACCCACCACGGCTACTACCCCCTGGGCCGCAAACAGACGGCGTTTTGGTGGGAGTCGCCGCTCGGCGAGAAGATCCTCGCCTGGTCTGGCGATCACTACATGCTGGGCAACGAGCTCGGCCTGGCCGGGACGCCGGCCTACGAATACGTGCTCCGGAACGGGCAGGCGGGGACCCGGATCGACAGCCATGAACTCGCCGTCCAGCGGGTTGTCGACTATGTGGACAGTTTGCAAGCGGAGGGCTACGAGCTGCCGTTCTCGCCGGTGAGCGTGTGCAGCTACACCACCGACAACGCCTCACCCTCGCTGAAGACCGTTGAGTTCTGTGAGCGCTTCAACGCGGAGGGCCACGGGATAGAACTAAAGCTTGCCACCCTCGACGAGTTCTTTGGCGCCGTCCTCGCCTCCGGCATTGAGATTCCCACGCACCGCGGCGACTGGACCGACTGGTGGGCCGACGGGATGGCCTCGACACCGGCTGATGTCACCCAATACCGGGCGGCCGCCCGGAGCCTGCACCTGGCGGGGAAGCTTGACCCGCAGGAACAGCTTGCCGCTCCCGGCGACTACGCATCTGCCTACGCCAACCTGATGTTCTACGGCGAGCACACCTGGGGGCACTCCGCCTCGATCACCGAACCGTTCCACCCGCAGGTCAACAACCTTGACCAGTGGAAGCGGCTCTATGCGCTCAAGGCCTCCGAATCCGCCACGATCGTGCGGGAAAGCATCCAGGCACATTTCGGCGAGTCCGCCCCGTCGGCCCAGCGCGAGCTTTCGTTCCGAGCGGTCAATCCGCATGACCGGCCGGTCTCGACGATGGTGGTGTTCGACGTCGAGCACTTCTATGGCCACGAGCACTTCGAGATCGTCAATGCGGCGATGGGCAAGAGCGTGCCTTTCCAGCTGGGCAGGCAGTCGCGCGGCCCGGCGGTGTGCCTGTGGACGGACTTCAATCCCGGGGAAGTGGTCAAATTTGTGCTTCGCGAGGTGCCCGCACCCACGAAGAAACTCGCCAGTCTGCGGGCTTCCGCCGGCGTGGACGGCGTCGAAGACCTGGGCTGGGACGTCGAGGAGAGGCGCGCGGCCGGCGGCGTCGCGACCACCGGGGAGATCGACAATGAATTCCTCAGGATCCGCTACCGGGTTGGTGGGGGAATCACCTCGATTTTCGACAAGAAAAACCAGCGTGAGCTCATCGCGGAAGGGCGGCCCTATGGCGCCTTCACCCCCATCTACGAGGTCACGCCGCGCCGCATGGGCGAGGATTACGCCAGCGTGCGGCGCAACCTGGGCCGCAACCGCAAGGCGGCGCGCACCCAGCGAAGCGCCGGCAAGCTCGTCGACGTCCAGGTGCGCGAGGACGGCCCGCTGTACTCAAGGGTTGAGCTGGGCTACGAGCTCGACGGCGCGCAGGACTGTGCGGTGATCCTCACCGCCTACAAGTCAGCCGCAAAGCTCGACATCGACCTGCGACTGCACAAGACCAGCGTGTGGGAGCCCGAAAACCTGTATCTCTCGCTGCCGTTTGTCGCGGAGGAAACCCACCTCGACAAGGCCGCTGCCATCATGCGGCCGCGGATCGATCAGCTCCCCGGCAGCTGCGTCGACTTTTACGCGTTGCAAAACGCCGTGGTGTTCAACTCGGCCGCGCCGATCGTCCTGGTGTGCGCCGATGCTCCGCTGGTCGCGATGGGCTCACTGGAGGCGGGCCCGGTGCGCCTCATGGGGGAGGGTGCGCCGAACGTCGACGAGGTCTACTCCTGGGTCATGAACAATTTTTGGGAGACCAACTTCAAGGCAAGCCTGGGCGGCTTCCACCAGTTCCACTACGAACTTGCCGTGCTCGACGAGGCCCCGGTAGCGGACGCGTTTGCGGTCGCCGAGTCCATGAACGAGGGCGTGCTGCAGTTTTGCGTGTTCGACGGCGAGCCGTTTGACCAGGCGCGCTAGGCGGCGAAGCTAATCGCTGAACAACACCGAATGTTCCGTTGCCGTCAGGCGCGCCGGCGACGTGCCGTGAGGCGGCCGGCGAGTCCGAGCAGGAGAAGCAGCGCCCCAGCAGGCAGGAGCCACGGCTGGGATGACATCCCGGTGGCGGCGAGGCCGTCTCCCGGCGCCGATGCGGACGTTGACACCGCGGCGGTGGCGATTGCCGTGCTGCCGCTGGATTTGCTCGGCACCGCGGCCGGGGTCTTGGGCGAAGCAGCAGGTGCTGCACCGCCACTTGCGCGGGGTGTCGGAATGACGGGTGCGGGCGAGCTGGGTGTCGGAGTGCCGGAACCGTTTGACGACACCGTGAAGTAGACGGTGTAGTCCAGGAACGTGCTGCCGGGGTACGTCAGTTCGCTGGTGATAGAGGCCTCACCGCCGGGGAAGGTGGCCGGGATACGGGTCAAGAGCCGCACGTTGCCGTCGGGATCGACGGTTGCGGTGCCCAGTACTTCTTCGACGTTGATGGGGTGCGCCGGCTCGGTGGCCGTGCGGGCACGCCAGAGGGTGACTCTGAGTTTGGCGCCCGGCTGCAAGCCCGACTGCGACACGAGGACCTCCATGCCCGGCTTGATGGTGTTGCCATGGAGCGCGGAACCGTCGCCCTTCGTGACGGTGGGGCTGAAGGAGTTGAACCGCGGGGCCTGGGGGTATGCCTGTGTGAACTGCCAGTCGGGAGACGGACCCTGCGCATTGACGGCTCGAACCCGAAACGCGTACACGGTATCGTTCGCCAGGCCCGTCAACGTGTACGGCGACGTCGTCGCGGGCGGAGCACTGATCCAGTTCTCCTCAAGCACCTCCCATGGGAGGCCCGTGGCGGCCGTGTATTGCACCTGGTACCCGGTGACAGGTGTGCCGCCGTCGTCCGGGGCGCCCCAGCTGAGGGTGGCACTGTGTGGACCCGATTTGGCCATCAGGGATTTGACGTTGCTGGGGTACGTTTGCGCCACCATGCTGGTTGCCGCCGAATAGGGGCCGACGCCGGTGCTGTTCTCCGCGGCCAGGCGATAGTAGTAGCTTGTCCCCACTTTGAGGCCGTAGTCGTGGAAGTTCCCGTTGGCGACATCGACAGCCAACTCACCGTAGTCAGCCCAGTGGACGCCGTCGGTGCTCCTTTGCAAGGGATAGCCGCGAATCCCGGAGCCGCCGGTGTCAACAGGATCTGTCCACGAAATGATTGCGCTGACCGATGCGGGGTCCGGAGTGGCCGTCAGTCCGGTCGGGGCACCCGGCACGGATGCGACGGCACAGTCCATGACGCACACGGCGGGCTGCGGAGCCGCCAACGCCGGGGTGGCGAGCCCGGCGGTTGAGGCGAGAAGGAGCGCGGTGGCGCTGCCCAGGGCAAGAAAACGACGCATGGGAATCCAAATCGGGAGCGGTTCGGTGCTCGTTCGAACGGTCCCCCGGTCGTCCGTGCCGGAGCCAAAACGGACCCCTTATGGGGAGAATCCTACCGGAGGATTTCAGGGCGGAAACAACTGTGACACCCTCCGTCGGCACCGGCGCTAGTCGCTGAACAGCCCCGCAAGGTCCGTTGCCGTCAGGGCGCCGCCGGCCAGGGAATCGCCGCTCATCACATCGGAGAAGAGCTGGGACTTCTTGGCTTTCAGGGCCATGACCTTTTCCTCGATCGTGTCCTTGGCAACCAACCGGTACACCATGACGTTCTTCTTCTGGCCAATGCGGTGGGTACGGTCCACGGCCTGCGCCTCGGAAGCCGGGTTCCACCACGGGTCAAGGATGAACACGTAGTCGGCCTCGGTCAGGTTCAAACCGAAACCACCGGCCTTGAGACTGATCAGGAACAGCGGTGCCGTGCCGGTCTTGAAGTCCTCGACGACGGCGGCACGGTTGCGGGTGGAGCCGTCGAGGTAGGTGAAGTCGATGCCCTCGGCGACCAGCCGGTCCCGGACCTTGCCCAGGAAGCCGGTGAACTGGCTGAAGATCAGCGCCCGGTGGCCCTCCTTCACCACGTCCTCCAACTGTTCAAACAAGACGTCCAGCTTGGAGGAGCGCACGCCGGCCTGGCCCTCGTCCACGAGCGTGACGTCGAGGCTGAGCTGGCGCAGCAGGGTCAGTGACTGGAAGATCGTGAACCGGTTCTTGTTCACGTCCTCCAAAAGGCCCAGGATCTTGGCCCGCTCGCGCTGCAGGTGGGTCTGGTACACCTTTTGGTGGCGCGGGTTCAGCTCCACCTCAAGGATTTGTTCCTGCTTGGCGGGCAGGTCCTTGATGACCTGTTCCTTGGTGCGCCGGAGCATGAGCGGCTTGACCCGGGCGCGGAGCTTGGTCAGCAGCTCGTTGTTGCCGTTCTTCTCAATGGGCCGCTGATAGAACTCGGCGAAGCGCTTGGGGCTGGGGAACAGTCCCGGGGCCACGATCGAGAGCAGCGTCCACAGCTCCATGAGGTTGTTTTCCAGCGGGGTACCTGTCACCGACAGCTTGAACGGGGCGTTGAGCTTGCGGGCGCACTGGTACGCCTTGGACTGGTGGTTCTTCACGAACTGGGCCTCGTCCAGGATGAGCCCGGCAAAGGGCTGCATCCCGTATTCGGCAAAGTCGATCCGGAACAGGGCGTAGGAGGTGATGACGATGTCGGCACCGGCAAAGAAATCGGCGGAATCGAAGCCGCTCTTGGCGAAGGTCTCCGAAACCGTCACCACCTTCAGGCCGGGGGCAAACTTGGTGCTTTCACTGGCCCAGTTGCCCACCACGGAGGTCGGCGCCACCACCAGGAAGGGCTTGTCGTTCTCGCCGTCGGCCTTGACCTGGGTGATCAGGGCCAGCGACTGGACGGTCTTGCCAAGGCCCATGTCGTCGGCCAGTACGCCGCCGAGCCCGTGCGTGTACAGGAAATGCAGCCAGTTGAAGCCTTCCAGCTGATACGGGCGCAGCGTGGCGTTGAGCGTTTCGGGAGTGGGCAGCGGCACGGGCGGGCCGCCGTCGAGCAGGCCGGAGACCGCCTTGCGCCAGGCCTGGGCCTGTTCGTCCACGATGCCCAGCTGGGCCAGTTCGTCCCACAGCCCGGCCTGGAAGCGGCTGATCCGCAGCTGGCCGTCCTTGTTGTCATTGAGCCCGCGGGCTTCGTCGATGAGCGCCCGCAGCTGGTGCAGTTCGGGGCGGTCCAGGGAGAAGTACGCGCCGCTGGGCAGCAGCATGCGCGACTGTCCGGCGGCGAGGGCGGAGAACACGGCCGCGAACGACACGAACTGGCCCTCCACGGTGATGACGATGCCCAGGTCGAACCAGTCGCGTTCGTCCGTGGCGTGCGTGGAAATCGTCACGATGGGCGCCTCGGTGACCTCGCGGTAGCTGGCGATGTCGCCACTGGTTTCCACCGTGACGCCGGGCAGCTCGCGCAGCCGGGGCAGCACGGTCTCGGTGAACGTCATGGTGTCAAGGCCCGTCAGCGTGGCCGAGCCGGCCAGTTTCGGCTCGCCCCAGGCGCTGTTGGCGGCCACGCCCATGGCCGTGATGTCGTCCCACGGCGTGCCCACGACGGCCACGATCCGCTCCTCGGCGGCGGCGTCGCGCACGGCCGATTCGCCGGGTTCGGGCCAGAGCGGGCGCGAATTCATCCGGTTGCCCACCTGGTAGTGCCACTCCCAGTGCAGGCGCAGCGTGTGGTCGTCCCCGTACGCCGCCAGCAGCGACAGCGTGGGTTCGACGTAGGCGGGCAGCTCCACGGACTGGTCGGCGGAGACCACGGGCGCGGCCTGTTTGAGCTGCGGGTAGAACTGGGTGAGGAATTTCTCCTCCCCGTCCGCCGGCACATGGACCACTTCCTTGCGCAGCGCAAAGTCCAACATCTGTGCCGAAGTTCCGGCGGCCAGCGGGACCAGGGTGATGGTGCCGCGGACCACGGCGTTGCGCCCCGAGGTGCCGCTGGCCACGTTTCCGCCGGCATCGGGTACGTCGGCGAAGAAGAGCCCGTGGGCGGGAGAACCGATGGTGCCGACGATGGCCTCGTCGATGGGGTCCCCGGCCGTCTCGATCAGCGGGCCGACGTCGAGCCCGCCGGATTCGGCCCGGGATACGTCAAGCTGGACGGTGGCGTCGGCGGGGGAGATCCGCACGGGGTCTCCCGTGCTTGACTGCACCAGGGACACGCCGTGCTTGTGGGCGTCCGCCAGCAGCGACCACAGGTTGCGGCCGGCAAAGTCGTTGATGGCCAGCCAGGAAGCGGCGCTGCTGTGGCTGTACTGCCGGGGGCTGTGGGAGGACAGGAATTCGCTCAGCCACTCCAGCTGGGCGGGATCGTGCTGGCGGCCGTAGCTGAGGTACCCCAGCGTGTTCCAGCTGATGCCGGTCTTGACCCATTTGCCGCGGGCGCCCATGACCACGGGGCGGACGTTGAGGATGGGGGCCGAGGGCACCTTGCCGCCGGTGCCGCGGTAGGAAAAGCGCGGCGGCGGGACCTGGAGCTCGAATTGCAGGCCCAAGGCGGGTGCATCCTCGGCCGGGACGGCGACGGCGGCCGGCAGCAGCTCCTGCAGGCTGGTTTCCCAGCTGGGCGCCTCGCTCGGGGCGGCCGGCCCGGCGGGGGCCTTGCCGGCCTTGGCACCCTTGGCGTTGGCCAGCAGGGTCTCCAGGAACGTCGGCTCCGCGGGCGCTTCCTCGGGGACAAAGAAGTCCTGGAAGTTGGGGTCCGCCTCGGCCGCGGCAATCAGGGCCACCACGTGCTTGCAGTTCTGCCGCACCGGGCAGCTGCAGATGCCCACCCGGCAGGCCACGACGCCGTCGTGCTCGCGGACCAGCTTTGCCGTGGAACGGTAGGCCATGGTGCCCATGACTTTTCCGGACAGCAGGCCGGTGGCGGGCTCGAGCATGATCTCGCGCACCCGGCCGTCGTCGGCATACGCGACGCCGGCGGCAATGGAGTTATCGGTGAACTCGGCGATCCGCGTCAACAGTTGCGAACCGGCGGAGGAATACGTCACAGAGCGCTCTTCCTAACGGAAATGTGCGGTCCCAGTCGGTGAACCACATCTAACCAATCTTAGGCGGGATTGGTGCGCAGTTTCACCTTGGCAATTCCCCACGCGCCATGTTGGCTCCGTCGGGCGCCCTAGACCCGCCGGAATGTCAGGTCGAAGATGACCCGGCCGGCCTTGTGCGCCTTGTTTTCAAAGCTTGTCAGGATGCGCCCGTCGAAGCGCGGCGACCAGCCGCCGGCGGTGTCGAGCTCGTCGCTGACCTCGCAGTCGACGCCGCTGCGCCGCGCCTCGGTCAGCGGGCTGTCGACGCCGGTGCGTTCGCCGTCGTGCACGTTCACGAAGTCGCTCGACTCCGCACCGACGTCGCGCATCTGCTCGGCATAGGTGGACCAGTCGGTGGCCAGGCGCCACAGCCCACCCTCCGCCAACACCCGGGCGACGAGCGGCGCGAAGGTGTCCTTGACCATGCGGCGCTTGTTGTGTTTGGCCTTGTGCCACGGGTCCGGGAAGAACACCCACACTTCGCTGACGGAACCGGCCGGCAGCATGGTGCTCAGGACCTCGGGGGCGTTGGCCTGGACCACGCGGACGTTGCTGATTCCGGCCGCGACGATCTTTTGGATGGTCTGGGCCAGGCCGGGCGTGTAGACCTCCACGGCCAGGAAATCCTTCTCCGGGTTTTCCTTGGCCGCGTGGACCACGGCGTCGCCCAGGCCGGAGCCGATCTCCACGACCAGCGGTGCCGTGCGGCCAAACTCGGCGGCGGCGTCAAAAACAAAT
The DNA here is from genome assembly GCF_001281315.1 of Arthrobacter sp. ERGS1:01. Lineage (NCBI taxonomy): Bacteria > Bacillati > Actinomycetota > Actinomycetes > Micrococcales > Micrococcaceae > Arthrobacter > Arthrobacter sp. ERGS1:01. The sequence continues at coordinate 3,661,426 of NZ_CP012479.1, read as the reverse complement.
TCGGGGTGCACGGAGGTGTCCGCGATGTGGCGGGGTACGTCCACGGCGAGGGCATCGGAGTGGTCGTCCCAGGCCTGCTGACGGCGGCCCTGCAAACGGGTCCCGCGGCGCACGAAGGAAACGGGCTGGGCGCGGTAGGTGCCCTCGGCCGCCTGGCTGCCGGGCGTGACCGGGCGGGCCGTGCCGTCCGTGGTGCGCGGCGCCCGCTCCTCTGCCGGGGATGCGTCGGCGGGCGTTGCGGGGGAATCGGGGGCGGAGGCTGGGATTTCACTCATCGACGTTAAGCGTACCGGGCCAGGGCTGAGCTGACGCCGTCGGGGCAGGGAACGCAGAGCGGCCGCTTACCTCCATGCGCCCAACCCGCCGCGAGTCCGGCGCAAAAGGAAACTGTCCGTAGCTTATGCGTGAAACCTGCGGCCAGTCCGGCGCCAGTGACCACGCTGCGCCCAACTCAACATGAATCCGGCGCATAAGGTACGGGGCCGAGGCGTTCGGAGCCGCACCGCGCGGAACGTGAGATGGGGCACCCGGTCCGTTCCCGGCGTCGTGCGCCTGTTAGAATGGCAATACTTAATGCGCGTAGGTGCGCATTCTGCGTCGATGAACGCATTCAACGGCTCCCGCAGGGATTTTGCTTCAAGCAATCCGCGGTTGAGACGCTCTGGCATTGAATCGGCGAACCCGTGGTCAAAACTGATCGTGGGACGTTGAACCGCCTTAAGAAAGATTCCATACTTTTTATGACAACTTTTGCTGCCCTTGGTGCGCCCAAGGAAATCGTTGCTTCACTCGCCGCCCAAGGCATTGAGGAAGCATTCCCCATCCAGGTCAAGACCCTGCCGGACACCCTGGCCGGTCGCGACGTCCTGGGCCGTGGACGCACCGGCTCCGGCAAGACCATCGCCTTCGCCATCCCACTCGTGGCCCGCCTGGCCGAGCGCGAGGCACCGTACTTCCGCAAGCCCGGCCGCCCCATGGGCCTGGTCCTTGCACCGACCCGCGAGCTGGCCACCCAGCTGAACAACACCATTGAGCCGCTGGCCAAGGCCATGGGCCTGAACACCACGGTCATCTACGGCGGCGTCTCCCAGGCCCGCCAGGAAAAGGCCCTGCGCGCCGGCGTCGACATCGTCATCGCCTGCCCGGGCCGCCTCGAAGACCTCATGAAGCAGCGCATCGTGTCGCTGGAAAGCGTTGAGATCACCGTCCTGGACGAGGCCGACCACATGGCCGACCTCGGCTTCCTGCCCGTGGTCAAGCGCCTGCTGGACACCACCCCCACGCAGGGTCAGCGCATGCTGTTCTCCGCCACCCTGGACAACGGCGTGGACAAGATCGTCCAGCGCTACCTTTCCAACCAGCTCACCCACTCCGTGGACGAGCCCAAGGCCGCCGTGTCCACCATGGAACACCACGTCCTGGTGGTCAACGACCAGACCGTCAAGAAGCAGGTCATCGTTGAGCTGGCCTCCGGTGCCGGCCGCCGCATCCTGTTCATGCGCACCAAGCACCACGCCCGCAAGCTGGCCAAGACCCTGACCGACGCCGGCATCCCCGCCGTCGACCTGCACGGCAACCTGTCGCAGAACGCCCGCGACCGCAACCTGGCCGAGTTCGCCACCGGTGACGTCCGCGTCCTGGTCGCCACCGACGTCGCCGCCCGCGGCGTGCACGTTGACGACATCGAACTGGTCATCCACGTCGACCCGCCCACGGAGCACAAGGCATACCTGCACCGCTCCGGCCGTACGGCCCGTGCAGGGTCCGACGGCGTCGTGGTCACCCTGACGCTGCCCGAGCAGCAGGGCGACGTCAAGAAGCTCATGCGCGCCGCCGGCGTTGACGTGAACTTCGAGCGCGTCACCACCAGCTCACCCGTCATCGCCACCCTGGTGGGCGAGGTTGCCGACAAGATCGACCCGCGCACCCGCGCCGCACTGCTTGCTGCCAAGCAGCCGGCACAGGGTGGTGGCACCTCCACGGGCGCCAACGCCCAGCGCAAGCGTTCGGCCCGCAGCGGCGCAGCCCCCACCGCCGGTGGCCGTGGCGGTCGCGGCGGACGCGGTCGCGTTTCCGCCGACGCACCCGCAGCGGGCAACCGCACCGAGCGCCGTGAAGGCCAGCCGCAGGCTGCCCGCTTCGGTGGCGAGGGCCGCCGCCCGGCACGCGCCGCCGGCGAAGGCCGCCCCGCCCGCGACGGCGACGTGGCCCGCGGCAAGCGCGCCCCGCAGGGCTCCAGCCACCACAACGACGCCCCGCGCAGCACCTCGCGCGGCGCCGGCCAGGGCGGCGGACAGCGTTCCTCCGGCGGAGCCGTCTGGTCCTCCAACACGGGTGGCGAATCCGGCGGCAGCTTCAACGCCAACGGTGGCGGCGCAGGCCGCTCGGGCCGCTCCGGCGGACCCCGCCGCGCCTCGGCCCCCGCGTCGAACCAGCGCCGCAGCCGCTAGTCCCCACGCCCTCCCAGAGCTCGTGCCTCGGTCCGGGTCCCTCGGGCGCGTGGGCCCATAGGGGTTGATCCCTCAAGTACGACGCCGGCACCCGCCTTGGGTGCCGGCGTCTTGCTTTAACGAGTGGGTTCCCGGCGGGGGAGGATGTGGCCGTTGATGCGGCGAACCGTCCGGCCGCCGCGGTGGCTGCCGCAATGGTGATGAGCGCGCCGAGCACCAGGGCAGCCGGCTCCCCGGGTGAGAGCAGGTTTTGCTGGATGCCGATCGTGGCCGCGGCAACGGGGACACCCAACTGGGACGCGGCCAGCACGCCCAACGGCAGCGGCTGGCCAAAGAACCGGGTGACGCCGTGCACGGCGATAGCGCCCGTCCCGAGCGCCAGCCCCAACAGGATCATGCGGGGATGCCCGGCGAGTTCGTGCAGGTTCAGCGAGGCCCCGAGCCAAAGGAAGAACAACGGTCCCAGGAATCCCTCAGTCACGGCGAACAGCTGGCGGGCCAGCCGGCGTGGCTCGCCGGAGGCGGACACCACCAACCCAAACGCGAACCCGGCCAGCATGATCGAGACATGGCTGTAGACGGCCAGCCCGGCCAGCGCGAAGAGGATGGCGAGCTGGATCCGCAGTTCCAGCGCGAACTTCCGGGATTCAGACACCCGGTGGAATCGTTTCCGCACACCGCTGCGTTCCCCCTGGCGCAACACCAGGAAGATCACCCCCGCACAAGCCAGCACGGCCAGCGAACCCCAGGCCGCCCGGCCGGCAGTGGCCGGATCCAACGCGAGCGGCAGCGCAATGATGGCCAGGGTATCGGCGAGGGCCACCTGGGCCGTCATGGCCAGCACGCCCTGCCCGGCCAGGCCCAGGGACGCGACGATGGGCAGCACCAGCGCGGCCGACGACGACGCCAGCAGCACCGTGTACAGCGCGGCATGGCCCGTGCCAAAGACGGCGGCCAGCCCGATTCCCACGGCCGCGGCGGCCGCCGCCACGGCCAGGAGGCACAACGCCCCGCTGCCCAGTGCCCGGCGGATGGCCTTCTCACGCACGGGGACATGGGTGCCGGCAACGAACATGACCAGGGCAAAGCCCATGTCGGCCAGGAACGTGAAGGTGGGTTCCGCCGGATCAACCAGCATCAGGCCCGTCCGGCCCAGCAGCAGCCCGGCGAACAGTTCACCCACCACCACGGGGATGTGCCACTTTTGCGGCAGGGCCAGCAGCGGACCCAGCAGTGCCGCCACACAGATCAGGGCCAGGACGGGAAACGTCATGGGCGCCGCCGTGCCCGGAATTGCTGCTTCATAGCCTTATTCTGCATGCCCGGGGCGCCTTGTCACGGTTAGGGCAGCCGGATTCTTCGCCGCCGGATCTCTCTTGCCCCGGTGCGTGGATGGACTTAGCGTTGTGCTTACGGCCGCCCGGCCGGGAGCAAGCTAGCGAATAGGGATTGCGGCAATGAGCTCAGAAGACGTGGAAATTTCGACCCGACTCCGTCCCGGCGAGTGGACGGAGGAGACCTTGGCCGAGCTGGTCAAGGAATACCAGCACAAGATCTCGGAGATGGGTGCCAAGCCCGATGAGATCAAAACCCACATTGAACACACGGAGGCCGGCGGCGTAAAGGTCCGCGTGGAGTGGGAGAGCGCCCAGCAAGGCTAGGCGCGGCTGCTTCCGGTGATTTCGAGAAGCTCAATCACCGGAAACCGGTCTAGTCCCCGGCGGGGTCGATGCTCAGTACGGCGAGGAAGCCGCGTCCGGAAATTTCCGGTGCCGCCTCGGAGCCCACCACGGCGTCGTACCTGCCCAGGGTGACGGGCGCGCCCGGCTCAGAGCCGCCGTCGTCCGCGGCGGCATCAGCGGCGGGCGCGGCCGTGGCCTGGCCCTGGAGCAGTACGGCGAACTGGCCGGCAAAGACGGGGTGTGGGCGCTTCTTGGACAGTTCCAGAATGGTCGCGTAGCCCTTGAAGGCGCCGCGGCGGGTCATGACGTTCAGGTCCATGAGCGCGCCCGTGGGCAGGGAGGCGGAGGTGTCGGAGTCGCCGGAGAACTTGAAGGTCCGGTACTTTTCCAGCGCATGCTCCACGCCGTCCACGGTCAACGCCACGAGGTCGCCGTCGATGATGGTCAGGACCCGGTCGATCCCGGGCAGCGGCGAGAACGGGCCGGCCTTGGCCACCTCGGCGATGCTGATCCGCCAGTCCCAGGCGTCGCCCTTGGCCCCGGAGCCCAGCGTCACGGCGGTGCCCAGGCCGGCCGCGAGCTGGCGGGTCACGCCGCCGCCGTTGGCCCACGGGGCAGCCTTCAGGTCCGCATACCGAATGATGTCCATCAGTTTTCGTCCACGTTCTTGACGCTGTAAACGTGCATGCGCTTGGGTTCGCCATGGTTCTTGATCCGCTGGCGCTTGAAGTAGGCCCACGACGCGGAGATGGCGATCGAGACGCCAAAGGCGAGGACAATCTTCACGGGCAGTCCAAACCGGGTCAGGGACAGCACCAGGCACATGGCCGCGAAACTGGCGAACTGGACAGCTATGTCCAACCAATTGGTTTTTTTGCGCATGCGACCAGCTTACGCGGCCCGTGGGCTATGCCGTGGCGGCCATCGCGTCGCAGGCGGTGGCGCCGCTAAGTTGGTGGCCGCCGCACAGCCGGCCGTCGTGCAGTGCAAGCCGGGTGATGGAGCCGTTGGCCGCCGGCCCGCCAAAGTCGTGACCGGCCAGGTCCGGATGGCCCGTCAACGCCTTGATGACCCCGCCGTGGGTCACCACCACAACATTCGCCGTGGTTTCTTCCGCGTGGGTGTCCGCGATGGCCCGGAGGCTGTCCAGTGCGCGGCCGCGCACCTCGTGGGCGCTCTCCTGCCCGGCCGGGCCGTCCGGGAACCGTTCGGCAAAGCTCGCCCAATCGGACCCCTCGGCCTCGCCAAACGTTTGTTCGCACAGCTCCGCCACGGCGGCCCCCAGCGGCAGGGACAGCTCGCCGGCAATGATGGCGGCAGTTTCCTTGGCGCGGTCCATGGTGCTGGAGACGATGCTTGTGCAGTCGTGAAAACCGAGGACGCCGGCGGCACGCCGGGCCTGATCGCGGCCCAGCTCATTGAGCGGGATGTCGGTGCTGCCCTGGATGATGCCGGCCCGGTTCCAGTCTGTTTCGCCATGCCGGACAAGGGTGAAGAGCGTGGTGTTCGGCATGGCGGCCCCTTACGTTGTAGCGGCCACTGCGGCCGTCTCCATGCTAAGGGTGCACCCGGCGGCAGGGTCAAACAGGGCCCAATGGCTGGGACGGAGCCGGCGCCGGCGGCAAGGGTCAGGCGGCAGTCTCCGGGCCGGCGTCGGCCTTGTTCAGGGCATGCCGGGGACTGTCGGGGTTCATGAGGGAATGCTTGCGTCCGTAGAGGAAATAGATGAACAAGCCGATCACGAGCCAGATGACGAACCGCAGCCACGTCTCCCAATGCAGCTGTGTCATGAGGAAGAACGACGCCAGCACACCGAAGGCCGGAACCACTGGCATGAACGGCAGCTTGAACGTCCGGGGCACCTCCGGGCGGGTGCGGCGCAGCACGATCACGGCCGCGCACACCACCACGAAGGCGGCCAGGATGCCGATGTTCGTCAGGTCCGCGACGAGCCGGATGGGCAGCACGCCGGCGAGGATGGCGGAGGCGACGCCGGCAATCCAGGTCACCCGCTGCGGCACGCCCCGCTTGGCGTCGGTCTTGGCGAACCACTTGGGCAGCAGGCCGTCGCGGCTCATGGAGAACCAGACCCGGGTCACGCCCAGCAGGAACGTCAGCATGACCGTCAGGATGGAGATGACGGCGAACGCGGAGATGATGGTGGCGATGGTGGGCATGCCCACGGAGTCGAAGGCCGAGGCAAATGCGCTTTCGGGGTTGATCTTGGCGTAGTTTTGCATGCCGGTCAGCACCAGCGTGGCCATCACGTACAGGGCCATGGCGATGACCAGGGACAGGATGATGGCCTTGGGCATGTGCTTCTTGCCGTCCTTGGCCTCCTCCGCAGCGGTGCTCATGGCGTCATAGCCAAATACGGCAAAGAACACCGTGGCCGCACCCGTGAGCACGGGCCCGAAGCTGTTGGGCATGAACGGCACGAAGTTTTGGGTGTTGATGTGGAAGACGCCGATCCCGATGATGCCCAGCACCAGCAACACCTTGATGCTGACGGCGATGAGCTCAAAGCGGCCAAAACTCTTCGAACCGCGGCTCAGGATCCAGGTGACCAGCAGGCAGACGGCCACGGCCGGGATGTTGATGAGTCCGTGCGGGGTGTCGGGCGTCCAGGAACTGGACATCCAATCCGGCACCACCACGCCAATGCCCTGCATGAACGCGCTGAAGTAACCGGAAATCCCGATCGCCACCACGGACACGATGGCAATGTATTCCAGCAGCAGGTCCCAGCCGATGAACCAGCCCACCAGTTCGCCCAGCGCCACATAGCCGTACGTGTAGGCGGAGCCGGCGCGGGGAATCATGCCGGCAAATTCGGCGTAGGAAAGCGCCGCTGCACCGCTGGCCAGGCCTGCAATCAGGAAGGAAATGACGACGGCGGGACCCACCGCCGGGTTTTGCGAGTCGCCGTGCGCCACCACCCCGGCGAGGGTGAAGATGCCGACGCCGATGATGCCGCCGACGCCGATGGCCGTCAGCTGCCACAGCCCCAGGCTTTTGAAGAGGCCGCTACCCCCTTCCTCGTCGTCGCCCTCGATCGCCTTGCGGCGCAGTACCGAATAGGGGTTGGCGGACTTGGAGACCTGGCTCATGGCAACCTCGCAAAACGTCGTCGTTTGTGCTGTTGCCCGCCAGTTTAGACCCGTCCCTTGCCGGGCGGGGCGGTGCGGCGCGGAAAGCTACCGGTAGGACCCCGCGAATGGCCGGTTGGTGGGCACGATTTCCTTGCCCAGCGGCATGAGGGAGACGGGGATCATCTTGATGTTGGCGATGGCCAGGGGGATGCCGATGATCGTGATCGCCATGGCGACGGCCGTGGTCACGTGACCGATGACTATCCAGATGCCGGCTACCAGGATCCAGATGACGTTGCCCAGGGTGCTGGCCACGCCGGTGCCGCCGGGCTTGTCCACCACCGTCCGGCCAAACGGCCACAGCGCGTACCCGGCAATGCGGAAGGATGCGATCCCCCACGGGATGGTGATGATGAGCAGGCAGCAAACGATCCCGGCCAGGAAGTAGCCAAGGGCCAGCCACAGCCCGCCAAATACCAGCCAGATCACGTTCAGGATTGTCTTCATGCTGTCATTCTGCCCTGCCTGCACGGCCGCACGCATCGGGGATGACCCTGGGAAGAACCCTGAGGTTGCTCCCCAGCCGCCGGTGCTACGCTGATCTGCACACAAGAAATGCGGGATTTGGCGCCTATTGCAGGCGGTAAGGAACTGGTTGCCCCATGGACTTTGGCACGGCTTTTTTGATCATCATGTTGGTGATCATCCTGGTGGTTGTGGGTGCGGCCGTGACCGTGGGCGTGCTGGTCTCCCGCGGCGTCCTGAGCCTGGTGAAGGTTTCCAAGCCCAAGTACGAGATGGCCCGGCGCAGCGCGCTGAAGGTGCGGGCGCAGTCCACGGGTGGCCCGCTGGGCGAGATCATGAAGTCGCGGATCAGCCTGCAGGAATCCCTCGAGGCCACGGCGCGCAGCCTGTCCGCGGCCCAAAGCACGCGCCAATACACCGGCAACCTCGAGTCCATCTTCCGCACGCTGCAGCAGGCCGGCGCCGTGGTGGAGACCCAGCTCCAGGTGGCCCAGGCCGATCCCGACCCGGCCGTGCAGGGCATCTATGCGAAAACGCTGGGCACCCAGGTCGGCCAGATCACCCAGACAGCCCAAGGCATCCGCAACGCCCTGGCGAGTGCTGCCACCCCCATGGCCGACGTCGACCTGGCCGACCTCACCCGCACCCTGGAAATCGAGGCCACCATGCTGAAGAACTGGTCCAGCACCTACACCGACCTGGGTGACGGAGCCTAGCGGCGCCATGGGCTTCCTGGGCCGGATGACGGGCCGCTCCAAGCCCGGACGCGATTCCGGGAAGAACGACGCCGGTGCCGGCTCCGGCGGTGAACTCACCCTGGCCGACGCCCAGCTCAAGCAGCTCGCGGCCGTGCAAAAGATGCGCCGCGGCGTGGCGGACGTATCGGTCAGCCGCCAACGCCTGGATGTCCAGGCCGCCGACCTGCAACGGGCCATCGACGTGCTGGGCGCGCAGGCGGAGTCGTCCGCGGCGGCGGGGGACTCCGGCGCCGCCCAAACCGCGATGGGCCGCCGGGTCATCATGGTGGAGCAGCGCGCGGACCTGTTGAACCAACGCGACGCCCTGGCCGAACAAGAGACCATGCTGATTGCCGCCCTGACCCAGCTCCAGGCCCGTGTGGCCGGCTTCAACGTCACGGCCGAGACCCTCAAGGCCGCCCAAACCGCCGCGGAAGCCCGCCACACCATTGCCAAGTCGATGGACGAGCTCGGCGACCAGCCTGGCGGCGGCTAGCTTTCCGTGACGTCCCCCGTGGCCACGTCAAAAGCGAACCTCTTCGCGACGGTGCCGGCCCCGGAATTCAGTGTGAACGTGGCGGTGGCGGAACCGGCAGTGATGTCGGCGTCCGTCACGGTGTAGGTGGCCGTGAAAGCCAGGGAATCGCCCGGGTCCAGGGTGGCCGTTTCGGCTACTGCGTCCGTGCCGGCGGCCGTTGCGAGGGTCACCGCAATCTCGGCTTCCGGTGCTTGGCCACGGTTCGCCACCCGGCCGCCGAACGCCAGCACATCGCCGGCTTTGTACCCGGGGACCACGGCGCCGTAGTTGAGGTCCTGCGACTCGCGGTTGGACAGCACCTGCGGCGCCTCCTCCGAGTATCCCTGGCCCACTTCCTTCCACGCGGCCGGGTCCCAATCGCCGTCGGTCTGGGTCAGCGTGAAGCTCTCGCCAACGCTGCGCCACACGGCCGGGCGGCCGGGGGTGATGGAACGCAGCACCACGTCCAGAGCGAGGCCGCCGGTGAAGGCGGTGCCGCCGTCGTGCGTCAGGGAAGCAAGGGGGGAGCCCAGCAGTTCCTGCGGGTCGAGGGCGGCAAACACGATCTCCTGGTAGCCCTGGCGTTCGTACAGCACGCCGATCCGGCCATCGGGGAGGCGGACGGCCGTGGAGTATTCGGAACTGCCGGGGCACAGGACGATTCCGAACGGCCAGGTGGCGCCGTTGTCCTGCGAGAGCTTCAGGACGGTGTTGCGGCGCAGCGCCGAATCGTGGTTGTGCGTGGCAATCAACCAGTGCTCCGTCTCCGGGGCGGCGAACGTGGTGACGTTGGGGAGGCCGTCGAAGCGGGCCACCGAACCGTTGTCGCTGGGGTCCGGCAATTCGGGGTGCGGCTCCGCGGGGGAGTAGCTGTGCCCGCCATCGGTGGAGACGGCAGTCAGCCGGTGCGGCGTGGCCCGCGAATGCAGCAACAGGCTGCCGTCGGTGCGGCACACCACCTTGTTCTCATTGGCGCCGGACACCAGCTCGCCCAGCGTCCAGGTCTCGCCGTGGTCGTCGCTGTAGGCGCTCGCCGCCATGATCTCCCCGCGGAACAGCACCACGAATTGCTGCACCAGCCGGCCGGTGAACGGGCCGGTGTGGATGCGGATTCCGGCGCCCGCCGCGGCGAACAGGCCCGTGATGCCGTCCCGTTTGAGCATCGGGGTGAGGCGGCGGTGCTGCCAGGTGGCGCCGTCGTCGTCGGAGAAGCTGAGGTCGGCATGTTGGATGTCGTCGCTGGGCTCCAGGCCCTCGGCGGCCTCGAAGAAGCCCGCGTGCGTGCCCGCCGCATGGAAGAAGAAGATGCGCCCGGTGTCCGTGTCCACGAGCAGGCTCGGATCGCCGTAGCCGTCCAGGCCGGTGCCCGTGCGCACCGTCTGCTGCGGGCCCCAGCTGCGCCCGTTGTCGGTGCTGCGCCGGATCAACAGGTCGATCGGATTTGGCAGGTCATCGAGGTTCGGGCGGCCGTCATAGGCTGCCAGGATGGTGCCCTTCACGGACACCGCCAGGGCCGGAATGCGGTATTGGCGGTGGCCGGCAACGCCGCGGCGGGCCAGGACTTGTTGGCAAGAGGTGGGACGTAGCATCACGTGACGAGTCTAGCGGTGAAACGGTACGACGGCGATGGAGTCCGCCTAGATCCAGCCTTCCTGCCAGGCTTTCTCGGAAGCATCGTGCCGCGAGGTGGCGTTGAGCTTCATCATGGCTGCGGAGAGGTAGTTCCGCACGGTGCCCGGGGCCAGGTGGAGTTCCTGGGCGATCTGGGCCACGCTGGTGGTTGACCGGCTGATCCGCAGGGCGTCGAGCTCGCGGTCGGTGAGCGGGCAGCGCTCGGCCGCCAGCGCGGTCGCGGCGATCTCGGGGTCGATGTAGCGCTTGCCGGCCGCCACGTCGCGGATCACATCGGCCAGATCCTCGGCGGGGGTCGATTTCGGCACGAACCCCGCGACCCGGGTGGCCAGCGCCCGCCGCAACACCCCGGGGCGGGCATGCCGGGTGACGATGATGACCCTGGTGTCCACGGTGGCCAAGATGCGCGTGGCGGCCTCAATCCCGTCGGCGCGGGGCATCTCAAGGTCGAGCAGGCAGATGTCCGGCTTGGTGGTCAGTGCGAGTTCGGCGGCGGTCACGCCATTGTCGGCGCTTGCCACCACCTCGATGTCGGGTTCGAGTCCCAGGAGAGCCTCAAGGGCGCCCCGAATCAGATGTTCGTCGTCGGCAATCAGCAGCCGGATGCGTCCCGGCGTTGCAGACCCGCTCATGTTGCGGCTCCAATCCGAGTGGGCACCCATACCGCGAGCTCAAAGTGGTCACGCCCGGCGTCGAGGATGGTGTCCAGGCTGCCGCCCAATGTTTCGACCCGGCCGCGCAACCCGGCCAGCCCGGAACCGGGGGTCTTGCCGGAGGGTTCCCGGCTGGTCAGCCCGTTGTTGCTGATGGTCAGGGTGCATCCGTCGGCCGAGGTGCCCAAGGCGATGCGGGCCCGGGTCGCCTCGCTGTGCCGCAGGATGTTGGTGGTTGCCTCACGGACCGTCATGGCGAGTGCCCGGTGCACGGCCGGATCGGCGGGGAGCGGACCCAGCGTCAGTTCGCAGTGCGCACCGGTGGCGGACAGCACTTCGCGGGCGTTTTGAAGCTCATTGTCGAGGGCTATCTCCCGGTACCCGGACACCAACGAGCGGGTCTCCTCGAGGGCCTGTTTGGCGATGACGCGGGTTTCGTGGACGTGTTCCCGCGCCGCCTCGACGTCAATCGTGAGCAGCCGTTCGGCGAGTTCGGCCTTGAGGGCAATCACCTGCAGGTGGTGGCCCTGGATGTCGTGCAGATCGGCGGCAAACCGCAACCGTTCCTGAGTGACGGCCAGCTCGCCCGCCAGGCGCCGGTGCCGGTCAAGCTCCACGACAATGCGCCACCACCAGAGGCTTGTCAGCAGCATGAAGGGCATGAAAGCCGCGAAGACCAGGAGGAACCGGGTGCCGGAGTCGGGTGCCAGATCGTAGCGTTGCCCGAACACGGCTGCGGCAAGCCCAACGTGCAGGGCGGTCAATGCCAGCCCGGCGCCCAGCAGCACCCATCGATTCCGCCGGGACGCCAGGCAGGCCAGCAGGCAGATGGCCAGCCAGAGGGGAACGGCCGCCAGCCACCGGTTGTCAGGGGAGTAGAGCCCCGCCACCCAGCATGCCGCCGCCGGACCAACAAGCGCCAGCGTCCAGGCTGTGCCGGGCAGCCCGCCGTCGAGCCCGGCCCGCAGGAACCAGCAGTAGCGCACGTTCATTGCCGAGGACAAGGCAAGCAGCGCAAGCAGCACGCCGTCGAGAATGCCGGTCGAGCCGTTGAATGATTCCAGGGCCAGCAGGATGAGCGAGGCGTCCAGGACCACCAGGACCAGCACGATCGAGCCGAGCGTGTAATTCCACGTGGCTTGCACGCTGCGCCCGGGCCCGGCATCGGCAGAAATGATCATATGGCCCAGTCTAAAGTAGTGACATTTTGTCATGTCCGGGCAGGCAAAAGCCCACATGATGCAGTGACATCGGGGCACTACGCAGCGGGTTTTCGGCGCGACAGGATGGAGTATTACCTCATCCGGGACCAGGAAAGTAGAACCCCATGATTGAACAACTGCAGGCCTTCACCACCTCGCTCCCGCCGCTGCTGCAGTGGGCCGGGGTGCTGCTCATTGCGGCGATCCCCTTCGTGGAGTCCCATTTCGGGGCCGCGGTGGGCGTACTCACCGGATTGAACCCGGCACTGGCCATCGGGGTGGCCGTGATCGGCAACATTGCTTCGATGCTTGTCTTCGTCATGGTCGCGCACCGCATGCGCTCCAAGGTCGTCGGAGCCAGGGAGCCCAAGGTGCTCTCACCGCGCCGGGAGAAGGTGCGCGCCAAATTCGACAAGTACGGAGTGGCGGGGGTCAGCCTGCTCGGCCAAACGATCCTGCCCAACCAGTTCACCTCGGCCGCCATGGTCTCGTTTGGCGCAGCCAGGAACACGGTAATCCTGTGGCAGTGCATCTCGATCATTGTGTGGGGCGTCGGCTTCGGGGTGTTGGCCTCCCTGGGCTTCGCGCTGATTCGCTAGACAGTTGTAAGTCCAGATGGGCCGCCGGCGCGGGTGCCGGCAGTCCATCGGGCGGGCGTCAACCACGACGCCGCAAAGCTACTTGTACAGCGACTTCAGCCCGGCCTCGTCGTAGCGGGTGCCCGCCGTGCTGCCGGCCGGGGCGGCGGCGTCGAGCGCGGCGAGGTCCGCGGCGGAGAGCTCGATGTCTGCCGCCGCCACGTTTTCCTCAAGGTAGCTCCGGCGCTTGGTGCCGGGGATGGCACAGACGCCCTGGGCCAGCACCCAGGCCAGGGCGAGCTGGCCGGCCGTGACGCCCTTCTCCGCGGCCAGGGCCTTGACCCGGTCCACCAGGACCAGGTTGGCGGCGAGGTTCTCCGGGGAGAAGCGGGGCAGCGCGCGGCGCCAATCGCCTTCCGGGAGATCGTCCGGGGTGCTGATCTTTCCGGTCAAGAAGCCCCTTCCGAGCGGCGAGTAGGCCACGTAGCCGATGCCGAGTTCGCGGACGGTGTCCAGGACGCCGTTGCCCTCGGGTTCGCGCTCAAAGATGGAGTATTCGGTCTGCAGGGCCGTGATCGGGTGGACCGCGTGGGCCCGGCGGATGGTCTCCGGCGCCGCCTCGGACAGGCCCAAATAGCGCACCTTTCCCTCCTTGACGAACTCGGCCATGGCGCCCACGGTCTCCTCGATCGGGGTGTTGGGATCCACGCGGTGCAGGTAATACAGGTCGACCGAATCGGTGCGGAGGTTGCGCAGGGAACGCTCCAGGGCCTTGCGCGCGTAGGCGGGGCTGCCATTGACGGGGCCGCGTTCGCCGCCGTCGGTGACCTCGCTGCCAAACTTCGTGGCCAGGGCGTACTCGCCGCGCCGGTGCCCGATCGACTCCGCGATGAGCTGCTCATTCAGGAACGGCCCATAAATCTCGGCGGTGTCGATCAAGGTGACCCCAAGGTCAAGGGCGCGGTTCAGCGTGGCGGAGGATTCGGCGTCATCCCTGGCCCCATAAAACGCGCTCATGCCCATGGCGCCGAGTCCCTCGGTGGAGACCTCGAGGCCCTGGCTTCCCAATTTCATCGTCTTCATCGTGTCGCTGCCTTCAGTGTGGACGGCTCGCCGGAGAGCTCCGGGCGGTTGGTTTCACAAGAATGCTCCTGCAGATGCGCGCGCGGGGCAAGGGGTGCCCGGCTGGCAGTTCGCTGGCAGTCCCCGCCGCTCAGGCCACCGTGATGCCCAAATGAGCGGCGAGGATGGGGGCCAGCAGGTTCAGTTGGAAGTCGTCAATGACGACGCCGGCCATGGAACCCACGCCATTCAGGGTGCGGAACTCCGTGCTGCGCAGGTCGACGTCCTTCAATGTTGCCTGCTGGATGTCCAGCGTGCCGATCCGGCAGTTCCGCAACGCCAGGCGGGTGACGGTGGCGCCGCCCAGATCCAGTTCGCCAATGATGCAGTCGCTGATTTGCAGGTCCGTGATCTTGGCTGCGCGCAGGTTCAGGAAGTCCAGCTTGCCGCCGTCGATCCGGGCGGACTGCCAGGTGCTGTCATACAGTTCGGCCGAACCCCAGCGCGGCGCGGTGATTTCAACGTCGCGCCAGCTGGTCCGGGAGGCCTTCAGGATGGGGGCGAAACTGTCGGCGATGATCGTGTCGCGGAACCGGGTACCGCGCAACTCGGCGTCGTTGAGGGTGGCGCCCAGGAGCTCGCATTCCAGGAAATCCGTTGAGGTCAGGTCGGCGCCGTCGAAAGATGGGCGGTCAAAGCGCTGGCCGTCGTAGGTGTCGCCCGGGCCAAAGAACCTGTCCTCGTTGTCCGCCAGGTTGCTCAGCTGGACGGGGGTGAGACGAGGGGCGCGCGGGGCGGATTTCGAAGCCATTCCACAAGCCTACCCAGCGGTGCGGACCAGCGGATTGTCGATAACGCCGGGAGTCACCGGTGGCGCTGCCAAATGGTGCGGATGCCGCTGTGGTGATTCGCCCATGGCCGGCCGGGGGCGAATCACCACAACAACCCCCGCACTCGCTGGATTTGTCCACAACGGCCGCGGATGACCACAACGCCCCGCCAGGGCGCCGTGAAGGCGCTCGGCGTGGAAGGCTATTCGGCAGTACGCGGAGTGTGGCTTCCGGCGTCATAGGTGATCGTCAACGAAGAGCTGTAGATGCCGTCCGGGTTCTGATCGGGGGCATCATCGACCGGTCGCCTGTCAGAAGGCCAGACCCGCGTGGCCCGAAAAGCGTAGCCGTCCTGGTCCGCAACCTCCCACCCCAGGTGGACCGTTTCACCCGGCGTCAGCTTCCTGTACCCGGCCACAGCCACGTTGCTGAAGTGCGCCCAGCAACCGCCAGGCGTCTGGGGCGAGTCGACCACACCCCAGCCCTCGTCGTCGTGCCAAAAGCGAACTGTGCCCACTGTGTTCATGAGTCCTCCCAGGTGCCCTAAAAACTATTTAGCCCAACTGCGCCAATTCCTTGGACAGGTTCTCCCGTGCTGCGGGCGCCCACAATGCGCGGCCATTTTCCGTGTGGAACAACGGGTTCAATGCCAGTAGTTGGCGGAGCACTGCAGCCCGGCCCGCGTTGAAATCCGCGTCCGCAACGTGCGCGTAATCCTTGCGAACATTGGCCACGTAGCGGGCGTAGTCGTCGGATGCCCCGCCCAACACGGCGAGATCGGCGTCGCATAGAAGTGCGCCGTCGACGTCGTCGGCCGCGGGGGAGTGGCTTGCCGTCAGGCGCACCAGGCGGGCCACCTCGGCACTTTCGGATGGCGCCAAAAGGCCGTTGAGGCACGTTTGTGCCAAAACGGCGGAATCCTCCTCGTCAACTCCCGCCACGCCGTTGTAGACGGCGTCGTGGAACCAGGCGGCGAGGGCCACGGTCCGTGGAGGATTGCCGTCCGTGAGCAGGTCCAACGATTCCAGCATGGCCAGCAGGTGGGTGGCCGAATGGTAGTGCCGGTGCGGTTCATTCCAGCGCCCCAGCAGTTCCGCACCCAGGTCCGGTTGTTCCGGCATGAGGGTGTCCCAGCGGTATTGCAGGGCCGAGCCGGTGGATTTGGGCCGGTGCCGCGCCTTGACGCGCAGCCCGGACGCCACCAGCACCCGCACCAGCTCCTTGCCGGACACGGGCACCGCCCCGGCGGCCACGAGCTTCGCGTAGATCCGCTCCGGAACGTCGTAATGGTCCAGGTCGAAGGCGCGCTCAGTGATCCCGGCCGCAGCGGCGAAGGCGTGGAGTTCGGCCACGGACGTGTCGGAGACCAGATGCGAAAAGACCGTGCCGTGGGCCGGCCAATAGGGTGGATCGATGAAGATCATGGGCTTTAGTGTAGGCCCGGCGCGCTCGGCGGGAGTTGTCGATTTTCGCGGGTGGTGGGCCACCCGCGAAAATCGACAACTCCCGCCCGGATGCGCGGTGCTACAGCTCGCGCTCCGCATAGGCTGCCAGGGCATCCCGGACGAACGCCGCACCCTCCGGTCCGCCGTAGTTGGCGCCAAAGCGCGGATCCGCCACATACATCCCGCCCAGCCCCAGGACGTAGCCCTTGACGTTGCCGCCCGGGGCCGACGCCGGCGTCCCCGGAACGGAGGTTAGCCAGGCCACGTGGCGCCGCGCCAGCTCCTGCGCTTCCGCCGAATCCGCGGACACCCCGCTCGTGGACGCCGCGACCCAGTCAGCGTTCAGTGCGGCAACCTTGTCCTTCCAGGCCTGCTTCTCGGCGGCATCCGTGCCGCTCCACCAGGCGTCGCCGCGGGCGTAGGCATCCTTGCCCCAGCGCTCCTCCACCTCATCCTTGTATTGGGTGTGGTCGAAGCCGTCAAACATGTTCTCGGCCATGATTTCTCCTCCTTCTAAAACTGTTGCAATGGTTCTTTCCACGGAAACGATCTGCCTCCCCAGCCGTGCCTGCTCGGCCCGCAACCAGGACACGTGCGCCTGCAGTGCGGTGGCCGGCGGCGTCTCGTGATCGAGCACCGCGGCTATCGCGGGCAGGCCCAGACCCAGCTCGCGCAGCAACAGGATGCGTTGCAGCCGCACCAGGGCGTCCTTGTCGTAATGCCGGTAGCCGTTGCCGGCGATCCGGCTCGGCGCCAGCAGGCCGACGTCGTCGTAGTGCCGCAGCGTGCGGCTGGTGGTGCCGGTCAGTGCCGCCACCTGCGCTATTGAGAGGTCCATCGCTTCCATGACTTCAACGGTAGAGGTTGACGCTGCGTCAAGGTCAAGGGCAATTTCGCCGAGGGAAAAACTTGGCTCCGGGGTTCCGCTTTTGAAGTTGAGCGTACTAGACTCAACTTTGATGACAATCCGTCCCCGACCAAGTACGAAAGGACACCTCTTGGACGCGAAATTCACCACTAAGAGCCAGGAGGCTCTTTCCGCCGCCGCCATGAACGCCTCCACCGCGGGCAACCCCACGGTGGAACCGGCGCACCTGCTCAAGGCCCTCATGGACCAGCGCCAGGGCGTCGCGGTGGCCCTGCTCAAGGCCGCCGGCGTGGACCCGGATGCCGTGAGCGTCGCCGCCAGCACCGCCATCCGCAACCTCCCGGCGTCGTCCGGGGCATCGGTGGCGCAGGCGCAGTTGGGTCGGAACACGCTCATGGTGGTGCAAGCCGCCCAGCAGGCTGCCGACTCCATGGGTGACAGCTTTGTCTCCACCGAGCACCTGCTCCTTGGCCTGGCCAACGACACCGGCGCCACGGGAATCGCCCTGCGCGAGGCCGGTGCCACGAGGGCCGCGCTCGACGCCGCCCTGCCCACCGTGCGCGGCGACGGCAAGGTCACCACGGCCGATCCTGAAAACACCTTCCAGGCGCTGGAGAAGTTCGGCGTGGATATGACGGCCGTGGCTCGTTCCGGAAAGCTGGACCCCGTGATCGGCCGCGACTCCGAGATCCGCCGCGTCATCCAGGTGCTCAGCCGCCGCACCAAGAACAACCCCGTACTCATTGGCGAGCCCGGCGTCGGCAAGACCGCCGTCGTCGAGGGTCTGGCCCAGCGCATGGTGGCCGGCGACGTGCCCGAATCGCTGCGCGGGAAAACCCTCATCAGCCTCGACCTGGCGGCCATGGTGGCCGGCGCCAAGTACCGCGGCGAATTCGAGGAGCGCCTCAAGGCCGTGCTCGAGGAAATCAAGTCCTCCGACGGCCAGATCGTCACGTTCATCGACGAGATCCACACCGTGGTGGGCGCCGGGGCCTCGGAGGGCTCCATGGACGCCGGCAATATGCTCAAGCCCATGCTGGCCCGCGGGGAGCTGCGCCTGATCGGTGCCACCACGCTGGACGAATACCGCGAAAACATTGAAAAGGACCCCGCCCTGGAGCGCCGATTCCAGCAGGTCTACGTTGGCGAACCCAGCGTGGATGACACCATCGGGATCCTGCGCGGGCTCAAGGAACGCTACGAGGCCCACCACAAGGTGGCCATTGCCGACTCCGCCCTCGTGGCCGCCGCAACGCTGTCCAACCGCTACATCAGCGGCCGCCAGCTCCCGGACAAGGCGATCGACCTGGTCGACGAGGCCGCATCCCGGCTGCGCATGGAGATCGATTCCGCCCCGGAGGAGATCGACCAGCTGCGCCGCGCCGTGGACCGCCTCACGATGGAGGAACTGGCCCTTGCCGGCGAGAGCGACGCCGCCTCGGTGGAACGGCTGCACGCCCTCCGCGCCGACATGGCGGACAAGAAGGAGGAGCTCGCCGGGCTCAACGCCCGCTGGGAGGCCGAGAAGGCCGGGTTGAACCGGGTGGGCGACCTCAAGGCAAAGCTGGACGGGCTGCGCTCCGTGGCGGACAAGGCCCAGCGCGACGGCGACCTGGAGCAAGCCTCGCGGATTCTGTACGGCGAAATTCCGGCCCTGCAGCGCGAGCTGGAGGCGGCCGCCGCCGAGGAGGAGTCCGCCGACAAGCCCGAGCTGATGGTGGCCGAGGAGGTCACCGCCGACGACATCGCCGAGGTCATCTCGGCCTGGACCGGCATCCCGGCCGGGCGCATGCTGCAGGGCGAAAGCCAGAAGCTGTTGCAGATGGAACACGTGCTGGGCTCTCGCCTGATCGGCCAATCCAAGGCCGTCACGGCCGTTTCCGACGCCGTCCGGCGCGCCCGGGCCGGCATCAGCGACCCCGACCGACCCACCGGATCCTTCCTGTTCCTGGGACCGACGGGTGTGGGCAAGACGGAGCTCGCCAAGGCCCTGGCCGACTTCCTCTTCGACGACGAACGCGCCATGATCCGCATCGACATGAGCGAGTACTCCGAGAAGCACTCCGTCTCGCGGCTGGTGGGCGCGCCTCCCGGCTACGTGGGCTACGACGAGGGCGGGCAGCTGACCGAGGCCGTGCGCCGCCGCCCGTACTCGGTGGTGCTGCTCGACGAGGTGGAGAAGGCTCACCCCGAGGTCTTCGACATCCTGTTGCAGGTGTTCGACGACGGCCGGCTCACCGACGGGCAGGGCCGCACGGTGGACTTCCGCAACGTCATCGTGGTGCTGACCTCCAACCTGGGATCGCAGTTCCTGGTGGACCCGACCCTGTCCGAGGCCGCCAAGCACAAGGCCGTCATGGCCGTCGTCGAATCCTCCTTCAAGCCGGAATTCCTGAACCGGCTCGATGAGATCGTCATGTTTGACGCGCTTACGGTGGACGAGCTGTCCCGGATCGTGGACCTGCAGGTTCAGTCCCTGGCCGGGCGGCTGCACGACCGGCGCCTGACACTGGAGGTCACGGATGCCGCCAAGGCGTGGCTGGCCCTGTCCGGCTACGATCCCGCGTACGGCGCCAGGCCGCTGCGACGCCTGGTCCAGCGGCAGATCGGCGACCGGCTGGCCAAGGAGATCCTCTCCGGGTCCATCACCGACGGCGCCACCGTCCTGGTGGACACGGCCGCGAACTTTGACGAGCTGACCATGGACGAGGTCCCCGCCGGCGAGTCGGGGCTCACGGTGGCACGGAAGTAGCGATGGCCCGCACGGGCGGCTGGTGCCGAAAGTGAAGAGGGGCCGTGAACGTGGAGGAATCCACGCTCACGGCCCCTCTTACATGCCCGCCGCCTGTTTGCTCAGCCTATTTGGTCAGCGAGGCGTTCAGGTTGTTGCCCGAGGGGTCGGAGACGATGCAGTCAACGCGACGGTCGCCGAGCTCGTTCCAGGTGGCCTCGGAGGGGTACGCCTTGAAGGACTTCAGGCCCTTGTAATCCTTGGCGGCGTCGGTGTATTGCACGGCGTTGCACACGTCCGTGCCCTTTGCCTTGAGCGCGTCCTCACCCGGGTAGGTGTCGCTCTTGGGGAATTCGAAAGTGCCCACGAGCTGGGCCGAATGCGGGCTGCTGCACAGCACCACATCGGCGGCGGCTCCCGCGCTGGTGAATCCGCGCAGGCAGTCACCCGCGATCCAATCAAGCGGTGAGGCGGCGGCAACGATCACGGTGCCGGCCTCGAGGGTGGTCCGCCCGGTCGCGGAGGCCACGGGGCTCACCGTCGCGGCTGCGCCGCTGGTCGGTTTCGTGTTTGTTCCGGAGACCAAGCCGATGACCAGCCAGATCAAGAGGCCCAGGAGGACGACGCCGACCACCACCACGCCGAGGACAATGAGCAGCTTGCCCTTGCTTCCCGATTCGCCGGGCGACGCCGGCCCGCTTGCGCTTCCGGGGCCGGCCGGACCACCGGGACCGCCGGGGTAGGCCGGATTTCCGGGAACTGGCGGAACCACGGGCAGATTCGCGTCCGGTGTGGGTGCCGGAGCCTCTGCCGGAGTGGCAATATCGCCCGGTGCAGGTGCGCCGGCGGGTCCTTGAGCAGTCGGCTCGAAGGGTTCCGAAGCGGGAGGTTCACCCTCCGGGGTGGATGCGGCCAGGGCGGCTGCGTCGGCAACCCCCTGGGCCACTTGTGCGGGGGACTGCCAGGCGTTGGCCCGCGGCTGCCATTGGGTTCCGGATTGCTGCCACGGGGTTTCCGGACGCCGCCAGCCGGAGCCGTCGTCAATGCCGTGCCCAAGCCGGGGAGCCGGGGTATCGCCTGCGGGTGCCTCGGGTGTGGGTGCGGCATCGGCCTCAGCGCCGGCGGGTGCCTTGGCCACGGGTGCCGCGGTCTCAGCGGCGGGATCCTGGGTTTTGGCGCTCGGGGCTCCGGGCTCGGATTCGGGCGTAGCTTCGGTGCCGGACTCCGCAGCCTGGTCCTGCAGGGATGCTTCTTCGGCAGGTTCAGTCGCTTCGGCGGCGGTCACCTCGGCAGCGCCGCCGGACAGGAAGTCGGCGGCGTCGTTTTCGGCAGACGGGGACGCAGCGTCGTCGGCCACGCTCTCCTCGGAAAGTTCCGGAACGGCCAGCACGGGCTCGGCGCTGTCTACGCCGGCGCTGTCTGTGTTTGAACTGTCCTCGTCGATCACAACACCGGGTTCGGGAACCTTGAAATCGAGGGCGGGTGCCGGAATCGCGGAAATGACTTCCGACGCCGGCAACTGGGCGGAGCGCTCGGCCTCGGCGGCAACGGCGGCCGCCTCGGCCTCCACCTTGTCCAGGTCCACGCTCTCGGCAACATCTTCGCTGATTTCCGCAGCGCCCAGCTCGGGTTCGACAAAGTCAAAGTCGGTGTCGTCGATTGCCGGCTCCTCCGGGGGCTTCGGCAGGCCATCACCGGCGGGCCCGTCGGACGGGACAGCCGGGTCCAACTCGCTTGCGTCGTCGTGATCGTTCATGAAGAACTGGCCTTCCCTGCCATGCCCGGAGGGCACTAAATTTGTCGCCTGAAATGGGGGATGTCCCATGCCGTGCGGGCTGATCCGCCGCGTCATTGGTGCCTCACCACGGGAAATAACTCCCCGTACATGTGACTCTACCGAATTTTCGAGTCTCGGCCGTGGAAAATCTTTGCCCCCGCACAAAGCGAACACCAAGCGATCGGGCGCAGGTGGCGCAGAAACCATGTAATCTAGTAGTACGACAAATTGACCGAATATTCCGGAGCCTCGCTCTTAGCCCGAGCGACCACCTCCGGTCCAAGTGTAAAAGGGGGTCACGCCATGGGGCGCGGCCGTCAAAAGGCGAAGGCAACCAAGCAGGCTCGGGACATTAAGTACTACTCCCCGAACACTGATTATTCAGCTCTGCAAAAAGAGCTCGGTGGAACTACTCGGCGAGCCCCGAGCCATCATGTTGAGGTTCCCGCAGAGCCGGACTACTCGGCATATGAAGACAAATATGCGGATCAGTTTGAAGACGATGACGAAGTGGACTCCCGCCGCATTGGCTAGGACCGCTTAGGCTTCTATAACGCAACAAACCCTGCACGACGCACAGCTTGGAGCTGATGCGACGGGCGGGGATTTTGTTGTTCCCCACGCCCTCCCGGCAGAAGGCTCGCGGGCGAGCCTTCTGCCGGGTCCCTCGGGCGCGGGGCCCCACCCATGCACCCCGGATGCAAAAAAGACGGCGTTTGCGTAAAAGGCCGGTGGTAAACCACCGGCCTTTTACGCAAACGCCGTCCGAATCCTCTAGGAAGCGTAGTTGCCCACCAGGCGGACGGCGCCGCCGTCAACGCCCTTGGCGCCCTGGGTGTAGTCGGTGCCGGTGCGGTCGGCGTCGGAGGCTTCCTTCGCCACGGTGCCCATGACCCACGACGGCAGGCCTCGGGAGTTCAGGCGCTCGACGGCGGCGTCGGCGGCGTCGGCCGACACCACGGCCACCATGCCAACACCGAGGTTCAGCGTGCGCTCCAGGTCGGCCAGCGGCACGTTGCCCAGCTGGGAGACCAGGTTGAAGATGGCCGGCAGGCTCCAGGTGG
Organism: Arthrobacter sp. ERGS1:01; assembly: GCF_001281315.1. Classification (NCBI taxonomy): domain Bacteria; kingdom Bacillati; phylum Actinomycetota; class Actinomycetes; order Micrococcales; family Micrococcaceae; genus Arthrobacter; species Arthrobacter sp. ERGS1:01. Next base: position 3,638,581 of record NZ_CP012479.1, on the reverse strand, counting down.
AGCGGTCCACCGTGGCCACCAGGCCCTGCGGCAGCACGCGCGCCAAGTTGGCAGCCAGGCCGCCACCGGTGACGTGGCTGAAGCCGTGGACGGCCTTTTCCTGCGTGACCGGCAGGTAACGGGTCAGGTCAAGGCAGTCGGCGGCGTATACGCGGGTGGGCTCCAGGAGTTCCTCGCCCAGCGTGCGGCCCAGCTCGGAAACCTGGCGGTCCAGGGCCCAGCCGGCGTGGTTGATGACGCGGCGCACCAGCGAGTAACCGTTGGAGTGCAGTCCCGAGGAGGCCATGCCGATGATGACGTCACCGGCGCGGACGCGTTCGGGACCCAGCAGCAAATCAGCCTCGACGACACCCGTGCAAGCACCTGCGACGTCGTACTCGTCCGGGGCCAGCAGGCCGGGGTGCTCGGCGGTTTCGCCACCCACCAGGGCCGTTCCGGCAACCTTGCAGGCGCCGGCGATGCCGCGGACGATGTCCGCCACGCGCTCCGGGACAACCTTGCCCGTGGCGATGTAGTCGGTCATGAACAAAGGCTCGGCGCCCACCACCACGATGTCATCGACCACCATGCCCACCAGGTCGTAACCAATGGTGTCGTGGATGTCCATGGCCTGGGCGATGGCAACCTTGGTGCCCACGCCGTCGGTGGACGTGGCCAGGTACGGCTTCTTGTACGTGAGCAGCTTGGAGACGTCGTAGAGCCCGGCAAAGCCGCCGAATCCGCCAATCACGGACGGGCCGTGCGTGGCCTTGACGGCTTCCTTCATGAGTTCGACGGCGCGGTCCCCGGCTTCGGTGTCAACACCGGCGCTGGCGTAGGTGATGGCTGTTGCGGGTTCCTGGGAGGCGTTGGTCATGGCGTCTCTTTCCTGCGTTTTCTTATGAGCCGTCTGCGGCGGTGCGGTCTTGATCGGTCAGGAGGTTTTCCAGTTCCGCATCAGGTCCCGGATCGCAACCGGTGGAGGTGGTGTTGTTCTCGGGCTTGGTGCGCTCGAGCAGGTTCTTGCCCAGACGGTCGCTGGAAGGCAGCTCGATCGGGTAGGTGCCGGTGAAGCACGCGGTGCACAGGCGTTCGCGCGGCTGCAAGGTGGCATCGATCATGCCGTCCTCGGAAATGTAGGCGAGTGAGTCGGCGCCGATGGACTTGCCGATCTCGTCGATGGCCGCGCCGTTGGCGATCAGCTCCGCGCGGGAGGCGAAGTCGATGCCGTAGAAGCATGGCCAGCGCACGGGCGGGGAGGAGATCTTCACGTGGACCTCGGCAGCGCCGGCTTCCTTGAGCATGCGAACCACGGCGCGCTGGGTGTTGCCGCGGACGATCGAGTCATCGACCACCACGATGCGCTTGCCGCGGATCACGGACTCAAGGGCGTTCAGCTTCAGCCGGATGCCGAGCTTGCGCAGGGTCTCGCTGGGCTGGATGAACGTGCGGCCCACATAGGCGTTCTTGACGAAGCCGTGTGCAAACGGGATGCCGGATTGTTCGGCGTAGCCAATGGCGGCCGGGGTGCCGGACTCGGGGACCGGAATCACCAGATCGGCCTCGGCGTGGTTTTCACGGGCCAGCTGGCGGCCCATTTCAACGCGGGATTCGTAGACGGAGCGTCCGGCAATAGTGGCGTCCGGGCGGGCCAGGTAGACGTACTCGAACACGCAGCCGGCCGGGGTGGCCGGGGCGAAGCGCTGGGTGCGCACGCCGTCCTCGTCGATGGCGATGAATTCGCCCGGCTCGATTTCGCGGATGAAGCTTGCGCCCATGGTGGCCAGGGCGGCGCCCTCGGAGGCAACCACCCAGCCGTTCTCCAGCCGGCCAAGCACCAGCGGCCGGACGCCGTGGGGGTCGCGTGCCGCGTACAGGGTGTGTTCGTCCATGAAGACGAAGGAGAAGGCGCCGTGGACCTTGGGCAGCAGTTCCATGGCGGTTTCCTCGAGGGAACCGCCGTCCTCGCCCTGGAGCAAGGTGGTGACAAGTGCTGTGTCGGTCGTGTTGCCCTGCGCCATTTCGCCGGAGGTGGGGACGCCGTATTTGGCGATCACCATCTCATGGAGCTCGGCGGAGTTCGTCAGGTTTCCGTTGTGCGCCAGGGCGACAGTGCCGGTACCGGTGGCGCCAAGGGTGGGCTGGGCGTTGGCCCAATTGGCCGCACCAGTCGTGGAATAACGGCAGTGGCCCACGGCCATGTGCCCGGTCAGGGTGTTCAGTGTGGGTTCGTCAAAGACCTGGGAAACGAGCCCCATGTCCTTGTATACACTGATCCGCTTGCCATCGCTCGTCGCGATGCCCGCCGATTCCTGACCACGGTGCTGTAGTGAATACAGCCCGTAATAGGTTAGTTTTGCAACCTCTTCACCGGGTGCCCAGATGCCCAGAACGCCACAAGCATCCTGGGGTCCCTTTTCGCCGGGTAAAAGATCATGGGATAGTTTTCCGTCTCCGCGTGCCACGAAAAAATTATCTCACGTAATGGCGGCGGCCTCTAACCGCATCCGCGGGAGTTAGTGCGCGGAGGTGTCCTCGTCGGACTCGGGCACGGACTCGACCACTGCCGTGCGGGCCTTGCGGACGCTCTGACGATCGATCACGAGGGCCGCGACCGCGCCAAGGCCCAGCCCCGGGAGCACCAGCAAAACGCTGAAGAAACCGAACACGCTGCTCGGTTCAAAGTCCTCGGTGCTGGGGGAGAGCAGCGTGAAGATCCCTGCGGCCACGACGCCGAGCAGGGCGCCGACAATCATGAACGGCACAAACTTGGGGGCGCGGCGGACTGTTAGTTCGCGACGCTCGCCGGGCCCGCTTGTGGCGGCGGCGGAAGGGTCAACAGGCTGGGAAGTCATGCTTTAAGGGTACCCGCACCGGACCGGGGGTGGCTCAGAGGGGCAGTTGCTCCGACAAATCGGCCCGCAGGCCTGACGCCGCCACCGCGCCGCGTTCGACGGCGTCCGCCCAGTTTGTCTGTCCGGTCACCAGCGCGAGCCACGTCCCGGCGTCACACTCCACCACATTGGGCGGGGTGCCGCGGGTATGGCGCGGGCCGGCAATGCACTGGGTGACGCCAAACGGGGGCACCCGGACCTCCACCGAGTTGCCGGGGACCCGGGCGGAGAGTTCCTCCAGGGTGAACCGCACGGCCATGGCGGTCACGGCCCGGGGCACCTCGCCCGCGCGCCATGCCGCCAGGGCTGCCCGGCCCTCGGCGATGTCGATGCGGCGGCGGGCTGCCATGGTGTCTCCTTGCGGTTTCGGTGGGTGGGGCTCGGTGATCGAGCTTGTCGAGATCCCCTCAGACCGGGGAGCAGTTGGGTGGGGCCATGACTGCGAGGGACCCCGGCCGAGGTACGAGGCACGGGGAGCAGTTGGGTGGGGCCACGACTGCGAGGGACCCCGGCCGAGGTACGAGGCACGGGGAGCAGTTGGGGATTAGTCCAGCAACGCGCTGACGGCCGATCCCAGGCGCAGGCTCCCGGCGGGCCGGCCGCCGCCCATGACAGGGGGAACCACCTTGGCGAGGACTCCGGCAACCTCGGGCACGTCCAGTGCGCCGGCGGCGGCCAGCAGCGTCAGGCCCACCAGGGTTGCCGCCCGGCCGTTGCCGTCGAGCATCTTCACGGCGACGCTGGCACCGGTCGGGGTGGCCATGGCGATGACGCCCTCCGCGCCAAGCTTGGCCAGGACGCCCAGCTCCTCCATGACCACGGTGTTGGGCCGGCCGTGGCCCTCCACAGCCCACGGGTAGTCGAGCATGGACGTGGCGATCGTTGCAGCCCGGGCGTTGGCGTTCTTGTCCGACGGCGCCTTGGCCAGGGTGGTGAACGCGCGGGCCAGACCGGTCAGGGTGACGGCCATGACGGGTGCACCGCAGCCATCCACGCCCGTGTGTTGGACGGGCTGTCCGGTGTATTCCTCGATCACGGTCCGCACTGCGCGCTGCATGGGGTGGTTGGGTTCGAGGTAGCCGGCGGTGTCCCAGCCATTTTCCGTGCACGCCCACAGGAACGCTGCGTGTTTGCCGGAGCAGTTCATGGCGAGCCGGGACTTGCCCCGTTCGCTGCGGACCAGCCACGCCCGGGCCGGCGGGTCGGCCGGCCACGCGTGCGGGCAGCCCAACTGGTCTTCGGTGACGCCGGCGGCCTTGAGCATGCCGCTCACCACGTCCATGTGGTCGAGCGAGCCCGTGTGGCTGCCGGCCGCAATGGCCACCTGCGCGCCGCGCAGCGGGACGCCGGCCTGCATGGCGGCCAACGCCTGGAACGGTTTCACGCTGGAGCGCGGGAAGACGGGGGAGTCAATGGCGCCCAGCGACGTCACCACCGAGCCGTCCCCGGCCACGACGACGGCGGCACCCACGTGCCTGGATTCAACAAATCCACTGCGTTCCAGGACGGCGAGTTCTACGGCGTCGTGCGCCCGGAAGGTCTGGATCATGCTGTCATCATAGCGAGGATCGGGTGGCGGGCAGGCTGGCGCCCGCGGCGGTTCAGCGAGCATTTTGCCGCCGGCACCGGTTTCTTGGGGTTTAGGCGCCGGGGCGTCGGCGGAACAGCACGAAGGCGGCGCCGCCGAGCAACAGGCCGGCGGCCGCCCCGAGTGCGGGGCGCATGGCCGCCGTCACCGCTGCGATGGGGCCGGGCCGGTCGGCGTCGGAGCTCTCGGGGTCGGAACCGGCGGGCAGCGACTGGCCGGCCGGCGTCGAGCTTTCAAGAGCCGGGCTTTCAACAGCCGAATTTTCAACCTCGGGTGCGGAGGGGCTTTCCTCGGTGACGGTGATCCGGAACTTTGCCGATGCGGAACTGCTGAAACCGTTCTTGGCCTGGGCGGTGAGCGTGAAGTGGCCGCTGGTGTCTGGCGCCGCGAGCCACCACTCGCCGTTGGATGCCACCGCTGCCAGGGTGGTGACGCCGTCGAGGGTGGCGTTGACGGTGGTGCCGGCCGGTGCGCCGGCGACCTTGCCGGCGATCCGACCTTCCGGGGGCACGGCGGCAAAACCCGCGGCCAGGACCGGCGGGTTGAGGAAGATCTTCGCTGTATAGCCAACTGTTTGTTTCAAGGCGTCCTTCACGTCTGCGCCGAACGTGGTGGTCTTTTTACGTCCGGTCCTTCCATGATGTCACCGATAGGGCCCCAGATGCCCGCGGCGTCGGCGACGTCACTTTACTGACCCGACCCCCGGGCCAAGTACCCTTGAAACGTGAAGGTTCTAGTGATTGGCCCCGGCGGCCGCGAACACGCCATTGTCCGCTCCTTACTCAGTGACCCGAATGTGACGGAAGTCCATGCGGCTCCCGGCAACGCCGGCATCGCTGAAATTGTGCCCACGCACAGCATTAACGCCAATGATCCGGCGGCCGTGACGGCCCTGGCGCTCAAGCTGGAATCGGACCTGGTGGTGGTGGGCCCGGAGGCTCCGCTGGCCGCAGGCGTGGCCGACGCCGTCCGTGCGGCCGGGATTCCCGTGTTTGGTCCCAGCCGCGAGGCTGCCCAGCTGGAGGCCTCCAAGGCGTTCGCGAAGGCGATCATGGCCGAGGCCCAGGTTCCCACCGCCATGGCTAGGGTGGCCACCAACGCCGCCGAAGCCGCCGATGCCCTCGACGCCTTCGGGGCACCCTATGTGGTCAAGGACGACGGCCTGGCCGCCGGCAAGGGCGTGGTGGTCACGAACGACCGCGACGAGGCCCTGGCCCACGCGCAGGGCTGCTTTGACGTGGGCGGCACCGTGGTCATCGAGGAATTCCTCGACGGCCCCGAGGTCTCGCTCTTCGTCCTGGCCGACGGCCGCACCGTGGTCCCGCTCGCCCCCGCCCAGGACTTCAAGCGCATCTTCGACGGCGACGAAGGCCCCAACACCGGCGGCATGGGCGCCTACTCGCCGCTGGAATGGGTTCCCGCCGGCCTGGTGCAGGAAGTCATCGACCGCGTCGCCCAGCCCACCATCGACGAAATGGCGCGGCGCGGCACCCCGTTCACCGGCGTCCTGTACTGCGGCCTGGCCCTGACCAGCCGCGGCACCCGCGTCATCGAATTCAACGCCCGCTTTGGCGATCCCGAAACCCAGGCCGTCCTGGCCCGCCTGAAGACCCCGCTGGGCGGTGTCCTGCTGGCTGCCGCCAAGGGCCAGCTCGAGGAAATCGACGAGCTGCGCTGGGCACCCGAGACCGCCGTCGCCGTCGTCCTGGCCAGCGAAAACTACCCCGAGGCCCCGCGCACAGGGGACAAGATCCGCGGCCTGAAGAAGGCCAACCGCCTCGACGGCGTGCACGTGCTGCACGCCGGCACCGCCTCGGACGACGACGGTAGCACCGTCAGCGCCGGCGGCCGGGTCCTCGCCGTGGTTGGTCTGGGCGCCGACCTGGTGGACGCCCGCGAACGCGCCTACGCCGGCATTGAGCTGATCTCCCTGGAAGGCGGCCAATACCGCACCGACATCGCGGCCAAGGCGGCCCGTGGCGAAATCACCGTGGCCGGCTCCGCCGCCCAGGCATAAGGAAAACCAAGCACATGACTTCCGCAGCAATCCCGGCACCCGTCCTTCCCGGCTGGGAGCACGTCTACTCCGGCAAGGTCCGCGACCTCTACGTCCCGGTTTCGACAAGCTCGACCACCGGGTCGGTGGTCGAGCTTGTCGAAACCCCGTTTGCCGGCCGCACCGACGTCGTCCTGGTGGTGGCCAGCGACCGGATCAGCGCCTTTGACCAGATCCTGGCCAGCGAAATCCCGGACAAGGGCCGGATCCTGACCCAGCTGAGCCTGTGGTGGTTTGAGCAGCTCAACGTGCCCAACCACGTGGTGGCCACAACGGTGGAGAACGGTGTGCCCGCCGCGGTGGCCGGCCGCGCCATGGTGTGCAAGAAGCTCGAAATGTTCCCCATCGAGTGCATCTCCCGCGGCTACCTGACGGGCTCGGGCCTTCTTGAGTACCGCCAGTCGCAGACCGTGTGCGCGCTGCCGCTGCCCGCCGGGCTGAGCGACGGTTCACGGTTGGAGACGCCGATCTTCACGCCGTCGGCCAAGGCCGAGGTTGGCACGCACGACGAGAACATCACGTTTGAAACCATGGTGGAGACCGTTGGTGCGGAGTCCGCGGAGCAGTTGCGGTCGCTGACCCTGGAAATCTACTCGCGTGCCGAGGAGATCGCCCGCGAACGCGGCATCATCCTGGCGGACACCAAGGTGGAGTTCGGCACCGACCCGGCCACCGGCGTCATCACGCTCGGCGACGAGGTCCTGACCCCGGACTCCTCACGGTTCTGGGACGCCGCTCTCTGGGCGCCCGGGCAGGCGCAGCCCAGCTTCGACAAGCAGTATGTGCGTGACTGGCTGGCCGGGCCGGAATCCGGGTGGGACAAGAACTCGGACACCCCGCCGCCCGCACTGCCCGCCGACGTCGTCGAACGGACCCGCGCCCGCTACGTGGATGCCTACGAGCGCCTCACCGGCGCCACGTTCAAGTAAACCAAAAAGGCCGGCTTGAACAATCGCACACGCGATTGTTCAAGCCGGCCTTTTTGATACCAAATTGGCGATCAGCGCGCGGTGGAGCGCCTGAGGGACTCGATCTCAACGATGCTTTCCAGCGCCACGGAGATCCTGTCCGAGGCGCCCGAGAGGGCAAAGAGGTCCTTGGCGTCGTTGAACGCCGTGAGGGCGTCGTCCATGCGGCCCTCGGCCTTCAGCACCCGTCCCAGGAGCAGGGCAGTATCGCCGGCAATGTGCGTGGCCAGGTGTTCCTGCTGGGAGCGGATGCTCTCCAGGAGTGTCAGGGCGGCGGGCATTTCGCCGTTCAGGTAGAGCCAGCGGGCGCGCAGCAGGGAAACTTCCAGGGCCTCGGTGGGGGTTGCGCCCACCACCGAGTGTGCCAGTTCGCTGCGTTCGATCGCCTGCAGGGTTGCCGGTTCCACGACTCCCGCGGCCAGCCGGACCCAGGCGGTGGCCTTGTTGAACTGCGCCCACCGGGAGAGGTCGGCGGTGGGGGAGAGTAGCCGGCCGGCCTTGGCGTGGTGGTTCAGGCCCGTGCTGATGTCCTGGCGGATGAAGGCAACGTTGCCGATGACCCAGTGCATTTCGCCGGCCACCTGTGACGGGGTGGAGTCGGTGACGGCGTCGGCGAGGGTCAGGCAGTGGCGCCAGGCGTCGTCGAGCCGGCCGGCCTCCGCCAGCGCGCCAATGAGTGTTTGCATGGCCGTCAGGTAGGCGGAGTATTCCTCCTCCGTGTCCCCGGAGCCGATTTCCACGGCGAGGGTGGCCTGCTCGATGGCCTCGGGCAGCCTGCCCAGGCCCAGCAGGGCCGCAGCCATGATCTGGCGGGTCCGCAGTGACAAGGCGTCGCTCTCCGCCGTCAGGGGATGTTTGAGCAGGCCGGTGAGGACGTCCAGTGATGCGCCGTCGTCGCCGTTGCGCAGCAGGGCGTTGGCCTCGAGGTACGTCATGTTCCACCACGTGACGGTGTCGTGGCTTGCGCTGGCCTTTTGCGCCGCCGAACGGGCGCTCTGTGCGGCGCCGGCGTAATCCCGGGTGTCCCAGCACTGCCGGGCATACAGCGAGGCGAGCAGGTATTCGCTCTCCTCGGGGGACACGGGCTGGTTCCACTCCTCAATGGAGTGCGGGGCAAGCTGAAGCTGCCGTGAGAGCTGCTTGATGATCTCCACAGTGGGCTCGCGGCGGCCGTTTTCCAGCAGCGAGATGTAGCTTGCCGAGTAAAGAGCGCCGCCCAGCTCGGCTTGGGTCAGGCTCCGTGACAGGCGTTCCTGCCGTAGTCGATCCCCAAAACTGCTGCCCACTATGCCGCTCCTCTTGAAAACCGCCATGAATACGCGAACCGTACGTTCAACTCTATGCTCTGTGACTTGATTGTGAAAACTGTTTAACAACAGTTGTCAACGCAACGCCTGCCCAATATTGTCTGTGCGGGGCCCCGGCATTGCCCAAGGAAATGCGTCGATGACGCAAATACGCATTAAAGGCAATAGACTTTACATAAGTGTTCGCTGTACACCAATAATAAGCGATGCGGGCACCAAATGGCGCAATCGCACCATGGTAATAACGGGAGGATCGTGCGTGCAGACACGCGATGACAGTGCACTCCAGGCAGTGCGCCGCCGCCATGAGCTCCGGGTGCTCGAATCCCTGGTGACCCATGGCAGCCGGACGCGCCGGGACCTTGAGGCGGACACCAAGCTTTCGCGCACCACCTTGTCCGCGATCGTGGGCGAACTGCGGTTGCGCGGCGTGCTGACGGAAAACGATCAGGCCAACTACGGCACGGGCCGCAACGGACGCCCCACCAAGGTGTTGGCGCTGAACCCCGGTGCCGGGGCCGCCGTCGGAATTGAACTGGGACGGCGCCGCATCAGCATCTCCGTCATGGGCTTTGACGGCTCTGCCGTGGCCGCCGAACACCGGGAGTTGCAGGACTCCCCGAGCCTGCCGGAAAAGGTGGGGCAGGCCGCACAAATGCTGGCCGGCATGGTCCGGGACGGGGCCATCCGGCCCGACACCGTGGTGGGCATGGGTGTTGGAATCGCCAGCCGGCACGCCGATCCCCGGTCCCTGGCCGACGCCGACAATCAGCAGGGGGACCCGCAGGGCGCCACGCTGGCGCCGCTGCGCGACGTCCTGGCCGTGCCGCTTTTGTGGGACAACAACATCCGCCTGGCCGCCATGGCCGAGGCCACCGAATACGGCAAACCCAGCGACGACCTCCTCTATGTGGTGCTGTCCGCGGGGATCAGCTCCGCCGTGGTGGTCAACGGCGCCCTGTTGCGCGGCGGCAACGGAATCGCCGGGGAGCTGGGGCACATCAGCGTCGACTTTGCCGGACCGCAATGCTGGTGCGGGCGCCGCGGGTGCCTGGAGCGCTTCCTGAACGAAGCCAATGTACTGACCGAAGCGGCGGAGCGGGGCGGGGTCTTTGAGTCCATCCGGGCCATCGCGGAGGCCGCCGACGACGGCAACCCGGTGGCGCTGGACGTCGTGGCGTGGGCCGCGGAACTGCTGGGACGCGCCGTCGTCAGTGCCTGCGTGCTCATTGACCCCAACAGGGTGGTGATCGCCGGGGAGCTGGCACAGTTCGGCGAACGGTTGCTGGGACCCGTGCGGGCGGCGCTTGCCGAACAGCACCTGGACATTGGTCCGCGCACCACCACCATCAGGACGGCCACCTTTGTGCCCACGGCGGGCAGCGGCGGCGCGGCGCTCATGGCCTTGCGGCACTGGGCGCTGGCCACCGTCTAAGGCGCTGGCGGCGTACCTGCGCCGGTTTTACTGCACCGATTTTTCGGGCACCGGAACCCCGGCGCACAGCGTCAGCTTGTAGAGCGCCGCATGGCCGTCCCGGGCCACCAGGGTGAAGCCGCGCGAGCCGCCGGCGAGGGTCACGCCGGGGTAGATCGAGACGGGGTTGTCGAACGCCGGGATGTAATTGGTGCCGAAGTCCAGCAGATAGGTCACGCCCAGGCGTTTTGCGGCATCGCACACCGCCTGGTCGCTGCCCACCCGGTTGAGCCAGAACCGCAGCGTGTACTGGTCGGTGCTGAAGCTGGTCTGGGAGCTGTACGGAAACAGCATGTCCCGGCCGGCAAGCGACATGGCCAGCGCCGAGCCGTTGTACGGGTTGTTGGCAATCACGTCCCGGGGAGTCGTCAGCTGGCCCAGGCGGTGGATCAACGCCAGTTCGTCCGCATCGATCTGCGCCACCCCGTTGGGCTTGGCCGGCACGTTGTACATGGTGGCCACGGCGCCGGTCATCTGCCACAGCCCCGGGTTGGAGAAGGCGACGACGACGGCGAGTCCCATGACCGCCGTCGTCCGGGCACGGCGGGGTGCGGCAAAGGCCAGGCCGCGCGGGTATTTCGCGATCAGGAACTTGATCAGCCAGGCGAGGCCGATTGCGGCCAGCGGCACGGCCACGAGCGGCATCAACGCGGCGATCCGCTCGGGGTTGTCCCACCACGGGGCCATGACGGCGTTGGCGAATTCCTGGTTGGTGCCGGTGGCCAGCGGGTAGGTGAAACTGACCAGGATCAGCGAGAACAGCGGCCAGCGCAGCTGATGGACCCGGAACGCAGCCCAGGCGCCGATGATCATGAGCGCCGTGAGGGCGATGGCCGGGAACCAGGTGGGTGCCGGGGCCTGGGTGAAATTGCGCAACAGGGCCAGCGGGAAGAACAGGAACGCCGGGCTGGTGTAGTTGAACAGGCTGCGGATTTGCGGCACCAGGAACAACGCACCCGTGGACCCGGCCAGGATCACCAGCAACAAGGCGATCCGGCCCCAACCGCGGCGCTTGCCACGTCGAAAGCCGGTCCGGAGCCAGGCAAAGACAAGAAATGCGAGCAGCGGGGTCAGCACCAGCAGGATGCTGAAAACCCCGTTGGGCTGGGACATGACGGCGCCCGGCAGGAACAAGGCAATCAGCGCCAGTGCCATGGCCGGCTCAAGCGGGGAACGGGCCGAGGGTCTGATGATCAGCAACACCAGCGCAATGCCCACCGGCACCATCGCATTGGACAGGCCGTTGGGGTAGGCGGAACCGTACTGGAGCAAAATGTACGGGAAGGCGGGGAACGTGGCGGCGAGGGCCGCGGCCGCCACCAACGCCGTGCGGTTGGCACCCACAAGCACGCGGGTGAGGAACACGCAGCTCAACGGCCAGACCACACCGGCCACGGCAAGCCACAAGATGTTCGTGGCTGCGGGAATGCTGATTCCAGTCAGGATCACCAACAGGCTTGCCAGTCCGTGCCAGGCCGCCGGATAAAAGACTGTGTTTCCGGCCGGCAGGATGAATCCGGAGATCGCGAAGGACGACGCGTTGGAGGTTCGCACGGCGTTTTCGGTCGCGTTCAGGTGGAACACGGAATCGTAGCCCTGGGTGAATTGTTCCGGACTGCCCGCCGTCAACACCAGGATCGTGGTCGTGATGGCCAGCGCCGTCAGGGTGCCGGCCACCACGGCGGCAAGCGTGCCCCTGTCCATGGCCGGACGGGTTTCGGCAGCCGCGGTCCGCAGGGCGGGGATGAAGCGCCTGGCCAGGTAGGCGGCGCCCGCTGCGATGGCCGTGCCAAGCAACACCACGGGCCAGTCCCAGCCCAGATGGATCAGCGGTGCCACCACGGCGGTGACGGCGAGGATCGAGACCGAAATGGCGGGGGCAAGGCACACCGCGGCAAGCCCGCGGATGCGCAGCGCGGCCATGACCGCGGCGCCGGGAAGGCCAAGGATCAGCAATGCGGCCGTGAAGGCAGGCAGCGCCTCGAACCAAGAAGTCACAAACGTGTCCTGTAGTTAGGGATTTTTGGCAGCCTAGATCTTCTTGACCACGCTGGATTTGAGCTTCATGGGCCCAAATCCTTCAATCTTCGCGTCGATGTCGTGGCCGTCCACGGGCGTGACGAGGCGGATGTTGCGCACCTTGGTGCCGGCTTTCAGGCCCTGCGGGCTGCCCTTGACCTTCATGGTCTTCACAATGCTGACGGTGTCGCCGTCGGCGAGGACATTGCCCACGGCATCCTTGATGACGGCCTCCGCCACGTCCCCCGAAACCTCCGCGTCCCGGCCGGGGCCCATTCGTGGGCGCACTCGGGGCACACCAGCAGCTCGCCCATCTCATAGGCGTACTCGCTGGCGCATTCGGGGCACGGGGGAAGTGGCTGACTCATGTGACTATTCTATCCGGTGGGTCTGCGCCGGGACTTGGCGGCCGGTTCCGGAAACGGCGCCCGGTTCCGAGTGCGGCTGCCGATTCCGGCTTCGGCGCACCGTGGACGGGGCGCGCCGGACGGAACCGGGAGCGCGAACCGGAACGGGGCGCACTCCTCCGGACTCTTGGGGCTGCGTTATCCACAATTGGGCAAGTGCACCTTTCGCCCAAGAGTTGGGGGTGGAACCCTGAAATCCATGAGAAGCCCACACCTGATCCACTCGGGAGACCTGCAAAGAATCGGGCGCGACCCCCGGGAACTTGCCGCCCGGCACAAGAGCGGCGAACTCACCCGCGTTCGTCGCGGCGTGTATATCGATTCCGGGGACTGGGCCGGGCTCAGTCCGAGAGCCCGTTATGGATTCAACGCCATGGCATTTCAACAGATGGCCGGCAGCCGTCCCGTGTTCTGCCACGCGACCGCAGCCCTCCTGTGGGGACTGTGGATCGTGGGCACGCCCCGGAAGCTTCACGTGGTCACCGAATCCACAGCCGGAGGGCGCAGCCGCAACGGGATTGTGCGTCACATTGGCTCCCTGCGCAACGGGGTGGTCCACTGCGGCCCGTTTGCACTGACCGATAAATTGACCACAACGGTCCAGCTCATCAACGCCCTGGCTTTCCCGTATGCCGTGGCCGTATGCGACTCCAGTCTGCGCATGCCAAGAACCGGATGCGCCGCCAATCCCTTCAGCGCCTGGGATGCCGGAGGCGACTTCCAGAAAACCCCGGTTTGGGACACGGACGTGCCACAGGGCAATCCACTGAAGATCGCTGATCTTCTAGAGGCCACACAGAATCTGCCCAGCCGGGCGGCCAGGGACCGGGCGTTGGCGGTGATCAACTTTAGTTCGGAGTTGTCCGGCTCGGCAGGAGAGTCGTTGAGCAGGGCCGGCATGCACATCCTTGGGTTTCCGGCGCCCACGCTGCAGAGAAGGTTCATCCTTCGTGATGGCAGCGATGCGTTTGTCGACTTCTGGTTTGAAAGAGCGAAGGTGGCGGGGGAATTTGACGGATACGGGAAGTACCTTCGACAGGATTGGGCCGGCGGCAAATCCATTCAAGAGCGGGTCATTGCCGAAAAGAGGCGCGAAGACCAAATTCGGGCGCAGGGAGTTGGATTTGTCCGCTGGGTCTGGGACGAAATGATGGATCTGGAGCAGTTCCAGCGACTCCTGCGTGAAGCGGGATTGCCACAACGATAAGTGGCCGCCGGACATCGGCGCCCGATTCCGGATTCGGCGCACCGTGGACGGGGCGCGCCAGCCGGAAACGGGTGCGGGGCCTGCGTCCCGTTTCGGATGTGACAAGCGGTTAAACAACAGCAGCGACATCCACAATGGATGTCGCTGCTGAAATATTTGGTCGGGGTGACAGGATTTGAACCTGCGGCCTCGTCGTCCCGAACGACGCGCGCTACCAAGCTGCGCCACACCCCGATCCATTGTTTTCCCCGACCAGTGCAGGTCTGGAAAAGCAACCTCTCAAGAATAGCGGACGGATGCCGCTAACGCGAAATCGACCGCGGCGTGCCCCGGAAAGAGAGCCAGCCGGCGCCGATGATCGGCCTAATACGGCGGCGAAGCGGTCAGGCTCGGACTGCCAAACGCCTCCCTGGCCGGGAAGTCGTAGATGATGGCACTGCGAATTTCGGGCAACGTGGACGCCGGCAGATCCACCACAAAGTGGCCCTCCGGGTCCTTCGTCATGGTCCCCCTCATCGAAACAACGCCCACCCTAAACGAGCGAGTCCTTCCACGCACCGTGCAGGGCCGCGAAGCGTCCGCCGTCGGAAATCAACTCGGCGGGCGAGCCGTCCTCCACGACCTTGCCGTCATGGACCACCAGCACGCGGTCGGCGATCGCCACCGTGGAGAGCCTGTGCGCAATGATCAGCGCCGTGCGGCCCGCCCCGGCACCGTCGGCGCCCAGGAGTTTTTGCAGCCCGGCCTGGACCATGCGCTCGGAGGGAATATCCAGCGAGGACGTGGCCTCGTCAAGGATCAGCACGGACGGGTTGGCCAGGAACGCCCTGGCAAAGGAGAGCAGCTGCCGTTGCCCGGCCGACACCCGCCCGCCGCGCTTGTTGACGTCGGTGTCGTAGCCGTCGGGCAGTGCGCGAATGAATTCGTCGGCGCCGACCTCCCGGGCCGCGGCCTCTATCTCCGCCCGGCTGGCCTGCGGGTTGCCGAGCGCAATGTTCTCCGCCACGGTGCCGCTGAACAGGAACGCCTCCTGTGTCACCATGACCACGGCGCGGCGCAGGTCGGTCGTGGACAGCTGGCTCAGTTCCACGCCGTCGAGCGTCAGCGAACCGGCACTGACGTCGTAGAAGCGGGCAATCAGCTTGGCCAGGGTCGACTTTCCGGCACCGGTCTGGCCGACGACGGCGACCCTCTGGCCCGCGGGGATGTCCAGGTCCAGCCGGGGCAGGATCACGGGGCCGTCCCCATAGCCGAACTCCACGTCCTTGAACACTATGTGCCCTTCGGGGTGGGGGAGCGGGACGGGATGCTTGGGCGGCCGGACGGAGGGCTCCTCCTCCAACAGGCCGGACACCTTCTCCAGGGCGGCCTGGGCGGATTGGAAGGAGTTGTAGAACATGGCCATCTGGTCCACGGGCTGGAAGAACCGTTTGGTGGCCAGCAGCAGGGCCAGCAGGGCACCCACCGCCAGGCCGCCGTCGAGCACGCGGAAACCGCCGGCCACCAGCACCACCGCCACCGCGACATTGCCAATGAGCACCAGCCCCGGCTGGAAGACGCCGTTGAGGTTGATGGAACGGACGGTCACCCGGCGGTAGTCCTCGGCGAGCTCGTCGTATTTGGCGGCATTGTCGGCCTCGCGGCGGAACGCCTTGACGGCGCGGATCCCCGTCATGGTCTCGATGAAGTGCACGATCAGCGACGCCGACACCACCCGGGAGGCCCGGTAGGCGGCCTGGGAGCGCTTCTGGTACCAACGGGCCAGGAAGAACATGGGCACACCGGCGGCCAGCACGATGAAACCGGTGATCCAGTCCAGCGAGAAGATCGTGACGGCCGTGAACAGCATGAAGATGATCCCGGAGGCCAGCGAGGAGATACCCGAATCCAGCAGCTCGCGCAGCGCCTCAAGGTCTGAGGTCTGCCGGGAGATGATGCGCCCGGAGGTGTACTTTTCGTGGAATTCCAGGCTGAGGCGCTGGGTGTGCCGGAAGACGCGGATGCGCAGGTCCAGCAGCATGGCCTGGCTCAGCCGCGCCGTGGCCGTCAGATAGGCGGCCGTCAGGGTGGAGGCGGCCAGTGCGGCCAGCACGTAGCCGCCGCCGGTCAGGATCAACAGCAGCGGGTTGGCGGCGGGCGCCGTCAGTGCCGGTAGCGCGTTGTCGATGCCAAAGGCGATCAGCAGCGGTCCGGCGACGCGGGCGGCCTGGGAGAGCACCACCAGGATGACCGTCCAGATGAACCGGCCCCTGACCGGGCGGACCAGCGAGCCCAGCAGCCGCACGGAACGCTGCCGCACGGCCTTGCTGTCGGCCCGGCTCAGATCGACGTTGTCCTCGTTGGCCGTGCCCTGCGTGCTTTCGGGAGCCTGGCTCATGCGATGGTCTCCTCAAAATCGTTCTCAAAGTCGTCGTCGAGCTCGGAGTCCAGGTCCTTGGGCTCGTCGTCCAGGCTTGCCAGGACGTACCGGTAGTGCTCGTTCGTGGCCAGCAGTTCCGTGTGGGTTCCAACGGCGGTGATGCGCCCGTCCTGGAGCACGGCCACCCGGTCCGCCATGGCCACGGTGGAGGGCCGGTGCGCGACGATCAGCGTGGTGGTGCTCTCCAGCACCGAGCGCAGGCGCGCCTCCACGCGTTCCTCGGTGTTGACGTCCAGGGCGGACAATGGGTCGTCCAGGACCAGTACGGACGGTCGGGCGGCGATGGCGCGGGCCAGGGCCAGGCGTTGCCGCTGGCCGCCGGACAGGCTGAGCCCCTCCTCGCCGATCAGCGTGTCGACGCCGTCGGGCAGGGAGTAGGCGAACTCGGCCTGCGCCACGTCCAGCGACTGCGCCAGGACGTCGTCGTCGGTCTTGCCGGGGTGCGGCGCCGCACCCAGGAGCACGTTCTCGCGGATCGAGCTGGAGAACAGCGTGGTGTCCTCGAACGCCACCGAGACGTGGGTGCGCAATTCCTTCACGGCCAGCTCCCGCAGTTCCACGCCGTCGAGCATGATGGAGCCGCCGGTGACGTCGAAGAGCCGGGGGATGAGCTGGAGCAGGGTGCTCTTGCCGCAGCCGGTGACGCCCACCAGCGCCATGGTCTCCCCGGCGCGCAGGGCAAGGTCGACGCCGTTGAGCAGGTCGGGGGCCGACGCCGGCGTGTCCGGGTAACGGAAATGCACGTCGCGGAACACGAGTTCGCCGCGGACGGTGCGCAACGATTTTGGCTGGGCGGGGTCCTCGATGGTGTCGGGGGCGTCCATGACCTCGTAGTGGCGGTCGATCGCCGTCTTCGCGGCAAGGGTCATGGCCATGAGCGGGCCCATGGCCTCAACGGGCCCGGCCACCACGGCGGCCGTGGCGAAGAACGCGACGAGCGTGCCCACGTTGAGCTGGCCGTTGGCCACCAGCAGGATGCCGGCCACCAGGCCCGAGCCCAGTGCGAGTTCCGGCAGCAGCGTGACCACCAGGGAAAATACGGCCAGGGACTTGGCCTTGTGGATTTCGGTGGCGCGGAGCTCCTCGGCCTGCAGCGAGAAGGCGTCCAGCGCCTCCCGGCCGCGGCCAAAGGCCTTCAGCACCCGGATCCCATGGACGGACTCCTCCACGGCGGTGGCGAGGTCGCCGGCCTGGTCCTGGCTGAGGCGGCTCACGCGGCCGTAACTTTGCCGGAACCGGAACCCGAAGATCACGATGGGCACGGCCGCGGCCAGGAAGATCAGCCCCAGCTGCCAGCTCATGGAGAACATCAGGCCCACGCCGATCGTGACGGTGAGCGTGGTGACCACCATCATGATGGCCCCGAACGCCATCCAGCGGCGCATGAAGTTCAAATCGCTCATGGCCCGGCTCAGCAACTGCCCGGAGCCCCACCGGTCGTGGAACTCGACGGCCAGCGACTGCAGGTGCCGGTAGAAGCCGGTGCGCATGGTGGTCTCGACGGTGGTGGCCGGGACAATCACGAACTGCCGGCGCAGGAACACGAACGTGACCTCCAGCAGTCCCAGGACAAGGACGACGCCGGCCGCGAGCCATACGTCCGTCCTTGCGCCGCCGGGGTGGAGCGCCGAGTTGATCAGGACCCGGTAAACCTGTGGGATCAGCAGGGCCACGATGCTGGCGGCCAGTGCGCTGAGGAGTCCCAGCAGGAGCCGGGGGAGTACCGGCTTGAGGTGGGGTGAGAGTTTGCGGAGGGAATCGAACAAGGTGGTGTTTGTAGTTTGCGCCATGCCACTTCTTTGGCCGTGCGTAACGGCCCTACTTGGTACCGGATTGCGGACGGGGCGCCACCATCAGCCGCGGGTGCCGACGATGCGGGACCCAAAGCATGGAAGAAAGCGTTTCCCCGAAAATCCAGCCTACGCCGATGCGACCGCGCAGACCCGCCTA
Organism: Arthrobacter sp. ERGS1:01; assembly: GCF_001281315.1. Lineage (NCBI taxonomy): Bacteria > Bacillati > Actinomycetota > Actinomycetes > Micrococcales > Micrococcaceae > Arthrobacter > Arthrobacter sp. ERGS1:01. The sequence continues at coordinate 3,620,313 of NZ_CP012479.1, read as the reverse complement.
TTGCGTTGGTTAACTTGTTAACCCGAGCAATTATTTTGCGGTGAGGGTCAGAACCACGGCTTCCGGGCGGCAGGCGAAGCGGAAGGGGGCCGTGCGGGCCGTGCCGATGCCGCCGGAGACGTTGACCGGCGTCGAACTGCCGTTGGCGTCCCAATCATGGAGGCCCTTGGCGCGCCAGGTGGGCAGGTCGCAATTGCTGACCAGGGCGCCGTAACCGGGCAGGCAGACCTGGCCGCCGTGGGTGTGGCCGGCCAGGATCAGGTCCGCGCCGTCGGTGGTGAAATGGTCCAACACGCGCTGGTAGGGGGCATGGGCCAACGCGACCTTCACATGCGGTGCGCTGGCCTGCGAGGCGGAGCCCTGCGGCCAGCCGGCATAGCGTTCGCGGTTCAGGTGGGGATCGTCCACGCCGCTGAAGTCGAAACGGATGCCGTTGAGCACGATCGACTGCGCCCGGTTGCTCAGGTTGACCCAGCCGCCCAGGCCAAAGCCGGCGTGCAGGGCGCCGGTGTCCAGGATGAGCGGGCGGTGCCGGGGGCCGGAGGGCTGCTTCGACGGGCCGGCAAAATACGCGAACGGGTTCTTCATCCGCGGCGCGAAGTAGTCATTGGAACCGGGTACAAAAACGCCCGGGAAGTCCATGAGCGGGGCCAGGGCGTCCAGGAGGGGTGCCACGGCATCCGGGTGGCTCAGGTTGTCGCCGGTGTTGACCACCAGGTCCGGCTTGAGCTCTGCCAGGCCCTGGAGCCAGCGGGTCTTCTTCAGCTGGCCGGGGGCAAGGTGGATGTCGGAGAGGTGCAGCACGGTGAAGGGCTGCGACCCGGCCGGCAGGATGGCCAGCGTCTCTTCCCTGATGGTGAACCAGTTGCGCTCGATCAGCGAGCCGTAGGCCACGCATCCGACGCCGGTGGCGGTCGCCAAGCCCGCCGCCCAGCCGAGGGCGGCGAGGCGGGGACTGGCTTGGCGACGGCTGCTCATGGCGGTTACTTGCTTAGTCCTTCTTCTTGGGCTGGGCGGGCGCGTTGTTGCTGTTGCCCTTGTTGTCCTGGGTTCCCTTGGTTTCCTTGGATTCGGGAGCGGTGCCCTTGTCCTTTTCAGCGGCGGGCGGCGGTGCGACCACGATCGGGTTGAGCATGCTCGACGGCGGTTCCGGGAATCCGCTGGTGTCGTAGTTGCCGGCAATCTGGTTCATGTAGCCCTGCCAGGCCTTGCCGGCGTAGGTGGAACCGTCGACGTAAGGGATTTTCTGGCCGGCGATGAGCAGGTTGTTGTTGCTGCGGTTCTTCGTCTCGGGGCTGCCGAGCCAGGAGGAGGTCACCAGGCCCTTCGTGAAGCCGGTGGTCCACGTCTGCTGGGAGTCGTTGGTGGTACCGGTCTTGGCGCCCGCGGGGTACTGCAGCGGGATCTGGTAACCGGAGCCGTTGACCAGCACCTGCTGGAGCGTGTGGACCACGCCGGCCGCAACGTCGGGGTTGACGGTTTGCTTGCAGTTGGCCTTGGGCACGGGAAGGGGGTCACCCTTGGCCGTCTTGATGGAAAGAAGTGCCACGGGGTCGCAGTGGATGCCGCCGGAGGCGAATGTGGCAAAAGCGGAGGCCATGGTCAACGGTGCAACTTCGCCGCTGCCCAGCAGGCTGGAGACGTTGGTGAGGTCGTAGGGCTTGTTCGGGTTCTCGCCTAGGTGGATGCCGGTGGCCGTCATCATTTTCTGGACGTTGCAGAGGTCCAGTTGGGCTGCCTCGGCAAACGTCGCCGTGTTCAGTGACAGCACCAGGCCCATGTGCGCCGTGGTGCGGCTGTAGCGGCCGTCCTCGGCGTTTTGGAGATCCGTGGAGCCGGGGTAGTTGTTGTCGTAGATACCGCTCGAGACGCCGCAGGAGTTGCGCCACGGGAAGCCCTCCGGGTACTTGCGTACCGAGGCATCGACCATGTCGTTGATCTTGTGCCCGGAGTTCAGCCATTCGGCATAGGTGAAGGGCTTGATCGTGGAGCCCACGTCAAAGCCGCCGGAGCCGCCGAGCGAATTGCCCTTCTTGTCGAACTTGTCGACATTGAAGTTGTATTCGGTGCTCCACTGGCCCTTGGGTGCGGAGAGTTTCGTGTTTTGCGCCATGGCCAGGATCTTGCCGGTCTTCGGCTGCACCGTCACCATGGACTGGCCAACCTTGTTCGGGTTGTCGTTCATGGGCGTGAAGTTCGCAAACTGGGCCTGCGCCGCGTCCTGCAGCTTCGGATCCAGCGTGGTCCTGATGGTCAGGCCGCCCTGGTAGAGCAGCTTTTCGCGGTCGGCCTTGGTCTTGCCGTAGCTCGGATCGTTGGTGATCAGGTTGGTCACGTATTCGCAGAAGTACTCGCCGCGGGTGGCCGTGGTGCAGCCGTTCTTGGCCGCATGGACGTTCAGGTTGATCTTGGCCTTGACGGCGGCGTCGTACTGCTTCTTGTCGATCATCTTCTGGTCGAGCATGTTGGCGAGCACCATGTTGCGGCGCGAAATGGCGTTTTCCGGGTGAACCACCGGATCGTAGAATGTGGGGCTGTTGACCACGCCGGCCAGCAGGGCGGACTGCGGCAGCGTCAGGTCCTTGGCGTGAACGCCGAAGTAGTAGGAGGCCGCGGCTTCAACGCCGTAGTTGCCATTGGCGAACAAAACCCAGTTCAGGTAGCCCTGCAGGATCTCATCCTTGGAATACTTCTTCTCCATGGCGATGGCCAGCTTGATCTCGCGGACCTTGTCGCCGGCGGTTTTGTCCCCGCCCAGCTTGATCTTGTCGTATTCGCCGTTGGCCGCATACGTCTGGATGATCACGTTGTTCACGTACTGCTGGGTGATGGTGGACGCGCCCTGGCGGTCACCGCCGCGGGCCATGGACGTCACCGCGCGCAGCAGGCCCTTGGTATCGATGCCGCCGTGCTGGTAGTAGCGGGCGTCCTCGATCGCCACCACGGCCTTTTTCATGAAGGGGGAGATGGCGGCAAGCTTGACCTCGGTGCGGTTCTGGTCCCAGAACGTGGCCAGCTCGGACCCGTCGGACGCCAGGATCTTCGAGGACTGCGCGGGGACACCGACGTTCATCTCATCCGGGAGCTGATCGAAGAAGTCGATCGATGAAGTGGCGGTGTTGCCCGTCAAAGCGACGGCCGGAACCATGATTCCGGCCACCAGGACACCACAAATTGCGCTCACGCCAAGGAAGAGCATAAGTTTTCCAAGGGTAGTGGCGGTATCGAAAATGGGGTGTTTTTTTGCTGCCATTTTTCCAGTTTACCGGCTTGGGGATACTCTTTGATGCATGACCAAATGGGAGTACGCCACAATTCCGCTCATAATTCACGCCACGAAGCAGATCCTTGACCAGTGGGGCGAGGACGGCTGGGAGCTGGTCCAGGTTGTGACCGGACCCGATGGAAACGGCCTTGTTGCCTACTTGAAGCGAGAGAAGGCCTAGCCATGGAATCCGTGCAAAATCAGGGAACTTCCCGCATTGAGGCCCGTCTGGCCGAGCTTGGTTTGACCCTCCCCGGCGTGGCAGCCCCCGTGGCCGCCTACGTGCCGGCCGTGGTGACCGGCAACTACGTCCACACCTCGGGCCAGCTGCCGTTTGTTGACGGCAAACTCACACTCGAAGGCAAGGTCGGCGCCGGCGTTTCCGCTGAGGACGCAAAGAAACTGGCCGCAATCTGCGCCGTCAACGCCCTGGCCGCCGTCAAGAGCGTCATTGGCGACCTTGACCGCGTGACCCGCATCGTGAAGGTCGTGGGCTTCGTGTCCTCCGACCCCTCCTTCACCGGCCAGCCCGGAGTGGTCAACGGCGCCTCCGAGCTCCTTGGCGAAGTCTTTGGTGACGCCGGCATTCACGCACGCTCCGCCGTCGGCGTTGCCGTGTTGCCGCTGGATTCACCCGTTGAGGTTGAGTTGATTGCAGAATTCCAGTAATACCCCCGCGGGTTTCCGGCCCGCAGGCAAGCGGACCTTTCCGCTGAATGCCGATCAGCTCGAGGCCGCGCAGGCATGGGTTGATTTTGGCGAACGCACGCCCAGCAAGCCCCGCATGGCATCCTCGGTGGTGCTGTTGAAAGACAGCCCCACCGGGTTGCAGACCTTTATGACGTACCGGCCCGGCGGTTCCCCGCTGGGCATTGTGGCGTTTCCCGGCGGCACCATCGAACCCGCGGACGACGACGTCACCGACTGGGTGGGCCCGTCACCCGTGGAGTGGGCCAAGCGCCTGGGCACGGACAATGTTGACCTGGCGAAACGCCATGTTGTGGCGGCGATCCGGGAAACGTTTGAGGAAACCGGCATCCTGCTCGCCGGACCCGACGCATCGAACCTGGTGGAAGGCGTCTCCGGCCCGAAATGGATGAAGGCGCGCGAGGCCATCGCCGCCCAGGACGACACCTTTGCCGCACTGCTGGCCCGGCGCGGCCTGGCGCTGCGGACCGACCTGCTCACGCCGCTCAGCCACTGGCTCAGCCCGGACTTCGCACACCGCCGCTTCGACACCCGGTACTTTGCCGCGGCCCGTCCCGTGAACCAGCAGCCGACCCTGCTCTCCAGCAAGGGCGTCTGGGGCCGGTGGGCGTCTGCGTCCGACATCCTGGCAACCCGGTCGACGTCGGCCCTTGGCGACGAGATCGGCCAGGACCGCACCGTGGGCCTGGCCCTGGGTGAACTGGTGGTGCCCGGGGTGGAGATCATCCTTGAAAAGTTGGCGGCAGCCCGCGGCTGCATCGCCTACCTGAACCACAAGCGGCCCATCAACGAATACCGGCCGCAGCTGGTGACCGCCGCCGGCGAAGACTTCGCCCTGGAGGTCCAGGCATCCCCGGCCTCCGAAGGCGCAGCCTGCCGCGAGCGGTAACCCCAACGCCGTATCACTTTTGGCGCCTTTTCCCCCGACGCCGTATCACTTTTGCTCCACTTTTCCGGAACGCGGTATCACCAAGATCCGCACCATCCGAGGTGGCCTGCCGGAAGTGATACGGCGTTCCTGAAATCGACGCCAAACGTGATACCGCGTCGCCAGGAATGGCGCCAAAAGTGATACGGCGTCAGGGGCGGGGCGTCATTCGGGCAAAGCAGAGGGGGCGGATCACCATCATGGTGATCCGCCCCCTCTTGCTTTGTGCAGCTTAGCGTGAGCGCTGACGCAGGCGGTTGACGTCGAGAATGACGACGGCGCGGGCCTCAAGGCGCAGCCAGCCGCGCTGGACGAACTCGGCCAGGGCCTTGTTGACGGTTTCACGGGAGGCGCCGACCAGCTGGGCCAGTTCTTCCTGCGTGAGCTCGTGTGCCACCAGGATGCCGTCCGTTGCGGGGCGGCCGAAGCGGTCAGCCAGGTCAAGGATGGCCTTGGCCACGCGGCCGGGCACATCGGAGAAGACCAGGTCGGAGAGGTTGTCGTTGGTGCGGCGCAGGCGGCGGGCCAGGGCCTGCAGCAGTTGCATGGACACCTCCGGGCGCTGGCGCAGCAGGGCGTTCAGGGACTCGTTCTTCAAACCGGCCAGCCGGGTCTCCGAGACGGCCGTGGCGGTGGTGCTGCGCGGTGCCGGGTCAAAGAGTGCCATTTCGCCGAACAGCTCGCCCGGGCCCAGGATGGCAACGAGGGACTCGCGGCCGTCGGGGGAGGTGCGCCCCAGCTTCACCTTGCCGGAGACGATGAAGTACAGCTGGTCGCCTTGGTCGCCTTCGCGGAAAACTGACGCGCCGCGTGAGAGATCCACCTCTGCCAGTTCGTCGGTCAGCAGGCGGAATGCCTCGTCGTCCAGCGTGGCGAATAGGGGGGCCCGGCGCAGTACCTCGATGTCCATGAAATCTCCTTCAGTATGTAGCTAAATTATTGGGACCTATTACTGATTCTTTCAGAACTTTGGCCTTTTTGTGACCAATTTGGCATCCGCGGTGTCCTTCGTGGGGATTCTACTCGATTCCACCTCAGGGAATGCACGGTTTTGCCCGGTAATATGGCCAGCGCAGGTGCCGTCCGGTCCCTGCGCCTGTTGGCTTGGGTTTCCTATTGAGGAGGGCGGGGACAAAAGTGTTCGGTTTCTCCTGGTTGGATGCAGTACTGATGCTGTGGTTGCTGTGGCAGCTGATCTACGGGCTAAATGCCGGGTTGCTGGTGAGTTTGGGCGGGCTGATCGGCTTCGTCGCCGGTGCCGTGGCGGCGTTTTTTGCCGCCCCGTTCGCCAACCAGTACGCCCCGGGACCGGGGTGGCGGACCGCTTTTGTCATCGGTGCGACGGTGATCTTGATTGTCGCCGGCCATGCCGTGGGCATCCGGCTTGGCCGGGCCATTGGCAAGACTGTGAAGTCGGGCTCAATCCGCTCCGTGAACCGCATTCTGGGTGGGGCGCTCAATGTTGCCGTCGGTGCCGCGGTCATTTCCATCCTGGCCGCCGGCGTCACAAACCTGGGCATCCCCGCCGTCTCCAAGCAGCTGGGCGACTCCGTCGTCATCTCCAAGATCGACACGTGGACCCCGGACCCCGTCAAGGTTGCCGCCGCGCAGCTGCGGTCGCTGGTATTGGATGAGGGGATCCCGCAGATCCTCAACCCGTCCGGCGCGAACGCCCAGGTGCCCGTCCCCAACGCCAGCACCGACACCCCTGCCTGGAACGCCGCCGCCGAATCGGTGCTGAAGATTTCCGGCACGGCCTTCCAATGCGGGCAAAGCCAGACCGGAACAGGATTCGTGGTGGCGCCGGACAGGGTCATGACGAACGCCCACGTCGTCTCCGGGGTCGCCATGCCGATTGTGCAAACCCGCGACCAGGGTGCGTTGCGCGCCCGCGTGGTGTACTTTGACCCGGTCAAGGACCTCGCCATTCTCGCCGTCGACGGTCTTAACGTGGCACCACTGAAGACTGCGGCGAACCTGCCCTCGAACTCAACGGCCGCCTTTGCCGGCTACCCCTTGGGTGGGCCGTTGCAGGTCCGTCCCGCCACCGTGGTCAGCTCGGGTCCCCTGCTGATCCCCGATATTACCGGGACCTCAAAGTCGTTGCTGGATGTCTACCAACTGGCCGGCAACGTGCAATCCGGTAATTCGGGCGGGCCGTTGCTGGACACCTCTGGCCGTGTGGTGGGCGTGGTCTTTGCAAAGTCGACGACGCCGGAGCCGGTCGGTTTCGCGTTCACGATGGGCGAGGTGAACCCCGTCATCGAGGCCGCCCCACTACTGAACTCCACCGTGGGATCGGGAACCTGCAGCGTCAAGTAATAGCCTCAGGTACCCTGTTGCTTTGCCCGGGACCCGTTGTTCCCAGTGGGCAGCTACCCCTTTTTGAAATCTTTCGCCAAACACTGTTGCGTGCGTCACTGTCCGTGTTAGCCTCGTTTTATTCGATTGGAAACTTACCAGTCGATTAAATCGAACTCAGAATGCGGAACACATGGCTATCGGTGCACCCAGCAAGTTGCGGATCCTCAACGACCAAACCGCGTTGGCGTTCATCCTCGAGCAGGGGATGCTTTCCCGCGCTGACCTGGAGCAGCTCACGGGCCTCTCCAAGCCGGCCACGGCTGAACTGCTGATCCGGCTTGAGACGGCCGGGCTGGTCGAGAAATCGGGAAAGCGTGCCGGCGGTCCCGGACCCAAAGCCCAGTTGTGGCGGGTCCGTCCGGAAGTTGGGTTCGCCGCGGGAATCGACGTGACCCGGTACGGCCTCGAAGTCCAGATCTGCGACTTGGCGGGGGCGGAACGGTCCCGGGTAAGCCGTGACTGGACCGCAGAGGGAGCGCCAAAACAGGTCCGCCGGGCGTTGGACGCCGCATGCGCCGAAGCGAACCTTGACCGGAGCCAGCTCCTTCACGTGGTCATTGGCCTTCCTGGCGCACTGAACCCGCAGACCGGCTTGCTCAAGTACGCTCCCCACCTTCCGCTCTGGGAGGGGATAGACGTCATCTCCACGCTGGTCGATGAACTCGGCATTGCCGTGGACATTGAAAATGACGTCAATTTGATGGCTCTGGCCGAAATGGCATCCGGCGTCGCGGCCGGCGTCGAGAACTACGCCCTCGTGGTGATTGACGACGGCGTCGGCGCGGCCATCGTGGTCCGCGGCGAATTAATCAGGGGCTTTACCGGGGGCGCCGGGGAAATCGACTATGTCCCCGTGCCTGACAGGGCCAACGCTTCTACCGGTACCGGACGGTTCGGCTCAAAACTCGGGGACCTGCTCAGCCCGGCCGGAATCGGCGCGCTGGCGAGGGCGCACGGCCTTGCTTTCAACGATCCGCTTGAGGTCATGCAATCGGGGCCGGCCGGAAAGGAATTCCGCGAAGATCTGGCCATGCGCATCGCGACCGGGCTGGCGTCCATTGTCACCGTCATTGATCCGGAACTGATCATGCTGGGCGGAAAGTTCGGGGCCGCCGGCGGCACTGAACTTGCCGCCCTGGTGAAGGAAAAACTTGCCGAGGTACTGACGGCGCCGGCAGCCTCAATGGCCGACATCGTCGCCTATCCGGTAACGGCCGGGGCCTCATTGGCGGGTGCGGTCCGCGCCGCGCTTGTCCGGGCCAGGGAAAAAGCGTTTGAAACGGGATCGGTCATCGGGGACTGATCCCTTAGCCAACCCGGGAAAGTAATCGCATCATCCGTCCACCTGCGGTGGTCGGCGGCGACGCCATACCTTTTTGGCGGAAATTGCATGACAAACCCACTCATAGCGGCAGCCCCAGGGCCTCACCGCCATTTCGTCATACGGAAATTGAACAGTTTGGAGACATCATGAGGAAAATGACAACCGCAGTTGCGCTTGGCCTGGCAGTGGCGCTGGGAACAAGTGCGTGTGGCGGCGTGGGAGGCTCGTCCAGCGCGGGCCCGGCCGCCGCACCCGCAGCCGACCAGAACATCACCTTGACCGTGTGGAGCGGCTTCCAGGACCGCGAGCTCAAGGACGTGGAAGCAGTCTTCGCCAAGTTCCATGAGGCCCACCCCAATATCACCATCAAGAGCCAGGGCGGCCAGGACGACGACAAGATCACCCAGGCCATCCGGGGCGGAAACGCCCCCGACGTGGCGATCTCGTTCTCCGCGGACAACATTGGCAAGTTCTGCGGATCGGGATCATTCCAGGACCTTGATCCCTACATCAGCCGTGACAAGGTCGACATGGCACAGATCCCGGACGCAACGAAGTCCTACACGGCCTATGACGGCAAGCGTTGTGCCATGCCCATGCTGGCCGACGTCTTTGGCCTGTACTACAACAAGAAGATGTTTGCCGACGCCGGCATCACCAGCCCGCCGAAGACCATGTCGGAGATGGCGGCGGACGCCAAGAAACTCACCAAACTCAACGCCGACGGCAGCATCAAGGTTGCCGGCTATGTTCCGACCCCCGGCTACTACGCCAACAAGGCCAAAATCCTGGCACCCCAGTTTGGCGCCATCTGGCAGGACGACAAGGGCAAGTCGAGCCTGGCCGCGAGCCCGGGATGGTCAGAGATGCTCAACTGGCAGAAGGACCTGACCGGCTTCTATGGTGCCGAGAAGCTGACCAAGTTCACGGCCCAGTCCGGGCAGCAGTACTCGCCGGACCATGACTTCGAAATTGGCCGGGTCGCGATGATCCTCGACGGCGAATACCGGGCCGCGTTCATCGACAACGAAGCCAAGGACCTGGACTACGCAACAGCGCCGTTCCCGGTTTCGGACAGCCACCCGGAATTGTACGGAACTGCGTACACCACGGGAACCATCGTTGGCGTCCCCAAGGGTGCGAAGAATGCCGGGGCCGCCTGGGAGCTCATCAAGTACCTGACGACCGACACCGCGCCCCTGGTGCAGCTCTCCAACTCCCTGAAGAACGTCCCGACCACCATTGACGCGATCAAGTCCCCGGACCTGACGGCCTCCCCGCAATTCAAGACGTTCCTCGATCTGTTCGGCGACGGCAAGCTGGTCACCAGCCCGGCCTCCAGCAACGGCGGAGCCTACGCCAAGGTCTTCCAGGACTTTGCGCTGAAGTACGTCAACGGCGACACCACCGACCTTGCCACCGGCCTCAAGCAAGTCGATCAGCAGATCGACGACGGCGCAGCACTGGGCCACTGATGACAGCCATTGACTCCAAACCCAAGATGGCGGCGCCCCTGAAGGCCGCCCTGCGTCCCGCCACCCCCAAACGGACGAAGCTCAAGGGCCGGCTGGTTGTCCTGGCCTTCATGTCCCCCTGGCTCATCGGCATCTCGGTGTTCTTCGTCTACCCGTTGCTTGCCACCATCTTTTATTCGTTTACCAACTTCGACCTCATCAACGATCCGACGTGGGCGGGTTTCTCAAACTTTGTCTTCATGTTCACCAAGGATCCGCTGATGTGGACGGCCATCGGCAACACCGTGTGGCTCACCATCGCCATCACGGTGGGCCGGGTGGGCTTCGGCCTGCTCACGGCCATCGTCTTGTCCAAGATCAAACGCGGCTCCGGCGTCTTTCGGACCTTGTTCTACCTTCCGGCGCTGGCCCCGCCGGTGGCCGCCGCGCTGGCATTCGTTTTCCTCCTGAACCCGTCCACCGGGCCCATCAACCAGGTCCTTGACCTGTTCGGAATAGACGGACCGCTATGGTTCAACGACCCGGCCCTGGCCAAGCCGTCACTGACTGTCATGGCCCTGTGGAGCTCGGGCACCGTCATGGTCATCCTGCTCGCGTCCCTGCTCGATGTCCCCGGCGAACTGTATGAGGCGGCCGGGCTTGATGGAGCAAGCGGCTGGAAACAGTTCGTCCACATCACCTTGCCGAGCATTACCCCCGTGCTCATGTTCTGCATCGTCAATTCCGTGATCGTCGGCTTGCAGTTCTTCACCGAGGCGGTGGTGGCCGGGTCGGTGGCCTCGGGAAACGCAAGCGTTGCCGGTTCCAGCGAAACCCTGGGCTATCCGAACAACTCGACGCTGACGTTCCCCATGTGGCTCTACGAACAAGGATTCCACCAGTTCCACATGGGGTATGCGTCCGCAATGGCGATTGTCCTATTCCTTGTCTCAGCCCTGTTCACAGTCATATTGGTTCGCCGCATGCGCGCATCCGGCATCGGCGAGGAGGAGTAAAGCGTGTCTACAGCAACCAAGATCCTTGCCGGCCCCGCGCGTCGTGCGCCCAGCAGGGCAAGGCAAAATGCACTGTCGTGGATCGGGCTGCATTCCGTCGCGATCGCCCTGGCGGTGGCATTTATCGCCCCGATCGTCTTCATCTTCCTCACGTCCGTGATGAGCGACCAGCAGGCACTGACCAAGAACCTCTGGCCAACGTCCTGGCATTGGGAGAACTTTGTTGAGGTGTTCAACAAGGCCCCGCTGATTCGCTACTTCCTCAACTCGATCATGTACGCGGGCCTTGCCACCATCTTCATGCTGGCCTCCAGCATCCCGGTGGCGTATGCGCTGGCACGGATGAAGTGGCGCGGGCGGAACCTCATGTTCTACCTGGTGATCGTGGCGATGATGCTTCCGCCGCAGGTCATGGCCGTCCCCATGTACGTGATGTGGGCGAAGCTGGGGCTGACGGGCACGCTGTGGCCGCTGGTCATTCCCAACCTGTTTGGCGACGCGTTCAGCATCTTCTTGCTGCGCCAGTTCCTGATCACCATCCCCAAGTCGTACTCCGAATCCGCCCGCATCGACGGCGCCTCGGAACTGGGCATCCTCACCAAGGTCATCCTGCCCATGGCCAAGCCCGGGATCGCGGCAGCGGCGCTCTTTAGCTTCCTGAACGCATGGAATGACTACTTTGGGCCGCTCCTGTACTCCGGCGAAAATCCGGACAACTGGACGCTGTCACTGGGGCTGGCGTCATTCCGCGGGGCGCAACAAGTGCAATGGAACATGACCATGACGGCCACCGTTTTGGTGATGATGCCGGTCATCATCCTGTTCTTCTTCGCACAAAAGTATTTCATCGAAGGTATCAAGTTCTCAGGAGTCAAGGGATAAAAATGAAGGTAGTAATAGTTGGCGGCGGTTCCACGTACACCCCTGAACTGATTGACGGGTTCGCGCGGCTCAGGGCGACCCTGCCCGTCGAGGAGCTGTGGCTCGTTGATCCGGATCCGGTCAGGCTTGAACTCGTATCGGGGATATCGCGGCGAATGTTTGCCCGGGCCGGACACACCGGACGGATCATGACAAGCAGCAGCGTTGCCGAAGGTGTCACCGACGCCGACGTCGTCCTGCTCCAGTTGCGCATTGGCGGCCAGGAGGCACGGCACGGAGACGAGACCTTCCCCCATGAAGTCCACTGCATCGGCCAGGAAACCACGGGTCCGGGCGGTTTCGCCAAGGCATTGCGCACCGTTCCGGTGGTCCTTGAAATTGCCGAGATAATCCGCCAACGGGCCAAACCCAATGCATGGATCATCGATTTCACGAACCCCGTGGGCATCGTGACCCGTGCGTTGCTGCAGGAAGGCCACCGGGCCGTGGGCCTGTGCAACGTGGCGATCGGCTTCCAGCGCAAGTTCGCGGCGTTGATGGATGTGGGCCACCAGGACATTTCCCTTGACCACGTGGGCCTGAACCACCTGACCTGGGAAACCGGCGTCAACCTCCGCCAGGACGGCGCCACCCGGGACATCCTGCCGGAATTGCTCAAGAACCGCCTCGACGAACTCGCTGCCGACGTCCGGATGCCGGCGGGACTGCTGGAACTCCAGGGCGCCGTGCCGTCCTACTACCTGCGCTATTTCTACTCCCACGACGTGGTCCTCGGAGAGCAATTGGTAAAGCCAAGCAGGGCCGCGGAAGTCACCAAGATCGAGAACAGCCTCCTGGCGAAGTACGCGGATACGTCCCTTGACACCAAGCCCGCGGAACTGGCGGAACGGGGCGGCGCCTTCTATTCCGAGGCCGCCATCGACCTCATGGCCTCACTGACCTCCAACCGGGGGGATGTGCAGGTGGTCAACGTCCGCAATGACGGCACCCTGCCGTTCCTCCCCGACGACCACGTCATCGAGGTGCCGGCCGCCATCACCTCCGAAAAGCTCATAGTCCAACCCGTCAAGGCGCTCCCCACCGAAATGGCTGCGCTCATCGGCCATGTGGCCGGCTACGAGCGGCTCGCCCTGGATGCCGCCATCCACGGTGGACGGGACCGGGTATTGAAGGCAATGCTGGCCCATCCCTTGGTGGGGCAGTACGAGAAGGCCGAGAAATTGACCGACACGCTGCTGGCCGCCAACCGAAACCATTTGGAGTGGGCAAAGTGAGCGTGCTTGAAGCCCCGGCCCGCCCCAGTGGTGTCGAAGAGGCCCTGGAGCGCGAACAGCTGCCGGCCGACGGCGTTGTCGTTGCCGTCGACGGCGGCGGATCCAAGACCGACGTCGTCGTGCTGGGGGTGGACGGGGAACTACTGGCCCGGACGCGCGGGCCCGGATCCAACCTGGACGCCTTGGGCGTGGCCGGATCGCTGGAAGTCATTGGCAAGCTGGTCACCGAGGTCCTGGCCCTGGTACCGGAACGAACCGTCCTCCACACGGGCATCTATCTCTCGGGAATTGACCTGCCGGCCGAGATCGAGGCGTTCTCGGCGGCGCTGGCCAAGGAATCCTGGGCCGTGCCGGGGACGACCGCGAGCAGCGTCGTTGACAACGACCTCTTCGCGCTCCTGCGGGCGGGTACCAACGAGCCCGACGCCGTCGCGGTGGTGTGTGGATCGGGCATCAATGCCGTGGGTGTCCGGCACGACGGCGCGAGTGCCCGGTTCCCGGCGCTGGGCCTGGTGTCGGGGGACTGGGGTGGCGGCGGATGCCTGGGCCGCCAGGCGTTGTGGCATGCCGTCCGGGCCGAGGATGGGCGGGGTCCGGCAACCCTCCTGCAGGAACTGGTCCCGCAGGCTTATGGGTTGTCCACGGTGACCGAGGTGGTTGAGGGGCTCCATTTCAACCGACTTGCGGCCCGATCCGTGCTGAACCTGACCAAGACGTTGTTCGATGCGGCGGAGCGCGGCGACGTGGTCGCGCAGGCCGAAGTGGACCGGCAGGCGGAGGAGATCGTCACTCTCGTCCGAACGGTGATCCGGCGACTGGACTTGTCCGACAAGACGGTTCCGGTGGTCCTGGGCGGCAGTGTCCTGGCCGCCAACCGGCCCACCCTGATGCGTGCCATTGCCGAGGGGCTGCGGGAGCACGCACCCAATACGCAGATTGAACTCGTGACGGCACCGCCAATCCTGGGTGCCGGGATGCTGGCCCTTGAAGCGGTCTCCGCGCAGCGCTCAGCCGTCATGCGGGCCCGCGGCGAACTCGACCGCACACAGTAGGACCATGGGGTGGGGCCGTCGCGGGCCCGCCCCATGGAGGGGCAGCGTCTTTTAGGCGAGAACCTTGTCCAGGTAGCTGACGGCCAGTTCGTAGCCGTGGATGCCGGCGCCCACGATCACGGCGTCGCACACCCCCGACAGGTAGGAGTGGTGGCGGAATTCCTCGCGCTTGTGCACATTGGAGATGTGGACCTCCACGGCGGGCAGTTCCGCGGCGACCAGCGCATCCCGGATGGCCACCGAGGTGTGCGTGTAGGCGCCGGCGTTGATGATGATGCCGACGGCGGTTCCGCGGGCAGCATGGATCGCGTCGATGAGGTCGCCCTCATGGTTGGATTGGATGCACTCGGCGCTGAACCCCGCGGCCTGGGCGGCCGCAATGGTGAGGTTGGCGACGTCGTCGAGCGTGGCCGAACCGTAGATGGCCGGCTCGCGGGTGCCCAGCAGGTTCAGGTTGGGGCCGTTGAGGACCAGCAGTTCGCCGCGGTCTGATGCATCGGTGGTGGAAGTCATGGCTTAATCATGCCGCACAAATCCGCCCGCGACCGGACGCCGCGGCGCCCGATCGCGGCCGGGGCCTAGGGGGCCGGGGTGTGCGGGGTGACGCTGACCAGCCGGAGCCGGGCAACGCGTTCCCGCAGGATGCGCTGCGCCTCCACGCCCAGGGCGTCGTCGCTGATGACCTCGTCCACGTCCTCTATGCCGGCGATGGTGCTGATGCCCACGGTGCCCCACTTGCTGTGGTCCGCCAGCACCACTACCTTGCGGGCCGCCTCGATGAGCGCCCGGTCCATCTCGGCCTCGAGCAGGTTTGGCGTGGTGAAGCCGGCGTCCGCATCCACCCCGTGCACGCCCAGGAACAGCAAGTCCAGATGCAATGAGTGCATCGACTGCGTTGCGATGGGCCCCACCAGGGCGTCCGACGGCGTGCGCTCGCCGCCCGTAAGGATCACCGACACCCTGGACCCGGCCTCCTGGAAGACGTCGGCAATCTTGACCGAGTTGGTCACCACGGTGAGGTTGCTGCGGGAACTGAGCTCCTTGGCCAGCGCCCAGGTGGTGGTCCCGGCACTCAGTCCGATCGCCATGCCGTCCTTGACCAGCAGTTCCGCTTCCCGGGCAATGGCCCGCTTCTCCAGGGTTCCCAGGGTGGACTTGAGCTCGAAGCCGGGTTCGTGGGTGCTTGCGCCGCCGGGAAGTTTGGCGCCGCCGTGGATCTTCTGGACCAGGCCGGCGTCGTCCAGGGCCTCGATGTCACGGCGTACCGTGACCAGGGAGACGCCGAACTGTTCGGCCAGGTTCGAGACCCGGACCACCCGCTCCCGGGATACCGTGGCCACGATGGCGCTGCGCCGGGCGTCGGCCAGCATGGGCCCGTCTTCCGTGCGTTCGGCGCGCAGGAAGGATCACCGTTTCCGGGTTTGAGGTTCTTGTCGCTTCTCACGTGACCACTCATCCCTTGCTGGAGCCGAGGGTCAGCCCGGCGACGAAGTGGCGCTGGAGGACCAGGTAGACGATCAGGGTGGGGATGACGGTGATCGTGGCACCGGCCGCCAGCAGGTTGTAGTTGGAGAGGAAGGTTCCCTGCAGGTTGTTGATGGCGGTGGTGACCGGGAGCCTGTCCCCGCTCTGGATGAAGAGGAGGGGCCAGAAATAGTCGTTGTAGATGAAGATCAGTTCCAGCGTGGCCAGGGCGGCGATGGCCGGCCGGCATAGCGGCATGATGATGGAGATGTATTGGCGCCAGATTCCGGCTCCGTCCACGAGCGCCGCCTCCGTCAGGTCCGCCGAGAGCGCCTTCATGTAGTTGGAGAGCACGAAGGTGCAGAAGCCGATCTGGAACGCGGTGTTGGCGATGATGACCGATAGGTAGGTGTTCAGCAGGCTGCCCGAATCGCTGAACCAATATGGCAGCGGGATCAGTTTGAACATTTCAAACAGCGGGGTGGCCAGCACCTGGGGTGGGAGCAAATTGCCGGCGGTGAACATGATGAGCAGGGTGATGTTGAATTTCCAGCTGACCCGGCTGACGGCGAAGGCCATCATGGAGGAGAACAGCAGGACCAGGATGATGGTGGGGATGGTGATGATCAGGGAGTTCGCGAAGTAGCGTGGGAATCCGCCCTGGTTCCAGGCCGTGACGAAGTTGTCGAAGTTGAAGGCGCCGCCGAGGCTGAAGTAGCCGTATTTGTCGGTGTCGGCTTTGGGGCGCAGTGCCGTGAAGAGGGCCCAGCCGAGCGGGACCATCCACATGATTGCCATGACTGTCAGGAAGATGTGGGTGCCGTAGTGCGGGCGGCTGCGGCCGTGGCCCAAACGTGGCGCGGCGGGGCCGCCGTCTTTGGCGTGCCCGGGGCGTCGGGTGGCGGTGGAAGCAGACATCAGAACTTCTCCTTCCGGAAGGTGCGGGACAGGTAGATGGTGATGGGCACCAGGGAGATCACGAGCAGGATCACGGCGAAGGCGGAGCCGATACCGATGGATTGGCCTTCACCGATCAGGTAGCTGATGACCAGGGCGCTGATGAGTTCCAGGCCGTTGGTGCCTTTGTTGATGACCCAGACGACGTCGAAGGCTCGCAGGGATTCGATGATGGTGATGACCACGATGACGATGTTGATGGGGGCCATGGCGGGAAAGACGATCCGGAAGAACGTTTGGGTTGCGTTGGCGCCGTCAAGTGACGCCGCCTCCTTCAGGGACGCGTCCACGCCCTTCAATCCCGCTAAGTACAGGATCATGACGTAGCCGGCGTGGCGCCAGGTGGCCGCGACGAGGGCTGCCCAGATGTTGACGCTGGAATTGCCGAACCAGTCCACGGCGGCCGGTGTGCCGGCGGTGCCGAGCAGGAAGTTCAGCAGGCCGTTGTCCTTTTGGTAGAACAGCTGCCAGATGATCCCGACCAGAGCCAGGGACAGCATGACCGGGACAAAGAAGATGCTTTGGTAGATCTTGGATCCGCGGATCTGCTGGTCCAGCAGGACGGCCAACAGCAGACCCAACGGTGTGGCGATGACGGCGAGGAACACCAGCCAGAGGATGTTGTGCTGCACCGCCGGCCAGAACGCCGGGCTGTCGTTGAACACATAACTGTAGTTGGCCAGCCCCGCGGCACGAATGTCGGAAAGCGCCAGCCCGTTCCACCGGGTGAAGGACAACAGGACGGACAGTACGGTGGGAATCCAGACGAAGGCCAGCTGTACCAGGGTGGGAATGCCCACCATGAAGCCCAGGACCACCTTGTCCCGCTTGGAGAGCCGCTTGACTCCCTTGGGTTTGGTCCGGCCCCCTGGAGTGTTTCGGCCGGCCCGTGAGCCGGGGGCGGCTGAATCGGAAAGCTCGGTAGGCGTGCTCATGTCGGCAAACTCGTTTTCTCGGAGGGGGCGGTTGCGGGTGCGGTGGGAGCGCGGCGGCCGGACAGGGCCGGCCGCCGCACAACTCACTGGGCGGCGTAGAGTGCCTTGGCCTGGGCTTCGAGGTTCTTGACGTCGATGGTGCCGTCCTTGATGAAGCCCTGCAGGGCCGGGATCATCACGTTGTTCGCCATGGCCGGAAGGGCGTCGCGGTCGAAGAACTGGCTGATGCTCTTGGCGTTGGCAATGGTCTCGGCACACTTCTTGGTCAGCGGCGAGAAGGTCGAGGTATCGGCGCCCTTGGCGGTGGCGATGTTGGACGGATCCACCTTCGCGTAGGCGTTCTGCCCCTCGGGGGTGCCCATGAAAGCCAGGAAGTCGCGGGCTGCCTGGTTGGTGCCGCCCTTCTTGGAAAGCAGCAGGCCGTCGATGGGTGCCTCCACGGCATCCTGGCCCTCCACGGCGATTTCCGGGAACGGGAAGAAGTCGATGTCGTCCAGGGTGGCTTTGTCCGTGAACTGCTGGGTGACAAAGGAGCCCAGCAGGTACATGCCGGACTTCTTCTTGCCCAGGTTGATGGCCGAATCCTGCCAGGTCATGCCGAGGGCGGCCGGGTTCTGGTAGGGCAGCAGGGCCTTCCAGGTGTCAAAGACGTCGCTGACCTTCTTCTGGTCCCAGGATTCCTTGTGGGCGGTGAGGTCCATGTGGAACTGGTAGCCGTTGAGGCGCATGTTGATGTAGTCGAAGGTGCCCATGGCGGGCCAGCCGTCCTTGTCGGCAAACTCGATCGGCACAAGGCCGTCGCTCTTCATCTTCTTGGCGAGGGTGGTGAGCGCATCGAAGGTCGTGGGGACTTCGTAGCCCTTGTCAGCCCAGAGGCTCTTGCGGTAGAAGAAGCCCCAGGGGTAGTTGTAGTTGGGTACGAAGTACATCTTGCCGTCGGGGCCGGTGGAGGCCTTCTTCATGGCGTCGGAGTAGTTGGCGCCGATCTTTTCCCAGACGTCGTCGATGGGAGCGAGCAGCCCCTTGCCGGCGTAGTACTGCATGCGGTAGCCGGCGAACCAGGTGAAGGCGTCGTCCGGGCTGCCCTGCAGGTAGGTGGAGATCTTGTTCTGGAAGTCGTTGTGGGGCACCACGTTGGTGGTGACGCTGATCTTTGATTTTGCGGTGAACGCGTCGGTCACCGCCTGGTAGGCGGCCTTGGGAACGTCATCCGAGGAGCCCGAGCCAAAGGTCAGGGACGTCGAGGCCGAGGCCGAGGCGCCGGGGCCGGATCCTCCGGTGCAGGCGGCCAGCAGGGGGATTCCTGCTGCGCTGACGGCGCCGACGCCCAGGGTCTTAAGTAACGTGCGGCGGTCCATGCCAGGGCGGAAGGGGCTGAACGGGGACCGGTCTTCATTTGGTGACATGATCTCTCCCTTGAGATGCAAGCGGTGTGAGTTGGTTCACATACACACATCATGAATCCCTCAAAAAAGAACGTCAAGATGCAAAAGAGAATAATTTCGATCGTTATGCGAAAGTCACCATGGCCGGGCATCCCTCGTGCGGGCCACAGCCCGGACCGATCGCAGTCATCGCACGGCTTTTCAGTTAAGTTCAGCTGATCGTCAATGTTGATCGAAAAGGTGCACAAACGATCATCATCCGCCCTGGCCACAAGCCTGCCCCGCGTGCGCATGCCGGTCAAAGCTGACCGAACAATCTACGCGAGTAGCCGCTGGCTAAAGCAACAAGCGGCGCCTTATTGATTCATGACTGATCTGAGTAACTGGGAACCGTTGACTCGAGTAGATTTGAATGCAAGACTTCAGCGACACGCAATTTACGCCACTTGAAGGGACCACCATGTCGATCACCCTGGGCATCGTCGGCGCCGGCCAGTTTGCCGGCCAGTTTGCCAAACTTTTTGCCCTGCATCCGGACGTCGAGGCCATCGCCGTCACCGACGTCGTGCCCGAACGCGCCGCCGAACTCAATGAACGGCTGTCACTTGGCGGGACGGTCGAGGATTTTGACGCAATGCTGGCCTCCGACGTCGACGCCGTCGCAATCTTCACCCAGCGCTGGACCCACGGCCCGCTGGTGCTCAAGGCGCTGCGGGCCGGGAAACACGTATACTCCGCCGTGCCCATGGCAGTCTCCGAGGAAGAGATCGCGGCCATCATCGAAGCCGTCCGGGAGACGAAGCTGACTTACATGATGGGCGAGACGAGCTACTACAACCCCGCCACCGTCTATGCGCGCGGCAAGGCCGCCGACGGTGCGTTCGGCCGGGTCTTCTACGCCGAGGGCGACTACGTCCACGACATGGACCTGGGCTTCTATGAGGCCTACCAGTACAGCGGCGGCGAGCAGTGGAAGAGCACCGCCAGCTACCCGCCCATGCTGTACCCGACCCACTCGGTGGGCGGTGTCCTGGGCGCCATCGATGCGCACGCGGTCAGCGTCAGCTGCATCGGGGTCAAGGACCAGCGCGGGGACGGCGTTTTCGACAAGGAAGTCAGCCAGTTCAACAACGACTTCTCCAACGCCACGGCCCTGTTCGAGCTCAACGATGGCGGCGCCATGCGGATCAACGAGATGCGCCGGGTGGGCTACCCGTCCCACATCCGTGAGTCCCGGTTCCGCTACTTCGGCACCGAGGCCAGCATGGAGCAGCTCGCCGAGACCAGCGTCTGGCAGGACAAGGAATCCGTCACGGACATCTCCTCCGAGCTTGCCACGCACGCCACCATGTCGGCCGACGACGAGTCGCTGGCCCATGTTGCCCCGGCCCTGCGGGATGCCTTCATGTCCGGGCACGCCCCCGTGCACGACGTGGCCCGGCTGCCCGGTGAATTCACCGGCGCCCCGAACGGCCACGAGGGCAGCCACCACTTCTTGGTGGACGACTTCGTCCGCGCCGCCAACAACGGAACCCTGCCCCCGGTCAACGCCTGGGTTGCGGCACGGTTCACCCTGCCCGGCATCATCGCCCACCAGTCGGCGTTGCGGGGCGGGGAGCGCCTGGCCATCAGCGACTTCGGCGATGCGCCGGCGGAAATGTAGCTAGCATTAGCCTCATGAACGAACCGGCGGTGCGATCCCCGAAAATGGCCGTGACACGCAAGGACGTGGCACGCTACGCGGGGGTCAGCACCGCCGTCGTCAGTTATGTGGTCAACGGCGGGCCCAGGAACGTTTCGCCGGCCACCGAAGCTCGCGTGCGGGACGCCATAGCGGTGCTCGACTATCGGCCCAATGCCGCGGCGAGGGCGCTGAAGCTCGGCTCCAGCCGCCTGCTCGGATTGATCTTGCCGGACAACTCGAACCCGTTCTTCACCGAGTTGGCGCACGCAGTCGAACAGGAGGCGGAGGCCCTCGGATACGCGGTCCTGCTGACCAATTCGGATGGCAGCCAGGCCAGGGAGCAGGCCCACGTCCGCAACTTGGCGGCCCGCCAAGTGGACGGCGTGTTCCTGGCCAGCGTCCAGTTCGACCCCGATGTGGCGGCGCTTGAGGTGGCCGACATCCCCGTGGTGCTCCTCGCCACGAACAAGGCAGCACCCGGATTCGCATCCGTCGGCACCGACCTGCGCGAGGGCGCCAGGGCCGCCGTGAAACACCTCATTGGGCACGGGCACACCCGCATTGCCCTGGCCATGGGCAACACGGCGGCCGGCGGGGTGGACGACCGCGAACTGGGGTGGCTCGATGCCCTGACGGACGCCGGGCTCGGCGAGGGGCCGATTGTCCGGAGCCTGTTCACCCGCGCCGGCGGCTACGCGGCCGGGCAGCGCCTGCTGGCCTCGGCGGAACGGCCCACGGCGGTGTTTGTCAGCTCGGACATGCAGGCGATCGGGATCCTCCGGGCCCTCCATGAAGCAGGCCTCACGTTGCCGGAGGACATGGCGATCGTGTCCTTTGACGGGTCAACCGACGCCGAATACAGCTGGCCGGCACTGTCCACCGTCAAGCAGCCGGTCCGGGCCATGGCGCAGGCCGCCGTCAGCGCACTCGTGGGCCAGGACAAGGGCACGCCCTCGCGGCACGGCGTCATCGCCTCCGAGCTGGTCCTGCGCCGTTCCTGCGGCTGCCCTTAAACAAGTCTGTGTTGCAGTTGTTGGACCAGAAACGCCGAAAATCGGCGAATTCGGTCCAACAACTGCAACACAGATGCGGGGTAGTTACTTCTTCAGGGACTCCGCGATCTGGTTCATCACGGTGTTGTCCGCCAGGGTGGACGCATCGCCCACCTCGCGGCCCTCGGCAACGTCCTTCAGGAGCCGGCGCATGATCTTCCCGGAGCGGGTCTTGGGCAGCTCGGGGACCACCAGGATGGTCTTCGGCTTGGCGATCGGACCGATTTCCTTGCCCACGTGGTTGCGCAGGTGGGTGACGATGTCCGGATCGTCCACGGCGGAGCCGCGCAGGATCACGAACGCCACCACGGCCTGGCCGGTGGTCTCATCCGCGGCACCAACGACGGCGGCCTCGGCGACCGACGGGTGGCTGACTAGGGCGGACTCGATCTCCGTGGTGGAGAGCCGGTGGCCGGAGACGTTCATGACGTCGTCCACGCGGCCCAGGAGCCAGACGTCGCCGTCCTCGTCCTTCTTGGCGCCGTCGCCGGCGAAGTACATGTCGTCGAAGCGGGACCAGTAGGTGTCCTTGTAACGGTCTTTGTCACCCCAGATGCCGCGCAGCATGGCCGGCCACGGCTCACGGATCACCAGGTAGCCGCCATGGCCGTCCGGCACGGACGCGCCGACCTCATCCACCACGTCCACGGCGATGCCGGGCATGGGGACCTGGGCGGAGCCGGGCTTCGTGGCGGTGACGCCGGGCAGCGGGGCGATCATGATGGCGCCGGTCTCGGTCTGCCACCAGGTGTCCACGATGGGCGCCAGGTTGTTGCCAATGACGCGGCGGTACCACATCCAGGCTTCCGGGTTGATGGGTTCGCCCACGGAACCGAGCAGGCGGATCGAGGAGAGGTCGTACTTGGCGGGGATGTCCTCGCCCCACTTCATGAACGTGCGGATCGCCGTGGGCGCCGTGTACAGGATGGACACCTTGTACTTTTCCACGATCTCCCAGAAGCGGCCCTGGTGCGGGGAGTCCGGGGTGCCCTCGTACATGACCTGGGTGGCGCCGTTGATGAGCGGCGCATAGGTGACGTAGGAGTGGCCGGTGATCCAGCCGACGTCGGCCGTGCACCAGAAGACATCCGTCTCCGGGTGCAGGTCGAAAACTGCCCGGTGCGTGTACGCGCCCTGCGTGAGGTAGCCGCCGGTGGTGTGCAGGATGCCCTTGGGCTTGCCCGTGGTGCCGGAGGTGTAGAGGATGAACAGCGGGTGCTCGGCGGCGTGGCCCACGGCCGTGTGCTCGGTCGATGCGGCGCCAACGGTGTCCTCCCACCAGTTGTCGCGGCCCTCGACCCAGTTGACGGGCTCGCCGTTGCGCTTGACGACGACGACGTTCTCCACCGAGTGCCCGGGGGCAACCAGGGCCTCGTCCACGGCCGGCTTGAGGGAGCTGGGCTTGCCGCGTCGGAACGTGCCGTCGGCGGTGACCACCAGCTTCGCCTGGGCGTCGTCGATGCGGGAGCGCAGGGCGTCCGCGGAGAAGCCGCCGAATACCACCGAGTGGATGGCGCCGATGCGGGCACAGGCCAGCAGGGTGATGACGGCCTCGGGGATCATGGGCAGGTAGACGGCCACGCGGTCGCCCTTGGCAAGGCCCAGGGACTCGAAGGCGTTGGCGGCCTTCTTGACCTCCTCGGTCAGCTGCGCATACGTGTAGGTGCGGGTGTCGCCGGGCTCGCCCTCGAAGTGGATGGCCACGCGGTCGCCGTTGCCGGCCTCGACGTGGCGGTCCAACGCGTTGTAGGCGGCGTTGATTTCGCCGTCTTCGAACCAGGTGGCAAACGGGGGATTGGTCCAGTCAAGGGTCTTCGTGAACGGCTTGCTCCAGGTGAGCAGCTCGCGGGCCTGCTTGCCCCAGAAGGCGGGGCGGTCGGCGTCGGCGGCGTCATATTCGCCGGCCTTGACGATCGAGTTCGCCGCAAATTCTGCGCTTGGCGGGAACTGGCGGTTCTCCGTCAGGAGATTTTCCAGTGCGTCGCCGGTGTTTTGACCCGCCGTGGTGGTGTCCTCGGACATCTTCGTAACCCCTTCATTCCTTCTTTACGGATGCCGGCACACCCCCATAATTTGCGCGCGGATTTGCGGTTCTGAGGGGAGGTGGCGGCACAACGTTGTGTTCCAGCTTTTACTGTATAGCCTTGTCGGCGCAAACGTGTCTGCGATCACAGCGAATGCGGGCCAACGGGGTCATATCTGCGCCCAAATGCGCGGCAAGCCGCAAGATTGTTGTAGGTGAACGTTTCCCCATCCCCGGAGTTTGTGTCGCTCGTTGGCTGTGGCTGGCTAGTGTTGCTCCCAGGCGTTCACTAGGCTGTAACAGAATCGTGACTTTGAGGAGTGACTTGATGACAGAGCAAAATGCGTCCACCACCACGGTGGCGCCGGACCGCAAGAACGCGGGAATCAGCAAAGCCGTATTTGGCCCCTTGACCGCCCGCGATGTAACCGTGCTCGGTGCCGTCCTGGTGATCTTCGTGGCCTCCGTGCTGCCGATCGTCTTCACCTACGGGTTGACAGGCAATCTGTGGAACGTGGCCGGCCTGTACTTTACCGGCATCGGCGTCATCCTGCCGCTGGTGGTCGGCGCCCTGTTCGGCATTCGCCGGATGAGCCCGGAACTCAAGCTCCGCGTCGGCTCGCTGTCCGTTGACCAGTTCGCCTCCGTTGTGGCCAGTTTCGCCACCGCCTTCTTCTTCCTCGGGACCGTCACCAACTTCAAGGTGGCCTACCTGGTGGGCCTGATTGGCGCCCTCATCCTGCTGGCCGCCACCGTCCTGGCCCAGTGGATCCCCGTGTTTGCCGCCGACTATGCCAACCGCGCCGAAGTCACCGCCCACCCGGCCGCGCGCGACGCCGTTCCCGCGGTTCACCGCCCGGCCGCCCCCAAGCCCGCGCTCGCCCTGCCCGCCGGTGCGGGCTCCGCTTCGGCATCAACGTCCGGAACGGCCGCAACGGCCGCGGCGGCTGCGGCGGCTGCGGCGGCAAAGCCGCAGTACGGCCAGAAGGCGCCCGGCAAGGATGCAGCCGACAAGCCCGCCGCCGGTCAGGCCGCAGCCGGCCAGCCCGGCTTTGGCTGGAACGCCGGCCCCCAGGCTGCCGGGCACACGTCCGCAGGACAGATCTTCACCCCCGCCGATGCCTCCGCGACCCAGCAGGCAACCGCTCCTGCGGCTGCCGCAAGTGCAGCAACTTCGGCTCCCGCGACGGCCGCGACTGCCGCAGCCGGTGCCGAAACCGCGGAGCCCCAGGGCGTCAAGACTGCCGGAGTCTCCGCCGGTGACGCCAATTTCACGGCCGAAGCCGCCGAGGCCGCGCCCGAAACCCGGGTGACCCCCGAGGTCCCCTCCGCCTCGACCGCCCCGGAAACCGAGGAAGCTTCCGCGGAATCCGCGATCCCGGCCGAAGCAGTCGCCGAGGAAACCGCGGACGCGGGCACCGGCGTCGAGCCCGTGCAGGAAGCGGCACCGGCAACCATGCTGCATCCGAAGGTGACCGAGTCTGAGCCCGTACGGGAGGCCCCGGTCCGCGAGAGCATCGGCGCAACCGTCGACCCGCAGGCCGCCAAGGCCGCCGTGGTTGCCGATCCGTTCTGGTTTGCCGTGGACCGGCCGCAGAACGTGGTCGATGAGCACAGCCGCCAGTTTGTGTTCAAGCTGACCCCCGGCTCCTGGATCCTGGCCCTTGAGGACCGCGGCACCAGCTTCCTGGTCCAGGACAGCCACGGAAAAACCGGCGTACTGCTGGACCTGGTGGGGATTGAGCGGGCTCCGGAAGGCTCGTAACCCGTGAAACCGGTGGAGAACGAATCGGCGCTGGCGCTCAAACGGCGGGCCCGGAAAATCAACCGCGAGCTGGCGGAGCTTTATCCGTACGCCCACGCGGAGTTGGATTTCCACAACCCGTTTGAGCTGCTGGTGGCCACCGTTCTCTCCGCACAAACCACCGATGTGCGCGTCAACGCCATCACCCCGGCCCTGTTTGCGCGCTACCCCACGCCCCTGGCGCTGTCCGAGGCGCAGGTCATGGAGCTGGAGGAACTCATCCGGCCCACGGGCTTCTTCCGGGCCAAGGCCGCCAACCTGCTGGCCCTGGCCACCCGGATCGTTGACGAGTACGACGGCGAGGTGCCGGGAAAGCTTGAAGCCCTCGTGACGCTTCCCGGGGTGGGGCGGAAAACGGCGAACGTGGTCCTCGGGAATGCGTTCGGCGTCCCCGGGATCACCGTCGACACCCATTTCATGCGGCTGGCGCGCCGGTTTGGCTGGACCGTCTCCAGCGATCCGGTGCGGATTGAGGCCGACGTTGCCGCCTTGTTCGAGCCCAAGGACTGGACCATGGTCTCGCACCGGGTGGTATTCCATGGCCGGCGCATCTGCCACGCCCGCAAGCCGGCGTGCGGCGCATGCCCACTCGCCCACTTGTGCCCCGCCTATGGTGAGGGCGAGACGGACCCGGCCAAGGCCGCCAAACTGCTCAAGTACGAGATGGCTCCCGGCCAGGAGGCCCTCCACGCGCGCATGCTCGCCGATGTGGACAACGCCGCGCAGTTCCGCCAGGAATCCCAACGCGCCGACCGGCTCGGCGTGGTTTCACAAGGTACCGATTCTGCCCCATGAGCGCCTATGAGGACTTGGCTGGCCTTGCCCGCCGTGCCGCCCACGACGCCTTTCGCCTGGGCCGGCCCGCGATGTGGGACACGCCCCTTGACAGGAACTCGGCCCGGCAGGCCGCCGTGCTGCTGCTCTTTGGCACCCTTGACGGCAGCCCCGCGCCGGCCGGTGTGCCGTTGGTCCCGGCCGACCTCGACATGCTGTTCCTGGAACGGGCCACCACGCTCAGCGCCCATCCCGGGCAGGTTGCCTTCCCTGGCGGCGGTGTCGACCCGGGCGACGCATCGATCATCGCCGCGGCCCTTCGCGAGGCCAAGGAGGAGACCGGCCTGGAACCGGACGGTGTGGAAATCCTGGGGGTGCTGCCGGAAGTCCCCATGCCTGTCAGCAACTTCATCGTGACACCCGTGATCGGCTGGTGGACGCGGCAAACACCCGTGGCAGTGGTGGACTACGGCGAATCCGCGCAGGTATTCCGGGTGCCCGTACGGGAGCTGTTGGACCCGGCCAACAGGTTCACCGCCGCCCTGAACCGCGGCGGCCGCAGTTACCGTGGCCCGTCGTTTCTGGTCAACGGCGTGGTGGTGTGGGGCTTCACCGCGGGCATCCTGGATCACGTCTTTGAGGAGCTCGGCTGGACCGTGCCGTGGGATGTTTCCCGGGAGATTCCCGCACCGATCTAGGGTGCCGAGGCTTTGGGTACTTGGTCCGCCTCGCCTGGTTGGTCGGCCCGGTCCGCTTGTTCGGCCCGGTAGATGGTGGCGCCTTCCTTGATGGTTTCCAATACCTGCAACTCCTTCACCTCGTCGACGCCCACCCGTGTGGGATCCGCGGAGACGATCACGAAGTCGGCCAGCAGGCCCTCGGCGATCCGGCCCTTCCGGTTTTCCTCGAACATTTGGTACGCGGCCGACGTCGTAATCGCCTGCAGCGCCTGGTAAGCGTCAATCCGTTCGTCCGGCCCCAGGACCCGGCCCGAGCGGGTGGTGCGGGCCATCGAGGTCCACAGAACGAAGAAGGGGTCCAGGGGCGTAACGGCAAAGTCCGTGTGGTTGGACGCAACCAGCCCCCGTGCCGCCGCGGATTTGAGCGGACTGATGAACGCCGCCTTTGGATAACCCACATTGGCCACGTGCACGTCACCCCAAAAGTAGCTGTGGTTCGTGAAGTAGCTGGGTGTGATGCCGAGCCTGGCGTAGTCCGCAAGCTGCTCGGGGCGCTGAAATTGCGAATGAATCACTACGCTCCGCCGGTCGTCCGCCGCAGTGGTTCCCGTCAACTCCAGTGCCTTGATGACGTCGTCGATCGCGGCGTCGCCATTGGCGTGGACAAAGATCTGGACGCCGGCGTCAATTCCGGCTTTCACGACCGCGGCAAACGTCTCGAAGGGGGTGGTGGGTTCGCCGCACCAGTCCTGTTGCCCGTCCGGGCCACCTTGCAGGTAGGGCTCGCTCATATAGGCGGTGCGGCCCTGCGGAGAACCGTCCTGCAGGATTTTCATGCCGGCAATCTTGAAGCCGCCATTGTACGAGCCGGTGGGGAAGTCGGTGTTGCCCGCCCAGGCGCCAAATTCCAGGAACGATCCCAGGGCCGCGACATCCAGATACAGCAGCCCGCGGGCGGCGGCAGCCTGGTAAAAGTTGAGGTCCGTGACGGTGGAAAAGCCGTCCTGCGCATGGGTGTAGCCGTGGGAGGCATACATTTGAAGTGCGTCGTCGAGCAGCTCCAGCCTTCCTTCCTGGTCGGGGCGCGGCATCTTGTTCGCCACCAGGAAGATGTAGGCCGTTTCCATGAGCAGGCCCGTCGGCTCACCCGTCAGGGGTTCGCGCGAGATGACGCCGCCGTCGGGGGTGGGGGTCCCGGCATCGACTCCCGCCCAGGCCAGTGCGGCCGAGTTCAGCACCGCACCATGGCTGGACACATGGATGAGCATGACCTTGTGCCGGGGGAAATGGGCGTCCAGATCGAATTTGGTGATGTGCCGGTTCTCCGCCAGCGTCTCCTGGTCATAGCCGTAGCCAACAATCCATTCCCCCTCAGGGACGGAGCGGCTGGTCCGGAACTCCTCCAGCGCGGCCACCACGTCTGCGATGTCGCGGCAGGTGCCCACGGGAGGTGCGCCAACGTTGACCTGCCCGGCCAATTCAAAGGCGAAGGGCAGATGGCTGTGCGCATCAATGAAGCCGGGCAGCAGCGTCGCGCCGCGAAGGTCCCTGAAGTTGGCATCCGGATGGCGTTCCCGAGCCTCCGACAGCGACCCAACATGGGCGATCCGCCCGCCGCTGACAGTCACCGATTCGGCATACGACGCCGTGGGACCGTCCATCGTGAGAATCGGTCCGTTGCCAAACGTCAGGTCCTGACGGATTTCACCGGTGCGTGGGATGGCTGTCGAGTTGGTCATGGGGCCCTTCTGGATGTCAGTGAGGCTTACTTGGCGTCCGCATACGATTGAACCACTGTGACATTGACGGGAAATTCCAGCGGGATCTCGCCGAATATCAAGCGTGTCGCAGACCTGGAGGACTCGTGCACCATCTCCGTCACGACCTCCACCAGCTCGTCGGGGCAGTGCACGATGACCTCGTCGTGGAGAAAGAACACCAACGCCGGAGCGGACCCGGTGCCGGCGGCGGATCCTGCGGCCGAGGCGGATCCTGCGGCCGGCAAGGCCCGCAATCGGCGCCGCAACTCGGCCAACCAGCAACAGGCCCATTCCGCCGCCGTGCCCTGCACCACGAAGTTGCGGGTGAACCGCCCTCTCGACCTGGCTGCCGACTCCGCCCGGCGCTGCTCCTCAGCCGTGCTGCTGCGCTGGCCCGCCTGCCACTGCGCCGACACCGGGGGAGTGCTCCGACCCAGCTTGGTGGACACGGCCTTGCCGAGTTCTCCGGCCCGTGCGGCATCCTCAACGTAACCCACGGCGCGCGGGTACATGCGGGTCAACTGAGGCATCAACCGGCCCGATTCGCCCGAGGTGGAACCATAGATGGCACCCAGGAGTGCCACCTTGGCCATCGCCCGCTCGCCGCCAAATCCCTGGGCCGCGATGCCGGCATACAAGTCCTTGTCGCGACCGGCCGCCGCCATGGAAGAGTCCTGGGCGAGTGCTGCAAGCACCCGGGGTTCCAGCTGGGCGGCATCCGCCACGATGAACTTGTGCCCGGGGTCGGCGCACGCCGCGCCCCTGATCTGTTTGGGAATTTGCATGGCTCCGCCCCCGCGCGACGCCCACCGTCCCGAGACCACCCCGCCCACAATGTATTCGGAGTGGAACCTGCCATCGCGCACCCACTGTTCAAGCCAAGACCACCCGTTGGTGGTGAAGAGACGGCTCAGCTTCCTATACGCCAGCAATGGCTCAATCGCCTGATGCTTGTACTCCTGCAATTCCCAGGAGCGCGTTGACTTCGCATCGATTCCTGCCCGGTGCAGGGCCCTCATCAGCTCCTGTGGGGAGTCGGGATTCAAGGCGGGTGCGTCCAGCAAGGCGCGAAGTTCCACGGCACGCGCCTCCAGTTTTGGCGGCCGCGCGTGGCCGGCCGGCTCGACTCCCAACAGATCATCCAGCAACCTCCTATGCAGGTCCTCACGCCAGGGCATACCTTCATATTGCATCTCCGCGGCCACCAGGGCGCAGGCGGATTCCGCACTGAGGAGAAGTGCGAGGCGGGCAGGGTGTGTGGAGGAGGCAATGGCCATTTTCTGGGCCCGCAGTTCCCCCGCCACTGCTTGGACATCCCAGCCGGTCGCCGCCGTCGGCTGGTCAAAAAGGCTCTCCTGGGCCGCGGATGCCCCGGGGTACGCCGCCTCCACTTCTGGCGGAAGGATGATCGTGCGCTCGCGGTAGCCGGTGTTTGCGGCGAATTCTGAGTACAGCAGGATGCTTTGGCACAAGGCCAGGTCATGGCAGCGCTCCAGGCGAACCTGGGCTGCCAGCAGCTCCGGGTACCAGTGCTGGGCCCGGTCCCACACCCAGCGCGGCTGGTGCTCTTGTTCCAGGGAGCGGACGACGCCGGCCAGGGCCTCGCGGGCAACGGTTTGCGCCGGTGCCGGGGGCGTTCCATCGGCGGCCAGCAGCTGGACCGTCACGAAAGCACTTTCCTGTGCCAAGGCCAATAACGCGTACATGCATCCATTGTCTCCCGAGCCCCTGAAAAGCTTCGAATATATGAGCGATGCAGTGTTATGTCCTTGGAAAATAGTCGAAGTCGAGCGTGGAGGGGCTAGTTGGTCCTCCACAATCAGCCGATCCATCGGGGTTGTGCACATTGGACCGGTTGCCCGTGTCGGTCGGTAACTCGGGGGCGAAGAGTGGAGCCATGACAAATCGAAGCGGCGCCCGGCACGGTCCGGGACCAGGAACCGCGCCTGCCCCGTCGTCGGGCCCGGCAGGACAATCGCGGCAGGCCTGGGTGCCGGAGCCGGGAACCGTCGTCATGGTCATTTCCGGTTCTCCTGCGCTCCACGGCGAGGTCGGCCGCGTCAGTGCCGCAGCCGCCGTCGGCCTGGTCATTGCGGAGACGGTGGAGCAATGCGGAGGGCGTTGGGACGGCATTGCGGCAATCCTCATTGGCAGCGACGTGGAGGGAGGGCTCCCGGGATGGCGCGGCCCCACAGTGGTGGTGGGGCCGGCCGGCGATTCGGGGCGCATGTGGCTGCAGGCCTCACAATTGAGCGCGGACAGGGTTGCCGTTCTTCCCGACTCCGCCCAATGGTTGGCCAACTACCTGACCAGGCTTCGGGATCCTGGGAGCGGCGCCGGGATCCTCGGGGTCGTGGGCGGGTGCGGCGGCTCGGGTGCCTCGACGCTTGCGGCCCTGCTGGCGGCGGGGGCAGCCGTGCGCGGAACCCGGACGCTGCTTGTTGACGGCGATGAATGGGGCGGCGGCCTCGACGTGGCAATTGCCGCCGAGGGAGCCGCCGGCCTGAGATGGCCTGATCTCCGCAACGCCTCCGGGGCCATCAACCCCGAACAGCTGGCCGCATCGTTGCCGCAGGCGGCCGGAATGTCCCTGTTGTCCTGGGGCCCGCAATCCGGAGCAAGCCAGGTCCGTTCCCCCGGAGCCACGGGAACCAGCGAGGCGATGCACGCAGCCCGGGAAGCGTACGGCCTGGTGGTGGTGGATCTGGGCAGGTCGCCGGACTCCGTTGCTGCATTGGGCGCACATTGCGACAGCTTTGTTGTTGTGGTGCCCGGCCGCTTGCGGGCGGCGGCCGCTGCCGCCCGAGTGCTGGCGGAACTGCCCGCCGCTCCCGTGGGGTTGGCGATCAGGGGGCCGATGCTTGACGGCGTGGATGCCGCGTTGGTGGCTGCCACCGTGGGTGCCCCGCCCATCGGTGAATTTCCGCGCTTGCGCCGGGTCGGCGATGCCCTGGAATCCGGTCGTCTAAGGGACGTGGCCCGAGGCCGGAGGATGCGGGCGCTGATCACGGGCGTGCTGGACTGGATGGCGATGGAGGGCGGGCCAGCGACCGAACAGGCGCGCCGAACTGAACGGGGAATCCCATGACACGGCATCTGGCCACCGCAGCCTATTCTGAACCGGCGCGGATATCGCCGCCCATGGTTTCAGCAGTGGATCCGGGACTGTTGGAATCCGTCCGCCAAACGGTCCTCTCCGAATCCGGCCCCCTTACCGATCTCCGCGTGGCGGCGGCCGTTCGGGATAGCGGACGCCTGCTGGGGGCGGCCGGTTCGCTGCTCGCGATGGACAGGATCAGTGCCGAGTTGAGTGGATTGGGGCCGTTGCAGCCACTCGCGCTGGACCCGCAGGTTACGGATATTTTTGTCAACGCCCCAAACTCCGTGTGGCTGGATCGAGGTAACGGCCCCGAACGCGTCGACGCAGGGTTTGAAAGCGAGGGCGCCCTGCGCGCATTGGCGGTCCGGCTCATCGCCTCGGGAGGGCGCCGGCTCGATGAGAGTTCGCCGTGCGTCGACGTCCGGATTGCCCCGGGATACCGTATCCACGCCGTATTGCCGCCCATCTCGTCCGCCGGCACGCTGCTTTCAGTGCGCATCAAACGCCGGCAGGTCTTTACACTGGCCGAGCTCGAGGAAGCCGGCTGCGTCCACCCGGTGATGGCCGGAGTACTGCGCAATATTGTGGGTGCCCGGCTCAGCTTCCTGATCAGCGGTGCCACGGGAGCCGGCAAAACCACGTTGCTTTCGACCTTGCTGGGGCTGTGCCCGGCCACTGAACGGCTGGTGTTGATCGAGGATGCCGCGGAGCTGGAACCCGACCACCCGCACGTACTGACTTTGGAGGCCCGGCATGCAAACGCCGAAGGTACCGGGGTTGTGGATCTTCAGGAGTTGGTCCGTCAGGCGTTGAGGATGAATCCGGGCAGGTTGATCGTGGGCGAATGCCGGGGCTTGGAAGTGCGTGAACTCCTTATGGCGCTCAATACGGGGCACAGTGGGGGCGGCGGGACCATCCACGCCAACAGTGCCGCCGATGTTCCTGCCAGGCTTGCGGCGCTGGGCGCCCTGGCCGGCATGAGTCCTCAGGCGGTGGCGCTTCAGGCGGCAAGTGCGCTGGATGTGGTCGTTCATGTGGACCGCTCCGCCTCCGGGCGGGTTGTCTCCGAAATTGGCACCGTGACCCTGCAGGATGGGCAGCTGGCAGTGGTGCCGGCACTGCGGCTGGGGCGTCCCGGCCCCGGCGGCACTGACGGACATGACTACGCGTTATTCGGCAGGGAAGTTCTTGCGGGCGCCGCTTGGAAAGCGTTGTCGTCACGGCTGGGGATCGACCCCGCAGCGCTCGGTAAGCAGTAGCCCATGATGGCGGCAACCGTGTTCCTCTTGACGGCGGCGGCCTGCATCGCCATGTCCCTTCGACGCCGTCCGTGGCCGCCCGAGGACAAAGCGGCCGGTCTCGAAAACGCCCGGGATCCTGCGGGCTGGTCAGGGCGGGGGCGTAGGCGCGGGCCGGATATGGGCATGCCGAGAATTGTGCGCCAGCTGGCAGCGCTTCTGGCCTCGGGGCGGAACGGTCCCAGCGTGTGGGGTGCTTTGGCCGAAGTCCTCGCCGCCGAATTTGGGCCGGCCGGACGAGTCGCCGCCGGGGGAGCGGCAGTATCGACGGGTCCCACCCTGGCCCTTGTTATCGCCGTCGAGAGAGCCTGCCTTTTGGGGTTGCCGGTTGCAGAGGCCTTGCGGGCGGCGGTCCTGCAGGCGGCATCGGCGCCGCACCCGCTTCGTTGGAATCCCGGTACGGTCCGGATGAGTGGGCAGCAACGCCGGATGTGGCTGGAAGTGGCGGCCTGCTTTGAAATCTGCGAGGCGAGCGGGGCACCGGTTGCGGCCGTGTTGGCCCGTCTGGCCGGCAGGCTTGAGGCCGAACAAGATGCGGCAGCCCTTCGCGAAACGGCCCTGGCCGGCCCCCGTGCCACGGTGCGCCTGCTGACCTGGCTGCCTTTTGTGGGTTTGGGACTTGGCATGGCCATGGGGGTGAACCCGGTGGGGGTGCTGCTGGGTGGGCCGTTGGGGTGGGCGTGCCTGGGACTTGGGCTTGCCTTGGTGGCTGCCGGGAGGTGGTGGTCCAACCGCTTGATCGCGGCCGCTTCCCGGCCCGCAGGAGTTCGCCCGGCCGGCCTCCGCCGTGGACCCGGTCCGTTGAGTGGTTCGAGAACCAGATGACGGCGGCCATGGGAATCTTTGCGCTGTTGGCAGCGGCATGTTGGCTCTTGGGGCGGGACCGCGCCTACCCTTGGCGACGTCGCTCAGGCCCGGAGCGCGGTCGATCCGGACGGTCCCCGGATGACAGATCCATTGAGCGCCGGGCTGATTCCCGTCATGATGGAGGCGTTTCGGACGTGCCGCTGCTATTGGAGCTATTGGGTGCATGCCTTGACGCCGGGCTTTCCATACCGTGGGCACTTCGGCTGGTGGCCGGGATCGCTGACCCGGAGATTGGCCAGTGTTTGTCCCGGGTGGTGGCCGGCCTGCAAATCGGTGCGTCGTGGCAACATTCCTGGGACGGCGTTCGCCACATTGAACCGGTGGCCCAACTGCACGCTGCATTGAGCTTCGCGGCGCTGACGGGCGCCCCGGCGGCACCGCTGCTCTACGCCGAAGCCGATCAACGCCGCCGCCAGTTCAACCGTGACGCGGAAAAGCGGGCAGCTGCGCTTGGGGTCAGGCTTGTAGTGCCCTTGGGGCTCTGTTCCCTTCCGGCCTTTGTCTGCCTGGGAATTGTTCCGGTGGTGGTGGCCATGATCCCGATCTTTTGAACCCTGGAGCCCGCGCACCACCACGGATTCAACCCTTTGGCTCCTCCACAGGAATGCCTAACAGTCTGATGGTCCACGATTGCCGCAGATGGCCTTTTGTAGCCACACCAAAGCGGGAAGGGTTGGAGACAAGCCGACAGAATGCTGGCGGCGAGAAGTGAAATGGGAAACGGCAGTATCTAGTCAAGGAGTGAAAATGTACACCAATGACAATCCCGGTGCGGCGGCGCAGGCCAGTACCGATCCCGGCGTTTTGGACAACGTGCGTGAGATCTTTCCCGGCGCAACGGCCCTGCCATCGGTACGGAACGCAACACCGTGGAGGAAGTTGCGAAACCTCGGCTCTGAGACGGGAATGGCGACCGCCGAATATGCGAATGTCATGTCAAGTTAGCAGATTGTAACCACCGTAGGATTGACCCATGACAACGGGACAATACGGCGACAGACCTCCCTCAGATGACGGGTCAGCCGTGCCCGAGAATGCAGAGACAGCTGCGAGAATCGCAGCAGAGCAGGCGCTCGAAACGGCGACGGCTTCGGCCGAGGCTGCCCGACGAGCGCAGCGAATCAAGATCGTGGAACTGCTTGATTCGACCGACAGCTTGCAGAGTCGCCAACATATCATCGAGCAAAGAGTGTGGATCTTATCGCTCTATTTGTCTATTCTGATCGCCGTTACCGGCCTGTATTTTGGCTACTTCTACAGAAGCTACATCTTCGAGACTCCGAGGGATTGGATCCTCCACGGGCTTCTCTGGCTGTCCATTGTGTCAGGAATGGGGGTAGTCCTTGCAGCTTGGCGCAAGAGTATGAGCAACGGCCGGGCGCTCTTTGAGACCGCAGTTTCGCTGTTTCAGAGCCAAATTTCGCATGCTTGGCATGAGTTGGACGTGGCTGAAAGAGACTTGCTCAAGGCGCGCAACGATGCACTCCATGAGCAGGCGTCCCGCGACGATGAGGCCGATTCCATATGGAACTACCGCGCCATAGTCGACGACTACGTTGATGACGAAGAACGAGGCAACGATGACGCCTGAGGAAAGCGTGTCAGGTGTCGCCGAACCAAGCGATCCGTCCATGTTCAAGGCTCGCGAAACAGAACTATCGCAGCCTGCGGGGGAACTGCTCGATAAGTATCTAGCGGACTTCAGGATTCAACTAGAAGCGCGGGCCCGAGTCAAAGCTGACGGCTTCGACAACGTTCAATCGAAACATGTCACGGATGCTCGTGCAGAACTGCTGGCGTCGCGCCTTGACGAGATCGCAAACATAGGCATGATGATCGTCCTGCCCATCGGGCTTTTCCTTTTCGGGATTGGCATCAACGAGCTTCTTCGGCCTTCGAACGTCCAAGGTATCAGCCCCGGATATGTGTGGGTGCTATTGCTCGGCGCAGCTGCTGTCTCTTTCTCGCTTGGGGTGTACATTTCAAAGTCCGTACTCAAGCGATTGTTTGGTCGACGAAAGTAGCGCCGCCGCGTCGACTTAGCACCTGCCGAGTATGCGGATGTCCGGAAAAGTTTGCTAGGTCTTGGGGTGTTTAGGCTAAGGCTGACTTGCCTTTCGCCGTCGACAACTAATCCCAAACCAGCCCGTCGATCGAGCCTGCGTCATTGGACGCTCGCAGCCCGGTGACTAGCCGAGCTACGACGACTTGGCTGTGCCCGCAGGTGCACTCTTCGGGTGCTGCCCACTTCGGCCTATACGGAGGCGGGGCTTTGGGGTTCATGTAGGCAAGCTTTTCGCTACCGCGCAGGGAAAGCTGGCGCCAGAAAAGGCCAACGACATCCTCGACTTTGCCATGTCCGGTGGCTGGGTTCAGCACGGCAAGGACAGCGACATCGTCGCCGGCCTTCCATGCGTGCTCATAGGTGATCAGCCACGCCTTTTTGCCCTCTTTCGCCATGGCTCGAGTCTATGACCACGGCGTTCGCGGGAACGAACTCCGATTAGGTGTCAAGGTTCTCCACAAGTTGGGCTTCTAATTTAGTACAGGTGTGTGCAGAAGTAGCGTCTCTTTATCCACAGGCCATAGCACCTCGAATTTGAGTTCGAAGCGCGAGTTTCTAGGGATTTTCGGCAGGCGTTCCAAGAAAAAATATGGTTATCCACAGTCAGTTCACAAGCTGTGCACAGAAATTGTCTACTTTTGCACAACTTATCCACAGATTGTGGGCGTAGTCGAGTAGTTTCCCCCGTCCCAATGTGCCTTAATGATGGAATGCTTGTTGCCTTCGTAGATGAGTCCTATCCAGACCAAAAGAACAAATACTGTGTGAGCGCCGTCGTGGTCGACATGATCGGCCTTTTCGACCTCGCCGCCGGGTTTCGGGGGGTCATGTCCTACGCTCATTCTGCATTCGGCGTTGACCCTCAGACTGAGCTGCACGGGCATGAGATCATGCAGCAGCGGAATGGATGGGAGCCGATCGCGGGCAAGCATCGCGCGGCGGCCAGCGTCTACGGCAAGGCTCTTACTGCCATTGTCGACAGTGGGGCAAAAGTCTTTCTGCAAGGGATGGACGTTGAGCGGCAAAATGCTCGCTACTCGAATCCGCACGATCCGCATGAGGTCGTGCTGCGGCATGTACTCGAAAGGGTGGACGAGTATGCGCGGCAGAAACAGCTTGACGTGTTGGTCATGGCTGACCAGGAACCGGGCCAAGCCCAGCATGCCGCCATGATCGAACTTTTCAGCCAAACCGGTACTCCGGGTTATCGAAGCAGCACGCTGTCAAGAATTATCCAGCCGGTTCGTTTTGATGATAGTCACTATCACGCGGGCCTTCAGGCGGCCGACCTTGCCGCCTACCTCTACAACAGAAAGTGCTGCGACAGGGGTGCGCATCCGAGGGCACTGAAGGCCCGCAAGGACTTGTCAGCAAAGTTGTCGCCGGCCGTCCATCACGAACGCTTTTGGATGCCTTAAGCACTGAGAGCCCCTCAATGAGGGGCTCTAGGCGGTCAACGTGGCCGGCGCATTCGCCGATCTCGTCGTGCCACACACGTTACGCGGTGCTACAGATTCTGACAAGTTCCCTGTGGCTTTTACTTGCTATTACTTGTTGCAAAGTGTTGCAAAATCGCGCGCTTTGGCGCTCGTGAGTACCTGACGAATGGTTGACGCGTACCATGTCTTCCCGGTCGCCGTTGGGATGCCGTCGGCGTTGAGGCCGGCGGCGATGCGGGCCAATGAGAGGCCGTCCGCGCGGTCGCCGGAGATGCGCTGAACGGTGGCGACGTCGAGCACGCTACGGCGGCCCATGTGTTGCCCGGCTGCGGCTTTGACTCGCATGGCGGCGCTCGTGCGTTCCGCGATCTTCTTCCGTTCCATCTCAGCGAATGTGCAGGTCACCTGAGCCATGGCCGCACCCGTGATTGTCGAAGTATCGATGCCCAAGTCAAGGCAGATCAGCGCCCAGCGTTGCCGGTTCGCTGTTTCGAGCATGGCGGCGAAGTCGGCAACGCTGCGGCTGAGTCGGTCGAGCTTGGACACGGCAAGCGCGTCAAAGCGGCCGGCTTTCAGCTGAGCGAGTGCATCAGCGAGTATCGGCCGGTTCTTCAGGCTCGTCGCTGACGCGGCGTTCTCGCGGTAGATGGTGAGCGCCCAGCCGTGCCGCACTGCTTCGGCTTCGAGGGCGGCCTGTTGCACTTCGGGGCTGACGTCTTGCTTGGACGTGGATACTCGGATGTAGCCGACGACGGCGAGCGTTTCAGGCGTTCTCATAGCTCGATCATACATAAAGGGTTCCGTTTATGTATGAACAGTTCGAAACAAGTCCCATGGACAACGGCAACGGAACCTGACAACGTGAGCCAATTGGAGCCACTACGACGAGAGCGAGAGAGCGCCGTGACCGACCGCAGCCAGCACCCGCCCGTGACCTTCGAGGCTGCGCGCCAGATCGTCGCCAGCGCCCGCCGTGGCAGCAGCCGGCCGGGTCACTACATGGTCGCCGCCTACGGCTACGAGAGTCCGCGCCACTGGCAGATCATCGACGGCTCGCGTGATCTGCTGATCGACAATGACTATGCGTTCCAGCCTGTCGGCGAAGGCCCGGTGCTCGTCGACAAGATCACCGGCGAACTGATCGAGCTTCCATCGCTCTACAACTTCGCCTATTTGAACACCTTCACGCCCGTCGGCGACGTTCCCAGCGACGAGGAATAGACAGCAGGGAGCGCCCGGCAGATTGTCCGCCGGGCGCTCGCGTGTCCTGCCCTATGTGTGTCCTGCGAGCTGGTCACAAAAGGTCTGGCTCATCGATTTCCAGCGTCGCCGCCTGCATGCCGTGACGTTGCGGCGCGAGTGCAGCACTGAATACGACTTCGATCGTGCCGGTGTTGCTTGTTTCCGTCTTGATTGGTGCATAGAGTCCGAAGAGTTTGGCGATGCTTTCGGACACTCTGACGGCGGCGTTGATCGCTTTGATCTTCTCGTCGAAGCTGGCGGCTTCGCTGTTGATGATCTCGGCTAGCGTCTGATTCATGCCTTCGAGCCGCAGGCCTTCGACTTCTCGCATTTGGTCGACGCTCTCGGCTGGCCGGCGGTTCAGTGCCCGCACGACGGCCTTGTGGGCTGCGCTGCGGTTCGAGTAGCCGACTGCCACCGCAATGTCGTCGTAGCTGTACCCTTCGGTCTTTAGCTGGACTGCGCGGGTTTCCTTTTCGAGCACGGACAGATCGACGGGGAGCCGGCTACTCATCGTCTGTGCCTGGACTCGCGACTGCGCCGGCGAGCAGCGTGCGAATGGTTGCGGCTCGGCTGAGTCCTGATGCCGCGCCCAGCTGGTCGAGGGTGCTGATCAGTGACTCGGGGAGCCTGATGTCAATCTGTCTCATGCGAGTCATTTCCTAGATGCCCGCTGCGTCGGCAAGGTGGAGAAGGTCGATCTCGGCATCGGTCATGTCGCCGTACTTCTCTTTGTGGAGACGGATGGTTTCCGCGTCGCGGATTTCCTTTGCGCGTGCGCCTACGGGGTCGTAGCTGCCGCTGCCCGCATTGAAAAGCACCTGCCCGGACATCTTCACCGCCGGGGCCGGCGCGGCGACCGCTGCGGCTGCTGCGGCGGCCTTGTCGCCGGCCTTGATTCCCATCTTGATGAGCGCGACAAGATCGTCCGTCGATGTTGGTTCGCTGAGTTCCTTGTCGGTTGCGCGCGCGAAGAACAGGTGCAGCATGACGCCGACCTTCTGAGCCTGCGCGGCGGTAAGCATTTCGGGGAGTCCGGTCTTGGTGTTGAGCGGTGCGAGAGTCACTTTATTGCCTTCCATATGGTGGCCGCGTTGTGCGGTTGCTTTAATTCTTTCGGCGTTTTGAGGGCAGTTGTGGGACGGTGCCCGTGTCGTGCATTTGCCGTGAGTGTGCCGTCTTTACCGTGATTTGCGAGCTTGTATCAGCCGTTGAATCATTCTTTGCTCGACCCTGTCGAGGTGCTCGCGAGCGATACGTGACGAGTAGCCCGTGTGCTCGCTCGTGCGTCGCCTGCGGGCCTTTGCGCGGTGTGTGGGCCAGCTGTCGGCGGTGCGGCTCGTGTCCGTTAGCGGCGTCATGGTCAGCCCCTCCCGGTCGCGGCACGCGTACCGGCGTCGTAGCCCAGCAGGAACAGATCTAGGTCAGCCCTGAGCAGGCCGTCAGTGGCGCTCCTGCCGTCCTCTGGCAGTCCTGCGAGCATTCCCCGCAACTGCTCGACAGCGGCCGCCGTATCGACAGCACTGAGGCCGGCAAGAGCCGCCCGAATCTTGTCCATCGTGTTCATGCTCTTACCGCCCCGCTCTGCTCGCGCTTCATCATGTCTTCGAGCTTCCGCAACTGCCACTGTCGATTTTGCTCTTCGGACAGCCCCTTTCCATCCCCGCCCAAATCATCCATGGAATCAATCTCCAATCCGTCGCGGTCGTCAGCGCCGCGAGCCTTGACGTCTCGCGCGCTGGTGACGGTCACGCTAGGTGACGAAGGAGGAGGTGTTAAGTGTGTAGGTGGTAAATGAGTAGGTGGGTCGTCCTGGGTGACGGATGATTCATCGCTAAATGACGGATGATTCAGCTCATTTGACGGATGATTCACGTCATTTGACGGATGATTAATCGCTAAATGATCCCGCACCGATGACGGGTCATTAGCAGAATCAACCGTCACAGGTGACGGATCATTGCCGGCCGCCGGGGGATGCCCAGGGACGCACAGCACCTTCTCATCTGGATCGAGCATGGCGACAGATTCCATGAGGTCACTTGGCAAAGTCAGGCGGTACACGGCAGCCAGTCCGCCGCCGTTCCTGCCGCGTGAGCGTCCGGGTGCTACCTCTTCGATCAGGCCAATCGAACGCAGCGTCTTGATCGCCCGTTCCACTGTGCTCTTGCTGGCGCAGGCCACGGCTGCCAGCTTGGTATGCCCGGGATAAATACTCTCGCCTGTTGGCGTGTCCGAATACGTTGCGAGCAGGAGAGCTATTCCCTTCGTCGCCAGAGGCATCTGCACGCGGCGGACGATTGTTTCCCAGTCGAAGCGGTGAATGCCTTCGAGAGTCCGCTCGCCCGTCATGACGCACCACCTGAAAGCTCAGTGCAGCCGGCGCTCGCGGTGCCGCACCACTGGCGGACGAGCTGCTTGGTTCCCGTCTTGATGCGGTGTTCCTGCGCACCCACGACAGTGATGAGGCCGGCGTTGCTCATGACGGCGATGAGCGCGCCCCAGCGTTGCGGGATGTCCGGGTCAGGGATGCCGGCGCGGCGTACGTCGTCGACGGTGAACACCCGGCCGGACTGTGCGAGTTCCAGCACTACGGCTTCGGCGTCAACCCGCCAGTCTTCGGGGCAAAACGCGTGAGCGGCCTGCACGCCGTCCATGAGGCCAGCTAGGATGTCAGCATCAGATAGTTTTAGTAGCTGTTCGAGTGAGTCCCCGCCTGTTGCCAGACTGGCGGGGATTTCTGTTTCCAAGTGCACGGCTACGCACCTGCCTTAACGCCGGTCATGATCGGCATCAGCAGGCGGGCAAGCTCTTGCGCTTGCTCAGGTGTTGGGAGTGGTGCCGTGGCTGCGACGGCGGCAATGTGCGCGGCGAGCTTCGCCGTTTCGAGATCGCGCTTGCGCTCTGGCAGGTCTTGGTGA
The DNA here is from genome assembly GCF_001281315.1 of Arthrobacter sp. ERGS1:01. Lineage (NCBI taxonomy): Bacteria > Bacillati > Actinomycetota > Actinomycetes > Micrococcales > Micrococcaceae > Arthrobacter > Arthrobacter sp. ERGS1:01. The sequence continues at coordinate 3,578,596 of NZ_CP012479.1, read as the reverse complement.
CCCCAGCGCGTAGAGACTGCGAGAGATGCGCGTGCGGATCGCACGGACTTGATTGCTGGCATGGTTCAGAAACCCCTGTTAGGAATTACTGAACTTGCTCAAGGTTTCAGGGTGGGATGTTGCATGCGCCGTTGCTCCGCATGTCCGTAAATCCCATTCAGTCAGGTTTCCGCCGTAGCGGGGAACTGCCGGTTAAAGCGCCCCTAGCCTGCATCAAAAGCTTCAATATTTGCTTACGAGTTAAGCATATCTGCTCACACCGACAGTGGCTGAACCTTGAGGATCGCCTTCGGCTGGCTGCCGTCGTCACGGCCGAACTTCCGGCCGTCGCCCTTTTGCAAGCCAGAGGAAATCGCCCGCACCAAGTCGCGCGGGTGCGGCAGCACACCGTGATGTTTGCACTTCACCGCGACCTTTGGAGACGCCCAGAACGCGTACCGTGCAATTGCCGCATGGTTGGCGGCCGGCGTGCTCTTGGAAAGGAAGAGTTTCGAGGCAATTTCACCGCAGGCACCGCAGCGCGCCGTAAGGACGACGTCAGCTCGAAATCTGTATTCCATAGGATCGACATACGCCACCATGTCACCGTCAGCTGACATCGGGACTTGTCCCGTGCTATCCATATAGCGCAGCTGAGCGGCTTCATAAGTGTCCTCAGGGTCGATCTCCCAACCATTGCGCCTAAGATCAGCTGTTTGCTGATCAGTCATCCACTTGGCTGTGAGCGTCTTAGTCCGGTTGTTCCGTTTCCTGGGCATCAGTTGGCCCCCTTCCATGTGATTGCAATGAGTTCGGGATTGAAGACGCCGGGCGTCGACTTCCCCTGAAGAATCTGGACATCCGCGAGCGCCCGAATGACGCCGCGCTGCACGCCCGTCTCAGCGCCCCTGAAGGCTTCGCCAGGGTCAGCAGCCATGAGCACACCTATTAGCTCGCTGCTGCCACCGTCCTGCACTGCCTGCCGCTCGATGTCAGCGAGTTCAGAGCGAATCTGTGCCGTACCTTCGATCAGCTGTGACTCTTCGATCACGCCAGCGGCGAAGAGCCGCGCAAGGTCTTGCTTGCGGGTGAGCAGCGCCCCAGTGTCGAGCGCCTTCGCCGGCGCACTGCTGACGGCACTGTCGGCGATGTCGGCGGCGGCCGAGAGGACGGCGGCCTTCAGGTCTGGGCGTTGCAGGTAGGCGGCGATGACGTCTGTCACGTAGCCGTCCAAGCGGTTCATTTCGCGTGTCGAGTGGCCCGGCACGTAGCGCCCGCCTTGCTGGTGGACACGGCACCGGTACATGCGCCGGTATTCCGGGTGCTCGGCCGTGGCGGCCGCACCGAAGCCGGTCATGTACTCGCCGCAATGGCAGGCAACGATGCCGCTGAGCAGGTACTTGAATTTCGAGGCCGATTGGCGGGGGATAGTGCGGTCGTTCAGCTTTGCTTCCATGGCCCGGAAGTCTTCGACGCTCAGCAGTGCCGGCCAGTCACTTGAGACTGGTTCGCCGTGATGGGTGACGATGCCGGCGTTGCGCGAGCGCGTCAGGACACGACGCACCTGAGTCGTATTCATGCGGTTGCCGGCAAGGCTGCGAGCGCCGGCATCAGACCATCGCCGCGTGACTTCAATCAGGGAATGGCCGTCGAGGATCGCCTGAACGCCGGCGCGGATAAAGTCAGCGGCGGCCGTGTCTTCGACGATCACGCCTTCGTCGACACGCCAGCCCCACGGCACCCGGCCGCCAAGGTAGCGCCCAGACTGTGCGGCCTGTCGCTTCTGGCGCTTGATGCGCTCGCTCTTCAGCTCTGACTCTTGCTGTGCGATGGTGCCGAGAATCTTCGCGACGGCGCGCCCGTTCGCCGAGTCAAGGTTGATGTGCCCAGCCTTGACCGAGTGAGTCTCGACGTCGAGCGGCTGGCAGATGTCGATGTAGCGTTCCAGCTCAGATGTGCGGCGGTGCAGGCGGTCAGTGTTCCATGTGAGGACGGTCTGAACTTCGCCGCGCTGAATGGCCGCGAGTAGCCGCTCATAAGCCGGCCGGGTCTTGCCTGAGTATGCACTGACGTCGTTGTCTGAGTACGTCTCGACGACCGTGAGGCCCATGCTCGCCGCGAGCTTCTCGCAGTCCTCACGCTGACGCTCCACGCCCCAGCCGGTGCCCTCGATGTCGCGGCTGATGCGGGTATAGATCGCTGCTCTGCGTGCGGTTCGACTAGCCATGCTGACATACTATCCGCATACGCCATCGCAACCTTGGCGGCCGTGGGTTTTGCCGGTTTGCTGGTGGTGATTCTCAAGAGCGACGAGGTCCGCGGGTTCTTGTTGAACATCATCCGTACCGCGCTGAGCATGTAGCGACCGAGCAGACCCGGTTAGCCGAACGATCCAGAAAGTGGGACACCATGCGTAGCCAGCTATCTAGCAAGATGCGGGGCTCCGTTACCGCGGAATTTGCCGTGGTACTGCCTGCCATCACCGTATTGCTGGCCCTGCTGCTTCTAGGCGGGAGCGCCGCCATTTTGCAAATCAGGCTTGAGGAGGGCGCCAGGGCAGGAGCCCGGTCACTGGCCAGGGGTGAATCGTCCGCCCAGGCGGTGGATGCTTCCTCACGGCTTGCGGGGGAGGGTGTCTCCGTGAGCGTCGAGCTGACTGATGGGTATGCCACTGTCACGATTTCTGGGCATACTGCAGGGCCGTTCGCCGCCGTGCTCGCGTGGCAACAAACGGCACGCGCCACCGCGAGGGTTGAAAACTACGAGCCCGGAGCCGATGTTGGCATGCCGCGGGGCAAGCCGGAGCAGCTTGCAGCGGCCAAGCAGTTCGCAATGGCAGGCATCGGCGTCGTCGCGAGCGAAGAGCCACGATATGGATGCTGGATTGGCTGGCAACGTGGACTCGCGTGAGGGCGGCGCCGGAACTGTCGTGGCGGCAGGACTGGCGATTGCGCTGCTGATTCTGCTGATGGGCATCTTGTCCCTTGCCGAGGCGGCCGTGGCTGCCGGCAAAGCGGCAACGGCGGCCGACCTTGCCGCACTTGCTGCCGCGGACGCGGCCCGAGGACTGGCCACGGGAGACCCATGCCAGGTGGCATCGGATCTGGCATCGCGCCACGGTGCCGTGATCGCGTCCTGTGCAGTGCTGGGGTCGGCTTCCGACACCGTCCAGGTAGAAGTGGTGGTGCATACCCGGTTGCCGTGGCCGGCTCGCGGCATTGCGAGGGCCGGACCGCCGCCTGCCGGTGCGACGCCATGACCAAGTAAAGGGTGTGGACAACTTCTGGCGGGGATTCTGTCGCTGGGGTAGCTTAGTAACCAGCTGAATGGGGGACCTTCAGGACGGGTCCTTCGGATTGTTGATGGCGGGGGCTCTTATGAGGACCACAGGGTTGTATCCACAATCGAATCCCGGAAACGACCGCCGACGCCGGCGGGCTCGGTTCTTGCCAGCTGCGGGCTTCGCGATTGTCTTGGCGACGGGACTTGCCATGGCTAGCTGTTCCGGTGGCGGACCGCCCATTGCGGTAGATACGACGCCGGCCGCCTCGGCGGCAGCTTCAAGCCCGGCGCCACCCACCACACATGCGCCAACACCGACACCCAAACCGGTGTACAAGCCGGCCACGGCCGATGGTCCCGCGCAGAACGTTCCGGTGCCTGTCCTCCCGGCCAAGGCCAAGGAATTCTCCAAAGCCGGCCTGGAAGCATTCGCCACCTACTGGTACTCCACCCTCGGCTACGCCTATGAAACAGGTGACGCGACTCCGATGATGGCCATAACCGACACGGAATGCACGACTTGTACTGGCGTCAGGGACATGGTGACAACTTGGTATGGAGAAGGCGGCTGGATCAGGGGTGGTCAGATGATCGTGTACTCATCGACCAGTACGTTCTATAAGACTCCAGATGATACTTACCAAGCCGTTTTGATGATTCAGCAGAAGCAGGTGACTTCTTACAAAGCCGACAAGACAATTGACTCAGACTTGCCTAAGACTGATGCCCGCGCAGACATATTGGTGGCTACCTATGAACAGGGTCACTGGACTACTCACAAGGCTGAGCACCTCACGAAAGACTAGCCATGCAATTCCTTCAAAAACTAATTGCAGGACTTGGCGTTCTAGGATTCACTTTTGGCTTCGTTGTCTCGGCTGCGTACGCAGATGGTGGCTTCATCCAGGATTGGAAGGGCAAAGGAGTGCAGTCTGAGGCCTGGCAGAAGTCCCCGGACGGAAAGTATTTTGGTGACCTGCCACCTATGGCCACTGAAGATCCATATATGTATAAGTTCTCGCTGGCCTGCTCTACCATCAACGCGGGTCACCCCACGAGCTGCCTGCCGGATCGTGAAGCCTGCAAGGATGGGAAGAACGGGAAGCTCGTCGACTGGTTCCGGTCCCTGAAACCACCGAGCCCAGTGGAATGGACACTCATCTCAGGGTCAACCTGCATCTACACGGCGAAACCCGTTGACGTCCTCGCAGAGATTGCCGCGCAGATCGGCCGCGCGTTCCAGGAGTCCCCGATCCAGCCCGCCACGATCGGCTCCCAACCCGGCCCCCACACGCTCCGCGGCCAGGACACCAACTTCTACGCGGACGCCCACCAACAAGACTTCGACGTCATCCTTCTGGGCCAAAAGGTCCACATCACCGCCACGCCCGTCGCCTACACCTGGAACTACGGCGACGGCACGGTCATCGGACCCACTGTCAGCTCCGGCGCCCCACTGCCCGAAGACCGGATCGGCGAACAAACCAAAACCAGCCACGCCTATGGCGCCACCGGCAAATACGCCATCACCGTCACCACCCACTTCAACGGCAGTTACAGCGTCAATGGCGGCCCCACCCTGCCCATCGCCGACCAAGGCCACTTCACCTCCGCACCCCTGGGCCTGACCGTCTGGCGCGCCATCACCCTCAACTACGCCGATGACTGCAACACCAACCCCAACGGAGTCGGCTGCTAAGCGGCGTGTTTGAGTAGCGTGTTGAGCAAGGTGACGGCCCCGGCCTTGTCCAGGGGGTTGTTCTTGTTGCCGCACTTGGGGGATTGCACGCAGGACGGGCATCCCGATTCACATTCGCACGCCCTGATGGCATCGCGGGTGGCCGCCAACCACACCCTGGCCATGGCGAAGCCGCGCTCGGCAAAACCCGCGCCGCCGGGGTGGCCGTCGTAGACAAAGATGGTGGGCTGGCCCGTATCGGCATGGATTGCCGTGGAAACGCCGCCCACGTCCCAACGGTCGCTGGACGCCACCAGCGGCAGCAGGCCAATGGCCGCATGTTCGGCCGCATGCAAGGCGCCCGGGAACTGCGGCTCCACGAGGCCGCCGTCGATCATGGTGCGGTTGTCCAGGGTGAACCAGACGGCCTTGGTGAACAGGTCCCGGGCCCCCAACTCCAGGGGCTCCTCACCCAGCACCTCGTTGGACACAAAGGCTTTGCGCTGGAAGGAGACAACCTGGGTGGTGACCTGCACTTCACCAAAGTGCATCTCCACCGGACCCCACACTTCATGCCGGAGCGATTCCAGCACGGCGATCTGGGTGACGTCGCGAGCGGTCGTGTAGTAATCGGGATTGCCGCGGCGGACCAGGGCGCAGTGGTCTTGTTCGTTGAGCTCCGCCACCACATACGGTTCGCCCTGATGGACGTAGACCGCCCCCTGGTGGGCCTGGTAGTGGGACTGCGGGGAGTCCATGGTCCCCAGCAGCGCCCCGGTATCGGCGTCGATGATGTTGATGGGCCCGCCGCCGTCGGCCCGGAGATTGACCATGGCCGCGGCACTTTGCGGATGCGTCCAAAACCAGCCGGCGGGGCGCCGTCGCAGGTAGCCGTCGGCCACCAACTGATCCAGCAGGGCTGGGGTGTTCGCCGGGAAAAGCGCCAGGTCCTCGTGGGTGAGCGGCATTTCGGCCGCCGCCGCACAGAGGTGGGGTCCCAAAACGTAAGGGTTCGAGGGGTCGAAGACGGTCGCCTCCACCGGAACGTCGAAGATCGCCTCCGGGTGGTGCACGAGGTAGGTGTCCAGCGGGTCGTCGCTGGCGACAAAGGCCGCCAGCGCATCCTGCCCGGCGCGCCCGGCACGCCCGATTTGTTGGAACAGGGAGGCCCTGGTTCCCGGCCAACCCGCCACCAGGACGGCGTCGAGCCCGGAAATATCGATCCCCAGCTCCAGGGCGGACGTGCTGGAAACACCCAAAAGTTCCCCCGCCCGCAAGGCCTTCTCCAACGCCCGGCGCTCCTCCGGCAGATAACCCGAACGGTAGGCCGCAACCCGCCCGGGCAGGCTGGGATCCACGTCATCCAACAACCGCTTTGTCACGCTGGCAATGGTCTCGGCCCCGCGCCGGGACTTGATGAAGGCGATGGTGCGCACCCTGGCGGAGACCAGATTGGCCAGGAGATCCGAGGTTTCGGCGATCGCCGTCCGCCGTGTCTTGGCACCGTTTTCACCCTTGAACTCCGTCAGCTCCGGTTCCCAAAAAGCCACCGTGGTGGCGCCGTGCGGCGAATCGTCGTCCGTGACGGTTTCCGCGGGAGCGCCAATGAGCCGGGAAAACGACTCGGCGGGGTCGGAGGAGGTGGCGGACGCACCAATGAAAACCGGGTTGGAGCCGTAGTGGGCGCAGATTCGCCGCAAACGCCGCATCAGCACGGCCACATGCGAGCCAAAAACTCCGCGATAGCTGTGCGCCTCGTCGATGACCACATATTTCAGCCGCTTGAAGAACCGGGCCCACCACGTGTGGTTGGGCAACACGCCAAAGTGCAGCATGTCCGGATTGCACAGGATGAAGTTCGCGTGGTCACGGATCCAGCGACGGTCCGCGGGGGAGTGTCGCCGTCGTACGTTGCCGCCCGCAACGTGGGCAGGTGCAGGGAGGTCAATGCCGCCAGCTGGTCCGCGGCCAGCGCCTTGGTGGGGGAGAGGTACAAGGTGACGGCGCCGTCGTGCTCCAAACGACCGGGGTTCGCCAGGACCCGCAGCTCTGCACGGTGAACGGCGTCGACGGCGGGCAACTGGTAGGCGAGCGACTTTCCGGACGCGGTGCCGGTGGCAATGACCACGTGCCGGCCATCATGCGCGGCCTCGGCCCCGGCCACCTGGTGCCGCCACGGCGACGCAACACCCAAGCGCGAGTATGCCTCCACCAGATCGGAATGCGCCCAGTCCGGCCACGGCACCGTCACGGCCTGGCGCGCCGGGATGCGGCGGACATGCTGAAGCTGGGCAGGGCTCTCACCCCGGCCAAGCAGGGAGATCAACGAATTGTTGGCGGACACCCCATCATTGTGTCACCGCCCGGGAAGACCGACGACGGCGTCCAACGGCGCGTGCCCCGGCGCCCCGCCAGGCACAACCCGTTCGGGCCGGTCCCTCAGGCCAGGCCGCGCTCCAAACGGGCCCGCGGCACCAGCACCGTCACGGCAGCCACGCTGCGCCACCCCATCTTGTAGTACAGCCGCTGCCCGTCGGTGCTGGCCAACAACAGACCCGTCGTCACGGGATACTCCTTGGCGTGGGCCGTCAGCGATTGCATGATGAGCCGGCCATAGCCGTGGCGCCGGTGCTCCGGGTGGGTTTCGACCTGGTCGAAAATGGCGTATTCGCCGTAGATCGCCACCTTGCCGCTGGCCAGCACCGTCGTACCGTTCACAATGGCTCCGGAAAATCGCGCATCGCAGGCACTGGCCACCCGGCGCCCGCCAATACGGGTCACCTGGAGCTCCAATTCGGGCTCCACGAGGAACGGGTCCTGGTTGTCCTGCATGTCCATGTCGACCGTCATGACTTGTTCCGACACCGACAGCATGCCCAGCCCGGCCTCATGGGCCTGCTTGACGTAGCGGTGGATGTCCGGGCCAAGCACGCACATGGCCCGGTTCGTGGAGCGGGCCACCTCGGCGGCAAGCAATGCGAAGGGCGCCGGTTGCGGATCGCAGATGAAGTATTCCCAGTCGCCGCTGCGGTCCAGGCGCAGGGCGGCGGGATAGCCGGTGTCAAAGGCGGTTTTGTAACTTCGAAGCGCTGTCCAACCGGCAAACCAGGCGTCTAACAGTTCCTCAAGTTCAGTGGAACCAGATGTCATGCACCAAGCCTATGCCGCACCGGACCCCCTTGCCACGAACAGCCCGGGCGATCCACGCGCGGGCCCGCATTTGGCGGCACAAAGTACGCTTAAATACGTGGCTTTGAACAAGATTGTGCTCTTTTACGGTTTTACCCCTGTCCGGGACCCGGACGCGGTGCGGCTCTGGCAGCGGGCCCTGTGCGAGAAGCTCGGGCTCAAGGGCCGGATCCTCATCTCCAAGGACGGCATCAACGCAACCGTCGGCGGCGACATCAAGGACCTCAAGCAGTACCTGAAGACCACCCGCGAATACGCCGGCTTCAAGGACATCGACATCAAGTGGTCCGACGGCACGGGCGACGATTTCCCGCGCCTGAGCGTCAAGGCCCGCGATGAAATCGTGAGCTTCGGCGCCCCCGGCGAACTGAAAGTCGACGAAAACGGCGTCGTCGGCGGAGGCACGCACCTCAAGCCCGAGGAACTTCACGAGCTCGTCGCAGCCAAGAAGACCGCCGGCGAGGAGGTCGTCTTCTTTGACGGCCGCAACGCCTTCGAAGCCCAAATCGGCAAATTCAAGAACGCGATCGTCCCCGACGTCGCCACCACCCACGACTTCATCACCGAACTCGACTCCGGCAAGTATGACGACCTCAAGGACAAGCCCGTGGTCACCTACTGCACGGGCGGCATCCGTTGCGAGGTCCTCAGCTCACTCATGGTGAACCGCGGCTTCAAGGAGGTCTACCAGATGGACGGCGGGATCGTCCGCTACGGGGAGACGTTCAAGGACAAGGGCCTGTGGGAGGGCTCGCTGTACGTGTTCGACAAGCGCATGCACATGGAATTCAGCGACGAGGCCGCCACGATCGGCCGCTGCATCCGTTGCGAAAACCCCACCAACAAGTTCGAGAATTGCTCCAACCCGAGCTGCCGCAACCTGAACCTGTACTGCGCCGACTGCTCCGCCGACCCGGCCACCCTGCAGTGCCCCCAGGGTTGCACGGACTAGCCAAAGAACGACGACGGCGTCCCCGGCCGGGTGCGCCCGGCTACTCCGGGGGCAGTTCCTGCAGGCTGTCGCCGTCGTAGAAACGGGCGGCCTTGTAGACCATGGGCGCTTTGTCGTTCACGTCGGCATGGCGGACCCGGCAAATAAACACCGTGTGGGTCTTGGCCTGGAACCGTTCACGGATTTCCGCTTCGAGCATGGCCGCCGAACCGTCAATCAGCGGGGAGCCGTGCGGCCCCTCATGCCAGTCGATCGTGGCAAATTTGTCCTCCGCCTTGGAGGAGAACACCGAGACGACGTCGCGCTGGTCGTTGGCCAGGATGTTCACGCCGAGGTGGGTTGCCGCGTGCAGGGCCGGGTAGGTCGATGAGGTGCGCTGGATGCAGACCATGATCAGCGGCGGGTCCAGGGACACCGTGGCGTAGGAATTCACGGCCAGGCCGCGTGCCTTTTCCCCCTCCCGGGTGGTGACCACGGTGACTCCCGTGACGAATTGGCGGTTGAAGCCCCTCATCATGGCGGGGTCGGGATCGTTGAGCTGCGGCGGGGTAAGCATGGTGTCGGTCATTAGTCGTCTCCCAGTGATGTGATGCCCAGGGCGGTCAATAGTTGGCGGGGGTCCCAGGTGACGCGTTCCTTGCTGAGCCGGCCGTCGGTGAACGTGCAGAAATTCGAGCCGTAGGTGTTGACCTGGCGGTTCGTGGCCGGGACGCCGAAGAATTCGTTGCGGTGGGTGCCGGTGCTGCTCCAATAGATCGCCAGATGACCGTCCTGCTCGATTAGGTCCTCAACCGTGGTGGTCAGGTCCGGGAACGCTTCGCGGGTGGTGCGGACCGCGTCCTTGAACTCCGCGGCGCTGAGCGGATGGGTCGATCCATGGGCGGTCCGCTCAAAATCGTCGGCCAGCAATGAGTCCAGGGCGTCGACGTCGCCGTCGTCCCAGACGGCGTGCCACACCTGGCGTACGCGGGTTTTCAACTCTGATTCCTGTGGCATGGCCAAACATTCTCCTCATTGAGCGTTGTTGTATGGTACTCACCGTAATCCAGCTCACATGCCAGCGTCAAGATTGTGTGACGCGTGGCGGCCCGGGCCTTGGATGTTTTGAGGCGCAACCCCGCAAGATCATTGAATTATGACGCGCATGGGAGGACTTTCGCGTCAGGGCGTTGACGATGTGAAAAGCGAGTGGTTATAGTCTGTACCATGCAACAAGTGGTGACAGTGAGGTCATCGCCCGCAGGCCGGCCGCACCTCTTCGTACAGAGCGGCACGGCACAGATCGAAAGGCTTCAATGATGCGCTTCTCCATCTTCCACGCCCTTGGGGCGCCCGGTGACCTTAAAAACTACAACCAGCACATGAAAGATGCCCGTGAATACGCCCAGGCAGCCGAATCCTATGGTTTCTGGTCCACCTGGTACACGGAACACCACTTTGGCCACGAGGGCCAGGAGCTCACACCGAACCCGGTCTTGATGGGCACGGACATCGCCGCCCGCACCTCCTCCATCCGGATCGGCCAGGCCGCCGCCATCGCCACCTTCTGGCATCCGCTGCGCCTGGCCGAGGACCTGGCCCTGCTGGACCAGCTCTCCGACGGCCGCGTTGAAGTGGGCGTGGGCCGCGGACTCTACGGCCGCGAGGCGTTGAACCTGAACGAACTTGCCGACCCCCGCGACCAGGAACAAAACCGGGCACTCTTCGAGGAAACCGTTGAGGTCATGCGCAAGGCCTGGACCGAGGACTTCTTCAGCCACAAGGGCCAGTTCTTCGAATTCCCCAAGCCCGGCGTGAAGTGGAGCCACCCGATGTCTCCGTCTACGCCCGACTTCACCGACGGCGACGGCGTCATCACCAAGATGTCGGTGGTACCCAAGCCGTTCCAAAAGGAAATGCCGCTCTGGCAGGTCATCGACACCCCGCGCTCCATCCAAAACGCCGGCCGCGACGGCATCCAGGGCATCTTCTGGCTCCCGCCGGTCTCCGCACTCAAGCCGCGCTTTGAGATGTACAGCCAGTCGGCGTCGGTCGCGCAGGGACGCAACGTGCCGCTCGGCGAAGGCATCGCGCTGGTCCGCGACCTCTATGTCGCCGACACCATGGAGCAGGCCCGCGAGGAATTCGAGGAGGCCGTCATGAACTCCTACAAGTGGATCACCCACTGGCGCGGACTGGGCAACATGATGGAGGACGGCGAGGAACTCACCGCCGCCCACAAGCTGGACTTCGATTTCCTCATGGATCGCAACATGCTGGTGGGCACCCCGGACTTCGTGGCGGAGAAGATCGAGGAACTCCGGCGCGAGGTGGGGCTGGAGCACATGATGCTCTGGACCACCCACCCCGGACTGGACCACAAGAAGGCCATGCGCAGCCTGGAGCTGTTCTCCGAACACGTAAAGCCGCGCTTTGACTCCGCCAACTAGCCCCCGGCCCGGCGCGACGCCGACGACGGCAAACTCGGGTGCGCTCGACGCCGTCCTGCGCAAGGTGGTCCTCTATAAAGAGGAGGTGCTGGCGGAAAACGGCACCCGGCCCGAACGGCCGGCACTGCGCGCCACCGTGGCCGCCGTCATCGCCAACCCGTGGCTGGGCACCGGCCCCGCGGCGGATTTGTCCGCCGCGGCCGAGGCCATGGCGCCGCATTTGGCCAAGCTGCTGACCGACCGGCTGATTGACTCGCTCGGAGGAGCCGCGGCCATCGAGGCCTTCGGCAAGGCCGCCATCGTGGGCACCTCGGGGGAGATCGAGCACGGCGGCGCGCTGATCCACACGCCGTTCTTCGGCAACCTCATGCGCGACTTCCTGCAAGGGGAATCGATCATTTGCTTCGCCGACTCCCGTGCCGAGGCGGGGGAGACCCTGGTGGTGCCCATGTGGCACAAGACCCAGGCCGCCACGCGCAGCCACTACCAAACCGTCTCGGCCCGGGTGTCCGACGGCCCCCGCGCCGGCGAAATCGTCATTATCGCCGCGGCCTCCACCGGCCCGCGCCCCCACGCCCGCATAGGCGACCGAAAAACAGACCCCGCCGTTAGGGCACAAGACCTGGAGAGCGTACTCGCATGAAAATTCGCAAGGTAGTCACCATCATTGAGGAAATCACCACGGAAGGCGGCCGCCCCGTAACGCCCGCCGCCCGGGTGGCAATTGTCGCCGCCGTGATCGAAAACCCGTGGGCCGGCCAGGGCTTCGTTGAGGACCTGGGCCCCGGCATCGACGCCACCGCCTCCGACGTCGGCGCACTGCTGGCCCCGGCCGTGCTGGAAGCCCTCGGCGCCACGGCGGAGGCCTACGGCAAGGCCGCCATCGTGGGGCTGAACGGGGAGGTCGAACACGGCTCCGCGCTGATCCACACGCTGAAGTTCGGCGACCACTTCCGCGACGCCGCCCATGCCACCACGCTGCTGCCCGCCGTCGAGAAGCGCGGCCCGGCCGGGATCATCTTCGACATCCCGCTCAAGCACATCACCGATGCCACCATCCGCTCCCACCACCAGACCATCGAGGTGCGCATCGCCGACGCCCCGCATCCCGACGAGCTCATCATTGCGCTCGCCGCAGCCTCGCAGGGCCGCCCCCAGCAGCGCCTGGCCGATTTCGCCCCCGGGCAATAGGCCATGGCCCTGCCGCGGCTGGTCCTGCTGCACGGCGTCGGGCTGGACCACACCATGTGGGAGCCCGCCGCCGCGCTGCTGGCCGGCAGCTTTGAGGTCACGGCCCTGGAATTGCCCGGCCACGGCGGCAGGGCGCCGGCCCGCGACGGCATCACCTTGGCCGAGATGGCCGACGACGTCGCCACGCAGCTTGCGCCCGGAACGCACCTGGCCGGGTTCTCGCTGGGCGCCTTGGTGGCCCAGCACATCGCCGTGCACCGCCCGGAGCTCGTGGCCAGCCTGAGCTCGGTGAGCTCGGTCTGCCAACGTTCGGATTCCGAACGGGAGGCGGTACTCGCCCGCCTCGCTGCGGCGGAAGCGGACTTTCCGGCCAGCGTGGCCGGCTCCCTGCAACGCTGGTTCCCCGATGGCGCGGCACCGGAACTGGCGGCCGCGACGGCCGCCACGCTGCACGCCAACAACGTGCGCTCCTACCTGAACTGCTATCGGGTCTTTGCCACGGCCGACGCCGAAATCGCGCCCGAACTCGGGCGGATCACGATGCCGGCACTGGCCCTGACCGGCGAGTTGGATCCCGGCTCCACACCGGAGATGACCCGCCGCCTGGCCGCGGCCATCCCGAACTGCGCCGCCGTCGTCGTCCCCGGGGCCAGGCACATGCTGCCGGCCGAACAACCGCGGGAGTTCGCGGCCGCCCTGACCACATTCATCGAAGGGACCTGCCATGACGAATGAGAAGAAATACCAGCACTACATCGGGGCGCAGTGGGTGGCCCCGTCCTCCGGCGAATACTTCCAGAGCACCAACCCGGCCACCCTGGACGTCCTCTACAGCGCCGCCCGCGGCAACGCCGAGGACGTCGGCAGGGCGGTCGACGCCGCGCACGCCGCGTTCGAGGACCCGCGCTGGCGGGACCTCAGCCAGACCAGGCGCGGGCACCTGCTGCGCCGACTCGGCGACCTGATCGGAGAACATGCCGAGGAACTGGCGCACATGGAGACCCTGGACAACGGCAAGCTGCTGCGTGAAATGCGCGGCCAGCTCGCCGCCCTGCCGGAGTACTACTACTATTACGCGGGCCTGGCGGACAAGATCCAAGGCGACGTCATCCCGACGTCGGACCGGCGCGTGCTCAACTACACCACCCGCGAGCCGTTGGGCGTGGTGGGTGCCATCACGCCGTGGAATTCGCCGCTGACCCTGACCACCAGCAAGCTGGCACCAGCACTGGCCGCCGGCAACACGATCGTCATCAAACCCTCGGAGTACACCTCCGCGACGGTGCTGCGGCTGGCCGAGCTCACGGCCGAGGCCGGCTTCCCGCCGGGCGTGGTCAACGTGGTGACGGGGTTCGGCGGCGAAGCCGGCGCCGCCCTGGTGGAGCACCCCAAGCTCGCCAAGGTCTCCTTCACCGGCAGCACCCTGACCGGCTCGCGGATCGCGGCCAGCACGGCGTCGCGGTTCATCGGCTCCACCCTTGAACTGGGCGGAAAGTCGCCCAACATTGTGTTCGACGACGCCAACGTCGCCAATGCGTCCATGGGCGTGGTGGCCGGCATCTTCGCGGCGGCCGGGCAGACCTGCATCGCCGGCAGCCGCGTCTTCGCCCACAAGTCCGTCTACGACGAACTCCTGGAACGCGTCACCGAGCGTGCCCGCAGCATCGTGATCGGCAACCCGCTCGACGACGCCACGGAACTGGGCCCGCTGGCCTTCGCCGACCAGCGCGAGAAGGTGGCCGGCTACGTGGACCTGGGCGTCAGCGAAGGCGCCACGGTGCGCACGGGCGGCCGCAGGAGCGACGGCGGCCTGGGCGGCTACTTTTACGAACCCACCGTCCTGACCGACGTCGACAACAATATGCGCGTGGTCCGGGAGGAGATCTTCGGCCCCGTGGCGGCCATCATGCCGTTCGAGAGCGAGGAGGAAGTGGTCCGGCTGGCCAACGACACCGAGTACGGGCTGGCGGCGGGCCTGTGGACCCAGAACCTCTCCCGGGCGCACCGCCTTGCCGGCCGCCTCGACGCCGGCACCATCTGGGTCAACACCTACCGGGCGATGTCGCCGATGTCCCCGCGCCAGGGGTTCAAGAACAGCGGCGTGGGCGTTGAGCATGGCACCGAAACCATCCGTGAGTACACGCGGCTCAAGAGTGTGTGGATCAACACCAATGAAGAGCCCGTGGCCGATCCCTTCATCATGAGAAGCTGATCATGCCGCTGGTTGAAGTCTCCGTATCCGCCGGGCGGACGCCGGAGCAGATTCGCGCCCTGATCCACGAGCTCCACGCCGCCGTGGAGCGCACCGTCAACGCCAAACCCGAACACATCAAGGTGATCGTGCGGGAGATCCCACGAGCCCACTGGGCCGCCGGCGACCTCACGCTGGCCGAGATGGATGCCATACCACCGTGATCTTGTATGGTACACAGTGAGGCCTTTAGCGCTTGATTTCAAGGGTCTTCACGCACGCCGTCCCGTGACATTGCCTTGTAGCTTGGCGAATATGTGTCAAAAAGGGCAAGTTTGGGGAAATCTATTGACTTCCCACCATTCGAATAAATAGAGTTCCTACCATGCAAGAGGGTATCGTGATGCACACCACAACAACTCCCACCCCGCTGGGCGGCTTCAACGACGTCGCCCTGCTGGACCGCATCCGCGAACTGGTCCTGGGCGGCGAATACACGCCCGGCACGGCACTCTCCGAAGTCAAGCTGGCCGACCACTTCGAGGTCAGCCGCACACCCGTCCGCGAAGCACTCAAGCAACTGCAAATTGAGGGGCTCGTGGAGATCCGGCCCAAGGTCGGCACGTTCGTCCGGGAGATTTCCCGGCGCGAAATCATTGAAATGTTCGAGGTCAAGGAAACCCTCGAAGGCATGGCGGCCCGCCTCATGGCCCGCCGCGGCAGCATTCCCGAACTGGCGGCCCTGCGCACCAATGTGGAGGCCTCCGAACAAGCCGTGCGGCACAACGACTCCGTTGCCTACGCCGAGCTGGTGCACGATTTCCACGAGACCATCGTCGCCGGCGCCGACAACCGCAAGCTGGCCGAACACTACCGGACCCTGATGAACCAGATGGCCTACCACCGGCTGGTGCTCAAGTCCGTCCAGCATCCCGGCCGGCTGGCCGTCTCCACGGCCGAACACCGGCGGGTCCTGGAACTCATCACGCAAAAGGACGGCGTGGGGGCCGAACTGGCGATGCGGGACCACGTGGTCATCTCGGCCAGGGAAGTCATGATGGATTCGGCCATCGACCGCAAGTAACGCTCTACCGCAAGCAAGGGCCCGCCGGCGCCAGGCACGCTCCACCGCCTCCGGCAGCCCCTCTATGACAAACCCCCAATTTCATGGCTGAACGCGCCCCCTGCTGGTGGACGTGACGCTGGGCAGCACCCTGCTGCCGAAATTCTTCGCGATAGGACAAACGCAATGGCGCGTATAGACGAATCGAGTACTGCCGACGACCGCGGGTACCGGGACAGCCTGACCAAAGTTGAACCGTACGGGGTGGAGCACATCCCCGAGGTGGAACGCCACGGCAAGGCCAGCTCCCAGTTCTTCATCTGGTTTGCCGCCGGCATGAACTTCCCCATCATCGTGCTGGGCTTCAGTGCCACCTACTTCGGCCTGTCCATGGCGGGGGCCGTCACGGCCATCGTCGCCGGCGCGTTCATCGGCTCGGCCACCATGGGCATCATGTCCCGCATGGGCGTCCGGCTGGGCGTGCCCCAGCAAATGCAGGCCCGCGGCCCCCTGGGCTTCATCGGAAACCTGTTCCCCGTGGCCTACGTCAACGTCTTTGCCGGCGTCGGCTGGGCCGCCGTGACGGTCATCCTCGGCGGCAAGGCCATCGCGGAAATGACCAGCCTGCCGTTCTGGCTTACGGCCCTGGTCTTGATGCTGCTGCAACTGGCGGTGGCCGTGATCGGCTACAACCTGATCCACTTCCTGCAACGGATCCTGGCGATCGTGCTGTTCCTGGCCTTCATCATGATCACCATCGTCACGGTGTCCCGCGGCGGCGTGAGCCTGGCCGCCAACCCGCACGCCGAGGGATTCCTCGGGGCGGGCAGCTGGATCACCTTCTTCGGCTACTTCCTGGCGTTCCTGGTGGCCTGGCTGCCCTTCGCCTCCGACTACTCCCGCTACCTGCCGGACACCCCCGTCACCCGCCGCAACGCCGGCATCTTCACCATACTGGGCAACTTCGTCACGGTTGCCTGGATGGGGATCGTGGGCGTCATCCTGGCCGGCACGGCCACCAGCTCGGACCCCATCACGGCGCTGAACCAGCTCATGGGCCCGTGGGCCGTCCCGGGCCTGTTGACCGTCGCCATCTCCTCCTTCTCGCAAAACTTCCTCAACGTCTACGGCGGCGCCATCTCCATCCAGACCATGGGCGTGCCGATCAAGCGAAGCACCGGCGTCGTACTGATTTGCGTGGCCTCCTACCTGGTGGCGCTGTGGGGGCAGAATGGCATCTATGAAGGCTTCTCGGTCTTCCTGAACCTGACGGCGTACTTCATCGCACCCTTTGCCACCGTCCTGATCTGTGACTACTACCTCGGTGTCCGGCAGAGCAAGCAGGGCATGGCGCAACTCTTCGACAAGACCCGCAAGTTCGAGTGGGGCTTCATCGCCTGGGCCGCCGGCGTGGTCGGATCCATGCCGTTCTGGGTGTCCTCCCTCTATACGGGGCCCTTCGCGGCAGCCTTCCCGAAGGCCGGTGACCTGAGCATGTTCGTGGCCGCCGCGATCGCCCTGCTGGTCTACCTGGCCACGTACAAGCTGCGCCCCTTGTCCCGGCTGAGCCGCGAGGGCCGCGCCGGGCATGACGCACACGAAGAACCCGCCGCCGAACCCGCCATGGAGTCCTGATGAACACCCCGCACAACGCCACCCTGGTGGTCATCGACATGCAAAGCGGCTTTCGCGACCTGGCCAGCCAGTGGGCCGTGCCGCGGTACGACGAGATCGTCCCGGTCATCAAGGGCTTGGCGGACCACCTGGCCGGGCCGGCCGTCTACACGCGGTTCGTCGCCGATCCGCAGGACGTCCAGGGCGCCTGGCAGGCCTATTACGAGCGCTGGGATGAGATGCTGCTGCCGCCGGACGCGCCCGCCTGGGACATCACGGTGGACGTGCCGCCCGGAAGCAGCATCGTTTCCAAGACCACGTTCTCCAAATGGGGGCCCGAACTTGCGGCACTGATCCCGGCGGGCGGGGAAATGGTGATCACCGGCGTTGCCACCGACTGCTGCATCCTCGCGACGGCGCTGGGCGCGGTCGACGCCGGCCGGTACGTCACCGTGATTGCCGACGCCTGCGCGGCGGTCAGTGACGAGGCCCAGCAACAGACCCTGGCGCTGCTCGAACTGCTGCAACCCCTGTGTAGGGTCATGGACAGCGCCGATTATCTGGCTGAAACGCCGCCGGCTGCAGGGTAGGCGCGTCAACGCAAACCGTGCGGGGGTTGATGTGGTGATCCGACGCCGGCCGGCCGGGGGCGAATCACCACACCAGCCCCCGCAGGCCGTCGTCGGCGCACTACACGGCGATCAGCTCCAGTTCCGGGCCCTCATGGAGCGCCAGGTAGACCCGGTTGCGCATGGCGTTCGACTCCGCGGTGGTGAGGGTCCGCTCCAGCGACTGCAGGGTCAGGCGCACCAGGACGTTGGCCTGGCCCGACCGGATGCCCAACCGGCCCGCGGCGGCGGCCGGCAAATGCGCGGCGGGGGTCGCGGCCAGCACCTCAAGCCCGGCCAACACCTCGGCGTCCTTTCCCAGCGCCGTGCGGGCGGCGTCACCCAAAACCTCGGCGTCGACGTCGTCCTTGCAAACCAGGGACAGGTCCCGACGCATGGGCGGCATGGCCGACACCGGCCGGTAGGGCGCCAGGTCGCCCATCTGCGCGGCGACGCGGGGATCGGCGGAGCGCAGCAGCCGGATGTCGTCGATGCCCTTGCGCAGCATCACTGCACGGTCCAGCCCCATGCCCAAGGCCAGCCCGCCCCACCTGCGGGGATCCAGCCCGGCGGCCCGCAACACCGACGCCGCCACCAGCCCGGCCTCCGCCAACTCCAGCCACGCGCCGCCAACCCACACGTCCAGCTGGACCCCCGCCGTCGTATAGGAATGTGCGCTGGCCGTGGCACGCCACCGCGCACCGGGCAGCACGGCGTCAACCACGGCACCCAACATGGCGTGCAGCTCGGCAACGCCCAGCAGTCCGCGCGACTGCAACCGCCACAAATCCACCTGGTGCGGGGTCCCCACATGAGTGCGGTCCACGGCGTCGCGCCGGTACACAAGACCGGGCAGCACGTGGAGGGTGTCGTAGCGGTCCTGGACCCCGCGCAGGGAATCCAGCAGTGCCGGCACGCCGGCCGAGGTGTGGCTGCGCAGCATCACGGTGGGGCTCACATGCCGGGAGTAGCGTGAATCCCGGGTGACGTCGTCCGGGCTGTAACCGAGCCGGTCGTAATTGTCCCGGGTGGCCACCAGCGGGCTGAGCCGGTGCGTCTCGACCGGGACGCCCCAGGTGCCGGCCAGGGCGTCGGTGACGTCCCGCAGCAGGGCGGCCATGGCGTGGCCGGAGCCGGGATCGCTCAGGTCCGGGATGGCCAGGGCCTGGTTGAGCTCGGTGAGGTTGAGTTCGGTGCGTGAAAGTTGGGTGTGCATGGGAAGTCCTTGGGGTTCGCGGCGTGGATGGGAATCAACCCCTCAGCCGCGGAACCGGATGGACCTAGCGCGTCAGCGAAGCAGCCCATGCGGCCGGATGCGGCCGAGGGCAGGTAAATCGCTGGATCTGTTCCATGCCGCCAGTCTACCCCGGCCTCCACTCGGTAGGCTGGTGCAATGACTGATTTTGCCGCCGTCCCGGACGCCCCGCGCAGTGACAACCCCGAACTGCTCAAGGCGCTCGCCGCCGACCTCACAGCACTGAACTACACGGTCGACGGCGTCGCGGAGCTCCTGGGCGACGACGCCCACCAGGCGCTGGGCCGGGACCAGACGGTGCCGGCGTCATTGGCGTTGCGGGAGAACACCAAGCCGCTGGCCGTCGTCGTGCGCCTGTGGCTGCTGGCCGAAACCGTCACCCCGGAAGCCCTGGCCGCGGCACTGCCCGGGATTGGCCTCGACGCGCTCGCAGCCCTGGGCCTGATTGAATCCGCCCACGACTCAGCGCTTTTGCGTGCCGCCGTGGACCTGCGCCCCTACGGCTGGCCCGCCGCCACTCCCGGTGAGAACGACACCGATCTGTGGGTGGCCAGCGACCTCGGTGCGCACCAGCGTCCCGGCGTGCTCCGCAAGGACCATGTGTTGGGGATTGGCCAGGCCTCGCTGACGCTGGCGCAGGGCACCATTCGCAGCGTGGTGGGCCGGGCGCTTGACCTTGGCACGGGGTGCGGAATCCAGCTCTTCCACCTGCTCCACCATGCCAGCACCGTGGTGGCCACCGATATTTCCATCCGGGCCCTGGCGTTCACCCGCTTCAACCTCATGCTCAACTCCGCTGCGCTGGGCCTGGTGGCCACCGATTTTGATCCCCACAACGAGGACGCCCGCATCTCCCTGCGCCTGGGTAGCCTGTTGGAGCCCGTGGCGGGGGAGCGGTTCGACCTGGTGGTCTCCAACCCGCCGTTCGTCATCACGCCCCGCCACGAGGGCGAGGGGTCCGGCGAGCAGTTCACCTACCGCGATGGCGGGCTGGCCGGGGATGTCATTGTTGAAAGCCTTGTCCGCGGCCTGCCGGCCATCCTTGCCCCGGGCGGCATGGCCCAGATGCTCGGCAACTGGGAGGTGGTGCGCGGTGACGACGGCGCCATCCGCGACTGGTGGGACCGCCCCCGGAAGTGGGTGCCCGAGGACACCCAGGCCTGGTTCATCCAGCGCGAGCAGGTCAGCCCGGGCGGCTACGCCGAAACCTGGTTGCAGGACGCCTCCCAGGGCAGGGATTCGGACGCCTATGCGAACGCCTACGCGGACTACCTGCGCGATTTCGCCTCCCGCTACGTGGCCGGAATCGGCTTTGGCTACATCCTGCTGCGCCGCCCGGAATCCGTGACCGCCGAGGGGGCGCCGGCGTGGAACTTCACGACGGACACCCGCTTCGAGGAAATCCTCTACCCGATTGAACAGCCCGTGGGCCCGCACCTGGCGGCCACCCTGGAGCGGGAAGCCTGGCTCGATGCCCGCGAATCCATCCTGGGGGAGCGGCTCGTGGTGGCCGAGGACGTCACGGAGGAGCGCCACCAAAAGCCCGGCGCCGAACATCCCGGGGTGATCCTGCTGCGCCAGGGCGCCGGGCTGCGCCGCACCAACCTGCTCAGCACCGAACTGGCCGGCTTTGTTTCCGCGAGCGACGGCGACCTTACGGTGGGCCAACTGATCCCGGCGCTTGCGACACTGCTGGAGCGCGAGGACAAGGAATTCGCCGACGCCCTGTACGGCGAGGTGTGCAACCTGGTCCGGGACGGCTTCCTGCTGCCCGCCGAGGACTGATAGCCGGACGGAAAACGTCGGCCCGGCGCGGGTCTTTCGCCGGGCGTCGCTACGCGCCGGTGCGGTAGGCCCGGGCAATGACGACGGCCGTCCCGACGGCCACTGCCAGGGTCGCCGCGCCACACACGGCGAAGCCCAGCCGGGGATCAAACACGCTGCCCAGGATGCCGCCGGCACCGAGCGCCCCGATGGACACGGCGCGGGTGAGCCCGTTGGCCATGGCGGACACCTGGCCGCGCTGCTGCTCGGGCGTGCGCAGGAGCAACAACGCGCCAAAGGTGGCGTTCAACGCCCCGACCCAGGCACCCACGGCAGCGGCGTAGACGTAGAGCAGTGCCAGCTGCGGCGCCGTCCCCATCAGGAGAAGCCCGGCGCCCGTGCCGGCAATGCTCAGCACAAAGACGCCCACGCGCACCTTCTCCGTGGTGATGCGCCCGGCGGCGAGCGAGCCGCCCACCATGCCGGCACCCATCGCCGCGGCCAGGAAGCCGTATTCGGCGGGCGAGGCGCCCAGGGCGACCCGTGCCAGAAAGACCTCCAGGACGTTGATCGCCTCGGCGGCCAGCACCACGAACATGGTTCCCCCTAAAAGTGCCCACATCAGCTTGTCCCGGTTGAGCAGGCGCAGGCCGTCGAGCAGTCGGGGGGCGCCGGCGTCGTGCTCCGGCGACGGCGCCCGGCGGGTGCGGATCATGCGGGCACCCAGCGCCAGCAAGCCGTAGCAGGCTGCGGCGGCCCAAAAGCTGGCGGCCAGGCCGCCGGCCCCGAGCAGGATGCCGCCAATTGCCGGGCCCGCAAGTTGCGCCAGCATGAGCGTGGCCTGCATGGAGCCCAGGGCCCGCGGCGTATTTTCCTCCCCGACAATCCGCGGCAGCAGGGCCGACCACGTGGGCGTGGAGATGGCGATGGCCGTTTCCAACACCAGGGTGAGGACAAACAGGGCCGGCACATAGTCGGCCAGCAATCCAACGCAGGCAGCCATGGCCGCGACCGCCGCGGCGGCAAGCAGGGACGAGGCAATGGCCAGCGTCCGGGAGTCGCGGGTGTCCACGAGCCGTCCGGCCCACGGCGCCAGCAACACCGTGGGCAGGGTGGACAGCAACAAATACGCCGTGACGGCCCACACCCCGGCCCTCCCGTTGAGCGTGGACTGCAGGTGCAGCATCACGGACACGACGACGGCGCCGTACCCGACCGCCGCCACGAACCGGGCCGTACCGGCCAGCACGAAGTCCCGGTTGCGCAGTAGCGGCACGGGAGGAGCGACCGCCAAGTTCTGAAGTGTCTGTTTCATAGTTATGAAGGTAGTCCTTCATAATTGCAATGTAAAGCATTCGTTTCAGATGGTGGCTATGCTGGTGCCATGAGCAAACAAAACCGGGGTGCGGAGGCTGCCGGCGGGCAGGACGGCCGGGACGGGTCCTCCGACGACCGCGTCGTCGTGAAGATCACCGACCCCCTGGCCATCCGGGCGCTGGCGCACAAGGTGCGCCTCGAGGTGATCGACGAACTGTTCAGCTCCAAGCGCGCCCACACCGCCACCGAGCTCGCCGGCCGGTTTGGTCTGACCCCCAGCGCCATGAGCTACCACCTGCGCGCCCTGCAGAAATGGGGCTATGTGGTGCGCGCCGAGTCAATCGGCGACGGCCGGGAACGGTATTGGAAGGCCGCGGGGGACACGCTGACAGTGGGCAGCCTGGCCGGTGCCTCGGACCTGTTGAACTCATCCTTCATCGACGTCACCCTGGGCACCGCCCGCGACCGGGTGGTGCGGGCTTTGAAGTACTCCCAGGAATTCGGCGAGGCCGACAAGCCCACCTTCGAGATCGCCTCCAGCAAGTTCCTGCTCACCAAGGAGCAGTCGGAGGAGTTTGCCGCCGAGTACCGTGCACTCTCCGACCGTTACCGGGCGCTGAGCGAGTCCGCGGAAGTCGGCCCCGCCGTCGCCGGGGCCCGGCACAGCTACGTGACGATGATCCTGGTGCCCGAGGTGCCGCCCGCGGGGGAGTAGGCGAAGTCGCGGGCCATTGCGGCCCTATCCGTGCGGGGATGAAAAAAGGAATGAACCGCGTCACAAAGCCTCCTCCACACGGTCCGAAAAGGTGGTTGCGTTTCACAAGCAATACGCGTTCACGGTAGAAATATGGTGAACTAGGCTCATGGGGCGCCGTTCGCCCATCTTTCATTCCCTGTAGGAGTACCGTGCCCACCAAGGCAGCCAGCAAGCCGAAAACCGGCAAAAAGCTCGTCATCGTAGAGTCCCCCGCGAAGAGCAAGACCATCGCCAAGTATCTTGGCGAGGGATTCGTCGTCGAGGCCTCCATCGGCCACATCCGTGACCTGCCGCAGCCTTCCGACCTGCCCGCGGAGTTGAAGAAGTCCCCGATCGGCAAGTTCGCCGTCGACCTGGAAAACGACTTCAAGCCGTACTACGTGGTCTCCCCGGACAAGAAGAAGAAGGTGGCCGAGCTCAAGGCGCAGCTCAAGGACGCCGACGAACTCTACCTCGCAACCGATGGGGATCGCGAGGGCGAAGCCATCGCGTGGCACCTGCTCGAGGTGCTCAAGCCAAAGGTGCCCGTGCACCGCATGACGTTTGCCGAAATCACCAAGGAGTCCCTGCAGCGCGCCCTGGGCAACCTGCGTGAGCTGGACACCGACCTCGTGGACGCGCAGGAAACCCGCCGTGTGCTGGACCGCCTGTACGGCTACGAGATTTCCCCCGTGCTGTGGCGCAAGGTCTCCCGCGGACTCTCCGCCGGCCGCGTGCAGTCAGTGGTGACCCGCATGGTGGTGGAGCGCGAACGGGAGCGCATGGCGTTCCGTTCGGCCAGCTACTGGGACCTGGCCGGCACCTTCACCCCCGACGCCGCCGCGGGCGAATCCTTCAGCGCCAAGCTGGCCGCCCTGGACGGCCGCCGCGTCGCCTCGGGCCGCGACTTCAACGACAAGGGTGAACTGACAGGCAAGAACGTGGCCCACCTGGACGAGGTTGCTGCCAAGGCCCTCGCCGAGAGCCTGCAGCAGGCGGACTTCACCGTCCGCTCCGTGGAGCACAAGCCGTACACGCGCCGGCCCGCCCCGCCGTTTACGACGTCGACCCTCCAGCAGGAAGCCGGCCGCAAGCTGCGCTTCTCCTCGAAGTCGACCATGTCGACCGCCCAGCGGCTGTACGAAAACGGTTACATCACCTATATGCGTACCGACTCCTCCTCGCTGAGCGACGAGGCCGTCAACGCGGCCCGCCGGCAGGCCTCCGAGCTGTACGGCCCCGAGTTCATCCCCGCCGCCAAGCGCGTCTACGCGAACAAGAGCTCCAACGCGCAGGAGGCCCACGAGGCCATCCGCCCCGCCGGTGACTCCTTCCGCACCCCGGCCCAGGTGGCCAGCGCCCTCCGCGGCGACGAATTCAAGCTCTACGAGCTGATCTGGAAGCGCACCGTCGCCTCCCAGATGGCCGACGCCAAGGGCTCGACGGCGACCATCAAGTTGGGTGCCGTCGCCGCCGACGGCCAGGATGCCGAGTTCTCGGCCTCCGGTACCGTCATCACCTTCCGCGGCTTCCTGGCCGCCTACGAGGAAGGCCGCGACGAATCCCGCAACGATTCCGACGATTCGGACCGCCGCCTGCCCAACGTCAAGGAAGCCGACGTCCTGACGGCGGCCGATGTCACGGCCAGCGGCCACGAGACGTCTCCGCCGCCGCGCTTCACGGAAGCGTCGCTGACGAAGGAAATGGAAGAGCGCGACATTGGCCGCCCGTCCACCTACGCGTCCACGCTGTCCACCATCATGGACCGCGGCTACGTGCGCAAGCAGGGTTCGGCCCTGGTGCCCAGCTGGGTTGCGTTCTCCGTGATCCGCCTGCTGGAGCAGCACTTCACCGACTACGTGGACTACAAGTTCACGGCCGGCATGGAAACCGGGCTGGACAGGATCGCCAACGGCCAGGAGCAGGGCTCCGACTGGCTCAAGCGCTTCTACTTTGGTGACGACGAGGATGCCGGCCTGTTGAGCATCGTCAACAACCTTGGCGAAATCGACGCCCGCGACATCAACTCCATGCCCATCACCGACACCCTGGTGCTGCGCGTGGGCAAGTTTGGCCCGTACCTGGAAAGCACCGTTCCCACCCTCGACCCCAAGACCGGTGAAATCATCGAGGCCGCCCGTGCCAACGTCCCCGAGGACCTGGCCCCCGACGAGCTCACGCCCGCCAAGGCCCAGGAACTCATGGAGACCGCGGCGCCGGAGGAGCGCGTGCTCGGCGTCGATCCCGCCAGCGGGCACACCGTGGTGGCCAAGAACGGCCGCTACGGCGCGTACGTGACCGAGGTGATCCCGGAGATGACCGAAGAGGAAATCGCCAACCAGCCGGTCGAGTACTACAAGAATGGCAAGCCGAAGCCGCCGAAGAAGCCCGTCAAGGCCAAACCGCGCACCGGCTCGCTGTTCAAGACCATGACCGTCGACTCCGTCACGTTGGATGAGGCCCTGGCCATCATGAGCCTGCCGCGCGTGTTGGGCACCGATGCCGAGGGCACCGAGATCACCGTGCAAAACGGCCGGTTTGGTCCGTACCTGAAGAAGGGCTCCGATTCGCGCTCCATCGGCAGCGAGGAGGAGATCTTCACGATCACCCTCGAGGCCGCCCTGGAGATCTACTCCCAGCCCAAGCAGCGTGGCGCCCGCACCGCCGTGCCGCCGCTGGCCGAATTTGGCGACGACCCCGTCTCCGGCAAGAAGATCGTGGTGAAGGAGGGCCGCTTCGGCCCGTACATCACCGACGGCGTCACCAACATCACGGTGCCCCGCGGCACCGATGTCGAGGAATTGACCCGTGAGATCGCGATTGGCCTGCTGGCCGACAAGCGCGAACGCGGACCGGTCAAGCGCACGGCCAAGGCGCCGGCCAAGAAGCCCCCCGCCAAGAAGAAGGTCGCCGCAAAGAAGTAGCGCCGTTTGGAAACAGGCGTGAGAAGGCCCCGCAACCGCTATGGTTGCGGGGCCCTTTTGCATTCCGCGGGGTGTTTGTTCTTGTGCCCTTATGTCATTTGCTATCCGTAACATTGGCTCCTTCGGACCTTCCCGAACATAGGATGAACCCAGCACGCCCATGGTGTGGTTCACGTCACTCTTCCTGGTGGCACCCTTGGGCGGTTTTCACCACCATTCGCATCGTTCGAGCCTCATGGGGAGATATGAACAATCGCCATCGATTCGGGCACAAGGCGGTGGTTGCGGCGTTGACCGCCGCGGCCATGGCCCTAGCCTCCACCGCAGCCGCCCTTCCGGGAGCCTCCGCGGCCCCGGCCCCCGCGGTCCTTGCGCCCGCCGTCGTGGCGGTTGCCGCGCCGTCGGGCACCGTCCCGCTGACGCCCGCCGGGGCGCCGCAAACCATTCCCGGCCTCTCCAACTGGACCCCGGCCACCGGCGCCTTCACGCTCGGTGCCGGTGCCAGGGTGGTTGGCGCCGACGCCACGCTCACGGGGGACCTTGCCACGCAACTTGGCTCCGTGCTGGGCCGCACCGTGGCTACCGGAACCTCGGCCGCCGTCGTCGGCGACATCGAGATCGCCGTGGACCCCTCCCGCAGCGCAGAGCTGGGCAAGGAAGGCTATGAGCTGAAGTCCGGGACCACGCTGAAGGTCACCGGTGCCACCGACGCCGGCGCCTTCTACGGCGCCCAGACCATTGTGCAGCTGCTGACGCAGGGCAATGTGGTCAACGCCGGCACCTCGACCGACGTGCCCCGCTACCAGGAGCGCGGCGTGGGCCTGTGTGCTTGCCAGGTCACCATTTCGCTGGAGTCGCTGGAACGGACCATGAAGGACATGGCGTACAACAAGCTCAACCAGCTCTGGCTGGAAACGAAGCTGAAGTCCGACGCCTACCCGAAGGCCAATTTTTGGGCCTACTACACGAAGGCCGAGGCCGCGCAGATCACCGCGTGGGCCAAGAAATACCACATCCAACTGGTCCTGGAAGTGAACTCACCCGGGCACATGCGGCCGTGGCTGTACGACTACCCTGAGCTGCAACTCGTCAACAAGGACGGGGTGAAGAAGGAGGAACAGCTGGACATCACCGCGCCCGAGGCCTTCACCATGGTCACCAAGCTCGCCGACGAATACGCCGCCGCCTTCCCCGGACAGCCCTACTGGCACATGGGCGGGGACGAGTACATGATGGGCGACAGCTACGCCAACTACCCCCAGTTCCAGGCCTTCGTGACCGCCCATCCGGAGATCTTCCCGGCCAATTCCGGCCCGGGCGACGTCTTTGTCTGGTTCATGAACAAGGTCAACGCCTACGTGAAGTCCAAGGGCAAGACCCTGCGCATCTGGAACGACGGCGTCCCCTCCTCCAGCAAGCTCGCCCTGGACAAGGACATCGTGGTGGAACACTGGCTCAACTCCGGCCCACGCCCCAGGCCCTGCTCGACGCCGGCCATGACGTGGAAAACTCCTCGCAGTCGCTGTACTTCAACCGCCCCGGCAACTACACGGTGCAGTTGCAGAGCCTGTGGACCTCCGGCTGGACCCCCAGCAAGTTCGACGGCGGCAGCACCGTCACGGAGACGCCCGGCAAGGGCAAGGTCCTTGGCGCGAAACTCTCCGCCTGGCCCGACAACACCCCCGCCGCCACGGAATCCCAGGTGGAGGAGCAGCTCTTTGGCACCGAACGGTTCCTGGCGCAGGCCACCTGGGGTGGACCCAAGCCGACGGCCGACTACGCCGGATTTACCGCCTTGACCACCAAGCTGGGCCGCGCGCCCGGTTACGACAGCTACAACCGCACCCCGGTGGGCGACGGCGGCTACTCGCTCAAGACGGCCGGCAAAGCGGTGAACCCCAACGGTGCCGCAGTCTCCGTGTCTACCGATCCCGCCACCACGTGGCAGCTGACGGCCACGGACGACCACTACTACCAGCTCAAGGCGTCCACGGGGCAGTGCCTGGGCATGTCCGGCGGCGTGCTGTGGCTGCAGGCACCCATGCAGCAGGACCTTGCGCCGTCGCTGGCGGCCTGCGCAACAGCGAACGGCAACGCCAGGAACCTGCAGAAGTGGGAGATCCTCAAGGACTCCACCGGTTTGCGGATCCGCAACGCGATCACCCAGCTGCCGCTGAGCGTCAACGCCTCCGGTGCCCTGACCCAGCAGGCCGGCGATGTTCGCACCGCGGCCGTCTTCGCCCTGTCCGGTGAGGTGTCAACCTCCGTCAAGGCCCCCGCCCGCGTCGTGGCCGGAGCTCCGGCGACCGTCACGGTCACGGTGGACAACCGCACCGAAAACGCCATGACCGGCACCGTGGTCACCGCCAAGGTCCCGGCCGGTTGGGTGCTGGCCCCGGCGTCCGCCACGGTGGGAACCCTTGCCGCGGGTGTATCGAAGGACGTCACGTTTACCGTGACGCCGGGAAGGGATGCCGCCTACGGGAACTTCACGGTGTCCGCGACGACGGCGTACACGGCCAGCGGCGCGTCGCTGACCAGCACCAGTGCCGACGCCACGGGCCTGCTCAGCTGCTCGCTGGCACCGGTTCGCCCCGTGTCCGCCGTGGTGGACAGCTTCAACAACGGCCAGGGCGAGATCACCCCGGGCAGCAACGCGATCGACGGGGACCCGAACTCGTTCTGGGGTACCGCCTGGACGCCCGCGGACGTGCCCCTGCCGCACACCATCACGGTGGACCTGGGCGCGGAACTGAACGTGTGCGCAGTGAACGCGCTGCCCCGCCAAGGCAGCAGCTCCGGTGCCGTCAACGGCCGGATCAAGGGCTACGAGATCTACCTCAGCTCCAGCCCGGCATCCCTGGGCGCCAAGGTGGCCGAGGGCTCGTTCCCGAACGTCAACACGATGCAAAACGTGGTCCTGGCGACCCCCGCCACGGGTCGCTACCTGACCCTGAAGGCCCTCTCCGAGCAGGCGAACAAGCCGTGGACCACGTTGGCCGAACTCACGGTCGACGGCACCGTGCCGCAGGGACCAACGACGACGCCGACCGCCACGGCTACCGCTTCCGCGACGGCCACGGCTTCCGCGACGGCCACGGCGACGACGGACCCCACGGTTGCGCCGACCGTCGACCCGACCGTCGACCCGACCATTGAGCCCACGGTCGACTCGACCATTGAGCCCACCGTTGATCCGACGTCGTCGAACTCGGCGATGCCCACGGCCGAACCCACGGTGGACCCGACAGTCGAGCCGACGTCGTCGAACTCGGCAGAGCCCACGACGGCGGCCACCACCCCGGCTACGACTGCTCCGGCAACCACGGCCCCGGCCACCGCCGCGGCGCCGCACGGCACGGTTTCGGTGCACCCGGCCTCGGGCAACGCCGTCGTCCAGGGCCAGACGGTCACGTTCACGGGCACCGGATTCGCGCCCGGCGAGTCCGTGACCGGCACCGTCCACAGCCAGGCCGTCAGCCTGGGAACTGCTGTAGCCGACGCGCAGGGCAACGTTTCCTTCACCTGGACCGTCCCGGCCGGATTCGCCCCGGGCGAGCACACCGTGACGCTTCGCGGCGAAACCTCCAAGCGCGCCGTCCAGGCCACGTTCACCGTGGTGGCGGCACCGGCGCAGGACGGACTGGCCAGCACGGGCGCCTCGACTGCGGGACTGTGGGGCGGCTCGCTGCTCCTGGTGCTGCTGGGCGCCGGCGTCGTCCTGGGCAACCGTCGACGTGCGGGACTGCACAAGTAGCAGCACCCGCGCGGTAAACCAGGCCGCCCCGTGGCGAGGCAACGTAATTGTTGCCCGGCACGGGGCGGCTTTGGTGTTCGGAGGCCGGCGACGCGCAATAATGGGCACATGAGATTAGGCGTGCTCGACATCGGCTCCAACACGGTCCACCTGCTGCTGGTGGATGCCCGGCCCGGCGCGAAACCGGTGCCCTACGCATCGCACAAACGGCCGCTGAGCCTGGTGCAGTACCTGGACGGCGACGGCAACATCACCGACGAGGGCCAAACCGAACTCATCGAATTCATCCTCGAGGCGTGGGAGTTCGCGGCCAAGCACCGGGCCAAGGACCTGCTGGCGTTTTGTACCTCCGCGATCCGCGAATCCACCAACGGCGCCGCCGTGCTGGACCGGGTGCAGCATGAGACCACCGTCCGGCTGACCGAGCTGACGGGTGCCGAGGAATCGGCCATGACATTCTTTGCCGTCCGCCGCTGGCATGGTTGGGGTGCGGGCACCATCTTGAACCTCGACATTGGCGGTGGTTCCTTCGAAATGGCGCAGGGCGGCAACGAGCTGCCCGATCTGGCCCACTCGGTGCCGTTGGGCGCCGGCCGGCTCACCCGCGACTGGCTCACGGAGGACCCGCCCACGGCCAAGAGCGTCAAGGAGGTGCGCAAGCACATCAAGGCGACGCTGAAGGAGCCGGTGGCCGAGCTCGCCAAGCTGGGCGTGCCCAACATCGTCACGGGCTCCTCCAAGTCATTCCGGGCGCTGGCGCGCATCACGGGGGCGGCGCCGTCGTCCATGGGGCCGTACGTCAAGCGCGAACTTCACCTCTCCGACCTCGGCCTCTGGTCCCAGCGGCTCTCCGCCATGTCCTCGGCTGACCGCCTGCACCTGCCCGGCGTGTCCGTGGCGCGCGCCAAGCAGATGCTGGCCGGGGCGCTGGTGGCCCAGACGGCGCTGGAGATGTTCAAGGTCCAGTCCATGCAAATCAGCCCGTGGGCGCTGCGCGAGGGCCTGATCCTGCGCCGCCTGGACCAGCTGGTCTTTGACGGCCCGCTGGATCCGCCCGCCCACGTGGGCAAATTGAAGAACGCCGCGAGGAACTAGGCCGCCATGACACGCTCAGCAGGGGATTCCGCCGACGCCGGTACGACGACGCCCGAGGACCAGGTGCGCGGGCGGCACATTCCCGTGGCCCTGTCCACGGCCTCGGTGTACCCGTTGAGCGTGCACGACGGCTTCGCGATCGCCGCGGACCTCGGGTACGACGGCGTCGAGGTGCTGGTGACCCACAACGGTGACAGCCAGGATGCCCGGGCGCTGAACGCGCTGGCCGAACGGTACGAGCAGCCGATCCTGGCCATCCACGCCCCCACGCTGCTGCTCACCCAGCAGGTGTGGGGCAAGGCCTGGACCAAGATCCAGCGTTCGGCGCAGATGGCCGTGGACGTGGGCGCCGACGTCGTGGTGGTGCACCCGCCGTTCCGCTGGCAAAACGACTACGCGGAAACCTTCGCCCACGGCGTGCGCGACATTTCCGACGCCTTCGGCATCCGGATTGCGGTGGAGAACATGTACCCGTGGCGGGTCCGCGGGCGTGAGGCGCTGGCGTACCTGCCGCATTGGGATCCCGTGCCGCAGGACTACCGGGACGTCACCTGGGACTTCTCGCACGCGGCCACGGCCGACGCGTCAAGCCTCGACGCCGTGATTGCGCTCGGTGACCGGCTGCGGCACATCCACCTGACCGATGGCACCTCGCCGTCCACGAAGGACCAGCACCTGATTCCCGGGCACGGGACCCAGCAGTGCGTGGAGGTGCTCCGGCACGTGGCGAACAACGGCTTCGACGGGGCCGTGGTGGCCGAGATCTCCACCCGTAAGGCGAAGGGTGCCGGGCAGCGCGAGGAATGGTTGGCCGAAACCCTCGAATTCGCCCGCGTGCACCTGGGGCAAACGCTTCCGTAGGGCCGGGCCGTTGGCCCTTTTATGGTGTGGATACATGACCGGCCAACAGGGCGGCGCGGTGAAGTGTCGTTAAAGTGAAATCGCCGGAGAACATTGTGCCAGTGGATGGGGGGAAACACTGGCGAGTTCTCCGGCGATTTGACTGGTCTTCAGGACAGGACCAGTCCGATCATCACTCGCACCCTTATGAGGTAGTTAAAACATTAGGTCCCGTGTTTGAGAATAACCGGGGCGAAAGCTGTGTGTTTGCCATTAAACGATTTATTACGTGAAGTGGGCTGTTTCCGCCGGTTTTCAGCGTTTCTTGGAATCCTTTTAACGTGAGAAACGCCGGAAGCAATGCTAGGTCTTGGGGGACACCTAGCCGCTTCCGGCGCTTTGGGCCATTCGTTGAAAACAACGTATGGCCCGTCATCACTCGCACCTTTATGAGGTAGTTATGACTCTAAAAGGCTTGTCTGTGCAAACACCCGTATGGTGCTGGGAAAAGACTGGCAGTTGGGTTTTCCCGATCCCTGGCCCGCGTGCAGGTGGGCGTTTGTTGCGCCCGTTGCCTTAGCCAAGAATGATGGGGGCATGAGTAAAAAGATTGTGTTTCTAGGCTGCGGTTCCATGGGCGAGGCAATTTTGACGGGTCTGTTGGCCGCGGGGACCAGCCCGCAGTCCGTCACGGTGACGGTGCGTCGCCCGGACCGGGCGGAGGAACTGGCGCAACGGCACGGTGTCACGGCCTTGGCCTCCAACGAGGAGTCCGACGCCAACGTGCAGGCCGTGGCCGGGGCCGGCGTCGTTATTCTCGGCGTGAAGCCGGTGGGTATTGCGGAACTGTGCCGGGAAATCGCGGGGCACCTGCAATCGGACGCGGTGGTGATCAGCGTCGCGGCGGCCGTGTCCTTGGAACAGTTGGAGGGCGCCCTGACCGCCGGACAGCCCGTGGTGCGGTCCATGCCCAACACGCCGTTGAAGGTTGGCCGCGGCGTGGTGGCCCTGTCCGCGGGGACAAACGTTGACGAACACCACCTGGCCGCCGCGCACGAGATCTTTGACGGCTCGGGCGTGGTCCTGGACATTCCCGAGGACCAGCAGGACGCGGTGTCGGCCATCAGCGGCTCCGGCCCGGCCTATGCGTTCTACCTGGCCGAGGCCATGGCGGCCGCGGCGGAGGACTTTGGCTTGAACGCCGATGTCGCCCGGGTGCTGGCCCGGGAGACGGTGGCCGGGGCGGGCCTGATGCTCGCGGAGCCCGGCGCCGACGCGGCCACGCTGCGTCGCGGAGTGACGAGCCCCAACGGCACCACGGAACAGGCCATCGCGACCTTCGACCGCCTGGGCCTGCCCGGCATCGTTGCCGACGGCGCGAAGGCGGCCGCAGCCCGCGCCGCCCAAATCACGGAAGAGCTCGCCGCCAAATAACGCGGTATCACCTTTGGCGCCCTTTTCCCGGATCCGGTATCACTTTTGGCACGTTTTTTGGGAACGAGGTATCACCTTTGGAACGTCATTTCGGAACGCGGTATCACTAGACCCTCGAGCATCCGAGCTGGTATGTGGGAAGTGATACCGCGTTCCTGGAAACCCGACCAAAGGTGATACCGCGTCGGCTGAAACGCAACCAAAGGTGATACCGCGTCGGCTGAAACGCAACCAAAAGTGATACGGCGTCTGGGGGGGTGGGGCTATTCCGATTCGAGGGCCAGCAGGAGCGCCTTTGCGTCCGCGCCGCCCAGGTAGGCGCCTTGGCTGCCGTCCGACCGGATGACGCGGTGGCACGGCACCACCAGCGGCAGCGGATTGCGTGCGCACGCCGTCCCCACCGCCCGCACGGCCCGCGGGCTCGACGTCAACGCGGCCACGGCGGCATAGCTGGCAGTGTGCCCGTAGCCAATCTCCGGCAGATGCGCCATGACCTCGCGCCGGAAGCCCTTGGCCAGCCGAAAATCCAGCGCCAAGTTAAAGCTGTGGCGCCGCCGGGCAAAGTATTCATCCAGTTCGCGCGCCGCCGAATCCAGCCGTGCCGGCGCCCGGAGCAGGCGCGGGCTGATGGCGGTGGCGAGCTGTTCCAGCACGGCATCGTGGCCCTCCCGGGCAAACGCCACCCGCACCAGGCCGGCATCGGTTCCGGCCAACAGCAGCGGACCCACGGGGGAGTCCATGACGCGGTACGCCACATCGAGCAACCCGTCCGCGGCGGCCGCGGATGCCAGTTTGCCGTGCAGTCGGGCCAGCGCGTCGGACTCGTCCGCGGCCACTGCGGCAAATTCCGCCGGCAATTCAGAATCCTGTTGGCCAAAGCCATGCTGTTCGAAGCCCTGAAGTTCAACGTCTGTGTTCATTGCCCGCTCCTCGTCGGTTCCAGCAAAAGTGCCCGCAGTGCCTTCATCCCGTCGGCGGCGGCCCGGCGCGCGGCGGCCTCCGAGTTGCCCAGCAGCGCCGCCACTTCCGCATACCGCAGCCCGGCGAGATGGTGGTAGACCACAGCCTCGCGCTGCTTGGGCGGCAACGCGGCCAGCGCGGACCACACGAGCGCCGCCTCCTGCCCGGCCTCCGCGGCACGTTCGACGCCGTCCCGTTCACTGCCGCTGTCAACGGCCGAACGAGCGCCGGTCCCAACCCCGCCGGAGACGCCGGCCCCGCCGAATTCCCCGGGGAAGTCGTCGGCCGGGATGGGCAGCCGGCCGGCCTTGCGGTGGTGGTCAATCGCCTTGTTGCGGGCAATCGCCACGAGCCAGGCCTCGCGGTTGCGGACATCGCCGGAACCCGGGTACGCGCGCAGGGCGGCCATGAAGGTCTCCTGCCAGACGTCGTCGGCCTCCTGGACGCCCACCAGGGCCCGGCAGACCCGCAGCACCACCGCTCCGTGCTCCGCCACCAGCACCTCGAACGGTGCCAGTGCCACGGTCACGGGAGGGCCGCCGTTGGGAGGGCCACCTAGAACAACGCCTCGGTGTGGGTCCGTTGCGGGTTTTCCAGTTCCAGCAGGAATTGTTTGCGGTCCAGCCCGCCTGCGTAGCCCACCAGGGAACCGTCGGCACCCACCACACGGTGGCAGGGGACGATGATGCTGATGGGGTTGCGGCCGTTCGCGGCGCCCACGGCCTGGGCCATGGACCGGTCACCTAGCATTGCGGCCAGGTCGCCGTAGCTGCGCAGCTCTCCGTACGGGATCTCGCGCAGGGCGGCCCAGACGCGGTGCTGGAACGGGTTCCCGGCCGGCGCCAGCGGCAGCGAAAACTCCGTGCGGGTGCCGGCAAAGTACTCGCCCAGTTGGGCCACGGTCGCGGCCAGCACGGGTGAGTCCTCCACAGCCACCCGTTCACCCAGATCGGCCCAGTCGGGACGGCGCTTGTGCTCGGCCATGTACACGGCGGCCAGCCCGTCGTCGTTCGCCACGGCCGTCAAAGGGCCCAGGGGCGAGTCAAAAACAGTGTGCTTGAGCATCAGTTTTACCTCCATGACAGGTAGACGCGCACCAGCCCAAAAACGTGAGCTTAGGGGCGGGCGGCGAAGCGTTCCAGCAGGTCGACGTAGCCGGAGACGATCAGCATGTCCCGGCTCGTGACCCGGGTGCTGGGCTGCGCGTAGGTGAAGTCCTCGCCCGGCGACTTCACGCCCACCACGGTCACCCCGTACTTGGAGCGGACCTTGGACTCCTCCAGCGTGAAGCCCTGGGTCTCCTTCGGCGGGTACATCTTCACGATCGCGAAGTCGTCGTCGAACTCGATGAAGTCAAGCATGCGCCCGCCCACCAGGTGCGCGGCGCGGACGCCGGCGTCGGCCTCGGGATAGATGACGTGGTTGGCGCCAATCCGGGTCAGGATCTTCCCGTGCGACTGCGTGATCGCCTTGACCCACAGGTGGTCGATGCCCAAATCCACCAGGTTCACCGTGATGAGCACGCTGGATTCGATGGACGTGCCCACGCCGACGACGGCGGAGCTGAAGTCCTGCGCGCCGAGCTGGCGGAGCGCGTCGATGTTGGTGGCGTCGGCCTCCACGACGTGGGTGAGGACGCCGGACCACTTTTGCACCAGGGCGGGGTCCCGCTCGATGGCCAGGACCTCCCGGCCCTGCTTGACCAACTGGTGGGCCGTGGCCGCACCAAAGCGGCCCAGGCCGATCACCAGGACCGGTGCGTTGTGCGGCGGGCGGGCGTTGGAGCTCATTTTGTCAGCCAATGATCGGCCTTTCTTCCGGGTAGTGGAAAAGTTGACGGCGTTGCCGCAGCGCCAGGGCGGCGGCAAGCGTGATGGAACCGACGCGGCCAAAGAACATCATGGCGCACAAGACATATACGCCCGACGGCGGCAGCTCGGCGCTCAGCCCCGTACTCAGGCCCACCGTGGCAAAGGCGGAGATCGTCTCGAACAGCACGCGGTCCAGGCTTTGGCCCGAGATCGCCAGCAGCAGGCCCGTGGCGATCATGACGAACGTGGCGCCCATCATGATCACGGAGATGGCCACGCGCATGGTGCCCTGGGGGATGGTGCGTCCGTAGACCTTCACGTCGTTGTCGCCGCGGGCCTCGGCCACGATCGCCAGGAACATCACGGCCAAGGTGGTGACCTTGATACCGCCGGCCGTTGACGCGGAACCACCGCCCACGAACATCAAGGCATCCGTCAGGAGCATGGTGGAGGAGTGCATGTGGTTCATGTCCACCAGGTTGAAGCCCAGCGAACGGGTCATGACGGAGGCAAAGATCGAGTGCGTGATCTTGTCGCCAAAGCTCATATTGCCGATGGTGGCCGGGTTGGTCCACTCCATGGCACCCCACAGCACGGCACCGGCCCCCAGCAACATCAGGGACACCTGGACGGTGAGCTTGGCGTGCAACGTCCACTTCTTGAAGCGGAAACCCGTCACGAGCACCACCATCATGACCGGGAAGCCGAGGCTGCCGATGAACCCGCCGATCATGAGCGGCACCAGGATCCACAGGTCGGCCTCGTAGGGCACCACGCCGTCGGAATGCGGCGTGAATCCGGCGTTGTTGAAGGCGGAGATGGAGTAGAAGACGGCGTGCCACACGGCCTGCGGGAGCGATTCGCCAAGGATCAGGAACCGGGGAGCCATGGCCAGGGCAAGGACCACCTCGACGGCCACCGAGGTGCTGATGACGATCCGCAGCAGCGTACCGACCTCGCCGAGGCGGCCGGCATTCATGGCCTCCTGGGCGATCAGCTTTCCGCGGACGCCCAGGCGCTTGCTGACCATCAGGGACATGAGCGAGGCCAGGGTCAGGATGCCCAAACCGCCCACGAAGATGCCGATCAGGATCACCAACTGGCCAAAGAAGGACCAGTGAAGGGCCGTGGAGACCGTGGTCAGGCCCGTCACGCAGACGGCGGACACGGCCGTGAACAAGGCGTCGTGGAAGGCGGTCGGCTGGCCGTTGCGGGAGGCCGCGGGCAGGCACAGGACCAGGGTGAAGGCCATGATGACCAGGGCGAACACGATCAACGCGAGCCTGGCGGGGGAGCTGTTTGCCACCCGGTCCGCGAAGTCACGGACACTGACCACTATGGCAAGGAACCAGTTGTGGGGTTTGGCGGGCTGGATGTTTTTAGCGGCCAACTTCTGTGTTGCCCTCCTGCCCGTGATAAGCCGGACAACCGTCCGGCGCCTTCTTCGAATACGGCAAAGCCGTCCGGAGTTCGGTAGCCTGTGATGGATGTCATCATTTGCCAGCTTTGGGCCAGCGGCCGTCCCGACAAGCATAGTCTGCGATCCGGCGATGTCCGCCTACAATTTTGGCCCCAACCACCCCATGTCGCCAAAGCGGCTTGAACTGACGGCCCGGCTGGCCCGCGAGCTGGGCATTTTTGACCTCCCCCAGGTGCGGGTGCTCGAATCCTTCGTGGCCGACGACGACGCACTGGCCACCGTCCA
This sequence comes from Arthrobacter sp. ERGS1:01, assembly GCF_001281315.1. Lineage (NCBI taxonomy): Bacteria > Bacillati > Actinomycetota > Actinomycetes > Micrococcales > Micrococcaceae > Arthrobacter > Arthrobacter sp. ERGS1:01. The sequence continues at coordinate 3,540,822 of NZ_CP012479.1, read as the reverse complement.
CAGCCGCGCCTACATTGCCGCGGTGCGCCGGGTGGGGGCCGACCCCACGCTCAGCGATCCCGGGCGCGGACTGGGCACCGAGGACGATCCGGCGTTTGCCGGCATGCACGAGGCCGGCGCCCGCCTGGCCGGGGCCTCCCTGATCGCCGCCGACACACTGATTTCCGGGGCGGCGGTCCGGGCCGTGAACTTTGGCGGCGGCATGCACCACGCCAGCCGCGAAAAGGCCAGCGGATTTTGCATCTACAACGACGTCGCCATGGCCGTCATGCGCCTGCTCGACTCCGGAGTCTCACGGATCGCCTACATCGACATCGACGCCCACCACGGCGACGGCACGCAGAACGCCTTTTGGGACGACCCCCGGGTGCTCACGATTTCCCTGCACGAATCCGGGCTGACCCTGTTCCCCGGAACCGGCTTCGCCAACGAGATCGGCGGGCCCGGCGCCGAAGGCTCCGCCGTGAACGTGGCCCTTCCCGCCGGGACGTCCGACGCCGGCTGGTTGCGTGCCTTCCACGCCATCGTTCCGCCGCTGGTCAAGGCCTTCGGCCCCGAGGTGATCGTCAGCCAACACGGTTGCGATTCGCACCGGGAGGACGAGCTCACGCACCTGAACACCAGCGTCGACGCCCAACGCGAGGCGGCCCTGAGCGTCGCCACGCTCGCCGACGCGGTCTGCGACGGCCGGTGGATCGCCCTAGGCGGCGGCGGCTACAGCATCGTCAACGTGGTGCCCCGCGTCTGGTCGCACCTGATGGCCATTGCGGCGGGGAAGCCCGTGCCGCTGCGCACCGCCGTCCCGCCCAGCTGGCGCGACCACGTCAGGGAACACTACGGCCGCGAGGCACCGCTGTTCATGGGGGAGGACGCCGACACCTGGTGGCGGTCCTGGGAGGTCGGCTACAACCCGGCCGACGCCGTCGACAGGTCCGTCATGGCAACGCGCAAGGCGGTGTTTCCGCTCTACGGGCTCGACCCCTGGTTCGACTGATCCCCAGCTCCTCCCCAATAAATCGCTGGCGCGATTTCTTGGGGCCCGCGGAGCTGTGGGCCCAACACTTCGCGCTTACGATATTGCCTGAAGATGCCGTATTTGGCATATGTCGCTAGGGTAGTGGGATGGTCGTAGAAGAAGTATTCGCTGTCATCGCCGAAGGCACCCGTCGAGACATCCTTGAGGCGCTTGCCACCGAGCACAAGGCAGTGGGCCAGCTTGTTGAAGAATTGGGCGTTTCCCAGCCCACCGTTTCCAAGCATTTGCGCGTACTGCGTGAAGCCGGCGTCGTGACCATGCGGGCCCAGGGCCAGAAGCGTTTCTACAGCATCAACACCGAGCCGCTGGTCCTCGTGTCGGAATGGCTCGACGGACTTGGCGCCGGATTTGTCCGCGCTCCCCGCGAGGTGAGTCGGGTTGTCGGCGCCGGCCGCACCCCGGCAAGCTCCACAGCGTCAGCCGGCTCCGCTGCGGCCGCCACCTCTACAGCCCCAGCCGGCGTTTCCGCGCAGGCCCGGGCCGCCGGCGTCGAGCCCGCAACAACACCCAAGGCGGCCAAGTCAAACGGTGCAAACCCGCTGGTCGGCGTGCCCGCAGCTGCGGCGGCACAGCCCCGCGTGCCCGCGGTGGCGCACCTGCCCGCCGTGGCGCACATCCCGGACGGAACGGTCCCGCTTGATAGTGAAAGCTCGGTGCAGGCGCAAATTACCCGCAGCGTTGGGCGTGCGGCCAACAAGGCCGCCGATCTCCTGGCGAACCTGCCCGCCTTCCGACGCCGCAAGGACTAGCTAGCGGCACCGCACGCGGTCATCAGGGGCGGCCGGCGGAAGCGAAAATTAGGGCCAAGTCCCGCCAAAACACCTCCTGCTCGGGCCTTATATGCATGATCTTGCACCCTGTCTCAAACTCCAAGAAAAATTGGCTTAAGTCGCCACGTGACTGGAAAATTGGATCCAAGAATACTTATGCGCCAAATTCCGGCGCCCGCCTTCTGTAGGAGACTCATGGATACCAGGCTCGAAGCCATCCGGGAGCAGGTTTTGGCCCGCAACCCAGGGGAAAAGGAATTTCACCAGGCAGTGCTCGAGGTCTTTGAAAGCCTCGGTCCGGTTTTGGATAAACATCCAGAATTCGTTGATGCCGCCGTCCTGCAGCGCCTGTGCGAGCCGGAACGCCAGATCATCTTCCGCGTGCCGTGGATGGACGATGCTGGCCGTGTCCAGATCAACCGCGGCTTCCGTGTCGAGTTCAACTCCGCACTTGGCCCGTACAAGGGCGGCCTGCGCTTCCACCCCTCGGTGTACCTGGGCATCGTGAAGTTCCTCGGCTTCGAGCAGATCTTCAAGAATGCCCTGACCGGCATGCCCATCGGCGGCGGCAAGGGCGGCTCCGACTTTGACCCGCGCGGCAAGTCCGACGCCGAAGTCATGCGCTTCTGCCAGTCCTTCATGACCGAGCTGTACCGCCACATCGGCGAGTACACGGACGTCCCTGCCGGCGACATCGGCGTTGGCGGCCGTGAGATCGGCTACCTGTTCGGCCAGTACAAGCGCATCACCAACCGCTACGAGTCCGGCGTCCTGACCGGCAAGGGTGTTGGTTGGGGCGGCTCGCTGGTTCGTCCGGAAGCCACCGGCTACGGAACGGTCCTGTTCGCGAACGAGATGCTCAAGACCCGCGGCGCAACCTTCGACGGCCAGCGCGTGGTTGTCTCCGGCTCCGGAAACGTTGCGACCTTCGCCATCGCGAAGGCACAGCAGCTCGGCGCCAACGTTGTCTCCTGCTCCGACTCCTCCGGTTACATCGTGGACGAAGCCGGCATCGACGTCGCCCTTCTGCGCCAGATCAAGGAAGTTGAGCGCGGACGCCTGAAGGAATACGCGGTTCGCCGCGGCGCATCCGTCAGCTACGTCGAGGGCGGTTCCGTCTGGGACGTCAACGCCACCGTCGCGCTGCCGTGTGCAACTCAGAACGAACTCAACACCGAGGCCGCCACCAAGCTGGTCAAGAACGGCCTCATCGCCGTCGCCGAAGGCGCCAACATGCCTTCGACCTCCGGCGCCGTTGCCGTCTTCCAAGAATCCGGCACGTTGTTCGGCCCGGGCAAGGCAGCCAACGCCGGCGGTGTGGCCACCTCCGCGCTGGAGATGCAACAGAACGCCAGCCGTGACGCCTGGACGTTCGAGCACACCGAAGCACGCCTCACGCAGATCATGGTCGGCATCCACGACCGCTGCGCCGAGACCGCGGAGACCTACGGCTCCCCGGGCAACTACGTGGTGGGCGCCAACATCGCCGGCTTCGTCAAGGTTGCCGACGCCATGCTCGCGCAGGGCCTCATCTAAGTTCCACAACACACCGCAAGGCACTCCTGGTTCCAGGGGTGCCTTGCGGCATTTGTGCGCCTAACGCGAATAACGGCGCTTTCTCCGCTTTTAGGGGATCCGGAAACCCCCTAAAAGCGGCGAAAGCGCGTTTATGCGAAGAAAGCGCCGATTTGGTGCAACGGCCCGCACCGGTTTAGTCTGTGATCATGACAAACCGTTGGTATGCGTATTTTTCGTTGGCTCTGGAGGGGCCCGCGTCTAACTGACACGCATCCAATCACCTTCAGAGCCAACAGGACAGAGAAACTTTCTCTGTCCTTCGCCATTTCCGGCGGGTTTCTGAAAAGGGGCTCGCTTCCAGCCCACCAAAGGAATCCCCACCGTGACCACCACAGCAGTCGAAACGTCATCCAGCACCGCGAACCTCCGGGTCAGCCGCTTCACCGCGCTCCCGTCGCCGGCCGAGCTCTCCGCCGAACTTCCGCTTGACGCACACACGAGCAACGTCGTCGAACGCGGCCGCGACCAGGTCCGGGCCGTCATGGACGGCGTGGACGACCGCCTGCTGGTGGTGGTGGGCCCGTGCTCCATCCACGACCCCAAGGCCGGACTGGAATACGCCCGCCGCCTGGCCGCGGCCGCCAAGGACCACGAGGAAGACCTGCTGATCGTGATGCGCGCCTACTTCGAAAAGCCGCGCACCACCGTGGGCTGGAAGGGCCTGATCAACGATCCCAACCTGGACGGCAGCCACGACGTGGCCAAGGGGCTGGAAATGGCGCGCGAGTTCCTGCTCGAGGTGGCCCGCCTGGGCCTGCCCACGGGCACCGAATTCCTTGAACCGATCAGCCCCCAGTACACGGCCGATTTGATCTCCTGGGGGGCCATTGGGGCCCGCACCACCGAAAGCCAGATCCACCGCCAGCTCTCCTCCGGGCTGTCCATGCCCATCGGCTTCAAGAACGGCACCGACGGGGACCTCCAGGTGGCCCTGGATGCGTGCAGCGCCGCCAGCGCCGCGCAGTCGTTCCTGGGCATCGACGGCGACGGACGGGCGTCCCTGGTCAGCACGGCCGGCAACCAGGACACCCACATGATCCTGCGCGGCGGGCGCAAGGGCCCCAACTACTCCGCGGCCGACGTTGCCGCCGCTGCGGCCGCTGCGGAGGGCGCCGGCATCAACCCGCGCCTGATTGTGGACGCCAGCCATGCCAACTCCGGCAAGAGCCACCACCGCCAGGCGGAGGTGGCCCTGGAGATCGGCGCCCAGTTGGAGGCCGGCGGTGCGTCCGCGGACGCCATTGCCGGGGTCATGCTGGAAAGTTTCCTGGTGGGCGGGGCGCAGAAGCTCGACGTCGACGAGGTTGCCGCGGGTGCCGCGAACCTCACGTACGGGCAAAGCGTCACCGACGCGTGCATGGAGTGGGACGTCACGGCCGACGTGCTGTCCAAGCTGGCCGACGCCTCCCGCGTGCGCCGTACCCGCACGTCCGGAAACTAACGTCCGTCACGACTTTCACATTGGCCCCGTCAGCCTCTAGAGTTAGCGCTAGAGGTTGACGGGCGCCGGTGCCCGCACCAGCATTTTTTGACGGGAACGGATACCAAGGGACCATGGCGCAGGAGCAGAATTTCTCCAATGTGAACTTCCTGACCGTCCAGGAAGTGGCCGAACTCATGCGCGTGTCCAAGATGACCGTTTACCGCATGGTGCACGCCGGGGAACTGCCCGCGGTCCGCTTTGGCAGGTCCTACCGGGTGCCGCAGAACGCCGTTGAGGCAATTCTGAAGACGGCCGTGGTTGACGGCCAGGCCGGCAATGGAGCCTCCGGTTCGGCGCATACCGGCTAAAGGCGGTACCCTAGGAAAGATCCATTTTCGGCTTTGACCGATTCCTGCGATCGGTCAACCTAATCGTTTACGGCCTCATCCGAGGCCAACTATGTAGTTTGTGAGGACTTCCATGGGTTCAGTTATTAAGAAGCGCCGCAAGCGGATGGCAAAGAAGAAGCACCGTAAGCTTCTTCGCAAGACTCGCCACCAGCGTCGCAACAAGAAGTAAGTCTTCTTTTCGCGAAAGCGCCCGCCCGCCGATTTCGGTGCGCGGGCGCTTTGCTTTTAAGCGACGACGCTCGACGCCGGCCAGCGGCCCGGGCGGTCACGGCACCTTACTTGCGCCGCATGGACGCGATGCCCTTCCACAACCCGTACACGATGCCCACGCCCGTGGCGGCCTGCAGGCCCAGGGTTGCCGCGCGGCGCCCGGCCCGGTAGTCGTAGATGGGCCAGTTGTGTTCGCGTGCGTGCCGGCGCAGCTTGCTGTCCGGGTTGATGGCCACGGGATTGCCCACTGCGGTCAGCAGCGGGATGTCGTTGTAGGAGTCGCTGTACGCCCAGCAGCGGGTCAGGTCCAGGCCCTGCTCCTCGGCAAGCTCACGCACCGCGCGGCCCTTGGCGGGTCCGTGCAGGATCTCGCCCTCCAGCCGACCCGTATAGACGCCATCCTCAATCTCCGCCACGGTGCCCAGGGCCCCCGTGAGGTGGAGGCGGGTGGCGATCACGCCGGCCACTTCCACGGGCGTGGCCGTCACGAGCCACACCTGGCGCCCGGACTTGAGGTGCTCCTGGGTCAGGGCGCGGGTGCCGGGCCAAATCTTGGAGACGATCATCTCGTCATAGACTTCCTCGCCCAGCTGGCGGATGAAGTCCGCGCTGATGCCGGCGGCAAGTTTTTGCGCCGAGTCCTGGACGGAATGGACGTCGTTCATGTTTTCCCCGCGCAGGATGAACTTGGCCTGCTTCCAGGCGAATCCGGCGACGTCACGGAGCGTGAAGGCCTTTTTCTGGTACATCTTCCGGGCCACATGGAACAAGCTGGCGCCCTTCATGAGCGTGTTGTCCACGTCAAAGAAAGCGGCCTCGCCCTGGTGTTGCACAGTAGTCGAGGCGGCCTCGGCACTGTTGGTAGTCACGTCGGGCATAAAAAGAGTCTAGTCAATACTGCCCCGCCATGCCCGCCGGGGCGGATTTGGCGTGGTTAACAGTGGTCGAATTCTCCCGGCCGGGTGCGCCGGACGCCGTCGTTGTGCTTGTGGGCGCCGGAGTGCGTACCGTTAAAGGCATGGATTCCACACCTTCGGGCACCCGCCGCCCCCTGCTTGAATTGATCACGAGGTCCGGCTGCCACCTGTGCGCCGACGCACGGACGGTGGTCTCCGAGGCGGCCGTGGAACTGGGTTTGGAATGGACCGAAATCAGCCTTGACGGCGACGCCGCACTGACGGCCAGGTACGGCGAGGAGATCCCCGTGGTGCTGGTGGACGGGGTCCAGCGCGACTTCTGGCACATTGATCCCGTCCGGCTGCGCACGGTCCTGGCCCGTGCCATGGCCGCACCCCAGCCCTAAGGGCGAGGCCACAAAAGGACCCGGCTTGGGCAATGCCGCGGCCACGACTTACAGTGGATAAAGGCCGACGGCGGAGCGGGGCACCACAGCTTCCCCGCCCGGGTTTGGCCGTTGTTGGAGAACTTGGAGCATTGTCTTGACCCCAGCGCAGACGCCGGAAGAACCGGCCGCCGAGGCGGCCCGGCAATTGCCCCCTGCCACGGTGTCGCGTCTGACTCTCTACCTGCGCACGCTCAACGCCCTGCTGGCCGAGGGAATCGAACGGGTCTCCTCCGAATCCCTGGCCGAATCGGCCGGTGTGGGTTCGGCGAACGTCCGCAAGGACCTGTCCTACCTGGGGTCCTACGGCACCCGGGGAGTGGGCTACGAGGTGGCCCACCTGAGCCGGAAGATCGCCCAGGCGCTGGGCCTGACACACGAATGGCGCGTGGCCATCGTGGGTGCCGGTAACCTGGGCCGGGCCCTGGCCCGGTATGCGGGCTTCGAATCACGCGGCTTTGACGTGGTGGCGTTGTTTGACGCCGACCAGATGGTGGTGGGATCCGAGATCGGCTGGCTGCGCGTCAGCGACGTGACGGAGCTGGAAACGGTGCTGGAAAAGACCCGGGCCAACATGGTGGTCCTGGCCCTGCCGGCCGGCGTGGCGCAGGCCGTGTGCGACCGCGTGGTCGACGCCGGCGTGCACAGCATCCTCAGCTTCGCCCCCGTGGCCCTGTCGGTGCCCGAGCATGTAAACCTGCGCAAGGTGGACATGGCCACCGAACTGCAGATCCTGGCCTACCACGCCCAACGCCTGCAGACGCCGGGCCTGGCCGAGGACCGGCCCAGCGCCTGACGCCCGCTAGTACCCGTGCGGGCCGCGGTTGGGCTTGAGGAATTACTGCTTGGCCGGGCCGCGGAACAACAGAAGAACGGCCACGAGCCCCACCACGATCCGTGCGGCGGTGTAGTAGGAGTACGACGCACCCTCGGGCACCAGCACGATCGAGACAATTGCAAGCACCAGGGACATGGTGCGGGCCCAGCGCTTGCCCTTGCGCACGGCCGCAGCCATCCAAAAGTAGATGATCGTAGAGGCGAGCTGCACCACTGCCAGCATGCCGCCCACCAGGTTCACCATGGTCTGCACCGAGATGCCTGCCGCGGCTTGCGGGTTGCTCGCGATTGCCTGCTCCACGAGCGGCCGGATGACGTCTTGGCCGGACTGCGTGGTCATGGCGACCACCCACACGACCAGGGCCAGGGCCTGGATGACGCCCGCCGCCATGATGAGCCGGCTGGCCAGCACCACCTGCTTGGGGCGGCAAAGTGCGTTCCGGGCGGAACGGGTCCGGCGCCGCGGTGGGGCAGTGCGGGCCCGGGGGCCGTGCCGCCGCCAAAACCGGGGTAGGAGGAGGCTGGGGGAGGGCTCCGTCGTCGTTCTTCCCGGGAGCATCGGAGGACGCGTTCGGCGGCTGCCAGCCGGCCGGCGCGTACTGCCCGTAGCGGGGGACGCCCGGGGCGATTTCGCCGTAGTGGCCGGGCTGGGGACCGGTGGCGGGCCGCTCTTCTGGCTGGTCGTCAGGAGTGGTCATGGGGTGGTCCCTTTCATTGCACGGTGCCGCCGCGGCGAATCCCCTTCGGGCATGGGGAGAGGTCGCGTCGGGTTTGTGTTTAACCCTACGCGACCTCTCGAAACGGAACTAGCCGTGAAATCTAGGCGGGGGCGCCCTTGCTGCGCGACTCGAGCCAGGCCGAGGACTCCGGCAGCCACATCAGGATGGTGGCCACGATGCCCAGCAGGCCGCCGCCGGCGCCGAAGAACACCATGACAATGCTCAGGACGGCGATGGCCGAAAGCACCATCCGGGCCCACTGCATGCCTTCCTTGAGCTTCATGAGGCTTACCAGCAGCACCGCGATCAGCACAAGGGAAATGATCGAGGTGATGATTCCCTTGACGCCGCCGGCGCGGATGGCCGCCCCGCTGCCGGGAATGGCGATGCCAAAGACGGAGTCGTCGCTCGCGCCCAGGGCGAACAGGGATGCGATGAAGACGATGATCGTGCCGAGCAGCCAAATGCCTGCCGTCACGAGCCAGATGATGTAGGAGATTTTCAGCAGCTGCGGCAGGCCGGCCACCTTGAACAGGCCGGCGAATCCGCCTGCCGGCATGACCGCGTGCATGTCCTTGGGCCAGTCGTTGGGCATCTCAAAGGACGAATGGGCCGCGGGAGCAGGCTGCTGCTGGTAGCCGGGAGGCGGTGCCTGGTAGCCGGGAGGCGGTGCCTGGTAGCCGGGAGGCGGTGCCTGGTAGCCGGGAGGCGGTGCCTGGTAGCCGGGCGGGGGCGCCTGATATCCGGGATTGGGTTGTTGTGGAGCAGGGGAAGCCGGCTGGGAACCAGAGCCGTCGGGAGACGGTTGCGAGCCGGATTGCTCGGGACCTGGGTACTCATTAGGGGTGCTCATAGCAGTCACCCTAGCCCGGGAACAGACCCTTGCATAGATACCGGAAAGTAAATGCAAAGTGCCGGTTTGCCCACAGGGGCAAACCGGCACTTTGACGTGTTGGGCTATGGGGTTATGCGGCCTTCACGAAGGCGACATCCAAGGCGATGGTGACCTTGTCCGAAACCAGCACGCCGCCGGCTTCCAGGGCTGCGTTCCAGGTCAGGCCGAATTCCTTGCGGCTGATGACGGTCTTGGCCTCGAAGCCTGCGCGGGTGGCGCCGAACGGGTCAACGGCCACGCCGTTGAACTCGCCCGTGAAGGTGACGGTCTTGGAGATGCCGCGGATGGTCAGCTCGCCGGTCAGTTCAAAGTCGTCTTCGGTGCCGGATACGGCGGAGGAGACAAAGGTCAGCGTCGGGAACGTCTCGACGTCGAAGAAGTCGGCGCTGCGGACGTGGCCGTCGCGGTTTGCGTCGCCGGAGTTGAAGCTGGCGGCCTGGATCGTGGCGGTCACGGCGGAGTCGGCGAGGGTTTCGCCGAGGGTCAGTGCGCCTTCGAGCTCGGTGAACTGGCCGCGGACCTTGGAGATGCCGGCGTGGCGGACGGTGAAGCCCACGGTGCTGTGGGAAGCGTCGATGGTCCAGGTGCCCTGGCTCAGGCCTACGGTTTCAACGGTGATTGCAGTCATGGTGCTCTCCTTGGAAGGTGGTGTAAAGGGTGGCAGAAGCGCCTGTCGTGGCGATCCTTCACCGGGTATAAGCATGCGTTTGCATCTAATATTCCCGGTTCGGGGAAAATTTCCGTAGAAACTTTTTTCACTGTGCCCGCGGAGTCTGGGAGTTCCCTGATTAACGCCTTGTTGCGTAACTTTGAGAAACTTGCTTACATGCCCCGAGTCACTGTTCATCTTCTGCGCCATGGTGAGGTATTTAACCCCGATGGCGTGCTGTACGGGCGGTTGCCTGAATTCCATCTTTCCGAGCGCGGCCGCGCCATGGCCGACATGGTCGCCGAGCACTTTGGTGTCCTGGCGAACGACGGCGCCGCACCCGTTTACCTTGTTGCCTCGCCCCTGACCCGGGCACAGGAGACGGCGCAGCCCACCGCCGCGGTGCTTGGCCTGGACATTGTCACCGACCCGCGCATCATCGAGGCCGAGAACCACTTTGAGGGCATGAAGGTCAACAAGGCCGAACTGCTCAAGCCCCGGCACTGGCGTTACTTCCTGAACCCCCTGCGCCCCTCCTGGGGCGAGGCCTACTCGGGCCAGGCCGCACGCATGCTCGAAGCAGCACGCGACGCCCGCCGTCGAGCCTTTGAACTGGGCGGAGACGGCGCCTCGGCCATCATGGTCAGCCACCAGCTGCCCATCTGGTCCGCCCGGCGCAGCGCCGAGGGCAAACGCCTTTGGCATGATCCCCGCAACCGCGAATGCACCCTGGCCTCCTTGACCACGCTGACCTTCGACGGCGACGATATTGTTGACGTGGCCTACAGCGAGCCGGCCGCGGCACTGCTGCCCGGCGCCGCCACCACGCCCGGCGCCTAAGGCGCACTAGGCGAAACGCCCGTTTTCGACGTAATGTAGAAATCCAATGTAAGAAAACAGTCAGTGTCCCGCCACTGGATTCATACAAGCTGAAAGACATTTCTTGTGACTTCCTCCCTGAGCCGTAGATCCCTGCTGGCTGCCAGCGGCGCCGTCCTGGCAGTTGCACTTGCCGCCTGCACCGCCAAGGACCCCCTGGCAGTGCAGGCCAACGCAGGCGACAACAAGAACTACATCGCCGGCGACGGTTCGGTCTCGGAATTCGGTGTCTCGAGCCGGTCCAAGCCCGTGGAGTTCACCGGAAAGCTCTTTGACGGCAGCACTGTCAACGCCAGCACCTTCCCGGGACACGTGACCATCCTCAACTTCTGGTACGCCGCCTGCGCGCCCTGCCGCAAGGAAGCCCCGGATCTGCAGGCCCTGCACGCTGAGTATGAGGCTGCAGGTGTGAAGTTTTATGGCGTGAACGTGCGCGACGAAAAAGCCACCGCCGAGGCATTTGAACGCAACTTTGGCCTGAGCTACCAGAGCGTGGCCGACAAGGATGGCGGCGTGCTGCTGTCCATGACCAAGTTTGTTCCCCCCAACGCCGTCCCCACCACCCTGGTGCTGGACAAGCAGGGCCGGGTGGCCGCCAGGATTCTTGGCGAAGCCGACAAGAGCACCCTGAAGTCGCTCATCGAATCCGCCTTGGCCGAGAAGTAACGGCTGCCAAGGAACGTGAACAACCCCTTCGCCGAAGCTGTCGCCAGTGGCTCAATGCTGCTGGCCATGCCGGTCGCCCTGCTGGCCGGACTTGTGTCCTTCGCCTCACCCTGCGTGCTGCCCCTGGTACCCGGATACCTCGGTTACGTCAGCGGACTGAGCGGAGTTGACCTTGAGCAGCAGCGCCGCGGCCGGATGTTCGCCGGAATCGGACTGTTCGTACTCGGCTTTTCCGTGGTCTTCATGCTCATCGGGGCCGTGTTTGGCCAGCTGGGTGCCTGGCTCAAGGGCCCCGATGCCGCCTGGGTCACCCAGGTCCTCGGCGTCGTGGTGATCCTGCTGGGCATCGTGTTCCTGGGTGGCCTGAGCTGGTTCCAAAGCGAGGCCAAGGTCCATGCGAAGCCGCCGGCAGGGCTGTGGGGCGCACCTGTCCTGGGCATCACCTTTGGCCTGGGCTGGGCGCCGTGTACCGGACCCACCCTGGGGGCCGTGCAAATGCTGGCCTTCAGCGACGGGTCCAGCGCTGCCAAGGGCGCCATCTTAACGTTTGTGTATTGCCTGGGGTTGGGTGTGCCGTTCCTGCTCATCGCCCTGGGCGTTCGTCGCGGACTGGGCGCGCTTGCGTTCTTCCGCAAGCACCGCCGCGGACTGCAATGGTTTGGCGGCGGAATGCTGATTGTCCTTGGCCTGCTGATGGCCACGGGGCAATGGGGCACCTGGATCAACCAGCTCCAGTTTTGGTTTGCCAATGAAGTGAGATTGCCGATCTGATGGAAAATAACACGGTGAAAGAACCATCCACGAAGAAGGGTGCAGCGAAGGACGACGTCGTGCTGCCCAAACTCGGTTTCCTCGGCATGCTCCGTTGGGCCTGGCGGCAGCTGACCAGCATGCGCACGGCCCTGCTGCTTCTGCTGCTGTTGGCCGTTGGCGCCGTTCCGGGATCATTGTTCCCGCAGCGGGCGTCGAACCCTGCCAACGTGACCCAGTACCTGACCGACCACCCCACCTCCGGTCCCATCCTTGACTGGTTCAAACTTTTCGACGTGTACTCCTCGCCGTGGTTTGCCGCGATTTACCTGCTGCTCTTCACGTCCCTGGTGGGTTGCGTGCTGCCGCGCGCCAAGATTCACTGGAAGGCCATGCGCTCGGTGCCGCCGCGCACCCCCAAGCGGCTGTCCAGGCTCTCCGAATACGGCACCGTGGAGATTCCGGCGGGCAGCGGCATCGACGCCGAAACCGCCATCAAGGATGCCGCCGCAGTCCTGAAGAAGCGCCGCTACCGCGTCGACGTGCGCGACCTTGGCACCGATCGACCCTCCGTTGGTGCGGAAGTCGGCTTCCTGAAGGAAGTTGGAAACCTGGTTTTCCACACCTCCCTCATTGGGGTCCTGGCCGCCGTCGCGATCAGCGGGCTCTTTGGGTACAGCGGCCAGCGCGTCCTTGTGGAGGGCGAAACGTTCGTCAACACGCTCGTCGGCTACGACACCTTCACCCCCGGCGCCTACTTCAACGAGGACCGGCTGTCCCCCTACTCCGTGCAGCTGGACAAACTTGAGGTCAAGTACGACCGTGAATCGCCCGGGCACTACGGCCAGCCGCTGGACTTCAACGCCACGCTGACCACCAAGGATGCCCCCGGCGCCGCCGCGAAGCAACAAACGCTGAAGGTTAACGATCCGGTGGCCCTGGGCGGCACCGACATCTACCTGGTCGGCAACGGTTACGCACCCGTGGTCACGGTCAAGGACGGCAAGGGCAACATCGCCTTCCAGGGCCCCGTCATCACCATCCCCACGGACGGCGCCTACACCTCGCTGCTGGTCATCAAGGTCCCGGACGCCAAGCCTAACCAGCTCGGCTTTGTCGGCTTCTTCCTGCCCACGGCGCTCGTTGACGACAAGGGTGTGGCCTACGGCTCGGACCCCGACCCGTTCAACCCGCAACTGAACCTCAACGCCTACACGGGCGATCTGGGCCTCGACAGCGGCGTCCCGCGCAATGTCTACACGTTGGATACCTCCAAGCTGAAGCAGATCAACGGCCGCGACCTGAAGGCCGGCGGCATCGTGCTGGGACCGAGCCAGACCTACACACTGCCCGGCGGTAACGGCAGCATCAGTTTCGACGGCATCAAGCGTTTCGCCGCCCTGGACGTCCGCCACGATCCCGGGCAGGTCTACGTGCTGATCTTCTCGGTGCTGGCCCTGGGCGGCCTCATCGCGTCCCTGTTCATGAACCGCCGCCGCGTATGGGTCCGTACGGGCAACCATCCGGACGGGCGTACCATGGTGGAGTTTGGCCTGCTGGCCCGCGGTGAGGACCACCGCCTGGCGGCGGAGTCGGCGGCCATCAGCAAGGCTTTGCATGCCAAATGGGTGGTGCCGCTGGAAGCGGCAGTGCAAAATGGTGAACAGGGCAATCGTCCCGAAGGGGACCAGCAAGAAAATTCCGACGCCGAATCCGGCGTCACCATGGCTAGTAAGGACCAGTAATGCCTGGAATCAATGAAGGGTTCGCCCTGCTCAGTGAGCAGTTCATGCTCATGGCCGGCTTTGCGTATGTCGTGGCGTTTTGCGCGTATACCTGGGACTTGTTCTCGTTCAGCAAGGTCGCCAAGGCGGGACTTGCCACCGAGACTCGAGGCGAGGCGCTTGTAGGTGCAGGCGTCAGCAGGTCCGGTGGCAAGATGATTGGCCAGGACCTTGGCGCGGGACCGCTTGACCGCGGAGTTCGGCCCAGCAGCAAGACCCACGACGGCGCCGACGGCATCACCGCCGGCGACACCATGCGCTACGGCAAGGTCAAGCGTCGTGCTGCGCGAGTGGCCGTGGCACTGACCGTCGTGGCCGCAACCGTCCACGGCCTGGCAGTGCTGTTCCGCGGACTGGCCGCAGGCCGCGTGCCGTGGGGAAACATGTACGAATTCTGCACCACCGGCGGTTTCGCTGTCGCCTTGGTGTTTCTCATTGTGCTGACCCGACGTGACCTGCGCTTCCTGGGCACGTTCGTCATTGGCCTGGTGCTAGTGATGATCTTCGCTGCCTCCAGCGCCTTCTGGACCCCTGCGGGCCACCTGGTGCCGGCGCTGCAAAGCTACTGGCTGGTCATCCACGTCTCCATCGCCGTGCTGACCTCGGCGTTGTTTACCCTGACGTTCGCCATGTCCGTGCTGCAACTGATCCAATCGCGCCGGGAAGCCGCCGTTGCGGGCGGCAAGCCGGACAAGCTGCGCGTCATGCGCCTGGTGCCCAATGCGCTGAGCCTGGAAAACATGTCCTACCGGATCAACGGCATCGCGTTCGTTGGCTGGACGTTGACGCTCATGTTTGGCTCCATCTGGGCCGAGAAGGCGTGGGGGCGCTTCTGGGGCTGGGACACCAAGGAAGTATGGACATTCGTCATCTGGGTGGTCTACGCCGGCTACCTGCACGCCCGCGCCACCCGCGGCTGGACGGGTACCCGTGCCGCCTGGCTGTCCATTGTTGGCTACCTGTGCGTGGTCTTCAACTTCACGATCGTAAACCTGTATTTCTCCGGCCTGCACTCCTACGCAGGCGTGGGCAGCTAACTCTCCACGGAGCGTTGGTCCGGTCGCTTTGCCGACCACCAGCCCTTCGAATGCGCAGATAGGGTGACTCCCAAACGGTGGGAGTCACCCTATCTGCGCATTCGGCCGTTAACGGAAGTCCGCGCGCGTGCCGAGGGAGCCGCGGAGCAAGCGATCGGCCAGCTTATCCGGGTCGGACCAGCCTCCACGAACCAGGGTGCGGGCAATCTTGGTGACCACCGCTTCGCTGCCGGCCTTCAGGTCCTCGTTGTTGAGCAGCACCTGGTGCCAGCCCAACTGGGCTGTGATGAAGTCCCTGTCGTGGTCCCGAGCCAGTTGTTCGGCAGTGCGGTGGTGGGCGCCGTCATACTCGATGCACGTTGAGAATTCCTCGCAGGCCAGGTCGGGGCTGATGAGGGAACGCCCGGTGGCATCACGTAGTTCGCAGCCCGGCTCGAAGGTGGGCAGCGTCGAACGGGCAATCATCAGCCGGATAGTTGTCTCCGGTGGGGAGTCGGCGCCGACGCGCACCAAGTCCAGTGCGGCACGCAGCTTGGCCAGCCCGCGAAGGCCGTGACGGGTGCTGATGCAGGCCTTGAGGACGTCCAACGGGACCATGGGGATGGTGGCAGGCCGGTAGTCGCGTTCATGGAAGCAGACAATCTGATCGCCAACCACCACGAGGTCATCCAGTGCAAGTAGTTGGGCCAGGTCCAACAACGTCCGCTGGATGGAAGTGACCGGAACACCGCGAATGCGGACCACGTCTTCCGGCGCGAGATGCAGGCGGTGGCCGATCACATTCTTTCTGCGGGGCTCGGCCCGTCCTCCGGTAGTTGTCAGCTCCAGGCTTTGACGGTCGGCGCACCAATGCGGCAGGTAGAGCCCGTGGATCCTGGCCGCCGTCAGGTGGCTGCCAACGCCGGAACCCGTCAGCTCGGTGTACGGCCGGCAGCGGTCGACAAGGTCGACGTCGGCGCCCTTAGGTACCCGGATGCCGCGGCTTGGGTTCCAGAGGTCAGCTGCGCGTGTCCGGCTGCGGGGAATCGCGGCAGCCCGGGATTCGTCCAGGGTGAAGGGTCGGCCGGCCAGGTGCGGGGGAAGGGGATCGGGGTGCTTCATGCATCCATTAGCGCCGACCGTTGGTCCGTTCAGGGCGGCTTGCGGACCTGAACGACGAATCTGTGGACAACGAGTGGCCGCTTCGGCGGATACGGGCCAGAATTCCGGCCGGGCGGGACCCGACCCGGGCGGGCCCATTGCGCAGAAAAGGTGACCCCCGTGGTGTGGGAGTCACCTTAAGTGCGCACTCGGCTGAGGCGGGTTCTAGTGCTTCGTCTCGTCGTTGGGGTGTTCCTCGCGGTGCTTGTCCGCCCGGAGCTTTTCCTCGCGGGCCTCGTCGGCACGGATCTTGGCTTCGCGGGCATCGAGTTCGGCCTTGAGTTTGCGCAGCCGCTCCGCCTCGGCCTTCTGTGCCTGGGACAGCTGGAGGTTGCGCAGGAACTCGGGGTCGTCGTCGGGGGCCACATATTGGTTGGGACGACCCGAATACGAGGGGCCGCGGGGGCCCGCACCGGCCCGGCCGGACATCGGTGAGGCCGCGGCGTTCGAGTAGCGGGGGCGGCCAAAGAAGAACCACAGGATGACGCCGACCAGCGGCAACAGCAAAATCACCAGGATCCAGGCGGGTTTGGGAATGCTGCGAACATCCGCGGGGTCGCTGCGAAGGCAGTCGATGAGCCCGTAAATGAAGAGAACAACACCGAAGATCACTGGGATATAGCGCATGCCTCATTCTACCGTCGCGGGCCAAATTGACGCTCGGGGCGGACGTCCAGCTTCAACGGCTAAACTAAGCGCCGTGGCTTTCTTCAAATACTCCCTGATTCGCGGCGTGCTCTTTGTGGCGTTCTTCCTCATCGCCAAGCTTGCGCTGAACTTCACCCCCATGACCGCGGCCCTGATTGCGGCCCTCTGCGCCTTTGTGGTGAGCTTCTTCTTCCTGCGCAAGCAGCGCGACGGGGCCACGGCCGTGATCGCCGACCGCTTTGCCCCGAACGCCGACACCACCCAGTCGGCAAGCGCCCTGGCCGACGCCGACGCCGAGGACTCCCTGATCGACGCCAACCCGGATGTCTGGATTGACGCCGACCGCAAACCCAAGGTCCGCCCGGCCGAATAATCCGGCCGCACAGCGCTGCCGAACAGCGGAGCAGCGCAACCGGCCCACAAGGCGCCGCCAAGACCCCCGAAATCAGTGTGGAAGGATCCGCGCATGCGGTGGATGGATACGGAACGGCAGGCCCTCGTGGCAACCTTCAACGCGACGGATCCGGAGGCGCCCACCCTGTGTGAGGGGTGGAATGCACGCAGGCTCCTGGGGCACCTGGTGCAACGCGAGCACACGCCCTTTGCACGGCTGAAGGACGAGACCGCCAAGGCCCCGCCCGGCCAGGAGAAGCACCTGGGCCAACTCGTGGCCACGGCAGTAACCCCCGAAGGCTACAAGGCGTTGGTGGCCAGGTTCGCCGCCGGCACGGGCCCGTTGAACCCCATGACGTGGTTTGGCGACGCCGTGCAGCTGCTCGAATACGTCATCCACCATGAGGACCTCCGCCGTGGCGCCGGGCCTGTGGAGCCGCGGGAATTGCCGGCCGCCCAGCTGGATGCGCTGTGGAAGCGCATGCCGCTCATGGCCCGGTTGAGCTACCGCTCAAGCCCCGTGGGGGTGAGCCTTGCCTGGCCTGGGAAGGAATCCGCCGTGGTCCGCAAGGGCGTGGACGGCGTCGTGATTGCCGGCAGCCCGGTGGAACTGGCCCTGTATCTGGGCGGCCGCCGTGCGGCGGCCGCCGTCGACATCACGGGCAAGCCCGAGGCCGTGGCGTCCTTCGAAAAGTGGATCACCCGCAAGGACTGACTTATCTGCGAAGCGGTGGGGCTCAGAGGTGGGTCAGCACCATTGCGGCGGAGAACAGCACGCTGAAGCCCAGGTTGAGCAGGCCCGTCTGCTTCAGGACCGGGATCAGGCTCTTGCGCTTCTTGCCCTTGAGCATGATCCAGCTGGGCATAAGCATGAATGGGATGAGCAGCAGCACCAGCAGCAGCCACGGTTTCGCGGGCACCAGGAACATCATGATGGCCACCGACAGCGCCAGCATCACCACGTAGCTCAGCCGTGCATTCCTGTCCCCGAGCCGCACCGCGAGCGTCCGCTTGCCCACCTCACTGTCCGTGGGGATGTCGCGGACGTTGTTCGCCATTAGAAGTGCGACGGCGATCAGTCCGGTCGCGATGGAGCCCAGGACTGCCGCCGTGCTCACCGAGCCGGCCTGGGTGAACGTGGTGCCGAGCGTGGCGACCGGGCCAAAGAAGAAGAACACGAAAACGTCGCCCAGGCCCATGTAGCCGTAGGGGTTCTTGCCGCCTGTGTAGCCCCAGGCGGCCAGTACGGCGCCGGCACCCACCAGCAGCAGCCACCAGGCCTGGGACAGGAACACCAGCGCCAGGCCGGCCACCATGGCCAGGCCCAGGGCGGTGAACGCGGCCATTTTCACGTGCTGCGGCTTGGCCACCCCGGATCCCACCAGGCGCAGCGGGCCCACGCGGACCTCGTCGGTGCCGCGGATGCCGTCGGAGTAGTCGTTGGCGTAGTTCACGCCGATCTGCAGCAGCAACGCCACGAGGGCGGCCAGTACGGCCCGGCCCCAATGCAGGGCATCGAGGTCGTAGGCGGCCGCGGTGCCGATGATCACCGGTGCCACCGCCATCGGAAGCGTCCGCAACCGGGCACCTTGAATCCATTGACCAACAGTGGCCACAGCACTACTCCTTCGCGGGAACTACAAAAATGACAGGGAAAATCGAGGTCGGCGCGCTTCGCAACCGTGCCGCGAAGACCCGCCTGCTTCCATTGTGCCGGGTGGGCCCTAGGATCCGGTGGTCGCGGCGTCCGCCAACAGGGCCAAAATGGCGTTCCTGTCGGGTTTTCCGGTCGATAGCACGGGCAGCTCGGAGACGAACACCACAGTCTTGGGTACCAGGTGTGGCTCCAGGACGGCGGCGGCGCCGGCCAGCAGCTCGTCGGCGGAGCAGGAGCCCACTACGAGCGCGGCCACCTGCTGGCCCCACTCCGCGGAGTCCACGGGGCCCACGAATGCCTCGCGCACGCCCTGCACCCGGTGCAGCCCGTCGGTGACCGCCGCCGCGGAGATCTTCAGGCCGCCACTGATGATGACGTCGTCCACCCGGCCCAGGACGCGCAAACGCCCCTCCGCGTCGAGTTCGCCCAGGTCGCCGGTTTGGTACCAGCGCACGGTTTCGCCGTCGAGCTCTTCGTCGAAGAAGGCGCCGGCGGTCAACGTGTCGTCGCCCAGGTAGCCCTCGGCCAGCACCTCGCCACCCAGCCAGACCCGGCCGTCGCGGATGGCGACCTCCACGCCTTCCAGGGGGACACCGTCGTACACGCAACCGCCGCAGGTTTCGCTCATGCCGTAGGTTGTGATGACGTTGATGCCGGCGCCGCGGGCCGCCTCCAGCAGCACCGGGCTGGCCGGGGCGCCGCCCAGCAGGATCCCGTTGAAGCGGCGCAGCACCGTGAGCGTTTCGGCAGACGGGTTGGTGAGCAGGCGGGTCAGTTGCGTGGGCACCAGCGAGGTGAAGCGCAACTTGTCGGTCAATTCCTCCGCCGCGGCCGTGAAGGCCTCGGGCGTGAAGCCGCCGGAGAGGTCCATGACCCAGGGGCGGGTGCCCGCGAACAGGGACCTGACCAGCACCTGCAGCCCGGCCACATAGTGCATGGGCAGGGCCAGCAGCCATTGCCCCTCGCCGCGCAACGCCATGGCCGTGCCCACCGACGACGCCGCCAGGGCATCGACGCTGAGCATGGTCCGCTTGGGCTGGCCCGTGCTGCCGGAGGTGAGGACGACGGCGGCGATTTCGGTGTCGCTGCCCGCCGGCAGTCCGAGCTGGTCCTGCGGGATCAAGGTGAATTCGGCGGCCTCACCGGGAGTTGCGGGGGCCGTGATTTGCACGGCAGGGCCCTCGCCGTGCAGGGCGTCGGAGAGGGCTTTGAGCAGGGGTTCAATGGTCATGTGGGGTGCCTATTAGAAGTAGTAAGGGAAGGAGGACCAGTCGGGGTCGCGCTTTTGCAAGAACGCCTCCTTACCCTCCACGGCCTCGTCGGTCATGTACGCCAGGCGGGTGGCCTCCCCGGCGAAGACCTGCTGGCCGGCGAGGCCGTCATCGGCCAGGTTGAACGCAAACTTGAGCATGCGGATGGCCTGCGGGGACTGCCGGGCAATGTCCGCGGCGTATTCCAGCGCCGTGTTTTCCAGCTCCGCGTGGTCCACGGCCTCATTGACGGCCCCCATGCGGACCATGTCCTCGGCGGAATACTCGCGGGCAAGGAAGAAGATTTCCCGGGCAGCCTTTTGGCCGATCTGGCGGGCCAGCAGCGCGGAACCGTAGCCGGCGTCGAACGAGCCCACCGTCGCGTCGGTCTGTTTGAACTTCCCGTGCTGGCGGGAGGCGATGGAAAGGTCGGCCACCACGTGCAGGGAGTGCCCGCCGCCCGCGGCCCAGCCGTTGACGACGGCGATCACCACCTTGGGCATGGTGCGCATGAGCCGCTGGACCTCCAGGATGTGCAGGCGGCCGGCGCGGGCGGGGTCGATGGTTTCTTTCGTGTCCCCGTCGGCATACTTGTAGCCGTCGCGGCCCCGGATGCGCTGGTCCCCGCCCGAGCAGAAGCTGTGGCCGCCGTCCTTGGGGGAGGGTCCGTTGCCCGTCAGCAGCACGGTGGCCACATCCGGGGTCATGCGGGCGTGGTCCATGGCGCGGTACAGTTCGTCCACGGTGCCGGGGCGGAAGGCGTTGCGCACCTCGGGACGGTTGAAGGCGATGCGGACCGTGGGCAGGTCTCTTGTGATGGCACCGCTCGAATCCCGTTCCACCTGGCGGTGGTACGTCATGTCCGTGAAGTCGAAGCCCTCCACCACACGCCATCGGGTGGGGTCGAAGATGTCGGAAACCTGCTCGGGAAGATTATCTGCGCTCACCCTAGTGATTCTAGCGGCCGGGCCCGGCCCAGCTTTGCCCGCTCAGCCGATGCAGAATTCATTGCCTTCGGGGTCGGCCATGGTGATCCAGGAATACGGCCCCTGGCTGGCCTCCCACAGGAACGTTGCGCCGCGCTCCTCGAGGCGGGCCCGGACGGCCGCCTTGTCCTCGCCGTCCAGCCGCACGTCCCAGTGCACGCGGTTCTTCCCCTGCTTGGCGTCGGTGCCGAGCTGGAACAGGATCCGCGGCTGCCCGGTTCCGGCCGTCTGTCCGGCCGTGATGGCCTGCCCCACGGCCCAGACCAGCTTGCCGTTGTGGTGCGTGGTCTGGTCCTCGGTGGCGTGGCCCTGTTCCACCATGATGCGGATGAACGCTTCGTCGGAGGGCTCCACCTCCCAACCCATGGTTTCGGCCCACCAATCGGCCAGCGCGTGCGGATGGGGGCTGTCAACGACTATTTGCAGGGAATATGCCATGATCAAAGTTTGCTGGGCTGCGTGCCGGACGTCCAGTGTTTATGCGTGCGATGAGTTTGCCGCGAACCACGCGCCACTTTGAAAGTGGCGCGTGGTTAACAACAAACTCGACGCAGAAGTAATGGCGCGCGGCGTCGACTAGGGTTTTTCCTATGACAGCCATTGAGCCCATCACCCTCCGCGGAAAATACGTTACTCTCGAGCCGTTGAACGAGGACCACCACGACGGTCTGGTCGAGGCGGCGTCCGATGGCGAGCTGTGGAACCTTTGGTACACCCACGTGCCGCGGCCCGAGGGCATGCGCGCTGAGATCCAGAAACGCCTGGCCGCCCGGGACGCGGGGACCGAACTGTCCTTCACAACACGATTGAATGATCCCGTGACCGGGGAGCCCGGCCGCATCATCGGACTGACCAGCTACTACGCCATAGACCTTTCGGTCCCGCGGCTTGCCATTGGCGCAACGTGGAATGCCGCCAGTTCGCAGGGAACCGGGACCAACCCCGACAGCAAGCGGCTGCTGCTTGCGCATGCCTTTGACTCGCTGGGTTGCGCGGCGGTGGATTTCCACACGCACTGGATGAATTCCCAGTCCCGTGAGGCCATTGCCCGCCTGGGCGCCAAGCAGGACGGCGTGCTCCGGGCCCATCGCCGCATGCCGGACGGCTCACTGCGGGACACCGTGGTCTTCTCCATCATCGCCTCCGAGTGGCCGCAGGTCCGCAGCGGACTCGACTTCCGCCTGGCCAAGCAGCGCTGAGCATGCACGAGCCCCAGTGGGAGGGTGCCGTCAACGCCCGCCGGCTGGCCGGCGACATCTACCGGATGGGCCGCAGCGAATGGCTCACCGAGCGCGGCTGGGCGCAGGTGTACGACGACGGCGTCCGCACCGTGATCGACCTGCGGAATCCGGGGGAGCGCAAGCGCCGGCCCACCGACCCTGTGGTGGGAGAGGAGGCGATGGCCGGGTTCGACGTCGTCAACTCGCCCACGGAAAACCCCGACGATGCCCGGTACCCGGAACTGTTCCACCCCTATATGAACCATCCGAGGCTCTATGCAGACATCCTGCGCCTGTTTCCGGACCGCGTGGCCGACGTATTCAAGGAATTGGCCGTGGCGCGGGGAGCCGTGGTGATCCATTGTTCGGCCGGGCGGGACCGGACGGGACTCATTGCCACGATGCTGCTGGCCCTGGCCGGGCAATCGGAGGAGATTGGGCGCCAGGATGAACTTGCCGCCCGCGGCATCAATGAATGGCACCTGATATCCCCCGTGAAACACCCTTACGAGCACTATCTGGCGGATGCGGAACTGGCCGGTGTGGTGGCGGACCGCGGTCACGCCGTGGCGGGATTTGCCGGCGGCCTCGACGTACGGGCCTTCCTGCTGGCCAACGGAGTCACGGCTGGGCAGATCGACGCCGTCGTGGCCCGCTGCCGGCCCTGACCTTGGGGCGCGGGATCCGCAGGTCAACGCCGCCGAGTGTCGGAGCCCGCGGCTAGGGTTCAGTGCAATCGAAGGATCGTGATTCTGGAGGCGCACAGTGACTGAAATCGGAGCCTGGACCGAAGAAACGGAAATTCCCGTGTGCGTACCGCCCCGGCGGCCGCGGAAGTCGCAGGACGTGGTTGTCACCGTCTGGCCGACGTACCTGGACTCCTTTGAAAGGGATTGGACCCATGCCGAGACTGTCCAGGTGCTGGAGCTCTATGACCAGGGAGTGGATCTGTACAGCCTTGAAGAGATCTGCGGCCTTGAGGTGGAGCAGATCGTCACCCGGCTGATCCGCTTGATCTTTGGCATCCAAGGGAGTTTGGGCGACGAGAATGCCGTAGCGAATTCCGGGAAGCCCTATTCCCCGCAGGGCCAGGAGATGTTGCGGACCGGGTGGCGGAACGGTGAAAGTCTGGACGTGCTGGCGGCCAGGCTTGGCCGGACACCCTTGGGGGCCGGCTGGAAAATGCTGGCCCTGGGGATTCCCGCCGTATCAGCGGAGCTGCGCAGCGAGTATTTCCTGACCTGACCGGAACGGCTAGCGGCCGGGGCCGACGAGGGCGACGTCGTCGGAGGTGTCCAGCACGTCGGCGAGCTCCTCGGTGAAAACAAAGTACCGGTAGGCCAGGAATCGGAAGATGGTGCCAAGGATCAAGCCGATCACGCCGCCGGAGATGAAATCGGCGCTAAAGGAGGTGTAGCCCAGAACATAGCGGGAGACCACCTGGCAGGCCAGGACGATTCCCAGTCCCAGCACGTTCATGACCACAAAGAGTGAGAATTCCCGCCAGACCCGCTCGGAACGGCGGTGCCGGAACGTCCAATAACGGTTGGCGAACCAGGCGAACAGCGTGGCGACAACCGTGGATACCACGCGGGCTTTGATGGTGCTTTCGGACATGGGGCCGTGCCAGAGAATCGTATAGATACCGTTGTCGATCACCCAGCCCAGGCCGCCCACTGCGCCGAACTTGAGGACTTCGCGCCACAACAGAACAATCAGGTTCCGCAGCTTGTCAATAATTTCCATGGGGCCTTCCGGAGAGCAGCATTCCGATGCTCGATGACCATCGGCCGGGCATCGAGGAGGGTTCGCTGTCCTATGCTTACGTTAGCTGATCCGGCTGTGAAGTTTTAGAATGTGCGTAAACGAGCCGTTATTGTGTCAATTGTGACTTAGCTCATAGTTGAGCCTTACGCGGCCGGGTCGATCACGTGGCGGCTATTTCCGACAACCCCGGGCTGATGAAGCAATGCGAACTTTCCCTGAAGAGACTCCCACCCCACCATCAAGGAACGGTGGCCGCCCGCGGCTGGCGAAGAAGTTCCGCAACTGGCTCATGAACGCCCCCGGTGTCGCCGCAACGGATCGCCTCGATGCCGTGGTGGACCGGGCTGTTGCGCGCGCACTGGCGCCGGACTTGGCCGCAGTGGAGGGGTTGCTGGATGCGCTGCGGGCCGCGCCCCGGGACGCCAAGGCCCCGTGGCCGGAGACAGCCATCGAGGATTACCTGGTCTGCGCCCGGGCCGTTGTGTTCCGGACGCTGGGCCTGACGCTCTTTGACACCCAGATGCTCGCGGCCGCCAACATGCTCCGCGGCACCGTGGTGGAGATGGCCACGGGCGAAGGCAAGACACTGGTGGGCGCCCTTGTGGCCGGGGCGCAGGCACTGTCCGGGAGCCGCGTCCACGTCCTGACGGTCAACGATTACCTGGCCCGGCGCGACGCCGCCTGGATGGGTCCGTATTTTGAGGCCATCGGGGTCAGTGCCGCCTCCGTGACGGCCACCATGGGTCCGGCGGCCCGCCGCACGGCGTACCTGGCCGACGTTGTCTACGTTTCGGTCAGCGAACTTGGCTTTGACGTGCTCCGCGACCGCACCGTGACCGACCCGGCCGAAACCGTGTTGCAACCGCTGGACGCCTGCATCGTCGATGAGATTGATTCGGTGCTGGTCGACGAGGCCACGGTGCCGCTGGTCCTGGCCGGCCGGGCCCGCACCGAGCTGCAGTCCGTGGACGTGGCTGACTTTGTCAAAAGTTTGCGGGCCGACGTCGAATTCACGGTGGAAGCCGACAAGCGCAATGTCTCACTCACGGATGCCGGGATCGACCGTGCCGAGGCCCGCTGGCCCGGCGTCGAACTGTATTCGGCGGCCGGCACACCCCTGTTCTCCTCCATCAACGTGGCCCTGCACGCCCAGGTGCTCCTGCAGCGCGACGTTGACTACATCGTCAGGGACGGCCAGGCCCAGATCATCTCCGATTCGCGCGGCCGGGTGGCCTCCCTGCAACGCTGGCCCGATGGCCTGCAGGCCGCCGTCGAAACCAAGGAAGGGCTGGCCACCACCGAACATGGCGAAGTCCTGGACCAGCTGCTGGTGCGCGACCTCATCAGATCGTTCGCGACCGTTACGGGCATGAGCGGCACCGCCGTGGCCGTCGCGGAGTACCTGCGCACCAACTACACACTCGACGCCGGCCCGATCCCGCCGCACAAACCCTGCATCCGCAAGGACCTGCCCGAGCTCATTTATGCCACATCCGCGCAGCGGGATGCGGCGGTCGTCGCGGCGGTGCTGGCAGCCCACGCCACGGGGCAGCCCGTGCTGATCGGCACCCATGACGTGGCCACCTCCGAACGCTTCGCCGCGCTGTTGCGGGACAAGAAGGTCGACGCCGCGGTCCTGAACGCCCGCAACGACGGCGTGGAAGCGGAGATCATCGCCCAGGCCGGCCGGAAGGGCGCCGTCACCGTGTCCACCCAGATGGCCGGCCGCGGCACCGACATCCTGCTCGGGGGCACGGATGCCACGGCGGCCGGCCACCGGGAAGTTGCCGCACTGGGTGGCCTGCTGGTGATGGTGGTGGGCCGTTTTTACTCTCCGCGCCTTGACGCCCAGCTCAAAGGCCGGGCCGGGCGGCAGGGGGACCCGGGCGCCGGTGTCATCTACTCCAGCGTCGAGGACCCGGCAGCCAACGGCCAGGAAAGCCACGGCCTCGAACTGAGCGGATCCGTGGAAGGGGAGACGGACGACGCCGGACTGGTGACCCGGGCGGGCGTGTCCAAGCTGCTGGACCGGGCCCAACGGCTGGCAGAGCAGGAGCGGTTCACCACCCAGGAAAACTCCTGGAAATACAACGAACTGATTGCCTACCAGCGCCGCGTGGTGCTGTCCGAACGATCCGACGTCCTGACCCGGGATGCGGCCGCACTGGAACCCTTCGAAGGCGAGGCGCACCTGGCGGAGCTGCGCGCAGAACTGGGGGAGGCCGGCGTCGTCCATGTCTGCCGGCAAGTCCTGCTCTTCGCCCTTGATTCCTTGTGGAGCGACCACCTGGCGCTGCTGTCGGAGCAGCGGGCGGCCATCCACCTGCGCGCCCTGGGCCGGCAAAACCCGCTCGATGAGTACCGCAAGGAAACCATCCTCGCGTTCGAGGGCCTTCTTGAGCGCGCCAATGACAGCGCCCGGGACATGCTCGCCGCCCTGCACCCCGTCAATGGGTCCGTTGACCTGGAGGCCGCGGGGCTGCGGCGGGCATCGTCCACCTGGACCTACGTGGTCAACGAGGACCCTTTCGGCAGCCAGTCGGACCAAATCGTGAAATGGCTGCTGAAAAAGATGGGCAGGTAGCTGTTCCGCCAGCCGTCCAGGGCGAATACTGGGGCTAGGGATTCACCGACCGCGAGGGGATGATCGTCCATGGCCAAGCTCATCTACGGGGCCATCACGTCGTTGGACGGCTATGTGGCCGATGCCGACGGCAGCTTTGACTGGAGCATGCCCGACGACGAAGTCCACGCCTTCGTCAACGATTTGGAACGGCACACCGGCACCTACCTGTACGGGCGGCGCATGTATGAGGTCATGCGGGCATGGGAAACCATGTACGGAGTACCCGATATGCCCCGGGTGGCGCGGGACTACGCCAACATCTGGCACCAGGCGCACAAGTATGTGTACTCCACCACCCTTGCGGAGGCCAGCACGGAAAACACCCGGATTGAGCCCAGCTTCGACCCCGACGCCATCCGCGAGCTCAAGGCCGGCGCCACCTCCACCATCTCCATCGGCGGTGCCCAACTGGCCGGCCAGGCGCTCGCGGCCGGGCTGGTGGACGAGGTCCACCTGTTCCTCTCGCCCATCATCGTGGGCGGCGGAAAACGGGCACTTCCCGACGGCGCCCGGCTGGTGCTTGAGCTGCGGGACGAGCACCGCTTTCACAACGGCGTGGTCCATCTCCACTACGACGTCAAAAACTCGCCGTAAGGAACTAGCGGCCCAACAGTCCCCACAGCAGCCACGCCGAGATCGCCGCCGAACCGGCCACGACCACGGCGAATCCCGTGAGCCAGACGCCGGACGGCACACCCGTGGAGCGGGCCAGGATGTAGGCGTCGGAGCTGGCAAGATGCTCGCGGCGGCGGGTGTGGACGGCTGCCACCTTGAACCAGTCGCGCACCGAACCGACGCCGAGCGCAATCCCCAGCGCCAGGACGGCGTAGCTGACGGTGCGGGGGTCGGCGAACATCACGAGGGCTTGCGCGGCGGCGGCGCTGGCCAGGGCCACCACAATGCCGGTGAAGTTGCGCAGGAACAGCAACGCCAGCAGCAATATGAGCGCGCCAATGGATGCCGCAGCCCCTGCCCAGCCTGCCGTGACGGACCACACGAGGACGGTGCCCACGACGGCCGGTGCCGGGTAGCCCCAAAATCCCGACCACACGGCGCTGAAGCCGCGGCGGCCGCTGCTGACAAGCTGGCCGGAATGGTCAAGGCCGATCTTCAAGCCGTGGACCACTCGGCCGGTCATGAGCGCGGCAAAGGCGTGGCCGAGCTCGTGGACGAACGTCACGTACAGGCCAAACCAGCGCCAGGTGGCGCGCGGGATGCTCAGCACCACGGCCGCCGCAACGATGCCCAGCAGGATCGGTGCCGGGATCGCGGGTGCGCCGGTGCGGACAAATCCTGCCAGTACGGCCTGCCACCACGTGGCCACTGCGTTGCTTGGTTCCATAATCATCACGCAGGAAGCCTATGCGAAAAGCCTGTGTGGGCCGGTGCTGCTGCGCTCGCCGTGAAACCACTTGCCCCGGGCGTGCGCAAGGGGTTGGCTGGAGCGCATGGCACATATCTTGATTCTTGGCGGCACCGCCTGGCTGGGACGCACCGTCGCCGCGCAGGCGCTCGCGGCCGGGCACCACGTCACGGCCCTGGCCCGCGGCGAATCCGGCGACTTCCCGGAAGGGGCGTCCGCCGTCACGGCTGACAGGGATGAGCCCGGCGCCTACCACGGCGTCTCCGTGCGGGACTGGGACCTGGTGGTGGAGCTGGCCAGGCGGCCGGCCCACGCCGGCGCCGCGGCGGCCGTCATCCGCTCGCGGAACTGGGTTTTCGTGTCATCGTGCTCGGTTTATGCGGATCATTCCGAGCCGGGCGCCCGGGAGGATGCGGCATTGCTGGCCCCGCTGGACGCCGGCGCGGAATGCACCCCCGAGCTCTATGGCGAGGCGAAGTCCGGGTGTGAACAGTTGATTGGCGAGGCCCGTGGCGGACGGGCGCTGATGGTCCGTCCGGGCCTGATTGGCGGCCCCGGGGATCCCAGCGGCCGCAGCAGCTACTGGCCGTTGCGTGTGGCGGATCCGCGCGAGCCCCTGCTGGTGCCGGAGGACGACGGTGCGGCCTACCCGCAACATGTGCAGCTCATCGACGTTCGCGACCTGACCGCGTTCATCCTCACCGCCGGGCTTGCCGGGCGCACGGGGGCCGTCAACGCCGTCGGCCGGTCCGTGCCGCTGCTGGATGCCCTGATTGCGGCGCGGGAGGCCGCCCACACGAACCCCCAGCTGGCCCTCTACCCGCTGTCCCGGATGGCCGACGACGGTGTTGCGCCCTGGAGCGGGCCCCGTTCGCTGCCGCTGGTGCTGCCGTTGGAGGACGACTATGCCGGCTTCGCCCGCCGTTCCGACGCGTTGGCACTGGACTGGGGGATGGTGCGCCGGCCCCTGGCGGATACCTTCGGGGACATCATTGTGGCCGAGGAGCCGTGGGCCGGGCGGCAGCTCGCCTCCGGGCTCTGCGCGGAGGATGAGGCCGCGCTGCTGGCGTCCTGACCATGGCCGGGACCCGGTGACGGTTGACAGCACCGCCCCGGCCCGTGCCACACTGAAAGTGTTCTGTTCCCTCCGTAAGGATCGTTCGTTGAAGATTCTGCTCGCCTTCGCCTAATCCGCGTCGCAGCGACGTGCGCCCGCCCGCTTTGCGGCCGCGTACGGCTCCCGGCGCCTTTCGCATCCGAGGAGAACCATGCAGAACACCCATCCCATTTCGCTGTCCCACGTAACCTTTTCGTGGCCGGACGGCACCGGCGTTTTCACCGACCTCACCACGAACTTCACCGCGGGTCGAACCGGGCTGGTGGGGCCCAACGGTACCGGCAAGACGGCCCTGCTGCGCTTGATTGCCGGTGAACTGGCGCCCGGCAGCGGCACCCTGGTCACGGCGTCGGACGTTTCCTATCTGCCGCAAAAACTGACCCTGCACACGGGGCAAAGCGTCACGGATTTATTGGGGCTCGGCGCCAAGCGGCGTGCCCTGGCGGCCGTGCTCTCCGGGAACGGCGAGGCCGGGCATTTCGAGGAGATCGGCGACGATTGGGACATTGAGGAACGCGCCACGGCCCTGCTCGCGGGGTACGGCCTGCCGATTCGGGGGCCGGAGTTTTTGGACCGCACGGTGGGCACGTTGTCCGGCGGCGAGGCCATGATCACCGCCCTGGCCGGCCTGGAGCTGGCAGGCCGGCCCATCACCTTGCTCGATGAGCCCACCAACAATCTGGACCGGGCGGCCCGGGCCCGGCTGTACGCCGCGGTGGAGAAGTGGCGCGGAACCCTCGTGGTGGCCAGCCACGACAAGGCGCTGTTGGAGCGTGTCGACGCCATTGCCGAGCTCCGCCCGGTCCGCAGCCGGGCGTACGCGGGAGTTCGGGTGGAACTGGTGCGGCATGGCGGCAACTGGGACAGCTATGTTGCCGGGCGCGAAGCCGAACGCGAGAGCGCCGAACGCTTGGTGCGCGACGCCGGGGCCCGGCTTGCGGCCGAGAAACGCCAGCGCATCGAGGCGGAAACCAAGATCGCCCGCCGCGCCAAGCAAGGCCGCAAGGCGGCGGACAGCCTGCCGAAGATCCTGGCCAACGAGTTGCGCAAGCGCGCGGAGGAATCGGCCGGCAAAATGCGCGGCACCATGGCCGGGCGGGAGGGCGATGCCGCTACAGCACTTTCCGACGCCCGCGACGCCGTACCGTCCGATGACCACATTCGGATCGAGCTGCCCGGCACTGCCGTTCCCTCCGGCCGGACGGTGCTTGATGTCCAAGCCAAATTAGTCCCCTTGGGTGTGTTGTACGACGGCGGCACCCCGTCGGCCGCCGATTCCCGCCTGGTGCTGCGCGGCCCCGAAACAGTGGTGCTGTCGGGGCCGAACGGCGTGGGCAAGACGTCCCTGCTCAACGCTCTTCGGCCCCTGGCTGCCGTTCCGGTGGGTTACCTTCGCCAGCGGATTGGTGCGGAGGGCGAATCCTGGGAGGGGCTCGATGAAGGTGCATCCGTCATCGACAACGTCCGGGCTGCCGCACCGGACGCGCCGGCGACGTCGGTGCACGAGCAGTTGGCCCGCTTCCACTTTCGCGGCGACCTGGTCAACCAGTCCGTGGCCGAGCTGTCCGGCGGAGAACGGTTCAGGGTGGCCCTGGCCAGGATCCTGCTGGCCCAACCCGCCCCGCAGTTGTTGTTGCTGGATGAGCCCACCAACAACCTGGACCTGGCATCAACGGAACAGCTGGTCTCCGCGCTGGGCGACTACCAGGGTGCGTTGATTGTCTCCAGTCATGATGACGGCTTCCTGGCAGCGTTGGCGCCGCAACGGGTTTGGGAGCTGCGGCGGTGACGAGCCGCGTCCCGGTAGGCTGGCACCCGTGACCAACCCCCAAACAACTCCGCCCCGCTTTGAACTGACCCTGCGCAAACCGTGGCTTGGCTGGTTTCCCAAACCGACCGTCGTCGTCAACGGCCTGGCCCAGCCCACCCAGTGGGGGACCCGGAACTGGAAGGTCCCCGGCGAGGGCGCTGCCACCGTGCGGATCTTCCTGTTCAACCGGCTCTGGAAGTTTGGCGAGGTGGCCTTCGAGGTGGAGCCCGGCGCCACGGCACCACTGGTCTATTCCGCGCCGTGGCTGCCGTTCGGCCCGGGCAGCATCCGACCGGCAGTGCGGTGAGCTCGGAAACGCTGCCTGTCCAGGTCTGCTTTCTCGGCGACTCCTTCGTTGCCGGCATTGGGGATGAGACGGTGCTGGGATGGACAGGCCGGCTGGCGGCCCGGGCGGCGGCAACGGGAAACCCCGTCACCGCGTACAACCTGGGCATCCGGGGCAACACCTCTGCCGACATCGCTGCCAGGTGTGCCAACGAAGTCGGCTCGCGCCGTTCCCCGGCCCGACAGACACGCGTTGTCCTCTCCATGGGCGTCAACGACACCGTTGAACTGGGCGGAGCGCCGCGGGTCCCGTTTGAGGAATCCTGCGCGAACCTGGAGCTCATCCTGGATTCCTTCGCGGGCGACCCCGTCCTGGTGGTGGGCCCGCCCGCCATTGTCGACGACGGCCAGAACTTCCAGATTGGCCGGCTCTCCGCCCGCTTCGACCAACTATGCCGCGAGCGTGGCATCCCCTACGTTGACGTCTTCCCCGCCCTGGAAAAGGATCCCGTATGGCGCAGGCAGGTCTTCGAGGGCGACGGCGCCCATCCGCGGTCCGAGGGCTACGCGGCACTGATTGAGCTCGTGCTACCGGCATGGGACCGCTGGATGGGCGCAACGGCGTAAGATCTCACCGCCCGGGGGTCCGGTGATCGAGCTTGTCGAGATCAAGGGGTCTCGACAAGCTCGACCACCGGATGGGGCGCCGCCCGGGGGTCTCGACAAGCTCGACCACCGGCTGGGGATTACCGGACGGCGAGGAGCTCACCGAGGAGTTCGCCGTCGTCGACCTCCAGGCCGCGGGCGGTGAACCAGGCGCACATGTTCCTGCAGTCCCGGGCCAGGAGGTCCGCCGCCTGCAGGTTGCCGGCCAGGTCCACCAGCTGGGGCAGGTCGATGATCACGAGCCGATCGCCCGCGGCCAGCACGTTGTACGGCGACAAATCACCGTGCGCAAACCCCATCCGGGTGAACGCCGTCATGGCATCCACCAGCTGCTCCCAATAGCTGCGAAGGCGTTCGGAATCCGGATGGACGCCCTGCAACCGGGGTGCGGCGCTGCCGGGATTGTCGGGGTCCTCGATGAACTCCATCATGATCTCGGTGCCGGAGATCTGCACCGGATATGGCACGGGTATGCCATTTTCAAACGCCATGCGCAGGTACGTCCACTCGGCGTCGGCCCAGCGGGCGGCCTCCACCTCACGGCCGTAGCTGCTGCCGTTCTTGACGGCGCGGGCATCGCGGGAACGGCGCACGGATCGGCCTTCCGTATAGGCCGAGGACCTGTGGAACAGGCGCTGGTCCGCTGAACGGTAGCGCTTGGCCGCCAGGAGTGCGCTGCGGGATTCGGTGGCGCGCTCCACCAGGAACACGTCCGCCTCCTTGCCCGTTTTTAGGACGCCGAGCTCGGTGTCAATGGCCCCGGCGTCCTCGATGACGAAATCCGGATATGGTTGCGGGCCGCGCATGAGCTTTTCCAGGTCCGGCCACGTGGACCAGCGCTGGTTATCGGCCAGCGAATCATCGAGGATGTTCCAATCGGCGGAGCTGTCGAGGCGCGGCTTCTTGCCTCGCTTGCGAGGGGAGGAATTGCTGAAGGATACTTCGAAGTGTTGAAGGTCAGGCGAATACTTCATGGGTGAATCGACTCCTGTGGGAGGAAAAAATGATGTTTTGGGCGCGAACAGCTGAACGAACAATCATTGGATCCTCCTTAGGGTCGATGCCGAACAATTCATGCCAATCCCACCACGCCCGCCGCGACGGTGTCAACGGTTCCGTGGCAAGGATCGGCGCAATACACGGAGGACTTCTAGGACCCCGACCGCTGAGGATCCGCCCGTAGTGCGCCCCAGCGGCTCCAGCCGTAAAGGGCAAGTGCGCCCTGGGCGAGGTAGAGGAAGATCAGCACGGACCCCTGGGCCGTCAGCGCCGTGCCAATCAGGGCCGCAATGGCCGCGGGCACCATCAACAGCCACGCCCAGCGGGATCGTTGCGCCAGCCCCACGAGCGCGGCAACCAGCAGCCCCTCCATGAGCCCGCCGAGGAAGACCTGCCCCAGCGGGAAGGAAACGCTCAGGCTGGATCCATAGGCGCCCGGCGTCGCCGACAGGCCCGGCATTGCGGCTCCCACAATGAGCACGGGCAACATGGTTGCGGCCGCATAAACCACGGCAACAGCCAGCGGGGCCACCAGGTCGGCGCCATGGAAGGGCCGGCGCGAAATGTCCCGGACCAGGGCGTCCGAGGCGGGGGCCCGCCTGAACCAGGCGAGCCCATAGATGCAGGCGGCCAGGCCCAGAAGCGGCGGGATCCAGGAGCCCACCATATACAGGGCAAGGTAGGTCCCCGACGGCAGGAAGATGAACGGTAAGTTGAACAGCCCCGACAGGATGGTCAGGGCGAAGGACGCCGCCGCCAGCAGCCAACCCAGGTCGCTGCGCCGGGCGATAAACACCAGGCCGAAGCACAGGATCAGCCCGCCCAGGATCCGCAACAGCAGGTACGTGGCCTGCGCGGCACTGCCGATAGGGCCAAATAAGATGTCGCCGAGTCCGTCCATGGGCTCAACCTTAGATGGGATCCGCCACCCGGCGTGAGGTGGGTCTAAGGGTGGCGTGATTCCCGCCCCTATTTGACCCGCAAGCGGTCACGGCGTGTTTGGATGGGATGAGACGCTCGAAAGGCAGGTCTGACCATGACTCGTGGAATATATGTCAGCGCCACCACGCCCGGTTCCGGGAAAACGTTGGTGTCATTGGGCCTGGCCGATGTCCTGCACCGGCACGCCGACAAGATCGGATTCTTCCGGCCCATCACCTCCGGCCCCGACGCGGAGCAGGACCCCACGGTGGTCATGCTCCGGCGCATGTACCAGCTTGACCCGGACGTGTGCCGGGCAGGCATGAGCGGCGCCGAGGCCCGGGCCCTGCTCGCTGCCGGCAAGCGCGAGGAAATCGACGCACGGTGCGTGGAAATCTACAGCGAGATCGCCAAGAAGTGCGACGTCGTCATCGTGGAGGGCACGGACCTGACGGGCCAGGACGCGGCCGTCGAATTCGACCTCAACGCCCGCCTCGCCAACAACCTCGGACTGCCGGTCCTGGCCGTCATCGGTGCCCGCGGCCTCACCGCGGAGGAATCGGCCGACGCCGTCGACGTGGCACGCAAGGAACTCGTGGCGGCGAACTGCTCGCTGCTGGCCATGATGGTCAACCGGGCCGATCCCGAAACCGTGGACGCGATCCGGGCCGCCGTCCGCCCGGGGGCCAGCCACCGGCCCGTCTACGTGATCCCCGAGATTGCCGAAATTTCCCGGCCCACCACGGGCGAGGTCGCCAAGACCATGAACCTGCAGCAAATTGCCGGCAGTCCCGAGCTGGAACGCGACGTCCACGCCATCAAGGTGGCCGCCATGACGGTGGGCAACTTCCTGCACCTGCTGGACGCCAACGATCTGGTGATCGTTCCCGGCGACCGGGCCGACGTCATGGTGGCCTCGTTGGCCTCCGCGTTTTCCCCCGAGTTCCCCGTGCCCAGCGGCATGATCCTGACCGGCGGCCTGGCCCCGGACCCGAACGTGCTGCCCATCCTGGCCCACGCCCCGTTCCCGATCTTCAGGCACGACGACGACACGTTCAGCACCGCCCGCGCCGTCATTGAGGTGCGCAGCGAGATCCACTCCGGCCAGCGCAGAAAGATTGCTGCCGCCATGGGCGCCTGGGCGCGCAGCGTGGATGAGGCCGAACTCCTGGAAAGAATGGCGCTGCCGCGCCCGGCCACCATGACGCCGCTGCGCTTCCTGCACGAGCTGATTGAACGGGCCCGCAGCGAACGCAAAAGGATTGTCCTGCCCGAAGGCAACGATGTGCGCGTGTTGCAGGCCGCGGAAATCCTGCACCGCCGTGACGTATGCGAGCTGACCGTGCTGGGGGACCCGAACACCGTCGCCGAACTGGCTGCAGCCCACGGGGTGGTCCTGGACGGCGTGGACATCGTGGACCCGGCCACCTCCCCGTTGCGTGAGACGTTCGCCGTGGAATACCAAAAACTGCGCGCCCACAAGGGCGTGGACCTGGCCCGGGCCCGCGAAGTCATGGCGGACGGATCCTACTTTGGCACCATGATGGTCCAGCTGGGCTACGTGGACGGCATGGTCTCCGGCGCCGCCCACACCACCGCCAACACGATCCGCCCGGCCCTGGAATTCGTGAAAACCCGCGACGGTGTCCGGCTGGTCTCCTCCGTATTCCTGATGCTGCTCGCCGACCGGGTGCTGGTGTACGGAGACTGCGCCGTCAACCCCGAGCCCAACGAGGAACAGCTGGCCGACATCGCCATCGCCTCGGCGGAAACCGCAGCCCAGTTTGGGGTGGAACCGCGCGTCGCCATGCTCTCCTACTCCACCGGCGGCTCCGGGTCCGGCACCGCCGTGGACGCGGTGCGCCGGGCCACCGAACTGGCCCGCGCCGCCCGGCCCGACCTCGCCATCGAGGGCCCCATCCAGTACGACGCCGCCGTTGACGCCGCGATTGCCGCCTCGAAACTGCCCGCGTCCGACGTCGCCGGGCAGGCCACCGTGTTCATCTTCCCGGACCTGAACACCGGCAACAACACGTACAAGGCCGTGCAGCAATCCTCCGGCGCGGTGGCCGTGGGCCCGGTACTGCAGGGCCTGCGCAAACCCATCAACGACCTCTCCCGCGGCTGCACCGTGGAGGACATTGTCAACACCGTGGCCATCACCGCCATCCAGGCCCAGACGCCGGTGGTCGAGCTTGTCGAGACCCGCGGGGTTTCGGCAAGCTCAACCACCGAGGCCCCCGCGGTTTCGACAAGCTCAACCACCGAGACCCACGGGGTTTCGACAACCTCAACCACCGCCCCCGAATCGAAGGAATCCTAATGCGCGTGCTCGTCATCAATTCCGGTTCGTCGTCGCTGAAGTACCAGGTGCGGGACACCGTCACCCAGGAGGTCGAGGCGAACGGGCAGATTGAACGCATCGGCGAAGGCGCGGGCGGGCCGGCGGACCACGGCGAGGCCATGGAATTGGTCGCGGCCGCGCTGGAACGTGAGCTGGCCGGGAAGCCGCTGGACGCCGTCGGGCATCGCGTGGTGCACGGCGGGGAGCGCTTTGGCGAGCCGGAGCTGATCAACAACGAGATCACCCGGTCCATCGAGCGGTTGAACCCGCTGGCCCCGTTGCACAATCCGGCGAACGTGCTGGGCATCCGGGCCATCACGGCGAAGTGGCCGGCGCTGCCGCAGGTGGCCGTTTTTGACACCGCCTTCCACCGCACGCTGCCCGAGCACGCGTGGCGGTACGCGGTGCCGGATCCGCTGTACCGGCAGTACGGGATCCGGCGCTACGGCTTCCACGGAACCTCGCACGAGTTCGTCACGGGCCGGGCCGCGGAGCTTTTGGGCATCCCGCTAAAGGAGTTCAACGCCGTGGTGGCGCACCTGGGCAACGGCGTCTCGCTGACGGCGATCCAGGGCGGGGCCAGCGTGGACACGTCCATGGGGTTCACGCCATTGGAGGGCCTGGTCATGGGCACCCGCAGCGGCGACCTCGACCCGTCAATCCTCATCTACCTCCAGCGCCAGGGCCTGTCCGCGGACGACATCGACGCCATGCTCAACCGTGAATCCGGGCTCAAGGCACTCGCCGGCGACAACGACATGCGGGCCATCGTGGACGCGGCCGAGGCCGGGGACGGCCGGGCCCGGACTGCGTTGGCCGTGGCCTCATACCGGCTGGCGAAGTACATTGGCGGCTACCATGTGGCCGTTGGCGGGGCTCAAGCTTTGGTGTTCACGGCCGGGATTGGCGAGAATTCCGCCGCCTTCCGTGCTCTGGTCGCGGACCGGCTGGGGGCGCTGGGCATCAAGCTCGACGCCGCCGCCAACCTTGAGCGCTCATCGGCGCCCCGGGTGATCAGCGCCGCCGATTCGGCCATCCCCGTCTTGGTGGTGCCCACGGACGAGGAGCGGGCCATCGCGGACGCGACCGCCGCCGTCGTGCTTCAGGCCCGGGCCGGGTAGCGGCCGCCTACTTCACGCACGGGATGGTGCCGCCCTGCAACGCCCCCGTCCAGTCCGAATAGGTGGTCACCGTAGGGGCCTTGGACGCCTTGGCTGAAGCCTTGGCGGTTGCGCTGGACGCTGCCGTGGGCGGTGCCGACGGCGCGGCGCTCGCGGACGTTTTCGCGGTGGAAGTGGGGTGCGTGGACGGTTTGGGTGCGGCGGGCGGCGCCAGCAGGGTCTTCACGGTGGCCTGGACCTGGGGCACGTCCACGGTGTTGATGGATTCACCGTTAGGCGCCGTGGAGAATCCCGTGATGGGCAACGTGCTGAAGGAGATGTTCCCGTTGGTGACGGACGTGGCCTCCTGGAGCAGATCGATCAGGTTCAACCCCTTGTCGACCACAATGTTGGAGCTGACATCGTTGAGGATTGTCTCCATCTTGGGGATGTTCGTCAGGGTGCCAAGCTGCTTGAGCTCGTGGAGGACATCAACGATGAACGCCTGCTGGCGGCGTTCACGGTCCAGATCGGAAAACGCGTAGTCGGGGTTGGACGTGTCGCGGCGCTGGCGTACGTAGGCCATGGCCTGCTTGGCATCGATCTGCTGCAGGCCCGCCTTGAAGTTCGCGCCGGAATACGTGTCCTGGGTGGCCTGGAGGACGCACACGGTGATGGGGGCGACGGCCTCGGACACCTCATAGAACCCCGCCATGGTGACTTCCACGAAATGGTCGATGTGGACGTCCCCCAGGAAAGTGGTCACGGTGGAGATCTCGGCGGCCCGGCCGGCGTCCCTGGCCAGCTGGTAGGTTGCCTGGTCGTTGGGTTTCCCCTCGGCCAGCAGCTGGGTTTGCGCCGCCGCAAGGCCGTCCCCGTAGGCTTCCTTGATTTTGCCGTAGACGGACTCGCCGGGGATCCCGGTGATCTGGACGTAGTCGTCGCGGGGGATGGAAATCGCCGTGGCCCTGGACCCGTTCGCCGGTATGTGGATCAGCATCAGGACGTTGGCGTTGTAGCCGCCAATGCTCTGGTCGCCGGCGTCGAGCGCGTCATACAGCGCGGGGGAGAGCGGGTTGCCTTGTTCGTCCACGCGGGAGTCGAGCCCCATGACCAGGATGTTGGTGTCCGCGGTGAGCTTGGGAACCGACGCGACATGGTCGAGCGCGCTGGAGCGGATGATGTTGTTGTTGACCTTGGCGGCGGTGAAAGCCACGAAACCGGCCGCTGCCAGCACCACGGCCAGCAATCCGGCCAGCGAGCTCAGAACAATCCTTCGCCGAAGGCTCCACCGGCGGACGCGCCGCAGGTGATGGGCCGCGGTGGTCATTGCGGCGCCTTTGGACTGCTCGTTTCCACCCGCATTGACGTGCTCCTCGCAGTCCCGGGACACACCGGCACGCCGGCTTCCGGCAATGAAACCTTCGCCGGCTAGACAATCGTGGCACGGCCGGGCGCCCATGGAGCCGGAATCCGTGCAACTCTGGGGGAACTCCCGGCCGGCGCCCAGCGTCAGGGCCCGCCGCGGTTACCTTGCGGACATGAATCGTCCTAGGGTGTAGCCATGGTTGAAATCCCCTTTCCCCTGACCACCGAGCGCCTGGTGCTGCGACGGTTCTCCACGGACGACCTGGACGACTACTACGCCTACCAGAAGCTCCCGGAAACCGCCCGCTACCAGCTGGGTCCGGAACGCAGTTACGCCCAGTGCATGGGCAAGATCGCGCAATTCATGGGCGGCACCTTTGACGGACCGGGTGATTGGGCCTCCTTTGCCCTTTCCCTCAAGGGCCAAACCGCGCTGATCGGTGAGATCGCGCTGAAATGGAGCGACGGCGGCAAGCCCGAAGATAGTGGGGTGCCGGAAGACGGCGGCGTACCGGAACGGGTGGGCGAGATCGGTTGGACCCTTTCGCCGGCCGCACAGGGCCGCGGCTATGCCACGGAGGCGGCCCGCGCCGTGCTGGAGCTGGCGTTTGGGCAGCTGAATTTCTACCGGATGGAGGCCCGGCTGGACGCCCGCAACGACGCCTCCTCCGCCCTGTGTGAACGGCTTGGCATGCACCGCGAAGGCGTACTCGTCAACAATATGTACCTCAAGGGCGAGTGGACCTCGGAAGCCATTTACGCGACGTTCCGGGAGCCGCTAGAGTAAGACAAATTTTTGTCACGACTCGAACCAGAATTGATCGACCGGGGGGACATAAGCATGCCAAGAAGCTCGATGACGGGAAAATACCACCTGCCGCACCGGGTTGTATCTGCTTTGCGTTGGTTGTTTAGCGCTGCCGTTTGGGCTTGCCTGGGCGGCTTGCTGGTTATCGGCATGCTGAATGCGGGGTTGGATGTGCCGCCGCCCATTCTCATGGTGCTGGCAGCGGCCATTTACTGGCTGGCGGCGACGATTTACAACCGGGTTGTGCCACGCATCGGCCCGGCGCGGTTGGTTCGGGGAGTTCAAAAGCGGCGGCCGGATGACTTTGTTTTTGGCGTCGCGGCCGCCACCTTTTTGCAAATGGCCGATCTGCCCCCTGCCGGCACCGCACTCGACCACCCGCCCGGTAGGATGCGTCTGGGATTCGCGGTATCCGTCGACGGGCAAGGCATGACGTGTTGGGCGCGGATCCCGCAACCCACTCCCGTCTTTCATCTGCCATGGGCAGAGGTCGGACCCGGCACCGTGGAGCTTCATCGCATTCCGCGCCGGGGGCGCCGTCGAGGGGTGGAGGTGCCGTTGATCTGCTTTCCCGTCCACAACTCGCAAGGGGAGGGTTCGCCCATGTTTTGCGTAGCCGACAACTGGCGTCGCCCAACGTCAGCGAACTGTGAGCAAATGGCGGAGCTTTTGGCGCGCATGCAATCGGAGCGTGCCGGTTGGTCCGACATGCAGCACTTCACAGTTTAGCCGGGACCATTTGGTCCCGGCGCCCGCCACCCCCCATGAGAATTGCCGCCGCTCGCGCGTTTCGCCGCAGCTGTAGCCGTGGCTTTGGCGAAACGCGCGAACGGCGGCACTTCCCGAGATCGGGAGGGCCTTACCGGAGGTCGGTGGCCCCGATCGCGTCGGCCAGGAATGCGTAGTCCCAGGCCCGGGTCTTCCAACCCTCGTAGCGGCCGGACGCGCCGCCGTGGCCCCCGTCCATCTCGATCTTGAGCACGATCGGCTCGGATCCCGTGGAGACTTCGCGCAGCTCCTGCACCCATTTGGCCGGCTCCACGTACAGCACGCGGGTGTCGTTGAAGCTCGTCACCGCCGCAATCTTCGGGTACTTCACGGCGCGCACGTTCTCGTACGGCGTGTACTCCTTCATGTACGTGTACACGGCCGGGTCGGTGATGGGGTTGCCCCATTCCTCCCACTCCAGCGCGGACAGTGGCAGGTCCGGGTCAAGGATGGTGGTCAGGGCATCGACGAACGGCACCTGCGCCACGATTGCCGCATACTTTTCCGGTGCCAGGTTGGCCACGGCACCCATCAACAGGCCGCCGGCCGATCCGCCCATGGCCGCAATCCGGGACGGGTCCACCCAGCCGGACTGTGCCAGCCAGTCGGTGGCCGCGACGAAGTCGGTGAAGGTGTTCTTCTTGTTCAGCTTCTTGCCGTCCTCGTACCAGTGCCGGCCCATTTCGCCGCCGCCGCGCACGTGCGCGATCACGAACACCACGCCGCGGTCCAGCAGCGACAACCGGGGCACGCCAAAGCCGGGGTCCATGCTCACCTCGTAGGAGCCGTAGCCGTACACGACGCCCGCGTTCGCGCCATCCCGGGGCAGGTCCGCCCGGCGCAGCACGGACAGCGGAACCCGGGTGCCGTCGTCGGCCACGGCCCACTCGCGGGTGGCCACGTAGTCCTCGGAACGATAGCCGCCCAAGACCGGCGTCTCCTTGCGCAACAGCAGCTCGCCGTCGGGCAGGGCAGCAGTGGGCAGCACGTAGTCGTAAACACGCGGCGGCGTGAAATCCGAGGTGTAGACCAGCCGGATCACGGGCGATTCAAACTCGGTTCCGCCCATCGACGCCGTGTAGAGCTCCTCATCAAAGGCGGGCTCGACGCCGGCCGCCTGCGCCGCGGTGCCCAGGCCTTCCAGCGCAGTGACCTGAATGCGCTCGATCGTGTCCTTGCGCAGGGACACCACCATGTGGGTGGCCGTGACGGTGGCGCCGTTGATGCGCACGGCGTCGTCGTGGGCGATCACGGTGGCCCAGGACTGCTCGGCCACGGGCTTGGCGAACTCCTCCCGGTCCACCAGCGAGATCATGGAGTTCACGGCGTCCCGGTCATGGGTGAGCAGCACCTTTTCGGCGCCCTCCCACAGGAACGGTTCGGCGTCGTAGAGGATGTGCTCGCCGCGCGGGATGAGCACCTGCAGGCCCTTCTCGGGTGCGGCAAAGTCAAGCAGCCGGGTCTCGCTGAACTCGGAGCAGCCAACGCTCACGGCCAGCTGGCGGCGGTCCGCCGTGAGGCCGATCCCCGTCCACATGGCGACGTCGTCCTCCTGGTAGATCACCGCATCCTCCGAAACGGGCATGCCCAGGACGTGGGTCTTCACCTGGTACGGGCGCCAGGAATCATCGGCCAGCATGTAGTACAAGGTGGTGCCGTCGGGGGAGAATGTGAGGCCGTAGAACACGTTTTCAATGACGTCCTCGAGCAGTTCGCCGGTGCGCAGGTCCTTGATGCGCACCGTGTGCAGCTCGTCGCCGGCGTTGTCCACGGCGTAGGCGTACAGGTTCCCGTCGCGGGTCACGGCGGCGCCGCCCAGCGAGAAGAACGGCTGGCCCTCGGCCTCGGCGTTGCCATCGAGCAGGACCTGTTCGCCCGGGACGTCCACGCCGGGCTCAACCACCGGGGGAGTCCAGTCCTCGACGTTGCTGCCGTCGCCGTCGGCCTTCACGCGGCACTGGATGGAGTAGGCGCTGCCCTCCACCATGCGGGCGTAGTACCACCAGCCGTCCTTTCGGCTGGGCACCGACAGGTCGGTTTCCTGGGTGCGGTTCTTGATCTCGTTGAAGATGTCCGTGCGCAGCTGCTCCTGGCCGGCCGTGACGGCGTCCGTGTAGGCCTGTTCGGCGTTCAGGTGCGCCATGACTTCGGGGTTTTCCTTCTCCCGCAGCCATTCGTAGTTGTCCGTGAACGTGTCGCCGTGGTGCGTGCGGGCAACTGGCGCCTTCCTGGCCACGGGCGGTCCGGCGGGCGTGGCGGCGGAGGCTGCGGTGGCGGTGGACGGGGAGACTGCGGAGTCGGGAGTCGTCATGGAATCCACTGTAGCCAGCCCCGCCGCTTGCGGACCTACGAGTATGCCGACAGCGGAGCGCGCGGCGCACCGTTTTGGACGGGTGGTTGACCGTGTGCCCCATCACATGGAATATTTATAGAACGAACGGTCGGTAATTTACCGCACGTACCCGGCGACGGCATGGGCCGCGCCGGCCACGACGTTGAAGGGTGTGTCCATGTCCGCAGCACCGCAGGCATTCCTGGTGGGAGGCGTCCGTACGCCCGTGGGTCGTTACGGGGGAGCGCTCGCCTCCGTCAGGCCCGACGACCTCGCCGCAGTTGCGGTCCGGGAACTGATGGCCCGCACCGGGATTGACCCGGCCGACGTCGACGAGGTGATCCTGGGCAACGCCAACGGCGCCGGCGAGGAAAACCGCAACGTGGCGCGCATGGCGTGGCTGCTGGCCGGCTTCCCGGACACCGTCCCCGGCATCACCGTCAACCGGCTCTGCGCATCCGGCATGAGCGCCATTACGATGGCCAGCCACATGGTCAAGGCGGGCGCCGCGGACATCGTGGTGGCCGGCGGCGTGGAATCGATGACCCGCGCGCCCTGGGTCATGGCGAAGCCGGAAAAGGCATTCGCCAAGCCCGGCGACACCTTCGACACCTCCATTGGCTGGCGCTTCTCGAACCCCAACTTCCTCTCCGGCGAGCTGTCCCGCGACGGGAAAATGACGTTCTCGATGCCGGAAACCGCCGAGGAGGTGGCCCGCGTGTACGGGACCTCCCGGGAGGACTGCGACGCCTTCGCGGTCCGCTCCCACGAACGCGCACTGGCCGCCATCGCCGCCGGCCGCTTCCGGGATGAGATTGTCCCCGTCACGGTCAAGGGCCGTCGCGGCGACACCGTGGTCGACACCGATGAGGGCCCCCGCCCCGGCACCACCCTGGAGGTCCTGGCTGGGCTGCGCCCCGTGGTCAAGGGCGGCAATGTGGTCACGGCCGGCAACGCCTCGAGCCTGAACGACGGCGCCTCCGCGATCATCGTCGCCTCCGAACGCGCCATCCAAAAATACGGACTTACCCCGCGCGCCCGCATCCTCGACGGCGCCGCGGCCGGCCTGGCCCCGGAAATCATGGGCATGGGCCCGGTCGCCGCCAGCCGCAAGATCCTCGAAAGGCAGGGTATCGGCGTGGGCCGGTTGGGCGCCGTCGAACTCAACGAAGCGTTTGCCTCCCAGTCGCTGGCCAGCATGCGTGAGCTCGGCATCAACCCGGAAATCGTCAACAACGACGGCGGCGCGATCGCCCTGGGCCACCCGCTGGGCTCCTCCGGATCACGGATCGTCATCACGCTGCTGGGCCGGCTGGAACGCGAGGCGCCGGGCGGGATGGGGCTCGCCACGATGTGCGTTGGCGTGGGCCAGGGCGCCGCGCTGCTCGTGGAGGCGCTGTGACGCCGGAAAACCTGCCGGGCCAGCCCCTGGCGCACGACGCCGGCGCCCGCCTGGACACCTCCGCCTTCAGCACGCTGCTGGTCACCGAGAACGCCGACCGCCTGGCCGTGCAACTAAACCGCCCGGCCGTGCGCAACGCGATCGACGCGGCGATGGTGGCCGAACTGCACGCCGTGTGCGCCCATTTGGAGGCCGCGCCGAAGCTGCTGGTCCTCTCCGGAATTCCGGGCACCCCGGAAGCCAAGGGGATCTTTGCCTCCGGCGCGGACATCGCCGAACTCATGCAACGCCGTCGCGCCGACGCCCTGGCCGGCATCAACTCCGGATTGTTCGACCGCATCGCCAAGCTGCCCATGCCCGTCATCGCCGCCCTGGACGGCTATGCGCTCGGCGGCGGGGCGGAACTCGCCTATGCCGCCGACTTCAGGATCGGCACCCCCTCGCTGCGCATGGGCCAGCCGGAGACGGGCCTGGGCATCATGGCCGCGGCCGGCGCCACCTGGCGGCTGAAGGAACTCGTGGGCGAACCCGTCGCCAAGGACATCCTGCTGGCGGGGCGCATCCTCACGGGCGAGGACTGCCTGCGGGTGGGGCTCATCACCGAACTCGTGGAATCGGCGGGCCTCCTGACCGCCGCGGACGCGCTCGCGGACAGGATTGGCCGGCAGGATCCGTTGGCGTTGCAAACCACCAAACGCGTGTTCCACGAACCACGCGAGGCGCACCCCGGGGTTGATAACCGGGCGCAGGCGGAACTATTTGAATCGCCCGCCAAATTTGAACGCATGCAGGCTTTTCTGGATAAGAGGAAGAAATGAGCTCAACAACCGCCCTGCCCACCCGCGTCGGCGTCCTTGGCGGCGGCCGCATGGGGGCCGGAATTGCCCACGCCTTCCTGATCAACGGCTGCGAGGTGCTGGTGGTGGAACGCGACGACGATTCCGCGGCCGCC
Organism: Arthrobacter sp. ERGS1:01; assembly: GCF_001281315.1. Taxonomy (NCBI): domain Bacteria; kingdom Bacillati; phylum Actinomycetota; class Actinomycetes; order Micrococcales; family Micrococcaceae; genus Arthrobacter; species Arthrobacter sp. ERGS1:01. Next base: position 3,495,915 of record NZ_CP012479.1, on the reverse strand, counting down.
GCGCGCGAACGGGTGGAATCCGCCGTGGCCAAGTCCGTGGAACGCGGCCTGGCCGGCACCGTGGAAGGGATCGCCTCCCGGCTGACAGTATCTACCGACTACGCCGACTTTGCCGACCGCGAACTGGTGGTGGAGGCCGTCCCGGAAATCTGGGACTTGAAGGTTTCATCGCTGCAGGGCGTGGAAAAGCACCTGGCCGACGGCGCCGTGCTGGCCTCCAACACGTCCTCGCTCTCCATGACCGGGCTGGCCGCCGAACTCGCCCGCCCGCAGGACTTCATCGGCCTGCACTTCTTCAACCCCGTTCCGGCGTCCACGCTCATCGAGGTGGTCATCGCCCAGCAGAGCCGCCCCGAGCTGGTGGGCACGGCGAAAGGCTGGGTGGAGGCGCTGGGCAAGACCGCCGTCGTGGTCAATGATGCACCGGGCTTCGCCTCTTCACGGCTGGGCGTGGCGATCGCGCTGGAAGCCATGCGCATGGTGGAGGAGGGCGTGGCGAGCGCCGAGGACATCGACAACGCCATGGTGCTGGGCTACAAGCACCCCACCGGACCGCTGCGCACCACGGACATCGTGGGCCTGGACGTGCGCCTGGGCATCGCCGAATACCTGGCGGAAACGCTCGGCGAACGGTTTGCGCCGCCGCAGATCCTGCGCGAGAAAGTGGCCCGCGGCGAGCTGGGACGCAAGACCGGCAAGGGCTTCTTCGACTGGGCCTAACCGCCCACACCACCACCTCCCCACATCAAGACCAACACGAAAAGGACGGGTCATGACGACCACAGCAACGTCGATTGAAACGGTTCCCAGCTACGTCCAGGACGCCTGGTGGACCCCGGCCGACGGCGCCAAATCCGTGGCGGCGCGCGACGCCAGCACGGGCGAGGTGCTGGCACAGGTCTCCGCCGAGGGGCTCGACCTGGCCGCCGCCGTGGCCCACGCACGCTCCGTGGGCCAGGCGGAACTGGGCAAGCTGACCATCCACGAGCGGGCTCTGAAGCTGCGCGAACTGGCCCAGTACCTCAACGACCGCCGGCAGGAACTGTACGAGGTCTCCGCCCGGACCGGCGCCACGAAGATCGACTCCATGGTGGACATCGACGGCGGGATCGGCGTGCTGTTCACGTTCTCCTCCAAGGGACGGCGCGAACTGCCCAACTCGAACGTGATCGTGGACGGCCCGGTGGAGGTGCTGTCCAAGGACGGCTCGTTCATCGCAGAGCACATCTACACCCGCATCCCCGGCGTGGCCGTACAGATCAACGCGTTCAACTTCCCCGTCTGGGGCATGCTGGAAAAATTCGCCCCAGCGTTCGTTGCCGGGGTGCCCACGATCGTCAAGCCGGCCACGCCCAGCGGCTACCTGGCCGAGGCCGCCGTGCGCGCCATGGTCGAGTCGGGCATCCTGCCGGCCGGATCGCTGCAACTGGTCTCCGGCTCCGCCCGCACCTTGCTGGACGTGCTGGACTACCGCGACCTGGTTGCGTTCACGGGCTCCGCGACCACCGCCAACACGCTCAAGAGCCACCCGAACGTGGTGCTGGGTGGGGTCCGCTTCACCTCCGAAACCGACTCCCTGAACGCTGCCATCCTGGGGCCCGACGCCGTCCCCGGAACCCCCGAGTTCGACGCGTTCATCAAGTCCGTGGTCACCGAGATGACGGTCAAGGCCGGCCAGAAATGCACGTCCATCCGCCGCACCATCGTGCCCAACGAGCTCAAGCAGGCCGTCATCGACGCGATTGGCGCCCGCATCAGCGAACGCGTTGTGGTGGGGGATCCCCGCGCCGACGGCGTCACAATGGGTGCGCTCGCCTCGCTGGAACAGCTTGCCGACGTCCGCGCCGCCGTCGAGACCATGATCGCGGCCGGCGGCGAGCTGGCCTGGGGCACCCTGGACGCGCCGGTCGTGACGCGGGCCGACGGCTCCGTGGCCGCGGTCGCCGACGGCGCCTTCATGTCGCCGGTGCTGCTGAGCTGGGCCGACGCCGAAGCCCCCGAGGTGCATTCGCTGGAGGCGTTTGGGCCCGTGTCGAGCGTGATCGGCTATGACACCCGCGACGGCGACGTTTCCGAGGCCGTGCGGCTCGCCGCGCTCGGCGCCGGCTCCCTCGTGGCCACGGTCTGCACCAACGATCCCGCCACCGCTCAGGCGCTCGTGACCGGAATCGCCGCCCACCACGGCCGCGTCCTGGTGCTCAACCGCGAGGACGCCCGCACGTCCACGGGCCACGGTTCACCCGTGCCGCACCTGGTGCACGGCGGACCCGGCCGGGCCGGCGGCGGCGAGGAACTGGGCGGCATCCGCTCGGTCAAGCACCACATGCAGCGCACCGCCATCCAGGGCTCGCCCAACATGCTCACGGCCGTCACCGGCGTGTGGCACACGGGCGCCAACCGCGTGACGGCCGGCGACCCCGAATTTGGCGGAACGGCCGGAGCGGTCCACCCGTTCCGGAAGTCCCTGGCGGAGCTGCACATTGGCGACGCCTTCGCCTCCGGACTGCGGCAGGTCACGCTGGAGGACATCACGGCGTTTGCCAACTCCACCGGCGACACCTTCTACGCCCACACCAACCCCGTCGCCGCCGAGCAGAACCCGTTCTTCCCGGGCATCGTGGCGCACGGCTACCTGCTGGTCTCCTGGGCCGCCGGGCTCTTCGTGGAGCCCGCGCCGGGCCCCGTGCTGGCCAACTACGGGCTGGAAGCGCTGCGCTTCATCACCCCCGTTGCCGCCGGCGACTCGATCCGCGTGACCCTGACGGCCAAGAAGATCACGCCCCGCGTCACCGACGAATACGGTGAGGTCTGCTGGGACGCGATCCTGCACAACCAGGACGGCGAAATCGTGGCCACGTACGACGTGCTGACCCTCGTGGAGAAGGAAGACACGCTATACAAGTAGGGAGTTCGGTGGTCGGGCTTGTCGAGACCCAGGCTGTGGAGACCGGATCTCGACAAGCTCGATCACCGGATTTCTTCGACGTCCACCAGGTTGTCGTAGAAGCACACGTAGCCGGCGAGCTCACCGGCTTCGGGCAACGGGTTTTGGTAGCTCCAGGCCACGTCGCCGTCCGGACCGCCGGCCAGCTTCCAGTAGCTGGCCGTGCCCTTGTACGGGCATAGGGTGGCCGAATCGGTGGGCGTCAGCAGGTCCCAGTTGACGTCAGCCGGCGGAACGTAGATCCGCTCCGGCAGGTTCGTTTCAAAGACCATCATCGGTTCGGCTGATTCGGCCAGCACCGCGTCGCCAGCGGTCACCTTGACCCGGCGCGAACTGTGCCGGAGGTCCACGCGGTGGAACGGGTCGCGGGGGTGCGACTGGACGGGGTCGTCCTCCTCCAACCAATCGAAGGCTTCCGAATTGAAGGCCACGTACCCCTCAAGGTCGGGGTCGTTGAGGCGGAAGGCGTCGCCGGCCGCGAGCTGGCCGCCCGCGGAGACGTCCAGGGCTGCGCCGGGTGTGCTGTGCCGGCTGAACGGGATGCCCGGGTGCAGCACGGGCGGGGAAGCGCCGTCGGCCGGGGTGGTGGTGGCGGGGCTCAGGGTGGCGGCCACGTCTTCGGCGGGCACCGCGTAGCACGGCACCACCCGCCGCGGCTCCCACACAATGACGGCGCGGCGGGAATCGAGGGCCACTGCCTGGCCCAACAGGGCGCGGATGCGCTTGGTGGTGGGTTCGTAACGGAGTTCGCGCGAGAGTGCCTGCAGCGATGCGGAGATTTTGGTTGCCATGACACCAGCGTGCGCCCGCGGGGCCGGGTTGTCGAGGGGATTTTTACCGGCGCAGGCCCTGGAACGACATGGAGATGACGTCGTCGGCGAGTTTCGCCCCGGTCAGGGCTCCTCCCGGTTTGTACCATTCGACGATTGAGTTGATGGTGCCGAACAACAGGCGCGTGATGGTGCCCGGCTCGATGTCCGTGCGCAGGGTGCCGTCCTGCTGGGCGGCGGAGACCAGGGTGGTGATGGTCCGGTCGAAGGCACGACGGCGGGCCAGCGCGTCGCGCTCCATCTGGGTGTTCCCGCGCAGGCGCAGCAGCAGCGTCACGAACGGCAACTTCTCCACGAGGACGGCGATGGTGCCGCGGAGCACGAATTCCAGCCGCGCATCGGCGGGTCCGGACGTGGCGCCGCTTTCGCGCAGCACCTCTTCCAGACCTCCCATCGCCTCCTCCAGGGCCAGCCGCAACAGTTCTTCCTTGGACGGCACGTGGTGGTAGATGGCCGACTTTGAAATGCCCAGGTTGGCCGCCAGGATGCCCATGGAGGTGGCCTCGTAGCCGTGGACGTTGAAGACGTCGACGGCGATCCGCAGCACCGACTGTTGGTCGTAGCCGGGCCGGCCGCGCTTGCTTGTGGCGGTTGTCGGCGTGGTGGCGGGGGCGGTGTTGGGCATGGTTCCTAGTTTCTCACGGTCCCCAGCCCCGCCCGGCGCCCGCATGCGCGCGCCGGATCTCTCGGGCTGTGGGCCCAGGCTCTCAGGCCTGGGTGCGGTTGTCGTAGATGCGCTTGAGCTTGCCGTTGGAGCGTTCCAGCGTGCCGGGCTCGACGACGTCGATCATGCAGGAGGAGCCCACATGGATCTTGATCTGGGCCTTCAAGGTTGCGGCGGCGGCGGCGCGGTCGGCCGGCGTCGTGTTTTCCCGCGGCTCGATGTGGATGGTCATTTCATCCATCCGCCCGGTGCGGGTCAGCTCGAGCTGGAAGTGCGGGCTCAGCGCCGGGATGCGCAGCGCGATTTCCTCGATTTGTGACGGGAACAAGTTCACGCCGCGCAGGATGATCATGTCGTCGCTGCGGCCGGTGATCCGGGCCATGCGGCGCATTGACGGGCGGGCCGTGCCGGGCAGCAGGCGGGAGAGGTCCTTGGTGCGGTACCGGATGATCGGCAGCGCCTCCTTGGTCAACGCCGTGAACACGAGCTCGCCCTCCTGGCCGTCGGGCAGCACGGTGGAGTGGTCGAAGGGGTCGATGATCTCGGGGCGGAAGTGGTCCTCCCAGATGTGGTTGCCGTCCTTGGTTTCCACGGATTCGCCGGCCACGCCCGGGCCCATGACCTCGGAGAGGCCGTAGATGTCGCAGGCCTGGATGTCGAGGCCGGTTTCAAGTTCGTGGCGCATTTCCTCGGTCCACGGCTCGGCCCCGCACACGGCGAACTTCAGGGACGTGGAGCGGGGGTCGATGCCGCGGTGCGCCATGGCGTCCATGATGGTCAGCAGGTAGGTGGGCGTGCACATGATCGCGTCGGGTTCAAAGTCGGTGATGAGCTGGATCTGCTTTTCCGTCTGCCCGCCGGACATGGGAATCACCGTGGTTCCCAGGGCTTCGGCGCCGTAGTGGGCGCCCAGGCCGCCGGTGAACAGGCCGTATCCGTAGGCATTGTGGACCTTCATGCCGGGGCGGACGCCGGAGGCGCGCATGGAACGGGCCACGAGCGACGCCCACACTTTGATGTCGTTGGCCGTGTACCCCACCACCGTGGGCCGGCCCGTGGTGCCGGAACTGGCGTGGATGCGCACCACTTCGCTTTGCGGCACGGCGAACATGCCGAACGGGTACTCCTGGCGCAGGTCTTCCTTGGTGGTGTACGGGAACTTTGCCAGATCCGACAATTCCCGAAGATCGGTGGGGTGCACGCCGGTCTCGTCAAACTTCCGCTTGTACAAAGGCACCTTGTCGTAGGCGTACTGCACCGTGTGCTGCAGGCGGGACAGTTGCAGGGCCTCGAGCTCGTCACGGCTCATGAGCTCGGCGGCGTCCAGCTTTGACGGGTCGATTACGGCTGAGTCAGTCATCGGTGACGGACCTTTCTGTCGTGGTGTGGCGGTTCGGGATGGTCCGGCTGCGGCCGCGGAATTCGGCAATGACGGTGGAAACGCCGTCGTTCTCGCCCAGGACCTGGACGTCGTACAGGCCGCTGCGGCCCTGCTGCTGGCGCCGGTTGGCGACGGCCGTGATGCGCTGGCCCGCACGGCTCGGGGCCAGGAAGTTAACGTCGACGCCGGCCGCAACAGTGACGGTGCTGCCGTCCCCGTCGGCAGGGTTGCAGGCCAGGGCGAAGGCGGAATCGGCGAAGGCGAAGATCATGCCGCCGTGCGTGATGCCAAAACCGTTCATCATCTCCGGGCGGAGCGTCATGGCGATCGTGGCGTGGCCGTCCCCGAGCCGGAGCACCTCGATGCCGAGCCACTCGGTTGCGTTGTCCTGGGCGAGCATCGGATGGTGGACATCCGAGTCGATGGGCGACATGTGTCACTCCTCACGTTTTCTTACCGAATGTTCATTAGGTAATACCCTTTCGGGTGGTTCTGTCAATCCATCGCCGAATAAAGACGGGCCGCCGGCGAGCCCGGCGCAAAGAGCCGCGAATAGTGATTGACGAGGCGTCCGTCACACTATATTCTGAACGAACGGTCGGTAATTAAATTCCGCATACATCGGCAGAAATCTGAGGAGACGTCATGGCGCAAAACGTGCAGTCCGGGGGAGAGCCCTCGCAGAGCCAGGCTGCGGCAGACGCCGCCGGGCAGGAGAATTTTGACGCGATCATCGCCAAGGATTCCCGCGTGGAACCGAAGGACTGGATGCCGGACGCGTACCGCCGCTCCCTGGTCCGCCAGATCTCCCAGCACGCCCATTCCGAAATCATCGGCATGCAGCCCGAGGCCAACTGGATCACCCGGGCCCCGAGCCTGAAGCGCAAGTCCATCCTGATGGCCAAGGTCCAGGACGAAGCCGGACACGGCCTGTACCTGTACTCGGCCGCCGAGACGCTGGGCACCTCCCGGGACGAGATGATGGACGCCCTCGTGGCCGGCAAGGCCCGCTATTCCTCCATCTTCAACTACCCGACCGTCACCTGGGCGGACATGGGCGCCATCGGCTGGATGGTGGACGGCGCCGCGATCTGCAACCAGGTGCCGCTGTGCCGCGCGTCCTACGGACCCTATGGCCGGGCCATGGTCCGGGTCTGCAAGGAGGAATCCTTCCACCAGCGTCAGGGCTTTGAGATCCTGCTGGAACTGGCCAACGGAACGCCCGCGCAAAAGGAAATGGCGCAGGACGCGGTCAACCGCTGGTACGCGCCGTCGCTGATGATGTTCGGCCCGCCGGACGACGATTCGCCCAACTCCAAGCAGTCCATGGCGTGGAACATCAAGAGGTTCAGCAACGACGAACTCCGTTCCCGTTTTGTGGGCATGCTGGTGGAGCAGGTCAAGGTGCTCGGCCTGACCCTCCCGGACGATCAGATCGGCTTCAACGAAGACACCAAAAAGTGGGATCACGGTCCGCTGGACTGGGAGGAATTCAAGGAAGTCCTGGCCGGCCGCGGCCCCTGCAACGCCCAGCGCCTGGAACGCCGCCGCTCGGCACACGAAGAGGGCGCCTGGGTCCGCGAGGCGGCCGCCGCCTATGCCGAGAAGCAGGCCGCCAAGCAGTTCGCCACCATCGCACAGAAAGCAGCAGCCTAAAGATGAGCGCCCAAGAATCGAATGAAAGCACCACGCCGGCTGCCGCAGCAGGTGCCTACCGCTGGCCCCTGTGGGAGGTTTTTGTCCGCTCCAGCCGCGGCCTGAGCCACGTCCACGCCGGTTCGCTCCACGCACCCGACGCCGAAATGGCCCTGCGCAACGCCCGCGACCTCTATACCCGCCGCAACGAAGGCGTCTCCATCTGGGTGGTCCCCTCCGACGCCATCGCCGCATCCGATCCCGACTCCAAGGGCTCCTTCTTTGAGTCCCCCCAGGGCAAGGATTACCGGCACGCCACGTACTACACCAAGAGTGAAGGGGTGAAGCACCTTTGAGCGACGCATCAGCCTCCGCAACCCGCATCACCCCCGGCAACGCCCTCCGTCCCGAGGACATCGCCCTGGCCACCCAGACCGGCACGGCCAAGGCCGGCGAGGATGTGGCCGAATACGCGCTGCGCCTGGGCGACGACGCGCTGATCCTGGCCCAGCGCCTGGGCCACTGGATCTCCCGCGCACCGGAGCTCGAGGAAGATGTTGCGTTGGGCAACATCGCCCTCGACCAGCTGGGCCATGCCCGTTCCTTCCTGACCTACGCCGGCAGCGCGTGGGACAAGAGCGAGGACGATCTCGCCTACTTCCGCCGCGAACCCGAATTCCGGTCCGCGCACCTCTTTGAGCAGCCCAACGGCGACTTCGCGGTCACCATTGCCCGGCAGTTCATCGTGGCCAACTACCAGTTCCCGCTCTACCGCGAGCTGGCCCGCTCCGCCGACCCCATGCTGGCCGCCATCGCCGCGAAGGCCGTCAAGGAAGTGGACTACCACCGCGACCACAGCACCCAGTGGGTGCTGCGCCTGGCCGGCGGAACCGACGAGTCCCGCCGCCGCATCGTGGCCGGGCTGGCGTTGATGTGGCCGTTCGTCGGTGAACTGTTCGAGGACGACGCCCTGACGGCGCGCCTGGGCGATTCCGGCGTCGTGCCGTCGAGCCTGCGCGCGGAGTTTGACCGGGCGGTGGCGGAAGTCCTGGCCGAGGCCGAGCTCGAGGTCCCGGCGGCGCCCGCAGCCACGGGTGGCGGGCGGCACGGCCGCCACTCCGAACACCTCGGCTACCTGCTGGCCGAAATGCAGGTGCTGGCCCGCGAATACCCCGGGGCCAGCTGGTGACCGCCATGGACACCATGGACAGGACTGCGCAAGCAAAGACAGCGCAAGCAAAGACAGCGCAGCAGGCGGCCTGGGATGTTGCCGCCTGCGTGTGCGACCCCGAAATCCCGGTGCTTACCATCGCGGACCTGGGGATCCTGCGCAGCGTTGAGGTGTTCGACGGCGGCGCCGCCGGCAAGCCCGCCGTGCAGGTCACCATCACACCCACCTACTCCGGCTGCCCGGCCATGGACGCCATCCGTGACGACCTTTCCGCCGCCTTTGCCGCGGAAGGCTACCCGCGGGCCGGCGTCGTACTGGTGCTGGCACCGGCCTGGACCACGGACTGGATGACGGACGCGGGCCGGGCCAAGCTGGAGGAATACGGGATCGCCGCCCCCAGCGGGCACTCCGGCGCCGGCGGCCACAGCGGCCCCGTCCGGCTGGCCCTGCAGGTCAAGTGCCCGCAATGCAGCTCGCTCAATACCAAGGAAATCACCCGCTTCGGTTCAACGTCCTGCAAGGCGCTCTACGTCTGCCAGGACTGCAAGGAACCCTTCGACTACTTCAAGGTGCTCTAATGACCGTCCCCGCAGACGCCGCGGCCCGACGCCGGGCCTCCTTCCATGAACTCGCCGTCTCCCAGGTGCGCCGGTTGACGGAGGACGCCATCGAGGTCACGTTCGCCGTGCCCGGTGAGCTCGCCGGCTATTACGACTACCTGCCCGGCCAGTACGTGGCCCTGCGCATGCACATGCCCGGTGCCGACGGCGTGGAGAGGGAAGTGCGCCGCAGCTACTCCATCTGTGCGGCCCCCGTGGAGTTCGACGACGGCAGCTCCGAGATCAAGGTCGCGATCAAGCGCGATATTGGCGGTGAGTTCTCCACCTGGGCCAACGCGGAGCTGGCTGCCGGCGCCGTCATGGAGGTCATGAGCCCCATGGGTGCGTTCATCTCCAAGCACGGTAAAGGGGAGCAGAGTAACGCAGTCGACGGACAAGTCGAGAACGTGCTCAACAGCATGAACCACCCCGAGGACATGGCGCGCGACGCCGGAAGCTACGTGGCGATCGCCGCCGGCTCCGGCATCACCCCCGTCATGGCCCTCGCCAAGTCGCTGCTGGCCGGCAATCCGGGCACCCGCCTGGATCTGGTCTACGCCAACAAGGCCACCATGGACGTCATGTTCCTGGAGGAATTGGCGGACTTGAAGGACAAATATCCGCAACGGTTCGCCCTCCACCACGTGCTCTCCCGCGAACAACGCATCGCCCCGCTCATGAGCGGCCGTCTCGACGCCGAGAAGCTCGAGACCCTGCTTGGCACGGCCATCCACGCCGACGACATCGACGAATGGTTCCTGTGCGGGCCGTTCGAACTCGTCCAGCTCTGCCGTGACGTGCTAGCCGCCCGCGGCGTCCCCAAGGACCGCGTCCGCTTCGAACTGTTCACCACCGGCCGCCCAGACCGCCCCGAGGGCCAGGCCGGACGCCCCATCATCGTGGACGAAGCCGAGGAGAACTACAAGATCACCTTCACCCTCGACGGACTCACGGCCGATGTCCTCAGCCCCACCCACGCCCGCGAATCCGTGCTCAATGCCGCGCTCCGGGTGCGCCCCGATGTGCCTTTCGCCTGCGCCGGCGGGGTCTGCGGAACCTGCCGGGCCAAGGTGGTTTCCGGCAGCGTCGAAATGGAGGAGAACTACGCATTGGAGCCCGACGAGGTCGACGCCGGCTACGTCCTCACCTGCCAGTCCCGCCCCACCACCGACGCCGTCACCGTTGACTACGACGGCTAACCCGGTGATCGAGCTTGTCGAGATTCCGGCGGCGGGGACGGCATTTCCTCGGCTGCTTTCCGGCCGTCGGCCGCGGGCGGCCTTCGGCCTCCCTGACGCAGCCTACGAAAACACCGTCCCCGCCGCCTTGCTGCTCGTCCCACCTGGTCCGGTGATCGAGCTTGTCGAGATCCCTTCTCTTGTCGAGATCCCTTCTACTGTCAGGAACCCACATGATTGAGCTTTCCATTGCCGGCAGCGTGGCCGAGATTGTGCTGAATGCGCCCGGGAAACTGAATGCGCTGGACGAGGCGGGGCTCGGGGAACTGGAGGCTGCGTACGGCGAGGCCGCCGCTGCCGTCGCCACAGGGGAAGTCCGGGCACTGCTGCTGCGCGGGGAGGGCCGGGCATTTTGCGCCGGCCGGGACATTGCCGGCGTCGACGGCGCAAACGACGACGCCCGCACCTACCTGGAGGGGCTGCTCACCCCGCTGTTGCGCAAGATGAGCACCTTCCCGGCGCCGACGTTTGCCGCGGCGCAGGGCGCCTGCCTGGGCGTGGGGCTGGGCCTGCTGATCGCCACCGACGTGGTCTATGTGGCGGACAATGCGAAGATCGGTTCCCCGTTCGGCAACCTCGGGGCCACGCTGGATTCCGGCGGCCACTGGCTGTTCACCGAACGGCTCGGCGCCCACCGAACCCTTGATCTCATCTACTCCTCCGAGCTCATGAGTGGCGCGGACGCGGTGGCGGCGGGGCTGTTCAGCCGGGCCATGCCGGTGGACGGATTGCTTGACTTCATCCGTGCCGCCGCTGCCAAGGCCGCCACCGGACCCACCACGGCGTTCAACGCGAGCAAAACCCTCGTGGCACAGATCCGGGACCAGCGGCTGGGACTGTGGGACGCCGTCGAACGTGAGAATGAGGCACAAGTGGCGCTGTCAAAAACCGCCGACTATGCCGAAGGATTCGCGGCCTTCACGGACAAGCGGAAGCCGGACTTTACCGGGAAGTGAGCCGCTGCCGCAGCTGCGGCGCAAACGGCCAGGCGACCGTCACCGCACCCAGCAGCGCCAGGATGTACGCCTCGCCGGGGACGTCCAGCACGCGCAGGCCAATCGCGATGAGGACGTATACCAGCGACGCCCACTTCAACGGCTTGAACTTCAACCGGGAGCCCCAGGCAAAAAGCATGACCGCGAAGAAGAGGCTCAGCTCAAAGCGGGCCGACCAGTCGATGAAGAAGAAGATCAGCGCCAGGATGAACATCAGTCCGGCGGCGGTCACCGACTGGCGGCGCGCCTCCGTGCGATTCGTGAAACTCAGCGGCACCCAAACGGCGACGGCGCACAAGGCCGGGACCAGCGGGGCGGCAACAAACACGCCCATGCTGATCCGGGCGGGATCCCCGGCGCCCAGGAACTGCATCACCGCGGACAGGATCGCACCAAGGCCCGCGGCCGCGAAGATCAGCTTATTCACCGCGGGGGCTTCCAGGGCGGCGACTGCGGTCTCGGCGGCTTCGGCCCTGACGACGTGATGACTCTTCATGCCCCCATCGTCGCAGATTAACCTGTGGCCGGATTCCCGGCCGGTCCAGATCCCGTTAGTTCAGCGGCCGGGTACCCTCCGGCAGGGCGCCGTTGTTCATCAGCGCGGTCGCGGCGTCGGCAATCGCCGTCATGGCCACCCGCTGGATCCACGGACCGTAGGAAATCCTCGCCACGCCCAGTTCCTCCAGCTTGGACGGCGTCAACGACCCCGGCACGTTGATGACGCTGACCATGCCGCGGCCAATGCCGGCCACGAGTGCCCGCACCGTCGGTTCGTCAAGTTTTCCGGGCACAAAGACGCAGGTGGCCCCCACCTCCAGATAGGCGCGGCCGCGTTCGACGGCGGCCTCCAGGACTTCCCGCGGGTCACGGTCGGCGCCGCGCAGGAACGCGTCGGTGCGGGCGTTGAGGACAAAGTCGATGCCTTCGGCCGCACCGGCGTCGGCGGCCTCCTTCATCTGTGCCACGGCCTGGGTCAGCGGCCGCATCTGGTCCTCGATGTTGGCCCCGACAATGCCGACACCAATCGCCTTCCGGATGGTGTCGCCCGGGTTCCCGTACCCGGCCTCAAGGTCCGCCGTGACGGGCAGCTCGGTGGCGGCGGCAATGCGGCCCACCGCCTCGATCATGGTGTCGAGCGGTATGTGCTCGCCGTCCTCATAACCGTAGGAGGCGGCAATCGAATGGCTGGCGGTAGCCAAGGCCTTCGTGCCGGGCAGATCGGAAATCACCCTGGTGCTGATCACGTCCCACACATTGGCCAGTTGCAGGATTTCCGGCGCCCGGTGGAGACGCAGGAGCTCGGTGGCCTTGCTTGCTGTGCTCATGATTTGAGCCTATCCCCACTTCCCGGCCCGGTAAATCGCTGGCGCGATTTCCGGGAACCTGGGAAGCGTGGCCCCACCCACTTCCCGGCCCGGTAAATCGCTGGCGCGATTTCCGGGAACCTGGGAAGCGTGGCCCCACCCACTTCCCGGCCCGGTAAATCGCTGGCGCGATTTCCGGGAACCTGGGAAGCGTGGCCCCACCCACTTCCCGGCCCGGTAAATCGCTGGCGCGATTTCCGGGAACCTGGGATTGAACCCGCTTACGCAACTCCCGGGGACGGTTCCTCCTCCGCCACCACGGAATTGACCATCTTGTGGATCTCCTCGGCGCTCAGCGAAACATGGATGGCCCAGAAGTAGATGATGGCGCTGAACACGGCGGTGGCGAGAATGTCCCAGCCCAGGGGGAACCAGGGGTGCTTGAGCGGACCAAAGTCGCTCAGGAACACCACCATTCCCATGCCCACTAGGTAGACCGGCAGCCATTGGGCGGCTTTCCAATCCATTTGCGGCTTGGTCGGGTTTAACTTGAACACCCGGTTGACGACCAGGATCACGTAGCCGATCAGGATGGCGATGCCCAGCTTCCAGTCCGTGGTCCAGCCCGCCCAGAGGATGAGCAGGTTCGCCACCACGAAGGCCAGGGGCGACATGATAGTGGCGGCCGGCAGCCGGTAGGGACGTTCCTCGTTGGGGAGAACTCGCCGGAACACGCCCAGCGCGAGGGGTGCGCCGGCATACATGAGCACGCTGGCACTGGTAATCAAGCCGACGATCGATTGCCAGGTGGGGAACGGCAGGAAACAAATGCAGCCGATCACGAACGCCGCGATCAAGCCAACCCACGGGACACCCGACCTGTTGGTCTTTTCAAAAGCCACGGGCACGTAGCCGTTGCGGCTCAGGCCGTAGGAGACGCGCGACGACGCCGTGATGTAGATCAGTGCGGTGCCGCCGGGGGAGACGATCGCATCAATGTACAAGATGGCCGCCAGCCAGCCGAAGCCCACCAAGGTGGCGAGCTGTGCGAACGGCCCCGTCATGGCCGTGTACAGGCCATTCTTCCAGGTGCTGCCAATCTGTGATGCGGGAAGGGCCACCAGGAAGGCGAATTGCACCATGAGGTAGATGAACACGCCAATGATCGTGGATCCAATGACCGCCCGCGGGATGTCGCGTTTGGGGTTCTTGCTTTCCCCGGCCAGCTGGTCGGCCTGTTCAAAACCCAGCAGGGCAAACACGATGCCACCGGTCGAAACCGCGGACAGGATCGCTTTCACGCCGCCCGGGTCAAAGCCGTTCGCGGCGGTGAAATTGCCGGGATGGAAGTTGAAGACGGCCAGCATGAAGATGGTCACCAGCGGTACGCCGACCTTCCACCACGTTGCCGCGCTGTTGACGGTTGCCAGCTTCTTGATGCTCAGGAAGTTGACGCCGGTGACAACCGCCATCAACAGGATGGCCACGGCAAGGCCGCTGGAGGTCAGTGTTGGCTGCGGCCCGGAAGCCGTTTGCTTGATGACCAGCCAGCCCTTGGCGAAGTCGTAGTGCCCGGCGTAATTGATCATGGCCTGGACCTCGATGGGAGCCACGGTTGCCGCCTGCAGCCAGGAGAACCAGCCAAAGGACGCGCCCACCGCGCCGCCGAACGCGTAGTGCGGGAATCGCGCCGTGCCGCCGGAAACCGGGTACATGCCGCCGAGTTCCGCGTGGGGCAAGGCCAGAATCAAGATACAAATACCGCCAATCACCCAGGAGATGATGACGGCTGGACCCGCTATTTGCAGGGCATCCTTGGCCCCGAACAGCCATCCGGACCCGATGACGGAGCCGGTGGACGCCCAGAGGAGTCCGATAAATCCAATTTCACGTTTCAAGCCCGGAGTGGAGCCCGTGGGCGGCACAGCTTTTTGCACGGTTGTCATGAGTTGCTCCCAAAATTTCAAATCCCCCCGCCGCACCAGAATGCGCGCGGCTGGGAAAAACGTCAATGGAAGCATTGCAATTCATGGCAAACTCATGGTCTAATGCCGCGAGTTTAGGTGGCGGGGGGATATTGGCAACGCCTGGCACTACCTTTCCGGGTGCCATCAGCGCGTGTCGAGGTCCTCGAAGATCAGGAATGTCTGGGTGTCCAGCACGCCCGTCATCGACTGGAGCTGGTCGAAGATGACCCGCCGCAGGCCCGTGTTGTCCTCGGCCCGCACCAGCAGGATCACGTCAAAATCGCCGCCCACCAGGGCAATGTGTTGCACCTCGGGAATGGCCCGCAATTCCTCCTTCAATTCCCGCCAGGCATGCTGGCTGACCTTCAGGGTCACGTAGGCGGAGGACTTCAACCCGGCCTTGACCGGGTCCACCAATGCGGTGAACTTGGTCAGGACGCCGGTGGAGGTGAGCCGGGAGATCCGCGCGTAGGCGTGCGCCCGGGAGATGTGCACGAGCTCCGCCACGGTGGTCACCGACAACCGGCCGTCTCCGGTCAGTTCCTTGATGATCCGCCGGTCCACGTCGTCCAACGGAACGGGGGAGGAATCGGGCATGGTTCTCCTTGGGGTGGCCGGCGGGTGCATGGTGTGCGGGTCAACGAGCCCTGGTGAACGAGTGCCCAACAAGCTGTCTACGTAACGCCCGTCACAGTGCAGTTATGTCTTTCAGGTTATGGCAATTACTCGCAATCTTCCAGACTTTCACCAAGTTATGGCGACGAAACGTCTTCCAATCCCATACTGAAATCACGGAACATCTTTGTATGCACGCATGGCCGCCACCCCGGAAACCGGGCGGCCCGCCAGCGTGCGACTCCACGGGAGGAGTGGGACTTCAATGACGAATCACCCGGAATTTTTGGAATACACCGGCAATGCCGGTCGCGCGGAGGGCTACCTCCTGCCGTCCGCCACGCCCGTCCAGCTCATCGACCAGGACGGCACCCCCGCAACGGCCGGCGGCTACAAGGAAAACTACTCCTTGCCTGACGCGGCCGTGTTGCTGGAAGGCTATGAACGGCTTGTGGTGGGCCGGCGCGTCAACGAACAGGCCAACGCCCTGGTGCGGCAGGGTCGGATGGCGGTCTATCCGTCGTCGACCGGGCAGGAGGCCTGCCAGGTGGCCGCCGACATGTGCCTGCGCAGCAGCGATTGGCTGTTCCCCACCTACCGGGACACCGTGGCGATCCTGGGCCGCGGCGTGGCGCCCCTGGAGGTTTTTGAGTCCCTGCGCGGCGACTGGCACAGCGGATTCGACCCCCACCAGTACAACACCGCACTGCCCACCACTCCGCTGGCAACCCAGCTGCTGCACGCCGTCGGGGTGGCCCATGCGGCCAAGCTTCGCGGCGAGAACACCGTGGTGCTGGCGCTGTGCGGCGACGGTGCCAGCAGCGAAGGCGACTTCCACGAGGCCCTGAACTTTGCCGCCGTATTCCACGTGCCCGTGGTGTTCCTGATCCAAAATAACCAATACGCCATCTCCGTTCCGCTCATCCACCAGTCCGTGGCGCCGTCCCTGGCCCACAAGGCCGTGGGCTACGGCATGCCCGGGGAGCGCGTGGACGGCAACGACCTCGCCGCCCTGTTGGCCGTGCTGGGCCACGCCGTCAACCGGGCCCGCAACGGCGGGGGACCGGCCCTCGTGGAGGCGCACACGTACCGGATGGAATCGCACACGAACGCCGACGACGCCACCCGCTACCGGAACGCCGAGGAAGTGGCACAGTGGGTGCCCAAGGATCCGCTGCGCCGGCTCAAGACCTACCTGGACGACGCCGGCCTGCTCAGCGCCGCCGATTCCGAACGGTTCGCGGCAGCAGCCGAGACCCTCGCGGCAACCCTGCGCGACGGCCTCAACACCGAAACCAGCCCCGACCCGGCCGAACTCTTCCGCTACGTCTATTCCGAACCGACGCCGCAGCTGCGTGAACAAAGCCAGCTGCTGGCGGCCGAACTCGCCGCAGGATCGGCAAACCTCGAAGGAGCGCTCCGATGACCACCATGGCCCAGAAGCCACAGTCGCAGGCCGCCGGGCCGGTTCCCGCCCCCGAACTGACCGGCGTACAAACCATCACCTTCGCCAAGGCGCTGACCCTGGCCATGTCCGACGCCATGACGGCGGACACCTCCGTGCTGGTGTTCGGCGAAGACGTGGGCACCCTGGGCGGCGTCTTCCGCGTCACCGACGGGCTCACCCGGCAATTCGGCGAGGAACGCTGCTTCGACACCCCGCTCGCCGAATCCGGCATCATCGGCATGGCCACCGGCATGGCCCTGAACGGCATGAAGCCCGTGGTCGAGATGCAATTCGACGCCTTCGCCTACCCGGCCTTCGAACAAATCACCAGCCACGTCGCCAAGATGGGCAACCGCACCAAGGGCCGCGTCCGGCTGCCCCTGGTTATCCGCATCCCCTACGCCGGCGGCATCGGCGGGGTGGAACACCACTGCGACTCCTCCGAGGCCTACTACGTCCACACGCCCGGCCTGACCGTGCTGACGCCGTCCACCGTCACGGACGCCTACATCATGCTCCGCGACGCCATTGTGTCGCAGGATCCCGTGATCTTCCTGGAACCCAAGAAGCTCTACTTCGCCAAGGACACCGTGGACCTGGACGCCCTCCGCGCCCGGTACGCACCCGCCGCCACTGCTGCCGCTGCGGAAACCAGCATCGGCAAGGCCGTCGTCGCCCGTCAGGGCACCGACGCCACCCTCATCGCCTACGGGCCCTCCGTCGCAGCAGCGCTCGCCGCCGCAGAAACCGCCGCCGCCGAAGGCCGGTCCCTCCAAGTGGTCGACGTCCGCTCCCTGGTCCCGTTCGACGACGAAACCGTCGCCGCCGCCGTCCGCTCCACCGGGCGCGCCGTCGTCATCGCCGAAGCCCCCGGATTCGCCTCCATGGCCTCCGAAATCGTCGCCCGCCTCCAGGAACGCTGCTTCCACTCCCTGGCCGCCCCCATCCTGCGCGTCACCGGCTTCGATATCCCGTACCCGGCCCCGCGCTTGGAAAAGTACTACCTGCCCGGCGTGGACCGGATCCTGGACACCGTCGACGAACTCCAATGGGAGGACTCATGAGCCCGCAAGTATTCCTGCTCCCCGACCTCGGCGAAGGCCTCGTCGAAGCCGAACTCGTCACCTGGCTCGTCGCCGTCGGCGACACCATCCACGTCGACCAGCCCATCGCCGAAGTCGAAACCGCCAAGTCCGTGGTTGAGGTGCCTTCACCCTTCGAAGGCACCGTCGAGACCCTCCACGGCGCCGAAGGTGACACCCTCGAAGTCGGCAAGCCGCTGATCTCAGTTGCTGCCCTTGGATCGTTGGACTCCGACGCTGCGGTGCCCGCAGGAGAAGCGGCCCCTACCCCTGCCCGTCCCCAGGCGCTCCCGGGACTCGCAAGCTCGCCCCAGGTCCCTCGCGCCAGTGGGCCCACCGCGGTGCCCACCACACCCTGGGCAGGGGCCGCTGCTCCTGCTTTGGGCACCTCCGCGCCTGACTCACCTTTGGCGGCGGCCCCGGAGCCTTCCGACGCCGAGGCTGCCGCTGTCACCTCACCTGTCGCCGTCTCCGAACCGGCTGCCTCTGGAGGGTCGGGGAATGTGCTGATTGGGTATGGGACTTCTTCGCATGGGGGGCCGGGTCGGACCCGGCCCTCGCGACGCAGCCACTTGCTGGGCGTGTCGGGGGTAACGGCGGCCGTGCCCGCTTCTGCTGTGCCGCACCGGGCGCATCTGGTGGTGTCGCCGTTGGTGCGCAAGATGGCGCACGACAACGGCGTGGCACTCGCCGACATCCATGGTTCCGGTGCCGGCGGGCTGATCCTGCGCCGCGACGTCGAGGCCGCGATCGCACCCGTCGCCGCTCCGGGAGCGGACCACGCCGACGCAGCAGAGGCGGGCGGGGCCGGCGTCGTCGATCCTCGCACGGGGCTGCACGTGCTGGCCCGCACGCCGCTGACCGGCGTGAAGAAGGCCGCCGCCACGGCGCTGGCCCGCAGCCGGCGCGAGATTCCCGAGGCCACCGTCTGGGTCGACGTCGACGCCACGGCCCTCCTGGAACTGCGCGCAAGCCTCAAGGCCAAGGACGGCACGGCGCCGAGCATCCTGGCCTTCGTGGCCCGGTTCGTCACGGCCGGGCTGGCCCGCTTCCCGCAGCTGAACACCCAGCTGGTCAGCGACGGCGGCACCGACACCGTGGTGGAGTTCGACGGCATCAACCTAGGCTTCGCCGCCCAAACCGACCGCGGCTTGGTGGTTCCCGTGCTGCGCGGCGCACAAGGACGCAGCGCACGCGCCCTCGACGGCGCCATCCGCGAACTGACCGGTACCGCCAGAGATGGCAAGGCCGGCCCCGCACAGCTGAGCGGCGGCACGTTCACCATCAACAACTACGGCGTGTTCGGCGTGGACGGCTCCGCGGCCATCATCAATTACCCCGAGGCCGCCATGCTGGGGATCGGGCGGATCACGGACAAGCCGTGGGTCGTCGACGGGCAGCTGTGCGTGCGGAAACTGACCGAACTGACCCTTGCGTTCGACCACCGGGTTTGCGACGGTGCCGTGGCCGCCGGGTTCCTGCGGTTCATCGCGGACGCCATGGAAAACCCGGCCTCCGCGCTCGCCGAACTCTAGACTGGGGGCACCAACCCCCGGAAGGACCCATGACGACATCCCCGCAGTGGCAGGACCTCGGCGGCGGCAGCCACCTGCTGCCCAGCAGTGCGGCCAGGGCGCTGGTCAACATCGGGCTGGTCGTGGGCACCGAGCGTGCGCTGGTCATAGACACCGGCTGCGGGCCCCGGCACGCCGCGGAAATCCTGGCGGCCGTGCGAACCGTGACCGCGTTGCCCCTGGTGGTGGCCAACACGCACGCCCACTGGGACCACTTCTTCGGTAACGCCGTCTTCAAGGACCACGGCGCTACCGAGATTTGGGCACACGCCGCCGCCCGGCGGGACATCGCCGCGACGGGGGAGTTGCAGCGTGCGGCGGTGGCCGGCGTCGAACCCGAGATGGCGGCGGGGGAGGGGTCGGGCACCGAACTGGTGATCCCCACGCACCTGGTGGACACGGAAGCAGTGGAACTGGACCTTGGCGGGCTGACCGCCACGCTGTTCACCCTGGGCCCCGCGCACACTGACGGCGACCTCCTGGTGGGCGTGCCCGGCGTATTGTTCGCCGGCGACATTCTGGAAGAGGGCGCCGAGCCCCAGTTCGAGGACGCCAACCCCGCCGGTTGGATCAGGGTGCTGCGGACCCTTGCCGTGATGGGCGCCGACTACCCCGTCATGGTGCCCGGGCACGGCCGCCCCGTCACGCCGGCATTTGCCGCACACATGGCGGACCGTATGGAGGCCGGCCAGGGTGACTGGGCCCGTCCCGGTGATTGAGCTTGTCGAAAACGGGGTGAGGGAGCACCGGGTCTAGAGTTGGGCCAGTGAGTAAAAACGACCGACCCGGTGACTTTAGCCTGTGGTCCATCGCCATCCCGGCGTTTGGGCCTTCCTTGTTGTTCGGCATCGGCGAAGGCGCCATCCTGCCCGTGATCCCGCTGAGCGCCCGAGACATGGGGTCTTCCCTGGCCGGTGCGGCCCTGGTGGTGGCGCTGATTGGCATCGGCTCGCTGGTGAGCAACATCCCGGCGTCGATCATCACGGCAAAGTTCGGCGAGCGGGTCGGCATGGTCGGCGCGGCCACCCTGAGCCTGGTGGCCTTGTTGCTGTGCGTCTTTGCCCACGATCTGTGGCTGTTTGGCCTGGGCGTGTTCCTCATCGGTGCCGCGTCCGCCGTGTTCAACCTGGCCCGGCAAAGCTACCTGACCGAAGCAGTTCCGCCCTTTTTGCGAGCCCGGGCCATGTCCACGCTGGGCGGGGTGGGGCGGATCGGGCTGTTTGCCGGCCCGTTCATCGGCGCCCTGTTGATCCATCTGGTGGGCCTGTCCGGCGCGTACTGGGTGGCCGCGATCGCCGTCGCCGGGGCGGGTGCCGTGGCCTGGAGCCTGCCGGACCTCGTCAGCAGCCAGGGGCCGGCGCCCAGCGGACCGGGCCCCACGATTCGTTCGCTCATGGTGGCGCACAGGCACGTGTTCCTGACCGTGGGCATCGGGGTGCTGCTGGTCAGCGCCGTCCGGTCCTCGCGCCAAGTGGTGGTGCCGCTGTGGGCCGACAACCTGGGCCTCAACCCCGCCGTGACGTCGCTCATCTACGGCCTCTCCGGCGCCATCGACATGCTGGTGTTCTACCCGGCCGGACGCGTCATGGACAAGAAGGGCCGCATCTGGGTGGCCGTGCCGTCCATGGCGCTCATGGGCATTTCGCTGCTGTTGATGCCGCTGACCACGGGTGCCGTGTCGCTGCTTTTGGTGGCGATGCTCATCGGTTTTGGCAACGGCATCGGCTCGGGCCTGATCATGACCCTCGGCGCGGACTATTCGCCCCGGCACGGGCGCGCCCAATTCCTGGGGATCTGGCGGTTCCTGGCCGACGCCGGCGGCTCCAGCGGCCCGGCCATCCTCGCCGGATTGACGGCCGCCGTGACGTTGTCGTTCGGGGTGGCCGTCACGGGGCTATTGGGCTTGGCGGCGGCGGCCGTGCTGGGGTATTCGGTGCCGCGGAACAAGCCGCAGCACCGCTAAACCGGGGGTTTTTCGGTACGCCCCAAAATAGTTCTTGACGCCCGGAGTGGTTCCGCGAACGATGGGACCATGAACACTCGAATCGTGGCACTCCGACAGGCTTTGCGGGAATCGCCGCGCAAGGTGTCCGCGCGCTGGGCCGGGCGGCCCAAACGCATACTACGTACCGGATGGGTCGTCGGGGAAAAGTCGTGGCCCGGGCCCTGGCTGCACCGCTGATGGCCGCCCGCTCCTGACGGAGCCGTGAGCGCCCATCGCTGCCGGGCTGTCGCGAGAGCGCCGGGCACTTGGCTGAGCCGGAATGCTAACGCCGTTTCCGGGCCTTGACCTGGCGGGTCATGAACAGTGTTCCGGCCGCCGTCACGCCGTATCCGGCCACAACGATCTGGCACACGCCGGCCAGGAAATAGCCCGTGGTGCTGGTTTGGTTGTGCCCCACCTCGGCCCGCAGGATCAAGAGCGTTGCCGCCGCGGCAAGTACCGCAACAACCGCCGCCGTGCCAACCCATCTGCGCCGTGATGCCCAGTGGTCGCCGGACCCCAGCCACACGTTCCACCCCGGACCGGTCCGCAGGATCAGCAGGCCCGCCGCGAGTGCCCAAAAAGAAACCACGAAGAACGCGGCCAGGACGTCGGCCGGCCTATGCCACTGGTTGATCAGGGTGGAGACGCCGGCCAGGATGGCGTAGCTGCCGCCCACAAAAGCGGCGGCCGGCCGCCAGCGGGGGGAGACCACCAGGAATACGGCGGCCGCGGCACTCGCCGCGAGCGTGCTGTGGCCCGACGGCAGCGAATTCAGCGCAAGGGTGGCGATGCCGACGTCGGGCCTGTCGGGCAGGCTGGCCTTGATCAGCTGGGTGGTCAGGTTGGCGGCAGCCATGGCCGCCAGGGCAATGCCCGCGGCCTTCCAGCGGCGCCGGGCAAGCGTGACAAAGAGCACCACGACCACGGCGATCACCACCGAGGTGACCGGCAGGAAGTCGAGCAGTTGCGAGGTCTGGGCGCCAATGATGCGCCGGGCCACGGCTGCCTGGACCAGGGCCGATTCATCGATGAACTGCCCGCGGGTGCTCTTGATAAAAAACGTATAGGTCGCCACCAGCCCGGCCACACAGGCCAGGGCCGCAACAATGAAGGGGGCAGCGGAAATGGGGGCGCGTCCGTGCGGGCGGGTTCCGCGGCGGGAACTGTGGGCGTGCGTACTCATCCAAACTAGGTTCCCACAGATTCATGGGAAGAAGCTGGCGGCGGCGCTACAGTGAATTCATGCCTGACACCGTGGACCTTGAGGAAATTCTTGCCCGCACCCACGTGGTGACCCTGCCCATGCGGGTGAAATTCCGCGGCGTGCTGGCCCGGGAGATCCTCCTGCTGGACGGCCCCGCCGGGTGGGCCGAGTTTTCCCCGTTCGTGGAGTACGACGACGTCGAAGCGGCCAGGTGGCTCGCCGCGGCCCTGGAAGCGGGCTGGCTGGGCTACCCCGAGGCGGTGCGGGACTGGATTCCCGTCAACGCCACGGTCCCGGCCGTCTCCGCCGCCGAGGTCCCGGCAGTGCTGGGCGCCTTTGACGCCGTCCAGACGGTCAAGATCAAGGTGGCCGAGGCCGGGCAGTCCCTGGCCGAGGACGCCGCCAGGGTGGGTGCCGTGCGCCATCTGCTGCCCGACGCTCTGATCCGGGTGGACGCCAACGGCGGCTGGGATGTGGAGACGGCCGTGCGGGCCCTGCGGATGCTGAGCGCCTTTGGCCTGGAATACGCCGAACAGCCCGTTGCCTCCGTTCCCGAGCTTGCCGCCGTGCGGCGCGAGCTTGCCGGCTCCGTATTGATCGCCGCCGACGAAAGCGTGCGCAAGGCCACCGACCCGCTGGCCGTCGCCCGGGCCGGCGCCGCGGACCTGCTGGTGGTCAAGGCCGCGCCGTTGGGAGGCGTGCGGCGGGCTCTGGAGATTGTCGCCGAAGCCGGCCTGCCCGCCGTCGTCAGTTCAGCCCTTGACTCCTCGGTGGGCATCCGCGCCGGGCTGGCGCTGGCCGCGGCCCTGCCCGAGCTGCCCTATGCGTGCGGGCTCGGGACGGTTTCGCTCATGGCCGGGGACGTGGCCGCCCGGCCGCTCGTGGCGGTGTCCGGCGGGATTGCAGTGCGGGACGTGGCCGCGGATCCGCAGCTGTTGGCCCGCTTTGCCGCGCCCGCGGAGCGGCGCGATTGGTGGCTGGCACGCCTGCGCCGCTGCCACGCGCTGCTGTAGCGAGCCTGCGGTTGTGAGGTTACCGAAACCCCGGGTTGCGGCGAATAACCAGCCAACCGAAGCCGACGGCGCCGGCCCAGATGGCGGCAAGGGACATCCATGGTGCCGGGGCGCCGATGACCATCGAAGAGACGCAAAACACCAGTAGTGCAACCATCACGACAGTGGCAAAAATTTCAAAACCCGTTCCGGTGTCCGGTCTCGAATGCCACCGGGAGAATTCCAGACGGTCCTGCCATTGGGGCAGGCGCGGAGCCACCACGTAAGATCCCGCAAAGACTCCAAGGATCATGAGGGTTGTGGGGATCTCCGTCCACCGTGTGCTGAGCGATCCAAGAGTGGCGTAAGCGGCCATGAGCAGGAACGCGCAGGCCAGGGGTGCGCCCTTCGTGGCTGAGCGCCACCTGAGCCGTTGCTTGTAAGACATGTTGCCGGACATCATGAATCACTTTCCCCCAATTGCCGTGACCTGCCGATGCCCCGACCCTGCCAGTCGCCGGAGCCGGCTGTCAAGGCGCCCGCGGGTGCGGCCGCCCCTATTTGGCCGCCGCGGGGCCCCTGAGGCCCATGGCCGCGAGCTGCTTGGCCAGCACCCTGGCCAGCACCTGGTGGCCGCTTTCATTCAGGTGCACGGCGTCGGCGAGGGACCCGGCCACCCCGTAGCGGGTCAGCCAGTCGCCGACGCTGACGAAGGGCAGTCCGTTGCGCTTCGCAAAACCGGCCAGCAGGGAATCCACGTGGGTGCGCCGGCCGCCGCCGTGCGTGGCGCCCTTGGCGAGGGTGCCGATGAACAGGAACCTCGACGTCGGATAGCTCGCCTTCAAGTCCTTGAGGAGGCGGGCGGCATTGGCCAGGATCGCATCATCGGCAACGCCCTGCGAGGCGTCGTTGCCACCGCCCTGGACCACGACCAGCGCGGGATTGCCGTACGGGAGCAGGGTCTTGCCGCTTTCCAGCCCGGTCGGATAGTTCGCCGCCTTGGACGTCCTGGCGACAAAACCGGTGCCGCCGTTCCCCTCAAAGCGCACCGTGTAACCCTGGGCCGCCAGCCCCCGCACCACCCAGGTGTCCGCCGACTTCACCCCGGCTGCCCCGCCGGATTGGGAGTCGCCAATGAGGACGGCGGAACGGGTGATGGCCGGGTCAATCACTTCCGTGCGGCCGGAAGCCGGGTTCAGGTACTTGGTGCCGGCCGGAAGTGGGGACGGTGGCAACGCGGCGCCCGCAGTGAAGGGCGTGGCCGGCGTCGTGGTTGGCGTGCCGGTGGCCGCCGGTGACATCACGGGGGCCGGCCCGCCGGCTGCGCCGAATCCGCAACCCGCCAGGGCCAGGGTGCAGGCGAGGACGGACGCCCAGCTGCGGATGGTGGTGCCGCGATGCATTCGTTGGTCCTTATCTTGGTGTGGTGCTCCCACCGACACTATAACCACGCAAAGTGACTTCCTTGCCCCCGGAGTCGGAAGCGCGGGCGCCCCGGGAAAACCGGCGTCCGTGCTGCTTGGCCGGGGCGGGTGATTAGATGGTTGCGTGACACTACTGAATTCCATGGACACCGCCCGCTACGTGGTGGATGCGCTGGAACGCGCCGGAGTCCGCCACATTGTGGTGGCGCCCGGTTCGCGCAGCGCCCCGCTCGTCTACGCCCTTGCGGAGGCCGAGGCCGACGGCCGGATCACCACGCACGTGCGGATCGACGAACGGGTTGCCGGCTTCACCGCGCTGGGACTCGCCCAGGGCTCGGGCAGCCCCGCCGCCGTGCTGACCACCTCGGGAACGGCCGTGGGCAACCTGATGCCCGCCGTCATGGAGGCCAACCATGCCGGCACGGCGCTGCTGGTGCTCTCCGCGGACCGCCCGGCGGAATTGCGCGGCACCGGGGCCAACCAAACCACCGCCCAGCTGGACCTGTTTGGCGAGCACGTGCGGTTCGCCACCGATGTGGCCGCCGGGACGGACCCCACGAGCGCCATTGCCACGGCCCTCAGCGCTGCGCGGGGACGCCTGGAAGGGATCCCGGCAGGCCCGGCACAAGTCAACCTGTCCTTCCGCGACCCCCTGACCCCGGCGCTCGACGGTTCCGAATGGGAACGCCTGATGCCGGTGGTCGATGTCCCGGTGGACGAGCCGGTTTCGGTGATTGAGCCTGTCGAAACCCCGTCCGGCCCGGTGGTTGGGCATGATCCGGTGATTGAGCCTGTCGAAACCACCAATGGCCGCCCGCCGCTGCCGTCGTCGAGCCACCGCACTGTGGTCCTCGCCGGGCACGACGCCGGCCCCGCGGCCGAGTGGTTTGCCCGCACCCTGGGGTTGCCGCTGCTGGCCGAGCCGTCGTCGAACGCCCGCTTTGGCCCCAATGCCGTGGGCCCGTACCGCCTGTTGCTGGAGAAGTTTGGCCCGGACAGTGCGCAGCCGATCGAACGGGTTGTCGTGTTTGGCCGGCCCACGCTTTCCCGCCCCGTGGCCAGGCTGCTGGCCCGCACCGATGTGGAGCGAGCCCTGTACCTGCCGCATCCCGTGGCCTGGTTTGAGGCGGGTCGCCGCCCCGAACTGGTGCTCACGCAATGGGACCAGGTGGTGGGTTTTGCCGGCCACGGTCCCGACGGCTGGCTCGCCGCCTGGCAGGAGGCCGCCGGCCTGGCCGAAGCAGCCCTGGACGCCGTGTTGGCGGAGGCCGCCGTGCCCGGGACCCTGAGCGGACCGGCCGTGGCCCGCCTGGTGTGGGAACGAATCCAGCGGGATGAACAGGACGGCACACCCGGCAACTTCATGCTCGGCTCCTCCAACCCGGTCCGCGACGTGGACCTGGCCGGCCGCCCCGCCGCCGGGTTGCCCGCCGCCGGGGAGTCCGGCTCGCTGGTGCGGACGTTCGCCAACCGCGGGTTGGCCGGCATTGACGGCACGCTTGCCACGGCCACCGGAATCGCACTGGGCACGGGCGCCCCGGCCCGCGTGCTGCTGGGCGACGTCACGTTCCTGCACGACGCCGGCGCCCTCCTGCTCGGCACGGGCGAGCCCGCGGCCGATGTCCAGGTCATTGTCCTAAACGATGCCGGCGGCGGGATCTTCTCCGTCCTGGAACACGGGGCCCTGGCGCAGGCACCCAACTATGCGGCCGCCGTCGAACGCTTCTTCGGCACCCCGCACGCCGTTGACGTTGCCGCCCTTGCCGCCGCCTACGGGTGGCGCCACACGGTGGCCCGCACGACGGCGGAGCTCACGGAGGCGCTCGAGGCACCTGTCGCGGGCCGGAGCATCGTCGAAGTCGCGGCAACCCGGGACGGCCTGCGCGATCTCCACGCCCGGATCCACAAGGCGCTCACCCTGTAGAAACAGAGGTGGCGGGGCCGGTGAATCACCAGCCCCGCCACCTAATTGCACTAGCTACAGCACGCGGCTGAGGAACTCCTTGGTCCGGTGGTGCTGCGGGTTGGCGATGATCTCGCGCGGGTTGCCGCTTTCCACCACCACGCCGCCGTCCATGAACGTGAGGGTGTCGCCCACCTCGCGGGCAAAGCCGATCTCGTGGGTCACCACGATCATGGTCATGCCGGACTTGGCAAGGTTCTTCATGACCTCCAGCACGTCACCGACGAGCTCAGGGTCCAGGGCGGAGGTGGGCTCGTCGAAGAGCATCAACTCCGGCTCCATGGCCAGGGCCCGGGCGATCGCGACACGTTGCTGCTGTCCGCCGGAGAGCTGGGCCGGGTAGAAGTTGGCCCGGTCGGACAGGCCCACCATCTCCAGCAATTCCAGGGCCTTGACCCGGGCCGCCGTCTTGGACTGGCGCTTGACCTGCGTGGGCGCCTCGATCACGTTTTGCAGCGCGGTCTTGTGCGGGAACAGGTTGAAGCGCTGGAACACCATGCCGATTTCCCGGCGCTGGGCGGCGATCTGCTTGGTGTTCAGGTCGTGCAGCTTGCCGTTGACCTCGCGGTACCCGATGAGGTCGTCATGGACGTAGATCCGCCCAGCGCTGATGGTCTCCAACAGGTTGATGCAACGCAGCAGCGTGGACTTGCCGGAACCGGACGGACCAATGATCACCGAGACCTCGCCCTGCTGGACGGTCATGTCAATGCCCTTGAGTACGTGGTGGTCGCCGAACAGCTTGTGCACGCCCTGGATTTCCACGAGCGGCTTGGTGCGGGTCGTTTCGGTTTTGCTAAGTGCAGCGGTGTCCGTCATGACTGGCCGCCTTCCGTGGTTCCGTCGGCGGGGTCCACCGGATTCGCGTGGGCTGCGGCGACGGCGGCCGTGGCCTTCACTGGCGCCTTCATGACGTTGTCCACGCCCTTTCCAAAGTGCCGTTCAATGTAGTACTGGCCCACCATCAGCACCGAGGTGATAACCAGGTACCAGAACGCGGCCACCATGAGCAGCGGGATGGGCAGGAACGTGCGGCTTGCCAGGGCGTTCGTGACGAACGTCAGGTCCAGCGTGAACGGCACTGCCAGCACCAGCGAGGTGGTCTTGAGCATGCCGATCGTCTCGTTGCCCGTGGGCGGGATGATGACGCGCATGGCCTGCGGCAGGATGATCCGCCACATGACCTTGGAACGGCGCATGCCCAGGGCCTCGGCGGCTTCCATCTGCCCGTTGTCCACCGACTTGAGCCCGGCCCGGAAGATCTCCGCAAGGTACGCGGATTCGTTCAGGCCCAGCCCCACAATGGCGGCAACGGTCGCGTTGATGACCGTGGCCGTATCCCAGGAAAACAGTTCGGGCCCGAACGGCACGCCGACGATGATCTTCGGATACAGGGCGCCCACGGAGCCCCAGAACAACAGCTGGGTGTAGACGGGGGTGCCACGGAAGAACCAGACCCAAACCCAGGAAACGTAGCGGAACAACGGGTTGTCCGACTGCCGCATGAACGCCAGCAGGATGGCCAGCACAATGGCGATAACCATGGAACTGACCGTCAGGATCAGCGTCCAGCCCACGCCCTGGATGACCAGGACATCAAAGAGGTAGGTCCGGAAGGTGCCCCAGTAGAACTTGGGGTTGGTGGTCATCGACTGGATGACCAGGATCAGGACCAGGAGAATGATCGCGGCGCCCACCCACCGCCACGGGTGCCGGACGGGAACTGAACGGATCAGGTCGACGTCGGCGCCCGCGGCGTGGGGGGAGCGGTGTGTGATGAGGCGGCTCAAGGTTTAGCCCGCCGTCGGGTTCAGGACTGCCTTGGGAAGGGCGCCCTCGTCGTTGTTCCACTTGGTCAGGATCTTCTTGTAGGTGCCATCGTCGATGAGCTTGTTCATGACCTTTTCAATGACACCGGCAAACACGGTGTCCGACTTGGCGATCGCAATGCCCTGTTGTGCGGAGTCATAGACCTCGCCGAGGGTTTCCAGCTGGCCGTTGGTCTTGGCGAGGGCGTTCTTGATGATGGGGGAGTCGGCGCTCATGGCGTCAATCGTGCCGCCCACCAGACGGGTGGTGACGTCGGTCTGGTCCTTGAGCGAGACGATCGTGATGGCGGGCTTGCCGGCGGCCACGCACTTGGCGGAGCGGTCCTTGACATCGGGATCCTCCTCGACCGTGCCGGTCTGGACGCCCACCTTCTTGCCGCACAAATCAGCCAGGCTGATGCCCTTGGGGTTGCCCTTCTGGACGGCCCACCAGACGCCGGCGTTGAAGTAGCTGACAAAGTTCACGGCCTTGGAACGCTCGGGGTTGATCGTGAAGGAGGAGATGCCCAGGTCGTAGATGGTGCCCAGCTTGGGCAGGATCGAGGAGAAGTCCGCCGTGTGGACGTCGGCCTTCTTGCCCAGGGTGGCCGCGATCGCCTTGGCGATATCGACGTCGTAGCCGATGGGGGTTTGGCCGTCCTTGTCCAGGAACTCGGCGGGCTCGTACGAGGTATCGGAACCGACATCGATGGTTGCCTTGCTCTTCAACGCCGCAGGCAGCATCGCGATGAGGGCGTCATCCTTGGCGACGGTGGTGGGATCGAAGGAGGCATCGGCTCCCGTATTGACTGGCGCACCGCTGGGGGTGTCCTGCGACGCAGTGGTGCATCCGGTCAGGGCCAAGGCGGCGACAGCGGCGACGGTGACAAGGCGAACGGTCAACCTGGATGAGATTTGCATGTAGTTACCCTTTATTTCTGAACTGGAGCACAGTAAGTGAAATCTAGTGTAGCGGCCTGTGATTTGCATCACGGTAAACGAGATTTTACTATTGAACAACTTTATCCGAGACTTGGCAACCCCGAAATTAACCCTTCTGTCTCTAATACCGGACTGCAGGATAAATTTCCGGCGCGCAAATGCGCGGCCATCCGCAGATGACGGGGGAGTGGATCAGGCGTGCAGTCCCAGGGCCTGGAGCATGGGGCGGAACTTGGCCCAGGTTTCGGCCAGTTCCGCGGTGGGGTCGGAGGCCTCCACAATGCCGGCGCCGGCATACAGGCGGACCGTGGTGGGGGTTTCCAGGACGGCGCCGCGCAGGGCAATGCCCCACTCGCCGTTGCCCGCACCGTCGAGCCAGCCAACGGGCCCGGCGTAGGGGCCGCGGTCCATTTTCTCCAACTCGAGGATCAGTTTTCCCGCGTCTTCCCGCGGAGTTCCGCACACGGCGGCCGTGGGATGCAGGGCCTCCACGAGGGCCAGGGAGGTGGGCAGGTGGCCGTCGGTGTCGGCCAGTTCGGCGCTGACGTCGGAGGCCAGGTGCCACACATTGGGCAGTTCAAGGATGAACGGCTCGGCAGGGAAGGATAGATCGGTGGCGAACGGGGCCAGCTGGCGGGTCAGGGAACGGACGGCAAAATCGTGTTCCTGGCGCTGCTTGGTGGAACCGCCCAGGACGTCGGCGGCGAAGCCGACCGAGCCCTCCGGCTCATCCTCGCGGTCGAGGGTTCCGGCGAGCACACGGGCCTGTGCGGTGGTCCCGTCCACCTTGATCAACATCTCGGGTGTCGCGCCCACCAGACCGCGCACTCCGTAGGTCCAGCATTCGCCATAGAGCCGGACCAATTGTTGCAAGATTGAAACCCGCTGCACGGGTTCGGCGAACGTGGCCACCACGTCGCGGGCCAAAACCACCTTCTCGAGGCCGCCGCGGGCAATGGCGCGGACGCCCTCGGCCACCGAATCCTTCCACTGCTCCTCGGTGAGCGCCCCGGACCGAAGGGTGCCGGCGGAGTCGGGCGCCGCCGTCGAACCATCCGAAGCGCCAAACGTGCCCAACGCGTCGGCAGGCGCGGCCCCCGTGAGGAAGGAGCGCAGCAGGGCATGGGCGGAAGCGGCCGTGGGGGCGCTGCCGTCGGCCGTGATCTGGGTCAGCCAGGCGGTGCCGTCGCGGAAACCCACCGCCAGGGCGGGGACGATCAATACGGACGGGTGCTGGCTGGTCTTGGAGAACGCGAACGAGCCAAAGGCCAGGGCGCCGGTGCCGGGGACCCTGATGGGGTCGTTGACGCGGGCGGCGTCCACCACGGCCTTCCACCACTGTTCGGCGTCGGCAAAGCGGTCGGGGCCGGTGCCGGAGAACGTGGCGACCTCGCCAAAGCCCAGCAGCCCCTCGCCGCGCCGCAGCCAGCACAAGGGATCGGTTTCCGGGCCACAGGAGGCCAGTAGGTCCGCCGGGGTGGCTGCGGACGCACCGCCCAGCGACGCGGCATCCAGGGCCGTGGTGAGGGTGCGCAGCGTGGGGGTGCCCAGGAAAGCAGTCATGATGAGTCAAGATTACTCGCCCGCGGGCGGGCGGAATCGCGGCGCGGCGGTGGGATGGCCCACAAGCGTGTCCCCCGATGCGCCAATGGGACCAAAGTTTGAGAGACTATGGGGGTGAACCGTGCA
The DNA here is from genome assembly GCF_001281315.1 of Arthrobacter sp. ERGS1:01. Taxonomy (NCBI): domain Bacteria; kingdom Bacillati; phylum Actinomycetota; class Actinomycetes; order Micrococcales; family Micrococcaceae; genus Arthrobacter; species Arthrobacter sp. ERGS1:01. The sequence continues at coordinate 3,464,460 of NZ_CP012479.1, read as the reverse complement.
TCCTTGGAGAAGCGTCCGGAAGAAGTGGCCGCCATGTTTGACGACGTGGCCCCCAAATACGACATCGTCAACGACATCCTGTCCATGGGGCAGACGCGGCGGTGGCGGCGCATTGTGGTTGATGCGGTCGGTGCCGTCCCGGGTCAGCGGGTCCTGGACCTGGCCGCCGGTACCGGCACCTCCAGTGAGCCGTACGCGGACGCCGGGATCGCCGTCGTCGCCTGCGACTTCTCCGTTGGCATGCTCAAGGTGGGCAAGCGCCGCCGCCCGGACATCGACTTCATCGCCGGGGACGCGACCAACCTGCCGTTTGCCGACAACTCCTTTGACGCCACCACCATTTCCTTCGGACTGCGCAACGTGATCGACCCGAAGAAGGCGCTGCGCGAAATGCTGCGCGTCACCAAGCCCGGCGGGAAGCTGGTGGTGGCCGAGTTCTCACACCCCACCTTTGCCCCGTGGCGCACCGTCTATACCGAATACCTCATGCGCGCCCTGCCGGCCGTGGCCCGGAAAACCGCCTCGAACCCGGACGCCTATGTGTACCTGGCCGAGTCCATCCGCGCCTGGCCCGACCAGGACAACCTCTCCGCCTGGCTGACCGAGGCCGGCTGGAACGGTGTTGCGTACAGGAACCTCAGCGGCGGCATCGTGGCTGTGCACCGCGCGGTAAAGCCCGCCACCAACTAAAGGAACCCCGCACACCGTGAAGGTACTTGTTGTAGGCGCCGGACCCGCAGGATCCACGGCGGCCTGGCACCTGGCATCCGCCGGGATCGAGGTCACCGTGCTGGAGAAGACCCGATTCCCGCGCGAAAAGGTCTGCGGCGACGGCCTGACCCCCCGCGCTGTTCGCGAAATGCAGCTCATGGGCCTGCCGCACGACCCCTCCGAGGGCTGGCGCCGCAACAAGGGGCTGCGCCTGATCGCGGGCGGTCGCACCGTGGAAGTTCCGTGGCCGGAGCTGAGCAACTTCCCCGACTACGGGCTGATCCGCACCCGCCTCGGTTTCGACGAGGCCCTGGCCCGGCATGCGCAGGCGGCCGGCGCCCTCATCCTTGAAGGCCATTCGGTCACCTCCGCCCTGACGGACGACGCCGGCACCGTGGTGGGTGCCACAGCGGCGGTTTTGGACGAGGCCGGGCGCAAGACGGGCCAAACGCGGGACTTCTATGCCGACGTCGTGCTGGCTGCGGACGGCAACTCCACCCGCACGGCCGTCTCGCTGGGTCACGAGAAACGCGACGACCGCCCCATGGGCGTGGCCTACCGGACCTACTTCACCTCCCCGCGCCACGAGGACGACTGGATGGAAGGCTGGCTGGAGCTGCCCGACAAATCCGGCAATCCGCTGCCCGGTTACGGCTGGGTGTTTGGCGTGGGCGACGGCACCTCCAACGTGGGCCTGGGCATCCTGAACTCGTCCCGCGAATTCGGCAAGCTCGATTACCGTGCCGTGCTGCGTGACTGGACCGCCGGCATGCCCGCCGAGTGGGGCTTCACGGAGGAAAACCAGGTGGGCCCCATCCGCGGCGCCGCGCTGCCCATGGGCTTCAACCGGACGCCGCACTACTCGCCGGGCCTGCTGCTGCTGGGCGACGCCGGGGGACTCGTGAGCCCCTTCAACGGCGAGGGCATCTCCTACGCCATGGAATCGGCCCGATTCGCCGCCGACTTCATTGAGCGCGCCTCCCACGCCAACTCCCGGCTGGCCGCCAACCACGCCCTGCAGGGGTACGCCGGTTTTGTCCGTGAACAGTGGGGCAGCCACTTCACCCTGGGCCGCGTGTTTGCGTCGCTGATCGGCAAGCCGCGGATCATGAAGCTGGCCCTGCGCACGGGCATGCCCGTGCCCGTGCTGATGCGTTTTGTGGTGCGCATGATGGCCAACCTCACCGACGCCGATGAACGCGGTTTTGAGGATAGAGTGATTCATCTACTGGAGAAGCTGGTGCCTGCCACCAGCAACCAGGGCAAAATCCGCACGTCCAAGCAACAATCCCTACCAATAGTTAGTGTTAAGCAGTGACTAATTCCGCGAACCACAGCTGGACCCACGCCGGACACGGGTTGCCCGAATCCGCCGAACCTTCCCCCAGCACCATGGCCATTGCCACCGGACTGCAATTGCCTTCCGGCTTCACCGCCGTCGCCGAAGACCCGGAACTGGGCCCGTCCATTGCCATGAGCATGGCCAAGGTGGAGAAGGTCCTGCGGGAAGCCATCGCCAACTCCGATCCCCTGGCCGATGCCACCAGCCGCCACCTGGTCGAGGCCGGCGGCAAGCGCATCCGGCCCCTGCTGGTGCTGCTGGCCGCCCACCTCGGCGACGCAAGCCGCAAGGAAGTGGTGCAGGCCGCCGTCGTGGTTGAACTGACCCACCTGGCCACCCTCTATCACGACGACGTGATGGACTCGGCCCCGTACCGCCGCGGCGCACCCACCGCGCACGAGGTGTGGGGCAACACCGTGGCCATCCTCACCGGCGACCTGATCTTTGCCCGCGCCTCCATCCTGGTGTCCGAGCTCGGCGCCCGCGCCCTCGGCATCCAGGCCCGCACCTTTGAGCGGCTGTGCCTGGGCCAGCTGCACGAAACCGTGGGCCCGCGCGAAGGCCAGGACCCCGTGGACCACTACCTGTCCGTCATTGCGGACAAGACCGGCTCCCTCGTGGCCGCCTCCGGACAGCTCGGCGCCATCTTTGCCGGCGTGCCCGAGGAACTCCAGGACGTCATGCTCGAATACGGCGAAAAGGTGGGCATCGCCTTCCAGCTGGCCGACGACGTCATCGACGTCACCGGCATGAAGCAGGTTTCCGGGAAGTCGCCGGGCACCGACCTGCGCGAAGGCGTCCCCACCCTGCCCGTGCTGTTGCTGCGCAAGGCCGCCGCAGCCGGCGACGCCTCAGCCGTTTCGGTGCTGGCGCTCGTGGACGGCGACCTGAGCAGCGACGAGGCGCTGGCCGAGGCCGTCGCCGCACTGCGCGAACACCCCGTCACCGCCGAATCCTGGATCGTGGCCCGCGAATGGTCCGCCGAGGCAATCGCCGCCCTGGCCCCGCTGCCCGACGGCATGGTCAAGACGGCCCTTGCCAGCTTTGCCGAGGCGGTCGTCTCCCGCGACGTGTAGTCCCCACCCGCTCCCCAGCCTCGTTCCTCGGCTGGGGCCCCTCGCGGGCGTGGCCCCACCCGCCCGCTCCCATCGCTCGCAAGCTCGCGACGGGCCCCTCGCGCTTGTGGCCCCACCCGCTTCCCAGTCGGTCCGGGGGTTGTTGTGGTGATTAGCCAGTGGCCGGCCACTGGCAAATCACCACAACAACCCCCGGACCGTCGTTTTATGTCCGCAGCGGCATCCAATGACCGTTCCGGCCCCCGCCCGGCTTTTGGCGTGCCCGGCAGATTCACTTGCCGCCCGCCCCTGCCCTTGTCCCGGGGACCACACCCCACCCCGGCCCGCCGCCGCCCCATGAGGCCCTGCGAAGAGTGGCCCCCAACTATGGGATGGTCAACATTCGGTAACCATTCGGCTAATTCCCAGCTTGAAATATCGGGTAATTACACTTGTGTTATGGATAACACGAATGTAGTGTGAGTCACGCTTCCCCACATTAATGACGTTGTAACTAGGTAGGGTCATGACTCGTATTCATTCCACCAAAGCCACCATCGCCGCAGTCGCGACGGTGGCCGCATTGTTGGCCACGCCAATCCTCGGAATCTCACCGGCCAGCGCCGATGCCGGCCCGCCTCCGGGCAGCGCGATTCCCGAGAACCTTTACTCCATTGCCGGGTTCGACAATGAATCGCCCGCATACCCCGCGCCGCCGTCGCTCGACGGCACCGCGAAGGGCGCCATCGACTCCGACGTCAGCACGGAGTGGACCTCACTCAACACGCCGGCCCCACATTGGCTTTCGGTTGACCTTGGCGCCAGCTACACCGTGACTGGCATCCAGTACTCGGTCAAGAAGCAGGGCAACGGCCCCATCAAGGATTACAAGGTCTTCGCAACCAACGATCCCGCGGTGGCCGGCTCGCCCACCGGCGACTGGGGTGCCGCAGTGGCAACGGGCACCTTCACCCAGCCCGCGAGCAACGCCGCACAGCAGCCGGTCACGTTCTCGGCACCCGTCAAGGCCCGCTACATCAAGCTCGAGGGCGACTCCACGATCAACGGCGCCAACTTTGTCGCGATCTCGGAGATCCAGGCCTTTACCTCCGACGACGTTCCGCCCGCAGGTGCCGCAATCCCGGCCGCCGGATACACGGTTGCCGGCGCCGATTCACAGGCAACCGGCGGAGCCGCAAAGAACGCCTTCGACGGCGACACCGGCACCGCGTGGACCTCCAACAACTCCGCACTGCCGCACTGGCTCGCTGTGGACCTGGGTGCCAGCTACCCCGTGACGGGCGTGCAGTACTCCGCGAAGAAGCAGACGGACGGTCCCATCAAGGACTACAAGGTCTTCGCCACCAACAACGCGGCCATTGCGCAATCGGCCACCGGCGATTGGGGAACCGCCGTCACCACCGGAACCTTCATGCAGCCTGCCAGCGATGCCGCGGTACAGTCGGTGTCATTCGCCAAGCCGGTAACGGCCCGCTACATCAAGCTCGAAGCCGACACCACCATCAGCGGCGCCAACACGGCCTCCGTATCGGAGTTCCGCGCCTACGCCAACGGCCCCGCGATCACGCCGCCGCCGTACAGCGTGAACGTGAAGTCGAAGGGCCCGTGGGACAACCCCGACGACACCTCCGCCAGCCCGTTCATCGACAAGGACGGCAAGTTCTACTACGAGTCCGCCCACTCGCTCTATGGAGCAAGCGACTCAAGGACGTGGACGTTCTTCACGGGCAACACCATGGACGACGCCACGGCATCCGACACCATCAACAACGCCGTGAACCCGAACGACCCCACGGACAAGAACAACGACACCACGGCCCGTTGCAACAACAGCCCCACCGGCAAGACCGCCACGAAGGCCCCGGCGGGATCCGGCTACGCGCAGCCCAACTACTGCGACCTGACCCAGATGTGGGTCGACCCGGACACCGGGAATTGGTACGGCCTGGTCCACAACGAGTTCACGCCCCAACCGTTCGGTGACGGCCTACACTACGACGCGATCGACTACGCCGTCTCCACCGACCAGGGCAAGACCTGGACCATCAAGTCGCAGGTCGTGACGACGCCGTACAGCACCGTCCGCGGGGACACCGCCACGTTCCCGCAGAGCACCTTTGACTATGGCGACGGCGATCCCCGCCTCTTCGCCGACACCGCCAGCGGCTACTTCTACATGTACTACGGCTCGAGGATCGTCAACAAGGGCGGTAGCTGGGCGGCCTTCTACGAGCATGTTGCCCGCGCCCCGATCTCCGGGAAGATGGCCCCCGGCACCTGGAGCAAGTGGTACAACGGCACCTGGTCGCAGCCCGGACTCGGCGGCAAGGAAAGCAACGTGGTTCCCGTTGACGCCTCCAACGCCAACGGATACACCCCGGTGGAGAAGGAATACAACCCGAACAACCCGGGCTCCGTTGCCTCGCAGGTTGCGGCCGGCACCATGCCTGCCACGTCGCCGTTGTTCGTCATGGACATCACCTACAACGCCTACCTTGGCCTCTACATTGGTGAGCCGCAGGTGCCGGACCAGAGCGGAAACGCCCCGCAGCAGTACTACGCCACGAAGGACCTAGCAACGCAGAAGTGGACCCTGCTCGGTGACACCGGCTCGTACACGACGGCGTCCTGGTACCGCTGGTTCCTCGATCCGGCCAACGCCACGAACTCAAACATCGTCGGCAAGGACTTCCGGTCCTACTGCTCCTTCGGTTGCTCCAACGGCAGCTCCAGTGAGTACGTGAACGTCTCCATCGAGCCGAACAATACCGTTCCGGCCTCCGTTATCGATACGTCCAAGAACTACTCCATCGCGAGCGGCGCGAACCGTACTTTGGCGCAGGCCAACGGATCCACCGCCACGACGCTCACCGATGGCGCCACGTACTCGGATGCGGCCGCCTGGACGTTCGCTTCCAACGGTGACGGCTCCTACACGATCGCCAACGTTGGCACCGGTGACTTGCTGGGGGTTGGAAACACCACGGCAGGCCGTGCCTGGGCCGCCCCGCTGCAGGTCACCCCGGCAGCAACGCCCAGCCAGGCGGCGCAGCAGTGGTTCGTGATTCCGGGAGCCACCGAAGCGGGTGTCGCAACCGGGGACTTCAAGTTGGTCAACCGCTACAGCGGACAGGTCATTGCGCTGACCGCAGGCGCCGACCACGGCCAGACGGCACCCGTCCGCAGCTGGGACGCCACCACGGCCACCCCTGCCGCGAAGGTCCTGGCTGCGGCCGCCACCGTTGCTTCCGGCGACGGCGGCAGCGCGAAGGCGCAGACCTTGGCCTTGAAGGAGGCCGTGGCGGTGGAGCCCACCGAAACCGCGACGGCGACCCCGACGGACACGGCAAGCCCCACGGCCAGCGCGACGGCAACCGACAGCCCGACGGCGACCGAGACTCCCACGGCAACGGACAGCCCCACGGCCACCGCGACGGCAACCGACAGCCCGACGGCGACCGAGACTCCCACGGCAACGGACAGCCCCACGGCCACCGGCACCGGGACGGCTTCCCCGACCGCATCCGCCTCGGCTATGCCGACCGGCACGGCCACCTCGCCGGCAACGTCGAAGCCCGCCGTGTCGTCGTCCACGCAGTCGAGTTCCAGCGCGGCCGCCGTCGTACCGACAGCGGCCGACAACACCCCCGGCAACGATCTTGCCTACACGGGTGCGCCGGTGATGCTGCCGATCGGCGGAGCCGCCCTGGCGCTGATCGCCCTCGGTGGTGTGATGCTGCGGCGTCGAAAGGCCGCGGCAAGCCACTCCTAGGCTGAGGGAGAACTAAAAACGCCGGGTTCCTTGGTGTGGACGTCACTAAGACGTTCACACCAAGGAACCCGGCGTTTTTGGCCCAAGCTCGGATCTCGACAGGCTTGGATCTCGACAAGCTCGATCACCGTGGTGGAGAAGAGGTTAGTCCTCGTCGTCGCTGAAAACCCAGTCCAGCATGTCGAATACGAACTCGCTGAAGGTGCCTTCCTCGTTGACCCAGGCGCCGGTGGCATTGTTGCGGCGCCACACGATCGGGTCCGGAACGTCGGCCTGGTCCGCGCGAACGCCCCAGGTGTAGGCCTCGTCCTCGTCCTCAAGGAAGAGCAGGTAGCCGTCCTGGACTTCGAGCTCCTCGGGATCCCAGAAGTAGTAGTACGCCTCCATGAGGTCCTCGCAATTGCCCAGGGCGTGCAGGAACTCGCGCAGGGCCTGCGGAACCGTGAGGTTCAGCTCGGTGAAGACGGCGTCGAGGTCCGCCATGGCGATCCCGTCGGCTTCCTGCCACGGCTCTTCCAGGTAGAGCGGCACCAGGCCACGGAACTTTTCCACGAAAATCTCGGACATCAACTTCTCCAAATCCAACGGAACCTACTTAGCCTCAATCCTAGCCGCGCCGGAAACGCGGCCGCGCCCAGCTGCGGGCCGCCAGCGGTGCGTGCCAGCCAAAGCGCCGGCTGAGCATCCGCAACCCAAAGACGACGACGGCGGCAATGCTCCCGGTGACCAGGTTAAGCCAGCCCAGGTGCCACAATGCGGCGGCCAGCCCGGCGCCCACAAAGGCGGGGATCGCGTAGAGGTCCTTGGGGTCAAAGACGCTGGGCACCTCGTTGGCCGTGACGTCGCGCAGGATGCCGCCGCCCACCGCCGTCGTGACGCCCAGCAGGATCGCGGCCACGGGGTTCATGCCGGCGTCGAGGGCCTTGAGCGTGCCGGTGATGCAAAACAGGGCCAGCCCGCCGGCGTCGAACGTCAGCACCCAGCGGCGGCTGCGTTCCACGTTGCGGGGCGTGAAGTACACGAGCGCCGCGGCCAGCAATGGCGGGGCCAGATAGATCGGGTTGGAGAACGCGGACGGCGGTCCGGCGTTGAGGATGACGTCACGGACCACGCCGCCGCCCAGGCCCACCATGGAGCCGAGCAACAGCGAACCCACCAGGTCAAAACCCTTCCGGGCCGCCAGCAGCGAGCCGGAGACGGCAAAGAAAAAGACGCCCAGCAGGTCAAGCATCAGGGCGAGGTCGAAAGTCATGAAGTCAGTCCAAGGGTGGTGGGGGCGGCCGCGAAGATTGGCCGATCCAAGCGTACGGGGCGTGGGAGTTCCGCGGCGAACTTTGCGTGTCTTTGCACCAATAACTGGCTACGCTGGGCGCATGAGCAATGACCCCGCCACCCACCAGCCGCTGATCCACATCCAAGACTTTCACATGCAGTTCGGCGACAAAAAGGTCATTGACGGGCTGAGCTTCGATGTGGCCCGCGGGGAGACCTTCGGCTTCCTGGGCAGCAACGGCTCCGGGAAGACGACGACGATCCGGGCGCTGCTGGGCATCTACCGTCCCACGGCGGGCATCCTGGAAATCAACGGGCGGGTCTTCAGCGACGATTACGGGGCACGGCTCGGGTACCTGCCGGAGGAGCGCGGGCTGTACAAGAAGGAATCCGTGCTGGACGTGATGACCTACTTTGGCCGGTTGAAGGGCCTGAGCAAGTCGGCCGCACAGAAATTCTCCCGCGACTACCTTGACCGGGTGGACCTGGCCGACAAGGCGGACATGCGTATCGACAAGCTCTCCGGCGGCCAGCAGCAAAAGATCCAGCTGGGCGTGACCATCATGAACGAGCCGGAACTGCTGATCCTGGACGAACCCACCAAGGGCTTTGACCCGGTGAACCGGCGGCTGCTGATGGACATCATCGAGGACAGCAAGAAAGCCGGCGCCACGGTCATGATGGTGACCCACCAGATGGAGGAGGTGGAGCGCCTGTGCGACCGGATCATCCTGCTCAAGGACGGAAAGTCCGAGGCCTACGGCACCCTGGACGAGGTGCAGAACCAATTTGGCGGGCGCACCGTGCGGCTCAAATACAGCGGCACCATCCCGGCGTCACCGCTCTACCAAGTGACCCTGCAAGAGAACAACTATGCCGAGCTGTCGCTGGACGACGCCGCCGACGAGGCCGACGTCCTGCGCGAACTGGTCAACTCCGGGCTGGTGGTGCGCGGCTTCGTGGCGGCCAAGCGCAGCCTTGATGACATCTTCATCCAGGTGTACGGCGAACGCCCGGTTCCGGCGCTCAACGGGGCGGTGGCGTAACCATGGCACGGCACAACCTCGGCACCGTGGTGTACTTTGAATTTACCCGGACCATCAAGAAACGCCGCTTCTGGATCGCCACGCTGGCCGTCCCCATCCTGCTCGCCATCGTGTTCGGGCTGGTGTTCGCCAGCAATTCCTCCACGAACTCCCTGACGGAGGCGCAGAAGAACAACAAGCTCGCCTTCTCCTATACGGACGCCTCGACGTTGATCAACCCGGACATCGCCAAGGCCATGGGAGGAGTCCTGGAGGCCAACCCCGGCACCGCCGTCGAACGGGTCAAGGACGGGCAGCTCGCCGCCTACTTCAGCTACCCGGCCACCATTGAAAACCAGCCCGTGCAGATCTACGGCGCCGACCACGGCATCTTCAACAACGGCACCTACGACGCCGTGGCCAAGCAACTGCTGGTCCTTTCCGCCCAGCAAAAGGTGGGATCGGCCGAACTGACGGCCGCCGTTCAGGGCAACTTCAACACGAACACGCAAACGTTCAAGGACGGCAAGCTCTCCGGCGGCCTGGAAACCGTGGTGCCGCCGCTGCTGTTCCTGGTGCTGTTTTACGTGGTGATCATCTTGCTGGCCAACCAAATGCTCGCCTCCACCCTGGAGGAGAAGGAAAACCGGGTCACGGAAATGATCCTGACCACGCTGAACCCGACCACCCTGGTGGTGGGCAAGGTGATCTCGCTGTTCCTCGTGGGAGCCGTGCAGGCGGTGGTGTTTGCCGCCCCCATGGTGCTCGGCTATGTGTTCTTCCATGACCAGCTGAGCATGCCCAATTTCGACCTCTCCCACCTCACCTTCCAGTTCTGGCCGTTGCTCGTGGGGGCCTTGCTGTTCATTGGCGGGTTCATCCTGTTCACCGGCGTGCTGGTGAGCATTGGCGCCGTCATGCCGACCGCGAAGGATGCCAGCGCCGTGTTCGCCCCCGTCATGATCATGATGTTCATTCCGTTCTACATCGTGACCCTGGTGGTCAGCGACCCCACCTCCCTGATCGTGCAGATCTTCACGTTCTTCCCGTTCACGGCGCCCGTGACGGCCATGCTCCGCAACGGCTTTGGCTCGCTCAACGGCCTGTCCGCCGCCCTGGTGATCGTGGAGCTGTTCGTCTTCGGGCTGCTGGCCCTGCGCATGGCCGTGCACCTGTTCCGCTACGGCTCCATCGAATACTCGCGCAAGCTTTCACTCCGCACCGCATTTGCCAGGAAGGGATGATTCCCATGCAGCGACGGGTCCTGTGGGTGGCCATCCTGGCATCCTTCGTGGCGTTCCTGGACGGCGCCATCGTGAACGTGGCGCTGCCCGCCATGACCCGCGAGATGGGCGGCGGCATCACCACCCAGCAGTGGGTTGTCGACGCCTATCTGCTGGCGCTCGGCTCGTTGATCCTGATTGCCGGATCGCTCTCGGACAGCTTTGGGCGGGTGCGGATCCTGCGGGCCGGGCTGTTGATCTTTGGCCTGGCGTCCCTGGCCTGCGCCTTTGCGCCGAGTGCGCTGCTGCTGATCGTGGCGCGCGCCGTGCAGGGGGCGGGGGCGGCCCTGTTGGTGCCCAGTTCGCTGGCGCTGATCACCTCCACGTTCAGCGGACCTGCGCAGGGCAAGGCGATCGGTTCCTGGACGGCCTGGACCGGCACTGCATTTCTGGCCGGACCGCTGGTGGGCGGACTGCTCGTGGAATTCGCGAGCTGGCGGTTCATCTTCGCCATCAACGTGCTGCCCATCGCCGCCACCTTGATCCTGCTCCGCGGGCTGGCCCTGCCGCAGTCCTTGCCGCAGGCAGCGAACGACGACGCCGGAGCCGCCACCGCGGGCAAGGTACCGTCCAGCGTGCCGCCGGGGGAGGGGCGGGCCCGCCGCATCGACCTCACCGGGGCCGCGTTGGCCGCAGCCGGGCTGGCCGGAACGGTGTTCGCCCTGATTGAGCAGGACCGGTTGGGTTGGGGCAACCCGGCCGTGTACGGGCCGTTCGCCGTCGGGCTGGCAGCGCTGGCCACCTTCCTGTGGTGGGAAAAACGCACGCCCCAGCCCATGATGCCGCTGCCGCTGTTCCGGATCCGCAACTTTGGCGTGGGCAACCTTGCCACCACGTTCATCTATGCGGGCGTGTCGCTGGGCCAGCTGATGGTGGTGTTGTTCCTGCAGGAGATCGCCGGGTTCACTCCCGCCCAGGCGGGGCTGGCATCCCTGCCGGTCGCCGTCATTTCCCTGTTTCTGGCGGGGGCCTTCGGCACGCTGGCGGGCAAGTACGGGCCGCGGCTGTTCATGGCAGCGGGGCCCGTGGTGGCGGGGATCGGCTACCTGCTCATGACCCGGGCCGGCACCCCGTTCAACTTCTGGCTCCAGATCCTGCCGGGCCAGATCGTGTTCGCCGTGGGGCTTTCCATCACGGTGGCGCCGCTGACGGCGGCCATCCTGGGCGCCGTGCCGCAGGAACAAAGCGGCATCGGCTCGGCCATCAACAACGCCGTGTCCCGGGTGGCGGGCTTGATCGCCGTGGCCCTGGCCGGGGTGATCCTGGGCGGCGTGCTCGACTATGATTCCTTCCGGCGCGTCATGGTGGTGGCGGCCGTCTTGTTCGTGGCCGGCGGCGTCATCTCCGCGCTTGGCATCATCAACAAACCGGCCGCCCACTCCGACGTGACCGCGGCCGCGGCGGCAAGCTGCCAGGACAAACCCGTGCCGGGTGCGTCCGCCCACACCGGGTCGCAGCCGACCGTTCCCTGACGTGCCGTACATTGGCAGCAAAACACCGCCGTACATTAGACGCAGACGTACATCCCGAAGGAAGAGGGCATTGGCCTTGGCAGAAGAATCGTTCAACCCGGGTGCGCCGGAAACCGTCATGGTGGCCTGCGCCCACGGCACCAACAATGCCCGGGGGCGGGAGCTGATCAACCAGCTCAGGGACCACATCGCGGCGCTTCGCCCCGGCCTTTCCGTCCTTGAGGCCTATGTGGACGTCCAGGAGCCGGCACTGCCCGACGTCATGGCGTCGGTGCCCGCCGGGGTGCCGGTCGTCGTCGTGCCATTGCTGCTCACGGTTGGCTACCACGTGCAGGTGGACATTGCCGAGGCCGTGGCGGCCAGGCCCGGTTCGGTGGCCGCGGCGCCGTTGGGGCCGGACCCGCGGCTGGCCGGACTCCTGCATGAACGGCTGGGGGAGCTGCCAAGGGACTGGGGCATCGTGTTGGCGGCGGCGGGGTCCTCGCGGCCCGAGGCCGCCGAACAGATCGAGGTGCTCGCCGCCGATCTTGCCGTCCGCCGGCCGCAACGCGTGCTGGCCGCCTATGGGGCCAGCGCCGAACCATCCGTGCCGGACGCCGTGGCGCGATTGCGCGCCGGTGGCGCCGCCGGGGTGGCCATTGCCTCCTATCTGCTGGCGCCCGGGTACTTCCACGACCAGCTGGCCACGGCGGGCGCCGATCTGGTGAGCGCACCCCTGCTGTCCTCCCGCTTGGTGGCGCAGTTGGCACTGGAACACTTTGATGCGGCGGTCAGGCACGCCTGAGGTCCGGATCTGCCTGACACGCCGGCCGTGGCCAACGGGCGGCTCACCTTTCTGGCACGATGGAAGGGACATTAGGCACTAGCGGAAGGCCACCCGTGGGCGAGGTTCCGGAGCACGACCCCTTTAATCCGCCGGCACCCCAAGGCTGGCAACCCCCTGTTCCGCCGGGGCCGGCGGTTCCCCCGTTGCCGCCGGGCCAGCAGCCCGTGCCGCCACTGCCTCCGGGACCTGCCGGGCCGCAGGGCTGGCAGCCGCCGAACCAACCCCCGGTGCCGCCGTCGTACTGGCAGCAGCCGCCACCCTACGGCCAGGCCTACCAACCGCCGTACCCGAACGCCGCCCCGTACAGCGATCGCACCAACACCCTGGCCATCGTTTCGCTGGTGTCGGCGTTCTTCGTCAGCCTCGCCGCCATCATCACCGGCCACATTGCGCTGGGCCAGATCAAGCGGACAGGGGAACAGGGCAGGGGCATGGCCATTGCGGGCCTCATCATTGGCTATGTGGGCGCGGTGGGGACGGCGTTGTTCGTCGTGCTCGCAATAGTCCTCGGGTTGATCGGCGGCTTTGCCACGACCAGCGGATTTGTCCAGCAGGGCGGGTCGACCACCGTGCAGAATGTGGGTCCGGTGCCGGAGAACGCCAACAGCTTCGGCGGCATCACCTTCGGCAAGAACGGTGCCGTGGTGCCGCCGGCGCCCGGTCCCCGGACCGTGGACTACTCCCAGTTGCCGCCCGATCCCGAGGGCGAGCCGGAAAAGGCCTTCGGGCTGAACAGCATTGGCATCCAGGCCTCGGCCACGGGCCAACCCGTCCAGGTGGTGGTCTACCTCGACTTCATGTGCCCCTACTGCGCCGCGTTTGAAAAACAAGTGGGCCCGGACCTGAAGAAGTGGCAGGACGAAGGGAAGGTCACCGTCGAGTACCGTCCGCTCGACTACCTGAACAGGGCCTCCAACGGCACCTATTACTCCTCCCGCGCCGCCATGGCGGCCGCCTGCGTGGCGAATGCCTCCCCGGGCAAGTACACGGCATTTGCCGAATCCCTCTTCGCCCACCAGCCCGCCGAGAACAGTGACGGGCTCGACGACGACACCCTGGCCGCCCTTGCCGCCGCTGCCGGCGCCGCGGACATCAGCGACTGCCTCGGCACGGAAACGTATTACCCGTATTCGGACTACACCTCGGGCCTGGCGTTCGCGCACGGGGTGACGGGCACGCCCACCGTATTCATGGACGGCAGGCAATGGCTCGGCGGCACCTTCGGGGAGTTCTCCGGCCCCATCCTGGCCGCCAAGAAGTAGCCCCGAAAGCACAAAATCCGGCCAAAAAGCATGTGTGACGAAATGTTGCCCTAGGTGAACGCGCGTTGCATTTTCGATTGGCCGGGGGTGGGCGGCACCCTACGCTCGATTCATGACACAGACAGCTCTAGCCGGAGCAACCGCAGAGGCGGACGCCACCGTACCCGCCGCCGTCGTACCTGCCCGCCCGGCCCGCACCCGGCCCGCGGCCAAGCCGCACGGCCAGTGGAAGATCGACGGCACCGCCCCGCTGAACGCCAACGAAACCTGGAAGCAGGAAGACGGCGGCCTGAGTGTCCGCGAGCGGATTGAGACGATTTATGCCGACGGCGGTTTCGACAGCATCGACAAGACCGATCTGCACGGCCGCTTCCGCTGGTGGGGGCTGTACACCCAGCGCAAGCAGGGGATCGACGGCGGCAAGACGGCCACGCTGGAACCGCACGAGCTTGAAGACAAATACTTCATGCTGCGCGTCCGCATCGACGGCGGCGCCCTGACCACCGAGCAGCTGCGCGTCATCGGCCAGATCTCCACCGATTTTGGCCGCGACACCGCCGACCTCACGGACCGCCAAAACGTCCAGCTGCACTGGGTGCGGGTCGAGGACGTCCCGGAGATCTGGAACCGGCTCGAGGCTGCGGGCCTGTCCACCACCGAGGCCTGTGGTGACGTGCCCCGCGTAATCCTCGGTTCCCCGGTGGCCGGCATCGCCAAGGACGAGATCATCGATCCCACCCCCTTGATCAAGGAGGTCAGTGCCCGGTTCATCGGCGACCCCGAACTGGCCAACCTGCCGCGCAAGTTCAAGACCGCCATCACCGGCCACCCGTCCCAGGACGTGGTCCACGAGATCAACGACTTCGCCCTGGTGGGCGTGATCCACCCCGAGCTGGGCGCCGGTTACGACCTCTGGGTTGGCGGCGGGCTTTCCACGAATCCCCGCCTGGCCGAGCGCCTGGGCGTATTCGTCAGCCCCGAGGTGGCCGCCGAGGTGTGGCTGGGCGTCACGAGCATCTTCCGCGACTACGGCTACCGGCGCATGCGCACCAAGGCCCGCCTGAAGTTCCTGCTGGCCGACTGGGGCCCCGCCAAGTTCCGCCAAATCCTGGAGGACGAGTACCTGGGCCACAAGCTGCCCGACGGCGAACCGGCCCCCAAGCCCACGTCCCCCGGTGACCACATCGGCGTGCACGAGCAAAAGGACGGCAAGTTCTTCATCGGCGTCACACCCACCGTGGGCCGCGTTTCCGGCAGCACCCTGACCGCCCTGGCCGACGCCCTGGAAGCCCACGGCTCGTTCCGGCTGCGCACCACCCCGCACCAGAAGCTCGTCATCCTCGACGTGCCCAAGGAGCAGGTGGAGCCGCTCATCACCGTGCTGGACGGCCTGGGCCTGTCCGCCCGCCCGTCGCTGTTCCGCCGCTCCACGATCGCCTGCACCGGCATCGAGTACTGCAAGCTGGCCATCGTGAACACGAAGGACACCGCGGCGACGGCCATCTCCGAGTTGGAGACCCGGCTGGCCGACCTTGTGGACACCGGCGTGCTGAACCAGCCGATCGCGCTGAACATCAACGGCTGCCCCAACTCCTGCGCCCGCATCCAGACCGCGGACATCGGCCTGAAGGGCATGATGCTTCCCACGGACGATGGCGGCACGGCCCCGGGCTTCCAGGTCCACCTGGGCGGCGGGCTGGCCACCGACAACCGGGTGGAGGCCGGCCTGGGCCGGACCATCCGCGGCCTGAAAGTCACCGCGTCCGAACTGCCCGACTACGTGGAGCGTGTGGTGCGAAGCTACGTCTCCCACCGCAGCGCCGACGAGACGTTTGCCGAATTCGCCCACCGCGTCGATGAGGAGCTGTTGAAATGACGAAGACACCCCAGGAGGTCTCGACAGGCTCGACCACCGAGCCGGTGGTTGAGCTTGTCGAGACCCCGGTGGTCGAGCCTGTCGAGACCGGATTTCGACAAGCTCAATCACCGCCGCTTCGCACTCATGAAGAGCTCAAGGCCATCGCCGAATCCGGTGCCGCAGAACTCGCTTGGGACGCGTCCGCGCAGGACGTGATCGCCTGGGTGGCACGGAACTTCGCGACCGGGGCAACCGCCGTCGCCTGTTCCATGGCCGATGCCGTGCTGCCGGCCCTCGTCGCCGACCAGCTTCCCGGCGTCGACGTGCTCTTCCTGGACACCGGCTACCACTTCCCCGAAACCTATGAGACGCGGGATGCGGTGGCCGAGAACCTGCGGGTGAACGTCGTCGACGTGCTGCCGCTGAACACCGTGGCCGAGCAGGACTCGCTGCTGGGCAAGGATTTGTTTGCCCGCGACCCCGGCCAGTGCTGCGCGCTGCGCAAGGTGGAGCCGCTGACCCGCTCGCTGAAGGGCTACGAACTCTGGTTCACCGGCGTCCGCCGCGACGAGGCCCCCACCCGGACCAACACGCCGCTGGTCACCTGGGACGAGAAGAACGGCCTGGTCAAGGTCAACCCCGTCGCGACCTGGACATACGACGAGCTGATCACCTACTCGGATGACAACCTGCTGCCCGTCAATCCCCTCCTCAGCCAGGGCTACCCGTCCATCGGCTGCGCACCCTGCACCAAGAAAGTGGCCCCCGGCGCCGACCCCAGGTCCGGACGCTGGGCCGGATCCTCCAAGACAGAATGCGGACTACACGTATGAGCACCCAAATTACCGAAACGGTGGTCGATCCCCAGTCGCTCCCCAACCTCGCAAGCTCGGCCGGGGACCCCTCGCGACAGGGGCCCCATGTCGAGACCCCTGTCGAGACCCTCGTCGAGACCGCCGAGCTGAACTCGCTCGACCTGCTCGAATCCGAGGCCATCCACATCATCCGCGAGGTCGTCGCCGAGTTCGAACGCCCGGCGCTGCTGTTCTCCGGCGGCAAGGATTCGGTGGTCATGCTGCACCTGGCCACCAAGGCGTTCTGGCCGGGCAAGGTGCCGTTCCCGGTGCTGCACGTGGACACCGGTCACAACTTCCCGGAGGTCATCGAGTTCCGCGACCGCACGGTGGAGCGCCTGGGCCTGCGCCTGGAGGTGGGCTCCGTGCAGGAATTCATCGACCGTGGCGAGCTGGCCGAGCGTGCCGACGGCACCCGCAACCCGCTGCAGACCGTGCCGTTGCTGGATGCCATTGCCAAGAACAAGTTCGACGCCGTCTTTGGTGGCGGCCGCCGCGACGAGGACAAGGCCCGCGCCAAGGAGCGCATCCTGTCCCTGCGTGACGAGTTTGGCCAGTGGGATCCGCGCAACCAGCGCCCCGAATTGTGGAACCTGTACAACGGCCGCCACACGGTGGGCCAGCATGTGCGGGCGTTCCCCATCAGCAACTGGACCGAGCTGGACATCTGGCGCTACATTGCCCGCGAAAACGTCGAACTGCCGGGCCTGTACTACGCCCACGACCGCGAGGTCTACGAGCGCGACGGCATGTGGCGCGCAGTGGGTCCGGTGTCCGAACCGCGCCCCGATGAGGAAGTCGTCGTCAAGCAGGTCCGTTACCGCACGGTGGGGGACATGTCCTGCACCGGCGCCGTGGCCTCCGACGCCGTCACCGTCCACGACGTCGTCCGCGAAGTCGCCGCCTCCACCCTGACCGAACGTGGCGCCACCCGGGCCGATGACCGCATCTCCGAGGCAGCCATGGAAGACCGCAAGAAAGACGGCTACTTCTAATGAGCACCATCACCGAGAACCCGATTTCGACAAGCTCAATCACCGGCGGAACCCTGTTCCGCTTCGCCACGGCCGGTTCCGTCGACGACGGCAAGTCCACCCTGGTGGGCCGGCTGCTGCACGACTCCAAGGCCATCCTCGCGGACACGCTTGACGCCGTGACCCGCACCTCCGCGGACCGCGGCTTCGGCGGGGAAAACGGCAGCACGCAAAAGATCGACCTTGCGCTCCTGACGGACGGCCTGCGCGCCGAACGCGAGCAGGGCATCACGATCGACGTCGCGTACCGCTACTTCGCCACGGACCGCCGCAGCTTCATCCTGGCGGACTGCCCCGGGCACGTGCAGTACACCAAGAACACCGTGACGGGTGCGTCCACCGCGGACGCCGTCGTCGTCCTTATCGATGCCCGCAAGGGCGTCCTCGAGCAGACCCGCCGGCACCTGTCCGTGCTGCGCCTGCTGCGGGTGCCCAATGTGCTGGTCGCCGTGAACAAGATCGACCTGGTCGGCTTCAGCGAGGACGTCTTCCGCGCCATTGAGGCAGACGTGCAGAAGGTCGCCGCGGAGATCGGCGTCACCGACGTCCTGGTGGTTCCCGTTTCCGCGCTGGAGGGTGACAACGTGGTGGACCGCTCCGCCCACACCCCCTGGTACACGGGTCCCAGCCTGCTGGACATCCTCGAAACCCTGCCCACCACCGATGAGCTGGAGCGCGGCCTGGAGCCGTTCCGCTTCCCGGTGCAGCTGGTGATCCGCCCGCAAGGTGCGCTGGCTCCCGAGCTTGCCCTGGCCGACGACGCCGGTGCCGCCTTCCGTGACTACCGCGCCTATGCGGGGCAGGTCGCCTCGGGCTCGGTGTCCGTGGGGGAGGAGATCACGGTGTTGCCGTCAGGCCGGACCGCGACGGTTGTCGGGATCGATTTTGCCGGGAGCTCACTGGAGAAGGCCGTGGCGCCGCAGTCGGTGTCGCTGCGCTTGAGCGAGGAGATCGACATTGCCCGCGGCGACGTCATCGCCGCCACCGGAACGTTCGGCGAGGTCAGCCAGGACGTGTACGCGGAGCTGTGCTGGCTGTCCGTCAAGCCGCTGCGCGAAGGTTCCAAGGTGCTGATCAAGCACGGCAGCAAGACCGTCCAGGGCCTGATCCGGGCCGTGACGGGCAAACTGGACCTGGCGACGTTCGCCGAGGAACCGGCGTCGGGCTTGGAATTGAACGACATCGGCTCCGCCCAGATCCGCCTCGCGTCCCCGCTGCCCGTGGAGAACTACGCACGGCACCGCCGTACGGGCGCGTTCCTGGTGATCGATCCGCAGGACGGCAACACGCTGGCCGCCGGCCTGGTCAAGGACCACCCTGGCGACCATGAGGACGAGCGCTACGTGATCTAGCGCCCCGCTCGGTGGTCAAGCCTGTCGAGACCGGAAAAGCCGGCGTTCGCGGTTAAAGCCGGCGGTCTACCGCCGTCCTTAACCGCGAACGCCGGCTTTTTTCGCGCCGAACACTGTCGTGCGCCAAACCCGCCACGAGTCCGGCGTGGAACAGTCCGGCAGCGGCGCAGCCGGGCCGCCGAGGTGGACAAGTGCGCCGAAGGTGGGAGAATCGCATCATGGTGCGGCGCTGCAGCAAGGGCGGCCCGCCGTGACAAGGGGGCAATGCAATCGTGACCCAGTTGGCCGGGAACTCACAACCGGCAGCCGAGGCGGTCCCGTACCGGGCCGTGGCACTGAAGGCTGCCGCCGAGTCGATCCGGAACACTATTGTGGGCCGGCTCCAGGACGACGGCCTGAACCACCACGACGTCCGCTACCGGGTCAAAAGCGAAAAGTCTGCGCTCGAGAAGATCGGGCGGCGTTGCGACAACGGCCAGTTGAAGTATCCCGGCGGCCTGACCCACCTGGACGACCTGATCGGCATCCGCGTGATCTTGTTCGTGGAAACCGACATTGACGCCGTCGCCATCGCCCTGACCAGCCAGTTCACCTGCCACGATGACGAAGACAAGACCGCCATGATGCGCAAGAACGGCGGCATTGGCTACGCGGGCCGGCACCTGACACTGGAAGTGCCCGCCGGCAATCCGCCCAACGGCTGCGGCGAATGGGTGGGGCAGCGCTTCGAGGTGCAGATCCGCACGGTGCTCCAACATGCGTGGGCCGAATTTGAACACGACATCCGCTTCAAGGGCACCAGCGGCGGCAACGCGGAAATCAGCCGCGCCTTCACCATGGCCTCCACCCTGATTGAGCTGGCTGACCAGCAATTCGTGAACATCAACGACATCCTCAAGCGCCTGCAGGCCGAGGGCGCCGTAGAACCTGCCGCCGAGGCGCAGCGGCTCGACGCCGGATCCCTCCGGGGCGTGCTGGCACGGGCCTTCCCCACCTTCCGCAGCAGCAAGGCCAACCAGTACGGCTGGATGGTGGACGTTTTGGCGGCCAACGGCGTGAACACCGTCAGCGAGGCCGAGGACTGGTTCAACTCCGTGGACCCGGACCAGGTCTCCCGCGTCATGGGGTACAGGTTCTCGCCGGGACAGGTTCGGGTGGCAGACGACCTCCTGCTCCAATCCTTGGGCGAGTCCTATGTGGATGCGACCAAGGCGGTCGGCAACGACACCAACCGTGAAGGGAAGCTCCGCTCCCGGCTGCGCAAGCTGCGCACCGAGCGCAACGGTTCCTGAAACCGCGCCCTATGTGACGCCGCATGAACCCGCGTGACCCCGGGTGTCAGGATCGTTGAATGCGTCCACGGGGTTTCCTTACCGTTGACCCATGACCACTTTGGCAGAGCCCGCCGGAATCCCGGCCCGGCCCATGATGAGGCGCCAGCGCACACCCCGAACGGGGATGTCCATGCCGCGATGTTGCCCGCAGTAGTCGCAACCGCCCTCCCGCTCATCACCCCCGAAGGACCCTTCCGCCATGTCGAAAAACCCGCAAAACCCCGAGTCGCAGAATTTGAAAACCACCCGGATCGTGGCCGGTGAAAAGCCCAAGCGCAAGCTGCGCACCATCGAAATCGTCGCCGTCGCCGGTCTCGTCGTCCTGATCGGAGCCGGCGCCGCCGTCGCCTCCGTAACCGCGAGCAACAACAACGACGCTGCCGCCCCGGCACCCACCCAGGCCGCCACGCTCAAGCTCGGCTACTTCCCGAACGTCACCCACGCCCCCGCGATCGCCGGCCTGCAGGAGGGCATCTTCGCCAAGGACCTGGGCGCCACGAAGTTGTCCACGCAGACCTTCAACGCCGGCCCGTCGGCCATCGAGGCGCTCAACGCCGGTGCCATCGACGCCGCCTACGTGGGTCCCAATCCGGCCATCAACTCCTACGTCAAGAGCCACGGCGCCTCCATCCGGATCATCGCCGGGGCCACCAGCGGCGGGGCCCAGCTGGTGGTCAAGCCGTCCATCACCTCGGCCGCCCAGCTGCGCGGAAAGGTCCTGGCCACCCCGCAACTTGGCGGCACCCAGGACGTTGCCCTGCGTTCCTGGCTGGCCGGGCAGGGCTTCAAGACGACGCCCGACGGCGGCGGCGACGTCACCATCAACCCCACCGACAACGCCCAAACCCTCAAACTCTTCCAGGACGGCAAGCTCGACGGCGCCTGGCTGCCCGAGCCCTGGGCCTCGCGCCTGGTGCTCCAGGCCGGCGCCAAGGTGCTGGTCAACGAGGCGGACCTGTGGGCCAAGGGGCAGTTCAGCACCACGGTGCTCATTGTGAACAAGTCCTACCTGGACGCCCACCCGCAAACCGTCAAGGACCTGCTCAAGGGCAATGTGGACTCCATCGACTGGCTCAACAAGAACAAGGACCAGGCCGCCACGGTCATCAACGCCGGGCTGACCAAGGACGCCGGCAAGCCGCTGCCGGAAAACGTCATTGACCGCTCGCTGAGCGAGCTTTCCTTCACGGCGGACCCGCTGGCCTCCACGTTCCCGGAACTGCTCAAGCACGGCGTCACGGCGGGAGTCACCAAGCAGGCCGACATCTCCGGGCTCTTCGACCTCGCCCCCCTGAACGCGACGCTCAAGACCGCCGGGCAGGCACCGGTCTCGGCCGCGGGATTGGGCACGGAATGACGCAGCTTGCCACGGGCGCCCAGCCCGCCGTTGAACTGAACCACGACGCCGGCCCGGCCGGCAGCGCCGGCGGGTCACCCGCCGTCGTCCTTGAGAACGTGGGCAAGCGCTTTGGCGCCGGCGCCCCCGTGCTGGAGGACGTCAGCGCCACGGTGGGGCAGGGCGAGTTCGTGGCCCTGCTGGGGGCCTCGGGCTGTGGGAAGTCCTCGCTGCTGAACATCATTGCCGGGCTCGACACCCCGTCCGCCGGCGCCCTCGAGGTGCCGGCGGACGGCGCCGCGTTCATGTTCCAGGACTCGGCGCTGTTCCCCTGGCTCAGCGCCCGCGGCAACATCGAACTGGCGCTCAAGCTGCGCGGCGTGGGCAAGGCCGACCGGCGCGCCCGGGCCAATGAACTGCTGGAGCTGGTGCGGCTGGGCCATTCCGCCGACAAGCGTCCGCACGAGCTTTCCGGCGGCATGCGCCAGCGCGTTGCCCTGGCGAGGTCGCTCGCTCAGGATCGGCAGCTGCTGCTCATGGACGAGCCCTTCGCGGCCCTGGACGCCATCACCCGCGACCTGCTGCACGACGAGCTGGAACGGGTGTGGAAGGAAACCGGCCGCACCATCATCTTCGTGACCCACAATGTGCGCGAGGCCGTGCGGCTGGGCCAGCGCGTGCTGCTGCTTTCGTCCCGGCCCGGGCGGGTCGTGGCGGAGTGGGACGTCTCGGACGCGCACCGCACCGACGCCTCCGCGGCCGGCGAGCTGACGGCCGTCATCACCACCCGATTGCGCGAGGAGATCCGCAAACATGCCTGAGACCGTGACCGCCCCGGCGCTGAAAAGCGGCAGCCCCGAAGAGATCCGCTCCCTGGAAGCCGGGCTCGATTCCCTGCAATCGGACCTCCAGGAACGCCGGCGCTTTGACTACTCCCGCGTGCTGCTGCCCGTGGCCGCGTTCGTGGTGCTGCTGCTGGCCTGGCAGTTCTATGTCTCCCTGGGCCTGCGCCGCCGCGACCTGGTGCCCGGACCGCTCGACGTCCTGGGCTCGCTGGGTTCGCTGTGGAGCGACGGCACAGTCCAGCAGGCCGTGGGCACCTCGCTGCAGCGCGGCGTCATCGGCTTCGCCATCAGCGTCATCGTGGCCACCCCGATCGGGCTGCTGCTGTCCCAGGTCAAGGTGCTGCGCCGCGCGTTCGGCCCCCTCATCTCCGGGCTCCAGGTGCTCCCGTCCGTCGCCTGGGTGCCGGCCGCCATCATCTGGTTCGGCCTCACCGACGCCACCGTCTACTTCGTGGTGCTCATGGGCGCCATCCCCTCCATCATCAACGGCCTCATCGCCGGCGTGGACCAGATCCCGCCGCAGTACCGCCGCGTTGGCCACGTGCTGGGCGCCTCCCGCTGGGAAATGGCCGTCCACGTGGTGCTGCCCGCCGCCCTGCCGGGCTACGTGGCCGGGCTGAAACAAGGCTGGGCGTTTTCCTGGCGCTCCCTCATGGCGGCCGAGATCATCGCCATGGGCGGCACCCTCGGTTTCGGCCTGGGTTCCCTGCTCGAACAAGGGCGCCAACTCGCCGACATGGGCATCGTCATGTCCGCGATCCTGACCATCCTGTTCGTGGGGATCGCCGTGGAACTGCTCGTGTTCGCGCCCGTGGAAAAGCGCCTGCTGCGCGGCCGGGGTCTGCTCGCCGGCAGCACCCGCTGACGCCGGATCTCGACAAGATCGATCAAAGGACAGCAAGCTCGATCAACGGACGGCAAGCTCGATCAACGGACGGCAAGCTCGATCAACGGACGGCAAGCTCGATCAACGGTGGTCGAGCTGGCGCAACGGTGGTCGAGCCTGTCGAGACCTTTCGCGCGCCACCGAATGTTTCCTTGCGTGACGCCGCGTGAACTGGTGTTTCGTCTTTATTGAGCGGCCCCCGTCATCTTCCCTAAGGTCAATCCATGGCAATAGCTGATCTTTTCCCCACAACACTGCGGCTCCTTGGCCGCCCCGCCCTGGTGGTGGGCGGCGGCAAGGTGGCGGCCCGTCGCGCCAGGGCATTGCTCGACGCCGGCGCGCAGGTCACGCTGGTGGCCCCCGTGCTTGAGGACTCCGCCCGCGATCTTGTTGCCCTGCTCAGCTGGCAGGAGCGCGAGTACCGCAGCACCGACATGGACCACGCCTGGTTCGCCGTAGCGGCCAGCGGCGACTCCGATGTCGATGCCCGGGTGGCGGCCGACGCCGAGGCACAGCGCGTCTGGTGCGTCAACCATTCCGACGCCGCCGAGTCCGCAGCCTGGACCCCCGCCGTCGCCACATTCGAAGACGTCACGATCGCCGTCAATGCCGGAGGGGACCCGCGGCGCGCCGTGGCCATCCGCAACGCCGTTGCCGCCTCGCTGGAAACCGGCGAACTGCCGCTGCGCCGCTTCCGGAAGGGCCAGGACCGGGGCCCACAGGCGGAAGGCCGGCGCGGCCGGGTTGCCCTGGTCGGTGGCGGACCGGGTGCCGAGGACCTCATCACGGTGCGCGGCCGGCGGCTGCTGGCCGAGGCCGACGTCGTGGTTGCCGACCGACTTGGCCCGCGCGGGCTCCTGGCTGGCCTGGGCGAGGACGTCAAGATCATCGAAGTGGGCAAGACGCCGGGCCACCATCCCGTGCCGCAATCCGAGATCAACGAGATCCTGGTCCGCGAGGCCCAAGCGGGCAACCGCGTGGTGCGCCTGAAGGGCGGGGACCCCTATGTTTTGGGCCGCGGGGGCGAGGAAGCCATCGCCTGCCGCGAAAACGGCGTGGACGTCGAGGTGGTTCCCGGCGTGACCAGTGCCGTCAGCGTTCCGGCAGCCGCCGGCATCCCCGTCACGCACCGCGGACTGGCCAAGGCCTTCACCATGATCAGCGGACACGAGGAGCTCGACGCCGTGCCCGCCGGCAGCGACCACACCGTGGTGCTCCTCATGGGCGTGGGGACGCTCAACCGTTCCATGCCCATCCTCGAGGCCGCCGGCCGCGGCGCGGACTGCCCCGTGGCCATCATCGAGAACGGCTACGGTGCGGACCAGCGCGTCACGATCGGCACGCTGGGCACCATCGTCGCCCAGGCCCAGGCGGCCCGGGTGCGCAACCCGGCGGTCGTCGTCGTCGGCGACGTGGTGCGGGTGAGCCCGCTGGCACCGCCGGAACTGGCCACCGCCAATTACGGCACGCGGGAAACCCTGCGCAGCATCTCCTAGAATTAGCACATAGACCTTTTTCCTTATTACGCAAAGAAATGAGCACAGCCGTGTCAGCAAACACCCCTGAGTCCGTCGAGAGCACCGCCGCCCGAGGCACCGCGGAACGCCCCCTGCGCATTGCCATCATCGGTTCCGGCCCGGCCGGCGTCTACGCCGCGGACATGCTGACCAAGAGCGAGGAAGTGCGCGACGGGCTGGTCCTGGGCATCGACCTCTTTGACCGCTACCCCGCCCCGTACGGCTTGATCCGTTACGGCGTGGCCCCCGACCACCCGCGCATCAAGGGCATCGTGAACGCCCTCCACAAGGTGTTGGACCGTGGCGACATCCGCTTCTTCGGCAACGTGGACTACGGCACCGACCTTTCCCTTGAGGACCTGCAGACCCACTACGACGCCGTCATTTTCGCGACGGGTGCCATCAAGGACGCGGACCTGAACATCCCGGGCATCGAGCTCGACGGTTCCTACGGCGGCGCTGACTTCGTGTCCTGGTACGACGGACACCCGGATGTCCCCCGCGAGTGGCCGCTGACGGCCAAGGAAATCGCGGTGATCGGCAACGGCAACGTGGCCCTGGACGTGGCCCGCGTGCTGTCCAAGCACGCCGACGATTTGCTCGTCACCGAGATCCCGGACAACGTCTACGCCGGGCTCAAGGAATCTCCGGTAACGGACGTGCACATCTTTGGCCGCCGCGGCCCGGCCCAGGTGAAGTTCACCCCGCTGGAATTGCGCGAACTCAGCCACTCCCGCGACGTGGACATCGTCCTGTACGAGGAGGACTTCGACTTCGACGACGCCTCCGACGAGGCCGTCAAGACCAACAACCAGATCAAGACCATGGTGGGCACGCTGACCAACTGGCTCGTGGAGCAGGACGACGACGCCGCCGATCCCACCACGGGAGCCTCGCGCCGCCTGCACCTGCACTTCCTGCACAACCCCGTGGAAATCACCGGCGAGGATGGCAAGGTCACGGGCATCAAGTTTGAGCGCAACGAACTCGACGGCACCGGCAACGCCCGCGGCACCGGCGAATTCATCGACTACCCCGTCCAGGCCGTCTACCGTTCCGTGGGCTACTTCGGCTCGGCCCTGCCGGATGTCGACTTTGACCACCGCCGCGGCGTCGTCACGAACGACGGCGGCCGCGTGCTGGGCGCCGACGGCACCCAGGTGCCCGGCGTGTACGCGACGGGCTGGATCAAGCGCGGACCCGTGGGCCTGATCGGCCACACCAAGGGCGACGCCCTGGAAACCATCACGCACCTGCTGGCCGACCGCACGGAACTGCCCGCCGCCGTCGTGCCCGCAGCCGACGCCATTGGCGCACTGCTGGAATCCCGCGGCGTGGAATTCACGTCCTGGGAGGGCTGGAACGAGCTGGACGCCCATGAAAAGGCGCTGGGCGCGGCGGCCACCGAGGCGGGCCCCGTGGCCCGTGAGCGCGTCAAGGTGGTTTCCCGCGAGGAAATGGTCAGCGTTTCCCGCAGCGCCGGAGTCCTGCGCTAACAGCGCAGCACAAGGCGCAAAAAAGTACGGCCCGCTCAGGCGGGCCGTACTTTTTGCTTCCCGGGCGGAAGGTCAGGCTACTCCGGGACCACGAGTGCGGGGGTGTCCTTCTTGAGCGTTTCACCCCGGAAGAAGCCGGGCATCTTCTTGTAGACCACGGCCATGACCACCAGGCCGAGCAGGATGATGCCCACGCCGATCACGAACACCAGCCCGACGCCGAACAGTTGCGAGCCGCTGCCAAAGGAAGGGTTCCAGCTGTCCACCGCGGTCTGCAGGAACACGACGCTCAGGCCGATGCCGCCCAGCAGCGGGAACACGAGCCGGAAGAAGAAGTTCCGCACGCTCTTGAACAAGGAGTGCCGGAAGTACCAGACGCAGGCCAGCGCCGTGATCCCGTAGTAGAAGCAGATCATCAGGCCGAGCGCCTGGATGGTGTCGTTGAGGACGTTATCGCTGAGGAACCGCATCATGGCGTAGAAGCCGGCGGAGACAACGCCCGCCACCACCGTGGCGAACACGGGGGACTGGAATCGCGGGTTGACCTTGGCAAATCGCTGCGGCAGGGCCTTGTAGTAGCCCATGGCCAGCAGGCCGCGTGCCGGCGAGACGAACGTGGATTGGAGTGAGGCGCCGCAGCTGGAGAGCACGGCCAGGGACAACAGGATCGCGAACGGGCCCATGACCGGGCTTGCGATGGCCGTGAAGACGTTCTCGGCGATGGCCGGGTTGGTCAGGCCGATTCCGGTGTTCCCGACGCCGGCGAACATGACGGTTGCCACCGAACCCAGCAGGTAGATGACCAGGATGGCGACGGCCACGATGGTTGCGGCGAGCCCCGAGGTCTTCTTCGAGTTGGAGGTTTCCTCGCTCATGGTCAGGCACAGGTCCCAACCCCAGAAGGAGAAGATGGACAGCGACAACCCGGCCGCGAATGCGGAGAAACTGCCAATGCTGAACGGGTTGAACCAGTCCCAGTTGAAGGGGATCCCGCTGGGGGCGTGGCCCTGGGAGATCTTGGAGAACGCGCTGATCACGAACCAGGCGAGCACCACCAGCTGGAAGCCGACCAGCAGGTATTGCACGCTCTTGGTGGTTTTCACGCCGCGGCTGGACACCCAGACGGCGAGTGCCACAAATACCAGGCAGGTCAGGACGTTGACGGGCTTGTTGTCGGCGATCCCGGCAATCCACCCCTGGCCGGTCAGCTGCGAAAGGAACAGATAGAAGAAGTCCACGGCCACGCCGGCCAGGTTGGAGAGCACGATGATGTTCGCGGCCAGCAGCCCCCAGCCGCCCATCCAGCCCACGAACGGGCCGAACGCTTTCGTCACCCAGGTGAACGTGGTGCCGCTGTCGGGGGAGTCGGCGTTGAGTTCCTTGTAGCCGAGCGCCACCATGAACATGGGGATGAAACCGACGATGAAGATGGCGGGCAGGTGGGTGCCGATGGCCTGGACCGTGGGGCCCAGCGTACTCGTGAGCACATAGGCCGGCGCGATGGTGGAGATGCCGATGACGACGACGGCCAGCAGGCCGAGCTGGCCGGCGGCCAGGCCCTTGCCGCCGGGGGACGTCGTCGTCCCCTGGCCGGCCGGGGGCGCGGTGAGTGTGCGGTTCTGACTCATGGGAGAGCCTTTCTAGAGGAGCCGGGGTTGTTGCTGCGTGATGCAGTGGATGCCGCCGCCGCGGGCGAAGAGTTCGCGGGCGTCAACGCTGACCACCCGGCGGCCCGGGTAGGCGTCGGCGAGGATTTGCAGGGCCTTGTCATCCATGGGGTCATCGAAGCTGCAGGCGATCACGCCGCCGTTGACCACCAGGTGGTTGATGTAGCTGTAATCGACAAATCCCTCGTCGTCGGAAATGGCTTCAGGGGCGGGGACCTCGATGATGGTCCAGTTCCGGCCGGCGGCGTCGGTGGCGCCTGCCAGGAAGTCGATGATGGTTTTGGTGATCTCGAAGTCGGGGTGGGCCGGATTGTTTTGCCGGTGGACCAGGAGCGTGCCCGGGCTCGGGATCGCCGCCACAATATCGACGTGGCCGCGGGTGCCAAAGCGTTCCGCGTCCCGGGCCAGGCCGCGCGGCAGCCAAATCACCTTGGTGGCGCCGATGGTGCGGGCCAGCTCGGCCTCCACCTCCGCCTTGGACATCCCCGGGTTGCGGAAGGGATCCAGCTGCACGGTCTCGGTGACCAGGACCGTTCCCTCGCCGTCCACCTGGATGCCGCCACCCTCATTGACCAAGGGGGAATCGATGACGTCGACGCCGGCGAATCCGCCAACGGCTGCACCAATGAGCGAGTCCTTGCCCCAGGTGGCCCAATCCTGGGCGCCCCAACCGTTGAATACCCAGTTCACGGCACCCAGGCGCGGCTCGCCGCCGTCGTCCTTCATGACGAAGGTGGGGCCAATGTCGCGCATCCAGGCGTCGTCCAGCGGTGCCACCTTCACCTGCACCTCGGGTGAGAGGTAGCGGGCGGCGATCTCGACGTCGTCGGGCGCCACGATCATGGTGACCGGTTCAAATTCGACGGCGGCGTTGGCCACGGCGGCCCAGCAGCTGCGGGCGGCGTGGGCCTCCTCCTCGGTGTCGCCGAGGGCATAGCCGCCGGGCGGGAAGGCCATCCAGATCCGGGACTGCGGAGCGGTTTCGGCCGGCATGACCCAGCCCATCAGCGTGCCTGTCCGGTGGTTGCCACTGCGGGTCGCCGTAGGGGTGCGCGGCGTCGACGGGAGCGGTGAGCCGGCCGTACGTTTCGGGGCGGCGGGTGGCCAGGAACGGGAACAGCTCCAGCCAGTCGGCGCGCTGGGCAAGGTCGAGGTCGGCCACCAAAACGGCGGATTCGTCGCGCGGGGCCTGGACGAGGATGCGCCCGTAGGGATCGGAGATGAACGAGGAGCCGTAGAAGTCCACGTTGCCTTCGTTGCCCCAGCGGTTCGGGACCACCATGAACAGGCCGTTGGCGATGCCGTTGCCCACGATCACCTGCTGCCATAACGACTGCGTGTCGAAGTCGGGGAAGGAGGGCTCGGAGCCGATGGCCGTGGGGTAGACCAGCAGTTCCGCCCCGCCCAGCGAATACATGCGGGCCACCTCGGGGAACCATTCATCCCAGCAGGTCGGCATGCCCAGCCGGGCGCCGTGCAGTTCCCCGGGTGCGTGGACCTGGTAGGCGTCCGCGGCATTGGGGCCGGGGCGGAAGTACTTGTCCTCGAAGTAGCCGTCGGTGCGCGGAATGTGCAGTTTGTGCGTCCGGGCCAGCAGCTCGCCGTCGGGGGAGACCAGGATGGCCGTGTTCAGGCCCAGTCCGTCCCCGGCGTCGGCGCGCTGGAACAGGGACGCATGGACCGTGATGCCGAAGTCGCGGGCGGCCTGCGCGGCAAAGGCGAAGGTGGGGCCCGTGAGCAGGTCCTCGGCCGTCGCGTTGGGGGCGCCCTCGGGCAGGGTGTCCGCGGGGTAGCGGGACAGCGTGAGCTCCGGCAGGAACACAGCGGTAGCGCCAAGGGTGGCGGCGCGGGAGATGCCCTCGCGGAGTTCGGTGCGCACGGCGTCCGGAACGGCCTGCCAGCGGTGCTGCACCAGGGCTGCGCGCAGCGGGGCGCGTCCGGTTTCTTGCGTGCGGGCCCAGGAGGCGGGCGGATTGAAGGCTGTCAGTTCCAGCATGACTGCTCCTTGGAGAGATCGGAATCACATAAAACGAATGTCATTCGTTTATTATGGGAGCAACGTCGACGTGAGCGCAAGGGTTAAACGAATATTGTTCGTTATCCTTGGGGGAATCGTTGTTTGGAAGGAACCCGTCATGGCCCGACCGTTGTCTCCGAAGCTTTCCCCCGTGATCATCGCCGAGGCCGCCCTGGCCATGGTGGATGCCCAGGGCGAGTTCACGTTGCCCGCCCTGGCCAAGCGGCTTCGGGTCAGCCCGTCCTCGCTGTACAACCACATCAGCGGCAAGGCTGACATCATCGAGCTCATGCGCGGGCAGGCGGTGGCGGCGGTCGACGTGGCGGGCGCCTCGGAGGGCGAGCCGCACTGGGCCGCGGCCATTCGCGACATCGCGGTGCAGTACCGCAATTCCTATTCGCGGCACCCCCGGTTGATCCCGCTTCTGACCGCCTACTCGGTACGGGACGAGACCACGATCGGCATGTACAACGTGCTGGCGGAGCGGTTTGCCGAGGCCGGGTTCGGGCCCCGGCGCATCCTGGAGGCAATCACCGTGCTGGACAACTACGTGCTGGGCTCGGCCCTGGATGTTGCGGCGCCGGAGGAGGTGTGGGACCCGGGAGCCAAGGCCTCCGCATCGCTGCGGGCGGCCCTTGACGCCGGTTTGGGCCGGGAGCACCGCGCCGACGAAGCTTTCCTGTTTGGGCTGGACCTGATCATGGCCGGCCTGGAGCGCGCAGCGGCCTAGCCGTGCCCCGTCCGAAATATTGCAGAAAATTTAATCAGACTCTGGCGGTTCTCGCGGAGCGGACGTACGCTGGAAAAAGGTCATTGCGCCTGTTTTGGGCGCATGGCGGTCTCAGACTGGCGTTCCTCAAGCGCGCCCGTCACACGCAGTCCTTGGGTGGGGTGAAGGCAGTGGACAATGACGAAAATTCGTCGTTGGGCACCACGCCCATTCTCCGTGCCGTCCGGCTCTCCCTCGGAGCCGCCTTGATCGCCGCAGCCTTCCTGGTTCTGGGATCGACGGGTGCCTTTGCCGCCTCGTCGAACCCCAACTCTTCCTCATCCTCCCCGGCCGCTTCCGGCGGAAAGGGCCTCATTTCGGGCCTGCTCAACCCGGTCGTCAAGCTGGTCGACACCACGGTGTCCCAGGTTCCCGTGGTCAAGGACCTGGTGGGAAGCGACACGGTTTCCAAGATCACCACACCCGTGACAAACGTGACGGACAAGGTCGAAGGCTCGGTAGCCTCCCTTCCCGTCGTTGGCCCGGTTGTTGGGGCTGTCTCAACACCCGTGCAGAACATCACCAACCAGGTGGTGGCCCCGTACTCACCACGGTAACTTCCGTGACGACGCCCGTCCTGGGTGCCGTGGATCAGGTCACCAAACCCGTCACCGCGGTCCTCGCCCCGGTCACCGACACCCTCAATCCCGTCGTCGGCGGCGTGACCGACGGCGTCACCGGAGTCGTTGACGGCGTGGTCGGTGGAGTCGTTGGCGGAGTGGTCGACGGCGTCCTGCCGGGCAACCCCGGAAATCCCGGCAACCCCGGAAATCCGGGAAATCCGTCAAACCCCGGAACGCCGGGCACCCCTACCGACCCAGGAACCCCGTCAACACCCGGCACGCCGTCAAACCCGGGAAATCCGGGCACCCCGACCGGCCCCGGAACCCCGGGCACGCCGGTGACCCCTGGAACACCGGGCGGAAACCATTCGGAACCCCCGGCGACGGGAACCACAGCTCCCGGCGTAGTCGTGCCCGGTGCGCCCGTCCCGGGAGCCCATGACGGCAGTTCAGTAGCGGACCCGCAGCAGGCAGTCGCTTCGGGGCACAAGGCAAGCGGCGCCTCGGCGGCCGCCGCCCGGACCCTGTACAACTTCTCCCAGTCAGACTCCCAGGCCGAAGCGAATTCGGCGTCGGCGCTCTTTGCCGCCAGGCTCCTGCAGGAGTCCTCGGCACCCGCAACAGGACACCCGGTATTCGCGGCCATGACGCTCCCGGGCTCCGGCGGTGCGAGCGCCGCCTGTGCCGCAGCCACGGGCGATTCCGCCGTGGGTCCCTGTCCTCCCGCCGTCATCACGAGCGCGGCGACGGCGGCCTCAGCAAGCATGTCTTCCGGCGGAGCGGGCGGGTCAGCCGGATTCGCGGCCGCCGATGAATTCTTCCCCTTGTCTTTGCGCATGGCAGCGCACGGTGCGCCGTTGTGGGACGTCGACTGGGCCCTGCCTGCCTCCATGCCCTCGGACCCGGGCTCGAGCCCTGACTAGTTGACCGCCGGCCGCCCCGTCCAAGGGAAAACGGCCCCCGGTATTTCCTGGCATTTGCAACCGCAAACCAGGTCAAAAAGACTTTTCAGGAGTTGAACATTATGCATGTCGTCATTCGTCGATCGCTCTGTGCAGCGGTCTTTGCCGGAGGGCTTCTGGCCCTCGGCGCAGGTGCAGCCAACGCTGCAGAACAGCCAGTCACCGGTTCATCCGGTGGCGCCCACGCGGTGCAGAGCACTGTTTCCTCCGTGGTCCAGGGACTGGGCCACCAAACAAATTCGAACTCCTCGGACGGCGGCGGCCTGTTGGGCGGCGTGGTCGGGAACGTCCTGGGCAATGTCCAGGTGGCCGTGCCCGTCACGGTTCCGGTGAATGTCTCCGGCAATGCCGTGGGCGTCCTGGGCAATGCCGTGAGCAGCGGTTCGAAGGCCTCAAACACCACGGTTGCGCCGGCCGTCAAGCAGGACGCCGGTGGGCAGACCGCCGGTTCTTCGCACGGTGACGGCCTGCTGGGCGGCGTGGTCGGGAACGTCTTGGGCAATGTCCAGGTGGCCGTGCCCGTCACGGTTCCGGTGAACTTGTCCGGCAATGCCGTGGGCGTCTTGGGCAACGCTGTCAGCAGCGGTTCCCAGGCAAGCAACACCACTGTTGCCCCGCCCGTGAAGCAGGACGCCGGAAGCCAGACCGCCGGTGGGCAGACCGCCGGTGGGCAGACCGCCGGTGGGCAGAATACGGCAAGCCAGCCCGCGGGAAACCCCAGCACCGGTGGGCAGACCGCCGGAAGCCAGAATGCCGGCTCATCGCACGGTGACGGCCTCCTGGGTGGTGTGGTCGGCAACGTCCTGGGCAATGTCCAGGTGGCGGCCCCCATCACGGTTCCGGTAAATGTTTCCGGTAATGCCGTTGGGGTTTTGGGCAACGCGGTCAGCAGTGGTTCCCACGCCACGAACACCACGGTTGCCCCGCCCGTGAAGCAGGACGCCGGAAGCCAGACCGCCGGTGGGCAGAACACAGGTGGGCAGAACTCAGGTGAGTCCCACGGCGGCGGAATCCTCGGCGGCGTGGTTGGCAATGTCCTGGGCAATGTCCAGGTGGCGGCCCCCGTCACGGTTCCGGTGAATGTGTCCGGCAACGCTGTTGGGGTTTTGGGCAACGCGGTGAGCAGTGGTTCCCACGCCACGAACACCACGGTTGTTCCGGGCGTCAGCCAGACCGCAGGAAGCCAGAATGCCGGCCACTCCAACGGCGGCGGCCTCCTTGGCGGACTGCTGGGCAACGTGCTCGGCAACGTACAGATCGCCGCACCCATCACTGTCCCGATCAACATCTCCGGCAACGCCGTGGGAATCCTGGGAAATGCGGTTTCCGTTGGCTCTGATGTCACCAATGTGGTGACCCCCGGCACGCCGGGTACGCCGGGTACACCGGGTACGCCGGGTACGCCGGGTACACCGGGCACGCCGGGCACGCCGGGCACGCCGGGTACGCCGGGTACGCCGGGCACGCCGGGTACGCCGGGTACGCCGGGTACGCCGGGTACGCCGGGCACGCCGGGCACGCCGGGTACGCCGGGTACGCCGGGTACGCCGGGCACGCCTGGCACCCCCGGTACGCCGTGGACCCCGACGACCCCGTCGGTTCCCGCAACCCCTGTGACGCCGATCATCCAGATCACGCAGTGGGCTCCCCAGGGTGTCACCCAGATGTCACCCGCCGGGAACCTGCAGGCCATGAGCTCGGGCACGGTGGCCATGGACGCCGCCGCACCCGCCCAGCTGGCCTACACCGGTGGCGGCATCTGGCCGGTCTACACGGGAGCGCTTCTGGTGTTCCTGGCCGGCTTCGCGCTGATCCTGCTGCGCCGCTTCCTCTAGGGCTCGCAGCGCCCGTGATGCCCCGCCGGCCCTGCCCCGATCAGGGCTGGACCGGCGGGGACAACCGGCGCACGGCAAGTGCCAGCCACAGCTGGACCCGGTCCGGAGTCAGGGCGGGGTCGTAGCCGGTGAGCTCGGCAATTTGCGTCAAACGGTAGCGGACGGTGTTTCGGTGCAGCGTCAGGGTCTCGGCCACTGCCGCCACCGAACCATTGAGCCGCAGGTACGTTTCAAGGGTGTCGACCAGTTCGGCGCCGTGTGCGGTGTCAAAGGCAAGCAGGGGCCCCAGGGCCTCCGCAGCCATGTCGGCCATGGGAACATCCTCGCTGGCCAACAGAAGGGAGGTCAGGCTCAGCCGCTCTGGCACGTTGACGTCAAGTCCGCGTGACGCGGCCTCACGCGCCTCAAAGTAGCTCCACCGCAGGCCGTTGGCCTGGGAATAGGCGCCACCAATCCCCACGGCGGCGGCGAGTCCAATGCCGTGCATCTGGCGGCTCAAGGCCCGTCCCAGGATGGCCGGATCGCCAAGCTGAGCGGGTACGACGATCAGCAGTTCCTCGCGCTCGTCCGCCTTCATGACGGCGGCGACTGCGGTCTCCAGCTCCGGTGGCAGTGTCATGGTGGAGAGGCTGGCGGACTTTTCGTCCTCCGAGCGCACCAGCAGCACGAAGTTCTTCGCTGCGGGGATGATGCCCAGGTTCTCCAACCTGGCGGTGGCGTCGGCCGCTTCAAGCGTGCCCCGGACAATGTCGGCAATGACCTGTCCGGCGATTTGCCGTGCCGTGTTGCGGCGCTGGAGCAGGTTGTTCAGCTCGATGCTGATCAGTCCGCGGGCGTAGTCAACGATGCCGTCGTCGTGGAACGGCTTGCGCAACCACAGTGTGCTGGCGTCGCGTTTGCCCGTCGACAGCGCCACCGCATGCCAGTCGGCGTCGTTCGGTCCGCTGCCCGGAGCGGTGGAGAACACCTCGCCACCGTATTGGGTGATGGCCAGCTCGGAGCCCACCATGGACGCCAGTTTGCGCAGCAGCGCAGGCAGGCCGCCGCCCGTCAGCAGTGCCCGGGCCAGGACCTGGTGCTCCCGCAGCAGCCGCTCCAGCTTGGTGTAGTGGTCGGAGGAACGTGCGTCGGCCACGAGTTTGCCAATGGCGATGAAGGGGGTGCTGTAGGGCACCTCAACCACGGGCACGGCCCAGCGGTTGGCCTCGGCAATCAGGGCAGGTGGAACGGCGTCGTGCTCAAAGCCAATGCCAAAGCCAATGCCGACGGCGCCCGCCCGCCTGATCTGGCGGACAAAGGAGCGCTGGGCGTCGACGGTGCCCTGCCGCGCGCCCGTGGTCAGGACCAGTTCGCCGCCGCTGAGGAAGGCTTGCGGGTTCTCCAACTCCGTCACGGCCACCCAATCGATGGGCGCGGTCAGCGGGGTCCTGGTGGAGCCCATGTTCTTCAGGTGCAGGGCCGGTGCGGCCATCAAGTCAGCCAGGGAAAGTGCCATGCAATAACTATACAAACGCACTACGTGTGATGGGTGCCATGGTGCAAAATGCCATTCTCGTTCGAGGGGTGTGGGGCTTAGGCTCTGCTTAGGCGGCAAAGACCCAGGACACTGCCGCGTCCTACCCATCGAGTTAAAGAGGTTGAACACTGTGGTCCAAACCTTGCAGAATTTCATCAACGGCGAGTTTGTGCCCGTCACCGGGCCGGATTCCTTGGACATCATCAATCCCGTCAACGGGGAAGTTGTGGCCAAGGCCCCGATTTCGAGCCAGGCCGATGTGGACGCTGCCATGACCGCCGCAGCCACCGCCTTCAAGACGTGGAAGCGTGCCACCCCGGCGCAGCGCCAAAGCGTGCTGTTGAAGCTTGCCGATGCCATCGAGGCACGCAGCGACGAGCTCGTTGAAGCCCAGCACCGCAACACCGGCCAGGTCAAGCAAATGATCGCCGATGAGGAAGTGGGCGCCGGCGCCGACCAGCTGCGCTTCTTTGCCGGTGCCGCCCGCCTGCTGGAAGGCCGCTCCGCCGGCGAGTACATGGAGAACTTCACCTCCTATGTGCGCCGCGAACCCGTGGGCGTCATTGCCCAGGTGACCCCGTGGAACTACCCGTTCCTGATGATGATCTGGAAGATCGGTCCGGCCCTGGCCGCCGGCAACACCGTGGTCCTCAAGCCCAGCGACACCACGCCCGAAAGCACCCTGGTGTTTGCCGACATCGCCAAGGACATCGTCCCCGCCGGCGTGCTGAACTTCGTGCTCGGCAACGGCGCCACGGGTGCCGCACTCGTGGACCACAAGGTGCCGGCCATGGTCTCGATCACCGGATCCGTCCGCGCCGGCATCGCCGTCGCCACGGGCGCCGCCAAGGGCCTCAAGCGGGCGCACCTGGAATTGGGCGGAAAGGCTCCCGCCATCGTCTTCGCCGACGCGAACCTTGGCCAGACGGCACAGTCCATTGCCGAGTTCTCCTTCTTCAACGCCGGCCAGGACTGCACCGCCATCACCCGCGTGCTGGTGGAGGAATCCGCCCACGACGAGTTCGTGGCCGCCCTGGCCACCGCCACGAAGGGCCTGGAAACCGGCCACGAGGACGACTCGCTGAACTACTTCGGCCCGCTCAACAACGTCAACCACTTCAACGCCGTCAGCGAAGTGGTGGCCAACATCCCCGCGTATGCAACGGTGGTCACCGGCGGCAAGCGCGCCGGCGAGAAGGGCTTCTTCTTCGAGGCCACGGTGGTTGACGGCGTGAAGCAAAGCGACGACATCGTGCAGAAGGAAACCTTCGGCCCGGTCATCACGGTCCAGACGTTCAAGACCGAGGAAGAGGCCGTGGAAATGGCCAACGACGTCGAATACGCCCTGGCCTCCAGCGTCTGGACATCCAACCACGGTGTGGCCATGCGCGTCTCCCGCGACCTGGACTTCGGCGCAGTCTGGATCAACACCCACATCATGCTCACTGCAGAGATGCCGCACGGCGGGTTCAAGCAGTCCGGCTACGGCAAGGACCTGTCCATGTACGGC
Organism: Arthrobacter sp. ERGS1:01; assembly: GCF_001281315.1. Taxonomy (NCBI): domain Bacteria; kingdom Bacillati; phylum Actinomycetota; class Actinomycetes; order Micrococcales; family Micrococcaceae; genus Arthrobacter; species Arthrobacter sp. ERGS1:01. Next base: position 3,427,068 of record NZ_CP012479.1, on the reverse strand, counting down.
GTGGAGGACTACACCCGCATCAAGCACGTCATGAGCAACCTGGACGCCTAGAGCGCCCCCGCCCACACTTTGACACCCCATTTTGAAAGGTCACCCCATGTCTGAAATCACCTACCGGCTCGAACAAAAACGGCACCTCACCGGCGCGTTCCCCGGCCCGAAGTCCGCAGCGCTCGACGCCCGCCGCAAGGCAGTTGTTGCCGGCGGTGTCGCCTCCAGCGTGCCCGTATACGTTGCCGACGCCGACGGCGGCATCATTACCGATGTGGACGGCAACTCCTTCATCGACCTCGGTTCGGGCATTGCCGTGACCAGTGTGGGCGCCTCCGATGCGAACGTCGTCGAGGCCGTGCAGGAACAGGTTGGCCACTTCACGCACACCTGTTTCATGGTCACCCCGTACGAGAGCTACGTTGCCGTTGCCGAGGAACTGAACACCCTCACCCCCGGCACGCATGAGAAGCGCACCGTGCTGTTCAACTCCGGCGCCGAAGCCGTGGAAAACGCCGTCAAGGTGGCCCGCCTGGCCACCGGTCGCGACGCGATCGTCGCCTTCGACCACGCCTACCACGGCCGCACCAACCTGACCATGGCACTGACCGCCAAGGCCATGCCGTACAAGACCAACTTTGGCCCGTTCGCACCGGAGATCTACCGCGTGCCCATGAGCTACCCGTACCGCGAGGAAGCCGACATCAAGGGTGAGGAAGCGGCCCGCCGCGCCATCACCATGATCGAAAAGCAGATTGGCGCCGACTCCGTGGCCGCCATCGTGATCGAACCGATCCAGGGCGAGGGCGGCTTCATCGTCCCCGCCGACGGCTTCCTGCCCGCCCTGGCCGCCTGGGCCAAGGAAAACGGCGTCGTCTTCATTGCCGACGAAGTCCAGTCCGGCTTCTGCCGCACGGGCGAATGGTTTGCCTCCCAGCACGAGGGCGTTGTCCCGGACATCATCACGATGGCCAAGGGCATCGGCGGCGGTTTGCCGCTCTCCGCCATCACGGGCCGCGCCGAGCTCATGGACGCCGTGCACCCCGGCGGCCTTGGCGGCACCTACGGCGGAAACCCGGTGGCCTGCGCCGCCGCCCTGGCCGCCATCAAGACCATGAAGGAGCACGACCTCAACGGCCGCGCCCAGAACATTGAAAAGATCGTCACCGACCGCTTCACGGCGCTCGTTGAGGAACTTGGCGAGAACGGCATCATCGGCGAGATCCGCGGCCGCGGCGCCATGATGGCAATCGAACTGGTCAAGCCGGGCACCGCCCACACAACCAAGGAAGCGAACGCGGAGGCCGCCAAGGCCATCGCCGGCGCCTGCCTGCAGGCCGGCGTCGTGATCCTCACCTGCGGCACCTACGGCAACGTCATCCGCCTGCTCCCGCCGTTGGTCATCGGCGACGAACTGCTCAACGACGGCCTGGACGTATTGTCCGACGCCGTACGCGCAGCCTCCAACTAGTTTGGAAAGCCCCGCGTAGACGGAACGTAAGGCACTGAACGACGGCGGCACCCCGAGGGAACTTTTCCCCGGGGTGCCGCCGTCGTTTGTTTCGTGGGTAGGTGCCCGGCGTGGATAGGCTGGGGCGAACATCTTCCGTGCCGGACATTGTCCGGGCACGGCACACGCATCTTGGGGGTTGCATGGAACACGTGGAGTTTGACGAGCGGTACCCGGCCATCTTTCAGCCCGGCGGCGACGAGCTGCCCCGCACGGCGCACACTGCCGCGGCGCCCATCTTCGCGCCGCCGGCCACCACGCCGCAGACAACCAATGAGCCGGCCCCGCTGATACAAGCGCCGGCGCGGCCCTTGGTGGCGCCGACAGTGAGCGCACCTCCGGTCCCGGTGTCCCGCGCGGTCCGCGTGGCGCCGGCACATGAGCGGTTTGTCCCGGAGCAGGCTCCGCTTCCGCCGGCCGGGCAGCCCGCCCCCGCGGTTCAAGCCGCCCACGTCTCTCCGGCCACATCCGATGCCGTTGATGCGGGGGAGGGAACCGCGTCGCACCCCGCAGCCGGGCTCCCGGGGGAAACAGGCACGCAGGCGCAGCCCGATGAGATCCTGCCCGGGGCGCGGCGGATTCACTGGAGTACGCGGTCGTGGGTCGTCGGCATGGGCGCGGGTCTGCTGGCCATCGCGGCCGGCGTATTTTGCCTGTTCGCGGCGGTGCTGATTCCTTCATCCCGAAGTGTTGCCGGCGATGGATCCGACGGGATGAGGATGGTCACTTGGGTAACATTTTTGACCTCGGTGGCTCCTTCGCTGGTCATTGCCGGCCTCGGCATGGTCGCGGCGATGTTCATCGTGGGTTCCCGCCATTACACGGCGAGAGCCCGCTGGCTGTGGGCCGGGGCGGCGGTGGTGGGCGTGATCGCGACTGTCGGGGCAGTCCTGGCTATGTTTTCCCCCAACCTTTTTGCAAAGTACATGTACTTTGAGGCGGAATCCGGCGGGTACTCCAGTTCATCGTTGATGATGCTGATGTACTCAGCAATGCAACCGTTGACGGTGTTTGGCTTATCCGTGCTGGCCGTAGTGGCCATTGTGCGCCCGGGAGCCAGCCGCGCGGGTGCTGTTGCGTCCGGCCCGGCAGCGTTGCTGGCAGGTGGCATGCTCCTTGTCGGTGCGGTGGTTGCGTTGTTTGCACCCCAACTGTTCCCGCGGTCCATGTCGAGCACCACCCAAACCATGGGGGACATGACCTTTTCAACCATCCCATGGCCAACCATCGTTTCCGGCTCCGGCAGCTCCGTTGCGCTCGTTGGCGCCGGGATCTTCCTCTGGGGCGTGCTGATCCAGGCAACATCCCGGCGGGTCTATGCCGAGGATCCCAATGACGAATTGGAAGCAGAACCGGCCGCCTAGTGGGTAGGCTGATCCCACTATCGACAGGAGCGCGGTGCCGTTGAACCGGTTCCGCCCAGCCGCAGTGGGGGAGTCATGGGAAACGCACGCTTTGATGACAGATATCCGGAAATATTCCAGGCCGGCGGAGACAGCGGGTTGCGGAGCCCTGAGCCCTCGCCACATGCCGGCGTCGACGTGTCGGATGACGCCGGCTCCGTAATCACGGATCGCATCGACCCCGCCCCGCGCGATGACGCGCCGGTGCCCGCGTCCTTGTCTGCGCCGACGGACCTGCCTGCGGCTTTGCCGGAGCCCGCGTGGTCGCCGCGGCGGTGGGTTCCGGCCGTCGCCGCCGCTGTCCTCATGCTGGCGGTTGCAGTTTTTTGCATCACGGCCCAGTACTGGCTGCCTGCCGCCAAGACGTCCAATCCCGCGGACTACCACGGCCTCACCATGGATCCCTGGGGGCGCGTGATCTTCATGGCGGCACCGGCGTTCCTGGCGGGCGGCCTCGGCATTGTCGGGGCGCTGCTCTTTCTGGCCTCGCGGCGTTCGGCGAAGGCCGAACTGGCCTGCAGGCTGGCGTTAGGGGTGCTGGGTGTCCTGGTTTCCGCCGCCGGATATGTGGCCTTGTTCGCGAACTTCCTTTTCCCTGAAGCACTCCAGTTCGGTTCGCCGGGCGATGAGACGGTCACACCGGACATTCCATGGCCGTACGCGATTGGGCCGAGTGGCGTTTCGCTCCTGACGCTGGGGCTCCTGATCCTGGCGGTCCTGCTGGTGGTACCTCGCCGCTGGCAATCGGGCGGCCCTGAACGGCGGGCGACGCTGCGGTCGGGGCGGGCCCGGGCGGCCTGGTTCGGCGCAGCCTGCTTGGCGGGTGGCGTGTTTTCAATGATGCTGCCCTACATCTTCCCGTTGTCGACTGCTTCACAGACGGTTGAATTGGCCAACGGCGGCACGACCTTGATGAGTTCATGGTCGAACCAGGCGGGCATCCTCATGCCGTCGCTGCTGCTGGTGGGCGTGATCGCCGTGGCCTGGGCGGTGATCCTGCCCGCGGTGGCGCCGGCAGCCGATGCTGAGGACGACGGCTGGCAGGCGGCAGACGTCGTCGAACCCTGACCCCCGCAAACCGGCGCCGCCCGTGCCCTGTTCGGCGCGGCCCGGCGGCTGTACAGTCAGTGCTACGAACGCCTCGGCGCGCCGGTACCGTCCGCCCGCCGGGCCCACCGAAGGGTTGATTGCATGAAATATGTAGTTGGTTACCGGCCTGACGACCGTGGCGAAGATGCCGTTGCCCTTGCCGGGGTCATTGCAAGGACGCAGGGCGCCGAACTCCACCTGGTCAACGTGATCCGCGGCAGCATGGTGGAGGTGCCCGAAACCCAAAAGCAGGCCCTGTCCATGGTGCCCGACGATGTTACGGCCACGTTCTCCACGCGCAGGGCCGAGTCCTTTGCTCACGGCCTGATCGAGGCGGCAGCGGAGGACGACGCCGCGCTGATCGTGGTCGGCGCCGCCAGCAACGGCCTGTTCAAACGGTTCACCGTCGGTTCGGTGGCCAACGGGCTGCTGCACGCGTCCCAGGTGCCGGTGGCGCTGGCGCCCCGCGGCTACAACCGGCGGGACAAACTGACCCGGCTCACGGTCATGGTCGGCATGCGCGAGGGCTGGCAGGCAGTGCTCGACGTCGGCGTCACGGCGGCCGGGCGGCGCAACGTGCCGCTGCGCCTGGTTTCCGTGGTGGAGATCGACCAGCTGGAGCAGGAGGACTTTGACCTGGACAACGCCCTCAGCCCCGCCCGGCAGCACGTCAACACGGTGCTTGCCGACGCCGCAGCAAGGCTTCCCGAGGACACTGTCACGGTGACCCTGGCCCACGGACGCAACATTGAGGAAGCCGTCGACGGGATCGGCTGGAAATCCGGCGAGCTCGTGGTGGTTGGTTCCAGCCGCCTGGCCGAGAACCGCAAGATCTTCCTCGGCTCCACGGCCAACAAGATCCTCCGCGCACTTCCGGTGCCCATGGTGGTGGTTCCGCGCGACTTCCAGGCGCAGGGGATCTAGTCGAGGGACCCTGCCTACACCGGCGGCCGAGCCGGAATTCCCTCGCCGGCTAGGCCGCCAGGAAGGCGTCGCTGAACAGGAGTTGCAGGCCCTCGGCCATGGTGGGGTGGGCGATCACGGCGTCGCGCAGCTGCTGGTAGGGAAGCTTGCCCAGGATGGCCATCTGGACAACGGCGATGACCTCGCTGGACTCATGGCCGTGGAGCGCGACACCGAGGATCATGTCGGTATCGCGGTCCACCACGGCCTTCCAGCGGCCGTCCAGCTGGCCCACCGTGCGTGCTCGGGGGATGGCGGAGACGGGCATGGCGGCGACCCGGATGTTGTAGCCCGCGTGCAGGGCCTCGGTTTCGCTCAGCCCCACCCGTCCCAGCTCCGGCGTGGTGAACACGCAGTAGGGGATGAGCCGGTCCTTGGTGCTCCACGAGCCGCCGGCCAGGTTGGTCTTGAGGATCCTGTAGTCGTTCCAGGAGGCGTGAGTGAACTGCGGAGTGCCCGCTACGTCGCCCGCGGCCCAGACGTTGTCCGCCGTGGCGCGCAAGTATTCGTCCACGCGCACCAGCCCGGAATCGGTGAGCTCGACGCCCGCAGCATCCAGGCCCAGCCCGTCCGTTACCGGGGTGCGCCCCACCGCAACGAGGATCTCAGCGGCGGTTACTGACGTGCCGTCGGACAGTTCCATGGTGACCCCGGAATCGGTGCGGGATACCGCAGTCGCCGAGACGCCCGTGCGGACATTCACGCCGTCGGCCGTGAGGGCGTTGGCCACCGATTCGGATACGTCAACGTCTTCATTTGGCAGCAGGACGCCCCTGCGCTGCACCACCGTGACCCGCACGCCCATGATGGAAAGCATGGAGGCAAATTCGCAGCCAATGTAGCCGCCACCCAGGATGAGGATGCTCTCCGGCAGTGATTCAAGCGCCAAAATGGAGGTGCTCGTCAGCGGCGCGGAATCGCGCAACCCCGGCAGGTCCGGCACGAACGGAACCATGCCGGTGTTGACCACCACATTGGTGCCGCGCAGCGTGCGGCGGGCACCGGCGTCGTCGGTCACTTCAACGGTGCGCGGGGCGGTGAAGCGGGCCTCGCCGATCACCAGGTCCATGCCGGAGGCCAGGAACGACTTCCGCTGCCCGGCGACCATGGTGCCCACTACCTCCTCCTTGCGGGCGCGCAGCAGGTCAATGTCAATGGCAGGCGAACCTGACATGGTGATCCCAAATTCGGCGGCGCGGCGCGTCACCGACAGCAGCCGGGCACTGTTGACGAGGGTCTTGGTGGGGATGCAGGCGACGTTGATGCAGGTGCCCCCGATCATGCCCCGCTCCACCATGGCCACGCGCTGCCCGGCCGCCGCCAGATCCATGGCCAGGGATTTGCCGGCCTTGCCTCCGCCAACCACCAAAAGATCAAATTCCTCAACAGCCATGTGCATGCCCTTCCTCGAGGTGGGGGTGAAGCTAGGCGGTTGCGGCCTTCCGCAGCCTCGCCGTGTGCCGGTAATTCCGCAGCGTATCGACCGTCAAGATCACCAACGCAAGCCACACTATGCCAAAACCAATCCACCGGTCGAGGCCCATGTGCTCGTTCAGCAGGGTCACGGCCACCACGAACTGCAGCAGCGGCGCCACGTACTGGAGCAGGCCGATCGTCGTCATGGGCAGGCGCCGGGCGGATGCGCCAAACAGCAGCAGCGGCACGGCCGTAATGACGCCGGAGGCGGCCATCAACCAGAAGTGGCCGGCGCCCAGGCCAGTCAACGTCGCCTGCCCCACCAGGGTCAACACCACCATGGTCACCACGGCGAACGGTGCCAGCACGGCGGTTTCCACGCTCAGGCTGGTGAGGGCGTCCACCTTTCCGCCCACCCGGTTCTTGACGAAGCCGTAGAAGCCGAAGCTGAACGCCAGGACCAGCGCAATCCAGGGCAGCTTTCCATAACTGACGGTCAGGACGACGACGGCGGCCACGCCGACGCCGACGGCCAGCCACTGCAGGGGCCGCAGCTTTTCCTTGAGCACGATGACGCCGAGCAGCACGGACACAAGCGGGTTGATGAAGTAGCCCAGGGACCCTTCAATGGCGTTTCCCGTGGTCACTGCGAAGACATAGGTGAGCCAGTTGATGACGATGAGGACGCCGGCAATGGCCAGCGGCCAGAGCACGCGCGGATTCTTCACTGCGGCGCTGAATTTTCCCCAGGAGCGCGTGGCCGTGATGAGGACGGCGCAGAAGATTACCGACCAGACCACCCGGTTGGCCACGATCTCGATGCTGTTGGCCGGCATGAGCCAGATGAAGTACAGCGGCAGGAGCCCCCACAACCCATAGGCGCCAAAGCCGAAGATCATTCCGGTGGCGGTTTCCGTGCGGGCCGGCCGGCCCGCCTTCGCTGTTGTTGGGGGAGTGGACACTGGGGTGGTTTTACTAGTTGACACAGCCTCATAACAGCATGCCCGTGGGTAATATTCCATATCCACAGCGCAAGGATTGGCCGGGTTTGGCGCCTAGAACACGTTCTGGACGTTTCCGCTGAGCGTCGGGGCGTTGGCTGCGCCGTTGGATTGGGAGCCGAGGATCTTGATCGGATTGGTCCCCGTGGCGCTGATGGACAGGTTGGACAACGCGCAGCCGGTGAGCAGCCACTGGTTTGCAACGTGGTTGTTGGCCTTGATGTTCGTGTACCAGAGCGTGTTGCCCGTAAAGGTGGGGGGCAGCAGGCCGTCGACCACCACGCCGGATCCGGGATCGGTGGACACGCCGCCGATCGGGAAGGCCGCGTTGGAGGTCCAGCGGGCCCCGCCGCTGCCGTTGCTGTGGTTGAACGTGTTGCCGGTGACGGCGCCGTGGTTCCAATTGTCCGAGGTCTGCGCGCCAAAGGGGCTGGTCTTCGCGTACGAATAGTAGGCGCCGTAGCAGTTCACCACCACGTTTCCCGTAGTGGTCAGGTTGCCGGAGCTGTTCCAGATGGCCAGGCGGTTGGTGTTGAACACGTTGTTGGCCAGCAGTGAGTACTCGGCCCGGTCGGCGAAGGACACGCCAAAGTAGCAGCGGACAAAGTTGTTCCCCTGCACGTGCCCGCGGTAGGAAAAGTAGTCGTCGGAGGTCGACCCGGTGACCGCGATCCCGGCACCCAGCCAGTAGTTGAAATCGCAGTCGGTGATCCGGAAGCTCGTGCAGCGAACCAGCTTGATGGCCGTGTGGGCAAAATTTGCCGCCGCATTCAAGGTGTCGTCGGTGCGGCCCTGCAGGGTGAGGCCCCGGATGGTGATGCCCACCTTTGACGTGGCGGTGAACGCGCCCATGGACTCCTGGGCCACGGTGATGATGGCGCCGTTGCCCTCGATCAGCGTGTTGTTGGGCAGATCCACAGGAGCCGCCAAGGTATAGGCGGCGCCGGCAACGAGCTGGACCTGGGGCGTGCGGGCAAGCGTTGCCGCCCAGTCGTCGTCCGGGCCAAGAACCGGCAATGTCAGGTTGGTGTCTGCGGCGTGGGCCGCAGGGGAGAGGGCGACGCCGGCCAGGGCTCCCAGCCCCGCGACGCCGGCGCCCGCCAACAAGCCGCGACGGCCAAGCGGCGACACGGAACGCTTTGAGGTGGGATGTGCCATGTGGGTTCTCCTGTAATAAAACTGCTGCCGGATGAAAATCTGCTCTAATGTGACACAGAATACACATTTTCAATCAATGTTGTGCAGAATTCTGTTTGTGACGATGCCCGGCCGGCGCCGTGGCCATCCCTGTGCACGACCCGACCCCGTGGAGTCCGAATGCTGCGTTGGCACCTGCCGAAGTCCATCCTTGCCGTGTGCGCCGCAGCGTTGCTGGTGGTGGGCGGAAGCGCACTGACGGCCGCTCCGGCCCAGGCCGAGGTGTCCGCCACCGTGGCCGTCCAGATCACGGCCGGCCAGCAGGTGAACCAACCGCTGGACAATTCCGGGTGCTATCCCAGCGGGACCGCCGGGAGCTACCAGGTGGTCACGTTCCGCACCACCACATCGGCTTCCGGCAGTTTCCGAGCGGCCGTCGCGGCCGGCAACGGAGCGCTCGTGGCGGCCCTCTATGAAGGCGCCTTCACGCCGTCGAACACCGTGGCGCACTGCGTCAAGCGCGCTGCCGGTGCCGCCGCGGGCCAGACCGCCACCCTGAACTGGGGCGCCCCGGCGTCGTCGGACCCCGCAACGGCCAAGACGTGGTCCCTGGTGTTGTTTGCGTCCGCGTCGGACACCGCCCCGGTGGGGGCCACGGTATCGCTGACATCCAACGGCACCGTCAGCATTGAGGGCCAGCCGCTCACGCTCCAGGGTGGCGGCTTGGGGTCCGCGAACCAGGGCGAGGGCTTTGAGGCGGGCTTCACCAGCGTCAACGGAACCCCGCCCTACAAATACTCGGCCTCGGGACTTCCCGGCGGTCTGTCCATCGACGCCGGCACCGGCGCTGTGAGCGGGACTCCCACCGAATCCGGGACGTTCGACCCCGTCATCACCGTCACCGACTCTGCGCCCACCCCCGCAAGTACCTCCAGGACCATGCCCCTGGATGTGGTTGCCGCCCAAACCCCCACTCCCACGGCCACGCCCACGGCCGAGCCCAGCAGTTCCCCCGAAACCACCACTTCAACCCCGGAGACTTCCTCGGCCGCGCCGGAAACGACGACGGCGGCTCCGGAAACGACTACGGCTGCTCCGGAAACGACTACGGCTGCTCCGGAAACGACTACGGCAACACCTGAAACCTCGGCTGCCGCGCCGGAAACGTCCTCGGCCGCGCCGGAAACGACGATGCCGACCACCGCTCCCGGCAAGCTGCCGTCGGTATCGGCCACCACTGAGGGCGCCGCACCAGCTGCATCAGCCACCACAGCGCCCTCGGAGACAAGGGCGCCAAGCGCAACGAAGGCCACCGTCGGTGCCGTACCCGGCCAGGCAGGGGAGGCGCGCGGCCTTCCCAACACGGGTGCCGCCGTCGTCCTTGTGGGCACGGCCGGCGCAGCGATCCTGGGAACAGGGATCCTTGTCTTCGCCGCGTCGCGGAAACGGCGGGCGCGGCACGGATAGCTCCCGCGCTGGCGGATGGGCGGGGCGCCTGAGCCATTGGTCACTTTCCCGAACCGGCCCTTACCGGCTTTCAGCCCGGGCACTTAGACTTGGGGAAGCAGCGCCCACCGGGCGGTTTCGCCCGTGGCGCCAGTTCCTTGGTGCCACGATTTACAGTTCGGAAGGACTTCATCCTTGTCTAGCTCGACAACCTCCCGCCCGTTCCGCGTCGCCATCATCGGTTCCGGCCCGGCCGGCGTCTACGCCGCGGATATCCTGACGAAGTCCCAGGAAGTTGCCGGCGGCGACGTTGACGTCAGCATCGACATTTTTGAGGCCTACCCGGCCCCGTACGGCCTGATCCGCTACGGCGTGGCCCCCGACCACCCGCGCATCAAGGGCATCGTGAACGCCCTCCACAAGGTGCTGGACCGCGGCGACATCCGCTTCTTCGGCAACGTCACCTACGGCCGGGACCTTTCCCTGGCCGATCTCCAGGCCCATTACGACGCCGTGATTTTCGCGACCGGTGCCATCAAGGATGCGGAGCTGAACATCCCGGGCATCGAGCTCGACGGCTCCTACGGCGGCGCGGACTTCGTGTCCTGGTACGACGGACACCCGGACGTCTCCCGCGAGTGGCCGCTGACGGCCAAGGAAATCGCCGTGATCGGCAACGGCAACGTGGCCCTCGACGTGGCCCGGGTGCTGTCCAAGCACGCCGAGGACCTGCTCGTCACGGAGATTCCGGACAACGTCTACGCCGGATTGAAGGAATCTCCGGTCACGGACGTGCACATCTTTGGCCGCCGCGGCCCGGCCCAGGTGAAGTTCACCCCGCTGGAATTGCGCGAACTCTCCCACTCCCGGGATGTGGACATCGTGCTCTACGAGGAGGACTTCGACTTCGACGAGGCCTCGGACACCGCCATCAAGACCAACAACCAGATCAAGACCATGGTCAACACCCTGACCAACTGGCTCGTGGAGCAGGAAGACGACGATTCCCGTCCGGCCGCCTCGCGCCGCCTGCACCTGCACTTCCTGCACTCGCCCGTGGAGATCACCGGCGAGGACGGCAAGGTCACCGGCATCAAGTTTGAGCGCAACGAACTCGACGGCACCGGCAACGCCCGCGGCACCGGCGAATTCATCGACTACCCCGTCCAAGCCGTCTACCGTTCCGTGGGCTACTTCGGCTCGGAGCTGCCGGAAGTGGGCTTTGACGCCAAGCGAGGCGTGATTCCCAACGACGCAGGCCGCGTGGTGGACCAGGACGGCACGCCCGTGCCGGGCCTGTACGCGACGGGCTGGATCAAGCGCGGGCCCGTGGGCCTGATCGGCCACACCAAGGGCGACGCCCTGGAAACCATTGGCTGCCTGTTGGAGGACCGCCTGGGCCTACCCGTCGCCGAGCACCCCGGCGAGGCGGACATCGTGGAATTGCTGGAATCCCGCGGTGTGGACTACACCACCTGGGAGGGCTGGAACAAGCTCGACGCACACGAGAAGCAGCTCGGTGCCAGCTATGTTCCGCAGCCGGGGAACGACGTCGTCCGGGAACGGGTCAAGGTCGTGGACCGCGAGGAAATGATCGGCATTTCCAACAAGTAGCACCGCCGGGTGCCCGCCCACGGCAACAGCCAAGGGCGGGCACCCGGAATTTTTCCCGTCCCAATCGGCGTCACGAATCGTGGCGGCGGCGCTCTCACCCTTTGAACCAACCGGAACCCCGGTTGACACGAGGTGAAAGTTGCATGCTGGACATGACGAGAATAAATCTTTGGCGGGGACGCAAAATTGTTGCTACTGCAGCAGTGTTGGCGGCAGCCGGATCCTTGGCGATGGGCGCGCTTCCCGCCATCGCCGCCCCCGCACCCACCAAGGCGGCGGCCGCGGCCCCCACCGTTTCCCCCAACCCTGCACTGCCGCAACGGTGCGGGTTGAACCTTGCCATGGTCTTTGACCTGTCCAACTCCATGTCCGACGACGACATTGCCAGCGTCAAGAAGTCCAGCAGCCAGGCCGTGGCCGCGTTGCAGGGCACCGGGACATCCATGGGCGTCTACAGCTTCGGCACCTTTGCCACGGCAAACCTCGGCGCAACCTCGCTGGCCTCCGCCCAGGGGGCAACCGCCGTGACCTCGGCCATCAACGGACTGATCCGGCCCGGCGACAGCAACAAGATGCTCGGCGGCACGAACTGGCAGCAGGCGTTGGCCATTGTGCCCGCCAAGGCCTACGACGGCGTGATTTTCTTTACCGACGGGCGCCCCACCTTCTTTGGTGCCGCCCCGCTTAACGCAAACCAAAGCAAGACCAGCGGCAATGGCGGAACCGGTTCCGACGACACCAGCGGCACGGGAGCGAATGTCGCAGCCGCGCTGGACGCCGCAATCCCCGAAGCCAACAAGCTCAAGGACGCCGGAACCCGGGTCATCGGCGTGGGCGTCAAGGACGCTGACGCCGCGCGGCTCGCCCAGATCACCGGGCCCGTCGCCGGCTCCGACTACTACACCACCAACTACGACCAGCTGGCAGCCACGTTGAAGGCGATTGCCACGGCCGGCTGCCAGAGCACCTTGAACGTGAACAAGGCCGTGCAGGCCTTCGACTCCACCGACACGACCCCTGGTGCGGGATGGGTTTTCGACGCCACGCCGGCCAACGCCCCCGCCGTCGCCCTGACCACCGGTGCCAACGGCCAGGCCGGCATGAACCTGGACTTCACGTCCAAGCAGCCCGTCGCCGTGACCATCAAGGAACGGCAGCTGCCCGGCTACGCCGTGGTCCAGAACGCCGGGTTCAACGCGGTCTGCACCCGTGACGGCGCCCCGCTGGCCGTCACCAACACCAACGACGCCGGAAACACGGGCTTCACCGTCACGGCCCTGGCCAGCACCGTGACATCGTGCACCGTAACGAACAAGGCGCCGCTGAAGGCCTGGACCATGTCCAAAACCTCCGACGCCCGCGGCACGGTGAACCCGGGCGACACCATCAGCTACACTGTTGACGCCGTGAACACCGGCGTGCAGGCAGTGGACGGCATCTCCTTCCGCGACGACCTCTCCGGGGTCCTGAGCCATGCACGCTTTGTGCCCGGCTCCGCAACGCTGTCCGTCGCCGGCGGTACTCCGGTCGCGGTGGCAGACCCTGCCGCCGCCATCCTCACGGCCGGTCCCATGACCCTCGGCAAGGGCCAGGGCGCGCGCCTGAGCTACCAGGTGGTGGTCAATGACGACGCCTTCGGAGCCACCCTGAGCAATGCCGTCACGGGCACGGGATCCATCCCGCCGGCGTCCTGCACCGCAGAAGCGCCGTGCACCACCACGGATGTGACACCGCCGAAGCCGGTCGAGCCGACTCCGACGCCGACTCCGACGGTTGAGCCGTCTGTCGACCCGACGCCCACGGTTGAGCCGACCACGGATGCGACGCCGACGCCGACCCCGTCTGTTGAGCCGACCACTGGCCCGACGCCGACCCCGTCTGTTGAGCCGACGACGGATCCGACTCCGACGCCGACTACGGACGCGACGTCGACCACGTCCCCGACCCCGACGGCAGACCCGACGCCAACTCCCACGACGGACGCGACGTCGACCTCGTCCCCGACCACGTCGATCCCGCCGACGGCGTCGGGCACGTCAACCACGGCCCCGACGGCGTCGAACCCGTCCCCGACGGTCAAGGGCACCAAGGTGGCGAGTGGGGCGCCGCAGACTGCGAAGCCAACTGAAGCGGCCACTGGCGATCTCGCCTACACCGGAGCGTCTTCGGCCCTGCCGCTGGCAGTGGGCGGACTGCTGCTGGCGTCCGGCTGCGTCCTGGTCATGGTCCGACGGAGCCGGCGCGCACACTAACGCCTCTTCGACGAGCGAATCCTGCTAGCCGCGGGCGGTCCGTGGACAATCCACGGACCGCCCGCGGCTGCCGGCTTTTAACCCGATTTGGCCGGCGTCGAAAGTTTTTTAAAGTTTCTTCATTTTTCGCGTCATGAAATCCCAAATCAGACTCACAGTGCAACTGCCCGGCGGTCAGCTATTCTTGGAAGTTGCTCATTCGTGCAAGGCAGTCGATGGAGAATCGTTAGATGGTGTCTGGCAATACAAGCGGCACAAGTGCCAATCCTGAGCTTGAATCAAGTGATGAGGCATTGATTCTCCGGGTGCGCGCCGGCGACTCCGATGCCTACGCCGCCTTGTATGAACGCCATGTCGGTGCCGCCGCCACGACCGCCGCCCGGCATGCCGGAAATCCCAGCGATACGGCCGACCTCATCGCCGACGCATTCGCCAACGTGCTCGCCGCCATCCAGGGTGGTCATGGCCCCACAGTCTTCTTCCGCGCCTACCTGCTGACCACCCTGCGACGGCTTGCCACGGCGAAACGCGAGGCAGACAAACGCAGCATTGCCACCGATGACCTGGAGACCGTAGCCCCCATCGAAGCCGGCAAGGATCCGGCGGTGGCCGCGTTTGAAAACGAGGTGGTGAGCCGGTCCTTCAAGACCCTGCCGGAGCGATGGCAGGCGGTGCTTTGGTACACCGAAGTGGACCGCATGACTCCCGCCGCCATCTCACCCCTGCTGGGCATCGCCCCCAACGCCGTATCGGCATTGGCCGTGCGCGCGCGGGAAGGATTGCGCCAGTCGTATCTGCAACACCATCTGGTGACCGTGGACCAGGGCTGCGGGCCCCACTCAAAGAACCTGGGCGCCTACGCCCGGGGCGGCCTCACGCGGCGCAAGGCCGCCACCATGCGCGAACATCTGGACACCTGCCTGAAGTGCACCGCCATGTTGGTGCATGTCCAGGACGTTGGCGCCGGCATGCGTGCCATCATCTTCCCCGCCGTCGCGGGCTTGGGTTTCTCCGGCGCAGGCGCCGCTGCCGCCAAAGTCGCCGGGATCGGCGCGGGATGGGGGATCGGCAAGCTCCTTGGCGGCGGTAGTCACGGCTCCAAGCTTGGCTGGGGTGCGGTGGTTGCCACGGCCGTCACCGGGATCGCCGCCGTCGGCATTGCCATGGCCGCGACCGTCGGGTTTTCACCCTTTGGCGGCGACAATGGCAAGACGACCATTGCCGGTGCCGAAGCCGTTGCGCCCGGACAGCCCGGGCCGGTCAGTCAAGCCCCCGCCGTTGGACCGACGACGCCGGCTCCCGGCACGAGCAAGCGGCCTGCGTCCACACCCAGTCCCTGGGTGACGCCCGGCGCCCGGCCAACGCCGGCGGATGTGCCGAGCCCGCCCGTGATCCAGGCGCCGATCGTGATCCTGCCCGAGGGAAACCGGCCGGAGCCGATCAGCCCGGCCCTCCCGACAGCGCCGGAACCGGCTCCGGAGCAGACCCCGGTGCCGACGCCTGCACCTTCAGCGAGCCCTACCGCGACCGTGGCACCGTCGCCGACCACCACGGCGGCACCGACCGCAACAGCGTCGCCCTCACCGACGGCGACGCCGTCACCCACACAGTCGCCGACGCCCACCCCGACGCCGGAACCCAGCGAAACGGCGGAACCGTCCGCCACCGCATCCCCGTCCCCGACGACGGATCCGACGACCACGCCCACCGATCCCACCGTGCCCGAATCCGCCGGCATTACGATGACCTCGGAGCTTGTCCGGAACGGGCTTCAGTCCACCACCGTCCGGATCACCCTGGCCACGGACGCCACAGGCGGGCTCAAGAACGCCGCCGTCACGTTCAAGTACCCAAATAGTGGGCTCGCAGCCCCGGCCACGGTAACGATGCCTGAAGCCTGGAAATGCACGGATGCGACGGTGGGCGGTTCCACGGCCATCAACTGCACCGCGGCAGCGGACACTGCGCAGTCCCGCACCTTCGAGCTGTCCATGCCCCTGCTCACCTTCCTGCTCGCCGGATACGTCGATGTCGACGCGACCGCCGACGGCGTCGTCCCCTACAGCGGGCGGATTACGCTCGGCTGGCTCTCATAAAGTGTGACGGAACCTTACGGCGAGCGTGTTTCACATCGTGAGACAGAATCGGCGCAATGACGATATTCTGATAGGGCTTCGCTAGTGTTGTCGAGTTGTAAAAAACCTGAAGATTAAGCGATTTCCATGAACTTGTTCCGCACCAAATCCATTGAACACTCCCTCGCCGATGCCGACGAGCCCGGGCGCACCCTGAAAAGGACCCTGAGCACTTGGGACCTGATGATCATGGGAATTGCGGTCGCCGTTGGCGCGGGCATCTTCTCGGTCGGAGCCAAGGCCGCGGCCAACTACGCCGGGCCCGCCGTGACCATCTCGTTCGTGCTGGCAGCCATCACCTGTGCCCTGGCGGTCATGTGTTACGCCGAATTTGCCACCGCGATCCCCGTGACCGGCAGCGCCTATGTGTTTACCTACGCCACCATGGGGGAGCTGCTGGCCTGGATCATCGGCTGGAACCTGATCCTGGAACTGCTCATGGCCGCCTCGGTCATCGCGAAATATTGGGGCGTGTACCTCAGTAACTTCCTGGAGGCGGTGCACGTGAATGTGCCCTCCAATGTCTCGGTCCTTGGCGTGACGGTCTACTGGGGGCCGTTGATCGTGGTGGCGGCCTTCACCGTGGTCCTGGTGCTTGGCACCAAACTGTCGGCCCGCATCAACAACGTCTTCACCATGATCAAGATCGCGATCGTCATCTTTGTCATCGTGGTGGGTTTCTTCTTCGTCAAGGCCGGCAACTATGCGCCGTTCATCCCCACCTCCGAACCGGCCGCGAACACCGACATCTCCTGGACCACCCAGCCCTTCCTGTCCTTCCTGACCGGCGCCACCCCGGCCATGTACGGGTTCACCGGCATTATTTCCGGTGCCGCACTGGTGTTCTTCGCCTTTATCGGCTTTGACGTGGTGGCCACCAGCGCCGAGGAAGTAAAGAACCCGGCCAAGACCCTGCCGCGCGGCATCTTTGCCGGCCTGGCCGTGGTCACGGTCCTGTACATCCTCGTCACCCTGGTGGTCACGGGCATGGTTTCCTACAAGGATCTTGCCGCCCAGGCCGATCCGTCGCTGGCCACAGCCTTCCACCTGGTCGGAGCAGACTGGGCCGTCGTCGTCATTTCCCTGGGCTCGCTGATCGGCTTGACCACCGTCATCATGGTGCTGCTGATGGGCCTTGCCCGCGTCAGCATGGCCATGAGCCGCGACGGCATGCTGCCGCGCGCACTGAGCCGCACCTCCGACAAGCGTGGAACCCCCGCCCGCACGCAGATCCTGTGCGGCGCCGTCGTGGCAATTCTTGCCGGTTTCACGCCCGTGGAAGTGCTGGGCGAGATGATCAACATCGGTACCCTGAGCGCGTTCGTCATGGTCAGCATCGGCATCCTGGTGCTGCGCCGCAAGCGCCCGGACCTCAAGCCTTCGTTCCGTGTCCCGTTTGGGCCTGTGCTGCCGATCATTTCCGCAATCCTGTGCATCTACCTCATGTTCAACCTGGCCACCATGACGTGGGTATTCTTTGCCGGCTGGGTGGTTCTCGGGCTGATCTTCTACTTCTCCTATGGTCACTGGAACTCCCAGCTGCGCCGCGAAGAGGCCGCCGGGCTGGTGCGGACGGTCCCGGCCAAGCTCCCCTAAAAGTCCGGCTGCGACAACCAGGCCCGGTGTGCCACGCTTGACGGTATGACTGGACGAACGCTGCTGCCGTGAGAACGCCACGCTGCCTGGCTGACCTGGCCCCGGAATCCGTGCAACTTGCCGGCGCGGGCCGCGCCGTCCTGCTGCAGCTGGCCAACCCGGCCGTTGGGTACGGCGTGGCCCGGCATTCCAACTTCGTGGCTGATCCGCTGAAGCGGCTCAATGGCACCCTGAGCTATATTTACGCGCTCACGAACGGCACCCCGGCCCAGCGGGAGAAGGCGGCGGCCGCGGTTGCGCGGGCCCACCGCCCCGTCCGCGCCAAGGCGGCCGCCGACGGTACGCACCCCGCCTACGACGCGGCCGATCCCGAACTGCAACTGTGGGTTGCGGCCACGCTCTACGATTCCGCCATGCAGGTGTACGGGGCCGTGTTCCCGGCCCTGGCACCCGACGTCGCGGAACGTTTGTACCGCGAATACGAGGTCCTGGGCACTGCGCTTGGCATGCCGGCGGGACTGTGGCCGGCCACTCGCGCCGACTTCGCCCGGTATTGGGATGCCCAAGTGGCCGGCTTGAAAGTCGATGACACCGTGCGTGCCGTCGGAGCGGAGCTGCTGGCCGGCAGGAATCTGCCTGCTTGGATCAAGGTGTTCATGCCGCTTGCCCGGTTCCTTACCGCCGGGTTGCTGCCTCCTTCCATCCGTGCCCAGTATGGCCTGGCCTGGTCGCCACCCAGGGAACGCCTGCTGGGGCTGCTGTTCAAGGCCTTGGCTGTCCTTGTCCGGGTCACGCCCGCCCGGATCCGGCACGCCCCGATGCGCCACTACCTGAAGAAGCTGGGCTGAAACGGCTGGGCTAAGGCGCTAGGGGTGGAAGCCGTTCACGGTGCCGCATAGCGGATGACCCAGTCCACGAGCGGCCGCAGCTGCTCCCATCGCGCCGAGACTTCTTGTTGGGCCCCGGGCGTGTCCAGCCAGTCCGGGGAGCCCAGCATCGCCGAGGCGCTCAGGGTTTTGTGTTTGAGGAGTTCGGCCCGCGGATGGTCCTTGGGGAATCCCCGCGGCACCGTCTTGAGCTTCTCCCCGTCCACCGAAAACCCGGCCGCCGCCGTGGCATCCACGATCCTTGCCAGCGCCTCACCACTGACGGGCGCATCCACCGCGGTGCGGTACCGGGCCAATTGGGCAGGGGAGTGGGAGTGGTAGCCCCCGCCCACCAACAGTCCGTCGGCACTGATCTGCAGGTAGAAACCGACGCCCTCGTAGTTGGACGCAAATGCGCCCTGGGCCGTCTTGTAGGGGGACTTGTCGGGGGAAAACCGCACGTCCCGGTTCGGCCTGAACATCTTTGCGGGACCAAAAACCGGGGCCAGCTCCGCAAGGAGGTGCTCCATGGGAAGCCGCACCACGGCGTCGTAGGTGTCCTTGTTCTCCAGCCACCACTGCCGGTTGTTGTTGTCCTCAAGTTCGGCATAGAACTCGCACGCTGCTGTGGGAATGCCGGTCGCTGTATTCATGCCTTG
This sequence comes from Arthrobacter sp. ERGS1:01, assembly GCF_001281315.1. NCBI lineage: Bacteria > Bacillati > Actinomycetota > Actinomycetes > Micrococcales > Micrococcaceae > Arthrobacter > Arthrobacter sp. ERGS1:01. The sequence goes on along the minus strand of NZ_CP012479.1, from coordinate 3,407,990 downwards.
GATCCTACGGAAGCCGTTGGGGTGGCACCAGATGCACGGCCGCCGAAGTGGATGACGGGCTGCCATGAGTGCCCTGTGGAGGGACAAACACGCCGGCAAAAAAACTTATACTGGACTCAGTCCAGAAAACGTGAAAGGCTATGGACCATGATCGATGTACGGGAACCGGAGGACATGTTGCGGGCGGCACAGCTGCGCGTGACCCGTCCTCGGCTTGCCGTCCTTGAAGCGGTGCGCGCGCACCCCCACGCAGATGCCGACACCATCATTGGTGCCGTGCGGGAGGCATTGGGTGCCGTGTCCAAGCAAGCCGTCTATGACGTGCTGGCTGCGCTGACGGGGGCAGGCCTGGTTCACAGGATCGAGCCGTCCGGTTCGCCGGCGCGCTTTGAAACCCGGGTGGGGGACAACCACCACCACGTGATCTGCCGCAGCTGCGGTGACATCGCCGACGTCGACTGTGCCGTCGGCGAGGCACCGTGCCTGCACGCCTCCAACAGCCACGGCTTCACGATTGACGAAGCCGAGGTCATTTACTGGGGCACCTGCCCGGCCTGCATCGACAAACAGACTTTAGAAGCACAATCCACAAGGAGCGATAAGTAAAGATGACTATCGAAAACACCGCCCCCCTGACCACTGCCGCAGGCGCGCCTGTTGCCAACAACCAGGACAGCCTCACGGCCGGCCCCCGCGGCCCGATGCTGCTGGAGGACGTCTGGTTCCTGGAGAAGCTGGCCCACTTCAGCCGCGAAGTGATCCCCGAGCGTCGCATGCACGCCAAGGGCTCCGGCGCGTTCGGTACCTTCACGGTCACCAACGACATCACCAAATACACCAAGGCGAACATCTTCTCCGAGGTCGGCAAGCAGACCGAACTGTTCACCCGCTTCTCCACGGTTGCCGGCGAACGCGGCGCCGCCGACGCCGAGCGCGACATCCGCGGCTTCGCCGTGAAGTTCTACACCGAAGAAGGAAACTGGGACCTGGTGGGCAACAACACCCCGTGTTCTTCTTCCGCGACCCGCTGAAGTTCCCCGACCTGAACCGCGCCGTCAAGCGCGATCCCCGCACCAACATGCGCAACGCGGAGAACAACTGGGACTTCTGGACCAACCTGCCCGAGGCCCTGCACCAGATCACGATCGTCATGTCCGACCGCGGCATCCCGGCGTCGTACCGCCACATGCACGGCTTCGGCTCGCACACCTACTCCCTGATCAACGCCGCGGGCGAGCGCTTCTGGGTCAAGTTCCACCACGTCACCCAGCAGGGCATCAAGAACCTCACGGATGAGGAAGCCGCCGTCCTGGTGGGCTCCGACCGCGAGTCCAGCCAGCGCGACCTCTTCGATTCGATCGAAAACGGCGACTTCCCCAAGTGGAAGCTCATGATCCAGGTCATGCCCGAAGCCGACGCAGCCACCTACAAGTACCACCCCTTCGACCTGACCAAGGTCTGGAGCAAGAAGGACTACCCGCTCATCGAGGTCGGCGAGTGGGAACTGAACCACAACTCGGAGAACTACTTCGCCGACGTCGAGCAGTCCTCCTTCACCCCCGCCAACGTGGTTCCCGGCATCAGCTACTCCCCGGACCGCATGCTGCAGGGACGTCTGTTCTCCTACGGCGACGCCGCCCGCTACCGCCTGGGCGTCAACCACCACCAGATCCCGGTGAATGCCGCGAAGAACCCCGTCAACACCTACCACCGCGATGGCCAGGGACGCGTTGACGGCAACCAGGGCCGCACCCCGGGCATCGAGCCGAACTCCTATGGCCGCTGGCAGGAACAGCCTTCCTTCGCCGAGCCGGCACAGGCCATTGGCGCCGTTGCGGACCGCTTCAACTACCGCGAGGACGACGCCAACTACTTCGAGCAGCCCGGTATCCTGTTCCGCGAGAAGATGACCGAAGACCAGCGCCAGGTGCTCTTCGAGAACACCGCCCGCGCCATCGACGGTGCCTCACAGGCCACCATCGAGCGTCACATCTTCAACTGCACCCAGGCCGACCCCGCCTACGGTGAGGGCGTCCGCAAGGCCATCGAGGCTCTGCAGGCTTCCAAGGCCTAAGCCTTAAAGAAGTCCGACGGCGGCACCCGCCTTTCGCTTTTCAGCGGAGGGCGGGTGCCGCCGTCGTTTGTTCGCATGCGGCCCGGTGATCGAGCTTGTCGAGATCCTGGTTTCGACGGGCTCAGCCACCAGTGATACGGCGTCGGCGAATAGTGCGCCAAAAGTGATACGGCGTCGGCTGGAATGCCGCCAGAAGTGATACGGCGTCAGCCGAGGAGGTGTTCGCGGCCGAACATGGCCGCGGCGGCGCGGGCGCTGGGGGTTCCGGCGTCCAGGTCGGCGCCGGCGGCGGACAGGAGCGCCACCACGGCGTCCTCGCCCTTGAACAGGGCCCCGGCGATCGGCGTCTGGTCGCGGTCATTGCGCAGGTCGGGGTTGGCGCCGCGGGCCAGCAACATCTCCACGGTGCCGGCATGACCCCGGTAGGCGGCGAGCATGAGCAGGGTGTTGCCGCCGTCGTCCTGGGCATCGACGGGCAGGCCGTGGCCCAGGAACTCGGACAATTCGTCGGTCTTGCCGTCACGGGCCAAATCCATGGCGAGGGCGGTAATGCGGGCCGTCTGCTCTTCGCTGAGCGGGGAATCAGTAGTCACCCCTCCAGCGTAGCGGCTGGAATGCCGGCGTGGTTTGGGAAATTGCGTGCGGGACTAAGCTTTACCCGTGCCAAAACTCCTTGCCGATGTGACCCCGCTGCGTGAAAGTCCGGCATTCCGGCGACTGTGGCTGGGCAACGGGCTCTCCTCCATCGGTACGCAGCTGACCGTGGTGGCCGTGAGCCTTGAGGTGTATTCGCTCACCGGCTCCACCTTGTCCGTGGGCCTGCTGGGGCTCGTGGCCCTGGTGCCGCTGGTGTTTTCCGGACTCTACGGCGGCTCCGTGGCCGATGCCTACGATCGCCGCAAGGTGGCGCTGGCGTCCTCGGCCGTGCTGTGGTTGGTGACGATCTGCATCGCGCTGCAGGCGTGGCTGGGACTGGGCAATGTGCTGCTTTTGTACCTGCTGGTCGCCGTGCAATCGGCGGCCGCCGGGGTCAACGGCTCTGCCCGCAGCGCGATCGTGCCGCGCCTGGTGCGGCCGGAATTGCTGCCGGCCGCCAACGCATTGAGCATGATCGTTATGGGCCTGGGCACCACCATCGGCCCCCTCATGGCCGGGATCCTCGTGGCCAACATCGGCTACGGCTGGACCTACACGGTCGACGTACTCACCTTCACCGCTTCGCTGTGGGCGCTCTTCCGGCTGCCCCCGCTGCCGCCCACCGCCCACAAGGACGGCACGGTGCAGCGCGCGGGCCTCAAATCCGTCGTGGAGGGCTTCCGCTTCCTGGGCACCCGGCCCAATGTGCGCATGACCTTCCTGGTGGACATGTGCGCCATGGTCTTCGCCCTGCCCCGGGCGCTGCTGCCCGCCATCGGCGCCGTGTGGCTCGGTGGCGGCGACCAGACGGCCGGCATCCTGCTGGCCTCCATCGCCGCCGGATCCTTCCTGGCGGCACTGTTCTCCGGCCCGCTGGGCAGCGTGCGCCGCCAGGGCCTGGCCGTGGTCTGGTCCATCACGCTCTGGGGTGCGGCGATCGCGGCCCTGGGCGGGGCCGTGCTGGCCGGCGGCCGGCATCTGGACGGTGCGGGGACGTCGCCGTGGATCGTCGGGGCGGTTGCCGCGCTGGTCGTGGCCGGCGTGGCCGACTCCGTCAGCTCCGTGTTCCGCTCAACCATCCTGCAATCGGCCACCCCCGACCACATGCGCGGCCGCCTGCAGGGCATCTTCGTGGTGGTCGTAACGGGAGGGCCGCGCCTGGGTGACGTGTTTTCCGGGACCACCGGCCAATGGTTCGGCGAAGGCTGGGCGGCGGTGGCGGGCGGGGTGCTGTGCATCGCGGCCGTCTGGGCGCTGGCGGCCTGGCAGCGCGGTTTCCTGCACTATGACGCCCGCCACCCGAAGCCGTAAACGGGGAACAACCGCCCCGTGTGGCACGTTTTACAAGTTGAAGTAACAAAAACGTTCCATAGGGAAGGATCGGTTGTGCGCAGCCATTTCAACGGTTTGAAGACCGCGGCACTCTTTGGGGTGCTGTGGGCGGTACTGCTCGGCATTGGTGCCGTCATTGCCGGGGGAACCCGCAGCCCCGCCCCGTTGGTGATCTTCGCGCTCATCGGTGTGGGCACCACGGCCTACGGGTACTGGAACAGCGACAAGATCGCCATCCGGTCCATGCAGGCCTACCCCGTCACGGAGCAGCAGGCACCGGGGATCTACCGGATCGTGCGCGAGCTCTCGGTCAAGGCCAACCAGCCCATGCCGGCCATCTACATTTCCCCCACCCAGGCCCCCAACGCCTTTGCAACGGGCCGTAATCCCAAGAACGCGGCCGTCTGCTGCACCGAGGGCATCCTGAACATCCTCGACGAGCGTGAACTGCGCGGGGTGCTGGGCCATGAACTCATGCACGTCTACAACCGCGACATCCTCACCTCGTCCGTGGCGGCGGCCGTTGCCGGCGTCATCACCTCGGTGGCCCAAATGATGCTGTTCTTTGGTGGCGGGGACCGTCGCAACGCCAACCCGATCGCCATGATCGCGATGGCCCTGCTGGCCCCCATGGCGGCGTCGATGGTCCAGCTGGCCATCAGCCGCACCCGCGAGTTCGACGCCGACGAGGACGGCGCCACGCTGACCGACGACCCGCTGGCGTTGGCGTCGGCCCTGCGCAAGCTTGAACTCGGCGTCCAGAATGCGCCGTTGCCCCAGGAACAAAACCTGGTCAACACCAGCCACCTGATGATCGCCAACCCGTTCAGCAACGGCGGCGCCCGCAAGCTGTTCTCCACCCACCCGCCGATGGCCGAGCGGATCGCCCGGCTCGAGAAGATGGCCGGCCGCCCGCTTCAGTAACCGCCCCGCCCCCGCGCCGTTGAGAGCCCAGATAATCCCCAGGATTATCTGGGCTCTCAACGGTGTTGACGGGGATTATCTGGGCTCTCAACGCGGGTTAGGCGAAGCCGGCCAGGACCAGGGTGGCGTGCGCGATCGACTCCTTGTCGGTCGTGGCGTGCACGGACAGCCTGATCCGGTGTGCCCCGTGGAGTGTGGCGTTGATGCCGGCCATGGCCAATTCCGTATGTGCCGCCGCCGCGTTGCCGTCCGGGAATCCCGCCACGACGATGCCGGCACGTTCCGCGGCGTCGCGCGGGGAGAGGACGTCCACGCCGGCGTCGTCGAGCTTGTCGGCGAGCAGCCCGGCGGTCTCCTCGATCTTGGCCGCGATCCGGCCGATCCCGGCCTCCTCAATCAATTCCAGTGCGGTCGCAAACGCCCCGGAGGCAAAAGGGGACAGATTGGTGACGTTGTACTTCAGCGCGTCTTCGCGGGATGCGTGTTCGACGGCGTCGTAGAGGCTGGGGTTCTCAACTCCCGTCCAGCCGCCCAGGGTGGGGCGGATCCGCTCCAGCCCGGCGTCGGAAAGGGCCATGGCGCCGGAGCCCCAGCCGCCGCGGACCCACTTTTGGCTGCCGATCACCATGGCGTCGGCGAGCGTCCAGTCAATGTGGGAGGCGCCAAAGCCCTGGATGCCGTCCACCAGCAGGAGCCGGTCCGGGCCGATGACGGCGCGGATCCCGGCAAGATCGGCGCGGTATCCGGTCTGGAAGTCCACGGCGCTGACGGCCACGGCGGTCACGTCAGGGCTCAGGGATGCCGCCACGAGGGCCGGGGTCACGAGCGTGCGGGCCCCGCCCATGAGGGCAATCTCGGCGTGGCCGGCCTGCCGGGCACGGAGCCACGGGTAGACGTTCGCGGGAAATTCGCCGGCCCCCACCAGCACCTTGCCGCGCACGCCGAAGGCGAGCTGGAACAGGCCATAGGAGACGGCCGGCACCAGCGCGACGTTGTCCGTTGGGAATCCGGTCAGGCGGCCAAACGCGGCCCGTGCCCGTACGTCCTCGGCATGGAGCTTGTCCGAGGCGCCCACGGCACCCTCGGCGGCCACCGCCATGAGCTCGGCGGAGGTCTCCAGGACTGCCGCGGACGGCGGGCCGTAGCTGGCAAAGTTCAGGTAGCCGGGCTGTTCCCGGAACGCGGCAAGGTAACTGGCGGGAAGGGGGAGTGCGACCGGCATGGCAGAGGTGTCCTCACGGTATGTTCTGGCGGTGCCGGGCACGGCTGGCCATTTGGGCCGCCCGGCTGCACAAAACGTTATCGCATTCCCCGCAGCCCGTCCGGTGCACGCACGCGGGGCACAGGCAAGTAGGACAGAATGGGGATATGCGACTGATCTTGATTCGACACGGGCAGACTCCCAGCAATATCGACAACCTGCTGGACACGACCGTGCCGGGGCCGGGGTTGACCGAGCTTGGCCGGGCGCAGGCCGCCGCCGTCCCCGCGGCACTGGCCGGCGAAGAGATCGAAGCGCTCTACGTTTCCAACCTGACCCGCACCGCCCTGACGGCCGCACCCCTGGCAACGGCGCGCGGCTTGGTGCCCGTCATCCGCGAGGGGCTGCGGGAAATCAGCGCCGGTGAGCTGGAAATGAAGGCCGACAATGCATCGATCATGGCCTTCCTGGAAACCGTGAAGGCCTGGCTGACGGGGAACCTGTCCGCCCGGATGCCCGGCGCCGACACCGGCCATGACATCCTGGAGCGCTTCGACGCCGTGGTGCGCGAGGCCGCCGGGAAGCACGCCGGCACGGTTGCCATGGTCAGCCACGGGGCCATGATCCGTTTTTGGGCCGCCTACCGCGGGGTCAATATTGACTGGTCGAACGAGAAGTACCACGACCTCTCCAACACCGGAATCGTCACCATGGTGGGCGAGCCCGTCGACGGCGCTGCCCCGGGCGGGTGGACCATCGAGGAGTGGCACGGGGCGCCCGCGGGCGGCCTGCCCGGGATGGACCTTGACGGCCCGACGGCGGAGCTCGTCGCTGAAGGATTGCCCTCCGGCCATGACCAGGGCTAGGCCCTTCCGGGCGCTGCCGGCGGATACGGACGCGCCCGCCCCCTTCAGCACCAGCAACTTGTGGCGGCTGAAGAAGCTCAGCTGGGTATGGCTGGCCACGGCAGCGGTGTGCATCACGCTGCTGGCCGTCGGGGCCCCGTTGAACACCAGCGTCTACCAGATGGCCCTGCCGTTCGGCTTGGGCATGGCGATCCTGCATGCCGCCTCGCTGGGCCTGACCGCGGCTCGGCCCGTAGCCGGCGTCCTGGTCTCCCTGGCGCCCATGGTGGTCATGCCGCTGGTATCGAATCCGGTGGGTGCCGCACCCATGCCCTTTAGCGTGGTGGCCATGGTGACCCAGGTCCTGGTGATTTGCGTGGCGGGGCTGCGCAGCCACTGGATGGTGCCCGCCACGGCATGGCTGCTAAGCGTCGGGGTGGGGGTCATGGCCAACTACCTGACCATGCCATTGGGCCAGACCGAGGGCGCCCAAATGAACGTGGTCATCTTCGCCGCGGTGTCCGGCGGGCTCATGGTGGCCGCCGTCGTCGCCCAGCAGTGGCAGCACCTGCGCACCGAACTGGCGGCCGAACGCACGCTCACCGCCGACGAACAGTCCCGGCGCAGGCTGGCCGAGGAACGCACCCGCATTGCCCGGGAGCTGCACGACGTCGTGGCGCACGGCATGTCCGTGGTGGTGGTGCAGGCGACCACGGCGGCCTACCGGCACAACGGGCTCAGCGACGAGCTCAAGCAGGAATTTGATGACATTGCGGCAAACTCCCGCCGCGCCATGACGGAGATGCGCAGCATGCTCGGCTCGTTGCGCAATGCCGGGGACGGCCGCGAAATGGGCCCGCAGCCGGGCTTCGCCGAACTGCCCGGGCTGTTGGCCTCGGCACGCACCGCCGGGGTGGTGGTGCCCGAACCCGAGCTGTCCGGCGTCGACCTGGACAGCGTGGGCGAGGTGATTGCGCTGACCGCCTACCGGATCGTGCAGGAGGCGCTCAGCAACGTGATCCGCCATGCGCCGGGCGCTACGGCCGTGATCTCCCTGAGCACGGCCAAGGGCCGGCTGGAGGTGTCGGTGGTCAATACGGCGTCGGGCGTGGGCGCAGTCATGGCCCAGCTGGACCGCGGCGCCCACGTGGGGCAGGGCCTGATCGGCATGCGGGAGCGGGCCACCATTGTGGGCGGCTCGGTCTTTTGCGCACCGACCCCCGAGGGCGGTTTCTCGGTGGTGGCGTCCCTGCCGCTGATCAGCGTGAACAAGACCCGCCAGGAGGAAGGGCTGTGACCATTCGGGTCCTTGTGGTGGACGACCAGGCAATGGTCCGGGCGGGCTTCGCGGCGCTCCTCGGCGCACAGCCGGACATCGAGGTGGTGGGGCAGGCCGAAAACGGTGCCCGCGCCGTGGAAATGGCCGCCGCGACCGCCCCGCACGTGGTGCTCATGGACGTCCGCATGCCCGTCATGGACGGCCTGGAGGCCGCCCGGCGCATCCTGGCCGGGGTTCCGGAAGGTGGGGAATCGCCCATCCACATCCTGATGCTGACCACGTTCGACGTCGACGACTACGTCTACGACGCCCTGCGCCTGGGCGCCAGCGGCTTCCTGCTCAAGGACGCGCTCGCCGACGAACTCGTGGCCGCCGTGCGCATCGTGGCGTCGGGGGATGCCCTGCTGGCGCCCTCGGTGACCAAGCGGCTCATTGAACAATTCGCGCTGACGGGCTCGCGCCCGGCCCCGTCCCGGCACCGGCTGGACGGGCTGACCGACCGCGAATTGGAAGTCATGACGCTCGTGGGCCGCGGCCTCTCCAACCAGGAGATCGCCGCCGAACTGTTCATTGCCCAGCAGACGGTCAAGACGCACGTCAGCAAAATCCTCGCAAAACTGGAATTGCGGGACCGCGTGCAGGCCGTCGTCCTGGCGTATGCCACCGGGTTGGTGGAACCGGGCGAGTCGTAGAGCCCCTCCGGACACAAAAAGCCGGCGTTCGCGGTTAAAGCCGGCGTTATACCGCCAGCTTTAACCGCGAACGCCGGCCCTTTTCGAGCAAGCGCCGAAATGCTACGCCGGCGGCTGCATGATCTTGAACATGGCACCCGTGGGGTCGGTCAAACCGGCAAGCCGGCCAAACGGTGTGTCCTCAGCGGGCTGGATCACCGTGGCGCCGAGGGACAGGGCCGTGGCAACGGCGGCGTCGGTGTCGTCCACCTGGAAGTAGACCTGCCAGTTGGACGGGACCTGCTCCGGGAGGGCGCCGGCGGCGTCCATGATGCCGGCGAGTGCGTCCTGGCCCTCGCCAAGGGTCGTGTATTTGAAGTCGGGAGTGTCCGCCATGACGGAGGTGTTCCAGCCAAAGACGTCCTGGTAGAACTTCACGGCGGCCGGGTAGTCCTTGCTCCAGAGTTCGTGCCAGTTGGCGGCACCGCTGACGGCGTGGGCCTGGAAGCCGGTGTGGCCGCCAAATTCCCAGACGCCCACGGCCGCGCCGCCGGGATCGCCCAGCATGGCCATCTTGCCCTGCTCGGGAACGTCCATGGGGGCCATGAAGGTGACGGCGCCGGCTGCGGTGGCCGCGGCGACGGTCGCGTCAATGTCATCGACGCGCAGGTAGGTGGACCACATGTCCGGGTAGCCGGCGTCGTCCTGGTTGCTTTGCATCAGGCCGGCCACGGACTTGCCGTCCTTGAACGCCAGCGTGTAGCCGCCGTACATTTCCTCGTCGCCCGTCTCATAGGTCCAGCCGAACAATGCCGTGTAGAACTCGCGGGCCTTCGTGGGGTCCGAGGTCATCAAATCAACCCAACACGGCGCTCCGGCCGGGATTTGCTCACTGCTCATGAATACTCCTAGTGCGGGTGCGTAAAAAGGGGAAACAATTCAAGAGCCTATGCCCCGGGTGCACGGCGGACAAGGGGAAAAAGGCACCTGCCCGCTGAGAGTTTCCCCAGTGTTTGCTCGGGGGTGGCTCTCAGCAGGCAGATGCCTTTGGAATTGCGAAATATTGGGCCCACACGGACGAGGGACCCGCCGCGAGCTTGCGCGGTTGGGCCCACGCTGGCCAGGTTCTTGAAGAAATCGCGCTAGCGATTTATTCAAGCCGGCCAGTGGGGATTAGCGCATGTTCACGAACTGCAGGTCGGCGTCCTCGAATTTGCGCAGCAGGCCCATGACTTCCTGGAGGTCATCGCGGCTCTTGGAGCTGACGCGCAACTCGTCGCCCTGGATGGTGGACTTGACGCCCTTGGGACCCTCGTCGCGGATGAGCTTGTTGATCTTCTTTGCGATGTCCTGGGCGATGCCCTCCACGATGGAGGCTTCCAGGCGGTATTCCTTGCCCGAGGCGTAGGGCTCACCGGCGTCCAGTGACTTCAGGGAGATCCCTCGCTTGATCAGCTTGGATTCGAAAACGTCCATGACGGCCATGACGCGCTCTTCGGAGTTGGCCTTGATCAGGATTTTCTCGCCGCTGAAGTCGATCTCGGCGCCGACACCCTTGAAGTCGTAGCGCTGGACTACTTCCTTCTGGGCCTGGTGCAGGGCGTTGGCGACCTCTTGCTTGTCGACCTTGCTGACGACGTCGAACGTTGACTCACTGGCCATGATTCCTCCACTTGCGTAAGTTTCTTTGGTTCTAAGGGTATCGCGAGCGCTAGCACTAGTGCCCGGAGGGCTCACAGTTCGCTCTAAGCATTTGATTGGCGGGATCACATTTGGTGTTGGCATCGTTGGACTTGTTGAGACCACCGCTTCCAGGAGGACCGATGAGTAACGCTGAAAGTTCGACGCCGGCACGCACCACCGCGGCAACCCCACCACTTCCCGAGCCGGCAACCCCGGCGAAGGCGAAGCCCGGGGTGAAGGCAGCCGTGGGATCGGCGGTGGCGGCGGCGACCCTGGCGGCCGTGACCGTTTTGTCCGGCCCCGTCTTCAGCTCCGATCCGGCAGCCATCCTGGCCGCACCCGTCAACTCCGCGTCGTCGCGGATCGCCGGCGTGAAAGAGGACATGGCCCGCGCCGTGGCGCTGCAGCAGGTGACGGCGGAGCAGGCCGCGTTCCTGGAAAACCAGCTGGTGCGCCGCATCCAATCCGGGGCATAGCGGGCCGCCGCAGCGGGTCATTTGGGGCATCGAAACCCCTCGATTCGATTCTTGGGCAAATACCTTGTATTGTTTTACTGCTCCCACTTGATGGGGGCGAAAGCCCAAGCCGGCATGTTCAGCTTGGGGCCATGGCAGATTACCCGAGTGGCCAAAGGGGGCTGACTGTAAATCAGCTGGCAACGCCTTCACTGGTTCGAATCCAGTATCTGCCACACTCTGGGGAAGCCCGGAAGCAAACGAGGAATCGTTTCGCTTCCGGGCTTTTCCTTTTGCCGCTGATGCCGCGAACCCGCTGTGGCCCTATGGTTGAGGTATGGAATTCGTCGTCCCGCTGATCATCGTTGCGGTCATTGTTATTGCCGTGGCCCTGGCCGTCCGTTTGTTGGGGCGAAGGGGCCGCGCAGGGGCCGGTCCGGCCACCCCGCGAGCTTCCGCGGGGCGGCTTCGTGGCCCGGAAATCACCCGGGAGATGGCCCAGGAGGCAAGCGCCCGGCTGACCCCGGAGGCCCACCGGCGCATCTACTCCATGATTGCCCAGCACCAGGTCCTTAACGCGGTGAAGGAATACCGCAAGGCCACCAGTTCCAGCCTTGGCGAATCGGCTGCGGCCGTTGCCGCGCTGGGCCAGTTTCCGCAGCCCTCGCCGGAGCCGGTGCCGGAGCCCGCGCCGCAACCCGATCCCGGTCCCGTGCCCGTGGAACTCGCCGAAACAGCCACGCTTTCCCAGGCCCCGCTCACCGTGGCCGACATCATCAACGCCGCACCGGCCACCCCTGCCGCACCGGCAAGCTACCGTTACCGCGCCATCGTTTCGCGCGGGGACGAGGTGCGTGAGGTGGTCAGCACCCGGCTCAACGCGGAGATCTATGGCCGGATCCGTGGCCTCGCCCTGTCCGGGGACCTCGACGGCGCGGCGAGCCTGCTGCGCGACCATGCGGACATCGGGGTTGCTGATGCCCGCGAATTCGTGGGCATGATCGACGCCGACACATAGGCCCGCCCCGCGGCTCACGAGATAAGATGGCGGTTCCAATCAAAGTGCCGGCGTGCCGGCTGTCTCCTTGGGGGAGAACGTGAATAGTTCGATCAATTTTGGCCGTCCCGCGCTGCGGTGGCTCATCCTCGCAACACTGGCAATATTTGCCGTGCTGGTGCCCATGCTGGCCGCTCCGGCGCCCGCCCAGGCCGCGGCAACCGTCAATACCCGCGTCGCCAGTTTCGCCGCAGGCCCGGCAACGGTGACGAAAGGCAAGGTCATCACGGTGTCCGCCGTGGCGCAGAAGCTGGCCGGAAAGCAGTGGGCCAAGCCCGGCGTCGTTACTGCCACGGTTTACTTTGACGCCGATGGAAGCGCCCCGAACAAGGCCGTGCGCACCATCAAGAGCAACGCTACCGGACAGCTGCGCACCACCTTCACCGCCTCCGTATCCGGCAAGTGGTCCATTCGCATGGCGGCCAAGGGTTCCTTGAAGGCCAGTGCCTCGGCCCAGAAGTACGTCAAGGTTGTCGCCGCGCCGAAGCCGACGTCGTCGAAGCCGGCCAGCAAGTGGAACTGCCCGTCGTGGGCGCCCATCAAGGGCAATGCGCCGAGCAAGATTTACCACATGCCGTGGCAGCGCTTCTACTCCCGGACCACCCCGGAGATCTGCTTCTCCACGGAGGCGGCCGCCGTCAAGGCCGGCTACCGCAAGTCCAAGGTGTAACCTGCCGTTTTAAACTGCGAACGCCCGATCCCGCAAGGGGTCGGGCGTTTTGTTTCCGTGGATGGTTTTAGCCGGCGTGGACTCCGCTTTCCAGTACGAATCCGTCCTGGTGGTGGATCAGCTGGCGACCCATGCCGTCGTCGAGCTGGATCCACAGGCACTGGCGGTCGTTCGTGAGCGTTTCCACGCGCCCGGACAGGCGCCAGCCGCGCTCGTTGATAAGGGCGATCGGCTGGTCCGTGGCCATGGCCGGCCAGACCTCGTGGTCATCCGGATGGACAAAGGCTCGATGGTGCGCGGGACGGGTCATGGTTCCTCCTGCAATGGGTAGCGGTGCGTAAACGTGATTTGAGTCAACACGGCCAGCATGGACGAAAGAAGTGAATTGGCTGTGAACTGCGTGTGGCCGCTCAGGCCATATTCGGTGAAATACCCGGAGCGTCGACGGCGAACACCAGTGAATCCATCCAGCGGCCGCGGATCAGCCTGTCATTCTTCAGATGGCCCACCTGGTCCATGCCGACTTTGCGCAGGACGCCGGCCGATGCCACGTTTTCCGGCCGGCACGTGGCCGTGATGCGATCGAGGCCCAATGGCCCGAACCCGAAGCCCGTCATGGCCATGCTTGCCTCCGTGGCGTAGCCGTTTCCCCAGTGGTCCGGATGGAGCGTGTAGCCAACCTCCGCCACTTTCCCCGCGTATCCCTTGTCCTTGCGCACGGTCAGGCCGATGGAGCCAATGACGGGCCCGCCCGCCAGGGTGATGGCAAGGGTGTAGCCGGTCCGGGGCGTGGCGCGGGCGGTCGCGGCGGCAAAGTCGAGGAAGTCCCGGGTGTCCTGTTCGGAGTTGGGCCCCCACTCCACGAAGACCAGGGTGCGGGGATCGGCGGCGAAGGAATGGACGGCGTCGAAGTCGCGGGATGTGTACTCACGCAGGAGCAGTCGAGGCGTTGTCAGTTCCATCGCCCAAGCCTACGGCCAACTTGACTGTTAGGTAGCCTAATTGTTAGACTACCTAACTATGAGTGAAGATCTTCTGGAACTTGCCCGCCGATACCGCGACATCCTGCGCCAGGCCGTCTATTTGGTCCGCGCCATGGACGCCGACGGCGAGCTGAGCACCCGGCAGGTCAGCACCCTGAGCATGGTTGCCGATGCGCCCACGAGGGTCAGCGACATTGCCCGGTTCTCCGGGATCCGTGTGCCCAGTGCCACGGAACAGGTCATCAAGCTCGAAGCTGCCGGCCTGGTGCAACGCGCGGCCGACGACTCCGATGCGCGGGTAGTGCTGGTCACCTTGACCGCAACGGGCCGTACCAAATTGGACGAGGCGAACGAACGGCGCAACTCCGCCATGGCGCAGGCGTTGACAACGCTCAGCGAGGCGGAGCAGCGGGCCATCGGGGAGGCCCTTCCGGCCATCGCGAAACTCAATACGGCGCTCACGTCGTCGTAGTTCCCGAGATCACCAAAAATTCTTCAGGACAAACACGTAGTAGGAAGAAGGCACAACAAGTGCAGCTCGACACAGCAGGCAAAGCGGTCAACGCCGGTGGGGGAACGCTCCACTCGGAGAAGCAATCAATGCTGAAACAGCCCAAGGCGGTGTGGGCGGTGGCGTTTGCCGCCGTGTTCGCGTTCATGGGAATAGGCCTGGTTGACCCGATCCTGCCGGCGATCGCCGAAAACCTCAAGGCGACCCCGAGTCAGGTTTCGCTGCTGTTCACCAGCTACTTCCTGGTGACCGCCGTGGCGATGCTCATCACCGGCTACGTGTCCTCGCGCATTGGCGGGAAGAAGACGCTGCTGATCGGACTGGCCGTGATCGTGGCGTTCTCCGCCTTCGCCGGAACCTCGAACACCGTCAACGCGCTGGTGGGCTTCCGGGCCGGCTGGGGACTGGGCAACGCCTTGTTCGTGGCGACGTCGCTCGCCGTCATGGTGGGCGTGGCCTCCGGTGGCGCCGCAACCGCCATCATCCTGTATGAGGCGGCCCTGGGCCTGGGCCTCTCGCTCGGGCCGCTCATGGGCGCCCTGTTGGGCGGCTGGCAGTGGCGGGCACCGTTCTTCGGCACCGCGACGGCCATGGCCATCGCGTTCGTCCTGGTCATGATCCTGTTGCCCAAGACCCCGCTGCCCGCGGTGAAGACCCGGCTGCGCGACCCCCTGATCGCCCTGGGCCACAAGGGCCTGCGGACCACCGCCGGCAGCGCCTTGTTCTACAACTACGGCTTCTTCACCATCCTGGCTTTCGTGCCGTTCATCCTGGGCTTCAACGCCTACGGCATTGGCGCCGTGTTCTTCGGTTGGGGCGTTGCGGTGGCCGTGTTCTCCGTGTTCATCGCCCCCATCGTGCAGCGCCGTTTCGGACCCACCAAGTCGCTCATGGGATCGCTGCTGCTGCTCATGCTGGTCCTGGCCGGGCTGGCCCTGGCCGCCGGCCACTCCGTGCCCGTCATCGTGGTGCTGACGGTTATCTCCGGCGCCCTGCTGGGCATCAACAACACGCTGTTCACCGAAATGGCGATGTCGGTCTCCGACTCGCCGCGTCCCGTGGCCAGTGCCGGCTACAACTTCGTGCGCTGGATGGGCGGGGCACTGGCTCCGTTCCTGGCCGCGAAGATCGCCGAACACTACAACGCCTCCGCCACGTTCTATGTGGCCGCAGCGGCCGTGCTGATCAGTGCCGCCGTGATCTTCACCGGGCGCAAGTTCCTCACCACCCACGAGCCCGAGGGCGTGTAGGCCAGGTATTCCCGCTCACGCGGTGAGCGAAACCGTAGCCATGTTTTAGCGTTCGTCCCGTAACGTTAAAGCATGGCTACAGTTGAAATCACCACCGAGTCCTTTGGCAGCACCATTGAAAGCAACGACATTGTGTTCGTTGATTTCTGGGCGTCCTGGTGCCAGCCGTGTGTCCGATTTGCGCCCACCTACGAGGCAGCCTCCGAGGCGCACGACGACGTCCTGTTCGGCAAGGTCGACACCGAGGCCCAGCAGCAGCTGGCCGCCGAAGCCAACATCACCTCCATCCCCACGCTCATGGCGTTCCGTGAAAAGGTGCTGGTCTTCGCCCAGCCCGGCGCGTTGAACGGCACCGACCTGGACAAGGTCATCATGGCCGTCAAGGAACTGGACATGACCGAGGTGCACGCCGCCGTCGCCAAGCAGCAGGCCGAAGGCAGCGCCGCCAACTAGGCTTAAACGGCTTTCGCGCCCGTTTCCGCTTGCCGCGCCCGTTCAACGGGGCGCACCAAGCGGAAACGGGCGCGATTTTTGTTGAGCGTGGGGTTACAGGCGGACGAGCTCCACCGGCGTGGCCAGCAGTGCGCTCAGGGACTCGTCGAGGTCCTGGACGGCGATGCCCTTGCTGTGCTTGTCGAGGTCGGCTTCGGAGGCCCACTGTTCGGTCAGCACGATCTTCTCTTCCGAGTCCTCGGTGATTTCGTACTGGATGCAGCCGGTTTCCTCCACGACCTGCTCGATCGCGATGTCCAGGGCGAGCTTCACGCGGAAGTACTCGCCGTCGTTGGGGATGAAGGTGGCCTGAAGGTTGATGATTTCGCTCATGGAATCAGCCTAGGGGATCGGTGCGCGCGGGCGGCAAGCGGTTCCGGAGTGTGAACGTGCGCGGCAACGGTGGCCTTAGTGCGCGCGGTGGTCCTGGATGGTCATGCGCGGCCCGCGTGCGGGTTTGCGAAAACCGCTCAAATACAGCATCCGCACCACACGTTGCCGGTGTCCGCGCCACGGCTCGAGAAGTTCCAGCATGCCGTCGTCGTCCACGGGTTTCCCCATCAATGCCCAGCCCACATAGGCGGCCAGGTGGTAGTCGCCCACGGCAACCTGGTCGGCGTCGCCGTGCGTGCGCTGGGTGACCTCCGCCGCCGTCCATACGCCAACGCCGGGGATGGTTTGCAGCTTGATCGCGGCCTCCGGTGCGGGCAGCGCAGCCAGGCGTTCAAGGCCCGACGCCGACCGCAGCACCCGCATGACGGTTGCCGAACGCTGCGGGCCGACTCCGGCCTTGTGCCACTCCCAAGAGGGAATGACGGCCCATTGTGCGGGGCTGGGTGCAACCATCAGATCCGCGGGGACGGCCGGATCCGTGCCGGCACCGGGGGCCGGGGTGCCGAACTTTCGCAGCAGCGTCGCGTAGCCGCGGCGGGCCTCCAGGGACGTGACTTTTTGTTCCAGGATGGCCGGGACGAGCGCGTCAACCATGCGCCCGGTGGCCGGCAGGCGCACGGCCGGGTGCCGGCGTCGTGCGTCCTGGACCAGCTGGGGGAGGGTGGCGGCAAAGTCGGGGGAGTCGAAGGCGGACCAGTCATCGCCGGCACCGAGCAGGGCCGGCGCCTCGGCAAGGGCGTGCTCCGCGCCGGGACCCCATGCGCGAATCCGGACCCCGATGGCGGTTTCGGTGGCGCCCAGGGTGGCGGGGCCGAGCGGGGTATTGAAGGCCAGCCACGCCGCGCCGGGCATGAGGCGCACGGTCCGATCGCCCGCGCCCCGGCCGATGATGCCCAGCGTCTGGTGCAGGCTGTAGGCGCCGCCGGCTTCCCAGAGCCGCGAGGTGCCGGCATGCGAGGCGGTGGTGGTCATGCCTCCATGGTCGCATGTGCTGCTGGGAGCCGCCGTGGTGATCCGGCGCAGGCCAATTTGCCATGATTGAACAATGAATTGGCCAATTATTGAATCCGTCGTATCAGAGCGCCTGCGTCTGGAGCCGCTCGCCGTCGGGCATGCGCCAGAAATGGTGGACGTATTGGCCCACGCATCCATCTATGAATTTACCGGCGGAGACGCTCCCTCGCTCGAGCAGTTGCAACGCCGATTCGCGAACCAGGTGGTAGGCCACTCCCCAGACCAGTTGCAGGGATGGTTCAACTGGATCGTGAAATCAAGGGACGGCAACGAGGCGTTGGGATTCGTGCAGGCGACCCTTGAGCGGACCGGGACCGATCTCGCTGCAAACATTGCCTGGGTCATTTCGCCGATCCATCAAGGCCAAGGAGTGGCGTCCGAGGCAGCCACGGCCATGCGCGGTGGGCTGCAGGCCAAGGGGGTCAAGAGCTTCATTGCATACATACACCCGGACCATCAAGCGTCCATGGGTGTCGCACGAAAACTAGCCCTTCACCCGACCGCCGTTACAGAGTGCGGCGAACTCCGCTGGGAATCGTAACGGGAGCGAAGCGATCCTTGACGCTTTAGTTGGTCGGTTCGGTTGCCACGGTCAGGAACGAAAGTTCGCCGGAACACTGACCCCAACGGAGGTCTAGGATGACGTCATGACATGGGGGAACGAGCCAACGCTGGCGCAGCTCGCCGCACACGAACGCAGGCAGCGACGCGTCTACCCACGAAATCCGCGGCACAAGGTCACGTTCGGAATCGGTGCATTCGCCATCGGGGCTCTGGTCTGGGTCGTTGTGTTCCCAGTCCCTGCCATGGTTTTCATGGTCAGCGACCCCACTTTCGGGGACGGCTTCGACGGCGGCCTGGCCGTCATTGGCGCTCCCATCGGCCTGGCGATCGAGTTCGGGATACCGTCAGCTGCCACGATTCTCGTGGCAGGCCTGCTCCTGGTGCGTGTCCGCCGGCAATGGATCCACGTGGTGGTGATCGCAGGGGTGAGTGGACTCACCCCACTGCTGCTCCTTCTAGCACTTTTGCCTTTCACCTCGGAGCACGCATTTGTTTTTGCCGGAGTGCCTTTGACAGCGGCAGTGGCTGCTGCCCTGGGCCGTGTGGCGGCCACGCCGCTTGTTTGTGTGGCACCGTAACCGTCCGAGTGGCCTGGCGGCCGACGGCGTGAACGGCAAAGTTTGCCGGCCAACCCCGGCTCCGGCGGGCTTTAGATGTTTGCCGCAAGAATCGTTCGGCCCCGGTTGAGGATTTCCGTGATGAGGGCGCGTTCCTTTTCGCTGAAAGAGGGACTGTAGTGTTGCCCTTCCGGCGTCACGCTTGCCAGGTTGTTGCCGGAGAAGAGCTTGTCGTAGCACGTGTCCAGGTCCGGGGACCGGTCGTCCAGGGTTGCCCCAACACTTCGGGCAATATCGTTGAACATGTTCCACGCGTTTAGTATTTGGGCGCAGGTCTCCTCGGAGATTGGCAGCTCCAGCAATTGCTCCAGCCCATCCAAATTCTGGACGTCAGCGTTGTCCTCGTCCAAGACCACGCCATAGCGGTGTGCGATGACTGGAAACTCTTCCAAGGTGCGGACGGATACTATTTTCCCGTGATCGACCAGGACACTATCCGTGTCATCCTCGACCGCTTCGGTTCCATCATCGCTTTGCCACACCAGACCGAGCGCCTGGCCTCGAAACATAATCCAGTGCCGGTACGAGATCTTCATCGTCGAATCCTACCCACGAAAAATCTTCCGCCCTTAGCCGGCTACCAATAGACCAGCGCTTCGCGAGCCGCCGCAATGATCTTTCCGGAAATGACGTCGCGGGTTTGTGGCATGTCGTCCCAGTCGTCCATGAGGCAAACCAGGTGGTTCAGCGCCTTTGGGTGCCGCAATTCCAGCCAGCCCTCACCAAAGACCAAGCCCACGCCCCTGCGCGGCGGTAAAGACCCGTCGACGATTCCGGCCAGCCACGTTCCGAAAAAGCCGCCAATCGCACGCTCTCAACTTCCGCACCGGTCATGGGTAGATCCTAATAGCGGATCCTGCATACCCTCGGCAGCGCTGACGCAGCGTCCATGCGATGAGCCGTCCTGGTCCGGCCGTCGCTCGCGAGCCATGCTAACTTCACGTCTATCGTTATTGTCGAGCAATCCTAAAATGGGGGATTTGAATGGTGCTGTCAACGTGGTGGTCATGGCTTCTTGTGCTGGTGGTACTTTCCGTCGTGGCCTTGATCCTGTTCTCGGGCCGCACCATGGCCAAGGATTCCGACGCGGTGGCGGGCGGCACCATGGTCCGGCTCACGCGACGCATCGCCTGGCTCTATGTCGCCATCTGCGGGGTGGGCGCACTGGTCGCCACGGCGGAAACCCTCTGGGACGCGGCAGTCACGGTGAGGCTGCCCGTCGCGGAGTTCTGGCCCAAGCTGCCGGAAACCGTGACCATTCAGACGCCCCTGGCCACGGTTGAATCCGGCGGCTTCGCGTGGGCCAACGTCAGCGTCAGCGGCCTTGATGTGCAAGCCCGGCTCATGCTGACCGGTGCCGTCCTCGCGCAGGCCGCGCTGGCCGTGGTTGCCGGACTGGTCATCATCAAACTGTGCACCGCCGTCATGAACAAGACCCTTTTTGCGCCCCGGCTGACCAAGGGAGTGCAGCAGGTTGCCGGCGTCGTGCTGGTCGGCGGACTCGTGTGGCAGGGCTGCCAGATCTTCGGCGGCACCATGGCCGCGGAGCAGGTCCTCGGCGCCACCGCCTGGGGCCAGGCGGGGGAAACCATTGCGTGGACCGACATCCACACCATGGTGGGCCTGCCATCCGTGGCCTACTCGTGGGAATTCAATTTCTGGCCAGTCGGAGTTGCGCTGGTCCTGATGGTCCTGGCCGAGCTCTTCCGCCAGGGCAGCAAGGTCCAACAGGGCGCGACCGGCCTGGTTTGATGGCCGACGACGACGCACCGGGCATCCACTGCCGGCTGGACGAACTGCTGGTGCACAGCTCGGCGCGGCAGTAGGGTGACAGCAAACATCTTGCGGGCCAGGGGGACACGATGAAGATTGCCGGACATGAAAGCTGGCAGATGGGCGAGGACGCAAGCTGGCACCTCACCGCTGCGCTCTACATCAGGGACGCGCTGGGCTTGCCCGCCACCAAACCGTTCTTCATCCCGCCGGTCCGGCCGTCCATCCCCGAACATATTCCGGTGACAGGTCCGGAGCTGGACATCCTGCTCGCCGGGGAATGGGCACTCTGGTTCTCCGACTTGTTGGCGGACCACGTGGACTGGGGAACGGACCAGCCCCTCAACGGCACGGTGTTGGAGCGGCGCTCGCAGGCATTTCAACAGGCCGTGGCGGACCACGCGGAGGCAGCCGGGGAGGCAGCGAGCACCTTCCGGGACAGCTACGGCCGGCACTTCCAGGCCAACTTCAAGTCTGAAGGACCCGTCATCAACCGGCTGGTTCGCTCGGTTGAAAAGGAACGCGGCCACAGGGCCGCGCCCTTCGAACTGCAGCTGCGGATCCTGCCCGTTGAAGGAATCTGGCTGCACCGGGTGAATCCGCAGCTGGTACTCCTGAGTGAGGTCACACGCCGGGACCCGGGATCCCTCAAGAACCTCCTGGGCCCCGTGATTACCGAGCTGGCGCGCTAAACCCGCCCTGCCGGCGTCGTGCCTTCAATCAGCCGGGCATGCCCGCGGCCAGCCACAACGCCAGCACCGCGCCCGGAACCACCACGATCAGCAGCGCCGCGCCGGCCAGCGCATAGCCGCGCCAGGAGACCGAGATGCCCATCGCCTTGAGCCGGCTGTGCCACAGCAGCGTGGCCAGCGACGCCCAGGGGGTCACGATCGGGCCTAGGTTCACCCCGATCAGCAGGGCCGCCAGCCGGACGGGGGAGTTGGCCGCCGGTTCAAGCGCCAGGAATGCCGGCAGGTTGTTGACGGCGTTGGCACTGAGCGCGCCCACCCCGGCCAGTTGCAACAGGGCCACGAAGCCGTCGCCGCTTCCGGAGAAGGTGCCCAGCGCCGCGGACAAACCGTGGTCGTGCAGGGTCTGGACCACCAGGAACAACCCCACTGTCAGCAGCAGCGGCTGAACCGGAAGCATGCCGGGACGGATGGCGCCGCGCTTCCGGATAAGGAACACGAGCAGCAGGAAGACCGCGGCTATGCCTGCCGGAATGGCCACGGTGACCCCGGAAACCAGCGCCGGAAGCAGCGCGGCCACGGTGATGCCGCTGATGACCAGCAACGGTTTGTCGGCCACGGGCTCCGGCGCCGGCGGCGCATACCGGCCGCGGAAGTCCTTGCGGAAAATCGCGAACAAGAACACCAGCGGCACCACCACGCCCACCAGTGCCGGCGCCCACAACAGCCCGGCAAATCCCAGCGGACTCACATCCAGTTGATGCTGGGCCAGCAGGTTGGTCAGGTTCGACACCGGCAACAGCAGCGACGCCGTATTGGCCAGCCACACCGTGGTCAGGGCAAACGGCAGCGGGTGGATGCGGGCGTGTTTGGCCAGCGAGACCACCACCGGCGTGACCAGCACGGCCGTGGTGTCCAGGGACAGGAAGATGGTACTGACGGTCGCCAGCGCCACCACCATCAGCCACAACACAATCACCCGCCCGCCGGACACCGTGCCCGGGGTGGCGCCGGAGCGGGCGCCCCGGGCCGCCAGCTTCGCCGTGACAAAGCGGAACACCCCGGCACTGTCGGCCAGCTCCGTCACTACGGTCATGGCCGCCACGAACAACAGGATGGGGATAGTGCGCCCGGCCAGTTCCTCGGCCGACGCCCGGCTCAGCAGGCCCGTGAACAGCAGGACCAGGCCAATCGCAAAGACGGCCGACGGCGTCCCCGCGGCAAGAAGCTTCCTCACGATTCACCGGGGTTGCGTGAGATGCGGCGGGCAGTCTGCTCCAGGATTTCCCGGCACGCCAGGATGGCGGGGCGGCGCTGGCTGGCGCGCCGGGCCGAGGTGAATACAGTACGCCGGGGGAGCCCCGGCAAATCGATGAGCGTGAGCGCCGGCGGCCGCCCGGTCCACATCAAATCCGGAAGCAGTGCCACCGCGTTGCCGGATTCGATGAGCCGCACCTGCGCCTGGAGGTCGGCGGTTTCAAAGCGGACATCGGGTTCAAAGCCGGCCTGCCGGCACGCCTGTTCGGCCCAGTGCCGGGACGCCGCGCCGCGCGGCTCCATGACCCAGGGAAGCCCGGCCGTGTCCGCAATGTCGGTGATGGGCCCGTCATGCAGCCTGGCCAGGCCGCCGGCAACGTCGTGGGACGGTACCGCCAGCCGGATCGCGTCGGTGGTCAGCACCACCCGGTCCAGTTCGGGATGCCGTGGCGCGGCGTGGCCCGGATATTGTTCGGCCACCACCAGGTCAAAGTCGCGGGCCCAGGTCTCGTAAAGCGCCGTCTCCGGTTCCCGCTGCACCATCTCAATCCTGACGTCGGGGTAGGTTTCGGCCATGGCCGTGAGCATCTCCGGCAGCAGGGCCAGGGCCGCGGATTGGAACACCGCCAGTTTCACCGTTCCGGCCACCGTGGTCAAGGACGCGTTCATGTCGGCCTCGGCCCGCTCCAGCGTCTCCAGGATTTCCGCCGTGTGCGCCACCAGGATTTCCGCCTGCGGGGTGAGCTGGACGCGCCGGCCCACTTTGCGCATCAATTTCACGCCCGCCTCCTTCTCCAGCAGGGCCAGCTGTTGGGACACGGCGGAGGGGCTGTATTGCAGGGCCAGGGCCACGTCGGCCAGCGTTCCGCGGATGTGCAATTCGCGCAGCAGCCGCAGGCGTTTTACGTCCAGCACGGGCATCTCCCGACAGTTAAGGAATAGTGACTGATATTCATCATAAATCACCACTTTTACTTATTGAACATTGGTCTCATACTGGTGATGAGAACGCTGAATCCGCGCCGTTGGGGACGCGGTGGCCGGCACCCAGCATCAGGGCTTCCATCCAGTAGAAAAGAACGCACCAATCACCATGACAAGTTCCGTCACCGCGGCCACCGCCGCCACCATCCCGGTCCCCGGCAATGACCTTGCCGACGAAACCATCGCCCTCGTCCGGCACTGGCTCACCGAAGCCGCCAAGTTCCCCGCCGATGTGTCCGCCCAGCGCCTGGCCGGCGTCCTGAAGGACCCCAACGGTCTGGACTTCACCGTGGGATTCGTCGACGGCGTCATCCGCCCCGAGGACCTGGCCGTGGCCGGCCGCAACCTGGCCGCACTGGCCCCCAAGGTGCCGGCATTCCTGCCCTGGTACATGCGCGGAGCCGTCCGCCTGGGCGGTGTCATGGCCCCCGTGCTGCCGCAGATCGTGATCCCCATTGCCCGCAAGGTGCTCCGTGAGATGGTGGGCCACCTGATCGTGGACGCCACCGACGCCAAGCTGGGCCCGGCCATCGCCAAGATCCGCCAGGGCGGCGCCGATTTGAACGTCAACCTCCTCGGCGAGGCCGTCCTGGGCGAGCACGAGGCCGCCCGCCGCCTGGAAGGCACGCTGCGCCTGCTGGCCCGCGACGACGTCGACTACGTCTCCATCAAGGAATCCTCCACCGTGGCCCCCCACTCGCCGTGGGCCTTCGACGACGCCGTCGACCACATCGTGGAGAAGCTCACCCCGCTCTACACGCTGGCCAACTCCTTCCCCAAGGCCAAGTTCATCAACCTGGACATGGAGGAGTACAAGGACCTGACCATGACGCTTGCCGTGTTTAAGCGCATCCTGGAAAAGCCCGAGTTCAAGCACCTTGAAGCCGGCATCGTGCTCCAGGCCTACCTGCCGGACACCCTCGCCGCCATGATCGACCTCCAGGAATGGGCCGCCGCCCGCCGTGCCGACGGCGGCGCAGCTGTGAAGGTCCGCATCGTCAAGGGCGCCAACCTGCCCATGGAACAGGTCCAGGCCTCCGTCTTCGGCTGGCCGCTGGCCACCTGGGGCACCAAGCAGGACTCGGACACCAACTACAAGCGCATCATCAACTACGCGCTGACCCCCGAGCACATCGACGCCGTGAACATCGGCGTGGCCGGCCACAACCTCTTCGACGTGGCCCACGCCTGGCTGCTGGCCAAGCAGCGCGGCATCAGCGCCACGTCCGGCCAGCTGGAATTCGAGATGCTGCTGGGCATGGCCACCGGCCAGGCAGAGGCCGTCCGCAAGGACGTCGGCTCGCTACTGCTCTACACACCCGTGGTGCACCCCGGAGAGTTCGACGTCGCGATCGCCTACCTGATCCGCCGCCTGGAAGAGGGCGCCAGCCAGGACAACTTCATGTCCGCCGTCTTCGAGCTCTCCGAGAACGAGGCCCTGTTCGAGCGCGAGACGAACCGCTTCCTGGCCTCCCTCCACGCCCTGGACATCGAGGTGCCCGGCACCAACCGCACCCAGGACCGCAACGTCCCGGCCGCCGCGGCACCCCGCGACTCCTTCGCCAACACCCCCGACACGGACCCGGCGCTGGCCACCAACCGCGTCTGGGGCAAGGACATCCTGGCCCGCATCCCCGGCTCCACCCTGGCCAACGACATCGTCGCCGCCACCACCGTCACCGAGCTGTCCGAGCTGAACCGGATCGTGGACACCGCCGTCGAATCCGCTGCCGCATGGGGCGCCATGACCGGCGCCGAGCGTGCCGCCGTGCTGCACCGCGCCGGCGATGTGCTCGAATCCCGCCGCGCCGAGCTCATGGAGGTCATGGCCTCCGAGACCGGCAAGACGCTTGACCAGTCCGACCCCGAAATCAGCGAGGCCGTGGACTTCGCCCACTACTACGCCGAGCGCGCCAAGGACCTGGACACCGTCGACGGCGCCACGTTCGTCCCCGCCAAGCTCACGGTCGTGACCCCGCCGTGGAACTTCCCCGTAGCCATCCCGGCAGGCTCCACGCTGTCGGCACTCGCCGCGGGCTCCGCCGTCGTCATCAAGCCGGCACCCCAGGCCCAGCGCAGCGGCTCCCTCATGGTCCAGGCCCTGTGGGACGCGGGCGTGCCCCGCGATGTGCTGGCGTTGGTCCAGCTCGGCGAGAACGAGCTCGGCACCGCCCTGGTGGCGCACCCCAGCGTTGACCGCGTGATCCTGACCGGCGGCTACGAGACCGCCGAACTGTTCCGCAGCTTCCGTTCTGATCTGCCTCTGCTGGCCGAGACGTCCGGCAAGAACGCCATCATCGTCACGCCCAGCGCCGACCTCGACCTGGCCGCCCGCGACGTGGTCCAGTCCGCCTTTGGCCACGCCGGCCAGAAGTGCTCCGCCGCATCCCTGGTCATCATGGTCGGTTCCGTGGCCAAGTCGGCACGCTTCCGCAACCAGCTGATCGACGCAGCCTCCAGCCTGTTCGTGGGCTACCCGGAGACCGCCACCACCCAGATGGGGCCGATCATCGAACCGGCCGCCGGCAAGCTCCACGCCGCCCTGACCACCCTCGACGCCGGCGAGAGCTGGGCAATCGAGCCCAAGCAGCTCGACGAAACCGGGCGCCTCTGGTCCCCGGGCGTGCGCACCGGCGTCGCGGCCGGCTCCACCTTCCACCTGACCGAGTTCTTCGGCCCCGTCCTGGGCGTCATGGCCGCGGAAACCCTCGAAGAGGCCATCTCGATGGTCAACCGGATCGACTACGGTTTGACCTCCGGCCTGCACTCCCTGGACTCGGCGGAGATCGGCCTGTGGCTGGACACCGTGCAGGCCGGAAACCTGTACGTCAACCGCAGCATCACCGGTGCCATCGTGCAGCGCCAGCCCTTCGGTGGCTGGAAGAAGTCGGCCGTTGGCGCCGGCACCAAGGCCGGCGGCCCCAACTACCTGGTGGGCCTGGGCTCCTGGGAGACCGCGGCGTCTTCGGCCACGGCAACCCTGGGTGACGCCGCGCGCAAGATGCTCGCGGCCGCCGCGGAGCTCTCCGCCGATGACACCGCGTTCCTGACCCGTTCGCTGCATTCCGATGCCGCCGCATGGGCCGATGAATTCGGCACGGCCAAGGACGTCTCGGCCCTGTCCGCGGAGCGCAACGTGTTCCGCTACCTGCCGCTGAACCCGCTGGTGCGCCTGGCCGAGGGCGAATCCGTCGCCAAGCTGCTGCGCGTCCTCGCGGCAGGCATCCTGGCCGGGGCCACCCCGGCAGTCTCCACCGCCGTCGTTCTTCCCAACGCCGTCCAGGCGCTGCTGGTGAGCCTGCGCATCACGGTCACCGTGGAGAACGACGCCGACTGGCTGGCCACCGCCCGCCGCTTCGGTGCCGGCCGCATCCGCCTCATCGGCGGGGATTCCTCCGCGGTTTACGAGGCAACCAGCGGACGCCCCGACCTGGCCATCTACCACGGTGAGGTCACGGAAGCCGGGCGCATCGAGATGCTGCCGTTCCTGCACGAGCAGGCCGTCAGCATCACGGCGCACCGCTTCGGCACGCCGAACCACCTCTCGGACGCGCTGATCTAACAGCCCACGCCCCGTCTGTGTTGCACTTGTTGGACTGGATAGCGCTCTCCGAAGCGATTTTCGTCCAATAAGTGCAACACAGACTGGGTTAAGCGGGAATGCTAGCCCTGCGAGATGCGCACCGTGTTGCCGGACGGGTCGCGGAACGCGCAGTCGCGCGGGCCCCACGGCTGGGCGATGGGTTCCTGCAGCACCTCGGCGCCGGCGGCGACCGCCTGCTCAAAGGTGGCGTCCAGATCCGAGGCGCTGAAGTTGAGCATGGGCAGCATGCCCTTGGCGAGGAGGCGGGCCATGTCGTCGCCGTCCTCCTGCGAGCGCCCGGCGTGCGGTTCGGACAGGACGATGCCCAGGCCCGGCTGGGTGCTGGTGCCCATGGTGACCCAGCGGAAGTCGCCGCTGCTGACGTCGTTTTGGACTTCGAGGCCCAGGGCGTCGCGGTAGAAGGCGATGGCCTCGTCAGGGTTGTGCACGGTTAGATGCGTGTATTGCAGTGAAATAGTCATGGCATCAACGCTAGTGCGCGTCGCGTGCCGGGGCTTCTTCGTTCCTGCTCGACTTGCCGGGACCGTTGCGGGCCGGCCGGGTGGCGAACCTGACGAAGCACGGCGGCATGGCCTCGATGGCGCTGTGTTCCCGAGCCCGGTAGGCGCTGGGGGTTTCGCCCATGATCTCGGTGAACCGGGAACTGAAGGAGCCCAGCGAGGTGGCGCCCACGGCCATGCAGGCGTCGGTCACGGAGGTGCCCGCGCGCAGCAGTGCGGCGGCCCGTTCGATGCGCCGGGTCATGAGGTAGTTGTACGGTGTCTCGCCATAGGCGGCGCGGAACTTGCGGGAAAAGTGCGCGGCGGACATGAACGCCTTTTGGGCGATGGTGGGCACGTCCAGGGGGAGTGCGAAGTCCCTGTCGATCATGTCCCGGGCCCGGCGCAAAAGCGTCAGGGTTTCGAGCTCCTCGGGTGTCATGATTTGAGGCTACCAGCCGGGCTCCGCACGCCACGGTGCCCCAAACGGTAACCTCCGGTGGCCTGCGCCCGCTGCGGGGGTTACGTTTGGACGTATGAAGTATGCGAACTCCATCCTTGACCTCATTGGCAACACCCCGCTGGTGAAATTGAACAAGGTGACCGAAGGGATCCGGGCCACCGTCCTGGTGAAGCTTGAGTACATGAATCCGGGCGGCTCCGCGAAGGACCGCATCGCCGTCAAGATGCTTGACGAGGCCGCGAAGGAGGGCAAAATCCTCCCGGGCGGCACGGTGGTGGAACCCACCAGCGGCAACACCGGCGTCGCCATGGCCATGGTGGCCCAGCAACGCGGCTACAACTGCGTGTTCGTGGTCCCGGACAAGGTGGGCGAGGACAAGCGCGCCGTCCTGGAGGCGTACGGCGCCGAGGTGGTGGTGACGCCGACGGCGGTCGCCGCGGACAGCCCGCAGTCCTACTACGGCGTCTCCGACCGGCTCGTCACGGAAATCCCTGGCGCCTACAAGCCGGACCAGTTCTCCAACCAAAACGGTCCGCTCAGCCACTACGAGACCACGGGCCCGGAAATTTGGCGGGATACCGACGGCACGGTGACGCACTTCGTGGCCGGCGTGGGCACGGGCGGCACCATCACCGGCACCGGCCGGTTCCTGCGTGAGGTTTCCGCGGACCGCCCCGCGGGCGAGGTGCAGATCATCGGCGCCGACCCCGAGGGCTCCGTGTACTCCGGGGGCACCGGGCGTCCCTACCTGGTGGAAGGCGTGGGAGAGGACATCTGGCCCAGCTCCTACGACCCGGCCGTGCCGCACAGGATCATTGCCGTCTCGGACAACGACTCCTTCGCGATGACCCGGCGGCTGGCCCGCGAGGAGGGCCTGCTGGTGGGCGGCTCCTCCGGCATGGCCGTGGTGGCCGCGCTGGAAGCGGCCAGGGGGCTGGGACCGGAGGCCGTCGTCGTCGTTCTCCTGCCGGACAGCGGGCGCGGGTATTTGGGGAAGATCTTCAACGACAAGTGGATGCAGTCGTACGGTTTCTTGAAGGTCACCGACGAACCGGCCATTGGCGACGTGCTGTCCGCCAAGACCGGGAAGCTGCCGGACCTGGTGCACATCCACCCCAACGAGACTGTCCGCGACGTCATCAACCTGATGAGCGAATACGGCGTGTCCCAGATTCCCGTGCTCACGCAGGAGCCGCCCGTGGTGATGGGCGAGGTGATCGGCTCGGTCGATGAACGCACGCTGACCGGCAAGCTGTTCCGCGGCGAGGCGAAACTGACCGACAAGATCACCGAACACATGCAGGCCATCCTGCCCATCATCGGCTCGCTGGAACCGATTTCCGCCGCCCGCGCCAAACTGCAGGACGTCGATGCGCTCATGGTGACGTTCGTGGGCGCCCCCGTGGGAGTCCTGACCCGCCACGACCTGCTGACCTACCTCAACGACTAGCGTTCCGACCGATTTTTTAGGAGACACCATGACTGAAGGCTTCAACACCCGCGCCGTCCACGCCGGGCAGACCCCGGACCCCACCACGGGCTCCGTGATTCCGCCGCTGTACCAAACCACCACGTTCGCCCAGGACGGGATCGGCAAGCTGCGCAACGGCTACGAATACGGGCGCGGCACCAACCCCACCCGCGATTCGCTGCAGGCCCAGCTCGCCGCGCTCGAAGGCGGGGACTTCGCGTTCAGCTTCTCCTCCGGGCTCGCCGCCGAGGACGCCCTGATCCGCGCCCTCCTGGTGCCCGGCGATCACATCGTCATGGGCAACGACGTCTACGGCGGCACCTACCGGCTCATCAACCGGGTGCTGTCCGTGTGGGGCATCAGCAACGCCGCCGTGGACATGTCCGACGCCGGTGTGCTGGCTGCCGCCGTCACGGCCGGCGGCCCCGGCGGGGCGACGAAGATGATCTGGGTGGAGACGCCGTCGAACCCGATGATGAAGATCACCGACATTGCCGCGATCGCCGAGGTGGCCCACGCCGTCGGCGCCCTGCTCGTGGTGGACAACACCTTCGCCTCGCCGTACCTGCAGAACCCGCTGGCCCTGGGCGCGGACATCGTGGTCCACTCGACCACCAAGTACATTGGCGGGCATTCGGACGCCTCGGGTGGGGCCATTGTGCTCTCCGATCCCACCGCGGCCGAAAAGATCGGCTTCGTGCAGTTCGCCGTGGGCGCCGTGTCCGCACCGATGGAGGCCTGGCTGACCACGCGTGGGCTCAAGACCCTGGGCGTGCGCATGGACCGCCACTCCTCCAACGCCCAGCAGATCGCCGAATGGCTGCTGACCCGGCCCGAGGTGGAGCGCGTGCTGTACCCGGGCCTGCCGGAGCACCCCGGGCACGAGCTGGCCGCCCGCCAAATGCGCGGATTTGGCGGCATGATCTCCGTGCAGTTCAAGGGCGGGGAGGCTGCAGCGCGCAAGGTGGCCGAATCCACGCACCTGTTCACGCTGGCCGAGTCGCTGGGCGGCATTGAATCGCTCATGAACTACCCGTCCGAGATGACGCACGCCTCCGTCAAGGGCACCGAGCTGGCCGTGCCGGAGAACCTGATCCGGCTCTCGGTGGGCATCGAGGACGTCGCGGACCTGATCGCCGATCTGGAACAGGCCCTCAACTCGCTCTAGCCCCGCCGCCCGCTAAGACGCCGTATCACTTTTGGTGCCTTTTCCCTCAACGCTTGTGCAATGGGTGCACAAGCGTTGGGGAAAAACCTGCCAAAAGTGATACGGCGTTTGGGGTGGTTAGTTGTGGCGGGAACGACGCCGGTTCGCCGTCAGTGCCAGCCCTCCCGCCAGGACCAATACGCCCAACGCCATGATCGGGGCCAGGCCCGAGGGGCCGGTGCTTGCCAGCCCGCCGGCCGAAGGCGTTGTGGTGGGGCTGCTCGCCGGGCTTGTGCTCGAGGCGGCTGCGCTCTTTTCGCCGCCGGCGCTTGCCGTTGCCGTTGCCGTGGTCTGGACGGGAGCCGAGGTTTCCGTAGCCGTGGCTGTCGGCGATGCGCTCGCGCTGGCCGTGACCGTTGCCGTGGGTCCGGCGGTTGCAGACGGGCTCGGCGTCGCCGTTTCGGTGGGTGTCGCCGTCTCCGTGGGAGCAACGACGGGGTCGGCGCAGGTGACGCGGGCGTTGGCCCAGTCGGCGCGGTCGAACCAGTTGACGTCGCCCTCGGACACCTTCAGGGTGAGTGTCTTCACGCCCGTCAGCGGGACCGAGACCGGCGTGGGTGCGCCGCCGGTGAGCTCGCCGCTGTTGTACAGTTCCTTTCCATCGCCCAGCACAATGAACGTCACGGACGGGGTCTTGCCGGGCTGATCCATGGTGGCGTCAATGCCCACCATGGCCTGGAAAACGGTACAGCGGGCGCTCACATTGAAGTCGATCGTGGTGGGTGCCTGCACCCCGAGGCCTGTCGCATAGCTGGTGCCGCCCACGTTGATGGGGTTGCGGACCCGAGTGGCGGCGTCGCCAATTTCGGTGTCGCGGGCAATCTCGCCGAACTCCGGCAGGTAGTCGGTGTGCAGGAACGGCAGCTGCGACAACTGGGTCACGCCGTCACCCGGTGCGGCCGGCGCGGGCTCGTCGCCGCCACAGCCCACCCGGGCATCGGCCCAGTCGGCGCGGTCAAACCAGTTCACGCCGTTCGGATCCACGTTCAGGGTCAGCAGGTCCACGCCCGTCACGTCCACCGACACGGCCAGCGGCTTTTGCGCCACCGTACCCGTGCCCGCGGTGAAGGCGCCCGAGGTGTACAGCGTCTTGCCGTCGCCGAGCACATTGAAAATCACGTTCGGGGCCTTGCCCGGCTTATCCATCGTGGCGTCAATGCCGGCCACGGCCGTGAAGCTGGTGCACTGCCCGGCCAGATTGAACACGATCGTGGACGGCGAGTTCACGCCGAGCCCCTTCGCGTACTCCACGCCGTCGAGGGTGATCTTGTCGCGAACCTTGGTGCCGGCGTCGCCAATGGCGGTGTTGCGGCCCGTGGCGCCCAGCGTCTCGTCGTGCTCGTCGGAGACGAACGGCAGCTCGGACAGGTACGTCACGCCGTTGCCTGGAGGGGCCGGCAGCGGCTGCGGCTTGGGCGTGAAGGCCGTGGCCTCGGTGTAACGGGCGACGGCGGTCCCTGCCAGGGCGTTGATGTCACCGCTGGCCGTGGTCGGGTAGCCGCCGGCGGGTTCATAACCGGCGGTGCCGTTGACGAACGCGGCCCCCATGGCACCCCAGTTGGGGGCGGTGCCCGGCCCGGTGCCGGCCATCTTTTGCTCGAGCGAATCAAAGTACGCGCTCCAGCGGGCCTTGTAGTAGCCGCCCACCAGGCCGTTCCACTCGCGGTTGGCGTAGTCGTTGAGGTCGGACAACGTGGGTGACCACAGGGTGATGATGGAGCGCTGGTCCGCCTCCAGGGCCGCCTTGTCCGCGGCGACGGTGGTCGAATCCGCCGCCTGCTTGAGCCAATTGCCCAGCAGCTGGGAGGAATTGGTGCCGGCGATCTTGTCCATCAGGTCCATGGTGTCCAGCCACATGGTGCGCAGGCTCGCAAAACTTTCGGTGTCACCGGCGTCGTATGCGGCCTTGATCTTCGGCAGCATGGTCCGGGAGAGGTTGGAGAGCACCTGCCGGGAGACGTCCATGAGGTCGTACTTGTACGTCTCGGTGGCTTTGACGGCGGCGCTCGCGGCCAGCAGCTTGGGCAGCGCGGCGGCGAACGTGTCCATGTCGTAGCGCTGCTCCTGCGGCGACCAGGCCGCGGCCGTCTTGACGGTCAGCGACGGTTGGGCGCCGAACAGGCCGTCGGCGGCCTCGCTCCAGCCGTCGTCGCTGGGCAGATCGTAGGCGGTTTGCCGCAGCACGTCCCAGGCGGCGGCCGCGTTGGGATCGGCCACCCCATAGCGGCGCTGGGCAAAGTCGGCAAACCAATTGGTCAGGTTGGCCGGGGCGTTGCGCCAGGCCAGTCCGGCGAAGAAGTCAAAGGCGGCGGGGTTGTTGTCTCCGCCCTCGGGGATGATGGCCAGGCCCTTCATGGCGCTGCCGGGCTTGTTCAGCCATTCGTAGTAGCGCTGGTTCTGCACGGAGATCTGCGAGCCCATGGTGGTGTGGCCGCCAAAGTTCCAGATGGTGCCAAAGGCGTACGGGATGCCCTTCCAGGTGGCCTCGCGGTTTTGGCCCGTATAACGGTCCGAGAGCCCGTCAACGATGAACGTGGTGGCCGGGTTGGCGGCCGCCACGACTGCCTGCGGCGGGTTGCTCTGCCAGCCCAAAAGCACCCAGAGGGCGTCCTTGTGGGCGGTTTGCAGCGCATTTTCCACGGACTTCGTGGCCTGGGAAACGTTGACGGATCCGGCCGTGCCACCTTCGTGGAGCAGGTCCATCTTGTACATCGAGGAGGCGCCCAGCCGGGCCGTGGACGCGTCGTAGAACGCCTTGGCGAGCTGCGGGTAGAGCGCGTTGTTCGGATCCAGCCAGTCTGGGCGGGTGTAGCCGCCCACCCAGCCGCCCTGCGGTACGACGGCGGCTCCCGGGTTCTTGTCCTTGAAGCCGGCCGGGACGGTGCCAAAGTAACCAGGGAGCACCGGGACCATGCCGAGGGAGCGCAGGTAGTCGGCAATGTCGCGGCCAAGCTTTGCCCGCTCGTTGACGGTGTTCATGGTGATGGGGTGGGGATCGCCGGACATGTTTTGCAGCAGCCACCACGGCTGGTGCGCGGATTGTGGGGTCCAGGCCAGAATCTCGGACTGGGTGTAGCCAAACTGCTTGAGCACGTCCAGGTAGACGGCCTCGGTACCCACGGGCATGAAGACCTCGTTCAAGCCGTGCAGGGCGAACGTGTCAATCATGTCCTTCCACTGCTCCAGGGAACGGTACGCACCCGTGTAGCCGTCCTCGACGTCGTTGTTGACGAAGCGGTGCGCCACATTCGCCGTGGCCTGGATGGGGGCTGTGGCCGGCAGGGTTGCCGGCAGCTTCAGCGAGCTGCCGTTCCAGGACGTGGACTGGTGCAGCACCTGGCCCACGTAGGCGTTGAAGCCGGCCAGGATGGTGGCCGGGGTGGAACCGGTGATGCTCACCCGGCCGCCGGACGCGGTGACCTTGTACGTGTCCTGGCTGTTGTCCTTAGCCATGAGGGCCAGGTCAAACTTGGCGGCGTCGGCGCCGGCCAGCCTTGCCAGCACGGCCGCGGCCGGTTCGGCGCCGGCACCAATGCTTGCCGCGGCGGGCAGCGCCTGCGCCTGCTGTGCCCCGGCGGGGGAAACCGGGCACAACAGTGCGGCGGCGATGGCAAGGGAAGCGGTGGCCGCGCTTAAACGCAGATAGCGGCGCCAGGGCGAAGGCATGGGCTGGATCCTTAGGATGGGCGGCGCCGCACCCCGTGGGGAAGGAGCGCGGCGCCGGGCTTATGTTATGGATCACATCATGGCACAGCCGTGGCCGCGCGCGCCCAAGATGACGGGCCTCTTGCCGCTATTCCTCCGGCGTGCCGTCCAGCCAGTCCATGTACCGCCGAAGCGAGCGGGCGGTGATCTCCTTGGCGCCGGCGTCGAGGATGCGGAAGGCGCCGTAGATCCTCTCGAAGGGCAGCGGTTCCGTGACGTCCAGGATGCGCAGGATGGCCTTTTTGGGCAGCGGAATGTTGTTGACGTAGCTGCGCATGGCGTTGACCGACGTCCGGTCACCCCCAACGGCGATCGTGTCGCCCGTGAGCAGGGCGCCCCGGCCGCCCGCACCCGCCGGCCAGTGCAGCACGCTGCTGCCCGCGAAGTGCCCGCCGCACTGGTACACGGGCACGCCCGGCAACAATTCCTGCCGGTCCTGCCAAAGCCGGATGACGGGGTCCGGCCGGCGAATCCATTGCTGGTCTGCCGCCGCCACGTACACGGGCACCCGGCCAAACGCGTGGCTCCATTGGATCGAGGATCCCGTCAGGTGGGGGTGGCTGGCGGTGACCGCCGCGATGCCGCCCAGCGCGCGCACCTTCGCCACGCCGTCGTCGTCAATGAATCCCGGCGGCTCCCACAACACGTTTCCGTGGTTTGTCTGGAGGAGCAGGCCGCGTTGGCCGATGCCCAGCTCGGGAACCGTTTCCACGGCGTGCAGCCCCGACTCCAGCTCGGTCACGACGGTGCGTAAGCCCTGGCCGGCGAGTTCGTCGCGGGTGGTCCAGCGCTGCCCGCCGGGCGGGATGAATTGGCGTTCGTCGGCGCATATTTCGCAGATCTGCGGCGGTGTGGGGGTGTCTGGGTGTTCGATCGCGCACGTGGCGCACGTCCAGATGGTCATGGAATTCCTTTTGGCTGGTTGGTGGAGAGCTTAGCGCGGGCCGGTGAGATGACCGGCCCAGAGCAGCGACATCGATTCGTGCGGAAGCGGGCGGTCCGGGGATTGCCGACGACGACGGCGCTCCCGTTGCGTGGGGTGGGCGGGCACGTTTTCATGGCCCCGATTGGCGCCGGAGGCCGCGGCGGCCGGGGTTGGTGCAAGCTGGGTCGGCGCTTCGGATCGGGTCCTGCGGGACAACTGTGCGGCGGTCATGGAAGCTCCTTGGGGTGGTGCCCGGTGAGTGGTGTGCTCCAGTGAAACAGCTCAAGCTAACTTGAGGTCAACCGCGGAGGCGTGGCAGGCTGGCGGCATGGCCCACATTGCCCCGAACGAGCTGCTCACCATTGGCGAACTGGCCCGGCGGGCCGGTGTTTCCGTGCCCACCGTGCGGTACTACGAGGAACGCGGACTGATCCGCTCCCAACGCACCGCCGGCAACAAGAGGCTTTTCCCACGGCACGTGCTGCGCCGCCTGGCCCTCGTGGCGGCCGGGCAGCGGGTGGGCCTGACCCTCGCCGAAATCGCCAACGCACTGGCGGAACTGCCGGCGGACAGGGCGCCGTCCCAGCGCGACTGGACCCGCCTGAGTACGGGCTGGTCCGAGTTGGTGGCTCGGCGGATTCGACAGCTTGAGGTCCTGCAGGAGTCCCTGGACAGCTGCATCGGATGTGGCTGCCTGTCCCTGGGGAAGTGCACCTTGTTCAATCCGGGCGACGAAGCCGCAGCCGAGGGGCCGGGCTCCCGATGGGTGCGGCGGGCGGAAGCCGGCGGAATCCGGTGAAGAAGCCGGGGCGGAAGCCGGCGAATAAAAGACGACTAAAAAAGATGCAGGGTCGCAGGCGGGCAAAAATCGGCCAAATCGGGGCGCCGAGGCCAAGAATCCCGAATTAAGCCACGGTGCTTACACCATGAATTTCCGAAAACTGTGTCGAAAAGATAACAAAATCCTGATTTAAGTATCAATTTGATTAAGTTCTGTGGGTGCCCTACCGTTGAAGTACCCCAAGGGGACGGCCGGACCATCTGGTAGGCCACGAATGCCCGGGCCTGTTCACACCGCACACCGTCATTAGGTCAGGCCGCGGAAAATAACCTCCACATCAGCAGGTTGGACGGTGGTGCAAAGATGTCCGGGGACGGGCGGAGCGCAGGTGGCCTCTTCGGAGCATGAACCCATGAAGAACAATAAAATTACGCGCAATATCGGTCGTGTCCTGGCTGTTGCAGCCATCGCCGGAGCCGGCCTCGCCGTCGCCGGGACCGGGGCCAATGCGGCCGACGGCAGTACCTGGGACCAGCTCGCACAGTGTGAAAGCGGCGGCAACTGGGCCATTAATACCGGCAACGGATTCTCCGGTGGGCTGCAGTTCACCCCCAGCACCTGGGCAGCCTACGGCGGCACCGGCGCCCCCGAGAACGCTTCACGTGCACAGCAAATCGCCGTTGCCGAGCGTGTCCAGGCCGGCCAGGGATGGGGCGCATGGCCCTCCTGCTCGGCTCAGCTTGGCCTCAGCGGTGGCGGCGGAACCGCCTACACCCCGGCCGCGGCAGCACCCGTTGCCGCACAGTCTTCGGAGGTCGCTCCCGTAGCTGCGGCCCCCGTGCAGGCGGCTCCTGTCCAGGCAGCCCCGGTCGAGCAGGCTCCCGTTGAGGCAGCCCCCGTCCAGGCGGCACCCGTCGAGCAGGCTCCCGTTGTTGAGGCAGCTCCCGTTGCAGCAACCCCGGCCGCCGTTGCCGTGAGCGGAAAGACCTACACGATCGCCTCCGGCGACACGTTGAGCGGGATCGCCCAGAAGCTGGGCATCACCGGTGGCTGGGAGACGCTGTACGCAGCCAACCTCGACACGGTCATCCACCCCGACCTGATCTTCACCGGCCAGGTACTGCAGCTTCCGGCCCAGTAATCCTGCCCACAAACGCCGTATCACTTTTGGCCCATTTTTCGGGAATGCGTGTGCACTAAATTGCACAAGCGTTCCCAAAAAGAGCGCCAAAAGTGATACGGCGTTTGTCCGTGGAGGTGGGGAAATTACACGCGTGAGGCGGCGGCGCCCGTCCGGGTGTCGACGTCGTACGTGTAAACGGGCTTGCCGCCAATGAACACCTTCAGGGCCCGCTGCATGACATCAAGTGGATCGCCGCTCCACAGCACCAGGTCCGCGTCCTTGCCCACCTTCAGCGAGCCGATCCGCTCCGCCAGACCCAGCACCTTGGCCGGGTTGATGGTGATGGCGCGCAGTGCGGTGTCACGGTCCAGGCCCTCGCGGACCGCGAACGTGGCCTGGTGGACCAGGAAGTTGATGGGCACCACCGGGTGGTCGGTAATGATGGAAATTTCGACGCCGGCCGCGGCCAGCTTGCCCGGGTTGGCCAGCGAGCGGGCCCGCAACTCGGGCTTTGACTTGGTGGTGAACAGCGGCCCGATCAACACCGGGGTGCCGCGCGCAGCCAGGACATCGCCAATCACGTGCGCCTCGGTGCCGTGGTCAATGACCAGGTCATAGCCAAATTCATCCGCCAGACGGATGGCCGTGGCGACGTCGTCGGCCCGGTGGCAGTGCTGGCGCCACGGGATTTCGCGCTTGAGCACCATGGCCAGCGCCTCCAGGTGGGCGTTGCGCGGGCGTGGTTCCGGCCCGGCCAGCCAGTTTTGCGCGTCCATGAACGCCTTGCGAATCACCAGCGCCGTGCCCAACCGGGTGGAGGGCGTCTGCTTCTTCTCGCCATAAATATTCTTGGGGTTCTCACCCAACGCCGACTTCAGCCCGCTGGGGGAGCGCAGCACCATCTCATCGACGCGGCGCCCGTGCGTGTGCAAAGCCACCGCCAGCCCGCCGATCGGATTCCCCGAGCCCGGATTGACGTTGACGGCCGTGATGCCACCCGAGAGGGCGTCGTCGAAGCCGGGATCGAAGGGATCCACGGCGTCAATGGCGCGCACCCCCGCCATGACCGGGTCCGTCATTTCATTCACGTCACTCGTGGAACCCACCTCGCCCTCGGGGTGCATGCCCAAATGCACGTGTGCGTCAATGAAGCCGGGCAGCAGCCACTGGCCCTTGGCATCAAGGACGTCGGCGCCGGCGGGAACCTGCACGGATGCGCCCAGGGCCAGGATCTTCCCTCCCTCCACCAACACGGTGCCGTCAAAGGGTGCGCCCTCCACCGGCACCACGCGGGCATTGGTAATGGCCAGCACGCGCTTCTTCGCCGCGTCCGCCGCCTCCCGGATCGCCGCGCTAATGGATGCCGTGTTGGCCGCCGGCTTGGCGGGAGCGCCCTTGGCGGCTTTCCCCTTGGCGGCAGGTTTTCCGGCAGGCTTCGCCGCAGGGGTGGCCGGCTTGGTCACCCGGCCCGGAACAAATGCCGGCTTGGGGGTGGGCAGTGTGGGAGTCATGACGGCCTTTCGAGGAATGCGCGTGATGTAGGTGAATGCGGGCCGGTGGGCCACTTCCACGCTACCCCCAAAGCGTTTGCCGCGGGCGGAAGTCGGGGGCGGAAGCTGCGGGCGGCGCATCGCACATAGGCTGGTGCGATGGAACAAAAAATTGCACTAGTCACCGGAGTGGGCCGTACCGCGGGCATCGGCGCCGGCATTGCCCGCGCTCTCGCCGCCGACGGCTGGGACCTGGTGCTGAACTATTGGGAAGCCTATGACGCGCGCATGCCCTGGGGCGTGCAACCCGATGACGTCCGCGCCCTGACCGCCGAGCTCGAGTCCGCCGGCGCCCGGGTGTGGGCGCTGCCGGCGGACCTCGCCGACCCGACCGCCGTCGAGCGGCTCATGGCCAGGATCGCCGAGGAGGCCGGGCCGCTGCGGGGCATGGTGCTCTCGCACTGCGAATCCGTGGACTCCGGCATCCTGGACACCACCCTGGAAAGCTTCGACCGGCACTTTGCCGTCAACTCCCGCGCCAGCTGGCAGCTGATGGCCGCCTTTGCCCG
This sequence comes from Arthrobacter sp. ERGS1:01, assembly GCF_001281315.1. Lineage (NCBI taxonomy): Bacteria > Bacillati > Actinomycetota > Actinomycetes > Micrococcales > Micrococcaceae > Arthrobacter > Arthrobacter sp. ERGS1:01. The sequence continues at coordinate 3,368,819 of NZ_CP012479.1, read as the reverse complement.
GCAAATCACGCCCGCCGGCGGCGCAATCGTGGCGCTGACCAGCGATCATACCGCGTTCAACCTCCCGTACGGCGCGTCCAAGGGCGCCCTCGACAGGATGGTGATTGCCGCCGCCAGGGAGCTGGGCGGATCCGGCATCAGCGCCAACGTGCTCAACCCGGGACCCGTGGACACGGGCTGGATGGACGACGCAACCCGCAGCGGATTGACGGCCATGCAACCGGGCGGCCGGCTCGGGACCCCCGCGGATGTGGCCCCCACTGCCGCGTTCCTGCTGTCGCCCGGCGGGCGCTGGGTCAGCGGGCAGCTGATCAAGGCCGACGGCGGATTTTCGGCGTAGCGCCGGCGCCGGAGGGGGCCCTGACAGTACCCTGCCATGGACCCTGGCCGCCGCCCTGCCCGGGGCCTGTCAGGAAGCCGTCAAGAAGCTGCCGCCGTGCGTTAAGAACCCGTAAAAACGGCGGCCGCGGACGCTGCACGGGTGTGCGATGGAACAAGACATCAACGCACAGTTTGTGAAAGCAGGTTCGTCGTGGCAATCGTTACGTGGTTAATTTTGGGGCTGGTGGGACTGGCCCTGCTGGTCTACCTGTTCGCGGCCCTCATCCGCCCCGAGAAGTGGTGACCGGCCGCCATGGAGCTTAATCTTTTCTCCTTCATCACCCAGATGGTGGTGCTGATAGTGGTGCTGGGCGCCGTCCACCAGCCCATGGGCCGCTACCTTGCGGCCACCTTCACCAGCCGCAAGCACCTTGCCGCGGAGCGGGGCCTGTACAAGCTTTCCGGCATCGACGCCCAGGCGGACCAGCACTGGAAGGTGTACGTCCGCTCACTGATGGTCTTCAGTGTCGCGTCCATCCTGGTGGTCTTTGCGGGGCTTCTGCTCCAGGGCGTGCTGCCGTTCAGCCAGGGACTGGGCGCGGTGGACCCGTGGGTCGCCATCAACACCGCGGTGTCGTTCGTGACCAACACGAACTGGCAGACGTACGTACCGGAAACCACGCTTGGTTTTGGTGCCCAGATGGGCTTGCTGGCCGTGCAGAACTTCCTGTCCGCCGCCGTCGGCCTGGCCGTGGTGGTCGCCCTGATCCGCGGTCTTGTCCGCTCCGAAACCGCCAATGTGGGGAACTTTTGGGTGGACCTGACCCGGGGCACGTTCCGGATCCTGCTGCCGCTGAGCATCATCGCGGCCGTGGTCCTGATCATCACCGGCGTCATCCAGAACTGGGGCGGCACCGACATCCACACACTTGTCTCCGGCGCCCAACAAACGGTTCCCGGCGGGCCCGTGGCCTCCCAGGAAGCCATCAAGGAACTTGGCACCAACGGCGGCGGCTATTTCAACGCCAACTCCGCCCACCCCTTTGAAAACCCCACGGCGTTCAGCAGCCTGTTCGAGGTGTTCCTGATCCTGCTGATCCCCTTCTCGCTGCCCGCCATGTACGGGCGCATGGTGGGCGACAAACGCCAGGGATACACGCTGCTGACGGTCATGGTCGCGTTCTGGCTCATTTCCACGACCCTGATGACGTGGGCCGTCGCCACGTTCTCCGGAACCGGCACCAGCGTGGCCGAGGGTTTTGAACAACGTTTTGGAATCGCCCCGAGCACCGTCTTCGCCTCCGCCACCACGCTGACCTCCACCGGAGCCGTCAACGTGGCCCACGATTCCCTGCCGCCTTTGGCCGGGGGCCTGGCCATGCTGAACATGATGCTCGGCGAGGTGGCTCCGGGCGGCGTTGGCTCCGGACTGTACGGACTGCTGATGCTGGCCCTGGTGGCCGTGTTCATCGGCGGGCTGATGGTGGGCCGGACCCCCGAGTTCCTGGGCAAGAAGATCGGCGCGAGCCAAATGAAGCTCGTGGCCATCTACATCCTGGTCACCCCGGTGGCGGCCCTGGTGGGCACCTCCATCACCGTCGCGATCCCGTCGCTGGCCGCGAACGCCCCGGCAGTTGGCCCGCACGGCTTCAGCGAAATCCTGTACGCCTTCACCTCCACGGCGAACAACAACGGCTCGGCCTTTGGCGGCATCACCACCTCCGGCCCCGGGCTGGCAACCCTGACGGCGGTCGTGATGTTCGTGGGCCGCTTCCTGCCGATCATCCTGGTCCTGGCCCTGGCCGGTTCCCTTGGCCGGCAGCGGCGGGTCCCGGACACCGCCGGCACCCTGGCCACGCACGGCCCGCTGTTCGCCATCCTGCTTGGCGGTGTGTCACTGCTCGTCACCGCACTCACTTATTTCCCGGCCCTTGCCCTGGGCCCGGCCGCCGAAGGACTCATCAAATGAACCTGACAAACACCATTGCGGCGCTGCCCCTGGCTTTCCGCAAGCTCAACCCCCGCGCCATGATCCATTCACCCGTCATGTTCACGGTGCTGATCGGCTCGGTGGTGTGCTCCTTCGTCAGCATCCAACAGCTCATCCAGGGCTCGTCGTCGGCGGTCTTCTCGATCGGCGTCACCGTATGGCTGTGGCTGACGGTGGTCTTCGGCAATCTGTCCGAGGCCATCGCCGAGGGCCGCGGCAAGGCCCAGGCGGACAGCCTGCGCGCCGCCCGGACCTCGGTCATGGCACGACGCCGGGTGGGCACCCTGGTGCCGGCCGGCGGCTCCGGGGACGGTTACACCGAGGAATTGGTGCCCGGCACCGAACTGGCCGTCGGCGACGTGGTCATCTGCGAGGCCGGGGACCTGATTCCCAGCGACGGCGACGTGATCGAGGGCCTGGCCAGCGTTGACGAATCCGCCATCACGGGCGAATCCGCCCCCGTGATCCGCGAATCCGGCGGCGACAGGAGCTCCGTCACGGGCGGCACCATGGTGCTCTCGGACCGGATCGTGGTCCGCATTACGGCGGCCAGCGGCAAGACGTTCCTGGACCGGATGATCGCCCTCGTGGAGGGAGCCACCCGGCAACGGACCCCCAACGAGATCGCCCTGAACGTGCTGCTGGCGTCCCTGACCATCGTGTTCGTGGTCTGCATCATGACCCTGGCGCCCATGGCCAACTTCGCCAACGCCCTGCCCACCCCCGTGGTCCTGGTGGCCCTGCTGGTCTGCCTGATCCCCACCACCATCGGCGCCCTGGTGCCGGCCATCGGGATCGCCGGCATGGACCGGCTGGTGCAGCGCAACGTGCTGGCCACCTCCGGCCGTGCCGTGGAAACCGCGGGCGACATCACCACGCTGCTGCTCGATAAGACCGGCACCATCACCTACGGCAACCGCCGCGCCGTCGCGTTCATCGCGGCCGACGGCGTCGACCAGCGGGTGCTCATCGACACGGCCCGCTTGTCCTCCCTGGCGGACGAAACCCCGGAGGGGCGATCCATCGTGGATTTGGCCCTTGACGGGAAGACCTCCGCGCCCGGCCCGGATGAGCTGACCCCCGAGGTGGAGGTCATCGAATTCAGTGCCGTGACCCGCATGAGCGGACTCAACCTCCCGGCAGGGCACCCGGCAAACCGGGGCACCGGCGTCCTGGAGGTGCGCAAGGGGGCCGCGGCCGCCGTCGAACTTTATGCCAAGGAACGCGGCGGGTTCCTGCCCCAGGAACTTGAGGACGCCGTGCTGGAGATCTCCGGCACCGGCGGCACCCCGCTGCTGGTGGCCACCTACGACGGCGAGCGCGCCCAGGTGCTCGGCGTCATCCACCTGGCCGACGTGGTCAAGCCGGGCATGAAGGAACGGTTTGCCGAGCTGCGCGCCATGGGCATCAGGACCATCATGATCACGGGCGACAACAAGATCACGGCGGCCGCCATCGCGGGGGAGGCCGGGGTCGACGACTTCCTGGCCGAGGCCACGCCGGAGGACAAGCTGGCCGTGATCAAGCGCGAACAGGAGGCCGGCCGGCTCGTGGCGATGACGGGGGACGGCACGAACGACGCCCCGGCACTGGCCGCCGCCGATGTGGGGGTGGCCATGAACTCGGGCACCAGCGCCGCCAAGGAGGCGGCCAACATGGTGGACCTGGATTCGGATCCGACGAAGCTGATCGACATCGTCGGGATCGGCAAGCAGTTGCTGATCACCCGCGGCTCGCTGACCACGTTCTCGGTGGCCAACGACGTGGCCAAGTACTTCGCCATTGTGCCGGCCCTGTTTGCCGGCGCCTTCCCGGGGCTGGAGCTGCTGAACATCATGGGTCTGCATTCCCCGGAAAGTGCCATCCTCTCCGCCGTGATCTTCAACGCCCTGGTGATTGTGGCCCTCGTGCCGCTGGCGCTGCGCGGGGTGAAGTACCGGGCGGTCTCCGCCGCCCGGGCCCTGTCCCGGAACCTGCTCATCTATGGCCTGGGCGGCGTGATCGCGCCGTTCATCGGCATCAAGCTCATCGACCTGCTGGTCGCCCTCATTCCCACGATTGGTTAGCACAATGAACGCTTATGGACGCCAACTCCTCACTTCCGTGCGGTTCCTGCTGTGCGCCACGATCCTGCTGGGCCTGGCCTACCCCGTCCTGGTCTTTGGGATCGGGCAGGCCGTGGCCCCGGCCCAGGCCAACGGGTCCATCATCACCGTGGCCGGCGCCCCGGCGGGATCCTCCCTGCTGGCTCAGCCCGTGACCGGGACGAAGTTCTTCTACCCGCGGCCCTCGGCGGTCGAGTGGAACCCGGCCACGTCCTCGGCCAGCAACCTCGGACCCAACCAGCCGGCGCTCGTGAAGGCCATCGCGGCAAACCGGGCGGAGGTCGCCAAGCGTGAGGATGTGGCGCCGTCCGCCGTGCCGATCGACGCCGTCACGGCCAGCGGCTCCGGGCTCGACGCCGAAATCTCCACGGCCTACGCCGCACTCCAGGTGCCGCGCGTGGCCGGCGAAAGCGGACTGGGCGAGGCGAAGGTCAGGGAACTCGTGGCCGCCAACACCAGCAGCGGGCTCAACGCCTTCCTGGGCCAGGCGTCCGTGAACACGACCACTTTGAACGCCGCGCTGCGCCAAGCCATGAACACGCACTAGCTGCTGCGACAATAACGTTATGGCACGGGGCATATTGCGGATTTTCCTGGGGGCGGCCCCCGGCGTGGGCAAAACCTACTCCATGTTGGAGGAGGGGCACGTGCAGGCGGCGGCCGGGGTGGATGTGGTGGCGGGCATTGTCCTGGACCACGGACGCGAGCAAACCCGGGCGCAGCTCGAAGGCCTGGAGCTCCAGCCCACCAAGAAGGTCCGCTACCGTGAGAGCGATTTCGACGAGCTCGACGTCGCGGGTCTGCTGGCCCGGCGACCCGCCCTGGCCCTCGTGGACGAATATGCCCACTCCAATGTGCCGGGCGCCGGGAACGCCAAGCGCTGGCAGGACGTGGAGGAGCTGCTGGCCGCCGGCATCGACGTCTATTCCACCGTCAACGTCCAGCACCTGGCCTCCCTGGGTGACGTGGTCGACGCCATCACGGGGGTGCGCCAGCAGGAGACAGTGCCCGATGACGTGGTCCGCCGGGCCGACCAGATTGAGCTGGTCGACATCCCGCCGGAACTGTTGCGTCAACGCCTCAGCGCCGGCAACGTTTACGCCCGCGACAAGGTGGACGCGGCCATGGCGAACTATTTCCGGCTGGGAAACCTCACGGCGCTGCGCGAATTGGCCCTGCTGTGGCTCGCCGACCGTGTCGAGGAAGGCGTGGCCAAATACCGGCAGACCCACGGGATCGAGGCCAGCTGGCCCACCCGCGAACGCGTGGTGGTGGGCCTGACCGGCGGGGCGGAAGGGGAGTTCCTGCTGCGCCGGGCTGCCCGGATCCTGAGCCGGGTCAGCGGCGGGGAACTCATGGCCGTGCACATCCCACGCTCCGACGGCGTGGCCGGCGACGTCCCGCTGGCCCTGGAAAGCCAACGCCAGCTCGTCACCGACCTGGGCGGCACCTACCATTCGGTGGGCGGGGAGGACCCTGCCCGGGCCTTGCTGGACTTTGCCCGCAGCGTGGGAGCCACCCAGATCGTGATCGGCTCCTCCCGCCGGAAACCGCTGCTGGGCGTTTTCGCCAGTCCGGGCGTGGGCGCCCGGGTGGTGCGCGACGCCGGCGACATGGACGTCCACATGGTCCCGCACCCGCTGGGCGGCACCTCGGGCCCGCGCTTCAGCCGCGGCGAGCTGAACAAGAAACGCGTCATCGTCGGCTTCGCGCTGGCCGTGCTGCTGCCGGTCCTGGTGCAGCTGGGCACGGGCGAGATGAGCCTGCAGCTGACCATGCTCATCCAATTTGCCGCCACGATCGGGGTGGCCCTGGTGGGCGGGCTGTGGCCGGCGGTCGTGGCCGCCGTGTGGAGCAGCCTGCTGCTGAACTTCTACTCCGCCCCGCCCGTGGGCACCCTGACCATCAGCGACCCCGAAAACCTGCTGGCCCTGCTCGTGTTCCTGCTCGTGGCCGTGGCCGTGGCGCTCGCCGTCGACCAGTCCGCCAGGCGGTCCCGGGAGGCCATCAAGGCGGGGGCCGAGGCCGCAACGCTCAGCGAACTGGCCCGCGGCATCCTCGCCTCCCAGGACACGGTGCAGGTGTTCCTGGAGCAGGTGCGTGAATACTTTGGCATGCGCAGCGTGGCGTTGTTCAGCGGCGTGGGGAACGATCTGAGCACGTGGCGCAAGGATGCCAGCGTGGGGGAGGAGCCGCCGTCGAACCCCGATGTGGCGGACAATGTGCAGGAAATCTCCGACCACTGGGTCCTGGGGTTGAGCGGGCGGATCCTGCCCGCGAGCGACCGGCGGCTGCTGGGGGCCTTTGGCGCCCACCTGATCGCGTTGGAACAACGCGAGGCGCTCACGCTCACCCAGCGCGAATACCAGCAGCTGGCCCAGGACAACAAGATCCGCACCTCCGTGCTGCGCGCCGTCTCGCATGACCTCCGCACGCCGTTGGCCGGGATCAAGCTGGCCGTGAGCAGCCTGCGCCAAACCGAGGTGCAGTTCGATCCGGCGGACGAGGCCGAGCTGCTGGCCACGATTGAGCACTATGCGGACAGGATGGACGCACTGGTGGGCAACCTGCTGGACATGTCCCGGCTGAGCGCCGACATGGTCCAGCCCGTGTTGGGGCCCGTGAGCTGGCAGGAGGTGATCCCGGCCGCGCTGCACGGGGTTCCGTCCGGGCGGGTGCGCAGCGAATTGCCCGCCAACATGCCCGCGGTCGAGGCGGACCCCGGCCTGCTGGAACGGGTGATCGCCAACATCGTGGAGAACGCGGTGAAGTACGCACCGGATTCGGACATCCTGCTGGTGGGTTCAGTGGGCGGCAGCGGCAGCGCCACGATTGACGGACGGCCCGCGAGCGAACTGCGGATCGTGGACCACGGCCTGGGGGTCCCGGCGGAGAACGTCATGGCCATGTTCCGGCCGTTCCAACGCCTCGACGACGTCTCCTACGGCCCGCAGGGCGGCACGGGGGTGGGGCTCGGGCTCGCCGTCGCCAAGGGATTCATCGACATCATGGGCGGAGTCCTGGACGCGGAGGAAACCGCAGGCGGCGGGCTGACCATGATCATTAGACTTCCACTATCAACCGGCACCACCAACGAGGCAGCATGAAGGGGGCGTCACCGTGACCACGGTATTGATCGTCGACGACGAACCACAGATCCTGCGCGCCCTCCAGATCAACCTGCACGCCCACGGCTACACCGTGGTGCCCGCCCACAACGGGACCACCGCCCTGCAGGCGGCACAGACCCAGCCGGTCGACGTCGTCGTCCTCGACCTGGGCCTGCCCGACATGGACGGGCTTGAGGTGATTGCCGGGCTGCGCGGGTGGACCGAGGTGCCGATCATCGTGCTGTCGGCCCGGCACGGCTCGCACGACAAGGTGGAGGCCCTGGACGCCGGCGCCGACGACTACGTGACGAAGCCGTTTGGCCTGGACGAGCTGCTGGCGCGGCTGCGCGCGGCCACCCGGCGCTCCGGAGTGCAGGTGGCCGAGCCGCTCGTCACGACGGCCGAGTTCACGGTGGACCTGGCCAACAAGCAGGTCACCCGGAACGACGCCGCAGTGCGCATGACCCCCACCGAGTGGAGCGTGCTGGAACTGCTGGTGCGCAACCCCGGCCGGCTGGTGAGCCAGCAGCAAATCCTGACGGAGGTGTGGGGTCCGGCCTATGCCAAGGAGACCCACTACCTGCGCGTGTACATGGCCCAGCTGCGGCGCAAGCTTGAACGGGACCCGGCAAGCCCCGTTCACCTGCTCACGGAGGCCGGCATGGGGTACCGCTTCCAGCCTTGAGCAGTGGGGCATCCCACAAAGATTCCTGCCGCCCGGCTATGGCGTGGTCAAAAAACGATTAGTAATATTATGACTATGTCCAAACGTTCCCCGCTGGCCCTTGCCGTGCTCTCCCTGCTGGAGGAGGCGCCCATGCACCCCTACCGTATGCAGCAGCTCATTACCTCGCGCGGCAAGGACAAGGTCATCAACGTCAGCCAGCGGGCCAGCCTGTACAGCACCATCGACAGGCTCACCCGGGAGGGCCTGGTCCGGGTGGCGGAGACCGAACGCGACGGGCAGCGGCCCGAACGCAACGTCTACGAAATCACCGACGACGGGCGCGCCACCGCCTACGGTTGGCTGACCGACATGCTGTCCGTGCCGAGGCGCAGCTTCCCGGACTTCTACGCGGCGTTGGCGCACGCGCCCATGCTGACTCCCGAATCGCTGGCGGAACTGCTCGAAACGCGCCGCGGCCTGGTTGCCGCCGAGGTGGACGAGCTGCGCAACGGTCTGGCGGCCGTGGAGGGCTTCCTGCCGCGGGTGGTGCTGCTGGACACGGAACTGATCCTGCAAACCCGCGCCACGGAAGTTGCCTTCCTCGACAACCTCCTGGCCGACCTTCGCTCGGGGGCCGTGACCTGGAGCCGGGAATCCCTGACCCTGCTGTCCCAAACCCACGAACCCCACCCGTAACTGCCCCGGTGGTCGAGCTTGTCGAGACCCGGGATTTCGCCAAGCTCAATGACCCGCCCCACACACTTTGCCTCACCACTATTCAAGGATCACCAATGAAAACCACGGCACCACCCATCGGCAGGGCCCGCTCCATAGCCCTCATCTCCTTGTTCCTGGCATCCTTCATGGAGTTGTTGGACGCCACGATCGTCAACGTCGCGCTCCCCGACATTGAACGGTCCCTCGACGCCCACAACGCCGAACTCCAGTGGATGGTGGCCTCCTACACGCTGGCGCTGGCCATCGGCCTGATCACCGGCTCCCGGCTGGGTGACATCTACGGGCGCAAGAAGATGTTCATCATCGGCCTGGTGGTCTTCACGGTGTCCTCGGTGCTGTGCGGCCTGGCCCAGAACCCGGAGATGCTGATCGCCTCCCGCGCGCTGCAGGGCTTCGCGTCCGCGTCGATGATCCCGCAGGTGCTCTCCAGCGTGCAGGTCATGTACAAGCCGAAGGAACGTGCCGGCGCCATGGCCGGTTTCTCCGCACTGGCCGGTGTGGCCGCCGTGTCGGGCCCCATCCTCGGCGCCATCCTGACCGACTCCAACCTGTTCGGCTGGGGCTGGCGCACCATCTTCTTCGTCAACGTCCCGGTCGGCATCTTCGCGGTCATCTGCGCCATGAAGTTCGTGCCCGAATCCTTCGCGCCCGTCCGGCACAAACTTGACCTCTCCGGCGTCGTGGTCCTGGCCGTCGGCATGCTCTCCATCCTGTACCCGCTGACCATGGGCCGCGAGGACGGCTGGCCACTGTGGACATTCCTGATGATGGGGTTCGGCCTCCTGGTACTGGTCGGTTTTGTGCTGTTGCAGCACCGCGAGGAGAAGCACGGCGGCGAGCCGCTGGTACCGGTGTCCTTGTTCAAGAGCCGCTCCTTCGCGGCCGGCATCGTCATGATGTTCCTGTTCTTCATCCCCATGAACGGCTTCTTCCTGATCCAGACCCTGTTCCTGCAGCTCGGTCTGCAGTACCCGATCCTGAAGGCCGGCCTGACCATGATCCCGTTCTCGGTCATGGTCCCGATCCTGGCCGGCCTGTCCGCGGCCATCCTGGCCAAGAAGATCGGCCGCGTGGTGCTGCAGCTGGGTCCGCTGGTCATCGCGATCGGCTTCGTGGTGCTGATCTTCACCGTCCAGGCCAACGGCGGCGGGGTCACCCCGTGGCACCTGATCGCGGGCCTGGCGTTGAGCGGTGCCGGCTTCGGCATGGTCGTGGCGCCCGTGGGCATCTTCGTGCTCTCCGAGGTGCCGGTGAAGTTTGCCGGCGCGGCCTCGGGCCTGTTCAACACCACCAGCCAGCTCTCCGGAGCCCTGGGCGTGGCGATCGTTGGCACGCTGTTCTTCAACGGGATCGAATCCAGCACGGCGCACAGCCAGTCCGGGGTGTTCATTGACGGATTCACCTCCACCATGTGGCTGATGGCCGGCGGGATGGTGCTGGCTGCGATCGCCGCCAGCTTCCTGCCCCGCTGGGCCTCCGAGGCCGACGTCCTGGACGCGGAAGAGTCCATCTCCGCCTAATTTCCGTCAAGCACGACGGCGGCCGGTGACCCGGGGTTTCCCAGGTCGCCGGCCGCAGTCGTATCCGGAGCGATTGCGGATTTGGTGGTGCAGCTGATGCGGGCTGCGGGCCGTGGAGCCCGCATCAGCTGCACCGCCGATGCGGGAGAGCGCCCCGAACCCACAGGAGCTGCACCGCCGATGGTTGTAGCCTGTTTCATGACGAGGGAGAGCAGCCATGAGACTGACGGTTTTTGGTGCAAGCGGCGGGGTCGGGCAGGAAATTGTGCGGCACGCGCTGACCGGCGGACACGATGTGACGGCGGTGGTCCGGGACCGCTCGCGGCTGCCTGTGACGGGGGAGCGCCTGGAGATTGTCGAGGTCGCCACGCTCGACAACCCCGAGGAGCTCGAGGATGCCGTGGCCGGACGCGATGCGGTGCTTTCCGCCGTCGGCCCGCGCAGCCGCAAGCTGGCGGGCAGCACGGCGCCGGTCACCCGGACCATCCGCGAAGCCATGGAGTTGGCCGGCGTGCGCAGGCTCCTGGTGGTCAGCGCCTCGCCGCTGGGCCCGGTGCCGGAAGGGCAGCCATTCCTGCTGCGGACGGTCATCACCCCGATCATCGAGCAGATCTTCAAGGAAAACTACGTCGATCTGCGCCTCATGGAGGCCGACCTCGCCGCGAGCGGGCTGGACTGGACCGCGGTGCGGCCGCCGCAACTGTTGAATACGCCGACGACGGGCGTCTACCGCACCGCCATTGACGCCAACCTGCGCGGTGGCCGGAAGATCAGCCGCGGCGACGTTGCCCATGCCATGCTCGCCATGGTGGGGGACAAGGCGAGCTTCGGGCACGGAGTGGGCGTGGCGTACTGAGCCGCTGCATGTCGTGTGGACGCAGCATTAAAGGTGTGATGTCTGATCGAGGTGGTGGTTGATTTTACTGAAGTGCCGAAGCGAACCGCATGCTGGATTCGCCCCCAAACTTCAAATTTCTTGGGCATTGCCGGGACCGGATCGCGGTCGGTTGAAAATACTTCAACAATAGATTTCAAAAAGTAACAATCGAAGCATTTACGCAAAGTGATAGACGTCATATGTCTTGGCTCAATACCATGTGCAAATGACACCAACAGCGAACGCTTCGCCGCGATGTGCGGCACCCGAGACAAAACTCCGGCGTTGGGGCGCCGGGTTCCTGGCGCTTGGCATGGGAGTGGTCCTCGTAGGGGGAACCGCACCCGTCCAGGCGCATGCCGCGGACCAGGCGCCCCTGGCCGGGGCATGGACTCCGGGACCATTGATGCCCGCAAAGGGCCTGAGCGCACAGAATGTCGGCTTTCACGCGGACCAGCCGGCCGTCCAGGACCAATCGGCATTGCCCGTGCACGCCAAGGAGCGGGCCATCGTCAAGGTCACCGACTTTGGTGCCGACCCCACGGGCAGGAAGGACTCCGCCAAGGCTGTCAATGACGCCATCCTCTACGCCAAGAGCCTGAAGAAGCCCGCCACCATCGTCTTCCCCTGCGGCAGCTACTCGATGTACCCCGAGGCCGCGCCCCAACGCGAACTCTATGTCTCCAACACGGTCGGCGCAGACCAGGCCTATGCGAACAAATCAATAGGCTTGCTGCTCGAGGACATGCACGACGTGATTGTCGACGGGATGGGCTCCGCGCTGACCTTCCACGGCAACCAGACCCAAATCGCCGCCATCCGATCCTCGGACGTCACGGTCCAAAACCTGGACACCGATTGGTACGCGCCCGGCACCCTGGACCTCACGGTCCTGACGAGCGGGGTTGCGGGCGGCCACGGCTACCGCGACATCAAGGTTCCGGCAGGGGTGAACTACGCAATCTCCGGGGCAAGCGCCACGTTTACCGGAGAAACCAGCCCCGTCACGGGCCAGCCGTATTGGACGCACGCCCCGTCCGGCGCAAGTGCCGGACAAAACCAGATCCGCGACCTCGCCAGCGGGCTGACCCTGCGCTCCGGACTGCCCCTGTGGACCGGTTCAAGCGCCGTTGCCGACCTCGGCGGGGGAGTGCTGCGGGTCAGCTACACCGCCGCCACCGACCCGGGCGGTGCGGGCAAGGTCTATGAAATGCGGAAAACTACGCGCGACACCCCCGGCAGCTTCATCTGGGAATCCACGCGGACAGCACTGAGCAACATGAAAATGCACTACTTGCACGGCTTTGGCATCGTTGGCCAGTTCAGCCACGACATCTCCATGGACAAGATCACGTTGCGCACGGACCCCGGCACCGACCGGCAGACCGCCTCCTTTGCCGACTTCGTCCAAATGTCGGGTGTGGCCGGGAAGGTGCAGATCACCAACTCGCTGTTCGACAACCCGCACGACGACCCCATCAACATCCACGGCACCTATGTGGAGGTCAAGGCGCTGGACAGGGCCGCCCGCACCGTCACCCTGCAGTACATGCACAACGAGACGGCCGGCTTCCCGCAGTTCTACCCCGGTGACGAGCTCCGTTTCGTCAAGAAGGCCACCATGCTTCCCGAAGGTGCCGCCACGTTCAAGGTGGTCAGCGTCGATGGCCCCAGTGGCACGGATTCATCCCACAGCCTGACCCAGATGACCGTCACGGTGGATGGTGACCTGCCGGCGAACCTTGCGGTGAGCCAGTTCGTGGCCGAAAACCTGACGTACACACCCGAGGTCTACGTGGCCGGCAATACCTTCCAGTCCGTGCCGACCCGCGGCATCCTGGTGACCACTCCCAAGCCGGTGCTCATCGAGCGGAACATCTTCGACCAAATGGGCATGGCCAGCATCTACATTTCCGCGGATGCCGCATCCTGGTACGAGTCCGGCGGGGTGGAGGACGTGAAGATTCGCAACAACGTCTTTGACCGCCCGGCCACGGGGTCCGCGACAATCTTTGTCGACCCCACCAACAGCCAAAACGAGGACGGCAAGGCTGTCCACCACGACATCTCCATCGAAGCCAACAGGTTCTCGCTCCTCTCCGGCGGGCAGCTGGTGAGCGCAAAGTCGGTGTCCGGACTCGAGTTCACCGCCAACGCGGTCAACCATTACTCACCAACGGCGCCCGTCAGCGTGACGTCGTCCAAGCCGCTCTTCTCCTTTAGCGGCAGCAGCGGGGTCCTCATTTCCGGCAACAGCTATGAGCCCGGTTTCAACCTGCGGGCCAATACCTCGGCCATGGCCGCCGCCGAGGTCGACGGTGCCGGCGACGGCGTCCTCACCAATGCGGACAACGTCACCGCCGTCAACGTGCCCAAGTCAACGCTGGCTGCCGGAATGGGATGGGTTCGTGAGGATCCGAGCCGCTGGGCCGCGGTCAACAAGGACACCGTCACGCTCAAGGCCGGTGTCAACGGATTGTGGGCCACCCAAAACGCGGCCGTGAACATCCTGCGCCAGGACGTCCCAGCGGTCGGCGACACGGACGCCGTCGTCAAGCTCAGCGGCGCCACCAAGTCCCAGTACGAGGAGGCCGGGCTGATCCTCTATGCCGACGACGACAACTACGTGGCCCTGGAACGCAAGCACGCCAACGGCTCGCCCGTACTTGCCCTGGTCACGGAAGCGGCCGGCCAACCCAATGAAAACACCCAGGTGGCCGCGCCCCCTGCGGCGGATGTGTGGCTGAAGATCTCGCGGACCGGGAACGCCTACACGGCAAGCTACTCGACGGACGGCACCGCCTTCACCGTCATTGGGTCGATTACCAACGCCGCCGTCGGCAACAACGGTCGCGTGGGCGTCCTTGCCGCCGGCACCAGCACGGGCGACACCGCATTCAACTTCAGCGCACTGACGGTCAAGGGTGTCGCGCAGCCCTTCTTCGGCACCGTGGTGGAACCGGCACCGGCCACGCTGCTGGCCGCGATTGACGCACCCACATGGTCGGGTGTGCAGTTTGCTGCACCGGTCTCACCCCTGGCCTGGATGGCCAACACCGATGCGGCAACCGCCACGGTATCGGCCAGGTTCAAGCCGGGCGATGCCGGGACAAAACTCCAGGTGCAGTTCAATGATGTCCGCATGGAACCGGCCGCCGATGGCAGTTACGCCTTTGATCTGATGTCCGGCCCCAACGTTGTCCAGGTACAAACCCTGGGCGCGGACGGCGTTTCCTCGCAAACTTACCGTTGGGTGATTGTGTCGGCGTTGCCGGCCAAGGCACCCGGGTCCAACGTGGTGTGTGCGCCGGTGGTCGAGCCGACGCCGGAACCGACGGTTGAGCCGACAGCGACGCCGGAACCGACAGCCGAGCCCACAACCGAGCCGACAGTTGATCCGACCATGACGGCAACGCCGAGCGTTGACCCGACGACCAACCCGACAATCAAGCCGACGACGGAGCCAACCGTTGAACCCACGGCTGAACCCACGGCTGAACCCACGGTTGAGCAGACAGTGTCTGCGACGCCGACAGCCGACCCGACGATGACGCCCACGGCCGGACCGAAGGCCACCTCGGCAGCGACCGCGACCGCATCGGCAACTGTATCCCCCTCGATGCCGGAGGGAGAGAACAATCTGGCAAGCACCGGGGCCGCGCTCTGGCCGGCAGTGGGCGGGGCCGTCGTCGTACTGGCGGGACTGGTCCTACTGGTGATGGGCCGCAGGCGCCGGGCCTAGCCTGAGGGGCGTGCGGGGTGTCGAGATGACACCCCGCACGCCCCTCCTGCCATGGAAGGTGGAAAACCAATGGGCCGGCCCCAACCCGCCCTGGCGTAGATTTGGGGATGAACAACGCAGCCGCCGGAACCGTCCTGGCCGTGTGCCGTGTCCATCAATTGCACGGCACCAAGACAGGCATAGGCGTCACCGCCATCGACAAGCGCGCCGTGGACGGCCCCGTCAAGGTCCGCCCGCTGGGCCTGCACGGCGACGTCCAGGCCGACCGCAAGAACCACGGCGGGCCGGACCAGGCCGTGTACGCCTACTCGCAGGAGGACGCGGACTACTGGGCCAAGGAGCTGGGCCGGGACATCCCGCCGGGACTCTTTGGCGAAAACCTGCGTACCCAGGGCATTGACGTCTCCGGCGCCGTGATCGGCCAACGCTGGCGGGTTGGTGCCGACGTGGTGCTGGAGGCCACGTCCCCGCGCGTCCCCTGCGCCACATTTGGAGAACGCATGGGCGAGCCCCAATGGGTCAAGCGGTTCACCCAGGCGGCGCGCATTGGCTGCTACCTGCGAGTGGTGGAGGGCGGCAAGCTTGCCGCCGGCGACCCCGTCACGGTCCTGTCCACCCCTGCGCACGGGATCACGGTGGGCAAGTTCTTCGCCGACCCCACGGTGGAGGACGTCCTGACCCTGCAGGCATTGCACGACGCCGGCGAGCTCACCCTGAGCGACAGCTACGCGGACTACTTTGTACGCATCTTACAAAAAAGTACTTTAGGGCACTGAACTTAACATTCGCATTGTGATGGACACCACATGTTATCGGTAACTACGATCGCAATCATGTCAATCACTCGCAATTCCCATTCCCTCGGCGGGCAGTCGAGTACCACGTTCAGGCGCCTCGGGGCGGGCGTGCTCGCCGTTGGAGTTGGCCTCGTGCTGACCACCGGCGTCCTGCCCTACGCCGCCCATGCGGCCGATCAGGAGCCGGCGCCGCTGTCCGCCGTCGGCCTCAACGCCTCAACCGTTGGCTACCATGCCGCAAGCCCCGCGCAGCCGGACCAGGCGTCGATGCCGGTCCACGCCGCGAAACGCACAATTGTGAACGTCACCGACTTTGGCGCGGACCCCACCGGTGTGAAGGATTCGGCGAAGGCGATCAACGACGCCATTCTCTATGCCAAGAGCCTGAAGGCCCCCACCACCATCGCCTTCCCCTGCGGCAGCTACACGGTCTATCCGGAGAACACGCCCAAACGGAACCTGTACATCTCCAACACGGTGGGCGAAAACCCGGCCTATGTCTCCAAGAACATCGGCGTCCTCATCGAAGACATGGACGACGTCATCGTCGACGGCATGGGCTCCTCGCTGACCTACCACGGCAGCCAAACCGAGATGGCGTCCATCCGATCCAAGGACGTGAGCTTCGAGAACTTCAGCACCGACTGGTACTCCCCGGGCGTACTGGACCTGACCATCCTGAAAACGGGTGTCAGCAACGGCCAGGGCTACCGGGACTTCAAGCTGCCGGCCGGAACAAGCTACACCGTCAACGGTGCAAAGGCCACGTTCCTGGGCGAAAAGAGCCCCGTCACCGGGCAGCCGTACTGGACCCAGGCCCCCGATGACACCACCGGATGGCAGAACCAGATCCGCGACCTGGCCACCGGAAAGACCCTGCGCCAGGATTCGGGCCTGCCCCTGTGGGTGAACTCCACCTCGGTTACCGACCTGGGCAACGACGTCATGCGCGTCACCTACTCCGGCGCCACCGATCCGGGCGGGGAGGGCCAGGTCTACGAGACCCGCCGCCACACGCGCGACACCTCCGCCGTCTTCATCTGGGAATCCGAGCGCACCGCACTGCAGGGCCTGACCCTGCACTACATGCACGGCTTCGGCATGGTGGGCCAGCTGTCCAAGGACATCTCCTTTGACAGGATCACGATGCTCGCCGATCCGGGCACCTGGCGCCAGACGGTGGGCTTTGCCGACTTCCTGCACATGTCCGGGGTAGCCGGCAAGGTCCAGGTGACCAACTCGCTCTTCGACAACCCGCACGATGACCCCATCAACATCCACGGCACCTACGTCCAGGTGACGAAGATCGACAGGGCCGCCAGGACGGTCGTGCTGCGCTACGAGCAATCGGACACGACCGGCTTCCCGCAGTTCTATCCGGGCAACGAGCTGCGCTTCGTCAAGCGAAGCAGCATGCTCCCGGCGGGCACCGACAGCTACAAGGTTGCGGCGGTCACCGGGCCCAACGGCACCGACACCACCGGAAACCTGCGGGAAATGACCGTCACCCTGGACAAGGACCTCCCGGCCGACCTCGCCGTGGAGACGTTCGTGGCCGAAAACATGACGTACACGCCGGAGGTGTACATCGCCGGGAACACCTTCGAATCGGTGCCCACCCGCGGCATCCTGGTCACCACGCCCAAGAAGGTGCTGATCGAACGCAACCACTTCGACCAGATGGGCATGGCCAGCATCTACATTTCCGCCGACGCCGTGGGCTGGTATGAATCCAGCGCCGTCTCCGACGTCACCATCCGGAACAACGTCTTTGACCGGCCCGCCAGCAACTATGCGGCCATTTGGGTGGAGCCCTTCAACACGGAAACGGTTCCGGGCCAGACGGTCCACAAGAACATCACCGTCGACGCCAACCGCTTCTCCCTGCTGCCATCGGGGCAGCTGGTCAACGCCAAATCCGTCACGGGCTTCCGCTTCACCAACAACGTGGTGAGCCACTACGCGCCTACCGAGCCGGTGGACCCGGCCGCGGTGTCGTCCAAGCCGCTCTATGCCTTCGACGGCAGCGCCACCATCACCATTTCCGGCAACAAGTACGCGCCCGGCTTCAACATGCGCGCCAACACCGCGGCCAACATGAGCGCCGGCGAGGTCACCGTGACGGGCGACGGCGCCCGCGTCAACGCCGACAACATCGACCTCACCGGCGTGCAGGTCTCCACCCTCGACCCCGCCATGGGCTGGATCCGGGAGGACGCCTCGCGGTGGACCGCCATCGACAAGAACACCGTGTCCATCAAATCGGGCATCAACGGGCTGTGGGCCACCCAAAACATCGCCGCCAACATGCTCATGACCAAGGCCGGCGCTGCGGGCGACACCGAGGCGGTCGTCAAGATCAGCGGTGCCACCAAGAGCCAGTACGAGGAATCGGGCCTGGTGTTCTACGTTGACGACGACAACTACGTGGCGTTCCAGCGCAAGCATGCGGGTGGATCCCCGGTTCTGGCGGTCGTCACCGAGACGGCCGGCAACGCCGACGAGTCCACCCAGATTGCGGACCCGGGCAACGCCGACATCTGGCTCAAGCTCAAGCGCACGGGAACCGGCTTCACGGGAAGCTGGTCCGCGGACGGCAGCAACTTCACCACGGTCGGCACCATCACGAACGCCGCGGTGGGCAACACGGCCAGGGTGGGCCTGCTCACCGGCGGGCTCAGCGACAACAACACGGCCTTCACCTACAGCAAGCTGACGGTCAACGGCACTGTGCAGCCGTTCTTTGCCACCATTGTCACCCCCGGACCGGTGGCCTTTACGGCGGCCTTGAAAGATCCGGCGTGGCAGGGGATCGACTTTGGTGCGGCCAAGTCCCCGCTCGCCTGGCTGGCGTACTCGGATCCCTCCGTGACGTCGATCAGCGCAGCCTTCACCCCCAAGGACGCCGGCACAAAGGTCCAGGTGATCTTCAACGGCGCCCCGTCGAAGGCCAACGGCGACGGGTCACACACCTTCAAGCTCCTGGCCGGTCCCAACGTGGTGGAGGCAAACACGATTGGCGCCGACGGTGTCGCAACCCAGGCCTACCGCTGGGTGGTGGTCTCCGCCCTGCCGGCCAAGGTCCCCGGCTCCAACGTGGTGTGCGCTCCGGTGGTTGAGCCGACGACGGAACCGACGGAAAGTGCGACCCCTACGGCCGAGCCGAGCGAAAGCGCGAGCCCGACGACGTCGGCGGCACCCAGCGTGACGCCCAGCGCGATCCCCAGCACGGTCCCGTCAACCGTGCCGAGTTCGACGGCGGGCGCCTCGGCAACCGTGCCGGCGTCGAGCGGCCCCACGCTCGCTGTGACGGCGATGGCCACGGCCTCTGTCACGCCGGCACCCGGCGACGGCCTGGCCAGCACCGGCGCAACCGGCCGCTGGTTCGCCGTGGGCGGGGCCGGCGTCGTACTGGCGGGGCTCGTGCTGCTGGTGCTGGGACGCCCGCGCCGGGCTTAACCGGAGTCAGGTAAACGGGCCGGGGCGGGTGTCGCGATGACATCCGTCCCGGCCCCATTGCGTTGCGGTGTGCGGAAACTCACGGGCCATACTGTTGCTTCACCCTAGGGGGGCGGTAGTCTATGCCCTACAATTTAAATATCCCCCACTCCGGTATCTCCTTTTATTTTCTGCCCAATTTTTGAGGCAGGAGCCTGAAGTGTTTGGGGCCCGCAATGATTCATTTTGGCGGGCAAGTAGCGTTCATAGGGGATTGCCGGCAAAGAAACGTCATGCACTATTGGCTTCGGCCGGCAGTGGCGGCCGTACCCACGGTGCGTCAATGACGCGAGACCCTGCCCGGGATTCCTGTAGCGGCTGGATCTCTGCAATGCGGCAACCTCGCCGCCTGGCCCTATGAATGAGGACATTTTGACCATGCCCGAAAACTTGACTGAAAACGCCCCGGAAACCGTGGACGAAGCAGCTGAAATCACTTTCGCCGATCTCGGCATCGACGGCCGCGTGCTGTCCGCCCTGAGCGATGTCGGCTACGAGAAGCCGTCCCCCATCCAGGCCGCCACCATCCCGCTGCTGCTTGAAGGCCGCGACGTCGTGGGCCTGGCCCAGACCGGTACCGGCAAGACGGCGGCATTCGCCGTTCCCGCCCTGTCCCGCATGGCCGAGCTGATGGACCTCAACGGCCCCACCAAGGACACCCAGATCCTGGTGCTGGCTCCCACCCGCGAGCTGGCCCTGCAGGTTGCCGAGGCTTTCACCTCCTACGCCAAGTACATGGACAACTTCTCCGTCCTCCCCGTTTACGGTGGCTCCGCCTACGGCCCCCAGCTGGCCGGCCTGCGCCGCGGCGCCCAGGTTGTTGTCGGTACCCCCGGCCGTGTCATCGACCACCTGTCCAAGGGCTCCCTCGACCTGTCCAACCTCCAGTACCTGGTGCTGGATGAGGCCGACGAAATGCTGCGCATGGGCTTCGCCGAAGACGTCGAGCAGATCCTGGCCCAGACGCCGTCGGAAAAGCAGGTTGCCCTGTTCTCCGCCACGATGCCCGGCCAGATCCGCCGCATCTCCAAGCAGTACCTGAACAACCCCGCCGAGGTCACGGTCAAGTCCAAGACCACCACGGGCGCCAACACCCGCCAGCGCTACCTGCAGGTCATGGGCCCGCACAAGCTCGACGCCCTGACCCGCGTCCTTGAGGTTGAGGAATTCGAAGGCGTCATCGCGTTCGTGCGCACCAAGATGGCCACCGAGGACCTCGCCGACAAGCTCAAGTCCCGCGGCTTCCAGGCTGCCGCCATCAACGGCGACATCCCGCAGCAGCAGCGCGAGCGCACCGTTGAGGCCCTCCGCGACGGCAAGATCGACATCCTGGTCGCCACCGACGTCGCAGCCCGCGGCCTTGACGTCGAGCGCATCACGCACGTGATCAACTACGACATCCCGCACGACACCGAGTCCTATGTGCACCGCATCGGCCGTACGGGCCGCGCCGGCCGCTCCGGCGACGCGATCCTGTTCATGACCCCGCGCGAGAAGTACCTGCTGCGCGCCATCGAGAAGGCCACGCGCCAGCCGGTGGAGCAGATGCACCTGCCCTCCGCCGAGACCATCAACTCGCTGCGCCTGGGCAAGTTCGCCGAGCGCATCACCGAGACGCTGGCCAGCGAGGACGTTGCCAAGTTCCGCGACCTCATCGCCAGCTACGAGGAAGAGCACGACGTGCCCGCCTCGGAAATCGCCGCTGCCCTTGCCGTCATGGCCCAGGGTGGACAGCCGCTGCTGGTCAACGACCTCCCGGCGGCCCCGGAGTACCAGAAGAAGGAACGCTCCAAGGACGGCTTCGGCTCCCGCGGCCCGACCCGCACCCTGACCGAGGGCAACGCCACCTACCGCATCGCGGTGGGCCGTCGCCAGCGCGTCATGCCTGGCTCGATCGTCGGCGCCATCGCCAACGAGGGTGGCCTGTCCTCCTCGCAAATCGGTGGCATCGACATCCGCTCCGACCACACCCTGGTGGAACTGCCGGCCGAGCTGAGCAAGGACCAGTGGCGTGCCCTGAGCAAGACCCGCATCGGCGGCGAGCTCATCAACCTCGAACTGGACAAGGGACGCCGTCCCGCCTCCGCCGGTGCCGGCGGCGGCTACAAGGGCCGTGACGACCGCGGTGACCGCGGCCAGGGCGGCTTCAAGAAGAAGTTCGACGGCGACCGTGGCGGCTTCCGCGGCGGCGAGCGTACGGGCGAGCGTTCGGCAGATCGCGGCGGCTTCAACAACGACCGCGGAGACCGCGGCCAGGGCCACACCGGCCACGGTGGCGGCGACCGTCGTCCCCGCCACGAAGGCGGCCAGAGCTTCAACAGCAAGGGCAAGTGGTAAACACCACGCCCTAGGGCTCTAAAAAGGGGCAGGAATCCGGCAACGGAATCCTGCCCCTTTTTTGCACTCGCGCGGCTATGTGACGCAAGTCATGAGGAGAGGAATGGAAGCTTGAAAAACCTTGATATTCCGCGGATTTTGACGGCTCCCGAACGGCCGTCGGGAGCAAAAGCACTGCCAAATCGGGCGCAAAACAGGCCGCCGGTGCGGCTTTGGCATTCCTCGATTTCACATCCGGCAAAACCACTGGTAAAGTATTTTCTCGTTGCCCCCCTAGCTCAGTGGTAGAGCGCGTTCTTGGTAAGAACGAGGTCACCGGATCGATTCCGGTGGGGGGCTCAGAATGGGAAGGCTCGTGTCAAGACGGTTTTGACCGGCTAGGCACGGGCCTTTTCCCATTCAGGGCGGCATAGCTCAGTTGGTTAGAGCGCACGACTCATAATCGTGAGGTCCCGAGATCGAGTCTCGGTGCCGCTACAGAAGAAGAAGTCCCCACACCGCCAAGGCGGGGTGGGGACTTTTTTGTGCCACCTTTGTATTTTCCATTAGTCTGGATTTTGATATCGCGGTAACGCGATGTCCTAAGCCTCATGGGGGAGGGTGGTACAAACCTTGACCGATCAAGGAATCCAGGAGAACCGGCAGCAGCACCGCCACGGCGTTTTGCTGCTCAGCGAGGCCGCCCTGCTGACGATTTCCCAGCCCTGGAAACTGGTGCCGCACAAGAAGGTCGGGTTCACCGCCACCGTCCAGAGCTGGTACTGCGAACGGCTCCTCCTCACACGGGCGCAGGGAGACGGCACGATCATGTACCGCACCCCGGCACACCTGGGCGACGCCTACGACGACTTCCTCGTGGTCGTGCTGGTCCACGAGGGCGGGCTGACCTGCCAACAGGGCGGAAAAACCTCAACCGCCCGGCGCGGGGATATTGTCACGCTCCTGCCGCGGGAGATCCACGAATCCAACGCGCTCGACGGAACCGACGCCACCTTGCTCTACGTACCCATCCGCTACCTGGAGGGCCGCGGGATCGCCACCGGCAAACTGGCGGCAGCCGCCTGGCCCGGGGGGCCGCTCCTGAAGGCGATCCTGGCCCTCGTGGAAAGCACCATGGAAATGGCCGGGGAGGAATCCCCCGGTCAGAGCATCCATGTTGAGCAGGCGCTGCTTGAACTGGTGGTCGGCCAGTTGAGCGCCTACCTGGCCACCCTTGCGGAGGAGGACGGTGCCGCGGAGGCCCTGCGCAAGCGGGTGCTGGAGCTCATCGCCGAAAACTTCACGAACCCGGACTACGACGTCGACGCCATAGCCGCCTGCATGGGCGCCAGCCGCCGGTTTGTCTACAAGCTCTTTGAGGGCCGGGAGGTTTCCGTCGCCACGCTCCTGCGCTCGCGCCGGCTGGACGCGGCCGAGGTGCTGCTGCGCACCCATGGCCGGGACGCCACCCTGGCCAAGATTGCCCGGGCCTCGGGCTTTGCCAGCGCCGACAGCTTCAGCCGCGCCTACAAGGACAGCCGGGGCGTTTCGCCGTCGGCCTTCCGTACCCGGCACCGCGCCGAAGCCCTGCTGCCCGCCAGGCCCTAGCGGCGCCGTCGAACACCCAATTGGCGGTGTTCCGTGCACCGGCGGATGGCGGTCTGTGCTTTCCGGAGCCATCGGGCCGCACCGCCGCTTAGGATTTGGCCTAAGTATAATTTCGCGCAAACCGCTTCTGCGCGGCCAATCCATGCCGGGAATCCTTGATTCACCGGCATGAGTTGTGTCCGGGAGCAATGCGCGCTTTTCATGATGGGGATCACATGCGATTGGCAGCACGTCGAATATCGGGCACCGCCCTGCGGATGCTTGTGGTGGGGGCCCTGGTGGTGCTCGGGATGGGGACGGCGTTACCGGCCCAGGCCGCGCCCGAGCCGCAAAGCGCCGCCGGAATCACGAAGACCAACAACCTTGACGGCAAGCCGCTGGTGCCGGGCAAGGAAGTCCTCTACGAGATTGTCGCGAGCTGCAAGAGCATCGTGGTGGAATGCGTGAACTTCACGGTGACCGATCAGCTGCCCGCCGGGCTGGAAGTCACCAGCCTCCCACAAAGCACCAACACCCGCGTGGTGAAATACGATCCGGCCACGGGCCTGCTGACGGTGGAATTCAAGATTCCGCTCCAGAACCCGGCCGGAGCCGTGGGCCTGCCTGCGGGATCCCCCCTGAGCTTTGAGGTGGGCATGCGCCTGCCCGTCGGCAGCCCGCTGAAGGACGGCGAGACCGTCGCCAACACCGCGCACGCAACGGGCAAGAACTTCCCGGCCGTGGAATCCACCAACAACGTTGTGGTCTCCGTCCCCAAGGTGGTCAACAGCGTCGCCACCAAGTCCTGGGCCGACGGCTCGGCAGTCGCCGGCAGCGGCGAGGCCGGCACCATCACCCTGGGCGTGCGCAACGACTCCTCCAGCTCCGCGACTATCACCGCGCTGAAGATCACCGATGACTCCCCGGCGACGTTTGAAAACTTCAACTTCACGGATGCCGCCGTCGCAACCTTCCCCAAGGGCGCCGATACGGCCGTGCTCCGGGTCAAGACGGCGGCCGGCTGGGTCGCCGGCGGCACCCTGGGCACCGCCGGCAGTTTCGTGTTACCGGCCGGCATCAACCCCGCCGACGTCGTCGGCGCCGAGGTCACCTTCACCGACAAGGCCGGCGCGGCACTCCCGTACGACGCCACCGGCGGCACCGTCAAACTGGGCGTGGAACTGCGCGATACGATCCGATCCACCGGGCAGAAGCTGCGCCCGGCGGACAAGCTCGTGGTCAACAACTGTGCAACTCCCGCCGCGGTGGATGCCAAGGACGGCGCCAAGGACGGGGCGCCGGCCTGCGCCAGCACCCAAATCCTGCCCGACTCCCTGGTCCTGAAGGGCGCCAAGAACTTCTTTGCCGACACCAACGGCGACTGGAAGAACTCAAGCAACGAACACGCCGTCGTGGGCGAAAACTCGCCCGTCACCGCCACGGTGGACGTCACCAACGGCTCGCCGTTCCCCGTCAAGGAAATCACCATCGTGGAGCCGGACCCGGCCAAGGCCACGGAGCTGAACAAGGTGGACCTGTCCACCATCCGCATCCGCCCGCCGTCGGGCACCACGGCAGTGACGCTGACCGTGAGCTACAGCAACGGCGCCCCGCTCGTGAAGAGCTACACCCCGGCGCAGCTCGCGGCGCAGGGCGGCATTGAGAACATCCTGCGTGCGGGCTCGGCCGTTCAGAAGGTGGAAGTTACCTACACGGGCGTGGATGCCGGCGGCAACCCGTCCATCGCCGAAAAGGCAACGGCGGGCCTGGACCTGCACGGTGCGTTGAACAACCTGGTCACCAACGAGGACCTCCCCGGCGGCACCAGCCCCAACATCGCCAACTGCGCAGCCTTCTCCGGTTCCGCGGGCCGCGTGGACGGCACGGGCATCACCTCCGGCAGCGCGTGCAAGAACCTGCCCGTGGAAGCACCCGTCCCGTCCTCCTCCGGCGTGAAGACCGTGGGCCAGCAGTCGGTCCCGCCGGGGCAACCCATTCCCTTCAGCCTTGAAGTGGCCAACAACGGCAACGTGCCGCTCGTGACACCGCGCATCAGCGACCCGCCCGTTGGCGCCGACGGTGCCCCGCTGTTGAACGCCGCCAACCCCTTCCTGTACGTGAAGCTGAATTCAGCCTCCGTCAGCAAGGCCGCGGAACTGCCCAACGTCACGATCGAACTGTTCGTCGGCGGATCCTGGGTGCCCTATGCCGCGGGCAACACCGCCAACCTGAACGCCGCCACGGGCATCCGGGCCACCCTGGACGGGAACCTGCCGGCCGGCGCCAAATTCACGCTGAACCTGGTGACCGAGCGCCGCCCGGGCATCCTGAACGGCGTGCCCTTCACCAACTGCTTCATCACCACCACCGGCGGAACCTTCAACCCCGCCAGCCCCAGCTGCGCCCCGCAAATCACCACGGGTGCCGCAAGCTCGGGTGCCTCACTGAACAAGAGCATCAGCAAGGCGAGCCTGCCCGAGCATGTTCCGGGCCTGCCCCAGCAGTTTGCCGATGTGACGCTGAGCATCAAGAACACCGGAAACCTCAGCGCCAGGGCCCTGCAGCTCACCGACGCGGATCCCGGCTTCTTCGACGCCGTGAACTTCAGCAAGATCAAGACCGTCAAGTTCCCCACCGGCGCCAACCGGGTGCAAATCGATGTACTCACGGCCGCCGGCTGGGTCAACGGCACCCCCAGGGCACAGGCCGCCATCCCCGCATCCGTGCAGGCCGCCAACGTGCTCGGCCTCCGCGCCACGTTCAGCAACAGCAACCAGGCCGGCGGCGGATACGCCATCATCCCGTGCTGGGACGTCACCGACACTGCCTGCGTGGGATCGCTCAGCTACGAATTCGCGCCGCGGGACACCTTGCGCAGCAACCCCTCCGCGGGAATCCCGGTGGCCCTGCAAAATACCGCAACGGGCAAGTATGAGACAGTGGCGGAAACCGGTGGGCTGGAACCTGTCAAGGGCGACGTCAACGCCACGATCAAGCTGATCCCGGGCAGCAACCAGCTCACCGTGGACAAGAAGCCGGACAGCATCATCGGCGCCGGCGAAACGGCACCGTTCTACCTGACGGTGAAGAACTCCGGCCAGGGAAACATCACCGACTTGGTAGTCAAGGACCTGTTGCCCCCGGGCATCGCCTTTGACGAGACCTTCAAGGGCGACAATGGCCTGCCGTTCAAGATCACGGTGAAGGACGTTCCGGCCAACACCGCCGCGCTCCCTGCCCCCGTCTTCACCCCCAGCACCACGGGGGAGCGGGTCTCGGCCCTGGAATGGGACTTCGGCAAGCAGGCCGACGGCAAGCCGTTCCTCTTTGCCCCCGGCACCGAGTTCGTCATTGAGATCCGGGCCACGCTGGAACCCGGCCCCGGCTCCGGCGCGGTCCTGACCAACACGATGGGCGCCACCGGCTCCAACCCGGACCTGGCCTGCGCCGGGTCCAAGGACACCGGGCACGCCTTTGGTGAGGGAACGTACTGCACCGACACGGCTACGTTGACGGTCAAGGCCGGCGCGTTCTTCCAGTCCCGCAAGTGGGTTGCCGGAACGCCAAGCCTGGGCTGGTACAACACCCTGACCAAGGAAGCCGTGCCGGTGGGCGGGGCAACGTGCCCCGTGACCGTCGACGGGGCGGGCCTGAAGTACACGGCCTACCCGTGCGTGGCCCTGGTGAACCCGGGCGACACGTTCAAGTACCTGCTGCGCCTGGTCAACGCCGGCACCGAGGCCGGAACGGACATGCGCCTCATCGACGTGTTCCCGGCCGCCGGCGACAAGGGCATCGTGGCCAACGAGGACCGCGGCACCGACTGGGACAAGCGCCCGGTCCTCGCCACGGAGCCCACGTTGAGCGGCCCCGGCACCCTGACCACGCTGTACACCAACAACGCCCAGGTCTGCGACAAGGACCTTGACATGGGTGGTGCCGGGTCCTCAAAACCGCAGTGCGCGGCATCCGATTGGAACGCGAAGTTCGGCCCGGCCGTCACCGCGGCCCAGATGCGGATCCACTTTGCCCCGAAGATCGCACCCGGGGAAAAGGTGGAGATCGCCTTTGAGATGAAGTCGCCGGTGGACGTGGCCGAGGCGGGCGATCCGACGATCGCCTGGAACTCCTTTGCCCACGCCGAGACCACCGACCGCAACGGCAGCGCCCATGTGCTCCCGCCCACCGAGCCCATCAAGGTGG
The DNA here is from genome assembly GCF_001281315.1 of Arthrobacter sp. ERGS1:01. Lineage (NCBI taxonomy): Bacteria > Bacillati > Actinomycetota > Actinomycetes > Micrococcales > Micrococcaceae > Arthrobacter > Arthrobacter sp. ERGS1:01. Next base: position 3,341,348 of record NZ_CP012479.1, on the reverse strand, counting down.
GCGTGGCGCTGGCCTATGGCGAGCTGGTCCTGGCCAAGAAGATTGGCGCCAACCCGTCCAATCTGCCCCTCGCGGATGTGAAGTTCACCTTCCATGTGAGCTGTGAACTCACCCCTGTGGGTGGGGACAAACTTACCGTGCTGGACAAGGACTACAAGGTCTCCTCCAGCTCCGAGGTCCGCATCACCGGCATCCCGGCGAACTCAAGCTGCAAGGTGTGGGAGGTTGAATCCCTGGGCGGCTTCACCGACCACGGCGCGGACAACCCGTTCACCGCCGTCATCAAGCCCGCTCTGGGCGCACCCAGCGTGGAAACGGCCATGATCACCAACGACTTCCCCGACGCGGTTGTTGAGCTGGAGAAGAAGGTGACCGGTGCGGCCGCCGGCTTCGCCCAGGACAGCTACCCCATGGACGTCTTCTGCTCCTTCAACGGCACCCCGGTGGAGGGCTACAGCCCGAAGGCGGTCAACGTTCCGGCCAACGGCAAGAGCTTCGTGACGGCCGTGCCTCCGGGCAGCAGCTGCTACGTGGCGGAGACCGACAACGGCGGCGCCACCGAGGTCACGTACCTTCCGGCCAAGGCGGGCCAACCCGGCCAGTCCGATCCTGTCGTCACGCACTCCGGCATTCCGGCCCACGTCACCATCACGAACGATTTCCGCACCGGCTCCCTGTCGGTGAACAAGGAAGTCACCGGCTCCGGCGCCCCGGAACTCGCCCAGGGCCCGTTCACGTTCTCGGTCGTGTGTGCATTCAACGGCAAGGAAGCAGCCGTGAATGAGAGCATCACGATCCCGAAGGGCACCACGGGCCAGAGCGCCTTCACCTCGGAGAAGCTCCAGGGCCTGCCCGCAGGCGCCAGCTGCGAGGTGAGCGAGACGGACAACGGCGGGGCCGACGACACCCCGGCGCCCGTCACGGTGGAGGTGCCCGACAGCGCCAACGTCGTGGCAGGGTTCACGGGGGAGCACGCCAACGTGTTCACGGCCGGCACGATCAGCGTCACCAAGACGCTGGCCGGGGACGCCGCGGAGGAGGACTACGCCAAGAACGCCGTCTTCACCATCCTGGTCACCTGTGAACGGGACGCCAAGGATGCCGAAGGCAATCCCGTGCGTACCACGGTGTTCTCGCAGTCGGTGAACATCAAGGGCGGCGAATCCAGCGGAGCCTTGTTGGACGCCAACGGCAAACCGGTGAAGCTGCCGCTGGGCACCAGCTGCTACGGCGTCGAGACCAACACCGGCGGGGCAACCTCGGGCACCGTCAACCACGACTCCTTTGAGAACGGTGCCAAGGTGGTGAAGTCGGAGATCCCCAGCGACCTCCAGCAGCTTTCCATCACGGCAACGAACACGTTCAGCTATGGTGAACTGACGCTCTCCAAGAAGCTCGACGGCGCCGCCGCCGGGTATGTGGGCGAGCGCGAGTTCTCGCTGGCCCTCAGCTGTGAATTGAACCAGGGCGCGGCAACGGCCACCCCGGTGGTCACCGACCGTCCGTACACGATCAAGGGCGGGGAGGCCATCACGGTGGACAAGCTGCCCGTCGGGGCTGATTGCTGGGTGGCCGAAACCGCCAACGGCGGGGCCTCCAGCGTGTCGATCGACCACGGTGACCGCGCCAACGCCGCCGTCGTCGGACTCGATACGGCCGTGGCGCTGACGGTGACGAACACCTTCGATGCCGGCCTGCTGACCGTCTCGAAGAAGGTCGTCAACGGCGGCGCCGGCCCGTACCCCTTCACCCTGGTGTGCACCACCGGCCAGGGCCCCGTGGCCCTAGCCCCGGCGGACGCGGCCTTCACCCTGAAGGGCGGCACGGCCAAGACCATCAGCGTCCCCAACGGCGCGAGCTGCGTGGTGACCGAGGGAAACCTGCCGGACGGTGACACCGTGACGTACACGGCGTCCACCGGCGGCACGGACGGCAAGGTGACAGTGAACGGTACGGCAACCGTCCAGGTCACCAACACCTTCAAGGTGGCACCCGTTGCTCCGGTCGATCCGGGCACTGGCCCCGGCAAGGGCACGGGCAACGGCAACGGCACCGGTCCGGAGCTGGGCAACACGGGCGCCGCGGGAATCGGCGGGATCACCCTCGCCGCCGTGGGCGCGCTGCTGGCCGGGCTTGCACTGGCCGTCCGCAAACGCCGGAAGGCACGGGCCTAGGAGCCCGCACCACCTCCCGTAACGGGGCAAACAGCCACCCGGAAGCCCGACGCTTCCGGGTGGCTGTTTGTTTGCTCCCGCGGCCGCGCCGGTGGCCCAATCCGGGCCAAGGGTATGTACTGGGAAAGCAGCAGGTTCCGCACCCGGGGCCGCGACGAAGGGACACGCATGAAGAAGGTCATGATCATTGGCGGGCACGGCAAGATTGCGTTGTTGCTGGCACCGCTGCTCGCAGAGGCCGGCATCGAGGTTTCCGGGGTGATTCGCAACTCCGCCCAGATTGACGACGTTGCCGCCGCGCGGGCCACTCCCGTGGTGCACGACGTCGTTTCCGCCACGGCGGAAGAACTCGCCACCCTGTTTGCCGGGCAGGACGCCATCGTGTGGTCGGCCGGGGCCGGCGGCGGCAGCCCCGAACGCACCTACGCGGTGGACCGGGACGCCGCGATCCGCACCATGGATGCGGCCGCCGCGGCGGGCGTGTCCCGCTACGTCATGGTCTCCTACCTGGGCGCCGGGCCCGGCCACGGGGTCCCGTCCGAGGACGGCTTCTTCGCCTACGCCGAGGCCAAGGCGGCCGCCGACGCCCACCTGCGCACCACCGCCCTGGCCTGGACCATCCTCGGCCCCGGCGCCCTGACCTCGGAGGAGCCCACGGGCACCATCACCACGGCCCCCGACATGGCGCACCGGAACACCTCCCGCGCCAATGTGGCGCTCGTTGCCGCCGCCGTGCTGGATCACGCGGCGACCATTGGCCACACGATCGAATTCACCGACGGCGACGTACCCATTGGCCAGGCCCTGGACCAGACCCTGGCCAAGGGCTGAACGGCGGGCGTCAGGCGGCAATTCCCGGCACGGACCCAACCGCCTGACGCCAACCCCGTAAAGTAAACAAGGTGGAACAGCTCGTACTGATCATCGGACTCTTATTCGCCACCGTGGTTGCCGTGGGTCTGGGGGACAGGCTGCGGCTGCCCTACCCCGTGCTCATGCTCATCATGGCCGGGGCGCTGACCTTCATCCCCGGCTTCCCGGACCTGCGGATCGACCCCGAACTGATCCTGCCCATCTTCCTTCCGCCGCTGTTGTTCGCCACGGCGCAAAAAAGCTCATGGTCGGTGTTCCGGATCCGGTGGCGGACCATCCTGCTGCTGGCCGTGGCCCTCGTGGTGGTCTCCACCGCGATGGTGGCGGGGGCCGCCTGGCTGCTGATCCCCGGGATAGGCCTGCCCGCGGCCCTGGCCCTGGGCGCCATGGCAGCCCCGCCGGACCCGGTAGCCGTGGAATCCGTGGCCGGACGCGTCCACATGCCACGGCGCCTGATCACGGTGCTCCAAAGCGAGGGATTGTTCAATGACGCCGCGGCCATCGTGATCTTCCAGGCCGCCGTCGCCGCCGCCATGGACGGCGAGGCGTTCGGCCCCGGCGTCATCGGCAAGTTCGCGCTGGGAGCCGTGGTCGCCGTCATCGTCGGCATGGTCATGGGTTGGGTGACGGGGCTCATCACCAAGCTCATCACCTCCTCCGTGGCCCGCAGCGCCGTGACCCTGGTGGTGCCATTCGCCGCGTACATCCTGGCCGAGGAGGTCCACGCCTCGGGGGTCATCGCCGTCGTCGTCACGGCTCTGGAGATCAAGCGGCACGCCCGCGCCGAGGACGCCACCGAACGCATCACCCGCGCCGCGTTCTGGGACGTGGTGGAACTGCTCGTCACGGGCCTCGCGTTTGGCCTGGTGGGGCTGGAGGTCCGCGAGGTCATCAAGGCCGAAGGCTCCGCGATTTGGGGCATGCTGCCGCTCGCCATCGGGATCAGCGTGCTGGTGATCGTCGTCCGGTTCGTGTGGCTGTGGCTCGTGGCGCTGCTCTCCGCCAAGCGCGACGGCGACCTCCCGCCCACCAGCCTGAAGGACGTCGTCATCCTCACCTGGTGCGGCATGCGCGGGCTGGCCACCCTGGCCCTCGCACTGGCCCTGCCCACCGCGCTACCCAACGGCGACGCGTTCCCCGGCCGGCACGAGATCATCGTGGTGGCCTGTGCCGTACTGCTGGCCACCCTGGTGCTGCCGGGCCTGACCCTGCCCTGGCTCATGCGCGTGCTCAAAGCCACCGACGACGGCGCCGAGGAACGTGAGGCGGCCAAGCTCCTGGCCCTGCGCGCCCAGGGAGCGGCCGTTGCGGCGCTGAAGGACAACGACGTCATCCAAAACCTGCCGGCGGAGAAGCTGGCCCTGGTGAAGTCCAAGATGCTGCGCCTCCATGCCGAGCTCCTGGACGGCAGCCTCAAGAACGAAGGCAAGGAGGCGCAGCGCAAACGCGGACGGGAACTGGCAATCGCGGTTCAGACGATCGCCCTGGATGCGGCCCGGCAGGAAGTGTTGCTGGCCCGCAACGAACCGGATACGGACCCCGAGGTGGCGGACCGGGTGCTGCGCCAGCTGGACCTGCGCACCATGATCATGCCGGACGCCTGAGCTCCAAGTCGTCCGGTTGCACCTCGGCTTCGGTCACCACGGGACGCGCCAGGCCGTAGTGTTCGCGCAGGGTCCGGCCCGTGTATTCGGTGCGGAACAGGCCGCGCTCCTGCAGCAACGGCACCACCTTGTCCACGAATTCGTCCAGACCGCCGGGGAACGTGGGCGGCATGATGTTGAAGCCGTCCGCGGCCCCCGTGGAGAACCACAGCTCGATTTCGTCCGCCACTTGGGCCGGGGTGCCAATGAACGTGTAGTGGCCGCGCGCGCCTGCCAGCCGCTCCGTCAGACCCCGGATGGTCAGCGACTCCTCCCGGGCCACGTCCACAATGAGCTTCTTGCGGCTCTGCGAACCGTCCGTGCCCTCGGGGATCTCCGGCAGCGGGCCGTCCAGGGGATACCCGGACAGCTCGAAGTCCAGCTGTGCCGAGAGCTGCCGGACGCCGTATTCGGGATTCGCCAGCGAGTTCAGCGCCCGGTACTTCTCCTGCGCCTCCTCCACGGTGTCGCCAAGGTAGGCGCTGATGCCCGGCAGGATCAGCAGCTCCGACGCCGACCGCCCGTAACGGCCCAGCCGCCCCTTCAGGTCCGCATAGAATTCCCGGGCCGCGTCCACGCTGAGGTGGGCCGTGAACACTGCCTCGGCGTGGCGGGCGGCAAACTCCTTGCCCGCCTCGCTCGAACCAGCCTGCACCAGCAGCGGGTGGCCCTGGATGGGGCGGGGCAGGTTCAGCGGGCCGCGCACCTGGAAGTGTTTTCCGTGGTGGTCGATGCTGCGGATCTTCCCGACGTCGCTATAAATGCCCGACGCTTTGTCCGCCACCACGGCGTCGTCGGCCCAGCTGTCCCAGAGGGCCTTCGCCGTCTCCAGGAACTCGTTGGCCCGCTCATAACGGGCCGCATGGTCGGGGCGGTCGGCCAGGTTGAAGTTCCTGGCCTCACCCTGCCCGGCCGAGGTGACAATGTTCCAGCCGGCACGCCCGCCGCTGATCCGGTCCACGGAGGCCAGCGCCCGGGCCAGCGAGTACGGCTGGTTGTACGTGGTGGACGCCGTCGCGATGAGCCCGATCCGGCTGGTGGCCGTGGCCAGTGCCGACAACAGGGTCAGCGGTTCAAAGGAGTGGTGGACGTTGTAGGTGATGTTGTGCGAGATCGCCAGGCCGTCCGCAAGGAACAACGAATCGAGTTTGCCCCGCTCGGCGGCCCGGGCGATCCCCACATAGTGGTCAAGCCCCAGCTCGGCGCGCGGATCGACATCGGGGTGGCGCCACGCGGCCTCATGGTGGCCGGTGCCGTGCAGGAACGCGTTCAGGTGCAGCTGCCGGGTTTGCTTCGACATGGTCAGGACACCTGAGCAATCACGGAGTAGGCCGAGGAATCGCCCTGCACGGGCTGGCTGGGCAGCCCGGCGACGCCCACCGGGACGTCACCGGCGATCGTGACCCGGTTGAGCGTGCGCGGCGCCCCGTCGAAATTGTCGGGGGCGTAGTGCTGGGTGATGCGATTGTCGAAGAGCACCACCTGGTTGGGTTCCCACGCGACCCGGACAATGTTTTCCGGCCGGGTCACATAGGCCTGCAGCAGCCGGATGATGTCCTTGGATTCGGTGTTGGACAATCCCACGATCCGCAGCCGCTGGGCGAAGCCGCCAATGAACAAACCGCGTTCGCCGGTCAGTGGGTGGACCCGGACCACGGGGTGCACGGTTTCAAAGATCTCCCGGGTGAACTCCGCACGGCGCTCGGTGGCATTGGCGTGCTCGAGGTTCTTGGGCACCGAGTAGTCGTAGTCGTTGGTGTGCACGGCCCACAGGGAGTCGGCAAAGGTGCGCAGCTCCTCCGGCAGGTCCTTGTAGGCGGCGGCCGATGAGGCGATGAGCGTTTCGCCGCCATAGGGCGGCACGGTGATGCTGCGCAGGGTGGAGGCCTGCGGGGGATTGAGCACAAAAGTGACGTCGGTGTGCCAGGTGTTCGCGGAGCCGTTTTCGCTGTCCACGGGGAGCACGTTTTTGGCGCCGTCCACGGACGCCACCGTGGGGTGGGCCGCGGTCAGGGGGCCGAAGTGGGCGGCAAAGCGGACCTGGTCCTCATCCGTGCGGATGTTGGCCTCACGGAACACCAGGGCCTTGTGCCGGTTCAGGGCTGCGCGGATGGCCGCAATCCGGTCCTCGCTGAGCGGGCCGCTGAGGTCAAGGCCGCGGATTTCGGCGCCGATGCGGCTGCCCAGCTTGGTGAAGTGGAGTGTTTCGGTGGTGACGGGGGATTCTGCCGTGGTGGTCATGGGGATTCCTTAGTGGGTTTTGAAATGGTGGACGGGTTTAGGCGGTGAAGGAGCTGCGCCAGCGGGAGAAGTGCCGCTCGGCGGCGACCAGCAGGACGTTGACCAGCAGACCCAGCAGCGAGACGGTCAGGATGCCGGCATACATTTGCGGGATCAGGAAGCTGCTCTGGGCGTTGGTGATGAGATAGCCCAGGCCGGCCTTGGCCCCGACCATCTCCGCGGCGATCAGCACCAGGATGGCCGAGGTGCCGGCCATCCGGATCCCAGTGAAAATGGTGGGCACGGCCGAAGGCAGGATCACCTTCCGGAACAGGGCCAGATTGCCCAGGCCCAGCGACCGTGCCGCCCGCACCAGCAGCGGGTCGACCGTGCGCACCCCGGCAATCGTGTTCAACAGCACCGGGAAGAACGCGGCGAACGCCACGATGGTGATCTTGGATTCCTCGCCGATGCCCAGCAGCAGAGTGAAGACTGGCAGCAGGGCCAGGGCCGCGGTGTTCCGGAACAGTTCCAGCAGCGGGTTCAGGAAGGAGTTCAGCGGCCGGTACCAGGCGATGACCAGGCCCAGCGAAACGCCCAGGGCGACGGCGATCGCGAACCCGGCCGTGGACCGCACCAGGCTGGCGGCAATGTGGGTTTGCAGCTGCCCGTTGGCGATCAGCCCCGCGCCGGCAGCCAGCACCTCGTGCAACGGCGGCAGGAACACCCGGGTGGAATCGCTGGCCAGGTAGGTGGGCCCCAGCTCCCACAGGGCCAGGAACAACAGCACCGCCGCCGATTTCCACAGCCAGGCACCGGCCGTGGCGAGGATCGCACGCAAGACGGCGGCCGGCGTCGTCCGCTTCCTGGTGGCGGCGGCGGGTTCCTGGCTGCCCTGGACGGGCGCAGTTGCGGGCGCCGGCGCGGGCGGGGAGTCGGGGCGTTGGGTGGCGATGGTGCTCATCAGGCTGCGCTCCTGCGGGGTGTGGGACGTTCGTCCGGCGCTGTGCCGTCCGGGAGTACCTTGCGGTGGCCGGCGTCCCGTGCCGCCTGGACCTCGTCGTGGAGCAGGGTCCAGACCTTGTGCCGGTGTTCGCTGAATCCGGGGGTGGAGCGGATGTCCGCCTCCCCGTCGCGCTCGCCGAGGTCGATGTCCACGATGGCCTTCAGCCGGCCGGGCCGGGAGCTGAGGACGGCCACGCGCTGGCCAAGGTAGACGGCCTCGTCGATCCCATGGGTAATGAAAACCACTGTCTTGCCCGTCTCCTTCCAGATGCGCAACAGTTCGTCCTGGAGCTGTTCGCGGGTTTGCGCGTCCAGGGCGGCGAACGGCTCATCCATCAGCAGGATGTCCGGTTCATAGGCCAGGCTCCGGGCAATGGCCACGCGTTGCTTCATGCCGCCGGAGAGTTCGTGCGGATACCGTTCGGCGAAGCCGGCCAGGCCCACCAGCTCGAGGTATTCGAGGGCCTTCGCCGCGCGCCGGCGGCGGTTCAGGCCCGTGCCCTCCAGTCCGATCGAAACGTTCGTCGACGCCGTCCGCCACGGGAACAGCGCATATTGCTGGAACACGACGGCGCGGTCATGGCCGGGGCCGGTGACCTCCTTGCCGTCCACCAGCACCGCCCCGCCGGCCGGCCGGGTCAGGCCGGCCAGCAAGTCCAGCAGGGTGGTCTTGCCCGAACCACTGGGGCCCACGATGGTCAGGAACTCGCCGGGCCGGACGTCGAGGTTGACGCCGTCCAGCACCACCAGGTTCCCGGTTCCCCGGGCCGAGGCACCTTTTGCCGGGCGGATCGGGAATTCCTGGCGGATGTCGCGGAGACTGATCTTTGCCTGCATGGTCATCCTTTCGCGGCGGCTGATGCGGGGGTACCCGCCAGCTCGTTGAATTTGTTGGTGTAGTACTTCTCGGGTTGCAGCGTCCCGGTGACCACCCCGGCGTCCTTCAGGTAGCCGGCCCAAAGCGTGAAGTCCTTGTCCGCGATGACGCCGTTGTTGGGGACGCCGGGGCTCTTCCAGAACTGCAGGGCCGCCGTGCTTTCGCTGCGTCCGCGGCCCTGGATGATCTTGGTGAACCGGGCGATCACCTCCGCGCGCGGGGTCTCCGTCTCCCACTTGATGGCCTTGGCCACGCCCGTGGTGAAGGTCCGCACGGTGTCGGGGTTTTGGGCGATGAAGTCGTCGCGGAAAACGTATTGGCCGCCCGGGAACGTGCCGAAGAGCTTGAAGTCGTTGAACAGCGACCTGAGCCCGCCGGCGGCCACGGCGTGGTCCTGGAGCACCGAACCGAGCGCGCCGACGTCGACCTGGCCGCGGCGGACCGCCTGTTCGGTGTCATTGGGTGGCAGCACCACCAGCTGGACCTGTTTGATCTCTGCCTCGCTGAGCCCGTTCTGCAACAAGAACGTGTGGATGACGGCCTCGGACTGCCCGCCCAGGGTGTTGACGCCGATCTTCTTGCCGATCAGGTCCCGCGCCGTGTGGATGGGGCTGTTGTCCAGCACGTAGTAGCCGCCAAAAGTCTTGGCGTCCGAACCGTAGTAGTTCACGACGCCGGTGATCTTGGCTCCGGCGTCGGCCAGCTTGACCACGGCCCCCGTGAAGGCGCCGCCAAAGTCGGTCTGGTCGGTTGCGGCGGACTGGATGTCCTGGGGACCGCTGATGGTGTTGCCCACCCAGTCCAGTTTGATGTTGCCGAGGTAGCCCAGATCGGCGGCCAGCTCCGGCAGCGTGACCGAGTTGGCCGAGCCCTGGTACCGCAGCGTCGTGACCTCATGGCCGCCACCTCCGGCGTCGGCTGTGGCCGGGCCACCGCAGGCGGAGACGGCCACGGAGAAGAGGACGGCGGTCGCTGCGGTGAGGAGTGCTAGATGGCGTTTCATGGTGCCCTGTCTTTTGCCTGGTCCCCGGTGCCGGGTGGCGCCGATGTGTGCGGGACGGGTTGGTCTTAGCGGTTGCTTTGACCGATGCAACACCACATTCGGGCGGGGCGGAAGCAAGTGCGTCACGCCGGGAAACTGCGGGAAACCGGGCGAAACCAGGGGCAATGCGCTGACACATTTTCGCCGGTGACGGCACGTGACGGCCGGTTACCCAGGGTGACCGGCCGGCGCGCCCGCACAACTGGTGAGTTCCGCCAGCAACGCGCGCCCGGGCTTGTAGAACGGCGCCTCGAATCTTGGCGTCAGGCCGTATACGGTAGAAGCATGTCTAGTACCGTTGGCAGCGACGCCTCCTCCCAGCCCACCCGCACACGCAACATCCCGGCGGAAATCGCCCGCTCCTGGCTCTTGGTGCCCGCAACCCGTCCGGAAATCTTTGACGAAGCGGCCAACTCCCGCGCCGACGCAATCGTGTTGGATATCGAAGACGCCGTCGACCCCAAGAAGAAGGACGCGGCCCGTGCCGACGTCATCAACTGGCTCCGCAACGGCGGCAAGGCCTGGGTCCGCATCAACGACGTCCACTCCGACTTCTGGGCCGACGACGTCGCCGAGCTGCGCAACATTCCCAACCTGCTCGGCGTGATGCTGGCCAAGACGGAAAACGCGGAGCAGGTCAAGGAGACCTACCACCGCCTCGACGGCAAGACCCGCGTGCTGGCGCTGGTGGAATCCGCCGTCGGCATCGAGGAAGCCAACAACATCGCCAAGGCCGAGGGCGCCTTCCGCCTGGCCTTCGGCTCCGGCGACTTCCGCCGCGACACCGGCATGGCCGCCGACCGCGAGGCCATGGCCTACCCGCGCGCCAAGCTCGTCGTCGCCAGCCGTGTCGGCAACCTGCCCGGCCCGATCGACGGCCCCACCGTGGGCACCAACCACCCGATCCTGCGCGAACAGTCGGCCATCACGGTCTCGATGGGCATGACCGGCAAGCTGGCCCTGGCCATCGACCAGACCACCATCATCAACGAGGTCATCAGCCCCACCCCGACCGACGTCGCCTGGGCCACCGACTTCATGAACGACTTCAACGCCCGTGGCGGCGTCATCCGCGACGGCTCCGACCTGCCCCGCCTGGGCCGCGCCGAGAAGATCATGAAGCTGGCCGTGGCCTACGGCGTCCAGCCGGCCAGCTAGTCCGGTGACATTCGCAGGCTCGGCCGGAGCCGGGTATGGGCCCCCGGGAGCGGCTTCGGGCGCCCGCGAAGCGGGCGGGGGGCCCATACCCGGCGAAGGCCGAGCCTGGACACATGCCTGACGGCGGGCTGGTCCGCGGGGTGTCCTGGGGTGCCGACGGGCCTGCCCTTTCACTGATCACGGACAACGCCGACACCCGGCTGCCGTTGTCGGCCGGGCAGTGGCTGCGGTGCCGGGTGGAGTCGGGGCCGGGTGTTCCCGCCCGGTTCTGCCTGGGCTATTCCACCGTGCAGGGACCAGTGGACTCGCAACACTTTGCCTGCCCCACGAAGTCGGCCGCCGAGCGCGGATTCCAGTGCGGGCCGTGTTTTGGGCGCGACGATTTCCGGTTCATGCACGACTTCCACCGCAGCGGCATCGCCCCGCCCGGGCTGAAGGCGTATCTGGCCCAGCCGCATTGGCTCTACATCGCCACCTTTGCCGACGGCACCACCAAGGTGGGCACGGCGTCGGACCGCAGCAAATGGAGCCGTCTGGCCGAGCAGGGCGCACTCGTGGCCAGGTATGTGGCCCGGGCCCGCGACGGTTCCGTGGTGCGGCACCTCGAGGATGCCGTGTCAGCGAACCTGCCGCCCACCCAATTCGTGCGCGGCGCGGCAAAGTTCACCGCACTGCTCAATCCCCGGCCAGCCCTGCACCTGGAGCAAACCAATCAGGCGATGGCCGACGTCGTCCGCGGCTTCGTGGCCGGCCTGCCGATCGACGGTTTCGAAACCGTGGAGGAGCAGTGGGAGCGCAAGCCGTTCTCCGACGCCGTGGCGCTGCCGGGCCGGCGCACGGCGTACCCGCAGCCGCTGGAATCCGGCGGGCACGGCCTGCGCCTGGACTCCCTGCTGGGCGGGTACGCGCTCGTAGCAGTCGACGATGCCGATACGGCCTTCCTGGCCGACCTTTTCGCGCTCAAGGGCCGGCGCATCGCCTTTGGCGACTACTCCACCGATGTCCCGGCGCTGCAGGAATCCCTTTTCTGATCCCCACCGACCGTGGGCCCATTCGGGTCCCTCGGCCGGTAGCGTCTCCCGGCCTCCCAAAACTCGCTTCGCTCTCCCCGCCCGCTCCCACCACTCGCAAGCTCGCGGCGGGCCCCTCGCCGGCCGTGGGCCCTTTCGGGTCCCTCGGCCGGTAGCGTCTCCCGGCCTCCCAAAACTCGCTTCGCTCTCCCCGCCAGCTCCCACCACTCGCAAGCTCGCGGCGGGCCCCTCGCCGGCCGTGGGCCCATTCGGGTCCCTCGGCCGGTAGACTTGGACCGTGCTTAACGAATTCTGGGAAACCGCGCCGGCCGCCTACAAATACACCGTTTTTGGTGGCATGGCCCTGACCGCCGTGGGCATCATCATCATTATCATCGGGGCCGCGTCCACCACGCCGTCGCTGACGTTTGTGGGCCTGCCATTCATCGGGGTGGGCCTGATCGCCCACATGACCTCCATGGCCCTGCGCGGACGCGCCGTCCGCAAGGCGCTCAAAGCCGCCGACAAAAACAAGTAGAGTTCCCGCCGCCGATCCGCGGCAGATAAGAAAAGCCGGCGTTCGCGCTTTCGGCCGGCGGTATACCGCCAGCCGAAAGCGCGAACGCCGGCTTTTTTTCACATGGCCGCAGCCAGGAGCCTAGTGGTCCACCGGCGTCGGGCTTGATTTGGCCGAACGCAGCGCCCACAGGCACATGAGCGCCGCCCCCAGCATCAACACCACGCCCACCATGGCAACCACGCCCTGGCCGGAGTCGAAGGCGTGCTTGGCCGAATCCAGCAGCGCCTGGCCCTGCGCAGCCGGCAGCGTACCGGCGACCTCGATGGCCCCGCCCAGCGTCTGACCGGCAGTGTGCGCCCCGGCCTCCGGGATGCCGGCCGGCACCGCCACATGCAGGCGGTACGCGGCGGCGAGGATGCTGCCCAGCACGGCGGTACCCAACACCGAACCCACCTCGTAGGCGGTCTCGGAGATCGCCGACGCCGCACCCGCCTTGGCCGGCGGGGCTGCGGAGAGGATGAGGTCGTTGGAGATGGTCTCCGCGATGCCCACGCCGGCGCCGAGCACCACGAACGCCGCAATGATCCCGGCCACGGAACCGCTGGAGTTCAGCAACACGAGCAGGAATCCGACGGCGTTCAGCAGCAGGCCGGCGGCCACCAGCCGGGACGGCTTGAAGAATTTGGCCAGGGACGCCGCCAACAGCCCGGTCACAATGGAGATCACGAGCCCGGGCACCAGCACGAACGCGGCCTCGGTGGGGGAGAGTCCAACCACGAGCTGCAGGTGCTGGGTGATGAAGTACAGGAATCCCACCAGCGAGAAGATGCTCAGCAGGTTGGCCAGGACACCGCCGCTGAAGACGGGGTTCTTGAACAGGCGCACGTCCAGCATGGGGTTGCGGCGGCCCAGCTGGCGTCGCACGAACACCACGCCCAGGCCCAGGCCCACCGCGATGCAGACCACGTTGGTGAGGGTCATGCCCGTCTGGGCGATCTCCTTGATGCCGAAGATGGTCGGCACCATGGCGCCAAAGGACAGCAGGATGCTCAACGGGTCGATCTTGCCCGGCGCGGGATCCTTGGACGCCGGCACAAACAGCGGAGCCAGGATCAGCAGGGGGATCAGCACGGGCACGGCCAGCAGGAATACTGCACCCCACCAGAAGTGCTCCAGCAGGAATCCGCCCACGATCGGGCCCAGCGCCGCGCCGCCGGAGAAGCAGGCCGCCCACACCGCGATGGCGGTGCGGCGCTGGTCCTGGTGCGCGAAGAGGTTGCGGATCAGCGACAGCGTGGAGGGCATGAGCATGGCGCCAAACACGCCTAGGAGCGCCCGGTAGCCGATGAGGGCCGTGGCCGACGGCGCAAACGCGGCCAGCACCGAGACCAGGGCGAAGCCGGTGCTGCCCAGCAGGAGCAGCCGGCGCCGGCCGAAACGGTCGGCCAGGCTGCCCATGGGAACCAGCAGCGCGGCCAGGACCAGCGGGTAGACGTCGATGATCCACAGCAGTTCGGTGGCCGACGGCGTCAGCGCCAGCGAGATGGAGGGGATGGCGAAACTGAGCACGGTGTTGTCCACGGACACCAGCAGGACCGGCAGCATGAGCACTGCCAGGGCGATCCATGAGCGCACTCCTGCGCGGGCCGGGACTGTTCCGGAGGTCGGGGTGTGAAGTGTCAGAGCCATTCCTCCAGTGTAAACCGTCTAGTCGGTACAGTAAACCGTCCGGACGGTGTATTTGCTCACTTCTTGTAGTCTGTTCTGATGACTACACAACCGTCCGCACGCGATCGGATCCTGGCAGCATACGAGGATTTGCTGATCAACGACGGCCCCCGCGCGGCCACCCTTGACGCGGTTGCCGCCGCCGCCGGCGTTTCCAAGGGCGGGCTGCTCTACCACTTCAAGAGCAAGGAAGCGCTGCGGGACGGGTTGCTGGAAAAGATGGCCGAGCTGGCCGCCGTCGACTTTGACCAAATGGCCACCGACCCCGAGGGCAGCGCCAGCTACTACGTGCGCACCAGTGTCTTTGGCGGCACCACCTTCGACAAGACCATCGTCGCGGCCATGCGCCTGGCCCAGGGCGACGACAGCACCGTCCGGACGGCTTTCTCGGCCGTCCACGCCACCTGGTACGGCCTGATCCTTGCCGACGTCGGCGACCCCGCCGTGGCCCGGGCCATCATGCTCCTCGGCGACGGGCTCTACTACAACGCGGCGCTCTTTGGCCTGCCGTCCCTGCCCGCCCACGACGCCGGCCCCGACGGCGGCGTCGACGTTGCGGCACTGCTGGCCGTGGTGGCGCGAATGCGGTCTTAGCCTGCGGTCGCAGTATGCGGTCCGGGGTGCCCAAACTGTAGGCTGGAGGCCATGAGTATCAATCCGCAACTGCAGGGGCGCAGCTACCCCGCCGGCGACGTTTACAGCGTCGGCCGCGAGTCCATTCGGGACTTTGCCCGGGCCGTCAAAGCCGCCCATCCCGCCCACTTTGACGTTGCCGCCGCGCAGGCCCTGGGTCATGCCGACCTGGTGGCCCCGCCGACGTACGCCATCATCGTGGCCCAACGCGCCGACGCACAGTTGATCAACGATCCAGACTCCGGCATCGACTTTTCCCGCGTGGTCCACGCCGAGCAGAAATTCACCCACCACCGCGCCATCGTGGCCGGTGACGAACTAGTCGCCGAACTCCACGTCGACACCGTCCGTGCCATGGGCGGCGGCGCCATGATCACCACCCGCGCCGAAATTTCCACCGTATCCGGCGACGCCGTCGCCACCACGGTTTCGGCCATTCTGGTACGCGGGGAGGGACAATAATGAACTTTGCAGAACTCGTTGTGGGCCAGGAGATCGGCTCGCGCCGCATCGACATCACCCGCGCGGACCTGGTCAAGTATGCCGGTGCGTCCGGGGACTTCAACCCGATCCACTGGAACGAACGGTTCGCCCGGGAGGTGGAACTGCCCGGCGTCATTGCCCACGGCATGTTCACCATGGGTGCGGCGGTGCAGCTGGTGACCGATTGGGTGGGCGACCCTGCGGCCGTCCTCGGCTACGGAACCCGCTTCACCAAGCCCGTCCCCGTGGCGGACCTTGACGGGGCCCCGGGTGCCGTGGTCGACGTCGTGGGCGTCATTGGTGCGCTGGACGCGGACGCCTCCACGGCCCGCATCGATCTCACCGTCAGCCTCGATGGACAAAAGGTTTTGGTCAAGGCGCAAGCCACGGTCCGCGTGGCGTGAACGGCGTCACCGCCTGGCGCAACGGTGTAGTCACCGCCTATGCCGGATCCGGACTGGTCTTCGCCACTTGGGTGTCCCGTCTGCCGGCCATCAAGTCCGATTTGGGGCTGACCCCCGGCTCCGTGGGACTCATGCTGCTGTGCATGTCACTGGGGTCCTTCATCTCCGTCGGCGCGTCCGGGCTCGTGGTGCTGCGGCTGGGATCCAAGCTCACCTCCCGGCTGGGCAGCCTGATCCAGGCAGTCGGCATCATCACGATTGGGCTGGGTGCGACCGTTTTCGCAACACCCCTCGTGGTGGGCGCGGGCATGATCATCGTGGGCTTGGGCACGGGCAGTTGGAACACCGCCTCCAATATTGAGGGCGCTGCCGTGGAGCGGGCGCTCGGCCGGCACATCATGCCGCGCCTGCACGGTTCCTTCAGCATCGGCACCGTGGCCGGCGCAGGGCTTGGCGCCCTCGCCGCCTCGGTGCACCTGCCCGTGGCCATCCACCTGTCCGTGATCGCCGTCCTTGTCAGCGTTGCCGTGTGGATCGGGGCCGGCCACTACCAGGCCGACCGCCGCCAGCCCGGTGCCGTCATGGTCGACACCACCGTCAACACCGACCTCGACGCCGTTCCCGGCACCGGTCCCATCCCCATCGTCGCGACGGCCAAAACGCCTGGGCCGGCCGCGACCGCCGAGGACGCCGCCAAGCGGGCCGGCAAGGAAAAGATCGCCGCCGCCTGGAAGGATCCGCGCACCCTGCTGCTGGGTGTGCTGGTGCTGGGCCTGGGCCTGGCCGAGGGGGCCGCGGGGGACTGGGTGGCCCTGGCCCTCGTGGACGGGTACGGGGCAAAACAGGACATGGGCGCAATCGGCTACGGCATCTTCGTCTCCGCCATGACTATAGGCCGCTTTGCCGGAACCGTCGTGCTGGACAAGTATGGCCGCGTGATCGTGCTCCGCGTGGGGGCCGCCCTGGCCGTGATCGGACTTGGCTTGTTCGTCTTTGCGCCCAACCAGCCGCTGGCCCTGACCGCGCTGGTCTTCTGGGGGCTGGGCTCCGCGCTGGGCTTCCCCGTGGCGATGTCGGCGGCGTCGGACGACCCCGAGCACGCCGCGGCCCGCGTGTCCGTGGTCTCGACCGTCGGCTACGGCGCGTTCCTGGGCGGCCCGCCGCTACTGGGCCTGCTGGCCGAGCACGTGGGCGTGCTGCATTCGCTGCTGGCAGTCCTTGTCATGCTCGTGGTGGCGTTCTTCCTGACCCCCGTGGTGCGCAAGCCGAAGTATCTGGACAACACGGGACCCCACGCCTCCCGCGATACTGTAGAAGCGTGAATGAGCAAACTTTCCTGCACTCCCTGACCACGCTTGGCGTGGGCGGCCCGGCCCGCACTTTCGTCCAGGCCACCACGGAGGCGGAGATCATTGCCGCCGTGCGGCAGGCGGACGACGCCGGCACCCCCCTGTTAATTGTGGGCGGCGGCTCCAACCTGGTGGTCTCCGACGACGGCTTTGACGGCACCGTGCTCAAGATTGCCAGCACGGGCTTTGCCGCCAGTTCCGAGGACACGTGCGGGGGAGCCTCCGTGGTGGTCCAGGCCGGCCATGACTGGGACGACTTCGTCCACCAGTCGGTGCTGCACGCCTGGAGCGGGCTGGAGGCGTTGTCAGGCATTCCCGGCGCGGCTGGGGCGACCCCCGTGCAAAATGTTGGCGCCTACGGGGCCGACGTGGGCCAAACCATCGCCTCCGTCCGGGTGTGGGACCGCGAACGCAGCGCCGTGCGCACCTTCACCAACTCGGAGCTGAAATTTGGCTACCGGGACTCGATCATCAAGGCCGGGACGGTCAACGGCTCCCCGCGCCACGTGGTGCTGACGGTGGAATTCCAGCTGCTGCTGGGCCGCATGAGCGCGCCCATCAAGTATGCCGAACTGGCCCGCCGGCTCGGCGTCGAGGTGGGCCAGCGCGCCAATTCCCTCGAGGTGCGCCGCGCCGTCCTTGCCCTCCGCGCCTCCAAGGGCATGGTGCTTGACCCGGCGGACCGGGATACCTATTCAACGGGCTCCTTCTTCACCAACCCGATCGTCACCCCCGAGGCGGCCGACGCCCTGCCCGCGGACGCCCCGCGCTACCCGGGCGCCGGCGGCGTGAAGCTCAGCGCCGCCTGGCTGATCGAGCGGGCCGGCTTCGCCAAGGGCTTTGGCCTGGCCGACGACGGCGTTGCGTCCGGACGTGCGTCCCTCTCCACGAAGCACACCCTCGCCATCACCAACAGGGGCGGGGCATCGGCGTCGGACGTCCTGGCCGTGGCCCGCACCGTCCGCGACGGCGTGCAGGCGAAATTCGGCATCAGCCTGCACCCGGAACCCGTCCTGGTGGGCTGCTCGCTCTAGGCGGACCGGCCGGCGTCGAACTCGTGGCGGGTTGTGCGCACAACACTGTTCCGCGCAAAACTCGCGGCGGGTTCCCCGCAGAACAGTGCTGCTGGCTGCCTGCGGCCGGCGCACCCCTACCCGGGTAGGGGGTCAAGACGGCTCCCCGGTGTGATGTGCGCAGGCGCCGCGTTCCGTAGCGTTAATGAAAGATTCAGACCTTTCTATTAGCAGGGTGCCGCAGGCGTGATCGCGGCATCATGAGGAGCACGATGTCGTCGGCAACCATTGACAGCACGGACGTACTTGACGAGGCGGAAGCCGTCCTTCGGGTGGCGAAAAAACGCCCCGCGCGGGACCGGCACGTCACGGACTTCATCGCGCTGACCGAGCAGGTGCGGGCCGCCGGGCTCATGGAGCGGGAGATCCGCTGGTACGTGTTCCGGATGATCCGGCTGGGACTGGGCTTTGCCGCCGTCGGCGTCATGTTCGTGACGCTTGGCCAAAGCTGGTGGCAGATGCTTACCGCCGTGCTCTTCGCCATCATGTGTACGCTCACCGGTTTCCTTTCCCACGACGCCGCCCACCGGCAGATCTTCGCCTCCGCGAAGAAGAACGCCTGGACGGCCGTCATCTCCGGCAACCTCTTCGTGGGCCTGAGTCACGGCTGGTGGATGAACAAGCACGGCAAGCACCACGCCAACCCCAACAAAATTGGTGTTGATACGGACATTGCCGCCGGCGCCCTCGTCTTCGACCCGGAATCCGCCTCGCAGCGGACCGGCTTCGCCAAGTGGTTTGCCGCCCGCCAGGGCTGGTTCTTCTTCCCGTTGCTGACCCTGGCCGTGCTGGACCTGCACATCAACTCCGTGCGCCGCGTCCTTGACCGCAAGCACGCCATGCCGCACCGCAAGGTGGAAATGGCCCTGCTGTTCATCCGCCTGGTCATGTTCCCCATTGCCGTGCTGCTGTTCCTGGGCCCGGTCTTCGGCATCGCGTTCCTGGTGGTCCAGGAACTGGCGCTCGGCCTGTACATGGGCGGCTCCTTCGCCCCGAACCACAAGGGCATGCCGCTGGTTCCGAAGGACGTCAAGATCGACTTCATGCGCCGCCAGACCCTCATGAGCCGCAACATCTCCGGCGGTTGGATCGTCGACGCCGGCATGGGCGGGTTGAACTACCAGATCGAGCACCACCTGTTCCCCACCATGTCCTCGCGGAACTTGAAGCGGGTCCAGCCGATGGTGCGCGCCTACTGCGCCGAACGCAACATCATGTACACGGAGACCACGCTGGCCAAGTCCTACATGATCGTCATGCGCTACCTGAACCGCGTGGGCCTGGGCCAGCGCGACCCCTTCGAATGCCCCGTCACCGCGCAGCTCCGCTCCGCCCGCTAAGCGACGCTGTATCACCTTTGGCACGCTTTTGGCCGACGCGGTATCACTTTTGGCTTGCTTTTGGGCAACGCGGTATCACCGCCGGGTCTAGATTTGATCCATGAGCGTCACGCCCGCCACCCTTGCCCGGCTCCGTCTGGCAGCCCAATGGATTTTGCCTTCGTCCACCAGTCCCACTCCGGGACCGGTGGACGTTGTGCGTTGGATGACCGCTCTGCAGGGCCAAGACTTCCCGGGCGCGCAGTGGTCGATCGGATTGCGCAGCCCGGGCAGATAAGACCTGCATATCGTCTCGGCTCGGTGCGAGGTCGCTTGAGTGCGGGGATCACTTTGCCTGCCGTGCTCGGAATGGGTATTTCCCTCAACCGAATTCAGGCGCAAAAACGTCTAAAGGTGCTGGGCTAACCGCCGACATATCCACCTCAGTGGCGTACTCCCATTTTCAGCGCAAATCCGGATTAAAAGAGTGCAGACGGCGCCTCGGGGTCCTGCAGATATTGATCGAAGGGATGGTGCCATGACTCAGCGCGATAGTCGCCGATGCCTTGAGCCTGGTTAACTGGATCCCCGGGGTCGCCAATGCCGTCCATCGCAGCAGTCCAGAGGAACTCCACGTCCTCATCTCCTGCCAAGGCCCCCGGGACTTCATCCCAGTCGTAATCGGGGCCGTCGTCGGCCTCGTGAGGACCAAGCTCGACAGATTCAAATTCCTTGCCCCTAGGAAGGCTTGCGAGCTGGTTGCGGAGGAAGAATGTTCCCTCAATCTCTTGGAGCGCCGCTTTGATCCAGCCATCCCGACATGCGATGTAGATTAGCGCCTCCTCGGCTGGAGTTCGCGGATTCCATTTTTCGCCGGTGCGCATCGCCTCGATAAGGCGAATGCACGCATTGCCCAGTGTCACCCACCAGATGCGAGGCTGGGACAACACAACTGTTGGAAAGTCATGCATAAAGTTGTCGTTGTCAGGCTGCGGGCTTTCCTCTGCCCACGCTTCAAGTCCGGATTCCAGCAGTGACAGGATTCCGGAGAGCGAATTCCAAAGGACAAATCGAGTGCGTGCAGTCATTGGCCAGGGGCTCCAGCCGCTGTCCATGAAGCACTGCCAATCCTCAAGTTCATCTGCCTCGGTGTCCTCGGGAATGTCCTCACCGAAGTACTCGACCACCCACGCCGCCTCGGAATCGTAGGTCCCGGACTCCAAATCCTGCTTGACTCCATCGATGACCCAGACCCAGTATGCTCGAGTCTTCTGGGTTGTCCACCGCGGGTCGTTAAATACTTCCTTTAGTTCCATCGGCCCGAACATGCGCCGTTCTATTGGCTCGGGTTCGTCGACAAGGGGCCAGGCAGATCCCACCTTTTCAGGAGTGACCTCGGCCTCGCCGGATAGGACACGAACTCGACAAAGAACGTTGCCGGGTTCGTCCCGGTAGTTGTCGATGAGGGCCTGGAGGCTCAAATCATATGCCGCGGCAGCAGTGGACGACAGGTCGTCGGCTCCCGGAGTAAATGCGTACAACTCACGCACTACGGTCATTGGGTGGCCGTCGCTCCCGAGTGCCAGCGATGCAGGTGACGGCATTGCCAGAAGCGCCTGATTGCAGGCAAGCACGACAGCTTCCGGAAGTTCGGTCGCAGTGTCTTCCCAAGCGCGTCGATCCCCGGTCCACGCTGCGTTTGTCAGTGCAGATAGAAGTCGGTTGGCCTCGGAGTCTGTTCCCACGCTTACTGTGGTGACTGGGACGAGCAATTTGGAATGGGAGCTGAAGTCACCAACGAAAAGCCTAGCTTTGCCGGGTGTTCGTTGGATGAAGAAGGTAGAAGGGGGCGAGGGGTACGAGAGTTCTTCAGACATAGGACATTCCCAAAGTGGCAGCGGATATGACCTCGTACGCACCGCTACTTACAGTGCGTTACAGTCAATTGAACAATGAAAGCCGCGGGTCCCGTTACTGACGAGACTGCCCAACCACAATCACCGTACACCGGCACAGGCGAGAAGGATAGAGGCGGGGACTGCGCGGATTCGAGTTTGAGAAATCCTCGAACATGGTCGATTCAAATGGCTTCAACGGATTCGACGTTGATCGAGTTTGCTGTAACAACCGACTCGACAATCGCCCTGCCTTTGGTAAAGGACTCGGGGTGCACCTGCGGTTCCCCATGTATCCCATTTGTACTTCGATGTCGTAGATCAGGGGAGTCGAGCAGTTCATCGCTGCCGCTATCGCGGACTGTCCCCGCAGGTCAGGGCTGCACTGCAGAGGCCTCTCGCCAATCCGCTCCGCCCGCTAACCGACCCCGTATCACTTTTGGCGCGCTTTTGGGCAACGCGGTATCACCGCCGGGTCTAGATTTGATCCATGACCGTCACGCCCGCCACCCTTGCCCGGCTCCGTCTGGCAGCCCAATGGATTTTGCCTTCGTCCACCAGTCCCACTTCGGGACCGGCGGACGTTGTGCGTTGGATGACCGCTCTGCAGGGCCAAGACTTCCCGGGCGCGCTGTGGTCGATCGGACTGCGCAGCCCCGGCAGCACCCGGGAGGACGTTGAGGGAGCCTTCAACCGCGGGGAGATCGTCCGCTCCTGGCCCCTGCGCGGCACCCTGCACGTGAGCGCAGCCGAGGACCTTGGCTGGATCCTCTCGCTCACCTCGGAGCGGATGCTCAAGTCCGTGGCGTCCCGGCACCGCCAGCTGGGCATCACGACGTCGGATCTCGGGCAGGTGCGCGAGGTTGCCCTCTCGCTGTTGGAAGCGGACGGCTCGGGGGAGGTGCCGCGGGCCGGCCGGGATGAACTTTTCGCCGCCTTCGAAGCGGCGCGGCAACCCACCCAAACTCAACGCGGCATGCACCTGCTGTGGTTGCTGTGCGTGGAGGGGACACTGGTGCAGGGCCCCATCACGGGCGGCGCGGGAAGTGGAACCGCCCAATACTTTGTCCGCACGGACCAATGGATCACGGCGCCACGGACCCTGCCAAGGGAGGCCGCCCTGGCCGAATTGGCGCTGCGTTACTTTCGCGGCCACGGGCCGGCCACCGTCAGGGATTTCCAGTGGTGGGCCAAGCTCACGCTCGCCGACATCAAGATTGGCCTGGCCCAGGCCGGGGACCAACTCGAATCCGTGCAGTGCGAAGGAGCCACCTACTATTTGGCTCCGGAGACGGCCGAGCTCCTCAAAGGAACCGTGCCGGGTGCGCGGTCGGTGCTGTTGCTGCCCGGATTCGATGAGTATTTGCTCGGCTACACGGACCGCAGCGCAGCCCTGGCACCCGAACACGCGGACCTCACGGTGCCCGGCGGAAACGGCGTGTTCAGGTCCACCGTGGTGACCGGCGGCAAGGTGGCTGGGACCTGGCGCAAGGCACCCGCGGCGAGCGGCGCCGTCGTGCTTTCCGAACTCTTTGGCGAGCTCAGCCCAAACCAGGTCAAGGCGCTGGAGAAGTCGGCCGAAGCCTACGCGAAATTCCTCACCCCTTAAACGACTGTGTTGCACTTATTGGACGAAAAACGCCTTGGGAAGCGCTATCCGGAGCAATAAGTGCAACACAGACGAGGTGGCTAGAGCGTGCCGACCGCGATCTTGAGCATGCGGCGCAGCGGCTCGGCGGCGCCCCAGAGGAGTTGGTCGCCCACCGTGAACGCGCTGATGTACTCCGGACCCATCTCCATCTTGCGGATGCGGCCCACGGGAACGTCCAGCGTGCCGGAGGCGGCCACCGGGGTGAGATCGGCCATGGAGGCTTCCTTCGTGTTGGGCACCACCTTGGCCCACTGGTTGTCGTTGGCCAGCAGTGACTCGATCTCGGCCACCGACAGGTCCTCGCGCAGCTTCAACGTGAGAGCCTGCGAGTGGGAGCGCATGGCACCGATCCGCACGCAGAGGCCGTCCATGATCACGCGGTTGGCGTCGGAGGTGCCCAGGATCTTGTTGGTCTCCACCCCGGCCTTCCACTCCTCCTTGGACTGCCCGTTGCCCAGGTCCGCGTCGATCCAGGGGATCAGCGAGCCGGCCAGGGGGACGCCGAACTGGGTGGCGTCGACGCCCTCGCGCTGGTGGGCCAGGACCTTGCGGTCAATGTCCAGGATGGCCGACGCCGGGTCGTCCAGTTCGCTGGATACCTCGGAGTTGAGCGTGCCGAACTGGCTCAGGAGCTCGCGCATGTGCCGGGCGCCGCCGCCGGAGGCAGCCTGGTACGTCATGGACGTGCCCCACTCGACGAGGTTGTTCTTGAACAGTCCGCCCAGGCCCATGAGCATGCAGGAGACGGTGCAGTTTCCGCCCACGAAGTCGCGCGTTCCGCCGGCCAGGCCGGCGTCGATCACGTCGCGGTTGATGGGGTCCAGCACGATGATGGAGTCGTCGTTCATGCGCAGCGTGGACGCGGCGTCCAGCCACAGGCCGTCCCAGCCGCGCCCGCGCAGCTCGGTGTGCACGCGCTTGGTGTAGTCCCCGCCCTGGGCCGTGACGATGATCGGCAGCTTGGCCAACGTGTCAATGTCAAAGGCGTCTTCGAGCTTTCCGGCATCGCCGGCGCCGGCAATCACCGGGGCGCTGCCGCCGGCGTTGGAGGTGGAGAAGAAGACGGGGTTGATGTCGCCAAAGTCGCGCTCGGCCTGCATACGCTGCACCAGGACCGAGCCGACCATGCCGCGCCAGCCAACCAGGCCGACGGAAGGAACACTGTTAGAGGTCATGCCCCCAGTTTAGAGGGGGCGTCCCAAACCAAGAAGTTCGTTTCACTGGGTGAACGTGGGCCCCGTACGGCGGCGCGTTCCAGCGAACCCTATTCGGCGACGAACTCAGAATCGCCCTTGGCCCACAGGGTGAAACGGTATTCGGTGCCGTTTTTGGCCGTGTGCCAGCCCTCCTTGGGGGTGGCGCCGCGGAAGCTCCATTCCGGGCCCAGTGCCGGCGCCTGGGTGTCTCCGGCCACGTCCGTGTTGATGACGGTGATGACCGCGACGTTGCAGTCGTCGATGGCTTCCTCGAACACGTGCCCGCCGCCAATGACCCACACCTCGTCGCCGCCGGGGGAGAACTGCGCCTCCACGAGGGCCTCCTCGAGCGAATCAAGCACGACGGCGCCGCCCGCCTCGGGCGTTGCGGCCCACCCCTCCTGGCGGGTCAGCACGATGTTGGTGCGGCCCGGCAGCGGGCGGAACTTCGCCGGGAACGAATCCCACGTCTTGCGGCCCATGACCACGGGATGGCCGTCGGTGACGCGCTTGAAGTGGGCCAGGTCCTCGGGCAGGTGCCACGGCATGCCGCCGTCGGCACCGATGATGCCCTGGTTGCTCTGGGCCCAGATCATGCCCACGATGGGTTCGTTGAAGCGGTAAAGCGTGGGGAGGGAAGCGGGCTCGCTCATACGGCTATCGGCGCCTTAATCGTGGGATGGTGCTGGTAGTTGACCAGCTCAAAGTCTTCAAAAGTGTAATCGAGGATCGATTCCGGCTTGCGGGCGAAACGCAACTGCGGGTACGGGTACGGCTCGCGGGAGAGCTGCTCGCCCACCTGCTCCAGGTGGTCGTCGTAGATGTGCACGTCGCCGCCGGTCCAGATGAATTCGCCCGGCTCCATGTCCAGCTGGTGTGCCACCATCATGGTCAGCAGCGCGTAGGAGGCGATGTTGAACGGCACACCCAGGAACGTGTCAGCGGAGCGCTGGTACAGCTGGCAGCTGAGCTTGCCTCGGCCGTCGGCGGTCGGTTCCACATAGAACTGGAAGAAGGCGTGGCACGGCGGCAGCGCCATGTTCTTCAGCTCGCCCACGTTCCAGGCGGACACGATGTGCCGGCGGGAATCGGGATTGGAGCGCAGCGATTCCATGACCTGGGTGATCTGGTCGACGTGTTCGCCGTCCGGGGTGGGCCAGGAGCGCCACTGGACGCCGTAGACGGGGCCGAGCTCGCCGTCGTCGTCGGCCCATTCATTCCAGATCTTCACGCCGTTCTCCTGCAGCCAGCGCACATTGGAGTCCCCGCGCAGGAACCACAGCAGCTCCATGGCGACGGATTTGAAGTGCACCCGCTTGGTGGTGATCAGCGGGAAGCTTTTGGAGAGGTCAAAGCGCAGTTGGCGGCCAAAAACGCTGCGCGTGCCGGTGCCGGTGCGGTCCGATTTCGCGGTGCCGTGGGCCAACACATCGCGCAGCATGTCCTCATACGGGGTTGGAATACTCACCCCACCAGTCTACTGGCCCTGCCCAAACCGTCCGGCTGGCGGGGCCGATTGCTGCAGGCTGCCACGCAGCAGCGCCAGGATGGTCTTGTCGTCCAGGCCTGCCAGGCGGCCCGTCCGGATCAGATGCTCGACGGCGGCCATCACCTCCCGCTGCCCGCCGGCCGAGCCTGTCGAGACCACTGGTTGGGCTGCTTGGATTCCGGCCACCACCGTCCCCTGCCGCCGGTTGGTGGTGACGGTGCCGGCGGCTTCGAGTTCCTTATAGGCGCGCGCCACGGTGCCCGCGGCGACGCCGAGGTCGGCGGCCAGGCTGCGGACGGTAGGCAGCCGGGTGCCGGCCCGCAGCTGGCCCACGGCGATCAGCGAGCCGATCTGGCTTTGGATCTGTTCATACGGCGGTGTCGCCGTGCCGAGATCGATGACAATGCGGGCCTCCACGATCGGCTACCTCGCCGCGCCGGAGGTGCCGGATCCGGCCGGGGCATCGTGTTGGGCGTAGTCCGCCGGTGCCAGGCGGCGCACCGGATAGATCAACAACAGCGCCGCCAGGGCAATGCTGATGCCGCCGATGGCAGGCATGTTCAGTTGGACGGCCAGCGGGTTGGGATCCGTCTCCCACGGAACGTCCAGCAGCAGCGCGCCCAGGATGGCGAACCAGCCGGCCGCCACGGTCCGCGCAATTCGGAACAAGGAGCGCCGCCTCAAGTCCGCATCCATCCTGGGCGTGGCCTGGTTCAGTCCGGGTCGCCGAAGCACGGGCCATGCCGCCAGGGAGCCCGCGGCAGCGACCGCCAGGGCGCAGCTGGCCGGAACCAGGATGAGCGACGTCGGCCCACCCTGTCCGTACCAGCCTTCGGAGCCGCCCAGGCCCGCGGTTGCCGCGCGCAGGGCTAGGTTGATTGCCAGGACCAGGCCGCTTGCCGCAATCGCGAGCGCTGCGTACAAGGGCCAGGGGAGGGCGTCATCCAAACGGTTCCGGGAGCGGCCCGGTGTTGCGTAGTTGCGGCGCAACAGTACCTCCAGCCCGCCGTACGTCAAAAGGACAAAAATGATGCCGGTCAATGCCGGACCCAGCCAGCCAAACCAGGTGGTGAGTAGCGCGCCTGCGAGGACACCGACGACGGCGGCGGGCACCACGGCGGCCGCGCCGGAGTCGGCCAGCCTGAGTGCCGGGTTGCCTTGTGGAGTCCGGGAATCATAGGGGTCGGACGTTGCCTTCAGCGCCGGCGGCCGCCACCAAAGCATGGCGAACAACACCGCGATGTTGGCAAGGACCAGCCAGTTGGTCGGAGACTCCGGGGAGGGTTGAAACAGGAAATTGCCGGCAATGGCGCCAAGTCCCGAGGCGACTGTCGCGGACACCCGCAAAAGCCGGTTCATGCCGATGACCCGAAGAGTCGAGTTTTGTTCGTGGCTCAGGTTTTCCAAGGAACGGCGGGACGCAATGAGGCGCATGACACCGTAGGTCCCCAGCGCCAGTGTGATGAGTGCGGCCCCTAGCGCGGTGGCCAGGACCCAGCCCGGAACGCGGCCGTCCGGCGTGGCAAACGACGATCCGTCCGTGGTGGTCCGGGCGGGCAGCGCGGGAAATCCGGGGGCGAAAGCCAGCCAGATAAGGGTGCCGGCACTTAATGCAAAGACGCCCAGGACTGTCCACGCCAGGGCGGGCTCCATGAAGGCGCGCACCCGGCGGAACTCCAGAACTGCAACCCTCTTGGGGGATTTTGGTGCCGGCCAGGTGAGTTGGCCGACCAGGTGGACCAGCAGGACCGCTGCGATGGGGCCAAAGAGAGCCATGAACGGGATCGTGGCCCAAGGGTCGGCGGGGATGGTGGCCGACGGATTTGCCGGGTCGATGACTTGCCCGGCTGGGAGCAGTCCTGCACGGTTCCCGCCGGACAGGCTGCTCAGCGCCCAGGCGATGACCCCGGTCCACAGGGCGTGTTTGCGCACGTGTTCCAGTGACTTGTCCTGTCGCGGCGCCCATTTCACGAGGCGCTGGTATAAATACACCAGCAGTGCGACGATGACGCCCACGGTGCCAATTAGTACGATCAACTCGGCCGGATTTGGTGCAAGCATGATTCCCCCTCAATCTTTGTACCAATCGTAAGGTACAAAGTGGATGAGTGGTCGGATCACCACCAAAACACCGTTGAGGGCCCAGATAATCCCCACGCACTCCCATCTTTATCGCGCCGGGCGCGATAAAGATGAGTCCCTCGGGCCCAATTATCTGGGCTCTCAACGGTTTTGCTGGGGATTATCTGGGCCCTCAACGCGGGGTGAGAACCTCAATGAAGCGAGTCAGTCCTCGTAGGGTTTGTGCTGTTCGATCGCCACGATCCGCCCCGGATTGTCGATCGAGACATGGGCCACCAGGACTTCGCCGGGAGCCAGGTGCGGGTCCAGGACCGGCAGCACGCCGGCAAGGGCCGGGTCCATATGGGTTGCCAGGGTGGCCAGAACCGTGGGCAGCACTGGCCGGTGGGTGCAGACGGCCGTGGCGCTGGACTTGGCGAGCAGCCGTTCAATGACGGCGGCGGCCTTGGCCGGGTTGCGTTTGTGGTCGGCCTCGGTCAGCGACGGCACCACCTTGACCTTGGCTTTCGTGGCCTGGGCGTACGGCGAGATGGTGGCAATGCAACGCATCCAGCCGCTTGTGACGATCCTTTCCGGGTGCCAGGACATGAGCAGCCGTTGCAGGTACAAGGCCTGGCGCCGTCCGGTCGCGGCCAGCGGCCGTTCACCCTCGGCCCGGGTCCAGGCCGCACGGGGCTTGGCCTTGGCATGCCGAACCACCAGCAGCGGCCAGGTTGCAAGGGTCCCCGCCTCGTGGGCGGCCAGCAGTGCGTCGAGGGGTTCGACGTCGGACGGGTTGGACAGCAGCCCGCGCGCCTTGGTGGGGCTGCACCAGATGGTGGCGTCCACCTCCTTGCCGTCGGGAATGGGCGGCATGTCATCGACCGGTGCGGCCCAGTAGTGGACCTCCTTGAGCCCCGGCTTCACCACGTATCGGATTGAGGGCAGGGGAATGCCAAGGGTGATGGGCAGGCCCACTTCCTCGTACACTTCCCGCACGGCGCACTCGGCCAGGGTTTCGCCGTTGTCCAGCTTGCCCTTGGGCCAGGACCAGTCATCGTAGCGCTGGCGGTGAATGAGCAGAAGCTCGAGCTTCTTTTTCTTCACGCGCCAGCACAGGGCTCCGGCGGCGTAGACGGAAACGCCCGTGCCGCCGGGGTCGGCCACGTCTTCAAGATGTTCGGTGCTGCGCATTACGGGTGGAGGGTTAGGCGCTGACGCGAACGGCTGGCCAGAAGCCAGGATTGGACGTCGCTGAGCAGATTGCCGTCAGCGTCGCGGTGGTGGCGGGTCCATTCGCCGTCGTTTTCCAGGTGCCAGCTGGAGGTGCGTTCGTCCAGGTACCGATCCAGCAGGGACATGACATGCGAGATGTCGTCCTTGTTGCCGAGCCGGACCAGGGCCTCAACCCGGCGGTCCAGGTTGCGGTGCATCATGTCCGCCGAGCCAATGTAGACGATCGGGTCCCCGCCGTTGGCGAAGGTGAACACGCGCGAGTGCTCCAGGAACCTGCCCAGCACGGAGCGGACGGTGATGTTCTCGCTCAAGCCGGGCACGCCCGGGCGCAGCGAGCAGATCCCGCGCACCACAACGCCCACCTCCACGCCGGCCTGCGAGGCGCGGTACAGGGAATCGATGATGGATTCATCCACCATCGAGTTGACCTTGATGCGCACCTGCGCCGGAAGCCCGGCCCGCTTGTTCGCAATTTCGGCGTCGATGCGCTCGATCAGGCCCGAGCGCACGGAGCGCGGCGCCACGAGCAGCCTGTCGAACGTCGTCTTGGGGGCGTAGCCGGAAAGCTGGTTGAACAGCTTCGACAGATCCTCGCCCACCTGGTTGTCGGCCGTGAGCAGGCCCAGGTCCTCGTAGTAGCGGGCGGTGCGCGGGTGGTAGTTTCCGGTACCGATGTGGCAGTACCGGCGCAGGCCGTCCTGTTCCTGCCGCACCACCAGGGAGAGCTTGCAGTGCGTTTTCAGCCCCACGATGCCATACACCACGTGCACGCCGGCCTGTTCAAGCTTGCGCGCCCAGGAGATGTTGGCCTGTTCGTCAAAGCGGGCCTTGATCTCCACGAGGGCCAGCACCTGCTTGCCGGCCTCGGCGGCGTCCACCAGGGCATCGACAATGGGGGAGTCGCCGGAGGTCCGGTACAGGGTCTGCTTGATGGCCCTGACCTTGGGGTCGGAGGCCGCCTGCTCCAGGAACGCCTGCACCGAGGTGGAGAAGGAATCGTAGGGGTGGTGCAGGAGGATGTCACGACGGCGCATGGCGGCAAAGACGTTGGCCGCCTTGGCCGTTTCGGACTCGTTCAGGTCCCGGGACGTGTGGGCCACGTGCTTGGGGTAGCGCAGGTCCGTGCGGTCGATTCCGCCGATGATCGACAGTCCGCGCAGGTCCAGGGGGGCCGGCAGGGTGTAGACCTCGGTTTCCTCGATGTCGAGTTCACGCACCAGCAACTCCAGGATGTTGGGGTTGATGTCGTTCGTGACCTCGAGGCGCACCGGCGGGCCGAACCGGCGGCGCAGCAATTCCTTTTCGAGGGCCTGCAGGAGGTTCTCGGCGTCGTCCTCCTCCACCTCGAGGTCCTCGTTGCGGGTCACACGGAAGGTGTGGTGCTCCAGCACCTCCATGCCCGGGAAGAGCTGGTCGAGGTGCTCGGCAATGACTTCCTCGAGCGGGATGAAGCGGGCCACCCGGCCGGGCACGGTGCCGGCGCGCGGGCCGTCCACGGACACCAGGCGGTCCAGCAGGTCCGGCACCTTCAGGCGGGCGAAGAGTTCCTTGTCGCTGACCGGGTTGCGGACCACCACGGCCAGGTTCAGGGAGAGCCCGGAAATGTACGGGAAGGGGTGTGCCGGGTCCACGGCGAGCGGGGTCAGAATGGGGAACATCTTTTCCGCGAACATCTTGCTCAGCTGGCTCTTGGCGGTGTCGTCAAGTTCATTCCAGTGGACCAGGTGGATGTGTTCGTAGGCCAGCGCGGGGCGCAGCTGGTTGGCAAAGACGTGGGCGTGCCGGGCCTGCAGGGCGTGCGCGGCGTCGCTGATCTGCTCCAGCACCTCGATGGGGCTCAAACCGGCGGGGGAGGGCACGGCGAGGCCCGTGGCGATGCGGCGCTTCAGGCCGGCCACCCGGACCATGAAGAACTCGTCCAGGTTGGAGGCAAAGATGGACAGGAAGTTCACCCGCTCCAGCAGGAACAGATCGGGGTCCTCGGCCAGTTCCAGGACGCGGGAGTTGAAGGCCAGCCAGCTCAGTTCCCGGTCAAGGAATCGGTCGGGGGTGATCTCGCCGTCCGGCATGAGATTCGGCTCAAACTCGGGGATGTCGATCCGGTCCTGCGTGGCCCGGGCGGCCGGAACCTCGCCGGAGCCAAAACGTTCCCGCCCAAACGACGCCGCGGTTTGCACCGGTCCCGTGTATTCGCGTTTCATCGGTAGATCCTCAAAGTCGGTGCTGCTTTGCTTCAACATTACAAGCCCAAACGGGCCACGGCGGAACTGGTTCCGTGCACGAATGCCTCAGGCCGGCGACACCGGCCCGTACATGACGTCGGAGTCCCATTTGGTGAACCCCAGCCTGCGGTACAGGGCCACGGCGGCCTCGTTGTCGGCGTCCACGTACAGCATGATCGCGTGCAGGCCGCGCTGGTGCAGGTACTCGATGCCCTGGCTGGTCAGCGTCCGGCCCAGGCCCATGCCCTGGGCGGCGGGGGTGACGCCGACGACGTACACCTCGCCGATCGCGGCCTGGCCGGCGCGGGCCGGGTGGACCTTGGTCCAGTGGAAGCCGAGGATTTCATCGTCGCCGTTGACGGCCAGGAAGAAGCCCGCAGGATCGAACCAGGCCTCGGCCATGCGCGCCTGCAGGTCCGAGAACGTCATGGAGCCTTGTTCCGGGTGGTGGGCAAACGCCGCCGCATTGGCCGCAAGCCAGCCGGCCTCGTCCTTTCCCGGGACAAAGGTACGCAGATGGACGCCGTCAGGCAGTTGGGGGGTGATGGCAGGGGCGGGCTCGGTGGGCGGCGCCTGCCGGACCAGGCGCATGCGCCAGAGGTCCCGGATGGCCCGGTAGCCGTAGCTGGCGGCGAGGTCCGCGGCCGCCTCATGGTCGCCGTGGGACCACGCCTTGATGCCCTGGAGCCCGCGCACCTCCACGAGCTTGTCCACCAGCATGGTGCCGACGCCTTCGTTGCGGTAGGTGGGGTGGACGGCGATCTCCAGCACGCCCTCCCCGCCGTTAAGGACGACGACGGCGACCCCGGCCAGGTCCGCCCCTTCCGCATTCTTCCCGGAGGTTTCCTCGGGGGCGTGGGTCAGCAGGGTCAGGACGCTGCGCCCGTCTGCCTGTGCCGCCTTGAGCTCCACAAGGGTTTGCTCGGAGAACGGCGGATTTCCGTCCGCATCCTCCGCCGCATCCAGCAAGGCCAGGATGGTGCGCAGGGCATCGGGTTCGGGGGTGCCCGGGATTACTGTTACGGGCCAGCTGCCAGTCTTTGCGGGGCTCATGACCACAGCCTAACGGGCACGTGCTGCCCAGCGCGAGACACGGGCGCGGATGCGTAGTGTTTGGCCACTTGTCGAGGTTGCGGACGGCCGGCCCAGTGGAGGCCCCGAACGGGCCGGTTTGCATGGGAGGGGAAAGCTGGCCTATGGTTTGAGTGCAGCAAAACCGGGGGGATGCACCAGTGGGGTGTCCTCGATACGTTCGACCCGTATGTCCTCCACCAAGGAAAGGCCCGCTCCATCACGGAGCGGGCCTTTCGCTTTTAAGCAATCAGTTCCAGGTCCTCGGCGCGCACCTGGAAGGCGAGCGGCTCATTGTTGAGGTAGCGCTCCAGCTCGTCCAGGGCCAGTGTGGACATGCGCCGGGTTTCGGTGCCCAGGGAACCGGCAATGTGCGGGGTCAGCACCACGTTGGGAAGTTCGTACAGCACGGAGGTGGCGGGCAGCGGCTCGGGGTCGGTCACATCCAGGATGGCCGTGATGCGCCCGTCCCGGCAGGCATCCTCCAGGGCGGCAGTGTCCACGAGGGAGCCGCGGGCCGTGTTGATGAGCGTGGCGTTCTCGGGCAGGGCGGCAAGTTCCGCGGCACCGATCATGTGGCGGGTGCCGGGCAGCTCGGGGGCGTGCAGCGACAGGATGTCCACCTGCGGGATCAGCTCCGCCAACGGCAGCAGGGTTGCCCCGGCCGCCGCCACTTCCGCCGGATCCGCGTAGGGGTCGGCCACCAGAACCCGGACGTCGGTGAGATGCCGCAGCAACTCCACCACGCGCCGGCCGATCCTCGAATAGCCCACCACCCCGATGGTGCGGCCCACATTGCCAACTTCCCCGCGCAGGCCGCCATAGGCGTTGCTGCCGCGGAACTCCCGTGCGTCATTGGCAAGCACCTGGGCGCGTTTGCCGGCCAGGATGATCGTGGCGAACGTGAACTCGGCCACCGGAATGGCATTCGCGTCCGCCGCCGTGGACACCACGATCCGCCGCTCCCACAGCGCGTCGCTGGCCAGCGGCCGCACTGTGCCGGCGCAGTGGAACACCGCGCGCAGCCGCGGCATCCGGGCCAGCACGCCGGCGTCGAGCCGGGGAGCTCCCCAGCTCGTGAGGAGGATTTCAACCCCACCCAGGACACTGGCGACGGCGGGATCCGCCAGGGAGTCGGTCCACAGGGGCTCCGCCAGCTGGACCAGCTGCCCCAACCGGTCCAGGCGAGGGCCGTCGAACTGGTCATGGAACGTGCCCCGGTCCATGACCAGGAGTGCTTTTGGACGGGTTTCTTCCACCATGGTCGGAGGGCCTCTCGAGTTGCGTCATTTGGAGGCTCGGGCGCACACAATATCCCTTGCCAAGCTTCTCGAATCAGTACATACTCAGGATCGAATCGAGTCAATCAAAGTGAACAGATTCGATCAAGAACATTCAATGGTGGTCGCGGGATGGAAGTCTGCCTGCCCGCCGCCGGTCCACCCACCCTTCATCAAGGACACCAAGCGCATGAGCGAGAGCCAACCCCGTACCGCGGGCCTCACCTTGTTTTCCGCACAGCGCCGGCAACGGATCATGGACGAACTGCAGGCACGCGGCGCCGTCACTGTCCGGGCCATCGCGGCACAGCTGGGCGTGAGTGAGCTGACCATCCGGCGGGACGTGAACGCCATGGCCGGCCTGGGGTTGCTGCAGCGGGTGCACGGCGGTGCCACGCTTCGCAACGAACCGCTGCCACCGGCCGCACACACGGTTCCCGGTGAGCCGCGCTTCACGATCGGCATGGTGGTGCCCTCCCTTGACTACTACTGGCCGCAGATCATCAACGGGGCCCGGACCGAGGCCGACAACCGGCAGGCGCGGATTGTGTTGCGCGGCTCCAGCTACGACGCCGCGGACAACCGCAGGCAGCTGCAGCGGCTCGTGGACAGCCGGACCGTCCACGGCTTGATCGCGGCCCCGGTCACCACGGGACGGGACGGTGGGGAGCTGCTGCGTTGGCTGAATGCCCTGCCCATCCCCGTGGTGCTGGCCGAGCGGCGTCCGCCGGCGTCGATCCCGGCCCAGAAACTCGAGTGGGTCGCCACCGACCACGCTTTTGGGGCGGGCCTCGCCGTGCGGCACCTGTGGAAGGAGGGGCACCGGCGGATTGGCGT
Source organism: Arthrobacter sp. ERGS1:01 (assembly GCF_001281315.1). Lineage (NCBI taxonomy): Bacteria > Bacillati > Actinomycetota > Actinomycetes > Micrococcales > Micrococcaceae > Arthrobacter > Arthrobacter sp. ERGS1:01. The sequence goes on along the minus strand of NZ_CP012479.1, from coordinate 3,306,899 downwards.
CCTGGCTGGACACGACAGCCCCACGACCCAGTCCGTGGTCCACGGCTGGGAGCAGGCGCTGATGGCGTTGGGCCTCCCCGTGGCGGACGCCGTGCGGGAGAGTCCCGACGCCGCGGCCATGGCGGACGGCGGCGCCTATTTTGAGCGGATCCTCCAGCAATGCCGTGCTGCCGGCACCACGGCCATGCTGGTCCACTCCGATTCCCTGGCCCTGGCGTTCCTGCAGCACTGCCAGGATGCCGGGCTGTCGATCCCGGAGGACATGGCGGTGGTCAGTTACGACGACGAGGTGGCCCACCTGGCCGAGCCGGCCATCACGGCGGTGCGGCCGCCCAAGTCGTACGTCGGCAAGGTGGCCGTGGAAATGATTGCGGCCCGGCTGGCGGAGGGGCACCGCCGTCCCGTGCACAGGATCAACCTCAACCCCGAACTGATCATCCGGGCCTCCTCCGTGGGCGGCAGGCGGGCAGCCAAAGGTTGGGGGCCCAGAGGTGAGGCTTAGGCGTCGGCGAGTTCGTCGTCGGGCTGTTTGGAGATCGTGAGCCGGTAACCCACATTCCGGACGGTGCTGATCAGGTTCTCGTGGTCGGAGCCGAGCTTGGCGCGCAGGCGCCGCACATGGACGTCCACGGTGCGGGTGCCGCCGTAGTAGTCATAGCCCCACACCTCGTTGAGGAGCTGGGCCCGGGTGAACACGCGCCCCGGGTGCTGGGCCAGGTACTTGAGGAGCTCGAACTCCTTGTAGGTCAGGTTGAGCACCTTCCCGTGGACCCGTGCCGTGTAGCTGTCCTCGTCGATGATGACGCCGGCGGCCTGGATCTCCTGGGTGACGGATTCCTCGGCTCCCGTGGACCGGGTGAGCGCCAGGCGGATCCGCGCCTCGACCTCGGCGGGACCGGCGGACTCGAGGATCACGTCGTCGGCCGCCCAGGACGCCGACACGGCGGCCATGCCACCCTCGGTCAGCACCAGCAACAGCGGCACGCTGATCCCCGTGGCACGCAACAACTGCGTCAACGAGCGGGATCCGGCCAGGTCCTTGCGGGCATCGACCATGATCACATCGGAGGGCTTCGCATCCAGCAGGGCGGTGGCCACCGCGGGCAGTATGTGGACGGAGTGGCTGAGCAGTTCCAGGGCAGGCAGAACATCCACGGAGCTGCCGTGGTTGTTGGTCAGCATCAAGATCTGCGACAAGGTTCCTCCAAAGTGCGGGGTGCGCATCTTTGAGCGACGGACCACTGGACCCCGACGAACCGGCTTCCCGGCGCGGCTTGTTGGCGTGGCCAAAAGGTCCGGCCCGTGGGTTGTTCCACAGTGTACCGAAAGAATAGGGCAGGATTGGTGTGTGAAGTCATCATTTGCCGGACTCGTTGGAATCGTTGCGCTCGCCGCCATAGTCGCCGGGCATGCCCTGGGGCTTGGCTACGGCATCGGGGTCGGTGTGGTGCTGTCCGTGGTCTTTGGCCTCGGCTGGCCCCACTATTTGGGGATCCCCGCTAAGAAAACGCTGGGAACCGTCGTCGCGCTCACGGGTGCCGCGTCGTCGCTGACCGCCGGGCTGAGCGCAGGCCCGGACTACCTGGTGTGGACGCCGCTCTTCATTGCCGTGGGCTTCGGCGCCGTCCTGGTGGTGCAGCTGATCCGCGGCACGGGGCAGGCTCACCGGCTTGAATCAACGCTGGGAGCCGGCACCGGCGTTGCCATTGCCGGCTTTGTTGGCGGCTGGGTGGCCTCGTACCGTTTCCTTGGCGATCCCGGAATGACCCTGATCACCGCCATCAGCGCCGCCGTGGCATTGCTGGTCGGCATGCTGCCTTGGCCCGACCGGGTAGGCGCCCCGCTCGCCATTGTGTTGGCCGCCCTCGCCGGCCCGCTGGCGGCACTCGTGTTTTCGGACCTTCGCATTGTGCCGGCCGCCGTGCTGGGCGCCCTCGTCGCCGCGGTGATTGCCAGCTTCCACCGCCTGCGCACCCTCACGGGCGCCCCGCGCAACCTTTTCGGCGCCCTGTCCGCGGCCCTGGGCCCCGTGCTCTCGCTGGGTGCGCTGGTCTATTTCATGGATAAACTGCTGTTAACTTAGCTCCGCACCGATCACTGTAGGATGGCATTATGAGCGTACTTGCCTTGGAAATCTTCTTCATCTGCCTGCTGGCCATTGCCGGCGTGACCATGGCCTGGTTCGCCGGTCTCGTGGTGTGGCGTTTGTTCAGGGGCCAGCAGTAACCTGCCATGGCCATTGAGATCCCCACGGACCTGATTCCGGAACTCGTCCCGCTTTCCTGGCTGCTGGGCACCTGGACCGGAAACGGCCGGCTCGGCGCCGGTGAATCCGATTCCGAGTACTTCACCCAGACCGCCACCTTCACGGACAACGGCCTGCCCTACCTCCAATACACGGCCGAGTCCTGGCTGACGGATGAGGAGGGCACCATTTTGCGTCCGCTCTCCGTCGAGACCGGTTTCTGGCAGCTGGACAGGACCCTGAACGACGCCGACGGCGGCCCCGGGCTGATCCCCGCCGACATCGTGCCCGCCCTGCGCACGGCCGACGACGTCGAGGCCCTCCGCAATGCCGACGGCGGCTTTGACATCATGGCCTCGATCGTCCACCCCGGCGGCATCTCCGAGCTGTACTACGGCAGCATCAAGGGCCCGCAGGTCCAGCTCTCCACCGACGCCGTCATGCGCGGTGCCGGCTCCAAGGAGTACACGGCCGCAACCCGCATCTTCGGGCTCGTCAACGGCGACCTGTACTGGCGCTGGGACGTGGCCGCGCAGGGCAAATCCCTCGAAGCCCACGCCTCCGCAGCCCTCCGCAAGGTCTCCTAACGCTCCCTCCGCTGGTCGAGCCTGTCGAGACCGAGTGCCAGGCGCCGAGCCGCTGTTTTTGAAAGTCCGGCGTAAAGGAGACCGTAAGGCCGCCCGCCGCGCAGACCCGGGCCCGAGTGCCAGCGGCAGGGCCGGCGTTTTTTGTAGGCGACGTAAAGGAGACGGCAAAGGCCGTCCACGGCCGTGGCGTCGGATAGTCGCCGGAAAATGCTGGACCCGCCGCTGCCCCGCCCTGGCACGGAATAGCCCGCCAAGAGAAGGTGTTGCACCCGTTATGAGCTATTTGAGTCCTTTGCTGAACCGCCATGGTGCCGTACAGGCGGGCGGCCTGGACGCCGGCGTCGCAGCCCACTATGGGGACCCCAACCGTGAACAGCGGCTGCTGGCCGGCTATAACGGCAAGCCCGGCACCGCCGTCGTCGACCTTTCGCATCGCGGCGTTGTCACGGTGACCGGCCCGGACCGCTTGAGCTGGCTGAACACGCTGTCCTCGCAGAGCCTGAGCAACCTTGCCCCGAAAATCGGCACCGAACTGCTGCTGCTGAGCATCCAGGGCCGGATCGAGTTTGATGCGCGCGTGGTCGACGACGGCGAAACGGCCTGGCTGATCGTCGAGGCCGAGGAAGCCGCGCCGCTGGCCGCCTGGCTGACGTCCATGAAGTTCATGCTGCGCGTGGAGATCGCCGACGTCACGGCGGACTGGGCGGTGCTGGGCTCCGTGGTGGAGGTTCCCGAGTGGGAGTCGCTGCTGGTGTGGACCGATCCGTGGCCGAACATCGGCACCGGTGGCTACAGCTACGCGGCCATCGAGGAAGACAAGCACCCCGGGCTGGAACGGCCCTGGCACGAATACCTGGTGCCCGCGGCCCAACTCGAAAGTACTGTAGGTGACCGGCCCCTCGCGGGGGCATGGGCCGCCGAGGCGCTGCGCATTGCCGCCTGGCGCCCGCGCCGCGGGGCCGAGACCGACGACAAGACCATCCCGCATGAGCTGGATTTGCTGCGCACCGCCGTGCACCTGGCCAAGGGTTGCTACAAGGGCCAGGAAACCGTGGCCCGTGTCCACAACCTTGGCCACCCGCCGCGACGGCTCGTCTTCTTGCAACTGGACGGCTCCCAACACACCATTCCGGCGCCGGGCAGCGAGGTGTTCGCGGGCGATCGGAAGGTGGGCGTGGTGACCAGCGTGGCCCAGCACTATGAGATGGGGCCCATCGCGCTGGCCCTCATCAAGCGCACCGTGGATCCCGAAGCGGACCTCACGGTGGACGACGCCGGCGAAAAGTACGTGGCGGCGCAGGAGCTGATTGTGGCCACCGACGCCGGCCAGGTGGTGGGCCGGGCCTCCGGTTTCCTGCGCGCTCCACGCTAAGGCAAAAAGTTCGCCAGCAATGTGGCACGGATCATTGCCCGCCAATAGTCCACGTGGAATAATTCTTGTGGACTACAAGTTGTGAAGGACGCGGGCCGTGACAAAAAATGCACAATTGACGCCCCTGGGCGTCTCCGCCCTGGGGTTGCTGGCTGAACGGCCCATGCACCCGTATGAGATGTACCAGTTGCTGATCCACCGCCATGAGGACCGATTGGTCAAGGTCCGGCCGGGCACGCTGTACCACACGGTCGGCCGGCTGGCCGCTGCCAACCTCGTGGAACCCGTGGGCACCGACAGGGAGGGGAACCGTCCCGAACGCACCACCTACGGGATCCTTCCGGCGGGCCGGGTGACGTTGGAACGGCGCATCAAGGAATTGCTCGCGGTCCCCGTCAACGAATACCCGCGCTTCCCCCAGGCCCTGGGGGAGGCGCACAACCTGCCGGCCGGCGTCGTCGTCGAACTCCTGGACCAGCGGCTGGCGGTCCTGGAAGCGGAGCTGGCGGAGCTGGACTCCCAGGCCGCCGAGGTCGGGGCCAAGGGCATTGAACAAAAGTTTTGGATCGACCTCGGCTACCAGCAGGCGCAGTTGGGGGCGGAAATCCGGTGGGTGGGCAGGCTTCGCGCCGGCATCGACTCCGGCGCCATCCCCTGGTGAGAACCGCCGGCACAGAATTGCTTTTACTAGATTAAGGAAACACCCATGGAAACCGTGGCAAAACCGTGGCCCGCGTTATGGGCGCTCGTGCTGGGCTTCTTCATGATCCTGGTCGATTCAACCATCGTCTCGGTGGCCAATCCCAAGATCCTCGAGGGCCTGCACACCGACATCAACTCGGTCATCTGGGTCACCAGCGCCTACCTGCTCGCCTACGCGGTCCCGCTGCTGGTCACGGGCCGGCTGGGCGACAAGTACGGGCCCAAGAACCTGTACCTGATCGGCCTGACTGTCTTCACCCTGGCCTCCCTGTGGTGCGGACTCTCCGGTGACATTGGCACCCTGATCCTGGCCCGCACCGTGCAGGGCCTGGGCGCGGCCATGATGACGCCGCAGACCATGGCCGTCATCACCCGCATCTTCGCCCCCGACAAGCGCGGCCCCGCCATGGGTCTCTGGGGCGCCACGGCCGGCGTCGCCATGCTCGTTGGCCCCATCCTTGGCGGCGTCCTGGTGGACGGGCTGGGCTGGGAATGGATCTTCTTCGTCAACGTCCCGGTTGGCATCGTGGCCTTCATCATGGCCTGGCGCCTGGTGCCGAAACTGAAGACGCACGACCACAAGTTTGATCTCCTGGGCGTGGCGCTGAGTTCCGTGGGCCTGTTCATGCTGGTCTTTGGCATCCAGGAAGGCGAAAAGTACAACTGGGGGACCATCGCCGGACCCATCACCGTGTGGGGCCTGATCATCGCCGGCATCGTGGTCCTGGGCTTGTTTATCGGTTGGCAGGCCGTCAACAAGGGCGAGCCGCTGATCCCGCTGTACCTGTTCAAGGTCCGCAACTTCTCCCTGGCCAACATCGCCATCACCGGCATGGGCTTCAGCATCACGGCCATGACGCTGCCGTTGTTCTTCTACTACCAGCTGGTTCGCGGCATGACGCCCACGCAGTCGGCGCTCATGATGGTTCCGATGGCGCTGTTCTCGGGCATCCTGGCGCCGTTCATCGGCAAGCTCGTGGACATCGTCAACCCGCGTTATGTGGCGTTCGTGGGCTTCATCCTGATGTCGGTGTCCTTGTTCTGGACGTCTTCGCTCATGAGTGCGGACACCCCCATCTGGCTGTTCCTGCTGCCCAGCGGCCTGCTGGGCATTGCCAGCTCCGGCATCTGGGCGCCGCTGTCCACCACGGCCACCCGCAACCTGGGTCCGCGTGAAGCGGGCGCCGGCGCCGGCATCTACAACACCACCCGCCAAATCGGTTCAGTGTTGGGCAGTGCCGCCATCGCAGCACTGATCGCCGCCCGGCTTGCCGCGGAAATGCCCGCAGGGGCAGGGCAGGGCGTCGGGGGAGGCTCCGGCCAGTTGCCGGAGTTCCTGCGCGCCGGTTTCTCCACGGCCATGAGCCAGTCGGTGCTGCTGCCGGCCGCCACGGTGCTGATCGGCGCCGCAGCCGCCATCCTGTTCGCCAAGCCGCGTGCCGTTGAGGCTATCTTTGCGGACTTTGAAGGGAAACCGACGTCTGCAGCCCGGCCGCAATAAAGCCTGCCGAAACTGCGAGTGCGCGGGCGGGTGTGTTGTTCACATCCGCCCGCCACTGCAGGATCAGTCCGGAGGCCAGGGCCTCATGGGCGGCAATATTGGTGGCCAACAGGCCCAGCCCCCGCCGCCTGAAATCGGGAGCCACCAGGGTGCCCAGCTGCGCCAACAGCCCCTCATACTCGGCGTAGGCGCCGGTGGCCACGGGATGCGCGTCGCTTTCGCCGGAATCCATGAGGGTGAACTTGTGCGCCAGCCTGGCAAGTCCGACGTCGTTCACGTCGTCGGGCGGGCACAGCGCCTCAAGTGCCACGGCCTCGGGATTTCCGTGGGAGACCGTGACGGAGGCGTCTGGCTGCCGCAAGGGTAGATCGTCCGCGTAGGAGAGCGAATGGGTGCCGCCGCCGCGACCGCCAAAGTCCCGGGTGAGGCGCAGCATGAAAGCGTGCTCGGCCAGTTCCTCATCCGTGCACTTTTCGGCGGCGGCCACCACGTCCGCGGGTCCCGAAAGGATCGACTGGTCCCACAGCCTGACGAACGTCAGGGCGCCCGAATCGGTGACATGGGTGATCCGGCTGCCGTCATCGCCGGAAATCAGGGTGTGGGCGGGCAGGCCCAGGCCGCGCTCCCAGGCCAGCCGGACAATGGGGGCGCTGCTGTACTCAAAGGTCATGGGTTAAACGCTAACTCCCCGCGCCCTCCCAAACTGACGCGGGCGCGTCAATTTGGGCCACGCGCCCGCGCTGGAACCCAAAACGCCCCGCACCGGATTCCGGTGCGGGGCGTTTTTGCATGCTCGGTGGGCCTACACTTGCCAGGTTCCCGAAGAATCGCGCCAGCGATTGTTCAGACCGGCAGGGGGGCTAGCCGAAGAGGATTGCGGCCTCGTCGTAGCGGTGCTGGGGGACGGTCTTCAGGTTGCCCAGGGCCGACTCGAACGGCACGTGCTCAATTTCGGTGCCCTTGAGCGAGACCATGGTGCCCCACCGTTCCTCCACCACCGAGTCCACGGCGGCCATGCCCAGGCGGGTGGCCAGCACGCGGTCAAAGCTGGAGGGAACGCCGCCGCGCTGGATGTGGCCCAGCGTGGTGGCACGGGTTTCGATGCCGGTGAGGGCCTCGATCTCCGGGGCCAATTGATCGGCGATGCCGCCGAGGCGCGGGCGGCCAAACGTGTCCAGGCCGCGCTCGGAGTGGGCGGAATCCTTGTGGTCGGGCACAAAGCCCTCGGCCACGACCACTAGGGGCGCGCGGCCGCGGTCGTGGGCTTCGCGGACCCAGGCGGCGATCTGTTCCATGCTGGTCTTCTGTTCCGGAATCAGGATGGCGTGGGCGCCGGTGGCCATGCCGGCGTGGATGGCGATCCATCCCACGTGGCGTCCCATGACCTCGGCAATCATGCAGCGGTGGTGCGATTCGCCCGTGGTGCGCAGCCGGTCGATCGCCTCGGTGGCGATTTGCACGGCCGTGTCGAAGCCGAAGGTGTAGTCGGTGGCGTCGAGGTCGTTGTCGACGGTCTTGGGCACGCCGACGATCTTCAGCCCGGCATCGGTGAGGCGGCGGGCCGCGGCGAGGGTGCCTTCGCCGCCGATCGCGATCATTGCGTCAATGCCGAGGCGGTCCATATGGGCCTTGATGACCTCGGGCCCGCCGTTGCCCTCAAAAGGGTTGGTACGGGAGGTGCCCAGGATGGTGCCGCCCTGCTTGGAGATGCCGCGCACCATCTGGCGGGGGAGGTCCATGATGTCGCCCTCGACGACGCCGCGCCAGCCGTCCCGGAAGCCAACAAATTCGTGGCCGTGGACTTTGATGCCCTTCAAGACGATGCCGCGAATCACGGCGTTCAGTCCGGGGCAGTCGCCACCGCTGGTGAGAATTCCAATCTTCATGTGTAACGGTCCTTCGAGGGGGATGGAGTCAATGAGGGGTCGAGCGCACCATTGAGCTCCTCATTGGCCATTCTAGACGCTCGTGTGACCGGGGCAACTCCTGCCCATCCCATGGACAGCCGCGGATTATTTGCGGACTGCCAGGTTGATGGCGCCGCCGGCCACCATGGCCACACCCGCGCCGAACAGCAGCCACATGGCAATCTGGCCGGGTGCAAGGCCCAATCCGGCCTGCCGGGTGAGGATGACGAGGACTCCGATGGCCACCACGATCACGCCCCACACCAGGGTGCCGACGCGCACGGGGTGCCGGGTTGGTTCGTCCATGACTGGCATGGGCTCCGCGGCGACATTGATACGGGGGAGTCCGCTTGTTTGCTTAGTCCTTGCCGGTTCAGTCGGGATGGCTTCGGTGTGGGCCGGTTCGGTGGGGATGGGCTCGGTCGGGTTGTTCATGGTGTTCTCCAAGTGTCTTTGGTGGCGGGTGGTCCGTCGTCAGTGGTGCGCTATTTTCCGGGGACCGGCACGATCGTGACATTGCCGGCGGCGCCGTCGAGGGTGAGCACCAGGCCGTGGCCCGTGGCCTCGGGGTTGATCTGTGTTGTGGAGCTTTGCACCACGGCGTTGCCCGCGTTGTCGGGTTGGCCCTGCACGTCCAGGGAGGCGGCGGCGAGGCTGCTCTTGACCGTGACGGGAATGGTCGACGGGACCTTGATGACCACCCGGGAGGCTGCCAGCCCCACCGGAATCTGAACGTCCGAGGTCAAGGGGGTGCCGACGTCGAACTTGGTGAGGTCGATCGTGGCGTCGCCAAACACCACGTTCAGGCCGTCCTCGGCCGCGCTGATGCTGGTGGGTGTCCAGGACTGTCGGGCCAGGGACGTCCACGTGCCCGATTGCGGGATGATGCTCAGCAGACCGGCCAGCACCAGGGCGATGATCGCGAACGCGCCAACACCGCCGGCGGAGCGGCCGCGCAGGCCCGCCACCATGATGGCCAGTCCGGCAACGACGGCGGCGACGGCGGCGGCCGTGGCCACCTGGTAGCCGTTGAGGTCGAGCACTCCTGACGCCTCCAGGATCAGGACGGCGGCGCCTGCCATCACGGCCAGGCCCAGGGCAAGGAGGCTGGCTGCGGCGCCCAAGCGGGGCTTGGGGGCGCGGGCGGCCACCGTCACGGGGGCGGGGCGGGGTGTGGGCAGCGGGCCGGGGATGGGTGCCGTCCAGGAGTTCGCGGTCCAGGAACTTGCGTTCGAGGTGGTGCGCTGCTGCGGTGCGGCGCCGGCAGCCGGGTACGTGGTTGGGCCGGCAGAAGGGCCTGCGGCCGGGCCGGCAGCCGGGCCTGCGGTGAACGGGGCCCGAGGCGCGGGGGGCGCATACGGGGCGCCAGCCGGGGAGCCGGGACCGCCGGCATAACCGGGACCGCCCGCGTAGGCTGCGCCGGCCGGGTTTGCCGGGGGAGTGGTCTTCTTGCGGTTGACCGCCCAAACCACCACTCCGACCACGGCGGCAATCCAGATGACGGGCCACGGGAACCAGCCGTCGTGGCCGCCCCACGCGACACCCTGGCCGGGGCCGGCCAGGCCAAGGAGGGTGACGGCGGTGGCCCCGGTCATGCCGGTGGACCAGTGTCCGCGCCCGACCTGCTCCACATGGATGCGGCCGTCGGGTTCGGGCAGGAGTGCCCAGGCGATGCCGTAAGCCAGCAGGCCCACGCCGAAGAAGATGGTCAGGACCACGGCCAGGCCCCGGACGATCACGGGGTCGATGCCCCATTTCTCGGCGAGCCCGCTGCACACGCCGCCAACCCAGCGGTTGGGGCCGCGGCGCACGCCCAGGGACCGCAGCCAGAGGAAGAACCTGGCACTTTCGGGTCCCGGCGCGGGAGCCGGTCGGGGCGCCGCGTTCGGGGCGGCGTTCTGCCCGGCGTTCGGCTCCGCGTTCGGCGCTGCGGGGGGCTGTTGCGGGGTGGAGCCGGATTCGGGTTGCTGGTCTCCGTCGGTGATGTTCATGCTTCAATCGTGCCGCGGAGCGCTGCCGGCTTCCATCGGGGGTGACCCTGAATCAACCCTGAAGGATCCCTTGGAACGGCTCCGGGACGCCCCCGGCGTGTTTGGATTGAACCATGAGCGCAAAGATGTACAGGTCCCAGGACCGGAAGGTGGCGGGAGTCTGCGGCGGCCTGGCCGAGCATCTTGGCATGCGCGTGGGCACCGTGCGGGCCATCATGATCGGTGCCAGCTTCTTCTTTGGCGCCGGCCTGGCGTTCTATGCCTGGCTGTGGGTTTTTGTTCCCATGGCCGGTGAGGATGCCGGCATCGCCGGCCCGCTCCTGGACGACGACGGCAACCCCCGCCTCAAGCTGTTCCGACCCGCGGCCGACGGCGTGGCCGGCTCCGTGCCGTCCCCACCGGCGGGTGCCTCTCCAGGCAGCTCGCCGGGCGCCTCACTGGGCGTCAGGGAGATCCTGGTCGGCGGCGCCCTGGTAGTGGCAGCCTTCTTCCTGTTCAGCCGGCAAACCGGGATGAACCTGAACCTGGGCGTGCTCGTCCCGCTGGCCGTGATCGCCGCCGGAGCGGTGCTGGCCTGGCGGCAGATTGACGCCACCCGGCGGGTGGGCCTGCTCAACGCGGCGAAGATGAATTCGCCCATGTCGATCGCCCGGTTCGCCGCGGGCCTGGTGCTCGTGATCGCCGGCGTCCTGATCATCGTCACCGGCACCGGCTCGTGGACCCTTGTCTGGTCCTCGGTGGTGGCCTCCCTGGCGGTGCTGGCCGGGGTCGGGCTTGTCCTGGCCCCGTGGGCGCTGAAGTTTTGGCGGGACTTCCAGGCCGAACGGGCCGGCCGGATCAGGGCGACGGAGCGGGCCGAGATTGCCGCGCACCTGCATGATTCCGTGTTGCAGACCCTGGCCCTGATCCAAAAACGTGCAGACTCCCCGCAGGACGTCAGCCGGCTGGCCCGGGCGCAGGAGCGTGAGCTGCGGGACTGGATTTACCAGGACGCCGGGCACGATGCCGGCAAGCTCGTGGCCGGCATCAAGGCCGTGTGCGCGGAGGTCGAGGACCTGCACGGGCTGCCCGTTGAGGTGGTCACGGTGGGCGACGCCGAACTCGACGACGCCATGCGGGCCCTGGTCCAGGCCACCCGCGAGGCGGTGCTGAACGGGGTCCGCCACGGCGGTACCGCCGTCTCCGTGTACGTTGAGGCGACGGGCGCCGGCGTCGAGGTCTTCATCAAGGACAGGGGTGCGGGTTTTGACCCGGCCACCGTGCCGGCGGACCGGCTGGGCGTGCGGGAATCGGTCAGGGGGCGCATGCAGCGCAACGGCGGAACGGCTGAGATCATTAGTTCGGCGGAGGGCACCGAGGTGCGCCTGCGCCTGCCCCTCGACGCCGCAACCACCACCGACACCACCCCGTGAGGACACCAAGATGAGCGAGAACAGCCGGCCCATTCGCGTCGTGGTGGTCGATGACCACGCAATTTTCCGTTCCGGGCTCAAGGCCGACCTTGCCGACGACATCGACGTCCTGGCCGAGGCGGCCACCGTGGAGGAGGCGATCGCCAGCGTCACGGCCCACGTCCCCGACGTCGTGCTCCTTGACGTCCACCTGCCCGGCGGGCGGGGCCAGGGTGGCCGGGAGGTCATTGCCGGCTGCGCGGCCTTGTTGGGGCAAACGAAGTTCCTGGCGCTGAGCGTGTCCGATTCCGCGGAGGACGTGGTCTCCGTGATCCGGGCCGGCGCGCGCGGCTACGTGACAAAGTCGATCTCCGGGGCCGAAATTTCCGACGCCGTCCGCCGGGTTGCCGGGGGCGACGCCGTATTCTCCCCACGGCTTGCCGGCTTTGTCCTAGACGCGTTCGGCACGGCCGAGGTGGCCGTGGAGGACGAGCTCGACAGGCTTTCCGCCCGCGAACTTGAGGTCATGCGCCTGATTGCCCGCGGCTACTCCTACAAGGAGGTGGCGAAGGCGTTGTTCATCTCCATCAAAACGGTGGAAACCCACGTCTCGGCCGTGCTGCGCAAACTTCAGCTCTCATCCCGCCACGAACTCACCCGCTGGGCCGCCGACCGCCGCCTGCTCTAGGGGCTGGTGCGAGACCCGCCGTCGAAGCCGGCTCTCGAAAACTGCTTTGCGTGCCGAGAACTGTTTCTGTGCACAGGATTCGGCGCACGGATTCAGTTCTCGGTACCGAATGCAGTTTTCGGCGCAAGCGATGTCCGAGCTACCGATACGCCGGGGGCCGCAATGGTGTTTTGCGGCCATTGTTGACACGTTTCGGCAGTCCGGGGGCCGTTGTGGTGATTCGCCCACGGCCCTCCATGGGCGAATCACCACAACAGCCCCCGCACCACTATTTAGTCAAAGTAAGGGGCGGGGCCGGCGCAAAACGCGCGGCGCCCGCCCCATATAACTACTTCGCGGTGCCCAGGAACTCCTGCAGGCGGGCCACGCCGACGGCGAGGTCCTCGTCGCCGAGGGCGTAGGACAGGCGCAGGTAGCCGCTGGGGCCGAAGGCTTCACCGGGAACCACGGCAACCTCGGCCTTTTCCAGGATTAGCGCGGCAAGCTCGGCGGACGTGGCCGGACGGATGCCGCCCAGTTCGCGACCCAGCAGGCCGCGGACGTCGGCATAGGCGTAGAACGCGCCGTGCGGGGTGGGGCAGACGACGCCGTCGATCGCGTTCAGGCCGGCAACCATGGCCTTGCGGCGGCGGTCGAAGGCCACCTTCATCTCATCGACGGCGGTCAGCGGCCCGGTGAGGGCGGCCAGGGCGGCCATCTGCGAGACGTTGGCCACGTTGGAGGTGGCATGCGACTGCATGTTCGTGGCGGCCTTGGCCACGTCCAGGGGTGCCACCATCCAGCCCACTCGCCAACCCGTCATGGCGTAGGTCTTGGCGACACCGTTGAGGATTACCACCTTGTCGCCCAGTTCCGGGGCGGCGGTGGCAATGGAAGTGAAGGGAACGCCGTCGTAGGTCAGGTGCTCATAGATCTCGTCCGTGATGACCCACAGGCCCTTGGCTGCAGCCCACAAGCCAATTTCGCGGGTCTGCTCCGGCGAGTAGACGGCGCCGGTGGGGTTGGACGGGGATACGAACAGCAGGATCTTGGTGTTCGGGGTCAGCGCGGCTTCAAGCTGGTCCACCGTGACCAGGTAACCCTGCTCGGGGCCGGCAAAAACCTCCACGGGGACGCCGCCGGCCAGCCGGATGGCCTCCGGGTAGGTGGTCCAGTACGGGGTGGGGATGATGACCTCGTCGCCCGGATCCAGCAAGGTGGCGAAGGATTCGTACACGGCCTGCTTGCCGCCGTTGGTGACAACCACCTGGGCCGGGTCCACGGCGTACCCGGAATCGCGCAGGGTCTTCGCCGCAATGGCGGCCTTGAGCTCGGGCAGGCCGGCCGCAGGGGAGTAGCGGTGGAACTTGGGCTGGCGGGCCGCGTCAATGGCGGCATCGACGATGTACCCGGGGGTGGGGAAATCGGGTTCGCCGGCACCAAAGCCGATCACCGGGCGCCCGGCGGCCTTCAGGGCCTTGGCTTTGGCGTCCACGGCCAGGGTGGCGGATTCGGCAATGGCGGCGATTCGGGCGGAGACGCGGCGTCCGGTGGCGGGGGCGGCTGTCATATCGGCAGACATCAAGTTACTTTCCTTAAAGGTGGTGAGCCTAAAACACAAACTTCGTCACCCCCTACTTTAGGCGTATCGCACCCCGGTTCGACGTTCAGCACAAGATTGCGTAGAATGGACAACCGGTGCCAAAACGCCATGATGGTGCACGCCTTGACGCTGGTTTGGAAAACAGCGGACCAAGACTGTAAGTTATTTCATGGCGATCGGCGCTGACGGGGCTTGCAGGCCCCAAGCTGAAAGTTACAAAGGGTAGTGGCGCAATTGGTAGCGCAGCGGTCTCCAAAACCGCAGGTTGCAGGTTCGAGTCCTGTCTGCCCTGCGCATAGGCGTAACGGGTTTGGTTCACAGTAACTTGTGAACCAAACCCATAGCCGTCTAGCGAATAAACTGCACAAGACACAGCTCGGTTGACGGGCGCGGTGTCATCCCAACAATTGATGAGCGAGGCACTGGTGACCGATACTGCGGCAAGCCGCCCCAAGGGCCCCTCTGCTAAGAAGACCTCCAAGTCCGGTGGCCCCGGGTTCTTTGGTCGCATAGCAGTCTTCCTCCGCCAAGTCATTGGCGAGATGAAAAAGGTTGTCACCCCCACTCGTAAAGAGTTGGTCAACTACACCGCCGTCGTGCTGGTATTCGTCGTAATCATGATGGGCATCGTCACCGTCTTGGATCTGGGCTTCGGCAAGGCCGTGCTGTGGATCTTTGGCGGGAACGTATCCGTCGAGCAGTAAACGCTCAACTTTGGCCGGCCCCGCCAGTGATTTTTGGCATGGGGTCGGTTTGAGCCATTTAAGAAACGCACAAGGAAAGCAGGAAATTCGTGTCTGAGCAGGAGCCCGAGGCAACTTACAGTGAGCAGGACCTGGACACTGTGGTTGCTGATGCTGCCATCAGTGCTGACCTTGATGCCCCCGAGGACGTAGACGCTCCCGAGGCTGAAGAGCTCGAGGACGACGTCGACTCCGACGAGGCCGTTGAAGAAGACGCCGTTGAAGAAGAGGCCGGCGACGACGCCGAGGCTGAGCAGGAGCCGGCCGACGCCGTCGTTCCCGCCGAGCCCGAGGTGGACCCGGCCGAGGAATTCAAGGCCAAACTGCGTCGCCAGGAAGGCGACTGGTACGTCATCCACTCTTACGCCGGTTACGAAAACCGCGTGAAGGTCAACCTGGAATCCCGCAGCCTGTCGCTGAACATGGAAGATTACATCTTCGAAGTTCAGGTTCCGATGGAAGAAGTCGTCGAGATCAAGAACGCCCAGCGCAAGGTTGTGAACCGTGTTCGCATCCCCGGCTACGTTCTTGTCCGCATGGACCTGACCGATGCTTCGTGGGGCGTTGTCCGCCACACGCCCGGCGTCACCGGCTTTGTTGGCAACGCACACAACCCGGTCCCGCTGCGCCTGGACGAGGTCTTCTCCATGCTGGCCCCGATCTTCGAGGAGCAGCAGGCCGAAGAGACCGGCGTTCCGCTGCGTCACGATCCGATCGACGCCGAGATCGACTTCGAGGTCGGCGAGGCCGTCATCGTCAAGGACGGTCCGTTCGAGACCCTCTCCGCGACGATCTCCGAGATCAAACCCGAAACCCAGCAGCTCGTGGTGCTGGTTTCGATCTTCGAGCGCGAAACCCCGGTTACGCTCTCCTTCAACCAGGTCACCAAGATCTAGTTGACCCCAAGATTTCGCTGCGCGGCAATTTGCTTAGTTGCCGCACAGCGTCCGGCCGAACGCCATTCGGCCACCCACCGTGGACGCGCTCCGTCGTCCAAGGAAAGTTATTGAGAGAAGGACCCTACATTGGCTCCCAAGAAAAAGGTCACCGGCCTTATCAAGCTGCAGATCCAGGCAGGCGCCGCCAACCCGGCACCGCCGATTGGTCCCGCGCTTGGTCAGCACGGTGTCAACATCATGGAATTCTGCAAGGCGTACAACGCTGCCACGGAATCCCAGCGCGGAAACGTTATCCCGGTTGAAATCACGGTTTACGAAGACCGTTCCTTCACCTTCATCACCAAGACCCCGCCGGCTGCAGAGCTCATCAAGAAGGCTGCAGGCGTTGCCAAGGGTTCAGCTACCCCGCACACCGTCAAGGTTGCCCAGCTGACCAAGGCACAGGTCACCGAGATCGCCAACCAGAAGATGGTTGACCTCAACGCCACGAGCATCGAAGGCGCCGAGAAGATCATCGCCGGCACCGCCCGTTCCATGGGTATCACGGTCGAGGCCTAAAGCCCCTTCCGGTGGTCGCGCTTGTCGGGACCATCAACCGTTGACCAAGCTTTTGCACGGTCGGCGGACACCACCAAAATCATAAAGAACGACGGCGTACAGGTCACCTAAGCGTGCCTGGCGCCGGACGTCAGTGGCAGGGCCCGCGCGGTCCTAACGACCACAACTGCACAAGGAGAAACAAGCAGCATGGCAAAGCGCAGCAAAGCATATGAGGCAGCCGTAGCCAAGATCGATGCGGACAAGGTTTACGCACCGTTCGAGGCCATCAAGCTCGCCAAGGACACCAACCCGTCCAAGTTCGACGCCACCGTTGAGGTCGCTTTCCGCCTCGGCGTCGACCCCCGCAAGGCCGACCAGATGATCCGTGGCACGGTTAACCTGCCGCACGGTACGGGTAAGACCGCCCGCGTCCTCGTTTTCGCAACGGGTGAGCGCGCCGAGGCCGCTATCGCAGCCGGCGCCGAATTCGTTGGCACCGACGAACTGATCGAAAAGATCCAGGGCGGCTGGACCGACTTCGACGCAGCCGTTGCGACCCCTGACCTCATGGGTAAGGTTGGCCGTTTGGGTAAGGTTCTTGGCCCGCGTAACCTCATGCCGAACCCGAAGACCGGTACGGTAACGAACGACGTCGCCAAGGCTGTCAACGACATCAAGGGTGGAAAGATCGACTTCCGCGTCGACAAGCACTCCAACCTGCACTTCATCATCGGCAAGGTTTCCTTCGACGCCATCAAGCTGGCCGAGAACTACGCCGCAGCCCTCGAAGAGGTCCTGCGTTTGAAGCCGTCCGCTTCCAAGGGCCGCTACCTGCAGAAGGCCACCGTCACCACGACGTTCGGCCCCGGCATCACGGTTGACCCGCAGGTGACGAAGGTTGTCACCGAGGACTAAGGCTTAAGCCTTGCTTTGGGAGGGGCCGGTGTAGCGTTTTCGCTACACCGGCCCCTTTCTTTTTTGTATGGTGGATGGATACGCGCGGTACACGCAAAATTTCGGGAGCATTTTCATGGGCGTCACAATTCGGCAGGCAACGACGGCGGACGCGGCGGCACTGTCCGAGTTGGCGGCGGCCACCTTTCCGCTGGCGTGCCCGCCGGGCAGCACCGAGGCCGACATTGCGGCGTTCATTGCCGAGCATCTTTCTGCGGGCGCCTTTTCCGGCTACCTTGTGGACCCTGCCCGGGCCGTATTCGTGGCCGAGGATGCAGGCGCCCCGCAGCCCCTGCTCGCTTACACCATGCTCGTGGACGCGCCCACAAAGGACCCGGACGTGGCGGCCGTGCTGGGTACGCCCGCGGCCATCGAGCTGAGCAAATGCTATGCACGCCCCGACTGCCACGGCCGCGGGGTGAGCACCATGCTCATGGATGCGTCCCTGCAGTGGGCGTTGGGGAAGGGCGCGCCGGAGGTGTGGCTCGGCGTGAACGACGAGAACCTGCGGGCCAGGTCATTTTATGAAAAACACGGTTTCAGCGTTGCCGGAACCAAAAGCTTCACATTGGGGAACCGGGTCGAACATGACTACGTCATGGTGCGGCCCTCATCATGAAAGTTTCAGGAGTGCCAAAGTTATGACTGACATCCGGATCGAACAACTCGTCGTCCCCGCAACCGTCGACGGCGACGGCGCGGAGGACTTCCGCGCGGCAGTGGAGGTGTCCCGGCAGGTGCGCAGCAACACCTGGGGCAACGACGACCTTGCCTACACGGCGGAGGAGCTGCTCGCCGTGTGCCACGACCCCTACGAGTGGTACGTGATGCTGGTTGCCCGGCTGGACGGCACCATCGTGGGCCGGGCAGGCATCGCCCTGCCGCTCGACGACAACACGGAGCTGGCCCATGTGACCCTTGACGTGCTGCCGGCCGCCCAGGGCCACGGCCTGGGCCGGAAACTGCTGGAAGCCGCGGAGACGTTCGTGCGCGGCGAAAACCGGCGGATCGTCGTCGTGGAGACCAACCACTCCGCCGCGGCGTTGGCCGACGACGGCGGAGAACGGCTGCCGGCCGCGAGCGGGGTCGGGGAGTTGCCGCTGGGCAGCCGGGAGGCACGCTTTGCCCACAACGCCGGATACAGCCTGGAGCAGGTGGAGCAGTTCAGTGCCTGCCCGCTGCCGTTGGATGCCGCCGTCGCACGGGAGTTGTCGGACCGGGCCCGGACAGCGCACGGTGATGCGTACTCCGTCCACCAGTGGACCGACCGGTGCCCGGAAAGCTGGGTGGCGGACATCATCAGGCTTGAACACGGCCAGGAGGCGGCAGCCTCGCAGCTGTGGGACATGGCCAGACTGCGGGAGTCCGAGGAACTGTCGCTGAAGACCGGGCGGCATTCCCTCGTCACGGCGGCCGAATGCGTCGCCACCGGCGAGCTGGTGGCCTTCACCTCGATCTCGGTGCTGGGCGAGCGCGACGACGTCGTCTACCAGGACGACACCATCGTGGACCCCGACCACCGGGGCCGGGAGCTTGGCCTGCAGATCAAGGTCGCCAACCTCGAACGGCTGGCCGTCGAGTTTCCGCATTCGCGCACCGTCTACACCTGGAACGCCGCCGACAACAACTACATGATCTCCGTCAACGACCAGCTGGGATTCACCGCCGCCGGGGTCACGGGGCAGTGGCAAAAGGAGTTCGACTCCGCCCTGTAGCACGCTTCGGAGCACCCGCCGATTTGGAGTCGGGGACCGGCGTCGTATAACCTTGAAGAACCAAAGACCGTTGGTCGATGGAAATCACCCCCACGAGCCAGGTGCATCATGCGCCTTGCAACGTTGGAGCCGGGCAGGTTTTCATCCGAAAGTCCGTATCAGGACGGCCAGCGCAGGTGCACAAAGCTTATGAGCAGTGTTGAACCTGGATGAAAATCCACAAAGGATCCGCTGCGAAAACGCCCCGTACATCTGTGCGGGGCGTTTTGTTTTTCCGTTTGATCCCGCAAGGGTGGCGCGGATGGGGACCTGAAGGACCGGCACTAATTCCCGGAAGGAGGGTTATGGCAACGCCAACAAAGGTGGCCGCAGTTGCAGAAATCGCACAAGATTTCAACGAGTCGACTGCAGCAGTCCTAACCGAATACCGTGGGCTCACCGTTGCACAGCTCAAGGAGCTGCGCGTTTCTCTCGGCCAGGACACCAAGTTCTCGGTTGTAAAGAACACCCTGACTGCCATTGCGGCCAAGGAAGCTGGTGTTGACGCTTTCGAAGGTCAGCTCAGCGGCCCCACCGCCATTGCTTTCATCAAGGGTGACGCTGTTGCGGCAGCAAAGAGCCTGACGGATTTTGCAAAGGCCAACAAGGCACTGATCATCAAGACCGGTATCTTCGAAGGCAAGGCTCTCGACGCTTCTGAGGTTGCCGCACTGGCAGCTCTGGAATCCCGCGAGCTGCAGCTGGCCAAGGTTGCCGGCATCCTCAAGGCTCCGATGGCCGCCGCTGCGCGCACCCTCGACGCCCTGCGCCTCAAGCTTGCCGAAGGCGCTCCGGCTGAAGCCGCACCCGCCGAAGAAGCTCCGGTTGCTGAAGAAGCTCCCGCCGCTGAAGAAGCACCGGCTGCTGAAGCAGAGACCACCGAGGCCTAGTCCTCATGGGGGCTTGTCCCCTGTAGTTTTTCCCTAAATCCATGAGGGCTTAGGTTTTAAGATTCGGCCTCCGGGCCAAGTACACAGAAGGAGCGCCACCCATGGCTAAGCTCACCAACGACGAGCTCATTGAAGCTTTCAAGGAACTGACCATCATCGAGCTCTCCGAGTTCGTGAAGAAGTTCGAAGAGGTCTTCGAAGTTACCGCTGCTGCTGTTGCAGTTGCCGGTCCGGCCGGTGCCGCAGCTGAAGAAGCTGAAGAGCAGACCGAATTCGACGTTATCCTCGAGTCCGCTGGCGACAAGAAGATTGCAGTCATCAAGGAGGTGCGCGCCATCACGTCCCTCGGCCTCAAGGAAGCCAAGGACGTCGTTGACTCCGCTCCCAAGGCTGTCCTCGAAGGCGCCACCAAGGAAGCTGCCGAGAAGGCAAAGGAAGCCCTCGAGGCTGCCGGCGCCACGGTTACCCTCAAGTAATCTCTCGCTTTTCACGAAGAAGCCCGCACCGTTTGGTGCGGGGCTTCTTTGCGTCCCGACGCCGTATCACTTTTGGCGCCCTTCCCCCGGACGCGGTATCACTTTTGGTGCCGAAACGGCGGACGCGGTATCACCTTTGGCGGGAAAACGATGAACGCCGTATCACCTTGCGATCTCTAGGTGATACGGCGTTCATCAAATCAGCGCCAAAGGTGATACGGCGTCGCCCCGGGGAGCGCCAAAGATGATACGGCGTTGCTACTCGGGGACAGAGATGTCCGCCACGGTGGCTTCGAAGGCGGCGATGAGGGCGTCGGCGTCGACGAACATGCTGTAGCCGTGCTCGCCCGCACCCATGGCGACCCGGCGACCCAGCACCGCCTCGTCCACGTAAAGCGGCCAGGCGGTGGTGCTGCCCAGGGGAGTGATGGTGCCGCGCTCGTAGCCGGTGGCGGCCAGGGCGACGTCGGCCTTGGGCATCTGCAGCTTGTTGACCCCCACCACGGCGCGCAACTTGGGCCAGGAAATGGACCGGCCGCCGGGCACCAGGGCAAACAGGAAAGTGTCGTCGCTGCGCTTGACCACCAGCGACTTCACGATGTCTGACGGCTCGATGCCCATGAGGGAGGCGGCCTCCACCAGCGAGTTGGCTGCGGGGCGGGGAAAGATCTCCACGCTCAGCCCGCGTGCGGCGGCATCCGCGCTGACCCGGGCGTGGCCCTGGGGTTCGGTGCTCACTTCGCGTCCCGGAACAGGAGCAACGCCTCGCCCTGGCCGCCACCGCCGCAGAGCGCCACGGCGGCCTTGCCGGAGCCCCTGCGGGAGAGTTCAAGGGCGGCGTGCAGCGCCAGCCGGGTGCCGGAGGCGCCGATCGGGTGGCCCAGTGCTACGGCGCCGCCGTGGATATTGCACTTTTCCAGCGGCACGTCGAGATCGCGCAGGGACTGCACCACCACCGAGCCGAAGGCCTCGTTGATTTCAAGGAAGTCGAGGTCGTCCGTGGTCCAGCCGGCTTTGTCCAGCGCGCTTTGGATCGCGTGGGAGGGCTGGGAATGCAGGGAGTTGTCGGGGCCTGCCACCTGTCCCGGGGCGCCCACAACGGCCAGCCAGGGCAGATCGTGGGCCTCGGCGTAGGCGCGCGTGGTCAGCACCATGGCGGCCGCGCCGTCGGACAAGGGGGAGGAGTTGCCGGCGGTGATGGCGCCGTCGGCGGAGAATGCCGGCCGCAGCGGGGCCAGGGTCTCCACCGTGGTGTTGGCGCGGATGCCCTCATCACCGGTCAAAACCAGGTCGTCGCCCTTGCGTTGGACCAGCGTGACGGGGGCGATCTCGTCGTCGAACACCCCGGCCGCAACAGCCGCGGCGGCACGCTGGTGGGAGGCCGCGGCCACTTCGTCCTGGGAGATCCGGCTGATGCTCAGGCGGATGTTGCCGCGTTCGGTCGACAGCCCCATGGACTCACCGTCGAAGGCATCCGTCAGGCCGTCGTGGGCGGCCGCGTCCAGGGCCTGCACGGCGCCGTAGGACCAGCCCTGGCGCGAACCCGGCAGCAGGTGCGGGGCGCGGGTCATGGATTCCTGCCCGCCGGCCACCACCACAGTGGCGTCCCCGCTGCGCAGCATCCGGGCGGCGTCGATCACGGCGGTCAGGCCGGAGAGGCAGACCTTGTTGATGGTCACGGAGGGCACGTTCCAGCCGATCCCGGCGCTCACGGCGCTCTGCCGGGCGGGATTCTGGCCGGCCCCGGCCTGGAGCACCTGGCCCATGATCACGTAGTTGACCTCCGACGCCGGAACCCCGGAGCGGGTCAGTGCGGCGGCGATGGCCTTGGCTCCCAGTTCGACGGCGGTGAAACTCGCCAACTGCCCGTTGAGCCGGCCCTGGGGCGTGCGGGCCCCGGCGAGAATAACCACATCGTTTGCTTGTGCCGTCATGGCAAGGCGCTCCTTACGTACGTCAGCACGGTTCACCGTTGACCCATGCTGGTCTCTATAAGTTCTAACAGTAGGAGATGGACGGAAATTTCCGCCCAAACCGGCACCGCCACGCCCGCACTGTGAGCAGCGGAACATCCACACTTGCGCATTTTCGTTTCCTGGGGTAGACACGCACGCCTATTGCCTGTAATGTAGTTCTTTGCGTATCCCTCTTAACCTTCAGCCTTCATATAGCGGTGGGCTTTGCTTAGGACAAGAGTTGGGACAACGTACATCAGCGGTTGGCCCGGCCTTCCGAACGATGCACGTTTGAACAATTTTTGGCCGGCGTTCCCCTTGGTTTGATGACCAGGCGGTGAAACGGGTGAGGGTTCACAAGAACAAGCCTGCAGGTCTGTGGAAGGATCCCTCTTGGTCGCCTCGAGCACCTCTAATGTAAATAACGCTGCAACCGCTATCGATTCAAACAGCACCGACGGTGCGAAGAGTCGCATCTCATTCGCCAAGATTCACGAGCCGCTTGACGTGCCGAATCTGCTTGCACTCCAGACCGAGAGCTTTGACTGGCTCGTCGGCAACGGACGCTGGCAGTCGCGCATGCAGACCGCCGTGGATGCCGGCGATGACAGTGTGGCCGTAACCTCCGGTCTGTCTGACATCTTCGAAGAGATCTCCCCGATTGAGGACTTCCAGGGCACCATGTCCCTGTCCTTCACGGAACCGGAGTTCGCCGATCCCAAATTCACCGTTGACGAATGCAAGGACCGCGACGCCACGTACGCCGCGCCGCTGTACGTCAAGGCCGAGTTCATGAACAACCTCACGGGCGAAATCAAGCAACAGACCGTGTTCATGGGCGATTTCCCGCTCATGACCGACAAGGGTACGTTCGTCATCAACGGCACCGAGCGTGTCGTTGTTTCCCAGCTGGTCCGTTCACCGGGTGCTTACTTTGAGCGCACCGCTGACAAGACCAGCGACAAGGAAATCTTCACCGCCAAGATCATCCCCTCCCGTGGTGCATGGTTCGAGCTGGAGATTGACAAGCGCGACCAGGTCGGCGTCCGCCTCGACCGCAAGCGCAAGCAGTCCGTCACCGTACTGTTGAAGGCCCTCGGCTGGACCGAAGGCCAGATCCTGGAGGAGTTCGGCGAGTTCGACTCCATCCGTGCCACGCTGGAAAAGGATGCCACCACCGGTCGCGAAGACGCGCTGCTGGACATCTACCGCAAGCTGCGCCCGGGCGAGCCGCCGACGGTTGACGCCGCCGACGCGCTGCTGAACAACCTGTACTTCAACTCCAAGCGCTACGACCTCGCCAAGGTTGGCCGTTACAAGATCAACCGCAAGCTGGGCATCGACATGCCGTTGAGCAACCCGGAATCCTCCGTGCTCAGCGTCGATGACATCGTCGCCATGATCAAGTACCTGGTCACCTTGCACGCCGGTGGCAAGACCACCAAGGGCCAGCGCGACGGCGCCGAGGTTGACCTGCGTGTCGACGTCGACGACATCGACCACTTCGGCAACCGCCGCATCCGCGCCGTCGGCGAGCTCATCGAGAACCAGGTCCGCACGGGCCTGTCCCGCATGGAGCGCGTTGTCCGCGAGCGTATGACGACCCAGGACGTCGAGGCCATCACGCCGCAGACGCTGATCAACATTCGCCCCGTGGTTGCCGCGATCAAGGAGTTCTTCGGAACCTCCCAGCTCTCGCAGTTCATGGACCAGAACAACCCGCTGGCCGGTTTGACGCACAAGCGTCGTCTTTCCGCGCTGGGCCCGGGTGGTCTCTCCCGTGACCGCGCAGGCATGGAAGTTCGAGACGTTCACCCGTCCCACTACGGCCGCATGTGCCCCATTGAAACCCCTGAAGGCCCGAACATTGGTCTGATCGGTTCCTTGGCGTCCTACGGCCGGATCAATCCGTTCGGGTTCATCGAGACCCCGTACCGCCGCGTCAAGGGCGGCGTCGTCACCGACCAGGTTGATTACCTGACGGCCGACGACGAGGTCGACGTTGTTATCGCACAGGCCAACGCGCCGCTGGATAACGACAACCACTTCACCGAAGAAACCGTCCTGGTCCGCCAGCGCGGTGGTGGCGGCGAGCCCGTCCTGATCCCGGCCGACGAGGTCGAGTACATGGACGTTTCCCCGCGCCAGATGGTGTCCGTGGCAACCGCCCTGATCCCGTTCCTTGAGCACGATGACGCCAACCGCGCCCTCATGGGTGCGAACATGCAGCGCCAGGCCGTGCCGCTGGTCCAGTCCGAGGCCCCGTTCGTGGGTACCGGCATGGAGCGCCCCACGGCAGTCGACGCCGGTGACGTTGTCATCGCGAAGAAGGCCGGTGTGGTTTCGGAAGTTTCCGCCGACATTGTTGTGATGTTGAACGACGACGGCACCGAGACCAACTACCCGATCGCCAAGTACCAGCGTTCAAACCAGGGCACCGCCTACAACCAGCGCGTCCTGGCCTCCGAGGGTCAGCGTCTGGAAGTTGGCGGCATCATCGCCGACGGTCCGGCAACGGACATGGGCGAGCTCGCCCTGGGCAAGAACCTCCTCGTGGCGTTCATGTCCTGGGAAGGCCACAACTACGAGGATGCGATCATCCTTTCGCAGCGCATCGTTGCCGAAGACGTGCTCTCCTCGATCCACATCGAAGAGCACGAGATCGACGCCCGCGACACCAAGCTTGGCGCCGAGGAAATCACCCGGGACATCCCGAACGTTTCCGAGGAAATCCTGGCAGGCCTGGACGAGCGCGGCATCATCCACATCGGTGCCGAGGTTGAAGCCGGCGACATCCTGGTTGGTAAGGTCACGCCCAAGGGCGAGACCGAGCTGACCCCGGAGGAGCGCCTGCTGCGCGCCATCTTCGGCGAGAAGAGCCGCGAAGTTCGCGACACTTCCCTGAAGGTTCCCCATGGCGAGTCCGGAACGGTCATCGGCGTTCGCGTCTTCGATCGCGACTCCGACGACGACCTGCCCCCCGGAGTGAACCAGCTGGTTCGCGTGTACGTGGCCAACAAGCGCAAGATCACCGATGGTGACAAGCTGGCCGGACGTCACGGTAACAAGGGTGTCATCTCCAAGATCCTGCCGATCGAGGACATGCCGTTCCTTGCCGACGGTACCCCCGTCGACATCGTGCTGAACCCGCTGGGTGTGCCCGGTCGAATGAACGTCGGCCAGGTCCTGGAAATCCACCTCGGGTGGGCTGCCAAGACCGGCTGGAAGGTTGAGGGTGAGCCTGACTGGATCAAGAACCTGCCCAACCTGCCGCGTGAAATCGGCCAGACCAAGGTTGCGACCCCCGTGTTCGACGGTGCCCGCGACGAGGAAATCACAGGTCTGCTCGATTCCACCAACGTCACTCGTGACGGTGACCGCCTGATCGACTCCTCCGGAAAGACCCGTCTGTTCGACGGCCGCTCCGGCGAGCCGTTCCCGGACCCGGTCTCCGTGGGTTACATGTACATCTTGAAGCTCCACCACTTGGTGGACGACAAGATTCACGCCCGCTCCACGGGCCCGTACTCCATGATCACGCAGCAGCCCCTGGGTGGTAAGGCCCAGTTCGGTGGCCAGCGCTTCGGTGAAATGGAAGTTTGGGCGCTGGAAGCCTATGGCGCCGCGTACACCCTGCAGGAACTGCTCACGATCAAGTCCGATGACATTCACGGTCGCGTGAAGGTCTACGAGGCGATCGTCAAGGGCGAGAACATCCCGGAGCCGGGCATCCCCGAGTCCTTCAAGGTTCTCATCAAGGAAATGCAGTCGCTGTGCCTGAACGTGGAAGTGCTTTCCACCGACGGAACGACGATTGAGATGCGTGACTCGGATGAAGAAGTCTTCCGGGCCGCGGAGGAGCTGGGCATCGACCTGTCACGGGCCGAGCCGAACTCTGTCGAAGAAGTTTAGGGGCGTTCGACGGCGGTGGCCCGCCTGCCGCCGTCGAACCTTCACTTCCTCCCGTACCCGCCTAGACATTCAGACTTTAGAGAATTAGAGAGAACAGGACCCATATGTCCAGCGAATCCTCCTTCGGCCTCATGCAGATCGGCCTGGCCACCGCGGATGACATCCGCGACTGGTCGCACGGCGAAGTCAAGAAGCCGGAAACCATCAACTACCGCACGCTCAAGCCCGAGAAGGACGGCCTCTTCTGCGAGAAGATCTTCGGCCCTTCCCGCGACTGGGAATGCTACTGCGGCAAGTACAAGCGCGTGCGCTTCAAGGGCATCATCTGTGAGCGTTGTGGCGTAGAAGTCACCCGCGCCAAGGTGCGTCGTGAGCGCATGGGCCACATTGAGCTCGCCGCCCCCGTCACCCACATCTGGTACTTCAAGGGCGTTCCCTCGCGCTTGGGCTACCTGCTGGACCTGGCACCGAAGGACCTTGAGAAGGTCATCTACTTCGCCGCCTACATGATCACCAGTGTCGACGACGAAGCACGTCACGAAGAGCTGCCGAACCTCCAGACCGAGCACGACCTGGAAAAGAAGCGCATGGTTGACACCCGCGACTCCGACATCGCCACGATCGCCCGCGACCTCGAGAACGAGATTGCCCGCCTCGAGGGCGAAGGCGCCAAGGCAGCCGACAAGAAGAAGGCCCGCGACTCCGCGGACCGCCAGATGGCCAACGTGCGCAAGCGTGCGGATGCGGACATCGACCGCCTCGAGCAGGTTTGGGACCGTTTCAAGGGCCTGAAGGTTGCCGACCTCGAAGGCGACGAAGCCCTGTACCGCGAACTGCGTGACCGTTACGGCATGTTCTTCGAAGGTTCCATGGGTGCCGAAGCCATCAAGAAGCGTCTTGAGACCTTCGACATGGCCGGCGAAGCCGAGATCCTGCGCGACATCATCCAGAACGGCAAGGGCCAGCGCAAGACGCGTGCCCTGAAGCGCCTGAAGGTTGTCAACGCGTTCCTGACCACCAACAACAGCCCCCTGGGCATGGTGTTGGACGCCGTCCCGGTGATCCCGCCGGAACTGCGCCCCATGGTTCAGCTCGACGGTGGCCGTTTCGCCACCTCGGACCTGAACGATCTCTACCGTCGCGTGATCAACCGCAACAACCGTCTCAAGCGACTGCTTGACCTGGGTGCTCCGGAGATCATCGTCAACAACGAAAAGCGCATGCTGCAGGAAGCCGTCGACTCCCTGTTCGACAACGGCCGCCGCGGCCGTCCGGTCACCGGACCGGGCAACCGTCCGTTGAAGTCGCTCTCCGACATGCTCAAGGGCAAGCAGGGTCGTTTCCGCCAGAACCTTCTGGGTAAGCGCGTTGACTACTCGGGCCGTTCCGTGATCGTTGTTGGTCCGCAGCTGAAGCTGCACCAGTGTGGTCTGCCCAAGCAGATGGCCCTGGAGCTCTTCAAGCCGTTCGTGATGAAGCGCCTAGTTGACTTGAACCATGCACAGAACATCAAGAGCGCCAAGCGCATGGTGGAGCGTTTCCGCCCGCAGGTGTGGGATGTTCTCGAAGAGATCATCACCGAGCACCCGGTATTGCTCAACCGTGCACCAACCCTGCACCGTTTGGGTATCCAGGCGTTCGAGCCCCAGCTTGTTGAAGGCAAGGCAATCCAGCTTCACCCGCTGGTTTGTGGCGCCTTCAACGCCGACTTCGACGGCGACCAGATGGCAGTCCACCTGCCGCTGAGCCCCGAGGCGCAGGCTGAAGCCCGCATCCTGATGCTGTCGTCCAACAACATCCTGAAGCCCTCCGACGGCCGCCCGGTCACCCTGCCTTCGCAGGATATGATCATCGGCCTGTACCACCTGACCACCAAGCGCATTGGTGCGGCAGGCGAGGGCCGGATCTTCTCCACCCCGGCCGAGGCCGTCATGGCACACGACGCCGGCGAGTTGCACCTGAACTCGCAGGTCAAGATCCGCATGACCGGTTTCGTGCCGAACGCCGAATGGGAGGCCCCCGAAGGTTGGGAGGCCGGCCAGCCGGCAATCGTCGCCACGTCGCTGGGCCAGGTCATCTTCAACGAGACCCTGCCCGCCGACTACCCGTGGGTTGAGAAGGTTGCCGACAAGGGCCAGCTCTCCGAGATCGTCAACGACCTCGCCGAGCGCTACCCGAAGGTTGTTGTAGCGGCAACGCTGGACAACCTGAAGGATGCCGGCTTCTACTGGGCCACACGCTCGGGCATCACGGTTGCCATCTCCGACATTGAGGTGCCGAAGGCCAAGCCGGCCATCCTTGAAGGCTACGAGGTCAAGGCCGCCAAGGTTCAGGCCCAGTTCGACAAGGGTCTGATCGCCGACGAGGAGCGCCGCCAGGAGCTCATCGACATTTGGAACCAGGCAACCAACGAGATCGCCGATGCGATGCGTGCTTCACTGTCCGCGTCCAACACGATTAACCGCATGGTTTCCTCCGGTGCCCGTGGTAACTGGATGCAGGTTCGCCAGATTGCCGGTATCCGTGGCCTGGTGGCCAACCCCAAGGGTGAAATTATTCCTCGCCCGATCAAGTCCTCCTACCGTGAGGGCCTGTCGGTTTTGGAGTACTTCATCGCCACGCACGGTGCCCGTAAGGGTCTGGCCGATACCGCTCTGCGTACCGCCAACTCGGGTTACCTGACCCGTCGTCTGGTGGACGTTTCACAGGATGTCATCGTTCGCGAAGACGACTGTGGCACCGAGCGCGGTTTGACGCTGCCGATCGCCGTCGTCGACGCCATGGGTGAAGTCCATCTGCACGAGGAAGTCGAGAACAGCGTGTACGCACGCACCTTGGCTGCCGAGGTTGTGGATGCCAACGGCAAGGTGCTCGCCTCCGCGGGCGCCGACGTCGGAGACGTGCTCATCGCTGAACTGTTCGCAGCCGGCATCGCCGAGATCAAGGTCCGCTCCGTGCTGACCTGTGAGTCCACGGTGGGAACCTGTGCACTGTGCTACGGCCGCTCGCTGGCCACCGGTAAGACGGTGGACATTGGTGAGGCCGTCGGTATCATCGCCGCTCAGTCCATTGGTGAGCCCGGTACCCAGCTGACCATGCGTACCTTCCACACCGGTGGTGCCGTTTCGGCCAGCCGCGGCGAGGACATCACGCAGGGTCTGCCCCGTATCCAGGAGCTCTTCGAGGCACGTACCCCCAAGGGTAATGCCCCGATCGCCGAGGCTGCCGGACGCATCAACATTGATGAGTCCGAACGCACCATGCGACTGATCCTGACCCCGGACGACGGCACCGAAGAAATCGCCTACCCGGTTCTGCGCCGTGCCCGCCTGCTGGTTGCCGACGGCGACCACGTCGAGGTTGGCCAGAAGATGGTTGTGGGTGCTGTTGATCCGAAGCAGGTTCTGCGCATCCTCGGCCCGCGTGCCGCTCAGAAGCA
The DNA here is from genome assembly GCF_001281315.1 of Arthrobacter sp. ERGS1:01. Taxonomy (NCBI): domain Bacteria; kingdom Bacillati; phylum Actinomycetota; class Actinomycetes; order Micrococcales; family Micrococcaceae; genus Arthrobacter; species Arthrobacter sp. ERGS1:01. The sequence goes on along the minus strand of NZ_CP012479.1, from coordinate 3,277,371 downwards.
CCTCGTTGAGGAAGTTCAGGGCGTTTACCGCAGCCAGGGTGTGGGTATCCACGACAAGCACGTCGAGGTTATCGTCCGCCAGATGCTCCGTCGCGTGACGGTCATCGAGTCCGGTGACTCCAACCTGCTGCCCGGCGAGCTTGCCGAGCGGGGCCGCTTCGAGACGGAAAACCGTCGCGTCGTGTCCGAGGGCAAGAAGCCGGCATCGGGCCGTAACGAGCTCATGGGTATCACCAAGGCCTCCTTGGCCACCGAGTCCTGGCTCTCCGCCGCTTCCTTCCAGGAGACCACCCGCGTTCTGACGCAGGCGGCCATGGAAGGCAAGTCCGACCCGCTGCTGGGTCTGAAGGAGAACGTCATCATCGGTAAGCTGATCCCGGCTGGTACGGGTCTGCCGCGCTACACCAACGTCACGGTGGAGCCGACCGAGGAAGCCAAGGCCAACCTGTTCACCGGTCCGAGCGCGTTCAGCGACTTTGACTACGTGGGCGGCGTGGGCGATCTTGGTGCCGAGTTCCGTGCCATCCCCTTGGATGACTACGACCTGGGCAACAACTTCAGCGGTTAGTAGCTGATAGGTCTCGACAGGCCCGACCAGCGGTGGTCGAGCCTGTCGAGACCGACGACGGCGGTTGGTGAGCTTCCTTGTGAAGCCCACCAACCGCCGTCGTGCTTTAACTCCCATTGACGGGTTAGAGGTTGAAGTCGCCGCTCTTCCACTTCGCCCAGTCCCAGGTGGTCAGGAACTTGTTGCCGCTGCCCACACCCTTGGTGAACAAGGTTGTCTTGTCGGCGGGGGTGAGGTGGAAGTCCGTTGCCTGGTACGGGGAGGTGTCCACGAAGATGGTGCGCGAGGTTGCTTGCGGATCGTCCACGTAGGCGCTGTCGTGGGCGCTCATCATGGTGCCGAGCAACGACTTGGCAAGGGCGAGGTTGTCGCTGTCCGGGCTCCAATCATCCGTGCGGATGGTGGTTTGCCCGGAGAGCTTCACGCCCAGGGTGGGCCAGCGGGAGTCCTTGCCGTCCTGCCGGTCGAAGATGGACAGCGGATAGTTCGAAAGCAGCCCGCCGTCGACGCACACAATGTGGTCGTGGCTTGTGACCGCGGAATCTGCGGGCATCTGCCAGGGCCGGAAGAAGAACGGAATGGACGCCGAAGCCCTGATGGCGTCGGCCACCGGGATCTTGTCCGGGTCGATGCCAAGGAGCGGCTTGTAGTCCCAGGGCAGGCGCAGCATCAAGCCGCGTGAGACGTCGGAGACAATCACCACCAACCGGTACTGCTGTTCCGGGGGCAGTGCGCTCCCGGGGTCGTCGTCCTTCAGGTCCCCCCAGGTGTGGATGCCGTGGGCGGCCATGGTTGCCGAAATCCAGGTGTGCATGAACTCACCGGCGAACAGGCCCTCATGGATGAGCAGTCCCGAGACGTCGTCCAGTCCGGGGACGTGCTTGAGGAGCCCGGCCCGGTCCTCGAACCGGGAAAAGTCCAGCTGGTCCATGATGTCCTTCACCTGGCCGGCGGAGATGCCGGAGGCGAGGAAACCTGCCACGATGGCGCCGGCGGACGTGCCGGCAATTCGGTGGAATTCATAGGGATCGCTGTGTTCGGTGAGGGCCGTTACCGCGCCCACCAAACCGGAGCCTTTGACTCCGCCGCCTTCAAGAACTAGATCTGCATCGGCCATGACGCACCTGAGCTTTGCCTGTGTACCGCTCCACATAGGGGTGCTGGGCGGAGACCGGCGGGGTGTCCGCACGGCGTGGAGTACTTAGAGATTGCGCCCGGGGCCCCGTCCTGTCAAGGGGTTTGGGGCACGATTCGGTGCAAGGTGCCGCACCGTGGTAACGTAGTAGCTAATTGTTAGTGTGGCAGTGGATAAGAGTAATCACATTTGGCGCTTAGGCGGTAAAAGTGACTACGGGTCCGGGTTGTACGGTTCTTGTACAGCGAATGCCACATTTTTGCATGCCTAGGCGCTGTGAAGTCGCCAAGTCTGCGACTACCAGTAAAAGGCTCTTCCGCGGCGCATTGTTGGCCGGGGAAAGCGACACGAGAAGCATCTCGAGAAAACAACGGAGAACACGAAAGTGCCTACGATTAACCAGCTGGTCCGCAAGGGCCGGACACCCAAGGTCACAAAGACCAAGGCTCCCGCATTGAAGGGCAGCCCCATGCGTCGCGGCGTTTGCACGCGCGTTTACACCACCACCCCGAAGAAGCCGAACTCGGCTCTGCGTAAGGTTGCCCGCGTGCGCCTTAACGGTGGCGTGGAAGTTACCGCTTACATCCCCGGTGTAGGCCACAACCTCCAGGAGCACTCCATCGTGCTCGTTCGTGGAGGCCGTGTTAAGGACCTTCCCGGTGTTCGTTACAAGATCGTCCGTGGCGCATTGGATACCCAGGGCGTTAAGAACCGCAAGCAGGCTCGCAGCCGCTACGGTGCAAAGATGGAGAAGAAGTAATATGCCTCGCAAGGGTCCGGCCCCCAAGCGGCCGCTAGTTGTAGATCCCGTATACGGCTCCCCGTTGGTCACTCAGCTGATCAACAAGGTCCTCGTTGACGGTAAGAAGTCCACCGCAGAGCGCATCGTTTACGGCGCACTCGAGGGTGTACGCGAAAAGACCGGCGGCGATCCCGTTGCTGCTCTGAAGAAGGCCATGGAAAACATCAAGCCGAGCCTCGAGGTGAAGTCCCGCCGTGTTGGTGGCGCCACCTACCAGGTTCCGGTTGAGGTCAAGCCGGGCCGTCAGACTGCTCTGGCCCTGCGCTGGTTGGTTGGTTACTCGAAGGCTCGCCGCGAGAAGACCATGACCGAGCGTCTGCGCAACGAAGTTCTGGATGCCTCCAACGGCCTCGGTGCCGCTGTCAAGCGTCGCGAAGACACCCACAAGATGGCCGAGTCCAACAAGGCCTTCGCCCATTACCGCTGGTAACTAGAGCCTTACGATCGCTCGGCGGTGAACCCGCCGAGCGGTCGACCGCTCTTCTCTAGAAAAGGGAGAAAACGTGGCACAGGACGTGCTTACCGACCTTAACAAGGTCCGCAACATCGGCATCATGGCCCACATCGATGCTGGCAAGACCACTACGACTGAGCGCATCCTGTTCTACACGGGTGTGAACCACAAGATCGGCGAAACGCACGACGGTGCTTCGACGACTGACTGGATGGAGCAGGAAAAGGAACGCGGCATCACCATCACGTCTGCCGCCGTGACCTGCTTCTGGAACAAGAACCAGATCAACATCATCGACACCCCTGGCCACGTTGACTTCACGGTTGAGGTTGAGCGCTCCCTGCGTGTGCTCGATGGCGCCGTAGCCGTCTTTGATGGCAAGGAGGGTGTTGAGCCCCAGTCCGAGACCGTTTGGCGTCAGGCTGACAAGTACAACGTTCCGCGTATCTGCTTCGTCAACAAGATGGACAAGCTCGGTGCTGACTTCTACTTCACCGTAGACACCATCATCAACCGCTTGGGTGCCAAGCCGTTGGTCATGCAGCTGCCGATCGGCGTCGAGAGCGAATTCATCGGCGTCGTCGACCTGCTCACCATGAAGGCCTTCGTCTGGGCCGGTGACTCAAAGGGTGACGTCACCATGGGTGCCGCCTACGAAGTCCAGGAGATCCCCGCTGATCTTCAGGAAAAGGCTGAAGAGTACCGTGCGGCCCTCGTTGAGGCTGCCGCCGAGTCCTCCGAAGAACTCATGGAGAAGTACCTCGAGGGCGAAGAGCCTTCCATCGAGGAACTGAAGGCCGGCATCCGCAAGCTGACGGTCAACTCCGAGATCTACCCGGTCTTCTGTGGTTCCGCATTCAAGAACCGCGGCGTGCAGCCCATGCTCGACGCCGTTATCGACTTCCTGCCGAACCCCTTGGACGTTGGAGCGATGATCGGTCACGATCCCCGCGACGAGTCCATCGAGATCAAGCGCGAGCCGAGCGAAACCGAGCCGTTCTCGGCTTTGGCTTTCAAGATCGCAACGCACCCGTTCTTCGGCCAGTTGAACTTCATCCGCGTGTACTCCGGCAAGGTAACTTCCGGTACGCAGCTGCTGAACTCCACGAAGCAGAAGAAGGAACGTATTGGCAAGCTCTTCCAGATGCACGCCAACAAGGAAATGCCCGTAGATGAGATCCACGCAGGTCACATCTACGCAGTGATCGGCCTCAAGGACACCACCACCGGTGACACCTTGTGCGATCCGGCCAACCCGATCGTTCTCGAGTCGATGACCTTCCCCGAGCCCGTGATCTTCGTTGCCATTGAGCCGAAGACCAAGGGTGACCAGGAGAAGCTGTCCACGGCTATCCAGAAGCTCTCCGCTGAGGACCCGACGTTCACCGTCAACCTCAACGAGGACACCGGCCAGACCGAAATTGGCGGCATGGGCGAGCTCCACCTGGACATCCTGGTGGACCGCATGCGTCGCGAATTCAACGTTGAAGCCAACGTTGGCAAGCCGCAGGTTGCGTACCGCGAAACCATCAAGCGTGGCGTAGCCAAGCACGACTACACGCACAAGAAGCAGACCGGTGGTTCAGGTCAGTTCGCTAAGATCCAGATCGCCATTGAGCCCCTGGATACTGCCGAAGGTGCAATGTACGAGTTCGACAACAAGGTTACCGGTGGCCGTGTTCCTCGCGAATACATCCCCAGCGTTGACCAGGGCATCCAGTCCGCACTGCCTGACGGCGTGCTGGCCGGTTACCCGATGGTTGGCATCAAGGCCACGCTGCTTGACGGTGCGTCCCACGATGTTGACTCTTCCGAAATGGCCTTCAAGATCGCCGGTCGCATGGCGTTCAAGGAAGCCGCTCGGATGGCCAACCCGGTTCTGCTCGAACCGTTGATGGAAGTTGAAGTCCGCACCCCTGAGGAATACATGGGTGAAGTTATCGGTGACATCAACTCCCGTCGTGGTCAGATGCAGTCCATGGAGGACGCAAGCGGCGTCAAGGTCATCAAGGCCCTGGTTCCCCTGTCCGGCATGTTCGGCTACATCGGTGACCTGCGGTCCAAGACCCAGGGTCGTGCCGTGTACTCGATGAAGTTCGACAGCTACTCTGAGGTCCCGAAGGCAGTAGCCGACGAGATCATCCAGAAGGCCCGCGGCGAATAGTCGCACTTTTGCTTGGCGTCTGTTCCGGCCGTAGGCTGGAACAGACGCCGGCAGCTAGCAATTTCTTAAATATAAAAAGCCCCCAGTAGACTTACTACGGTTTTAGTGACGAAAAGCGTCGCTAGAGAGTAAGTCATCTGAAACGTTCTAGGAGGAACCCGTGGCAAAGGCAAAGTTCGAGCGGACCAAGCCGCACGTTAACATCGGCACCATCGGTCACGTTGACCATGGTAAGACCACGTTGACGGCTGCCATTTCCAAGGTACTGTACGACAAGTACCCGACACTCAACGAGCAGCGTGATTTCAGCTCCATCGACTCGGCTCCCGAGGAGAAGCAGCGCGGTATCACGATCAACATCTCCCACGTTGAGTACCAGACCGAGAAGCGCCACTACGCACACGTAGACGCCCCCGGTCACGCTGACTACATCAAGAACATGATCACCGGTGCTGCCCAGATGGACGGCGCTATCCTGGTGGTTGCTGCGACTGACGGCCCGATGGCCCAGACTCGCGAGCACGTTCTGTTGGCCCGCCAGGTTGGTGTCCCCTACCTGCTGGTCGCACTGAACAAGTCCGACATGGTTGATGACGAAGAACTTCTCGACCTGGTCGAGATGGAAGTTCGCGAACTGCTCTCCTCGCAGGGCTTCGACGGCGACGAGGCACCCGTTGTGCGCGTTTCCGGCCTGAAGGCTCTGGAAGGCGATCCCGTATGGGTCAAGTCCGTTGAGGACCTGATGGATGCAGTGGACAACAACGTTCCGGACCCGATCCGCGACAAGGACAAGCCGTTCCTGATGCCGGTTGAAGATGTCTTCACCATCACCGGTCGTGGAACTGTTGTGACGGGCCGCGCCGAGCGTGGAACCCTTCAGATCAACTCCGAGGTCGAGATCGTCGGTATCCGTCCGGTCCAGAAGACCACGGTTACCGGTATCGAAATGTTCCACAAGCAGCTCGACGAGGCATGGGCCGGCGAGAACTGTGGTCTGCTGCTGCGCGGTATCAAGCGCGAAGACGTAGAGCGTGGACAGGTCATCGTGAAGCCGGGTTCCATCACCCCGCACACCGACTTCGAAGCCAACGTCTACATCCTGGCCAAGGACGAGGGCGGGCGTCACAACCCGTTCTACTCGAACTACCGCCCGCAGTTCTACTTCCGCACCACGGATGTTACCGGCGTCATCACCCTGCCCGAGGGCACGGAAATGGTTATGCCTGGCGACAACACCGAAATGACTGTCGCGCTGATCCAGCCGATCGCCATGGAAGAAGGCCTCGGCTTCGCTATCCGCGAGGGTGGCCGCACCGTTGGTTCAGGCCGTGTCACCAAGATCATCAAGTAATTAATTACTTAGATCGCTAGGAAAGCCCCCCAGCTTCGGCTGGGGGGCTTTTCTGTGTCCAAGGTGGCGGCCGGGCCGGCGTTTTTCCGTCCGGCTATCCGTCCCGTCGGCCGCGGGCGGCCTCGGGTCCTCCTTTACGCCGGACTACAAAAAACGCCGGCCCGGCCTCATCCGTGGTCGAGCCCAATGGTCGACAGCCTAACTCCGCTCCCGGGCGAGTGCCTGGAACATCCGGAACGAGTCCTTGGGCGTGCGAGCCAGGGTGTCAAAGTCCACGTGGACCAGGCCAAATCGCTGCGAGTATCCGGCAGCCCACTCAAAGTTGTCCAGCAGGGACCACGCGTAGTAGCCGCGCAGGTCCAGGCCCTCGGCCCGGCCGCCGGGTTTGACGGCGTCGAGCGCGGCACTGAGGTGTTGGACCAGGTACTCCACCCGGCGGGAGTCGTGGACTGCGCCGTCAGGGGAGAGCGAATCCTCGAAACTGGCGCCGTTCTCGGTGATGTACACGGGCGGAAGGGCACTGCCGTACCTGTCCCGCATCTGGGCCAAGGCGGTGCCGAAGTGTGCCGGTGCCACGGGCCAGCCGAAACCCGTGGAGGGGTATTCCGGCCAATCAGCAAGGTGGAACGGCAGCTGTGCCATGGCCGGGGCTGAGCCGTCCGGATTTTCACCGCCACCGGCCCCGGCGCCCACCCGGGTGGGTGCATAGTAGTTCAGGCCGTAGAAATCCAGTGGCGCCGAGATCGCCGCAAGGTCGGCCGCCGGGACGTCCAATAGGGGTGCAAACATGTCGGCCACCAGCTCCGGCACTTGCGGATAGTGGCCCAGCAGTACGGGATCGGCAAAGATCCTGTTGTGCAGGATGTCAAAGAGCCCCGCATACGCGACGTCCTCGAGGTTATCCGGATCCGCCGGAACCACGGGGGAGTGGACGTTGGTGATTCCCACCCCGCCGCTCACCCCGGCACTCCGGAGCGCCTGGACCGCAAACCCGTGTGCCAGCAATTGGTGGTGGGCCGTGGGCAGCGCATCGAAAAGCAGGGACTTGCCGGGTGCATGGACGCCCAGGCCATAGCCGTTGAGCGTTACTGTCGCCGGCTCGTTGATGGTGACCCACTTGTCCACGCGGTCGCCAAGCCGGCCGCCCACCAGGGATGCGTAGTCGCCGAAGCGTTCGGCGGTGGCACGGTTCAGCCAGCCGCCCGCCTGCTCCAACGGCAGGGGAGTGTCCCAGTGGTACAGCGTGGCCATGGGTTTGATACCGGCGGCCAGCAAGGCGTCCACCAGATGGTCGTAAAAGTCCAGGCCCCGGGGGTTTGCGGCTCCCGCACCGTCGGGGACGATCCGGGGCCAGGCAATGGAGAACCTGTAGGCGTCGATGCCCAGGTCCTTCATGAGTGCCACATCCTCGGCCACCCGGTGGAAGTGGTCGCAGGCGATGTCGGCGGTGTCGCCGTTGAGGATGTTTCCCGGCCCCGCAGTGAAGGCGTCCCAGCCGCTGGGCCCGCGACCGGCGTCGTGCACGGCGCCCTCAATCTGGAAGGCCGCCGTCGCCACGCCCAACTCAAAGCCGGAGGGCAGCTCGGCTGCCAACCATCTGCCCAATTCCTCCGCCGTTGCCTTCATCGAACACCTTTCACTTGAGCCACTGCCAATGCCCCGGCAAGCGCCGTGAGCCCGGAAACCACAAACAGCAAGGTGAAACCGCCGGCGGCACCCACCAGCAGGGCGCCCAGCATGGGGGCGAACGCCTGCGGCACCGTCAGGGCAATGTTCATGATGCCCAGGTCCTTGCCGCGGGAGAGCTGGTCCGGCAGGACCTCCGTGGCCAGCGCCTGGTCGACGGAGAGGAAGCAGCCGTAACCGAGCCCCAGCAGGCCGGCCGCGACGATGGCGGCGTCGAAGCTGGGCACGAACGCCAGGATCAGGGCCGCGGCGGCTTGCAGCACGGAGGAGATGAACACGAAGGTGCGGCGGTTGCCGAGCCGGTCGGAGAGCCGGCCCAGCCACAGCGACGCGACGATCACGAACACCATGTAGACGAGCGTGAGGATGATCAGCGAGTCTTCGGGGTCGGCCATGTGCAGGCCGAACTCGAGGAAGTACAGCAGCAGGCTGGTGCCGAAGGCGTTGCCCAGGTTTACCAGGATCCGGCTGAGCAGGGTCCAACCGAAGTCGGGATGCCGGCGCGGGCTGATCCACATGCCGTCGATCAGTGATCGGAACGTCAGTTTCGGCATGACACCGCGGGGGAGCACCTGGTCGGGGATGAGCAACAGGAACGGCAATCCCAACAGCACCAGCAGTCCGGCCATGAGGGCATAACCGGCGAAGGTGCTCAGCGCCAGGGCCGTGACGAGCACCAGTCCGGCGATGATGCCGATGGCCTGCGGGGCGGAGATCCAACCGGACACGTAACCGCGCTGGTTCACCGGCACCTGGTCGGAGATGGCGGCGGTCAGGGCCGCGGTCAGCACGCAAAAAAAGGTGCTGGCCGCGACCCAGCACAGGCCGATGCCCCACAGGCTGGACTGCAGGCCCAGGATGACAAGGGAGACGGCGAACCCGGCCGTGCCGGCGGCTATCCACGGCCTGCGCCGGCCCCAGGAGGAGGTGGTGCGGTCGGAGAGCGCACCCGTCAGGGGGTAGGCGATCAGCGCGAAGGCGCCCGCGATGCCGGAAATGACGCCAAAGGCCATCACGTTCCTGACCCAGTCCGTGGTGGCGAGCTCGTTCTCGATCTGCACCGGCAGCAGCAATTGCACGGGCGTGAGCTGGGCGATCCACACGCCAAACCAGCTCAGGGCAAAGAAGGTGATCCAACGCCCGCCCACTCGGCGGGTGGGAACGGCGGCCAGTGACTGTGCCTGTGCGGGGGAACCAACACCCGCGTTGTCGGTGACTTTGCTCACGCTTGTAGCCTCTCATGCCCGTCAATATCGGCACTAGAGGGGGTGGCGGCCCGATGGGGCGGCACCCCGGTTGGCGTTTGAGCCCATAATCCGGCATACTTATTGAGTTGTTCAAGTGCTTTTTCGTGTCCCGGTCGAGATAATGCTCGGTGCAGGGTCCAAGTCAAAGCCCAAACATAACCCACCTTCGCAATTCATGCGGGTACGTGCGCTTTTTTGAAGCGACACGCCCGACCGCGGGGGTCGGAGCTTCGGCCAATTGAGGAACCCGGAACTATCCGGATTCAGTTGGTTGGGAGCGTGGCTGGAAGTGCCATATGGAACAAGGAAAAGTAAACAGCGTTTACGTCAACAGCATCGCTACTACAGGTTGCTTCGTTACAGGAAAGAGAGTCACGACGCCATGGCGGGACAAAAAATCCGCATCCGGCTGAAGTCATATGACCACGAGGTCATTGATGTTTCGGCTCGGAAGATCGTTGAGACGGTCACGCGCGCAGGCGCAACGGTAGTCGGCCCGGTGCCGCTGCCCACCGAGAAGAACGTTTACTGCGTAATCCGTTCGCCTCACAAGTACAAGGACAGCCGCGAGCACTTTGAAATGCGCACGCACAAGCGTCTGATCGACATCATTGATCCCACGCCCAAGGCGGTGGATTCGCTTATGCGTCTCGACCTGCCGGCCGACGTGAACATCGAAATCAAACTGTAGGGAGGTGCTGAGAAACTATGACCGCGACCCGAAACACTAAGGGCATCCTGGGCACGAAGCTCGGCATGACCCAGGTCTGGGACGAGAACAACAAGCTTGTTCCCGTAACCGTCGTCCAGGCCGATTCCAACGTTGTCACCCAGCTGCGCAATGCAGAGGTTGATGGCTACGTTGCCGTCCAGATCGGCTACGGCCAGATCGATCCCCGCAAGGTCACCAAGCCGCTGGCTGGTCACTTTGAAAAGGCTGGCGTCACGCCTCGCCGCCACGTCGTTGAACTGCGTACCGCAGACGCCGACACCTACACCCTCGGCCAGGAGCTCTCCGTTGAGATCTTCGAAGCCGGCCAGAAGGTCGACGTCGTCGGCACTTCAAAGGGTAAGGGCTTCGCCGGTGTCATGAAGCGTCACGGCTTCCACGGTGCCCCGGCATCTCACGGTGCCCACAAGAACCACCGTAAGCCCGGTTCCATCGGTGGCGCGTCCACCCCCGGCCGCGTTTTCAAGGGTGTCCGCATGGCTGGCCGCATGGGCGCCGAGCGCACCACCACCATGAACCTCACGGTTCACGGTGTTGACGCCGAGAAGTCGCTGCTGCTGATCAAGGGTGCCGTTCCCGGCGCCCGCGGTTCGGTCGTCCTCGTACGCACCGCCGTGAAGGGAGCATAAGTAAATGGCTACTGTAAAGGTTGATCTGCCTGCAGAGATCTTCGACGTACAGACCAACGTGCCGCTGCTGCACCAGGTCGTCGTAGCTCAGCTCGCTGCTGCACGCCAGGGTACCCACAAGACCAAGACCCGCGCCGAAGTATCCGGTGCAGGCCGCAAGCCGTTCGCACAGAAGGGTACCGGCCGTGCCCGTCAGGGTTCCATCCGCGCCCCTCACATGACCGGCGGTGGCGTTGTCCACGGTCCGACCCCTCGTGACTACAGCCAGCGCACCCCCAAGAAGATGAAGGCTGCTGCACTGCGCGGCGCCCTGTCTGACCGGGCACGCAATGGCCGCATCCACGTTGTCTCCGAATTGGTGACCGGCACTGCGCCGTCCACCAAGGCTGCAAAGGCAACCCTGGCTGCCGTCTCCACGCGCAAGAACCTGTTGGTCGTCATCGAGCGCGCCAACGACATCGCCGCGTTGAGCGTTCGCAACATCACGAACATCCACGTCCTGTACGTTGACCAGCTCAACACCTACGACGTGCTTGTCTCCGATGACATCATCTTCACTCAGGCCGCGTATGACGCGTTCGTTGAGGGCCGCGCCGCTGCCGAGGCTTTCGCCTCCAGCATGCTGCTGGTTGAAGAGATCATCTTCGAAGATGACGCTGATGTTGCCGAAGGTACCATCAAGGGCAACAAGGACTCCATGAAGTACCACGTGCCTGGTTCACGCTGGTATGACGCCACTGTGGCCGAGGTTTGGTTCGCAACGGTTGAGGAAGCCAAGGCCGCAGGCTTTGTTCCCGCCGGCGGCGAGGCTGCCCAGACAATTGAGGAGGACGCCAAGTGAGCGCCGTCACCATCAAGGATCCGCGCGACGTAGTGCTTGCACCGGTCGTCTCGGAAAAGAGCTACGGCTTGATCGACGAAGGTAAGTACACCTTCCTGGTCGACCCCCGCTCGAACAAGACCGAGATCAAGCTGGCCGTGGAGAAGATTTTCTCCGTCAAGGTCGACTCGATCAACACCATCAACCGTGCCGGTAAGCGTAAGCGCACCAAGTTCGGATGGGGACAGCGCAAGAGCACCAAGCGTGCCATTGTCTCCCTCAAAGAAGGCACAATCGACATCTTCGGCGGTCCGCTTTCCTAAGCGGAGACCACTTTAACGAGGAAATAAACTATGGGAATCCGTAAATACAAGCCGACAACCCCGGGCCGTCGCGGCTCGAGCGTTGCCGACTTCAGTGAAATCACGCGGTCGACGCCGGAGAAGTCTCTGGTCCGTCCCCTGCCCAAAAAGGGTGGCCGCAATAACACCGGTCGTATCACGACTCGTCACAAGGGTGGTGGCCACAAGCGCCAGTACCGCCTGATTGACTTCCGTCGTCACGACAAGGATGGCGTCAACGCCCGCGTTGCTGAGATCGAATACGATCCCAACCGCACCGCGCGCATTGCCCTCCTGCACTACGTTGATGGCACCAAGCGTTACATCATTGCTCCCAACAAGCTCAAGCAGGGCGACTTTGTTGAAGCCGGCCCCGAGGCCGACATCAAGCCTGGCAACAACCTGCCGTTGCGCAACATCCCCGTGGGTACTGTTATCCACGCTGTGGAGCTGCGTCCCGGTGGCGGTGCCAAGATGGCTCGCTCCGCTGGCGCTTCCGTTCAGCTCGTCGCCAAGGAAGGCCGTTTCGCCCAGCTGCGACTGCCCTCCGGCGAAATCCGCAACGTTGACGTCCGCTGCCGCGCGACGATCGGCGAGGTCGGCAACGCTGAGCAGTCGAACATCAACTGGGGTAAGGCCGGCCGTATGCGCTGGAAGGGCGTTCGCCCGACCGTGCGTGGTGTCGTGATGAACCCGGTTGACCACCCGCACGGTGGTGGTGAAGGTAAGACCTCCGGTGGACGTCACCCGGTCAACCCGAACGGTAAGCCTGAAGGCCGTACCCGCCGCCCCAACAAAGAGAGCGACAAGCTTATTGTTCGTCGCCGTCGTACTGGCAAGAACAAGCGATAGGAGCCTGGAGACATGCCACGTAGCCTGAAAAAGGGTCCCTTCGTTGACCAGCACCTCTTTGTAAAGGTAGCTAGGGAAAACGATAAGGGCACCAAGAACGTCATCAAGACCTGGTCCCGCCGATCGATGATCATCCCGGACATGCTGGGTCACACGATTGCCGTGCACGACGGTCGCAAGCACATCCCCGTGTTTGTTACCGAGTCGATGGTCGGGCACAAGCTCGGCGAATTCGCCCCCACGCGGACTTTCCGCGGCCATGTCAAGGACGACCGTAAGGGCAAGCGCCGCTAGGCGCTGCTCTCTACGGCTAAGACGAGAGAAGGATAGCAATGGAAGCCAAGGCAAGTGCGCGTCATCTGCGCGTCACGCCTATGAAGGCCCGGCGCGTCGTCAACCTGATTCGTGGCAAGCAGGCGAATGAGGCATTGGCGATTCTGAAGTTTGCCCCCCAGGCAGCATCAGAGCCGGTATTCAAGGTAGTCCAGTCCGCAGTGGCTAACGCCCGCGTTCTGGCTGATCGCGACAGCATCGCGTTCAACGAAAATGATCTGTACATCAGCGAGATCTTCGTTGATGAAGGCCCGACCATGAAGCGGTTCCAACCGCGTGCACAGGGTCGCGCTTTCCAGATCAAGAAGCGCACCAGCCACGTCACCGTGGTTGTCGCTACCCCCGAGAAAGAGGAGGCTCGCTAAGTGGGACAGAAAGTAAACCCGCACGGGTTCCGTCTCGGGATCACCACGGACCACCGTTCACACTGGTTCGCGGACAGCAACAAGCCCGGCCAGCGTTACAAGGACTTCGTAAAAGAAGACATCCAGATCCGTGCACTCATGTCCACGGGCATGGACCGCGCCGGTATTTCCAAGGTTGAGATCGAGCGCACCCGTGACCGTGTACGTGTGGATATCCACACCGCACGCCCCGGTATCGTCATCGGTCGCCGTGGAGCCGAAGCAGACCGCATCCGCGGCGAGCTCGAAAAGCTCACCGGCAAGCAGGTTCAGCTGAACATCCTGGAAGTAAAGAACCCGGAAGCAGACGCTCAGCTTGTTGCCCAGGGCATCGCCGAGCAGCTGACCTCTCGCGTGGCTTTCCGCCGCGCCATGAAGAAGGCCATGCAGTCCGCACAGCGCACCGGCAGCGTCAAGGGCATCCGTGTCGCTTGTGCCGGTCGTCTGGGCGGCGCTGAAATGTCCCGCACCGAGTTCTACCGCGAAGGTCGTGTGCCCCTGCACACCCTGCGCGCCAACATCGATTACGGCTTCTTCGAAGCCAAGACCGTGTTCGGCCGCATCGGTGTCAAGGTCTGGATCTACAAGGGCGATGTCACGAGCAAGGAACTGGCTGCTCAGGCAGCTGCCGCTCCTGCCCGTGGCCGTGGCCCGCGTCGTGACGGCGATGACCGCGGAGCCCGCGGTCCCCGTGCCGGTGGCGACCGTCGTCGTAACGACCGTCCGGAGCGCACCGAGGCTGCTGCCGCGGTTGAGGCTCCTGTAGCTGCAGAGGTTGCAGCTCCGGTAGCAGAAGGAGGACAGGCTTAAATGCTTATCCCACGTCGAGTAAAGTACCGCAAGCAGCACCACCCGGGTCGTTCCGGCCAGGCTACCGGCGGCACCACGGTTACGTTTGGTGAGTGGGGCATTCAGGCTCTGACGCCCGCCTACGTCACCAACCGCCAGATCGAGTCCGCTCGTATCGCCATGACTCGTCACATCAAGCGTGGCGGTAAGGTGTGGATCAACATCTACCCCGACCGCCCGTTGACGAAGAAGCCTGCCGAAACCCGCATGGGTTCCGGTAAGGGTTCGCCCGAGTGGTGGATTGCGAATGTCAAGCCCGGTCGCGTTCTCTTTGAACTCTCCGGTGTATCAGAAGAGGTAGCTCGCGAGGCACTGCGCCTGGCAATCCACAAGCTGCCGTTGAAAGCACGCATCGTGCGTCGCGAAGGTGGTGAGTAGAGATGTCAGTTGGATCTAAGGATCTGGCCCCCGCACAGCTTGACGGGTTCGACAACGAGCGTCTTGTTGAAGAACTCCGGAAGGCCAAGGAGGAGCTGTTCAACCTGCGTTTCCAGTCCGCCACCGGTCAGCTGGAAAGCCACGGTCGCCTGCGCGTTGTAAAGCGCGACATCGCCCGTATCTACACTGTGCTGCGTGAGCGCGAGCTGGGCATTCGCCCGGGCGTCGTTGCCGCCGCACCGGTGGAGAAGGCCTCCAAGAAGGCTGACAAGGAAGCCAAGAAGGCCTCCAAGAAGGCTGAAACATCTGAGGAGGACGCCAAGTGAGCGATTCTGTAAACAACAATGAAGCCGCTGCGGAGACTGTTGTCCGTAACGAGCGTAAGAAGATGCGTGGCTACGTTGTCTCCGACAAGATGGATAAGACCATCGTTGTTGAAGTTGAGGACCGTGTAAAGCACGCCCTCTACGGCAAGGTTCTGCGACGCAACAAGAAGATCAAGGCTCACGATGAAGAGAACAGCGCCGGCATCGGCGACCTGGTCATCATCAGCGAGACCCGCCCGCTCTCCGCAACCAAGCGTTTCCGCCTGGTTGAGATCGTAGAGAAGGCCAAGTAGTCCACTCGCGCACTTGTGCGCAGTGAGTTACTGAAAGTGTTGGGCCCGTTGCCACTTGTGGCGGCGGGCCCAACGTGCGTTTAACGCCCGACGCCGGCCGGCTCGGGTTGCTCGGGTGTCCGGCGAGGCGGGCGCCCGTGACCGCGCTTCGTGCGCTTATCGGCGCTTTGCCGGCTTGGCGGCGGGTTATATCCACCCTAGGAGTCGGAAAAGCGCGGTTGAGCGAGCTAGCCGCGGAAGGCCGGCGGAGGGAGTGGCGTTCTCGTAGGCGAGGTAAAGGAGACACTAAGGCCGCCCGCGGCCGTGTGTCGGATAGTTGCCGAGACAATGCGGCTTCCTCCGCCAGTATTGCCCGCGTATTGTGCCACAGCTAACGCCTGGGCGCCGGCTCCCACGTCGCGCCGGGTTACGCCGTCGTGCTAGGATTATCTATTGCTGCGCCTTTTCTGCGCCGCCGTTTTCGGTAGCGGCAGTGGGTGCGCAATTACCTCGTAAATGCTCGTGCCACTACAAACTGCCGTCCGGCAGTGGAGCAATCCACGCGAATCGGTGCGGAAAGTGCAGTTGGCATGAGGTATTTAGGCGTGTTTTGGCAAAATCCAGGCACGTCGAGAGACATCCCGAACAATACGTTCCGCAAGGCTTGTCCATAGATGGATTATGGCCAAGAACCGGCGCGACGAACAGGAGACACTAGTGATTCAGCAGGAGTCGCGGCTTAAGGTCGCCGACAACACGGGTGCCAAGGAAATCTTGACAATCCGCGTTCTCGGTGGATCTGGGCGCCGCTACGCAGGCATTGGCGACACCATTGTCGCTACCGTCAAGGATGCAATTCCCGGCGGAAACGTAAAGAAGGGTGACGTCGTCAAGGCTGTCATCGTTCGCACCAAGAAGGAACGCCGCCGTGCGGATGGTTCCTACATCAAGTTCGACGAGAACGCCGCTGTGCTTCTCAAGAACGACGGGGACCCCCGTGGAACCCGTATCTTCGGCCCGGTTGGCCGTGAACTTCGGGACAAGAAGTTCATGAAGATCATCTCGTTGGCTCCGGAGGTGCTGTAACTAATGGCAAAGATCAAGAAGGGTGACCTGGTTCAGGTCATCACAGGTGGCAAGGCCGAACGTGGCGGCGACCGTGGCAAGCAGGGCAAGGTCCTGAAGGTATACACCGAAACCAACCGCGTGTTGGTTGAAGGCGTAAACCGCGTCACCAAGCACACCAAGGCCGGTCAGACGGATCGTGGCACCAACACCGGTGGCATCGAAATCGTCGAGGCACCCATTCACATCTCCAACGTTGCTGTGGTGGACCCGTCCACCAAGAAGCCGACTCGCGTTGGCTACCGCATCGACACCGTAGAGCGCGATGGCCGCCAGCGTCAAGTACGCATCCGCGTTGCCAAGGCCTCGGGGAAGGATCTGGCATGAGCGCCGTAGTTGCAGAGAACACGCCCAAGGTCACGCCTCGCCTGAAGACCCGCTATGCAGCGGAAATCAAGGCGACGCTGGTTGAGGAATTTAAGTACGCGAACGTCAACCAGGTTCCGCGCCTGGTCAAGGTCGTTGTCAACATGGGTGTTGGAGATGCCGCCAAGGACTCCAAGATCATTGACGGCGCCGTCCGCGACCTCACCGCCATCACCGGCCAGAAGCCCCAGGTTTCCAAGGCCCGCAAGTCGATCGCACAGTTCAAGCTGCGCGAAGGCATGCCGATCGGTTGCCACGCCACGCTGCGTGGAGACCGCATGTGGGAATTCCTTGACCGCCTGGTCACGCTGGCACTGCCCCGTATCCGCGACTTCCGCGGCCTGAGCGGCAAGCAGTTCGACGGCAATGGTAACTACACCTTCGGTCTGACCGAACAGGTTATGTTCCACGAGATCGACCAGGATTCCATTGACCGCGTTCGCGGCATGGACATCACTGTCGTGACCACCGCCAAGACCGATGACGAAGGCCGCGCGCTGCTTAAGGCGCTTGGCTTCCCGTTCAAATCCGAAGATAACTAATCTACGTAAAAGGTCCGTTCGGCCCGTGCGCAAGTAATTGCGCGACGGGTGAAGGAAACCGTTACGAGGAAGGGCAAGCGCCCAAATGACAATGACAGATCCTGTCGCAGACATGCTTACGCGTCTGCGCAACGCAAACTCGGCACACCACGACACCGTGTCCATGCCGTTTAGCAAGCTCAAGGGCCACGTCGCCGACATCCTCAAGGCAGAGGGCTACATTGCTGCCTGGAAGGTTGAAGACGCCGAAGTTGGCAAGAAGATGACCATTGACTTGAAGTACGGTCCCAGCCGCGAGCGTTCAATCGCCGGCCTGCGCCGCATCTCCAAGCCCGGACTGCGCGTTTACGCGAAGTCCACCAACCTCCCCAACGTTTTGGGTGGGCTGGGTGTCGCCATCTTGTCGACGTCTTCCGGTCTGCTGACCGACCGCCAGGCTGCCAAGAAGGGCGTGGGTGGGGAAGTCCTCGCCTACGTCTGGTAGTAGAGAGAGAAGGGAAAGAACTTATGTCACGTATTGGACGTCTCCCCATCTCCGTGCCTGCCGGCGTCGAAGTCAAGGTTGAAGACAACCTGGTTTCCGTCAAGGGCCCGAAGGGAACGCTGGAGCACACTGTGCCCAGCCCCATCGCGGTTGCTCTCGAAGAGAACACCATCACGGTTACCCGCCCCAACGATGAGCGCTCCTCGCGTTCACTCCACGGCCTGACCCGTACCCTCATTGACAACCTGATCATCGGTGTCACCAAAGGCTACGAGAAGAAGCTGGAAATTGTTGGTACCGGTTACCGCGTAGTCGCCAAGGGCAGCAACCTGGAGTTCGCTCTGGGTTACAGCCACCCGGTTGTCGTTGAGGCACCCGAGGGCATCACACTGACTGTTGAGGGCCCCACTAAGCTCTCCGTGTCAGGCATTGACAAGCAGCAGGTGGGCGAAGTTGCTGCCAACATCCGCAAGCTGCGCAAGCCCGACCCCTATAAGGGCAAGGGCGTTCGTTACGCTGGCGAGATCATCCGCCGCAAGGTCGGAAAGGCTGGTAAGTAACCATGGCACTGTCCGTAAGAGGAAAGTCCAAGGCCGCAGCACGCGGCCGTCGTCACCTGCGCGTTCGCAAGCGCATCAGTGGCACCACCGTACGTCCGCGTCTGGTGGTCAACCGCTCCGCACGTCACATGTTTGTCCAGGTCATCGACGACACCCAGGGCCTGACCCTGGTGTCGGCATCGACGCTGGAAGCAGACATGCGCTCCTTCGACGGTGACAAGACCGCCAAGGCCAAGCGCATTGGTGAGCTCGTTGCCGAGCGCGCCAAGGCTGCAGGCATTGAAGCTGTTGTGTTTGACCGTGGCGGTAACCGTTACCACGGCCGTGTTGCAGCTGTCGCTGACGGCGCACGTGAAGGCGGTCTGGCACTGTGACCGAAAACATTAACAAGGAGAACACTGTGTCAGAAGCAACTGCCGCTGACGGTGCAGCCGCTAAGACTGAGACTGCAGCAGCCGACGGCGGCCGTGGCCGCGGTGGCCGCGACGGTGCTCGTGGAGGCCGCGAAGGCGGTCGCGACGGCGGCCGTGGCCGTGGGCGCGATGGTGGCCGCGAGGCCGAGAAGAACCAGTTCATCGAGCGCGTTGTTAACATCAACCGTGTTGCCAAGGTCGTCAAGGGTGGTCGTCGCTTCAGCTTCACCGCTCTCGTGATCGTCGGCGACGGCAACGGCCTGGTTGGCGTTGGCTACGGCAAGGCCAAGGAAGTACCCGCGGCAATCGCCAAGGGTGTTGAAGAAGCCAAGAAGACGATGTTCCGCGTACCGCTGATCGGCAAGACCGTTCCGCACCGTGTCCAGGGTGAAGCCGCTGCCGGCGTCGTCCTGCTGCGTCCGGCTGCTGCCGGTACCGGTGTTATCGCCGGTGGTCCGGTTCGCGCCGTACTGGAATGCGTTGGTGTCCACGATGTGCTTTCCAAGTCACTCGGTTCCTCCAACGCCATCAACATTGTTCACGCAACGGTTGATGCACTGAAGCGCCTGGAAGACCCCAAGGCTGTCGCGGCTCGCCGCGGCCTGCCCTTGGACGAGGTTGCTCCGGCCGTGCTGTTGCGCAATATGCAAAAGGCGGGTCTGTAATGACTACACCGAAGAACATCAAGGTTTCCGAGAACAAGCTGGAAATCACTCAGATCAGGGGCCTCGTTGGCGCCAAGCAGAACCAGAAGGACACCCTTCGCTCATTGGGTCTCAAGCGCATCGGTCACACCGTTGTCCGCTCGGCTGACGCAGTGACTGCAGGCATGGTCAACACGGTTCCGCACCTGATCAAGGTTGAGGAGACTAAGTAAAGTGGCTACTGAGAAGAACACTGTTGAAAAGCAGAACGCTCTGAAGGTTCACCACCTGCGTCCCGCGCCGGGCGCCAAGACGGCTAAGACCCGTGTTGGCCGTGGTGAGGGTTCCAAGGGTAAGACCGCCGGTCGCGGTACCAAGGGTACCAAGGCCCGCTACCAGATCAAGGCTGGCTTTGCCGGCGGCCAGCTGCCGCTGCACATGCGCCTGCCGAAGCTGCGTGGCTTCAAGAACCCGTTCCGCGTCGAGTTCCAGGTTGTCAACCTGGACAAGCTGAACGAGCTCTTCCCCGAGGGTGGCGTTGTCACCGTCGATGCACTGGTTGAGAAGGGCGCCGTTCGCAAGAACCAGCCCGTCAAGGTGCTGGGCACCGGCGACATCACCGTCAAGGTTGACGTCACCGCCCACGCATTCTCCACCAGCGCAGTGGAAAAGATCACTGCTGCAGGCGGAACCACCGTCGAACTGTAAAAAGTTCACAAATGCGCACATCTAGCGATTAGACTCTTGGTGGGTGGAGCTTATGCTCCGCCCGCCAGGGGTCTTTTGCGTATTTGAGTGAACGTGACTTTAGCCGGCGCTTTAGGCTCAAAATCGGTCACAGTTTCAGTGCGAGCCAGATCACCCACTAGAATCTTTCCTTGGGCTTCAATTGTGAACCCACCTTCATCACTACACATCAGGAGGACGCTTGCTTACCGCATTTGGCCGCGCCTTTCGCACGCCTGATCTGCGACGCAAGTTGTTGTTCACGCTGGGAATCATTGCAATCTTCCGCTTGGGTGCTTTCATTCCCTCGCCCGGAGTTGACTACCGTAACGTCCAACAGTGCGTGAACGCTGCAAACACAAGCGAAGGTCTTTACCAGCTTGTGAACTTGTTCAGCGGCGGCGCCTTGCTGCAGGTTTCCATTTTTGCCCTGGGAATCATGCCCTACATCACCGCGAGCATCATCGTCCAGCTCCTGCGCGTGGTCATTCCCCGCTTCCAGGAACTGCACCTTGAGGGTGCGCAGGGCCAGGGCCAGCTGACGCAGTACACGCGTTATTTGACCATCGCCCTCGGCCTGCTCAACGCCACCACCCTGGTGACCCTGGCCCGTTCCGGCCAGTTGTTCTCCGGCTGTGGCGCCGCAGGCAGCGCAACCCCGCTGATTCCCAATGACAGCCTGATCACGATCCTGCTGCTCATCATCACCTTGACCGCCGGCTCCGGTTTGATCATGTGGATGGGCGAGCTCGTCACCGAAAAGGGTGTCGGCAACGGCATGTCCCTGTTGATCTTCACGGCCATCGCCGCGCAGTTCCCCACCTCCCTGGGCGCCATCCTGAAGACCCAGGGCTGGGGCACCTTCCTGACCGTCATGGTCGTTGGCCTGGTCGTCGTCGCCCTCGTGGTGTTCGTCGAGCAGTCCCAGCGCCGTGTCCCGGTGCAGTACGCCAAGCGCATGATCGGCCGCCGCACCATGGGCGGCACCAGCACGTACATCCCGATCAAGGTCAACATGGCCGGTGTTATCCCGGTCATCTTCGCCTCCTCGATGCTGTACCTGCCGGCACTGCTGGCCCAGTTTGCCACGCCGAAGAACTCCACGAACATCCCCGGTTGGGTCGAGTGGATCAACAACTACCTCACGCGTGGCACGCACCCGATCTACATGCTCCTGTACTTCGCCCTGACCATCGGGTTTACGTACTTCTATGTCGCGATCACTTTCAACCCGGAAGAGGTCTCTGACAACATGAAGAAGTACGGTGGGTTCATTCCCGGCATCCGCGCCGGCAAGCCCACGCAGGACTACCTGCAGTACGTAATTTCACGCATCACCCTGCCGGGATCGCTGTACCTGGGCATCGTTGCCCTGATCCCGCTCATTGCCCTGGTCATGATTGGGGCAAACCAGAACTTCCCGTTCGGCGGTACCTCGATCCTGATTGTGGTGGGTGTCGGGTTGGAGACGGTCAAGCAGATTGATGCACAGCTCCAACAGCGCCACTATGAAGGGTTATTGCGATGACAAGAATGCTGATCATTGGACCTCCCGGTTCGGGTAAGGGAACGCAGGCTGAACGCATCTGCGTCGAACTTGGCATTGTTGCCATTTCCACGGGCGATATCTTCCGTGCCAACGTCAAGGGCGAAACACCCTTGGGCATCGAAGCGAAGAAGTACATCGACAACGGTGACTTCGTGCCGGACAGCGTGACCAACCGGATGGTGCGTGACCGGCTTTCCCAGGACGACGTCGCCAACGGCTTCCTGCTCGACGGTTACCCGCGCACCACGGCCCAGGTTGATGAGCTTGACGACATCCTCGGCACGGCCGGCGTCGTGCTCGACGTGGTGGTGCAGCTGACCGCCGACGACGAGGAACTCGTCAAGCGCCTCCTGGGCCGCGCCCAGGAGACCGGCCGCAGCGATGACAACGAAACCGTCATCCGGCACCGCCTGGACCTGTACCGCGAACAAACCGAGGTTGTGGTTGCCCGTTATGCGGAGCGCGGCATCCTTGCCAAGGTTGACGGGCTCGGGGACATGGACGACGTCACGGCACGCATCATGGACGCCATCAAGAACGTCTAGTTCGACACGTTTTATGAGCTGCGGCCTGCACCGCATGCCATGCTAGAAGGAGGGCTCCTTCCCGGTACCGGGGAGGGGCCCTCAAACATTCGTCAAGTGAAGGGACCCGTCATGGCGTTTGGCCAGCAACGGATTGAGTACAAAACCATCGACCAGATGCGCATCATGCATCGCAGCGGCCTCATCCTCGATGACGCCCTGAACCAGACGATCGCAGCCGTTGCACCGGGCGTCACGACCGCCGAGCTGGACGCCATCTTCGCAGGACTCCTGAAGAAGGCCGGCGCCACCTCCAACTTCCTGGGCTACTACGACTTCCCGGCCTCCATCTGCGCCTCCGTGAACGAGGAAGTGGTGCACGGCATCCCCGGCCCGCGCGTGCTCAAGGCCGGTGACATCATCTCGATCGACGGTGGCGCCATCGTGGAAGGCTGGCACTCCGATTCGGCGCGCACCACCATCGTCGGCGGCCCCGACGCGGAGGACCCCGCCGACCGGCGCCTCAGCGACATCACCGAGGAGAGCATGTGGCGCGGCATTGCCGCCATGGCCTCCGCCAAATACGTGGGCGACATTGGCGACGCCATCGACGAGTACGTCTCCTCCCAGCCCGGCACCCCGCTGGGCATCCTGGAGGACTACGTGGGCCACGGGATCGGCTCCGCCATGCACATGGCCCCCGACGTGCTGAACTACAGCTCCAAGCACCGCGGCCCCAAGCTCAAGCCCGGCATGTGCCTGGCCCTGGAACCCATGCTGGTGCGCGGCGGGCTCGAAACGAAGACCCTCAGCGACGACTGGACGGTTGTCACCACCGACAAGTCCCGCGCCGCGCACTGGGAACACTCCGTGGCAGTCCATGCCAAGGGGATCTGGGTGCTGACGGCGGCCGACGGCGGCGCGTCGCGCCTTGCGCCGCTCGGCGTCACCCCCGTGCCCCTGGGCTGAGCGAGGGTTCCACTCTTGTGCCCCGGTCCCGACGACTCTCGTCCGGACCGGGGCACAACTGTTTAAGTTGCGTTTCCCTGCCGTCCAGACGGTCGACACCCGGCGTGCTGTACTCGTCGGTAGCTTGGTCATGAACCCGTCGGGAACACCGCCAGCAAGGCGGAAAGTTCGGTAGCGGGAAGACCAATGAGGAGCACGCGGATATGCGTATCTATGCCCATCGGGGAGTCTCCGCACACCTTCCGGAAAACACCCTCGCCGCCTTCTCGAAGGCACTTGAGCTTGGCATCGACGGCATCGAACTGGACGTCTACCTGTCCGCGGACCGGGTTCCCGTGGTCATCCACGACGACACGGTTGACCGGACCACCAACGGCACCGGACCGATCTCCGACTTCACCGCCCGGGAACTTGGCCTGCTCGACGCCGGCGGCGCCCAGCACGTGCCCACCCTGGACGAGGTCCTGGCCCTTGCCGCCGGTAAGGCACGCGTCAACATCGAGCTCAAGGACGCCACCGCCGTCGCGACCGTCCTGGACGTGGTTGGCGCACACCCCGGGCTTGACTGGTTCGCGTCCTCGAGTGACTGGGATGCATTGGTCGAACTGGCCGGGCTGGCCCCGGACGGCGACTGCTATCCGACCACCCTGGGGCTCTCCCTTGAGCCGGGTGGCCCGGGCGGAGTGCGTGAGGCCATCGACTTTGCCCTGGCACATGGCGGCTCGGGAATTTCCATCTGGGAGGGATCGTTGGACGGGCCCGCCGTCGAGGACGTCCATGCCTGCGGCCTTGAGGTGTGGGCCTGGACCGTCAACGACCCCGGGCGGGCGCAGGAACTCACGGACCTTGGCGTTGACGCGCTCTGCACCGACGATCCCGAACTGATCCGCAGCGCCCTGCTCCCGTCCACCGCACCGGGCCGCTAGATGGCCACCTTGCAAGGAGCCCCGCGAGGCACCCGACGCGCGCCGTACGCCGGCACCCCGGGAACGCCCGCAAACCGCAGGAAAGGGGCCCTTTCGCCGAGGGCGCGCCGCGACGCGTGGGTGTTCCTCGCCCTGGCCCTGCCCAACCTGTTGCTGATCGCGTTCTTCACCTACCGGCCGCTGATCGCGAACATGTACTACTCCACCCTGGATTGGACGCTGGGATCCGCGGACGCCACAGTGGTGGGGCTGGGCAACTACCTTGAATTCTTCACCTCGGCGGATGCCCCGGCCGTGCTGGGCGCCACGGCGGTCTTCACGGTGGCCACCGTGGGCGGGTCCATGCTCCTGGGGATGCTCGTGGCCGTGGCACTGAATCAGAAGGTGCCCGGGCGCACCCTGGCCCGCTCCGCGGTGTTTGCCCCCTATGTGCTTTCCGGCGTGGGCGTGGGCATGGTCTGGCTGTTCATCTTCGATCCCGTCTACGGGGTGCTTTCCTGGGTGCTCCGCGGAATCGGCATGGCCAGCCCGCAGTGGATCAACGACCCCAAGCTCTCACTCGTCATGGTCATCATCGTGTACGTGTGGAAGAACCTGGGCTACTGCGCCGTGGTCTATCTTGCCGGCCTGCAGTCGATGCCCCAGGACGTCATGGAGGCCGCCGCGCTCGACGGCGCCGGCCCGTTCCGGCGGTTCCGCTCGGTGACGTTCCCGTTGCTATCACCCACCACCTTCTTCCTGCTCATCACCACGCTGCTGGGCTCCCTGCAGGCCTTCGACATCATCAAGATCATGACGCCCACCGGCAACGGCACCGGCACGCTGATCTTCGAGGCCTACCTGCAGGCGTTCGGCGCCTACAACCGGGCCGGCTACTCGGCGGCCATCTCCGTGGTGCTGTTCGTGCTGTTGCTGATCATGACGGGGCTGCAACTGCGGTTCGTCGAACGAAAGGTGCACTACGCATGAGCACCAAGACCGCCACTGCCGCCACCACTGCCCAAGCCAAGGCGGGGCGCGCCAACACGGCGCAGGCCGGCACGGGCCGGGCCGGTAAGGGCCACCCCGCGCCACGGCGCCGGAACCATCCGCTGTCCCCGGGGAACCTCTCCCGCACCATCGCCACCAGCTACCTGCCGCTGATCCTGGCAACGCTCGTGGTGGTGGCCCCGCTGGCCTGGATGGTGCTGTCCTCGCTCAAGGGACCCGGGGAAATCATCACGACGGACCTGACGGTGCTGCCGCGCAACCCGACCCTGGAAAACTACGGGCTTGCGGCGACCACGGTGCCCTTCGCCAGGTTCTTCCTCAACAGCGTCATCGTCACCGTGGTCGGCTCCACGATCAAGTGCGTCCTGGCGATCCTGACCGCTTACGCCCTGGTCTTTGTCAGCTTCCCGTTCAAACGCGTGATCTTCCTGGCCATCCTGGTGGCACTCATGGTGCCGCCGCAGGTCTCGGTGCTGCCCAACTACCTGTTCATCGCCGGCCTGGACGGCCTGAACACCTACTGGGGCATCATCCTGCCGGGGCTTGGCACGGCATTTGGCACGTTCCTGCTGCGCCAGCACTTCCTGACCCTGCCGGCGTCGATCCTGGAAGCGGCCGAAATCGACGGGGCCGGGCACTTGCGCCGGCTGTGGCAGGTGGTGGTCCCCATCTCCGGGCCCAGCATCGCCACGGTGGCGCTCGTGACGGTGGTGGGGGAGTGGAACGACTACATCTGGCCGCTCATCGTCACGGACAAGCCGGAGATGATGACCCTCCCGGTGGGCCTGACCCTCCTCGCCAACAGCGACTCCACGGCACAGGCGTGGGGCGTGCTCATGGCGGGCGCCGTCATCGTAATCGTCCCGATCCTGCTCATCTTCGCCGCCCTTCAACGCTTCATCGTCGACGGCCTCACCCAGGGCTCCGTCACCGGATAACCAACTCATCACCTCACACCCACAAGGAACGAACCAGATGAAAGAGAACATCACCATGTCACGAGCAATGAACCGCAGGAACTTCCTCACGGTCACGGGGATCGGACTGGGCGCGGCGGCATTGGCTGCCTGCGGCGGACCCAACACGGCGGGCACCGCCGCCAAGGCCTCGATCACCGACTGGTCCAAGGTGACCCCGGCCGCCAGGATCACGTTCATGTCCAGCCACCCGGGGCAGTCCGCCGACATCGAGGCCGCGCTGATCAAGGACTTCGAGGCCGCCAACCCCGGCATCAAGGTTGATCTGGTCACGGGTGGCGCCAACTATGAGGAAGTGGCGCAGAAGTTCCAGACGTCCCAGGCAGGCTCCAACGTGCCCGACGTCGTTGTGGCCTCCGATGTCTGGTGGTTCCGTTACGCCATCGCGGACACCGTGATGCCTCTCGATGAGCTCCTGGCCGCCGTGGGGGATAAGACCGAGAAGTTCAACACCACCTTGTTCGGCGACTACAAGTACGCGCAAAAGCACTGGGCCGTGCCCTTCGCCAGGTCCACCCCGCTGTTCTACTACAACAAGGACCACTTCAAGGCTGCCGGCCTGCCGGACCGCGCACCCACCACCTGGGACGAGTTCGCCACGTGGGCGCCCAAGATCCAGGCCGCCAACGCCAAGAAGTCCGGCTACCAGCACGCCTACCAGTACCCCGCCCTGGCCGGTTACGCCGGGTGGACGCTGCAGAATGTGCTCTGGGGCCAGGGCGGCGGATGGTCGAAGGAATGGACCATGACCGCCAACTCCGCGGAGTCCGTCAAGGCCCTCCAATGGGTCCAGGACACCATCGTGAAGGACGGCTGGGCCGGGGTCTCCTCCAAGGATGCGGTCTCCGACATGACCGCCGGTGCCGTCAGCGCAACCGTCAGCTCCACGGGCGACCTGGTGGGCACCCTCGCGGCCGCCAAGACGGCCGGCATGAACATTGGCGTCGGCTTCCTGCCCGGCGGGGCCGTATCCGCGTCCCCTGTCTGCCCCACGGGCGGTGCCGGCCTGGTCATCGCGGCCAAAACCTCACCGGAACGCCAGCTGGCGGCCGCAAAGTTCGTCTCCTTCGTCACCAACGCCGCCAACACGGCCCGGTTCTCCGCCGCCACGGGCTACATGCCCGTCCGCACGGATGCCGACATGACGGACGTGTTGGCCAAGACGCCGCAGATCAAGGTGGCCCTGGACCAGCTGGGCGTGACCCGCAGCCAGGACTACGGCCGGGTGTTCCTGCCCGGCGCCGACCTGGAGATGGCGAACGCGGCGGCCAAGATCATGAATGAAAAGGCCGACGTCGCCACGACACTCGGTGCGCTTCAGGACAAGCTGGAGGGCATCTACGAGAAGACCGTCAAGCCCAAGCTGAAGAGCTAATCCGCGGCGGCCGGGCGCATTTGTCCCTGTTTGGTCCTAGCATGGTCACGACGGCACCACCTCAAGAACCGTCCGAAGGACATGCCATGACCAGCAGTTCGATCACAGATGTGCCCGGTATCCGCGTGGGGCAGGCGCAACGCCAGGGGGACGGCTGGCTCACGGGCGTCACCGTGGTCCTGCCGCCCGCCGGCACCATCGGTTCCGTCGACGTCCGGGGCGGGGGCCCCGGCACGCACGAAACCGACGCCCTGGACCCCACCACCATGGTTTCCACCGTCGACGCCGTGGTGCTGACGGGCGGCAGCGCATACGGCCTGGCCGCCGCAGGGGGAGTGCAGCGCTGGTGCGAGGAGAACGGGCGCGGCTTCCCCGTCCCCGGCGGCGTGGTGCCGATAGTGCCCGCGGCAGCCATCTTCGATCTGGGCCGCGGCGGCGACTTTGCCGCCCGCCCCGGCCCGGACATGGGCTACGAAGCCGCCCTGGACGCGGCCGGCTCGGCGGAAGGGGCCGACGTCGACCGCGGCACCGTGGGAGCCGGCACCGGCGCGGCCCTGGGGTCGGGTAGGTTCAAGGGCGGCCTCGGCACCGCGGCGGTCCGGCTGGGCGGCGACAACGCCGCCGTCGTGGTTGGTGCGTTGGCTGTCGTCAACGCCGCGGGCATCCCCTGGCAGCCGGGCACCCGGGCGCCCGAGCCGGGAACCGGCCTGAACACGACGCTGGTGGTGGTGGCGACCAACGCCGTCCTGACCGTTGCCGAAGCCAAACGCACCGCCACGGCCGCCCATGCCGGCATGGCCCGGGCACTGAACCCCGTCCATACCCTCGCCGACGGCGACACCATCTTCACCCTCGCCACCTGCCAGGTTCCCTTGGTGCCCCACCCCCTGGTGCCCGTCGCGGCCATGATCGAACTCCAAAGTGCCGCCGCCGAGGCCGTGCGCCTGGCGATCCTTGACGGGGTGGCCCGCGCCACAGCGGTGGAAACGCCGGCCGGCTCCTGGCAACCGTTCCCCTCCGGACCGGCTTAAAGCCACAGTTGACGCACAGTGGGTCAATTTAACATATTTGCCACTATGCCGTAGAGTTGGTTGTTGGTTGTCTGTGCCCGGAGTAATCCAGGGCGCGCCGCGCTGGTCCTGTGCGAACGGGGGATGGTGTCGGTGCATTCGGACGAGCAACAAATGAGTAGTAAATCCAAAGCCAGTCCTGCTGTGTCCAATCCGGGCCAAACAGGGTTGGCGCAACAAAGTTAGCGGAGGATATGGCCAAGAAAGACGGGGTCATTGAGATCGAGGGCGTTGTGACTGAAGCGCTGCCCAACGCGATGTTTCGTGTTGAGCTGACGAACAAGCACATCGTTCTTGCCCATATCTCAGGAAAAATGCGCCAGCACTACATTCGTATCCTTCCTGAGGACCGAGTTGTGGTGGAGCTGAGCCCTTACGACCTCACCCGTGGTCGTATCGTCTACCGCTACAAATAACTACAACTGCAATCACGCAAAGGAATGCCATGAAGGTCAAGCCGAGCGTCAAGCAGATCTGCGACAAGTGCAAGGTGATTCGCCGTAACGGTCGAGTCATGGTGATCTGCGAGAACCCGCGCCACAAGCAGCGCCAGGGCTAATTTCCTCTTCCTTGAGGAAATACCCGGGCAGCCGCTCACGTAAGTACATATAAATAAGGCAGCACAAGTTGGTCGAAGGCGGAATGTTCCGCAACCGGCCAACGGACCCCCGGTCGGAGGCCGGGGCCGCATTGTGAATTATGCGGGTGTACTGTCTACGACCTCCGGTTTACACAAGGAGCAGCCACTATGGCACGTCTCGCTGGCGTAGACCTTCCCCGCGAAAAGCGGTTGGAAGTAGCGCTTACATACATCTACGGCGTGGGCAAGACCCGTGCAAAGAAAGTTCTCGCCGACACGGGGATCTCCCCGGACGTCCGCGTCAAGGACTTGACCGACGCTGAACTCGTTCAGCTGCGTGACAACATCGAGGGTAACTACAAGGTTGAGGGTGACCTTCGCCGCGAGGTTGCAGCCGATATCCGCCGCAAGGTTGAAATTGGCAGCTACCAGGGTATCCGCCACCGTCGCGGCATGCCCGTGCACGGCCAGCGCACGAAGACCAACGCTCGTACCCGCAAGGGCCCGAAGCGCACCGTCGCAGGCAAGAAGAAGGCCGGCCGCTGATTTTCAGCGTTAGCCGTCCCCTCAATAAACTTTCGTAGGAGAATAAAATGCCCCCAAAGACTCGTGGAGCGGTTCGTAAGCCGCGTCGCAAGGATAAAAAGAATATTGCGCTGGGCCAGGCGCACATCAAGAGCACCTTTAACAACACCATCGTTTCCATCACGGATCCGAACGGTGCCGTCATCTCGTGGGCCTCGGCCGGCGAGGTTGGCTTCAAGGGCTCACGCAAGTCGACTCCGTACGCCGCACAGATGGCTGCTGAAGCAGCTGCCAAGCGCGCACAGGAGCACGGCCTGCGCAAGGTTGACGTTTTTGTAAAGGGTCCGGGCTCGGGCCGCGAAACGGCTATCCGTTCGCTGCAGGCTGCTGGTCTTGAGGTTGGCTCCATTCAGGATGTCACCCCCAGCGCCCACAACGGCTGCCGTCCGCCCAAGCGCCGTCGCGTCTAAGGACTTCATGCTGCGTTAGTTGGCCTTCCCCCCATGCCCCGGTATCAACCGGTCGGTTGCGGGGAGGGCCAACTTCGCCGCCGTTAAGTCCTCAGCCGTCATTTCCACTACCTGTGTTGCGTCATATAGCGGATGCTCGCTGAAAGGAAACCCCAGTGCTCATTGCACAGCGCCCCACCCTCTCTGAAGAAGTAGTTTCCGAAAACCGGTCCCGGTTCGTCATTGAACCGTTGGAGCCCGGCTTCGGCTACACCCTGGGAAACTCCCTCCGTCGGACCCTGCTGTCCTCCATCCCCGGCGCTGCTGTCACCAGCATTCGCCTGGATGGCGTCCTGCACGAGTTCACCACGGTTCCCGGTGTGAAGGAAGATGTCACCGAGATCATCCTGAACATCAAGGGCTTGTCCGTATCCAGCGAGCATGACGAGCCCGTCGTCGCCTACCTGCGCAAGCAGGGTCCCGGCGTCGTCACGGCTGCCGACATCGCCCCGCCGGCCGGTGTGGAATTCCACAACCCGGACATGCACATTGCCACGCTGAACTCGAAGGGCAAGTTCGAACTCGAACTGACCATCGAGCGCGGCCGCGGCTATGTTTCGGCAGCACAGAACAAGAGCGCGGATTCCGAGATCGGCCGTATCCCGGTTGACTCCATCTACTCTCCCGTTCTGAAGGTGACCTTCCGCGTGGAGGCCACCCGTGTCGAACAGCGCACCGACTTTGACAAGCTGATTGTCGACGTAGAGACGAAGCAGGCCATCTCCCCGCGGGATGCCATCGCCTCTGCCGGCACCACGCTGGTTGAACTCTTCGGCCTGGCCCGCGAGCTGAACACCGCGGCTGAAGGCATCGAGATCGGCCCGTCCCCGACGGACGCCGCCCTCGCCGCCGACATGGCCCTGCCGATCGAGGACCTGGACCTGACGGTCCGTTCCTACAACTGCCTCAAGCGTGAGGGTATCCACTCCGTGGGTGAACTCGTTGCTCGCTCCGAGGCTGACCTGATGGACATCCGCAACTTTGGTGCGAAGTCCATCGACGAGGTAAAGGCAAAGCTGGTTGAACTGGGTCTGTCCCTGAAGGATTCCCCTCCAGGATTTGATCTGGCCGCCCGTGCCGCAGCCATTGATGAGAACGACGACGCCTACGGCGACGACGAACTCTAAAGACGAACAACCATATTTTTAGCCGGCCGTAAGCGGACACAGTCGATGTGACCGATTGCGGTTCGGCTGACACTTGAGGAGAAACACCATGCCTACCCCCACAAAGGGTCCCCGCCTCGGAGGCGGAGCGGCTCACGAGCGCCTGATGCTCGCGAACCTTTCTGCTGCTCTGTTCGAGCACAAGCGGATCACCACCACGCTGACCAAGGCCAAGCGCCTGAGCCCCTACGCAGAGCGACTGGTAACTTTCGCAAAGCGTGGGGACCTGGCTTCGCGTCGCCGCGTTCTCGGCCTGATCAGCGACAAGGGCATCGTCCACGAGCTGTTCACCGACATCGCCAAGGCTGTGGAGAACCGCGACGGCGGCTACACCCGCATCACCAAGATTGGCAACCGCAAGGGCGACAACGCCCCCATGGCCGTCATCGAGCTCGTTCTGGAACCGGTCAGCGCCAAGCAGGCCGTCGTGAAGGAAGCAACCGCTGCCGCCGCCAAGGCTGCCCCGGTTGAAGAAGCACCGGTTGAGGAAGTTGTTGAGACCGAGGTTGTGGCTGAGGAAGCCGCTGCCGAGGTTGAAGAAGCAACCGCCGAAGAAGCCAAGTAAGGCCTAAGCGAAAGCTTTAGTTTTACGCGCAAGGACCCGCAACCCCGCAAGGGGAGGCGGGTCCTTTTGCATGCCCGGGCCTTCTTGGCCACGTAGAATTGTGGCCATGCACAACCCCGAACAGGTCCCCGCGGACCCCGCCATGACGCGGATCCGCCTCGACATCGCCTACGACGGCGGCCTCTTCAGCGGGTGGGCCGTCCAGCCAGGACTGCGCACCGTCCAGGGGGTGTTGGAGGAGGCCCTGGCCATGATCCTGCGCCGCCCCATCCGGCTCACCGTGGCCGGCCGCACCGACGCCGGCGTGCACGCCCGCGGCCAGGTCGCCCACCTGGACGTATTGGATTCGGAATGGCTTGGCCTGTGCCGCGGGCACGACGTCGACCCCGCCCACTCGCTCAAGCGCCGGCTCAACGGCGCGCTGGGACGGGTATTGGGGGAGCTGCACGGCTGTGTGGAGATCGTGGACGCATCCCGGGCCCCCGAGGGCTTTGACGCACGGTTCTCGGCCCTCTGGCGGCGCTACAGCTACCGGATTGCCGATGCCGGCACGCGCCGGGACCCGCTCCAGCGTGCCGTGACGCTGTGGCACAAACACGACCTCGACGTCGAACGGATGAACAAGGCAGCCAAGCCCCTGCTGGGCCTGCAGGATTTTGCCGCGTTCGCCAAGCCGCGCGAAGGCTCCACCACCGTGCGGACCCTGCAACGGCTCGATTTTGAGCGCGGCGCGGACAACGTGATTAATATCAACGTCCAGGCCGACGCGTTTTGCCACAACATGGTCCGGGCGCTGACGGGTGCGGCGCTGCGGGTGGGGGACGGGCGGGAGAAAACGGACTGGATGCACCAGCGCCTGCTGGCGGGCGTCAGGGACGCCAAATCGGTCCTTGCCGCCCCACACCCGCTGATCCTGGAGGAAGTCCACTACCCGGACGACGCACAAATGCATGAACGGGCCACCCTGACACGTGCCCGGCGCCTCATTCCGGACTCCGACGCCGTCCCACTTTGACCCTGGGCCCTTTTTAACGCTATCGTTGGTAGTCGTTGTGCGTGTCCTATCTCGATACCACGCGCCCGTTGGAGGTCCGGTTGCAGGACTGCCACCCAACAGGCGTGATTGAGAAGTGTATGGATAACTGGTGTTAGAGCCCTCACCTCTGTTCCGGTAAACGCATAGATAGCAGGTGTCAACCATCTGTGACACCACCTAGAACAAGAAACGAAGGCAAAAACCGTGCGTACGTATACCCCGAAGCCCGGCGATATCAACCGTCAGTGGCACATCATTGATGCCAACGACGTTGTCTTGGGCCGTCTTGCCAGCCAGACCGCAACACTGCTGCGTGGAAAGCACAAGCCGACCTTCGCTCCCCACATGGACATGGGCGATTTCGTCATCATCATCAACGCCGAGAAGGTTGCCCTGACCGGCGCCAAGCTCGAGCAGAAGCGCGCATACCGCCACTCCGGTTACCCGGGCGGTCTGTCCAGCGTGAACTATGCAGAACTGCTGGAAACCAACCCGGTTCGTGCAGTGGAGAAGGCCATCCGTGGCATGCTCCCGAAGACTTCGCTGGCAGCAGCGCAGATCGGCAAGTTGAAGGTCTACCGCGGTGCCGAGCACCCGCACGCTGCACAGCAGCCCAAGACCTTCGAAATTACCCAGGTCGCCCAGTAGTCCTGGCCACCAACCCAAATATTTATCAAGGAGAATCGTGGCTCAGAATACTGAAGAGCTGAACACCGAAGCCGTCGTGGCTGAGGAAGAAGTTTTGACCAGCTACACCAGCGAAAGCGCTGCAGCAACCGATGCAGCTCCCAAGAAGGAGCGCCCGGCCCTGACGGTTTCCGGTGCTGCTGTTGGCCGTCGCAAGCAGGCAATCGCCCGCGTCCGCGTCGTTCCCGGTACCGGCAAGTGGGTTGTGAACGGTCGCGAACTGGCCGACTACTTCCCGAACAAGCTGCACCAGCAGGAAGTTAACGACCCGTTCCGCATCCTCGACCTCGATGGTGCCTACGACGTTATCGCCCGCATCCACGGTGGTGGCCCCTCCGGCCAGGCCGGTGCCCTGCGTCTGGGCGTTGCTCGTTCCTTGAACGAGATCGACGTCGAGAACAACCGCGCCACCCTGAAGAAGGCAGGCTTCCTGACTCGTGACGCTCGCGTCATCGAGCGCAAGAAGGCCGGTCTCAAGAAGGCCCGTAAGGCTTCGCAGTACTCCAAGCGCTAATTTCAGCGCTTCACAGAAATCCCCGGTTCGCTCTGCGAGCCGGGGATTTTTGCGTCCGGGGGCCGTTGTGGTGATCCGCCCATGGCCGGCCGGCGTCCGATCACCACAATGGCCCCCGGCGCGGCGATTCCCGTCCGGAACGGGGTCCGGTCACCACAACGGCCCCGCACGGTGTTGGGCGGGCGCGGGAGCCTCACAACGGCTGTGACCATTATTTACAGTCGAATGATTTAGACTTGTCACGATGTCTAGATTATTTGGAACAGACGGTGTCCGCGGCTTGGCCAATGGCTTGCTGACGGCTGAACTCGCACTCTCGTTGGCCCAGGCGGCCGCCGTCGTGCTCGGCCACGATCAGATGAGCGAAGGCAAGCGGCCCCGTGCCGTGATTGCCCGCGATCCCAGGGCGAGCGGTGAGTTCATCGGCGCGGCTGTGGAGGCGGGGCTGGCCAGTGCCGGCGTCGACGTCTATGACGCGGGCGTGCTGCCCACCCCGGCCGCCGCATTCCTGATCGCCGACCTCGGTGCCGACTTTGGCGTGATGATCTCCGCCTCGCACAACCCGGCACCCGATAACGGCATCAAGTTCTTCGCCCGCGGCGGCACGAAGCTCCCTGACGACGTCGAGGACGCCATCGAGGCGCAGCTCCAGCACGACGCGTTCCGGCCGGTAGGCGTGGACGTGGGCCGGATCCAGCGCTTCTCCGACGCCGAGGACCGCTACATCCTGCACCTCCTTGGCACCCTGCCGCACCGCCTGACCGGCCTGAAGGTGGTCCTGGACTGCGCCAACGGCGCCGCCAGCGGCTGTTCCCCGCAGGTCTTCACCGACGCCGGCGCCGAGGTCACCGTGATTGGCGCCGATCCCGACGGCCTGAACATCAACGACGGTGTTGGCTCCACCCACCTGGAAAAGCTGCAGGAAAAGGTGCTCGCCACGGGCGCCGACCTTGGCATTGCCCACGACGGCGACGCCGACCGCTGCCTGGCCGTGGACCATGAGGGCAACGTCATTGACGGCGACCAGATCATGGCCGTCCTGGCCGTGGCCCAGAAGGAAGCCGGCGAACTCAAGGACGACGTCCTTGTCGCCACCGTGATGAGCAATCTTGGCCTGAAGATCGCCCTGCGCGATGCCGGCATCACGATCCGTGAAACCGCCGTTGGCGACCGGTACGTGCTGGAAGAAATGCGCCGCGGCGACTACACCCTCGGCGGTGAGCAGTCCGGCCACGTAATCTTCTCCGAGCACGCCACCACCGGCGACGGCCTGCTGACCGGCCTGCAGCTGGCCGCCCAGGTCGCCATGACCGGCAAGAGCCTGAAGGAACTGGCCTCGGTCATGACCAAGCTTCCGCAGGTCATGATCAACGTCAAGGGCGTCGACAAGAGCCGCGCCGCCATTGTGCCGGCCGTGAATGCCGCCGTCGCCAAGGCCGAGGCCGAACTCGGAGACACCGGGCGGGTGCTGCTGCGCCCCTCCGGGACCGAGCAGCTGGTCCGGGTCATGGTCGAGGCCGGGGACATTGAGACCGCCCAGCGCATCTGTGACGAACTTGTTGCCGTGGTCCGCACCGAATTGGCGCTCTAGGAACCATCCGGCTTAACCACATCAGGGCGGCAACTCCATTGGAGTTGCCGCCCTGATGCATGTGGTTGGTCTTATTGCCTGGAACGGAGGGCGTCACGGATTTCGGTCAGCAGTTCAACCTGCGGATCGACAGCCGGTTCGTTCGCCTTGATGCCAAGCTTGGCGTTGCGGCGGGCAATGATGTGGTTCATGGGGACCACAACTGCGAAGTAAATGGCAGCAGCGACGAGAATGAAGTTCACCAGGACCGTCAGGAACGACCCGAACAGGATGTCGTTGTGGTTGATCGTGATCTTGCCAAAGCTGTCAAAGTTGGGTGCTCCAACCAAGGCGGAGATCAACGGCATGAGTATGTTGGCGACGAATGAGTTGACGACGGCGCCAAATGCAGCGCCAATTACGACGGCGACGGCAAGGTCTACGACGTTGCCTTTCATTATGAAATCTCTGAATCCCTTTAGCATGACCCAAAAATACCGCACAATTGCCTGCAGGGGGAGGCATTTGGCGAATTAAGTTTCGCGCCCCCCGGATCGGGTTTTAGTAGCCCGGGGCGGCGGGCATGCCGAGATATTCCTCGTAGCTGTGGAAGCCGCGCGCGGCCATGTCGCGTGCCACCCGAACGCCCACGTAGCGCAGGTGCCAGGGCTCCGCCAGATAACCCGTGACGGCCTGGAAGTCCAGCTGGTAGCGGACGATGAAACCGTAATCGGCGGCGTGGGCGGCCACCCATTTGCCTGCCGCGCTCTCCGCCATGCAATAGGTGAACGCGCAATCCGGGCCGGCATTGGCGTCCCCGATGTCCAGGGCCAGCCCGGTTTGGTGCTCCGAGAATCCGGGCCGTGCCGACGACGTGTCCGCCTGCTCCACGCCCTTTTGGGCCACGTAGCCGTTGTACAGGCCCACCTGGGTTTGGTAGGACCGGAAGCCGCTCAGGATGGTCATGGCGACGCCGTCGGCCGCCGCAGCGGAGAACATCCGCTCCACCGCCCCAGCAGCCTCGGCCCGCAGCTGGGCCGGTTCGCCGGATGCCATCGCAAACCTGGGGTTCAGAAGGTCGGCGGGCAGATAGTCGGCCGGTTCCAGATGACGGCGCTTGTTCACCAGGACAAGGATGCTCGCGGGATTGTCGATGTCCAACAGGGCCTTTTCGGCCGGCGACGGCGACGCCGTGACAAACAGCTTCTGGATCGGTGCGTTCGCCGGCACCCCCGCCACGATAGTCCGCACGGGCGCTTTGGCCGCAGTGGCCGCAACGGACGGTGACCCTTGGGCTGCCGGTGTTGTCGGTGTAGTCGGGGGAGTCGTCCCGGCG
The DNA here is from genome assembly GCF_001281315.1 of Arthrobacter sp. ERGS1:01. NCBI lineage: Bacteria > Bacillati > Actinomycetota > Actinomycetes > Micrococcales > Micrococcaceae > Arthrobacter > Arthrobacter sp. ERGS1:01. The sequence continues at coordinate 3,240,302 of NZ_CP012479.1, read as the reverse complement.
GACCCGGCGTCCCCGGCGGCGGTGGCCGAAGGGGTTGCGCCACCGGCGGCAGCGGTCGCCCCTGCCGCTGAGACGGCGCCACTCGTGGCGGATGCCGTGGCGGAGGGCGACGCGGCCTGGGTTGCCGCGATGGCAGCGTACGACGGCGTCGGCAGCTGGGCGGGGGCCGGCGTCGAACTTCCTGCGGCGGGGCCGGAGCCAAACGCGACGGCGCCGGAAAAGACCAGGCCGGCGCCAACCACCGAGACCAGGATGCCCGCGGGGTGGGGCCAGGACAGGGCGCGCCGCAGCGGCGCCGCCGGCACCTAGACCTTCCTCAGCAACATGCGGCGGATGGAATGGTCGGAATCCTTGGTCAACACCAGTTGGGCGCGGCCGCGGGTTGGCAGGACGTTTTGGAGCAGATTGGGTTCGTTGATGCTCTTCCAAATCCGCGAGGCGGTGGCCACGGCCTCGGCGTCGGAAAGATCGGCGTAGCGGCGGAAGTACGATTCCGGATCGGCGAACGCACCGGTGCGCAGGGACCGGAAACGGTCGATGTACCACTGCTCGATGTACTGCGTTTTCGCGTCCACGTAAATGGAGAAGTCGAAGAAGTCGCTGACGGCCAGCCCGGAGCGGCCGTCGGTGCGCGGGCGCGCCGCGGCCAGGACGTTCAGGCCCTCCACGATCAGCACGTCGGGCCTGCGCACCACCACTTCCTTGCCGGGCAGGATGTCGTAGGTCAAATGGGAGTACATCGGCGCGCGCACTTCCTCGGCGCCGCTCTTGACGGCGCTGACAAAACGCAGCAGGGCGCGGCGGTCGTAGGACTCGGGGAATCCCTTGCGGCCCATGAGCCCGCGGCGCTCCAACTCGGCGTTGGGGTACAGGAATCCGTCGGTGGTGATGAGCTCCACGTTGGGGGTATCGGGCCAGCGGCGCAGCATTTCCCGGAGCACGCGCGCGGTGGTGGACTTGCCCACGGCCACCGAGCCGGCCACGCCGATCACGAACGGGGTGCGGCTGCCGCGTTCGCCCAGGAAGGTGGTGGTGGCGCTGTGCAGGGCGCCGGCGGCACCCACATAAAGGTTCAGGAGCCGGGACAGCGGCAGGTAGACATCGCGGATCTCACGCATGTTAAGTTGATCACCCAGGCCGCGGAGGCGCGCAATGTCGTCCTCGTTGAGGGGTTGCTCAATCTTGTTGGCAAGACGAGACCAGGTGGGGCGGTCCAGCTCCACGAACGGGGAGGCGCCTTCGCCATTGCTGGACTCGGATTTGTGCGTTGTCACAGCCTTGATTCTGCCTTGTTTGCGGGGCAGCGCGAAATACCCGGTGTTGGAGGGCAAAACCCGCATGACATATTTTCACCCCTTCTTTTAGGCAGGACGTAGAACGTCCTGCAATCGCGCGGGGGCCTATGATTGTTTTTCATGTGTGGAATTGTGGGTTACGCCGGAACCGTACCGGCCAATGGAACGTCAACGCCGGTCGGTCACCAGGCCCTGGATGTGCTGATGGAAGGCCTGCGGCGCCTTGAATACCGCGGCTACGACTCCGCCGGCGTGGCCGTGATCGCCCCCGAGGGCATCGCCATGCGCAAGAAGTCCGGCAAGCTCGCCAACCTGGTCGCCGAGCTTGAGGCCAACCCGCTGCCCGACTCCATGACCGGCATTGGCCACACCCGGTGGGCCACCCACGGCGGGCCCACGGACAAGAACGCCCACCCCCACGTGGTGGACCGCGGCAAGCTCGCCGTCATCCACAACGGCATCATCGAAAACTACGCGCCGCTGAAGGCCGACCTCACGGCGCAGGGCTACACCTTTGTCTCCGACACCGACACCGAAGTGGCCGCCGTCCTGCTGGGCCACATCTACCGTTCCCTGGCCGCCGTCGACGGCGCCGCCACCGACGGCAGCCTGCTGACTGGGGCCATGCAGCTGGCCTCCCAGCAGCTCGAGGGCGCCTTCACGCTCCTGGCCGCACACGCCGAGCAGCCCGGCGTCGTCGTGGCCGCCCGCCGCAACTCGCCCCTCGTGGTGGGGCTGGGCGACGGCGAGAACTTCCTGGGCTCGGACGTCTCCGGCTTCATCGACTACACCCGCCGCGCCGTGGAGCTGGGCCAAAACCAGGTGGTCACCATTACCGCCAACTCCGTGGACATCACCGATTTCTACGGTGAACCCGCCGAGGGCAAGGAATACCTGGTCGACTGGGACGCCGCCGCCGCGGAGAAGGACGGCTACCCGTCCTTCATGGAAAAGGAAATCAACGACCAGCCCGAGGCCGTGGCGCAGACGCTGCTGGGCCGCTCGGACATCGACGGCAACCTCACCCTGGACGAGCTTCGCGTCGACCCGTCGGTGCTCAAGACCATCAACAAGATCATCGTGCTCGCGTGCGGCACGTCCGCCTACGCCGGCCAGGTTGCCAAGTACGCCATTGAGCACTGGTGCCGCATCCCCACCGAGGTCGAGCTTTCCCACGAGTTCCGCTACCGGGACCCGATCGTCGACGACAAGACGCTGATCGTCTCCATCTCCCAGTCCGGTGAAACCATGGACACGCTCATGGCCGTCCGCTACGCCCGCGAACAGGGCGCCAAGACCGTCTCCATCTGCAACACCAACGGCTCCACGATTCCGCGCGAGTCCGACGCCGTGCTGTACACGCACGCCGGACCGGAAATCGCCGTGGCCTCCACCAAGGCGTTCCTGGCGCAGATCACCGCCGCCTACCTGCTGGGCCTGTATTTGGCACAGTTGCGCGGGAACCTGTTCCAGGGCCAGATCAAGGACATCCTGGCCGACCTGGCCAAGACGCCGGCCAAGATTGCGCAGATCCTGGCCAACGCTGACCAGATCAAGGAACTGGCGCGCAGCATGTCGGACACCCGCACCGTGCTGTTCCTGGGCCGCCACGTGGGCTACCCCGTGGCCATGGAGGGCGCCCTGAAGCTCAAGGAGCTCGCCTACATCCACGCCGAGGGCTTTGCCGCCGGCGAGCTCAAGCACGGGCCGATCGCCCTGATCGAGGAAGGCCAGCCCGTCATCGTGGTGGTGCCGTCCCCGCGCGGACGCGATTCCCTGCACTCCAAGGTTGTCTCCAACATCCAGGAAGTCCGGGCTCGCGGCGCCAAGACGATCGTCATTGCCGAGGAAGGCGATGAGTCCGTGCGCGAGCACGCCGAGCACGTCTTCTACATTCCCGAGACCACCACGTTGCTGGCACCGCTGCTCACCACCGTGCCGCTGCAGATCTTCGCCTGCGAACTCGCAACGGCCAAGGGCTACGACGTCGACCAGCCGCGCAACCTGGCCAAGTCCGTCACCGTCGAGTAGCAGGAACGGCCCGGCCGACACATCGGACGGCGCTTGCGGTTAAAGCCGGCGGTCTACCGCCGGCTTTAACCGCAAGCGCCGTCCTTTTTCGTTGTGGACGGTTCGTGCGCTTGGGCGGGTCGGGCGGGGCCACAATTGCGGGTCCCGCGGTGAGCTTGCGAGCCGTGGGAGCAACGGGGGAATAAGGTGGGGTCATGATTATTGGCATTGGTGTGGACGTTGTTGACATTGAACGCTTTGGCCGCCAGCTGGAGCGCACCCCGGGGCTGCGCGACAGGCTGTTCGTGCCGGCCGAACGCGGCCTGAACACCCAATCCCTCGCCGCCCGCTTTGCCGCCAAGGAATCGGTCGCCAAGGCCCTCGGCGCCCCGGCCGGGATGAACTGGCAGGACTGCTGGATCGGCCTGGACGAGCACGGCCCCACCATCAATGTCACGGGCACCGTGGCAGCGGTCGCGAAGGCCAAGGGCATCAAGCACTGGCACCTGTCCATGAGCCACGACGGCGGCATTTCCACGGCCATGGTGATCGCCGAGAGCTGACGGTGCTCCACGCCTACACGGCGGCCGCCGTCCGGGCCGCCGAACAGCCGCTCCTGGACGCCGGTCACGGCCCTGCGCTCATGCAGCGGGCTGCCCACGGGCTGGCCATGGGCATCCTGGGTGTCCTCCGGGGGCGGGGCCGCCCCGTCTATGGCGCGCGCGTGGTGGTCCTTGCCGGTTCGGGCAACAACGGCGGCGACGCCCTGTATGCCGGGGCCTACCTGGCTCGGCGCGGTGCCCGCACGACGGCGCTGCTCACCAGCGACCGCACCCATCCCGATGCGCTGCTCGCGTTTGAGAACGCCGGCGGCCGGATCGAACGGCTCCTGGCCGACGCCGCCCCCGATGCGGCGGGGCACGCCGCGGCGTTCCTTGCCGAAGCCAGGGCCGCCGACGTCGTGGTGGACGGACTGCTGGGCACCGGCGGGCGTGGCGGGCTGCGGGAGCCTTCCGCCAGCATTGTGGCGCAACTGTGCCAGATAGCGGCGGGCGGGCACGGCCCCGCCGTCGTGGCGTGCGACCTTCCCAGCGGCATCGATCCCGACTCGGGCGAGGTCCACCCTCCCGTGCTGGCCGCTGACGTCACGGTGACCTTTGGCGCCGTGAAGACCGGACTCGTGTGCGCCCCGGCCGAGCAGCTGTGCGGCGAGGTGGTGCTCGTGGACATTGGCGTGGAAGCCTTCCTGCCCGAGCCCGACGTCGTCCGGCTTGAAAGTGCCGATCTCGCGACCCTGCTGCCGAGCCCATCCGTGGACGACCAGAAATACACGCGGGGCGTGGCCGGGATCGTGGCCGGTTCGGCGCAGTATCCGGGCGCAGCGCTGCTGGCCGTGGCGGCGGCGTCGGCCTGTGGACCGGGCATGGTCAGATATCTGGGGGAACCGGCCGTGCAGGCGGCCATCCACCTCCGCAACCCTGAAGCCGTGTGCTCCGCCGACGCACCCTCCGACGTCCGGGTCCAGGCGTGGCTGGCCGGGCCCGGGATCGACGGCGACGACGGCCAGGCGCGCAGGGCGCGGGAGGCCATGGCATCGGGCCTCCCCACCGTCGTGGACGCCGGCGCACTGGCGTTGCTGGCGGTTGGCAGCAGTGGAAGCAATGCCCACCTGGTGCTCACCCCGCACGCCGGTGAGCTGTCCACCCTGTTGGCCCGCCACGGGGTCACCACGCCCCGCGCAGCGATCGAGGCCGCGCCGCTGGCCGCAGCCCGGGCTGCCGCGCGGCTCACCGGCGCCGTGGTGCTGCTCAAGGGGCCCACCACCGTGGTCGCGGCGCCGGACGGGAGCACCTTCACCCAGGCGGACGGCACGCCGCGCCTGGCCACCGCCGGCAGCGGCGACACCCTGGCGGGAATCCTGGGGGCCCTGCTGGCCATGAACGCCGGCCGCGACGATCCGGACGAATTGGCCGTGGTGGCCGCACTCGCGGCGGCACTTCATGGCAGACTGGCGCACGAGGACCCACACGCACCCCTGAACGCGGGAATGCTGGCGGCGCGCATCCCGGCCGCCTGGGCCGCACTCACGCGCTGACCCAAGGAGTTTTTGTGGAATTGTGGCCCGGAAGATCACACCCGCTCGGTGCCCACGCCGACGGGAACGGCACCAACTTCGCGTTGTTCAGCGACGGCGCCCAGGCCGTGCAGCTGTGCCTCTTCGACGCGGACGGTACCGAAACCCGGGTCGAGCTGACCGAGGTGGACGGTTTTGTGTGGCACGGCTACCTTCCCGGCGTGAAACCCGGCCAGCACTACGGCTACCGGGTGGACGGACCCTGGAACCCGGCCAAGGGCCTACGCTTCAACGCGAACAAGCTGCTGCTCGATCCCTACGCGAAGGCCGTCGCCGGATCAGTCAGCTGGGGCCAGCCCGTGTACGGGTACACCTTTGGCGAGCCGCTGACCCGCAACGACGACGACTCCGCCGCGCACACGTACCGTTCCGTGGTGGTGGACGCCGCCTACGACTGGGAGGGCGACGCCGCCCCGGACGTCCCGTACCACCACAGCGTCATCTACGAGGCCCACGTGAAGGGGCTTACCGCGCTCCACCCCGACGTTCCCGAGCACCAGCGCGGCAGCTACGCCGGATTGGCCCACCCCTCGGTCACGGCCCACCTGAAGAACCTGGGCGTGACCGCCGTCGAACTCATGCCTGTGCACCAGTTCGTCCAGGATGACGCGCTCACCGCCAAGGGGCTGCGCAACTATTGGGGCTACAACACGATCGGCTTTTTCGCCCCGCACAACGAGTACGCGTCCACGTCCGACCCCGGCCAACAGGTGCGCGAATTCAAGGACATGGTCAAGGAGCTGCACCGCAACGGCCTGGAGGTGATCCTGGACGTGGTCTACAACCACACCGCCGAGGGCAACCACCTGGGCCCCACCCTGTCCTTCCGCGGCATCGACAACGACGCCTACTACCGGCTCATGGACGGCGATCCGGAACACTACCTGGACTACACGGGCACCGGGAACTCGTTCAACGTCCGGCAGCCGCACTCGCTGCAGCTGATCATGGACTCGCTGCGCTACTGGGTCACCGAGATGCACGTGGACGGCTTCCGCTTTGACCTGGCCGCCACGCTGGCCCGCGAATTCTATGACGTGGACAAGTTGTCGTCGTTCTTTGAAATGGTGCAGCAGGACCCCGTGGTGTCCCGCGTGAAGCTCATCGCCGAACCATGGGACCTGGGGCCCGGCGGCTACCAGGTGGGCAACTTCCCGGCCCTGTGGAGTGAATGGAACGGCAAGTTCCGGGACACCGTGCGGGACTTTTGGCGCGGCGAGCCGGCCACACTGGGCGAGTTCGCGTCCCGGCTGACCGGCTCATCCGACCTTTACGAGCATTCCGGGCGGCGCCCCGTGGCATCCATCAACTTCATCACCGCGCACGACGGCTTCACGCTGGCGGACCTGGTCAGCTACGAGTCCAAGCACAATGAGGCCAACGGCGAAGACAACCGGGACGGCGAATCCAACAACCGCTCCTGCAACTTTGGTGCGGAGGGCCCCACCGACGACCCCGCCATCCTGACGCTGCGGGCCCGGGCGCAACGGAACTTCCTGGCCACCTTGCTGCTCGCCCAGGGCGTGCCGATGATCCTGCACGGGGATGAGCTGGGGCGCAGCCAGAACGGCAACAACAACGCCTACGCCCAGGACTCCGCGTTGAGCTGGGTGAACTGGGAATCCGCCGACGCCGGCCTGACCGACTTCGTTGCCCGGCTGGGCCGGTTGCGGGCAGCGCACCCGGTGTTCCGGCGTCGTCGCTTCTTTGACGGCCGGCCCGTGGAGCGCGGGGACGACGGCGCACTGCCGGACATCGTGTGGCTGCGCCCGGATGCCGCAGCCATGACGGCCGCCGACTGGGACAGCGGATTTGGCCGCAGCATTGGCGCGTTCCTCAACGGCGGCGGCATCCCGGACTGCGACGACCGCGGCAAGGTGGTGGTGGACGACTGCTTCCTGATGCTGTTCAACGCCGGTGACGACGCCGTGGACTTCACCCTGCCCGCGGAGGACTACGCCAACCACTGGGTGGTGGAAATCCACACGGACGGGATCAGCGCCGACGCGTTCACGGCGGGTGCACGGGTCTCCGTGGCGGCGCGATCCATGCTGGTCCTGCGGGCGCCGGAGCGCAGCTGACGTCACCGTGGCCGGAATTGCCCCCGTTCGGTGGCAAGATGAGAGGTATGACTTTTCACGCCGCGGAAAACCGCTATGAAACCATGCCGTACCGCCGGGTTGGGCGCAGTGGGCTGAAACTGCCCGCCGTCTCCCTGGGCCTGTGGCACAACTTCGGCGACGACATGCCGTTCGAGACCCAGCGCGCCATCCTGCGCCGCGCCTTTGACCTGGGCGTCACCCACTTCGACCTGGCCAACAACTACGGCCCGCCCGCCGGCAGCGCCGAGACCAACTTTGGCCGCCACCTGAAGGACGACTTCGCCGCGTACCGCGACGAGCTGATCATCTCCACGAAGGCCGGCTACGACATGTGGCCGGGCCCCTACGGTGAGTGGGGCTCCCGCAAATACCTGCTGGCCAGCCTGGACCAGTCGCTGAACCGGATGGGCCTGGACTACGTGGACATCTTCTACAGCCACCGTCCCGACCCGGAAACCCCCATGGAGGAAACCATGGGCGCCCTGGACACCGCCGTGCGATCCGGCCGTGCCCTGTACGCCGGCATCTCCTCCTACACGCCCGCCCAGACGCTGGAAGCGGCCCGGATCCTGAAGGAAATGGGCACGCCGCTGCTCATCCACCAGCCGTCCTACTCCATGCTGAACCGCTGGACCGAAAACGGCGAGCCGAACCTGTACGAGGCGCTCGACGCCGTCGGAGCCGGTTCCATCGCGTTCTCGCCGCTGGCGCAGGGCATGCTCACGGACAGGTACCTCAACGGCGTGCCGGCCGATTCCCGCGCCGCCAAGGAACACTTCCTGCACGAACACGACCTCACCGAGGACAAGATGGCGCGCGTGCGGTCGCTGAACGACATCGCCGCCAGCCGCGGCCAGTCGCTGGCCCAGATGGCCATCGCCTGGATCCTCCGCGACCAGGTCAAGGGCAGCCCCGTAACGTCGGCGCTCGTCGGCGCCTCCAGCGTCCGCCAGCTCGAAAACAATGTGGCCGCCATCAACAACCTGGCCTTCACCGAGGCCGAGCTGACCGCCATTGACCAGTTCGCCGTCGAATCCGACATCAACCGGTGGGCGCAAAAGTAACAAGCACAGCACCAAGGACATTGCCCACCACGCCCCGAGCGTGGGCGATAAATGTAATGTGAGTGACAATCCTTGCCTGGGGGAACAAAATCGGGGCAGGGGTAGTTGTCTAGAATGGTTAAGGGCGCCGTTGGGGCGTCAGGTCCGGTCGAATAGCCGTGCGCCGCGTCTTTATGCAAAATGTGAAGGCGTGCGTCGACCCATCACCGAGAAAAAGTGAGAGCCGGACCCTTGCGTAAGTTTTAGAAGGAGTTCCGTGTCCAATCATCCTATTCGGGTTGCCATTGTCGGTGTGGGAAACTGTGCCTCGTCACTGGTGCAGGGTGTCCAGTACTACCGAAACGCCGACCCGACCGTTAAGGTGCCGGGCCTGATGCATGTCGAGTTTGGCCAGTACCACGTCAACGACGTGCAGTTCGTGGCCGCGTTCGACGTCGACAGCAAGAAGGTGGGCCTGGATCTCTCCGACGCCATTGGCGCCAGCGAGAACAACACCATCAAGCTCGCCGATGTGCCGAACCTTGACGTTCCGGTGCTCCGCGGACACACCCTTGACGGCCTGGGCAAGTACTACCGCGAGACCATCGTGGAATCCGATGAAGAGCCGGCGGACATTGTTGCCACGCTGAAGGCCGCCAAGGTCGACGTCATGGTCTGCTATCTTCCGGTGGGCTCCGACGCCGCCGCCAAGTTCTACGCGCAGTGCGCCATCGACGCCGGCGTTGCCTTCGTCAACGCCCTGCCCGTGTTCATTGCCGGCACCAAGGAATGGGCCGACAAGTTCACCGCTGCCGGTGTTCCGATCGTGGGCGACGACATCAAGAGCCAGATTGGCGCCACCATCACGCACCGCGTCATGGCGAAGTTGTTCGAAGACCGCGGCGTGGTCCTGGACCGCACCTACCAGCTCAACGTTGGCGGCAACATGGACTTCAAGAACATGCTGGAGCGCGAGCGCCTCGAGTCCAAGAAGATCTCCAAGACCCAGGCCGTCACCTCCAACACCTCGGCCGTGCTCAGCGAGGACGACGTCCACATCGGTCCGTCCGACTACGTCGCCTGGCTCGACGACCGCAAGTGGGCCTTCGTCCGCCTCGAAGGCCGCAACTTCGGCGACGCCCCCGTGTCCCTGGAATACAAGCTCGAGGTATGGGACTCGCCCAACTCGGCCGGTGTCATCATCGACGCCATCCGTGCAGCGAAGATCGCCCTGGACCGCGGCATCGGCGGACCCATCCTCTCCGCCTCCAGCTACTTCATGAAGTCCCCGCCGGAGCAGTACGCGGACGACATTGCGCACGAAAAGGTTGAGGCCTTCATCCGCGGCGATATCTAGACGCCGTATCACCTTTGGTGCGTTTTCCTTGAACGCGGTATCACCTTTGGTCGATTAATCCAGAACGCTCTCCCACTATGTGGGGGAGCGTTCTGCTTTAATGGCATTTTCTTCCGGGCTCATTTGCTGTCAGCGAAACCGGCCTCGACGGCGGGATCCGTCCAGGCGTGTCGAAGAGCGGTCTTGATGCGGCGGATCGCTGTTTCAAAATGGTCGGCGAGATCCTCCTCGGTGAAGATCAGCACGGTCCAGCCGGCCGCTTCCAAGGCCTTGTCCCTACGCCGATCGCTGTGCCGCTGTACCTCGTCAAGGTGATGGGCGCCGTCGTACTGGAGGGCGATGCGTCGTGACCGGTAGCCGGCATCTGCCGAAGGGGCGCCACGAGCCACCCGGAGGGTGAGCTGCAACTCGGGTTCCGGCAGGCCGGCGTCGGCCATGGCCAGGCGTAAGAGTGTTTCAGGGGGTGAATCGGCGCCTACACGCATGAGCCCAAGGGCTTCCCGAGCCCGGACAATGCCCTGCAAGTTTCGGTGTCGTCCCACCATGGCCCGCAGCGATTCCAGGGTGGCGAAGGGTTCCTCACGGTCCTCGAATTCCGGCCGTGGGATGCGAATGAGCTGGTCGCCCATGCACACGAGGTCCTGAAGTGGCAGGGTTTTTGCCAGGTCAAGCCACGTACGCGCCCGGGTGCTGAGGCGGATCTCTCCGGCATTTTCCGTTTCATCGTTGAAGGCGGTCACGCGATGGCCGGTGATGCCTTTTCGGCGTATTTGCGGCAGGTTCCGCGACTTGCTGAAGTGCAATTCATTGGAGTCAGACAACCATGGCGGCAGGACAAGTTCGTGCAACCGGGCGGCTGTGGAATGCGAAATCCAGGCGCCGGGCGTGGCTGTGCAGAGAGCCCGGGCCGCGTCCCGCACGTCGAAATCCCATGTGTCCGGACGGTACAAACCGTGGCTGATCCCCGTGACCCCCTGCCCCCTGAGGTCGCCACGCGTCAGTCCGCGCGCACGTGCTTCAGCGGAAGTGAACGGGATTTCGGGGATCCCCAATGCTTCTGCGGGTGCCATGAAGCCAGTTTGACCCACATTTGGATTCTCCGCCGGAAGTTATCCACAGGCGGACAGATACCATTGGCTGCGACCGGGATGGTCGCAGCCAAAGGTGATACCGCATCGGCGGAAAGTGCGCCAAAAGTGATACCGCGTTGGCCGGAGGTGCGCCAAAAGTGATACCGCGTCGGCCGGAAACGCGCCAAAAGTGATACCGCGTCTATTAGGGGGCGAGCCAGAGGGTCGTCTCGGGGCCCACGGTGCCGTCCGCCGATGCGCCGGAGCTGAGCACCACCTTGGCGGGATCGACGTCGGCCGGCAGTGCGGCGGGCACCGCGGCGAAGTTGGTGAGCACCTCCCAGCCGTTGGGGCGGCGGTAGCGGACCACGGACGCACCGGGCTCGCTGAGCCATTCCAACGACTCCGCCGACTGCAGCTTGCGCCGCCAGTCCAGCGCCGAACGGTACATCTCCAGCGTTGACCCGGCCACGCCGTCCTGCACATCCGCGGCGTGCTCGCCGAACCACGCAGGCTGGGGGAGCCACGGCGTGCCGCCAAAGCCAAAGTTCGCGGCACCCGAAGACCAGGGCAGCGGCACGCGGCAGCCGTCGCGGCCCTTGACCTTGTGGAGCGTGCGGAACCAGGTGGGGTCCTGCAGCGAAGCGGCGGGGAGGTCCGCCACCTCGAAGAGGCCCAGTTCCTCGCCCTGGTACAGGTACGCCGAACCGGGCAGGCCCAGCATGAACAGCGTCGCGGCCCGGGCCCGGCGCAGGCCGCGCGGCAGGTCCGGAACCGGGGTGGCGCCGTCGGCCAGCAGCCACGCCTCAAGGTCGGCCAGGGTGCTGCCGTCGGGCAGGGCGTAGCGGGAGGGATGGCGGATGACGTCGTGGTTGGAGAACACCCAGGTGGAGGACGCCCCGGAGGCCGCGGCCTCGTCGAGGCACTTTTCGGCGATCGAGCGGAACTCGGCCGCGTCGAACGGCGCCTGCAACAGATCGAAGTTGAACGCCTGGCCCAGCTCGGTGGGGCGGGCGTACTTGAGCCGGCGCTCGGTGAACGGCACCCAGGCCTCGGCCACGGCGGCCTTGGGCGGATCGTATTCGTTGAGCACGGTGCGCCAGCCGGCAAAGATCTCGTGCACGTCGTCCCGGTCAAAGAGCGGGTCCGTGCCGTCGTCGACCAGGATTTCCAGCTCCGGCTTGGAGCGCAGCGGCAGGGACATGTCCTTCGCCAGGCCGTGCGCCACGTCCACGCGGAAGCCGTCCACGCCGCGGTCCGCCCAGAACCGCAGCGTCGTGTGGAAGTCCTCGCGCACCTCCGGGTGGTCCCAGTTGAAGTCGGGCTGTTCGGTGGCGAACAGGTGCAGGTACCACTGGCCGAGTGAACCGGCGTTGGGGCCGGCCTGCTCCACCACACGGGTCCAGGCGCCCCCGCCAAAGTGCGAGGGCCAGTCGGACGGCGGCAGTTCGCCGTCGGCCCCGAGCCCGTCGAAGAACTGGTAGCGGGCCCGTTCGGGGGAGCCGGGCGCCGAAGTCAGGGCGGCCTTGAACCACTCGTGGCGGTTCGAGGAGTGGTTGGGCACCACATCGACGATGACCCGGATGCCAGCGGCATGCGCGGCGGCCACCATGGCGTCAAAGTCGTCCAACGAACCCAGCCGGGGATCGACGTTGCGGTAATCGTCGACGTCGTAGCCGCCGTCGGCCAGCGCCGAGGGGTAGAACGGGCTGAGCCAGATCGCATCGATGCCCAGCTCGGACAGGTACCCCATGCGGGCGGTGACACCGGGCAAATCGCCCATGCCGTCGCCGTTGGCGTCGGAGAAGCTGCGCGGGTAGATCTGGTAGACGGCGGCCTGGCGCCACCAGTTGGCATCCGGATGGGTGGAGGGAATATCGGTGCTCATTATTTGATGGATCCTCTCATGACGCCGGAGATGACCCAGCGCTGGGCAAATAGGTAGATCAAGAGCAACGGTGCCATGGCCATGAGGTAGGAAGCAAAGGCTGTTGTGTAATCGGTGTTGAATTGTCCCTGGAAGACGTACTGGACCAACGGCAGGGTGCGCGTGTCCGGGTCGGAGAGGATCACCAGCGGCAGCAGGAAGTCGTTCCACGCCCACAGGCAGGTCAGGATGCCCACGGTGGCGTTGATGGGGGTCAGGATCGGGAAGATGACCTTCCGGAACGTGGTGAAGACGCTGGCCCCGTCCATGATGGCCGCCTCCTCCAGTTCGGCCGGGATGGACTTGATGAACGCGGTGTACACAAACACGTTGAAGCTCAGCCCGTAGACCGTGTACAGCAGGAACAGCCCGATCGGGTTGTCCAGGTTAAGGATCGCCATTTCCTTGGTCACCGGCAGCATGATGATGGGGAACGGCACGAACAAGGCGGCGATGAAGAAGTAGTACAGCGCCTTGAAGAACGGGCGGTGCATGTTCCGGGCAATCGCGTAGGCCACCAGCGAGTTGGTCAGGATGGTCAGGACCACGGCCGCCGCCGTCACAATGCCGGAGATCAGCAGGGCGTGCGGGAAGTTGGTCAGCTTCCAGGCGTTGGAGAAGTTCTCGAAGTGGATGCTGGTGGGCAGAGCCAGCCCGTTGCCGCCGAGCTGGTCGGAGGACTTCAGGGCCGTGACGATGGTGAAGTACAGCGGGATCAGCACGGTCAGCGACAGCACCGCCACCAGCAGGGTCAAAGGGACGTTTACCGAGGAACGACGGCGTGGCTTGGCCAAGGTGTCCGGCGTCGGGATGGTGGGGTCTTGGGTCAGTGTGCTCATGAGAAGTCAGCCTCCTTGCGCTGAAGGACGCGCATCTGCAGTAGGGACAGCACCACGATGACCACCAGGTACACCACGGAGTTTGCCATTTGGTAGCCGTATTCGCCGCCCTGGAAGCCGCCGCGGTAGATGACCATGGCCACCGATTCGGTGGACGTGCCGGGGCCGCCGTTGGTCAGCGCCACGATTTGGTCGAAGGCCTGCAACAGGCCCTTCAATGCCAGCACCATGTTGATGGTGAAGAAGCCGGAGATGAGCGGGAACGTGATGGAGCGGAACTGGCGCCACGGGGAGGCGCCATCGAGGCTGGCGGCCTCGTACAGTTCGCCGGGAACCGTCTGCAGGCCGGCCAGGTAGATGATGACGCTGAAGGCGATGGACTGCCAGGCGGTCACCCCGACGATGCCCACCCAGGCCAGGTCCGGGTTGGCCAGGATGGAGGTGGAGAGCCACTTGATGCCCAGCGCCTGGCCGATGAGCGGCAGGTTGTTGGAGAGCAGGTAGTTGAAGACGTAGCCAACAATGAGCACGGAGAGAATGTTGGGGATGAAGAAGATCCCGCGGAACGTGGTCTGGAACTTGATCTTGGAGTTGAGCAGGATCGCGACGAACAGGGCGCCAACGTTGACCACGATCGTGGTGGTGACGGCGAACAGGAACGTGAAGCCGTAGGACGCCATGATGCGGTCGTCCTTGAACAGGTTCACGTAGTTGGAGAGCCCCACGAAGTTCCACTCGCCGTAGCCGGCGTAGTTGGTGAGGCTGAAGAACACGCCCGTCAGGGTGGGGAGGGTGTGCAGCACCACGAACAGGACGAGGGCGGGGACAACCATCCAGTAGAACGTCTTGTTGGCCCGGGACGGGCGGCGGCGTTGCAGGCCGGCGGTGGTGCGGGGCTTGATTGCCTTGGCCGCTGTGGTGGTCATGGTCTAGTCCCCTTTCCGGGTGATGGTGCGGGCGGCGACCTTTTCAAATTCATGGTCCATGCGGGACAGGAAGCCCGATTCGTTGCGGTCAAGGACGAACTGTTGCAAGATCGCCGGAAACGGGATGCTGGCGGGTACGTGGTGGTCGAAGTAGCCGATGACCCGCCCCTGGTTGAAGAAGCCCTGCATGCCGGCGAGCCCCGGATCGGTGCTCGGTGCCGCGTCCTGGACCGGGGTCAGGGACGACTGGGCCTTGGCGTAGTAGTCGAGCACGGGCTTGGACATCAGGTACTCGACGAACTTCTTGGCCTCGGCCGGATGCTTGGTGTCCTTGCCGATCGCCAGGGTCACGTCGACGCCGGAGACCAGGACGTTCTTGGCGGGCTCGTTCGTGGTGGGGTAGGGGAAGGACTTGATCGCGGCCTTCGGGTTTGAGGCGCGGATGGCCGGGATCGCGAAGCTGCCCTGCAGGTACATGGCGGATTTGCCGGCACCGAAGGCGGCATTGCCGTCGTTGTAGCCGGCACTGGCCGCCCCGGCCTGGGCGTAGCTGAAGAGCTTGAGGAGTTTCGTCGCGGCGTCGCTGCCGTCCTTTTCAAAACTGTTGGTGCCGTTCGCCGCTGTCCACCCGGACGTGCCGACGTTCCCGAAGAAGTCCTTCGGCATGAGGTTTCCGGCCAGGTTCACGAAGGACGGCAGTACCGTCCAGGCATCCTTGAGCGTCATGAAGAACGGGTTGACGCCGTGGGCCTTGAACGTGTCCGCGGCCGCGATCAGTTCATCCCAGGTTTGCGGGACCTGCACGCCGTACTTGGCAAAGATTTCGGGGTTGTACAGGATGCCGCTGGCATTGTTGGCGAACGGCAGCCCGTTCGTTTGGTTGTTGTGGCAGGTGCCCAGCCCGTTCAGGATGCCCTGCACGGCGGGCGTGACCCGCTTGGCTGAGGGCATGTCGGAGAGGTCGGCAAACACGCAGGCCTTGGCCAGGTCGCCGAAGTTGCCGTTGCCGTTGAGGGTCATGACGTCCGGCGTGCGGTCCTTGACCAGCAGCGTCCGGATGGCGGTGTCCGGGTCCGGGGAGTTGTTGACAACTATGTCGATGTTCGGGTTTGCCGCCTCGAAGTCGGCCACGATCTTGTTGAACTGGGCCACGGCCTCGGGCTTGAACTGGAAGAAGTCCAGCTTGATGCGGCCGTCGCCGGCGCTGCCGCAACCGCCAAGGCCCAGTGCCAGGGCAATCACGACGGCGGCGCTTGCCACGGCCTTGGCCGGCCTTCGCCAGGGCGCGGGGACGGGGCGTGGTGGTGTTTTCATGCTCACTCCTTAGATGGCCCGCGCAGGATCGGCGTCGACCCTGGTGAGCGTGATGAGGACGGATTGTTCGGGGAAGAGGACGGGGGACTGGAGACCCACACTGTCCAGGACGACGCCGGAAAGCACGCAGTCGTGCAGGGGCCACGCCAGGGGGGACTGGCCGTTGCCGACTTCCTCGTCCAGCGGATGGGACAGGGCCACGCGGTAGCGCGCCTCGGGCACCAACCCCGGCAGGGTGATCCGTCCCGACGGGTAGGTGATGGATGCCTCGCGCTGGGTCAGGGCAAAGACAGCGCTGCCGCCGTTGGCCGCGACCACGCCGCGCAGGTCAAGGGCGGGGTCGGGAAGGTCGGCATGGACCGAGGTGCCCGTGTGGAACAGCGCGCGGTGCGCCTTGTGGAAGGCCACCCAGCCGGCAAGTTCGGCGGTTTGGGCGTCGTCGATCTCGGCGATGTTCCACTCGATGCCGAAGTGGCCGAAGATGGCGGTGCGGGCCATGAAGCCCAGGCTGTGCCGGCGGCCGGTGGAGTGCGACTTGGGGCCGCCCACGTGGGCGCCCATGAGTTCGTAGGGGACAAGGAGCCCGGTGTTGGCCTGGTTGTCCAGCCGTTCCAGGGGGTCGATGCAGTCGCTCGTCCAGATCCTGTCGGTGTAGTCCAGGATGCCAAGGTCCACGCGGGCGCCGCCCGAGGCGCAGCTTTCAATTTCCAGGCCGGGGTGGCGGCTTTTCAGCTCGGCGAGCAGCCGGTACAGGGCCAGGGTGGTTTCCCGCACGGCGGCGCGGCCGGTGCGGGGATCGGCGGCGTCGAGCAGGTCCCGGTTGTGGTCCCACTTGATGTAGTCGATGGGGTACTCGGTGAGGATGGCATCGATGCGCCCAAGCAGGTAGTCGAAGCAGTCGGGGTTGGCCAGGTTGAGCACCTGTTGCTGGCGGGCGCGCACGGGCCAGCGGCCGTCGGTGTGCAGGATCCAGTCGGGGTGATTGCGGGCCAGCTCGCTGTCGGGGTTCACCATTTCCGGTTCAAACCACAGGCCGAATTCCATGCCGAGGCCGCGCACATGGTTGGCGATGGGGCCCAGTCCGTCGGCCCAGACGGCCGGGTCCACGAACCAGTCGCCCAGCCCGGCGGTGTCGTCGCGTCGGCCCAGGAACCAGCCGTCGTCGAGCACGAAGCGCTCCACGCCGATGGCCGCGGCCTTCTCCGCCAGGGTTCGCAGCGTGGCGAGGTCGTGGTCGAAGTAGACGGCCTCCCAGGTGTTCAGGGTGACCGGACGCGGCCGGGACGGGTGGACCGGGCGGTCGCGCAGGTCTTCGTGGAAGCGGGACGAGAGCTGGTCCAGGCCGTGGCCCCAGGAGCCGAGCGCCCACGGGGTGGAATAGCTGCCACCGGGAGCCAGCACCACCTCGCCGGGCAGCAGGAGCTCGCCGGCGGTGAGGAAGTTTTCGCTCGTGATGGTGCGTTCGGCGCTCAAGCGGTGGTTGCCGCTCCAGGCCAGGTGCACGCCGTGGACCAGGCCGCTGCGGTGGCCAAAGCCGGCGGAGCCGGCCAGCATGAGCAAGGTGGAGTCGGCGCCGGGACGGCCGCGACGGCTTTCACGCACATGGGCGCCCACCGTGAGGGGGCGCTGCTGGGCCGAGCGTTCCTTCAGGTGTCGCCCCGTGGTGTCCTGGACCGTGACTGCCGTGGTGGGCAGCGGGAACACGGTGTGCAGCTCATGCAGCTGGTAGTCGGTGCTGCCCGTGTTTTCCAGGGTGTGGCGCTGGCGCAGGACTCCGTGGGCGCTCAATGCCAGGTCCGTGGTCAGGCGCAGCGCGGCGGCCTCGTCCACCGCTGTGATGGTGAGGCCGTGGGTGTCCGCAACAACCGCCGTCGTGCGCAGGGCGCTGGCCCAGGCCGTGCCCGAACGCTGTCCCGACAAGGCCGCGGTGCCCTGCCAGCCAAAGACCTCCTGGGGCAGCAGTGTCAGGCGGGCGGGGATGTCGATGCCGCCGGAGACGCGTTGCGGGCGGGCGGCCACGGCAACGGCCGCGAGTTCGGATTGTGCCAGGACACCGGTGGCGGGACCCCAGTGGACGATCGCGGGGAGGCCGGCGGTGCCCGGGTCGACGATGACGGAGGTGCCGCCGCGGTGCAGCTGGATGAAGGGAAATTCAGGGCTCATGTATTAGTTTTATCGCAAAAGTAATTACTGTGTCAAGGGTCACGAAAGAGCGCAAAATGCGGGCCGGCTTCCCTTGATTAGCGCCGAATTGCAATAAACTGGGGTCATGAGCTCCTATCAGCCGCACTCAGTCCTCCCGTCCGCGACGGGCCCGGGGGCCGTGGCGCTCGCCGATTCCGCGCTGGAGCTGGCCCGCACGGTGCTGGTGCGCGGACCGGTTTCCCGCGGCGAACTGGCCCGTGAACTGAAACTGAGCGTGGCCAGCCTGACCCGCTTGAGCAAGCCGCTGCTGGATGCCGGCCTGCTCATGGAGGGCGACCTTGTCGCCGACGGCACGGTGGGCCGGCCCGTGCGCCTGGTGGACATTCGCAGCGGGTCCAAGCACTTCCTGGGGGTCAAGGTCACCGGGACGTTCCTGCAGGCCGTCGTGACCGACCTCCGCGCCACCATCGTCGCCGAACAAACCCTCGACCTTGCGGAAACCTCCGTGGAGACCGTGGTGGACGGCGTCAAGGGCCTGGCTCGGGACCTTGAGGCCCGGGCGAAGGTCACGCTGGCCGGCGTGGGGGTCTCGCTGGGCGGGCAGGTCCTGGCCAACGGCGTGGTGCACCGGGCGCCCTTCATGGAATGGCAGGACGTGCCCTTGGGCGAACTCCTCGCCGGGGCGCTGTCCCTGCCGGTGGTGGTGGACAACGACGTGTCGGCGCTCGCCGCCGCCGAGCAGTGGTTTGGTGCCGGACGCTACGCCGACGACCTTGCCGTCATCACGGTGGGCGCCGGCGTGGGGTACGGGCTGGTGATGCGCGGGCAGGTCATGCGGACCATCGATACCGGCCTGGGCCTTGGCGGGCACATTCCGCTGGATCCCAACGGCCCGCTGTGCATGGACGGGCACCGGGGATGCTCCACCGCCATGCTTGCCATCCCGGGCATCTGCGCCCAAATTTCCGCCGCCCTCGGGCACACCGTGGACTACGGGCAGGCGCTGGAGCTGGTCCGCGACGGCAACAAGGTTGCCTTGGCCGTCTTTTCGTCGGCCGCGCGGGCGCTGGGGCGGCTCGTTGCCCTTGCCGCCAACCTGGCCATGGTGGGCACGGTGGTGCTTGGTGGTGAGGGGATCGAGCTGTTCACCGTCATGGAGGACACGGTTCGGGAGGCCGTGGTTGCCGACCGGGATCCGGAGGCTGCGCCGCTGAACCTGGTGGTGATGTCCGCGGACTTCACCCAGTGGGCCCGCGGTGCGGCGGCCGTGGCCATTCAGGCCCAGGCTTTCGTCTGCTGATTTCGGCCAAGTCCGACGACGACGGTGGCTCGTGAGCACGGCCGAGGGCGGCGTCCGTGGCAGCGCCCGGACCGTGCGGTAGCCTTGCAGCAACCCAGGGAAGGCTCCCCATGCGCAGATTCCCCGCACCCATGGTGCTGGCCGCCGTCGTCATTGCGGCCCTGACCGCCTGCGCCCCAGTCGCCGGCAGCGGGGCGGGCCCCGGCACTGCAGGTCCCGGCACTGCAGGCCCCGGCACTACAGCACCCGTGACGGCTGCGACGACGAACAGTGTGGCGCCCGGCTCCGGATCGGGGAACGCGGACCTGACCGTCAGCTTGAAGCAGGCCGCGGATGCCACACCGGTGGTGTATGCCCTGATCTGCGCCGACGGGGCGCCCGCGCCCGGCAGCGATCTTCCCACGGCGGCGCAGGCCTGCGCAGCGTTGCGGAAGAGCCCCCAGCTGTTGGCCCAAACCACGCCGCCGGCCGGACAGCTGTGCACGGAACAATATGGCGGGCCGCAGCAGGCCGTCGTCAGCGGCACGGTCGACGGGACCGCGGTCCGGGCGTCCTATTCCTTGCGCAACGGCTGCGAAATTTCCGCCTGGAATGCCGTCAAGGACATCGTGGGCGCCGCGGGAGGGGCATCGTGAGCAATCCGTCCACCGGCACGCACCCGGACACCAGGATCGAGCTCGCCGTCCATCTCACGGAAGCACCGGGGGACCCCGGCCACGTGTTCCTGCTCCGGGCCTCGGAAGGGGTGCCGGATCCCGCCTCCACGGTGCCCGATCCCGCCGCGGCGCTGGCCGCGGTGGATCGCTTCGGCGAGGCCATCTTCTTTCCGCAGCCCGGCCCGCCGCCAATCTGCACGCAACAATACGGCGGCCCCCAGGTGGCCCTGGTGGATGGCACCTTTCTGGGCCGCGAGGTGCATGCCCGCTTCAGCAGGACCGATGGCTGTGAAATAGCTCGATGGCGGGCCCTGGCACCGCTGTTCGGCGCTGCCGAGGGTTCCCGCGGCGAGGTGTAGAACGTTCCGCCCGGCTCGCAAGACGGCGGTGGCCGGCAGATCCACGCGGATCTGCCGGCCACTGCCGTATTTCATGGGTGCGGGACCGTGCAGGCCGGAACCGGCGCTAACGAAGCATGTCGTTGTGCGGGGTGATGGCGGGCTGCTCCTGCTTCTTCGTCTCGCTGTCCGCCTTGTCCAGTTGAAGCTGGCGTGCGGCGCCGTTGTTCTCATGGTCCGGAACCACGGCCGTGCCGCCCGGGGTCACCACCACTGAGACAAAGGTGGCCGCGGCGGAACCGGCGTAGCTCACCCGGCCGATGTAGGAACCGGCAGCCAGGCCCGTCCAGTTCAGCGACACTGCGCCGGACTTTCCATTGGCCAGGCGCAGCGGATTCGGCCTGAGGGTGGCATTGCCCACGTTGGTGGTCAGGACCGCCGCATCAACGGAGGCCTTGGTGGCACGCCCGCCCGGACTGGAGTACAGGTTGGCGAGCACCAGGTAGCTTCCTGCCGCCGGATTCGCCACCGACAGTGACTCGCTGGCCGAGGCGGTTTGGGCCTTCAGCAACTGGCCCGCGGGGTCGATGACGATCATGTCGAAGTCGGCGCCGGGGTCGGCGGAGAAGACCGAGAACTTGGCCAACGGCGAGCCTGCCGGAACAGTGACGGCCTTGGCGAAGTTGGACGCGTTCGTGGTGGCGGCCAACGGTCCCGGAACCAGTTCCACGGCTGATGAATCTGCCTTGGACAGGCCGTCGAGCGTGATGGCAATCGGGGAGTTCGTCCCCGAAACCACCGGAATGGCGCCCTTGCCGGTGCCGCCCGCCGAGGAGAACGCCACGTTGGCGGGAGCCTGGACGGCCTGCGGACGGACGGCAATGGGCGAGGTAACGGCCTTGCCGGCACCTTGCCACTGCAGGGATCCCATGGCGAACTGGCCGAAGGGCGCGCTGGTGTTTTCAAAGCTAACCTTGAAGGTGCGCTTTTCCCCGGCAGAGGAGAAGTTCAACACCGACGGGGTGACGGTGACCTTGACCCCGGGGACGTCGGCCTTGGCCCGGTACAGGCCGGCCGTGAGGGCCGTGACCGTGCGGGTGACTTCCACCTTGCCCGTGAGGGTGCCCAGGGCAAAGGAGGCGACGTTCATGTCACGGGACTTCGTGGCACCCAAATCCGGGATGCCCAGGTCAAGGCCGGTTCCCTGGATGAACTTCAGGTAATCGTCCTCGGCGGCGTCGTAGACCAGTCCGGGGGCAAGGGCCTTGCCCACGTCAACCTGGCCGGCTCCGGTGGCGAAGAGGTCGGTGTTCTTCGAACCGTCCTCGTTGACCACGGCGGAGGTGGTGGTCATCATGGCCGACTTGATGGTGGCCGGGGACCAATGCGGGTTGTTGGACAGCAGCAGGGCGCCGAATCCGGCCACGTGCGGGGAGGCCATGGAGGTTCCGGACATCATGCCGAATTGGGCGCCGTCGTTGGCGATGGGGGAGACCCCGGCCAGGACGGCAACCCCGGGGGCGGCGACGTCGGGCTTGAGCAGGTCCGAATCCACCGCCTGCAGCGGGCCGCGGGAGGAGAAGCCGGCGACCTGCGGCTGCGGGGCGGCCGCCAGGCCCGTGGTGTCCTTGTTGACCAGTGACACCAGGACGGCCGGGTTTGCGGCAATCTTGGCCTTGATCGCGGCCGTTGCCGGCGGGTTCACATGCACGGTGGGCACGGCATGGACGTCCACGTCCTCGGAGGATGAGGTGACGTTGACCAGGATCATGCCAATGCCGCCGGCCCGCTTGACCTCGGCGCTCTTCGCCACGCGGTCCACGACGCCACGGTCACAGACCACGATCTTGCCGGCGACCTTTGCCCCGTCGAGGGTGTTGGGACCGCACAATTCGGGGTTGGCGGCCCCGGCGGCGGCTGCGCCGGCGGCCAGGACAACATGGCTGGCCGGGACGTTGTTGGCCATGATGCTGGCGCCGCGGAACTTGGTGCCGTCGGCGAACACCACGGTGCCGGCGAGTTCGGAGGAGAAGGACGTGGCGGCGACGGTGGTCAGCCAGGGCGCACCATGGTTGACCGTGCCCGCGGTGGGGCCGGAGTTGCCGGCGGACACGGCGACAAAGATGCCGGCCGAGGCTGCGGACAGGAACGCCAGGGACACCGGATCGGTGGTGGTGGAGGTGCTGCCGGAGATGGAGTAGTTCAGCACGTCAACGCCGTCCAGGATGGCCTGGTTGATGGCGGCCACGGCCGATGAGCTGTAGCAGCCGCCGGTGTCGGGGTTGTCGTCCTCCCAGCAGATCTTGTAGACGGAGATCTTGGCGGCGGGCGCCACGCCGGCCGTGACGCCCATGTCGCGGGCGCCGAGGTTGGCGTGCACGTTGGCGTTGCCGGCGGCAGTGCTGGCCGTGTGCGTGCCGTGGCTGGCAACATCGACGGGGGAAATCAGTTCCTGCGGCGCGCGGTGTTCCGGCGGGACCGAGTTGAGGAAGTCGTCGGCAAAGTAGCGGGCGCCGATGACCTTGGAGTTGCAGGCCGAGCCGTCGAAGGCGGCACCGGTGCCCTGGCCCTTTTGGCATTCGCCAACGAACGTCTCGCCGTCGGCCTTGAGCATGGCGATCTTGCCGTCGCCGGTGCGGTAGGGGACGCCAACCTTGGGCTCGCCCTTGAGCGGCTTGACGTCGTTGCCGGCAAAGAAGGGGTTGGACGGGGTGTAGCCGGTGTCGATCACGCCCACCACAATGCCCTTGCCCGCATTGGCCGCCCCGCCAAAGGAGCTCTTCCAGATGCCCTTGGCGCCGGGGAGGTTCAGGAAGTCGCTGGTGGAGTAGTCGGGTGCGTTCTCGGTGTCCGGGGCCACCACCAGCACGCCGGGGTCCTTGGACAGCTTCACGGCCTGGTCGGCGGACAGATCGGCGGAGAAGCCGTTGATGGCCGCGGTGAACGTGCGCTTGATCTTCACGCTTTCGGACTTGGCCACCGCCGCCTGCTGGGATTCCAGGTGCGACTGGTACTTCTTCACCTCGGGGCGGGCCGCGTCAAGCTTGCGGCCGGCGGCCGGCTTGGTGGCGGGCAGACCAGCGGTGCCGCCCTCATAGGTGGCGGCCGGCTTCTCGGCCAGGACCACAATGTAGCGGCCGG
Source organism: Arthrobacter sp. ERGS1:01 (assembly GCF_001281315.1). NCBI lineage: Bacteria > Bacillati > Actinomycetota > Actinomycetes > Micrococcales > Micrococcaceae > Arthrobacter > Arthrobacter sp. ERGS1:01. The sequence continues at coordinate 3,216,705 of NZ_CP012479.1, read as the reverse complement.
CCTTGAAATCGGTCGTGGCGGCCGCCTTGGCCGGGGCTACTGCGGCGGATGCCGTGCCATGGAGTGGGGCGGCGTTGGCCGGCGCTGCGGCCAATGATGAGATTAGGAGCGGAATGCCCACGGAGATGGCCGCAGCCTTGCGGTACCCCGGGCTTCTGAAAAAGGTCTTTACTGCAGGTATCAAGAGTGATGCTCGCCTTTCGTAAGGAACAGTCCCCGGGGGTTTTGCCGGGGGTGCGCTACGCGATTTGCAGCATGTGACAATTTTGTCGATCCCATGCGGCCAATTGTCATACCGTACAAGGAGTTTGACATTTAGGAAATGGAAACCGTGAAATTGCCTTGAAATTCCTGTGAGTTGGGCCTGAATCGCCGGGTGGCCCACATGCGACCGGGCCCGGTCGGGGACGTCACTTTCGTGTGTCCCGGCCGGGCCCGGTGCCGTGCCTGGTGCTATCTACTTGTTGAGCAGGACCTTGCCGTGCTCGGTCACGATGTTGTGCCGGTAGGGCTTGCCGGCGTCGTCCTTGCCTTTATAGGACGAGGTCGAATGGCCGTCGGACTCGCTGGTCACCCCGGCCGTCCGGCCAAGGATGCCGTAGGAGTCCAGCTCCCAGTTCCAGTTCCGGGCGGTGCGGGTGCTGCCTTCCTTCACTACGCTGTCGACGTCCTGGCCCATGTGCACGGTGGCCGTGAGCGAGAAGTTCTGGTCGTTGGTGTAGTTGGCCGAGGAGGCGTCAACCGTGATCGGGTAGGACTCATCCAGGGAGCTCGAGCGGATGGTCTTGTTCCCGATGCGGGAATTCGAGTCCTGCGTCATGCGGTCGCTTTGGCGGATGGACTGGACCAGGCCGTTGTCCGAGGCCGTCCCGGCGTTCTGCCAGGTGCGGTTGTTTGCCGCGGTCGTGTAGACCCGTCCGGCGGAGGTGTCGATGTAGCCGGCCGTAAGATCGTTCCGGCTTGCCTTCTGCGTGTAGCTGACGGCTCCGTTCCGGGCCGGATCCACGGTGGTCGACGTCGTGGCTGCCGCGGCAACCTTGCTGGTGGTCAGTGCCCCGGAGGTCCGGGCCTGGCCGTGGTCGGTGAACAGGAACAGGTTCGCCATGACGTTCCAGGTGTCGCCGATCTGGCCCATGGACACGGTGACCTGGTGGGTCCCGCCGTCCACAAGCTGGCCGGCAAACGGCGTCAGGTCCAGGTTCTCCGGGCGCAGGTCGAGGGTGTCGATCGCCAGGACGGGGCGCCACAGGGTGGGAACGATCCCGCCGGAGTAGATGTGGGGGTAGGTTCCAACGGCGCCGGCCCGGGTGCCGTCGACGGAGACCAGCGCCTCACGGTACGAACCGTGGCCGCACAACCCCGCACCGGGGAAGGTGGCCGCGACCTTGTCCGGCACCGTGGTGAACCACTGCTCGTCGCAGCCGTTGCCCTTCAGCGTGACCCGCAACTGGGCCGCGGTGATGTTGCGCGGCAGCCCGGCCAGGGTTGCCGTGGAGCTCGGGGATCCGGGCGTCAGGTCGGAGACCGGCACGGCGATCACCTTGTCAGGGGTCCGCGGGGCCGGGAATCCCTTGCCGGTGCGGTAGTAGGTGACCGTCACGGTCTGCGAGTACACGCCCGTGTACACATTGGAGGTGTAGTTCCCGATGCCGCCCGAGAACGGCTGCGGCGTGGTCAGCAGCGACGAGTAGTCGGTGATGTCCTTGCTGAAGTGGAACGTGGTGGTCTGCGGGCCGCTGGGTTCCTGGGTGGTGCCGAACCATACGTTGACCCCGCCGATCTGCAGCGTGCCCGAACGGTCGAACTGCCGTCCGCTGACCTTCGAGGTGTAATCCAGCACCACCTTGGACCACGGGCCCGGGCAGGCAGCCGGCGGGGCCAGCGTGCCGGAGAAGTTCTGCGGGCTGCCGTCCGCGGCGTTGGAGGCAAAGTCGCTGGCAAGGGTGACCGTGCAGCTCTGGGTCGTGGGGCGGCTCACCGGCGGGGCGGCGGATACGGGATCGCTGACCCCGGTCTCAATGAACGACGGCGCCGGGGTTGGGGTTGGTGCCGGCGCGGCCTGTACGGGTGCCAGCGCGGTCAGCGACAGAGCGGCGGCGACGGTGAGGGACGCGAGCCCTGCCGCCAGCGGCCTGGCGATTGATGGGAGGGATACGGTCATGGGAGTGCTCCGTCTCTAGCGAAAAAGTGATCGTTTGTGCGATTCGCTTGCCAGTTTGCGCCTCAAACAATCACTGTGTCAACTTTTGTCAACAGGAGTGACCGGTTTCAATTAATGTTGGCGCTTTTTTGACAGGACGGGCTTTCCTGAGTCTAGCGCCCGTGCGTGACAGGCCACTTGCGCCGCACAGCCCGGGCATCACTCAGGACCTGCACCGCGCATCGGTATGAGCGGCGGGCCCGCAGCCGCCACGGAAAGTGGCTTGCTCAGCAGCCGGGCGGGGTCACGTATTGGTAGGTCAGCGAAAGGTCGTAGCTGGCCATCGTGGCGGCGGCCGTGTTTTCCCAGCCAAACGATTCGGCAAAGACGGAGGCCGCCCTGCCCATGTCGGTGCGGGTTTGCGGGAAGTCGAAGAGGGAGGCGATCGCCTCGGCCCACAGCCGCGGTGCACGGCCCTCCACCAGCAACCCCGTGCGGCCGTCGCTGACGGCGCGCGGCAGCCCGCCCACGTTGGTGGCCAGGACGGCCGTGCCGCACGCCTGCGCTTCCAAAGCCACCAGCCCGAACGACTCGCTGGAGGACGGCACGGCCACGACGTCGGCGCTGCGGTACCAGTCCGCCAGCTCGGCGGGTCCCACGGGCGGGTGGACGGCGGCGATGTCCGCCAGCCCGGCGTGGTCGATCATGTGCGGCAGATCGTATTTGTCGTGGCCGCTGCGGGCGCCCAGGAACGTCAGGCGCAGGGGGATGTCGGGGCGTTCCTCGCGCAGGATCGCGGCGGCCCGGACCAGCACGTGCGGGCCCTTGAGCCGTTGCACCCGCCCGGCAAAGAGCACGTGGAAGTCCGTGGCGGCCACGCCGCGCCCCAGCCGGGACCTGTCCCGAAACGCCGGTTTGAACACCTTCAGGTCCACGCCGGGGGAGACAATGTCGATGCGCTGCTCGCAGCCGTCGTAGTGGCCCTCAAGCTCGGCGGCCTCCGCCGTCGTGTTGGCAACCAGCCGGGTCGCCGCCGCCACAATGCGCTGCTCCCCGTCCTCCCGGATTCCGGGCTCGGCGGTTTGCCCGGGCTGGAGATGCTTGTTTTTGACCCGGGCCATGGTGTGCATGGTGTGGACCAGCGGCAGATCCAGTGCCCGGGCCACCAGGATGCCGGCCATGCCGGAGACCCAGTAGTGCGAATGCACCACACTCACCGGCACGGCTGCCGGGGACGGGCCCGAGGCAAGGGTGCGGATGTGGGCGGCAACGGCGTCGGCCATCTCGGTGATGAGATCCGGCAGGTCCTCCTTGGACACCTTTGCGAACGGCCCGGCCTTCACATGGTGCACCATGACCGACGGCGCCAATGCCACGGTGTCCGCCTGCTTCGCGGAGGTGCGGCGCGTGTAGATGTCCACCAGGACCCCCGCCGCCGCCAGCTCCAGCGCCAGCTGGCGGACATAGACGTTCATGCCGCCGGCGTCGCCCCCGCCGGGCTGCTCCAGCGGGGAGGTGTGGAGGGACAGCATGGCAACGCGTCGAACCTGATGCACGGACGGCCCTTCTCGGCGGCGAATATGACATGCCTATCTTTCCACTGCGGGGCACGCGCGGCCACCCGTCACCGATTTGCGCCGTGAATGCCGCCACATTCGGCCGCCGGCGGCCGGCAGCGTCCCGGGACCAGCGCCGGCAAGGCCTAAAATGAGAGCTGTGAACCCCACCGTTGCGTCCGTTCCGGCCGGCGATGCCGTCCCCGAACGGCAAGCCGTCATCGATCTTTCCGCCATTACCCACAATGTTGGCCGGCTCCGTTCCATCGTCGCGCCCGCCAAGCTCATGGCCGTGGTGAAGGCCGACGCCTACGGGCACGGCATGATCCCCGTGGCCCGCACAGCCGTGGCCGCCGGCGCGGAATGGCTGGGCACCGCCCACGTCAGCGAGGCCCTGCGCCTGCGCGAGGCGGGCATCGACGTCCCGGTCCTGGCCTGGCTGCACACGCCGTCCACCGACTTTGCCGCCGCCGTGGCGCAGGGCATCGACCTTGGCTGCTCGGGATGGGAACTGGCGCACATTGCCGCGACCGCCCGCGAGCAGGAGCATCCGGCCCGGATCCACCTCAAGATCGACACCGGCCTGGGCCGCAACGGCTGCTCCCTGGCCGACTGGGACGCGCTCGTGGCCGACGCCATCGCCTACCAGGACGAGGGCCTGCTGCGCGTGGTGGGCGTGTTTAGCCACTTCGCCGTGGCTGATGAGCCGCACCGCCCTGAAACCGATGAGCAGATTCAGCGCTTCCGTGAAGCCGTGGCCGTGGCCGAGGACGCCGGCGCCGACCTGGAGGTGCGCCACATCGCCAACACCCCGGCCGTCCTCTCCCGCCCCGACTCGCACTTCGACATGGTGCGCGCGGGCCTGGGCCTGTACGGACTTTCACCCTTCGAAGACCAAACGTCCGCCCAGCTGGGCCTGATTCCGGCCATGACCCTGCAAACCCGGGTGGCCCTGTGCAAGGACGTGCCCGCCGGCCAGGGCGTCTCCTACGGGCTCAACCACGTCACCACCGAACCCACCACGCTGGGCCTGATCCCGCTGGGCTACGCCGACGGGATCCCGCGCGTGGCCACGGGCGGGCCAGTCCGGGTCAACGGCGTCACCTACCCCGTGGTGGGGCGCATCGCCATGGACCAGATGGTCATCGACCTCGGTCCCGACGCCCGGGCCGGCTTCGGTGACGCCCAGGTGCCGGGCTCCGCGCTGGGCGCCACGGCAGTCCTGTTTGGCAACGGCGCCGACGGCGGGCCCGTCGTGGAGCAGTGGGCCGACGCCGCCGGAACCATCAACTACGAGGTGGTCACCCGGATCAGCCAGCGCGTGCCCCGCAGCTATGTGGGCGGCCCCGACACGACGCTCGCGGGCGGTGCCTGATGGTGTGGGAGTTTGCCACCACAACCGCCGAACAAACGCAGCTCATCGCCGAGAACCTGGCCAGGTTGCTGCGCGCAGGCGACCTGCTGGTCCTCAGCGGCGAGCTGGGCGCCGGCAAGACCACCTTCACGCAGGGCCTGGGCCGCAGCCTTGGCGTGCGCCCGGGCATCATCTCGCCCACGTTCGTGCTGGTGCGCATCCACCCCAACCTCGCCGACGGCCCCAACCCGGGCGGCCCGGACCTGGTGCATGTGGACGCCTACCGGCTCGGCACGCCCGCGGAAATTGACGACATCGACCTGGAAAACACCATGGATTCGGCCATCACGGTGGTGGAATGGGGTGCCGATCGGGTGGAGCACCTGGCCGCCAGCCGGCTGGAGATCGAGCTGGTCCGCGCCACGGGCGACGTCCCCCGGATGCCGGCCGAGTTCACCCCGGCCGACGACGGCGCCGATGACGCCGGATTCGACCTCGACTTCGACTTTGACGCCGACTCCGACGACGACGATGACGAACCGCGCCTCCTGCGCCTGCGCGCCGTGGGGCCGCGCTGGGACGGCGTCGACCTCGGCGGACTCGCCAACCCGTTGACGGCAGTGGAATAGGCTTAGGGCCGTGCGTATCCTCACCATTGACACCTCCGCCGTGGCCAGCGCGGCGATCCTGCGCCTTGACCCGTCCAGCCCCGGCCGGGACGCCGTCGTCGAGGCCGAATTTGCCACCGCGGACACCCGCAGCCACGCCGAGGTGCTGGCCCCGGGCGTGAAAGCCCTCTTTGCGGATCCCGTGACGGAAGGCCCCCAACTCGACGCCATTGTGGTGGGTGTGGGGCCGGGTCCGTTCACCGGGCTGCGCTCGGGCATCGCGATGGCCCGCACGCTCGCCTTCACCTGGGGTGTGCCCCTGCACGGGCTCATGAGCCTTGAGGCGCTGGCCTGGGACGTCGTGGACGGCGGAACCGGCGACGGCGGCGAGTTCGTGGTGGCCACCGACGCCCGGCGCAGGGAAGTGTATTGGGCCCGGTACGCGCCCGACGGCGAACTGCTGCACGGTCCCGTGGTGGGGTCCGCGGAGGACATCCGCGGCGTCACGGTCCACGGCGCCGGTGCCGGGATCTACTCGGAGGTGCTGGCCGCCAACGGCTGCCGGGTCGACGCCGCCCTGGCCGAACGGCAGCCCACGGCCCGCTCGCTGGGCCTCATGGCGGCCCGCAAGATCCAGCGCGGCGAAGCACTCCCGGACACCACACCGCTGTACCTGCGCGAGTCCGACGCCAAGGTGCCCGGGCCGCGGAAGCGCGCCCTGTGAGCACCCCAACCCCACCGAATGGGCAGTCTCCGATGAGCCTGCGCAACATGACGGCGGCGGACATTGATTTCATCACGGCACTCGACGCGCAGCTGTTCGGCGTCGACTGCTGGCCGCGGCACATGTTCGTCGACGAACTCGCGCAGCCCGAAACCCGCCGCTACGTTATTGCCGAGGTGCCGTCGTCCAGTCCGGGCGGAAGCCCGCAGATCGTCGGCTACGCCGGCCTGATGTGCGTGGCACCGATCGGCGACATCCAAACCATCGGCGTCCTGCCCGAGTTCGAGGGGCGTGGGTTCGCCCGGGCCATGATGGCCGAGCTGATCGGCGAGGCCGGGCGGCGCGGAGCCACGGACATCATGCTGGAGGTCAGCTCCGTCAACCCCCGTGCCCAGGAACTCTACCGGCGGCTGGGCTTCGAGCACATCCACACGCGCCGGCGCTACTACCGGGACGGATCGGACGGGCTGATCATGCGCCTGTCCCTGACGGAAGCCGACGACGCCGGCACACCAGACACTGACGGGAAAGAACAGCCATGAGCCACGCAAATCCGCTGATCCTGGGGATTGAATCCTCCTGCGACGAGACGGGCGTGGGGCTGGTGCGCGGCACCGAGCTGCTGACCAACACGGTGTCCTCGTCCATGGCGGAGCACGTGCGCTTTGGCGGGGTCATTCCCGAGATCGCCTCCCGCGCGCACCTCGACGCTTTTGTGCCCACCCTCCAGCAGGCCCTGGCCGACGCCGGAGTGAGGCTCGAGGACGTCGACGCGATCGCCGTCACGAGCGGCCCCGGCCTGGCAGGCGCCCTCATGGTGGGCGTCAGCGCGGCCAAGGCGCTGGCCCTGGCCACGGGCAAACCGCTCTACGCGATCAACCACCTCGTGGCGCACGTGGGCGTCGGCCTGCTCGATGAGTCCATCGCGGCCAAGGCGGCGGCCCTGTCGACGGGGCCCGGCGGGCTGCCGGAAAACCTGGGCGCCTTGCTGGTCTCCGGCGGCCACACCGAGATCCTGCGGGTGCGCAGCATTGCCGACGACGTCGAACTGCTGGGTGCCACGATCGACGACGCCGCCGGGGAGGCCTTCGACAAGGTGGCCCGGCTGCTGGGGTTGGAGTACCCGGGCGGGCCGGCCATCGACGCGCTGGCCAGGGAGGGCAACGCCAAGGCCATCAGGTTCCCGCGCGGGCTGACCGTGCCCAAATACATGGGCACGGCCGAGGCTCCGGGGCCGCACCGTTACGACTTTTCCTTCTCCGGCTTGAAGACGGCCGTGGCCCGGTGCGTTGAAGGCTTTGAAGCGAAAGGCGAGCCGGTCCCGGTGCCGGACGTGGCGGCGTCGTTCCAGGAAGCGGTGCTGGACGTCATCACGGCCAAGGCAGTGCTGGCCTGCCGCGAAAACGGCATCACCACGCTGCTGCTGGGCGGGGGAGTGGCCGCGAATTCACGGCTGCGCGAGCTGGCGCAACAGCGCACCGCGGCCGCCGGAATCACGCTGCTGGTGCCCAAGATGTCGCTGTGCACCGACAACGGCGCCATGGTGGCCGCCCTCGGTGCGCAGTTGGTCATGAACGGCGTGGCACCCAGCGACCTTGCGTTCGCCCCGGATTCCTCCATGCCCGTCACGAGCATCAGCCTGTAACCGTTCCGGCCACAATCGAGTGGCCGGTGGGCTACATGCCCATGTCGATGAGTTCGAAGATTTCCAGGGTGAAGCGCCCCTTGCCTTCGGACATGAACGGCAGGCCGTCGGCCAGGGCCTTGGCGGCGTCGAGGTCCGCCGCTTCGACGATCGTGTAGCCCTGCAGTTCACTGGGCGCGGCTGCCGACCCATCGTCGGAGACTGCCGCGCGGGCGCCAAAGGGTGCGCCGCCGTCGACCATTGCCGTGCCGACCTTGCCCATCCAGGCGCCCCAAGCAGCCGTCACCTCGGCCGACTGCTCCTCGGTGAACTGGTCCATGGGGGTGGCCGGGCCGTTGTAGATGTAGATGAACTTGCTCATGATGATTCCCTTCATCAATTCCGTTGTGCCTTCTGTGGCCGCGAACGGAATGTGCTGCATTGAACGTACTGTCCGGGAGCGCGCCCGGAGAGTGGCTGCGCCGGTTAGCTTTAGGGCAGCCCGGATTCAAGGATTTCCTTCAACTTCGCCAAATCCTTGCGCATGGCCCGGCGCATCATGGGGGCCATGAGGACCGAGGCAACAGCGGAGAACCCCCGGGGTTCGCCGTTGTTGCGCAGGGTCATGAGGGTGCCGTCTCCGGCGTCGGACCACGTGTACGTGGTTTGCATGGGGAACGGGCCCTGGCTGGTGCGCATCACGAGCTTTTCCTGCGGCACGAGTTCGGTGAATTCGTAGCTGTAGTCCAGTGTCCGGCCCAGGAAGCGGGCGCTGAATGCCAGTTGTGAACCAATCCGCAGCGGCGGTTCGCTCAGCCACCGGGCCGAGTCGATGTTTTGGTACCACTGCGGGGCATTGTCCGGATTGGACGCGTAGCCGGCAACATCCGCACGCGGGACCCGAATGTGAATTTCGGTCTGGACATCGACCACGATGGCCTCCTCTCCGTATTCGTGTTTAGGCGTTGGCAGGTTGGCGCCCGGTGAACGCCACGAGCCGGTCCAGGCTCTCGGCCGATTCCTCGACCAGGGTTTCCTCGGCGAAGCTGTGGCCGCGCATGCTGGGGGCGATCGTGTTCCGGGCCAGGCCCAGCACATAGTCGGACAGCATCGGCGCAACGTCCAGGGGCCGCCCCGTGGCGGTGGCGAAGTCCCAGGCGTGGACCAGGAATTCGATGTTCAGGATGTTGGCGACCGTGCCGGCCGGCAGGACGGCGAAGCCCATGTCGATGGTGCCGTCCAGGCCGCGGGCATTGAACGCCTCCAGGGTTGGGGCCGCCGCATTGGCCACCCGGACCTCCGGGGAAGCGCTGGCGTCGTCGCTCAGCTCGACGCCGAGCGCCTTGCCGATTCCCATAACCGAGCCCACGAGGTGCTCCACCAGGGCGGCCACCGTGAAGTCCGCGCAGGGGGTTTGCAGGTCCATGTCCGATTCAGTGAGACCCGCCAGGGTGCGTTGGGCAATGGCCAGGGTGGCCTCGGCGCTGATGAGTTCGTTGATCGGATCCGGGGCTGCGGCCCAGTCGTCGGGACCGGCGTCGCCCGTGGTGGCCAGGGCCACCAGGCGGCCCAGGAAGTGGATCCACCCCTCGGTGTGGCCCGCGGCGGCCTCGTCGCCCAGGCCCTCGTGGACCAGGCGCACCGTGGTGCCGCCGTCGCCCGGTTCAAGGGTGATGGTGACCGTGGAGGCATCCGCCTCCGGACCCTCCCAGCCCCAGGTGAAGACGACCCTCTTGCCGGGTTCGATCTCGGTGAACGTGCCGGCGGCCGAATGCCCGGGTGTGATGGTCCAGCGGTAGTCCCCGCCAACCCGGAGGTCCACGCGGGCGGCCACGGTCTGCCAGCGGCGCAGGCGCTCGGGCTCGGTGATGAGGGCAAATGCGGTGTCCGGGTCGACCGGGATGAAGACGGATTGCTCAATGGTCATCGGAATTCTCCTGTGGGTGGTTTTTTCGGGCCAGTGCGGCGGCGTCCGCCGCGAGTTGGTCCAGTTCGGTTGTCCAAAACATCTCCAGCGACTCCCGCAGTTGGGACATTCCCTGCGGGTCGAGGCTGTAGTACCGCCGCCGGCCGTCCTTCCTGGCCCTGACCAGTCCGACGTCGGCCAGCAACAGCAGGTGCTGGGAGATCGCGGACCGGCTGACCGGAAAGTTCTCCGCCAATTCACTAACGCTCCGCTCTCCACGTCCCAGCAGCTGCAACAGGCGGCGCCTGTTCGGTTCGGCTGCGGTTTCGAGAAGGTCGGGCACGTTCAATACGTTAGTCCTCACTAACGCATTAAGCAATGGCCTCGCGGACTCTTGGATTCGTCAGCCGCGGGAAGCCCGACGGAGCCGCAACCAGCGGTAGGCCACGCCTACGCCGAACATGGCAACGCCCGCCACCACGGCCGACGCCGGCAGTGTGGCTGCCAGGACCAGGCAGCCGGCCGCGCCCGCCAGTTGCAGGGCACGCGGGTAGCGGCGGTCGGGACCGGCCTGGGTGAACGCGGCCAGGTTGGCCACAAGGTAATAGACCAGGACGCCGAAGGAGGAAAAGCCCACGGCGCCGCGCAGATCGGCAAAGGCGATGATCAGACAGATGGCCGCCCCGAGCGCCAGTTCGGCCCGGTGCGGCACCTTGAACCGCGGGTGGATGGCGGCAAACCAATGCGGGAGGTCCGATTCCCGCGCCATGGCCAGCGACGTCCGGCCCAGCCCCGCCACGAGCGCCAGCAGGGCACCCAGGGAGGCCAGCGCGGCCCCGACGCGGACCACCGGCACGGCCCAGCCCCAGGAACCGGCGGCCACCGCGGCGGCCAGCGGTGCAGGAGTTCCCGCCACGCCGTCCGGGCCCAGGGCGGCCAGGATGGTCACGGCCACGACGGCGTAAATGGCCACCACCAGCGTCAACGCGACCACGATGGCCCGCGGGATGGTCCGGCGGGGGTTGGCCACTTCCTCCCCGAGTGTGGCAAGGCGCGCGTAGCCGGCAAAGGCGAAGAACAACAACCCCGCCGACTGCAGGATCCCGTACCAGCCGTGTTGCAGCAGCCCGGCGCTCCCGGCATCGAAAATCCCCGTACTGAAAATCCCGGTACCGAAAATCCCCGCGCCGCCGGTCTCGGCGCCACCTGTCCAGACCGCCGCCACCGCCACGGTGAGGGCCAGCAGCACCGCGGTGACAATGATCCGGGCCAGCGCTGCGGTCCGGCTGATGCCGCGGTAGTTCACGGCCACAAGCAACACAACGGCCAGGATCGCCACGGGGCGTTCCCAGCCCGGCGGGGCGGCGTACGCGGCAAAGGTCATGGCCATGGCGGCGCTGCTGGCCGTCTTGCCCACCACGAATCCCCACCCCGCCAGGAATCCCGGCCACGGGCCCAGCCGCTCGCGCCCGTAAAGGTAGGTCCCGCCGGAGGTGGGGTAGGCGGCAGCCAACTGGGCCGACGACGTCGCGTTGGCGTAGGCCACGGCGGCGGCAAGGACCAGGCCCAGCAGCAGGCCCGAACCCGCGGCCTGTGCGGCCGGGGTGAAGGCCGCAAACACGCCGGCCCCGATCATGGACCCCAGGCCAATGACGACGGCGTCGGTGGTGCCGAGCCGCCGCTCGAGTTCCGGCCGGCCGCTCAACGAATCGTTGCCGCGGGCAGCGTAAGTTCCATGACGGTGCCGTCCGGTCCGGTGGAGCGGATTTCAATGCTCCCGCCGGCCGCGACGGCGATTTCCCGGACCAGCGCCAAGCCCAGTCCGTAACTGCGCCGGCCACCGGCGGCGGGCTCCGTGGTCCGGGCGAACCTGTCAAAGACCCGACCCCTGTCAATGCCCGAGATTCCGGTGCCGGTATCGGCCACCGCAATGACTGCCTCCCCGCCGCGCGCGGCCGTCGTGACCGTGATCCGGCCGCCCTCGGGAGTGTGGTTGAGCGCATTGTCCACCAGGCCCAGCACGGCCCGGCGCAAACTGTTGGCCTGGATCATGACCGGCGGGGCGGCGTCGTGCGCGGTGGACAGGCTCACGCCGCGGTTGCCGGCCAGGTCCTGCAGGCCGGCCGTGACGGCGTCCACCACCTGGCTGACGTCCACGAGCTCGGCGGGGACGGCGTCGGCGCCGCCGGTGGCCGCGAGCAAAAGCTCCTGGACCGTGGCGGACAGCGCTTCGGTGTCCTGGCGGATCTGCGCCAGCAACGCCGCGGCATCCGTTCCGGGGGACACCCTGTGCTGGGCCAGCTGGACCCGGGCGTCGAGGATGGTCAGCGGCGTGCGCAGCTCATGGCTGGCGTCCTGGACAAAACGGCGTTGCAACGCCAGCGCGCGGCCCAGCGGACGGATGGCGTTGCGGGCGCTGAGCCAGCCGATGGCGCCGGCGGCCAGGATCCCGGCCAGGCCGGCCACCGCCATGGCCTTGAGCATGTCGTTGGACTCCACGTAGACCCGCGGCGAGGCCGGGTCCGACGACGACACGTCGGGATGGTGCGAGAGGTACAGCATGTAGATGGCCGCGGCCACGATCACGGCAAGCACCATGACGGCGCAGGCGACGGTGATCCGCACACCCACGGTCAGGGCGGCCCGGCGCAGTTGCACCGAGTCCGCGTCGGGGGCGGGGGAAGGGGTGTTCCGCCACGTCATGAGGCATCCCCGATCTGGTAGCCGGCGCCGTGGACGGTGCGGATTACGGTTTTTGCCACCTTGCGGCGGAGGTAGTGCACATAGGTGTCGATGACGCCTGGGCCGTCCTGCGGGTGGAACAGGGCCTCGACGAGCTCGGGGCGGGTGAATACCCGGTCCGGTTCGCCGGCCAGCATGGCCAAAAGTTCGCTTTCCTTGGCCGTGAGCGATACCTGCCCGCCATACGAGGAGCGCAGCAGCCGGCTGGCCGGGTCCAGCACCCACTCGCCAATGGTGAGCTCGGCGGGGGCGGGGTCAAAGCTGCGGGTGATGGCCCGCAGCCGGGCGCGCAGTTCGCCGGCGTCGAACGGTTTCGTCATGTAGTCGTTGGCGCCGGCGTCGAGCCCCTCGATCTTCTCGGCCGTGGTGCCAAGGGCCGTGAGGATCAACGCGGGCGTCGGGACACCGTGCCGGCGCAGCGCCGCGACCAGCTCCAAACCGTCCATGACGGGCAGGCCGCGGTCAACCACCAGGACGTCCCACTCGCCGGTCAGGCCCAGGTGCAGGCCCTTTTGGCCGTCTGCGGCCAGTTCGACGTCGTAATCGTCGGCCAGGAGCTGGGCAATCAGCCCGCCCAGGACGGGATCGTCTTCCACCAGCAGGAGCCGTGGCAGCTCAGAGTTGCGCATGTACCCCATTGTCCCGCTCCGCGGGCGGTGTCGTGTCAGCAGCCGCCTCGCGCGCCGTTTCGTTCGGTGCGCGGCGGGAGATGCGCCGGGATTTGAGCATGCCGATCACCCCGGGCAGCACCGAGACCAGGACCATGAGGATGGCGATGACGTCGATGTTCTTCGCGATGACGTCGAAGTGCCCCAGCCAGGTGCCCATCAGGACCACCGACGTCGCCCAGCCCAGGGCCCCGGCAACGTTCCAGAGCGTGAATTTCTTGTAGTTGTAGCGGGCGATGCCGGCCACCAGGGGTGCGAAGGTGCGCACGACGGGCACAAAACGGGCCAGCACTATGGCCTTTCCGCCCTGTTTGGCGAAGAACTCCTCGGTCCGCTCCAGGTAGGCGGTCTTGAGGATGCGGGCGTCGTCCTTGAACCAGCGCCGGCCAAACTTGCGCCCGAGCATGTACCCCACCTGGTCGCCGGCGATGGCGGCCAGGGTGACTACGCCGATGAGCACGGGCAGGGCCAGGTGCAGTTGCTGGTGCAGCAGCCCGGCCGTGAACAGCAGGGAATCGCCGGGCAGGAACGGGAACAGGACGCCGGATTCGATGAAGATGATCAGCGCGACGACGCCGAGCGTGGCCGGTCCCAGCCCCTGCAGGAGTGCTGCGGGGTCGAGGATTCCGGTGATGGAGTGCGGCAGGACGGCTGCGAGCAGGTGCATGGAGTGGGTTCCCATCAGGAGGCGATCCGCTTTTTGGCGGGCGCAGGGGAGGGTGTGGGGACGGGGCCAAAGCGGTAAATCAGCGGTATGCGGGGCAGGATCCTCCCCTGGTAGTGGTTCCACAGGCCGGCAAAAAGGAGCACGGCGGCGGTTGCGGCCAGGAAGGAGGCCGCAACATCACTGGGGTAGTGCACGCCGATGTAGAGGCGGGAGCCGGCCACAATCACGGGCACGGCGATGCCGGCGATGACCGCCAGCGACGCCCAGCGGGTGTTGCGGGCCAGGAAGAAGAACGCCCAGGCGAGCCCGACGGCCAGTGCCACGTGCCCGCTGGGGAAGCTGTTGGACCCGGTTTCGGGTGCCAGCGGATCGACCAGCAGGGCCGGGTTGGGGCGCGGGCGTTCAACGATGACCTTGAAGAACTGGCTGGACAGCCAGCCGGCCGCGGCCACCCCGCCGAACGCAAACGCGTTCACCGGGGATTTTCGCACGACCAGCAGGTAAACGCAGATGATGGCGATCATCACAATCCCGCCGGCCGGGGAAAACACGTAGTTCAGGGTCATCGCGAGCGCGTTGAGGACGCCGTCGTGGTGGCGGCTGAGGTCCTGGTCGACCGTGAACTCACGGGGGCTGAAGCCGGGTACATCGATGGCGACGAAGCCGACCGTCAGCACGGCCGCGGACAACAGCACCACCCACAGGCCCCAGAACCGGGGTTGCGGCAGCACGGCCAGGCGGGTGCGGAGGCGTGTTCGGGGGACGGGCGCTCGGGGCCGGGCGTTTCGGCGGCGGCGTGCCTGCTGGCGGGCAAACGGGTCAAGGAATTCTCCGAATCGTGGCGGGACGGGAAGCGGCCCGAAGGCCTTTCTTCCACTGTTCCGCACGGGATCTAAGAATTCACTAAGAATTGGGGACGAGGGGTGGGCAGGGGGTGCGCGCGGGGCAGGCCGGCGTCTGCGGGGGCCGGCGTGGTGATCCGACGTCGTTCCGGACATCCCGCCCGAGCCCGGGGGCTGTTGTGGTGATCCGCCCGCGGCCCGCCACGGGCGGATGGCAATAACAGCCCCGCGGCAAGCTTTGGCGCTAGCTGTCCGCCGGGAGCACCTTGGCCAGTTCCGCCAGGGACGGCTCGCGGCCAAGCTCGATGTGTGAGTAGGCCAGCGCGGCGGCCAGGTCAGGCTTGCCGGCATGGATCGCCTCGCACAGGGCGATGTGCTCCCGGTATTGGGCCTGCGGGTCGCGTTCGCTGGTGAGGGCGAACAGGCGCCGGAGCCGGCCCAGGACGGGGCGCATGGTCGTCTCCAGCAGGCTGTTGCCGCTCATGGCGATGATCTCGGCATGGATTGCGGAGTTGAACTCGGTGATGGCGGGGTAGTCGCTGGCGGCCGTGGCGTTTTCCGCCGCGGCCATGAGCTCTGCGAGCCGCGTGGACGAGCCCCCGTTGGCAACGTGTTCGGCGGCCTTGCGGGCGGCAAAGACCTCCAGGTTCAGCCTGACGTCGAACAGCTCGCCGACATCGTTGAGCGTGAAGGCGCGCACTACGGCGCCGCGGCGCGGGAAGATGGCGATGAAGCCGTCCGCCTCGAGCTGGGGCAACGCCTCGCGGATGGGGATGCGGGAGACCGCCAGGTCTTCGGAGATTTCGCGTTCCCGCAGGCGGTGCCCCGGCGGGTAGTGCCCGTCGATGATCTTCTCGCTGATCCGCGCGTACGTCTGCTCCGCCAGGGACAGCCTGGTGTCGCCCTCCGGTGCTAGCTGCTCCATGCTTCGTCCTTCACTGCGCTCGCCTGCCGGACTGCCCGACAGCCCCCAGTGTACGGGCAGTTCAGTCCGCCGCCGGGTAGCTGGGCGGGAACAGCACGGACGCCGGACGGCCCTGGAAGTCGCGCTCGCCGTAGGCATCGCGCATCTTGGCGAAGATCTCCTCGGCGGCCCGGCCCAGGGACTCGAGGTCGACGCCGGGAATGGCGCCGCCCGCCATAACGGTGCGCCCGGCCACAACTGAGTGGAAGGCGTTGCGGGCCGTGCCGTTGAGCAGCAGGGTGCGCACCGGATCGTCACTGACGCCATCGCGGAAGTCGTCAAGGCTGAAGGCCACCATGTCGGCCTGCGCCCTCGGTTCCAGGCGGCCCAGGTCGGGACGCTTGAGCGCTGCCGCCCCGCCCAGGGTCGCGGCGTCGAGGTAGTCCGACGCCGGTGCGGCGTCCGCGCGGCCGTCGGCAAGCTTGGCCAAATGCACCCCGGCGTCCATGCCGCGGACCAGGTCCGGTGGGAAGGAATCAGTGCCCAGGGCCATGGTGATCCCCGCCTTCTTGTAGCTGCTGAAGGAATCGATGACCTGGCCGTAGCGGAATGAGGTCTGCGGGCAGTGGATGATGCTCACGCCCGCCCCGGCCAACGTGGCCAGGTCCCCGCGGTCCTCGCCGTGGACGGCGTGGTGCCGGTCGGTGAGGATGCCGTGGGGGATGAGCAGCCTGTCGTTGAGCAGTCCGGCCGCGGCAATCATCTCCAGCGGGGTGGCGCCGTGCCGCTCGGCCAGGAAGTTGCGTTCAAAGACGCCCTGGAGGCTGTGCAGGCGCACCAGAACTCCACGCTCGCTGGAGGCCTCGGCGGTGTCCGCCAGCAACTCGGGCGTCAGCGTTTCGATCCGGCAGGGCAGCAGCACCCCGTTCACGAGCGGGTCGGCCAGTTCCTCCACCCAGTCGAGGAAGGCCAGGGCGTCCTGGAGTCCGGCCTCGCCCAGGGCAGGTTCGAACAGAACGGTGCGCTCGCCGTCGTCGGTTACCACGTTGACTCCGGAGCGGTAGGCCGGCCCCAGGTACCCGCGCAGGCCTAGCTCCCGTGACGTTTGCGCCATCCCCGCCAGCTCCGCGGAGTCCTCGGCCCACGCGCTGTGCACCTCGGAGGCAATGGGCATGTAGGTGGTGATGCCGTGCAGTGCCAGCTGCACCAGGGCGTAGCGGCGGATGGTTTGGCGCTCCTCCGTGGTGAACACGTCACGCCGGGCCCGGGCAAAGTACTCCGCCGACCACGTCAGGCCCTTGGCGTCCTCGGCACCGTGCCAGGAATCCAGCAGGAGGTGGTCGATGTCCGTCAGCGCATCCAGGTCGATGAACCCGGGGGTCAGGAGCGCGTTGCCGAGGTCAACGTGCCGGTCCACCGGCCCCGCGTAGCCGTGCCCCACATGGATGATCACGTCATCCTCGTAGACCACGGCGGCGTTGCGGAAGAGCACGTGGCCGCCGTCCCGGTGGCCCAGGACGTGGCTGGCGGTGAGTTGGGTGCGCATGACGGTATCTCCTTTGGATGGGGCGGCTGCAGCCGTGGTCTAGCTGCGGCGTTGGGTCAGACCAGCTGCAGGTTCTCGGCCACGACGCGGCCCGCGTGGATGACGGTGCGGTCCGCGGGGCGGTCCATGACGGCGGCGCTGACTGAATCGCCGGACACGATCACGAAATCGGCCGGATCCCCCACCGCGGTACCCGGGCGGTCGAGTTCGGAGGCCAACCGGGGGATGGCGCGGTCCAGGATGGACGCGCCGCCCACGGTGGCCACGGCCAGCGCGTGTTCGATCAAGTCGTCGAAGCGGAAGCCGTTGGCAAAAGCCAGCTGCCAGGTTCGGTCCAGCATGTCGGCGTTGCCGTAGGGGGACCAGTAGTCGCGTTGGCCGTCCTCGCCGAGGCCCACGCGCACGCCGGCCTTGGCCAGTTCGGCCAGGGGCAGCTGGAAGCGGCCGGCCGGGGCAACCGTCGCCGTCGAGATGTCCAGTTCCGCCCACGTCTCGATGAGCTGGCGCGTGTGGGCCTCGCTGACGCCCCAGAGCGGGTAGCCGTGGGAGATGGTGACGTTTCCCTGCATGCCCAGCGCGCGGGTCCGCTCGGCAATCAGCGCGGCACTGAAATGCCCCAGCTCGCCGGGTTCGTGCAGGTGGATGTCGATCGGCACCTGGTACTTCTCGGCCAGGCCGAACACGATGTCCAGGTGGCGGACGGGGTCCTTGTCCAGGGAGCAGGGGTCGATGCCGCCCATGACGTCGGCGCCGTTCTTCAGGGCCTCCTCCATGAGGGCCGCGCTGCCGTCCTCCAACAACAGGCCGGCCTGCGGGAACGCGATGATCTTCACGTCCGCGCGGTCCTTGTGGGTCTCGCGGGCGGCAGCGACGGCGTCGAATTTCTCCAGGCCGCAGTCGACGTCGACCTGGGCGAAGCTGCGAACGCGGGTGGTGCCGCGCTCGATCATCATGCGCAGCGCCGTGTCGGTGCGCTCGCCGATGCTCGTCTCGGCCGTCCGCCAGTTGTTGCGGTCGTTCATCATCATGCCCCAGACGCCGGGACCGCCAGTGTGCTCCCGAAACGGCAGGCCCAGGCGGTTGGAGTCGAGGTGCACGTGGACGTCGGAGAAGGAGGGAAGCAGCAGCCGGCCCGCACCCTCGACGACGGTGCCGGTTCCGGCAGCTGCCGGGTTGTGGGGCTCAACCGAGCTGATGCGCCCGTCCGTGACGGTGACGTCGCTGAGCTTTCCGCCCCACGGGCGGACCTGGCGAATGAAGGTTGAAGACAAGGTGGGACCTTTCGAAAAGTTGACTGCTTTTGTATGCCAAATCCGGGCAATTTGGACTTTGAGGTGGCTTGGCTACGAGGGTGCGTCATTTTGGTATACCAAAACTATAGCTAGCGCACCCACGTCTGTCTGTACTCTCGCATCCCGGCGGCAAATCTGCCGGTCCGTCAAGGGTTCGGCCAGGGGTCGGCCAGTGGTCCGGCCAGTAGCGTGGCTGGGTGCGGCGGCTCAGGCGCTTAGATCCACCGCGAGGCCCATGCCGCGTTCGAGTGCCAAATCGTAGAGCAGGCGGCCGATGGCGAGGTCCAGTAGGCCGATGCCTACGGAGTTGAACAAGGTGATGTCCGCCGCATTGCGCCGCCCCGTTTGGTGGCCGGCCACCACCTGGCCGAGTTCGGCCACCACATCCTCCAGGGACAGGGCGCCTTCCCGGATCGGAATGAGCAGGTCGCCGGATTTCTCCGCGGCCGTGGCCAGGCTGTCTACGATGACCCGGCTGCGCGTCATTCCCCAGGAGTCAATCTCGCGGTGTTCCGGGCGCGGGCGCGAGCCGACGGCGTTAATGTGCTGGCCGGGGCGGAACCATCGCCCCTCCACCACGGGTTCAATGGCGGGGGTCAGGGTGCAGGCCACATCCGCGGTGGCAAAGACCTCTTCCGCGGTGCCGGCCACCGTCACGGGCAGTCCATGACGGGCAACCCGCGCGCGGAACGTGTCGGTGGTCGTCGTTGTGCGGGACCACACGACGATCTCCTCAATGGGCAGCACGGCCAGGATGGCGTCGACGTGCTCGACGGCGAGGGCGCCGCCACCCACCAGTCCCAACACCCGGCTGTCCGGGCGGGCCAGGTGCTTGGTGGCCACGGCGCTGGCTGCGGCGGTGCGGACCCGGGTGGGCACGCGCCCGTCCAGGATCGCGAGGGTCTCGCCCGTCAGCTGCGAGGCGAGCATGATGGTCGAGCGCTGGGTGGGCAGGCCGGCGTCGCGGTTGGCCGGAATGTCGGCGAGCATCTTCACGGCAGCCAGCTGCTGGGAGTCGGCGAGTGCCGTCATGGGCAGGAACCGCGCATCCGAGCCCGGCAGGTGCAGCGAGGTCGGGGCGGGCTGGTGGGCCGTGCCGCGGGCAATGTCACCGAAAGCCAGCTCGACGGCGGCAATCGTCGCCTTCATGTCAACCAGGGCGGCGAGATCGGAGTTGGAGAGGATCAGGGTCATGCGGTGCTCCTTGGGGTAATTCTCGAACGAGCGGCGTGCGGAGACGGGCGGACAGCTGCAAGCTCCGGAACTTTGCTACGACAATACTCCCATTTGGTATTCCAAATGAACAGCCCGCAGCGAGGGGCTTTGGCGCAAAGATCAAAAGAACACGAAGAAATCGGTCTTTTTTAGGTTTCACCAAGTGATTTACATCGCAACTCCGGATGTGTATCTTGATCTTGGTATACAAAATTGACCTGAAGGTGAGTCTGATGTCCAACACAACCCGCATTTCACAACGCGGCGCAGCCGCATCCCCGATCACCGGCCGGCACTGGGGTGTGGTCATCGGACTTTCGGTGGCGCTCTCCATCGTCGCGGTGCTCATTGGCACCGTGAAGTTCCAGCTTGGCCCGGCCGCCGTGGTGCTGCTGCCCATCATTTGGGCGGTTGTCATTGGCGGGGTCATTGGCACCCAGCGGTGGCGGCCCATCACGCCCGCGGCCCGCGGCGTGGCCACGGTCCTGCTGGAGATCGGCATCATCGTCTTCCTGGCCCGGCTCGGCACCCAGATCGGCCCCACCCTGGTCCAGTTGGGCGGCATTGGCCCGGCCGTGGCCCTGCAGGAGGTAGGCCACATCTTCGGCACCGTGATCATCGCGCTTCCGGTCGCGGTGGCCCTGGGTCTTGGCCGGGTCGCCGTCGGGGCCGCCTGGTCCATCGACCGTGAATCGTTCCTGGCCTACGCCATCCAACGCTTCGGCGTCCGCTCCCCGGAATACCGCGGCGTGTTCTCCGTCTGGCTGCTCGGGAGCCTGTTCGGCGCCGTGTTCATCTCCCTGCTGGCCGGCTTCCTGGGTGGCTTGTCCATCTTCGATCCCCGGGCGCTTGCCCTGGGGCTGGGCCTTGGCTCGGCCTCGATGATGCTCGGTGGCGCCGGTGCGCTGGCCCTGCTCTACCCGTCCCAGGCCCAGGAAATCATGGCCCTGGCCGCCCTTTCCAACCTGGTCACCAACATTGTTGGCTTCTACGCCGGCGTGTTCCTCTCACTGCCCGTGTGCCGCAAGCTCTTCGTCTTCTGGAGCCGGCTGTTCGGCAGGGACGACGACGGCCGCCGGGTTGGCCGCGCCGTCGTCGCCCGCAATGGTGCAGCGCAGGGCAGCGCCGTGAAGGGCAGTGAATCCGACGCGGACGTGCCCGACATCGCGCTGGACCCGAAAGTGAAGCTGACTCCCCGCTACGCCTTCCTGGCCTACGGGGTGGTGGGTGTGAGCGGCCTTCTCATGAATATTCTTGGCACCAAGACGTTCACGTTCACCGACGTCCTGGGTGTCCTGGTCCTGCTGTTGCTGACGGCGCTGTCCTTCAGGCTTTCCCGGTGGGTGCCGTCCGTCCCGTCAAGCGTCTGGGTGCTGGGCATCGCCACGATCCTCTCCGCACCGTTCCTGCCGACGTCGGCGCTGCTGGCCTCCTGGACCGGCAACCTGAACGTGATCCTGCTGGGCGTGCCCACGCTGGGACTCATCGGGCTGACCATTGGGCGGGACATCCCGGCATTGAAGTCGCTGAGTTGGAAGGTCGTGGTGGTCGCCCTCATCACCTACAGCGCCTCGTTCATCGCCGCGGCGGCCCTGGGGCAGACCGTGTTGCACCTCTAGTCGGTACCGCACTTCTGATGACTTCGGCCCCCACACCATTGGTGTGGGGGCCGAACTGGTGATTCGACGCCGTTCCGCACCTAATCCGGCAGACGGCGCGAGTGGGCAAGCGTTGGCGAAAAGTGCGCCAAAGGTGATACCGCGTCGTCGGTTTGGCCGCCAAAGGTGATACCGCGTCTAGTTGGTGGCCATCTCCGCCACGAGTTCACGGACCACGGCGCGCAGGTCGCCGGAGTGGGCGGCGGCCACGCGGCGCTGGCGCTGGTAGCTGGCGCCCTTGGCGACGATTGACTCCACGCTGGCGAGTTCGTCCGCGCAGCCCAGGCGGGCGGCGACGGGTTCGAGCTTGTTCAGCAGCTCCACCAGGTGTTCGGTGACGAGCTGTTCCTTGCCGGCGGCGTCGAGGATGATGATGGCGTCCATGCCGTACCGGGCGGCCCGCCACTTGTTTTCCTGGACGTGCCAGGGCGGCATGGTGGGGATGGTGCCGCCGTCGTTCAGGGTGGTGGAGAAGTCCTCCACGAGGCACTGAGTCAGGGCCGCGATGGCGCCGATTTCCTCCAGCGTGGACATGCCGTCGCAGATCCGCATTTCCACGGTGCCCAGGCCCGCCACGGGGCGGATGTCCCAGCGGATTTCACTCGTGGTGTCGATGACCCCGGTGGTGAACATGTCCTGCACATAGGACTCGTAGGCGTCCCAGGTGGGGAACTGGAACGGCAGGCCCGCGGTGGGAAGTTGCTGGAACATCAGGGCCCGCTGTGAGGCGTAGCCGGTGTCCTCGCCGTTCCAGAACGGCGACGATGCGCTCAAGGCCTGGAAGTGCGGGAAGTAGTTGACCAGGCCGTCCAGTACGGGCATGGCCTTGGAGACGTGGTCCAGGCCCACATGGACGTGGACGCCGTAGATGAGCATCTGGCTGCCCCACCACTGGGTTCGGTCGACCAGCTTGGAGTACCGCTCCTTGTTGGTGACTTCCTGCGTGCGCGGGTTGCTGAACGGGTGGGTGCCGGCGCTGAGCAGGTCCAGCCCCAGCGGGTGGGCGGCCTCGCGGACAATGTTCAGGTTCCGGCGCAGGTCCTCGGTGCCTTCGGCGACGGTGTGGCAGATGCCGGTCACCAGCTCTACCGTGTTCAGCAGCATCTCGCCCTTGATGTGGGGGTGCTCGCCGTCGTTCATGACCTCGGGGTGGTCGGCGGAAACCTTGGCGAGGATGTCGTTTGCCCCGGCGGTCAATTCGCCCGTGGCGGAGTCGACGAGGGCGATTTCCCACTCCAGGCCAAGGGTGGACTGTTCAGATTTCGCAAAGTCGATCTTCACTAAAGGATCCCTCCTGGTCGATGGAACTTACTTGGATTGCACATGGGAAAACACGCCAGACGCACCTTGATTGTAGTGGACAGCGGTGCGGCAGAATGGGGGAGTGCCCATTTTGAACAAAGACATGACGCTCTGCATTTCCCTGGCGGCCCGGCCCAGCAACATTGGCACGCGCTTCCACAACTACCTTTACGACGCCCTGGGGCTGAACTTTGTCTACAAGGCGTTCGCGCCGGTGGACCTGGCCCAAGCCGTGGCCGGCATCAGGGGCCTGGGGATCCGCGGGGCCGCCGTGTCCATGCCGTACAAGGAAGCCGTCATTGGGCTGGTGGACGTCATGGACGCCTCCGCCGCCGCCATCGAATCGGTCAACACGATCGTGAACGACGACGGCGTCCTCACCGCCTACAACACCGACTACCTGGCCATCGCCGGGCTCCTGCAACACCATGCCGTCCCGTCCGCCTATAACGTTTTGTTGCGCGGATCCGGGGGCATGGCCAAGGCCGTCGCCGCCGCCCTGCGCGACGCCGGACACACCAAGGTGACGGTGGTGGCGCGCAACGAGGAAGCCGGCCGGGCACTGGCGGAACTGTACGGATTCAGCTGGCTGCCGGACGCCGGGCAGGAAACGGCGGACCTCCTGATCAACGTCACGCCGCTGGGCATGGCCGGCTCCCAACAGGACGTCCAGTCCTTCACCGACGCCCAGGTGGCTGCCGCGCGGACCGTGTTCGACGTCGTCGCGCTTCCCTCCGAGACCCCGCTGATCAAGGCCGCCCGCGCCGCCGGAATCCCCGTCATCACGGGCGCCGAGGTCATCGCGATCCAGGCCGAGGAACAGTTCGTGCTGTACACGGGCGTTCGCCCAAGCCCCGAACTGGTGCGCGAGGCCTCGGAGTTCTCCCGGTCCTAGTCCCCACGCCCTCCCCGCCTGCGGCTCGCAAGAGCGAGCCGCAGGCGGGGCCCCTCGGGCGCGTGGGCCCAGGCTCGGCTACCTTAGAGCCCGCGCGGTCCGTCCACGGGGCCAAACGGCTCAACGACGATTGCGAGCCGTTCCTCGCCGACCCTTGTCAGCACCAGCGTGGCCTTGTTGGGGCCCTTGCCGGAGCCGGTGAGCAGCTGGCGGCGCAATTCCTCCGGAGTCGTGGAGATGCCACGCTTCTTGATGTCCAGCACGCCGATCCGGTTCGCCTTGACCCAGCTCTTCAGGGCCTTGACGTTGAAGGGCTTGACCTCCAAAATCTTGTACGCCCGCGCAAACGGGGTGTCGACGGGCTCCTCTGCGCACAGGTAGGCGATGTGCGGATCCACCAGGTGGGCCCCCATGCTGCGGGCCAGGTCCGCCACGAGCCCCGCCCGGATCACCGCGCCGTCGGGCTCGTACAGGTAGCCGGAGACGGGGCCCGTTTCCACGTCCTGGTTGGCGGCGTCGTAGGGGACGGTGCTCGTCAGCTCCGCCATGCCGTGCTGGCCGATGACGAGTGCGGCGCGGCGCACGCCGGGACGGGCCAGGGCGTTGAAGTAGAGTCCGGCTTCCACGACGTCGCCGTTGACGGAGATCCATTGGGCCTCGGCGGTGTCCGGCACGGCCTCGTGGGGGATGCCGGGGCCCATTTTGACGCCCACGGCCAGGCCGTCGTCGGCCAGCTTTTCGGCAAAGGACAGTGGCGGGGAGAACGCCTCGGGGTCAAAGAGCCGGGTGGTGCCGGAGGTGTTGGTGGTGCGCCGGGCCGGGTCGAGCCATACGCCCTCGATCCCGGTGAGGTCGGTGTCCTCGGCCCGTCCGCACACCACCTTCGCATGCGGGAAGGGCATCAGGTTCACGGTGGTGCAGGCAGCCGTCAGCTCATCCATTTCAACGGCGGTGACGTTGATGTCCAGGCTGGCCATGGCGAGCGAATCGGCGCCAAGCCCGCAGCCAAGGTCCGCCACGGAGGTGATGAACGCCGTCGTGAACCGCTGCGCGTGCAGGGCGGCAATGCTCAACCGGGTGGCCTGTTCAAGCCCGGCCGCCGTGAACAGCATGTGGCTGGCAAACTCGCCAAACTTGGCCTCGGCCTTGGCTCGCAGCCGGGCCTGGGTGAGAGCGGCGGCCACCAGTTCGGGGGGATGGCCGGCCTTGCGGAGGGACTCGTTGAGCTTGAGCGAGTCGGCTTCCTTATAAGGGCCCAGCGTGGACAAAAGCTCCCAGCCGGCAACGGTCAGGAGGGGGGAAATTGCATCAGTGGCCATGGAACCAGCTTAATGGCCGCGCAGCACCCTCAGCTGTCCTTGCGGATCCAGCGGAACGTGACCTTGCACAGCACCAGGCCCACCACCAGCCAGAGGCCCATGACCAGCGCCACCAGGCCAAGATTCCAGGCGCCGCTCGGTTCCATCACTTCAAACCTCTCAGGCAGGAACACGCTGCGCATCCCCTGCGCCATCCACTTCAGCGGGAAAATGCTGGCAAAGTTCTGCAACCATCCCGGCAGTTGGGAGAAGTTCAGGTAGACGCCGGAGATGAATTGGAGCAACAGGACAATCGGGATCACCACGGCCGTGGCGCTCTTGCCGGTGCGGGGGAGTGCGGAGAGCGCAATGCCCAGGACGCAGCTGGTGACCACGCCAAAGAGGAAAACCCACGCAAACGTGAACCACTTGCCGGGGTCGGCGGGCAGTGCCACGTCAAAGGCGAAACGGGCCACCAGCAGCAGCAGGGTCACTTGCAGCACCGAGCTGACCAGCACCATGCCGATCTTGCCCATGAAGTACGAGAACACGGGCAGCGGTGTGCCGCCGAGCCGTTTGAGCGTGCCGTCGCCCTTCTCGCCGGCGATGTCCACGCCCAGGTTCTGCACGCCACTGAGCAGCATGCCGGCGGCCACCATGCCGGGCACGTAGAAGGCGGCGAAGGAGATCCCGCCGCTGCCGTCGGGCAATGCACCGATGGGTCCGCTGGTGCTGAAGGCCACGGCAAACACGGACAGCATCAGGATCGGGAACAGGAACGTGAAGAACACGGAGTCGCCCTGGCGGAAATACGTGCGCAGTTCATAGCCGATCCGTGAGCCACCCAGTTGCAGCGTCCTCATGCCGGTTCCTCCATGTCTACCGGGATGCCGCCGTGGCTCGCCACCAGGTCAAGATAGATGGCCTCCAGGCTGGGCCGGGTGATTTCCAGCCCGTCCACCTCACCGCCCGCCTCGGCATGGAGCCGGGCGGCCAGCGCCGTGGGCTCCATGGTGCGCTCTGACCGGACGACGCCGTCCTGACGCCACCGCACCAACGGCACCTTTGCCTTCGCCCCGCCAATCTCGCCGATCGGGCCGATGTCCACGAGTTTGCCGCCCACGATCACGCCCGCACGGTCGGCCAGGGCGGCCGCCTCGTCAAGGTAGTGGGTGGTCAGCAGGATTGTGGTGCCCTCGGTCTTGAGGGTCTCCACCAAATCCCAAAACTGGTGCCGCGCCTCGGGGTCGAAGCCCGTGGTTGGTTCATCCAGGAACAGCAGCCTGGGCCGGCCGATGATGCCCAGCGCCACATCCAGGCGCCGCCGCTGCCCGCCGGAAAGCCGGCCGATCCTCGTCTTAGCCTGCCCGGACAGGCCCACGGACTCCAGGACCTCGCCCACCTTGCGCGGTTTGGGGTAGTAACCGGCAAAGTGGTTCAACTGCTCCAGCACGCTCACATTGCCGCTTTCGCCCGTCGATTGGAGCACGATCCCCAGCTGGGCCTTCCAGGCCACCCCTCCGTGCTGCGGGTCGACGCCGAGCACCAGGGCGTCGCCGCCGCTGCGGTCCCGGTAGCCCTCGAGGATCTCGATCGTGGTGCTTTTCCCGGCGCCGTTGGGGCCCAGCAGGGCGAAGGTCTCGCCGTCCGCGATGTCAAAGCTGACGCCGTCCACGGCGGCGGCGCGGCCGTATGTCTTCCTCAAGTCGCGCACCTGCACGGGCGCAGCGGTGGTCGTCATGGTTTCATCGTTGCACCGCCGCAGCTGCCCGTCCACAAACTCTCCGGCGGGTTGCCGCCCGGCGGTGCGCCGAGAGCGTAACCGGGCCGGCCGGCGTCGAACTTTTACGGTTTTCGCTGGCACTCGCCTTGACCGAGTGCTAACCAAGTCAATAGAGTCAGGGTTAGCACTCTCACCCCGAGGGTGCTAACTTGCAGAACTTTTGGCCATGGGATCATCACCGGCACCGCGACGACGGTTGGGATCCACTGTCATGGCCCTTTCGTTCGCAGTCGTCCATAGAATTGCCCATGTGAAGGAGAGGTCCGAGTGTCGGTCTCTATTAAGCCTCTTGAGGATCGTATTGTTGTTCGCCAGCTCGAAGCAGAGCTGACCACCGCCTCCGGCCTGGTCATCCCGGACACCGCCAAGGAAAAGCCCCAGGAGGGCGAAGTTGTGGCAGTGGGCCCCGGCCGCGTTGACGACAACGGCAACCGCGTCCCGATCGATGTTGCCGTCGGCGACGTCGTCATCTACTCCAAGTACGGTGGAACCGAAGTAAAGACCGGCGGCGAAGAGCTGCTGGTTCTCTCGGCCCGCGACGTGCTGGCCATCGTCGTAAAGTAACCACGTTTGTAAAGCCCCGCGCCCGGCAATCATGCTGATCGAGCCAGTCGAGATCACGGATTAGGGTGCGGGGTCTTTGCGTGAAAGGACAAAACGCATGGCTAAGCAGCTTGCATTCAATGACAGCGCACGGAAGGCCCTTGAGGCCGGTATCGACAAGCTCGCCGACACCGTCAAGGTGACCCTCGGCCCGCGCGGTCGCAACGTTGTGCTGGACAAGAAGTGGGGCGCTCCCACCATCACCAACGACGGCGTCACGATCGCCCGCGAGGTGGAGCTGGAAGACCCGTATGAAAACCTTGGCGCACAGCTGGCCAAGGAAGTTGCCACGAAGACCAACGATGTTGCCGGCGACGGCACTACCACGGCCACCGTCCTGGCACAGGCACTCGTCAAGGAAGGCCTGCGCAACGTAGCCGCAGGCGCCGCTCCCGGCGAGCTCAAGCGCGGCATCCAGGTTTCCGTTGAAGCCATTGCCGCCCGCCTGCTGGAGAACGCCCGCCCGGTCGAGGGTGGACAGGTGGCAGAGGTTGCCGCGATCTCCGCGCAGAGCCAGGAAATCGGCGACCTGCTCGCCGAGGCCTTCGACAAGGTTGGCAAGGATGGTGTCATCACCATCGAGGAGTCCTCCACGACGTCCACCGAACTGGTCCTCACCGAGGGCATGCAGTTCGACAAGGGCTACCTGTCCCCGCACTTCGTCACCGACGCTGAGCGCCAGGAAGCCGTCATGGAAGATGCGCTCATCCTCATCAACCAGGGCAAGATCTCCTCGCTGCAGGAATTCCTGCCGCTGCTGGAAAAGGCGCTGGCCGCCAACAAGCCGCTGTTCATCATCGCCGAGGACGTCGACGGCGAGGCCCTGTCCACGCTGATCGTCAACCGCCTGCGCGGCACGCTGAACGTAGTTGCCGTCAAGGCTCCGGGCTTCGGCGACCGCCGCAAGGCCATGCTGCAGGACATCGCGATCCTGACCGGCGCACAGGTTGTCTCCCCGGAGATCGGCCTGTCCCTGGACCAGGTTGGCCTCGAGGTGCTGGGTACGGCTCGCCGTATCACCGTCACCAAGGACAACACCACCATCGTTGACGGTGCCGGCACGTCCGAGGACGTAGCGGATCGCGTAGCCCAGCTGCACGCCGAGCTCAAGCGCACCGACTCCGAATGGGACAAGGAAAAGCTGCAGGAACGCCTGGCCAAGCTGGCCGGCGGCATCGGCGTGATCAAGGTTGGCGCAGCCACCGAGGTCGAGTTGAAGGAAAAGAAGCACCGCATTGAGGACGCCGTGTCCGCAACGCGTGCCGCTTTGGAAGAAGGCATTGTTGCCGGTGGCGGTTCCGCCCTGGTGCAGGCCGCCAAGGCCCTCGACGAAGACCCCACCGTGGCAGCCCTGACCGGCGACGCCGCAAC
The DNA here is from genome assembly GCF_001281315.1 of Arthrobacter sp. ERGS1:01. NCBI lineage: Bacteria > Bacillati > Actinomycetota > Actinomycetes > Micrococcales > Micrococcaceae > Arthrobacter > Arthrobacter sp. ERGS1:01. Next base: position 3,188,007 of record NZ_CP012479.1, on the reverse strand, counting down.
CGCCGTCGAGCTGGTCCGCAAGGCTGTTGCCCAGCCGCTGCGCTGGATCGCCCAGAACGCCGGCCACGACGGCTACGTCGTGGTGCACAAGGTTGGCGAACTCACCGACGGTTTCGGCTTCAACGCCGCCTCCGGCGAGTACGAGAACCTGATCCAGGCCGGCGTCATCGACCCGGTCAAGGTCACCCGTTCGGCCCTGCGCAACGCAGCGTCCATCGCAGCACTGGTGCTCACCACCGAGGTGCTCGTGACGGACAAGCCCGCCGAGGACGACGAAGCAGGACACCAGCACTGACGCACACCCCCGTCGTGAAATGAGACGGCGTTTGCGGTTAAAGCCACCGGTCTACCACCGGCTTTAACCGCAAACGCCGTCTTTTTTGCGTCATGGTGGCCGTGTCGAGTGGTGGCATTGTTCACTTAAATTTTGGGTTTTGCACCTAGCAGGTACCGTGTTAATGGACTTCTGACCGTTGGGGAACGGTGCAAACAATTTATGAGGGTGTATTGAATGTCGCTTGAAACACTGGCCACACCAAGGGTGCCGGGCCGGCGATCCGCCGCGTCCCAGCCTGCCGGCACGGCCGGGAAATCACGCAAATTCCTGCCCGAGGTGCAAGGCCTGCGCGCCTTGGCGGTGTTGATGGTGGTTGCCTACCACGTCTGGTTTGGCAGGATTTCCGGCGGCGTGGACATCTTCCTGCTGATCTCCGCCTTCCTTTTGACGGGGCAGTTCACCCGCCGGCTTGAAAGCGGAAAGTCCCTTGAACTTTTCAAGTACTGGGCCCACCTGTTCAAGCGTCTGCTGCCACTGATCACGGTGACGCTGCTGGCAACTCTGGCGGCCACCTTCCTGTTCCTGCCCCAAACCAGCTGGAACAGCATCTTCGGCCAAACCTGGGCGTCGTTGTTCTACTACCAAAACTGGTTCCTGGCCGCCGAGTCCGTGGACTACTACGTCCAGGACCACAGCCTCGCCAGCCCGCTGCAGCACTTCTGGTCGCTGTCCATCCAGGGGCAGATCTTCATCCTGTGGCCGTTGATCTTTGCGGCTGCCGCGCTCATTGCCCGCCGCGGCAAGCTGTTGGTGCGGCCGCTGCTGATGTACATGTTCGGAACCGTCTTCGTTGTGTCCCTGGTCTTCTCCATCATCACCACCCACACCAACCAGGCCTTCGCCTACTTCGACACCCGGACCCGGCTGTGGGAATTTGCGCTGGGATCCCTGCTTGCGCTGGTGCTTCCGTTGCTGAAGTTTGGGCGCACCACCCGGATCGTCCTTGGCTGGCTGGGTGTCGCCGCGATGCTCTCCTGCGGCCTGATCCTGCAGGTCGGGCAGCAGTTCCCCGGCTACATGGCACTGTGGCCAACGCTCGCCGCGGCCTGCGTGATCGTCGCGGGCCATACCGGGAGCAGCGCCGGCGCCGACCGTTTCCTGAGCTGGAAGCCGCTGGTGAAACTCGGCGATAGTTCGTATGCGCTGTACCTGTTCCACTGGCCCGTTTTGGTGATCTTCTTGATCGTTTCCGGACGTGACCATGCCGGCATCAAGGCCGGCCTTGCGATCATCGTGGTTTCCCTGCTTGCCGCAATCCTTGCCACCAAGTGGATTGACACCCCGCTGCGCCGCAACAAGTGGATCGAGAAGAAACGACGCCGGGCCGTGACGGTGATTGCCGTCAGCGTCGCCCTCGTCGCAGCACCCCTGGCCGGCTGGCAGGGCACCTTGCTGGCTGAAGCCTCCGCGGCCGGCCGGCAGGTTCCCTCCGACAATCCGGGCGCCCTGACCATGATGACCGGCTACGTGGACAAGGTCACGCCCGGTGCAGCCGTGTTGCCGACACTGGCCGGCATCGAATCCGACCGGCCCGATTTCGCCGAGGAGTGCAGCGGGGACGCCGTGCCGCCCACGGAACGATTGCGGGCGGACTGTACCCAGGACGGCGTCCTTGACGGCACCGAGACGGAAACCGTCATGGTGGTGGGCAGTTCCCACGCGCACCACATCTCCGGAGCCGTCCGGGCCATGGCAATGGAAAACCATTGGAAAGTGGTGAAGCTTTGGCGGCCCGGCTGCATCTTTGGCGCCGAGGCGGGCAAGGCTGTCGAATCGTGCCTGAAGTTTAACGACGAGGCTACCGACTTCGTGCTGTCAATGAAGCCGGACAGGGTTTTCACCATGGCAACGGTCTCCGTGATGTCCGCGCCCAAGGAGGCGCTCGCCCCGGGGTACGGGCAAAAGGTCCGGCAGTTCACAGACGCCGGCATCAAGGTGATCGGCGTCAGGGACAACCCCCGCTTCAAGGCGGGCGTGCCCGCGTGCATTTCCCGGTATGGCGCCGACGCACCAGCCTGCAATCCGGCCCTGTCCAAGGTGATGCCCGCGGTCTCGCCGCTGGAGGGCTTCGCCGCCGATAATGCGAAATTCTTCCCCGTCGACATGACGGACCTTATTTGCCCTGACGGCGTGTGTCGAGCCGTGATCGGCAACGTGCATGTCTACATCGACAACAACCATGTGGGCAAGACCTACTGGAATACAATGGCCGCCGAATTTGCCAAACGGCTGACCGCGCAAAAAGGGTGGAGGGCCTAGGGCGTGTCTCCTAATGCGGTCAGCCAGATGGTGAGGGCGCGGAGGACGGCTCCGCCTCGGTAGGTGAGGGCGAGTTTGTCGTAACGGGTCGCCAGTCCGCGCCATTGTTTGAAGGTGTTGAAGTTTCGCTCAACGACGTTGCGGCCTTTGTAGTCTTCCTTGTCGAATGCTGGTGGTCGGCCACCGGAGGAGCCGCGGCGTTTCCGGTGCCCGATCTGATCGGATGGTTGCGGGATGACGGCCGTGATGCCCCGATCTCGAAGGTGGGTCCGGATTGCTTTTGAGGAGTAGGCCTTGTCTGCGCGTACCCGGTCCGGGCGGGTTCTTGGCCTGCCCGGACCGGCCCGGTTGATACTCAGATGGTCCATCAGGTGGGGAAACATGGGTGCGTCCCCGCCCTGGCCGGGAGCAACCAGTAACGCCAGGGGCCTGCCGTTGCCATCGACCAGGGCATGGATCTTCGTAGTCAGCCCGCCACGGGAGCGGCCAATTGCATGGTCGGCCGGCTCATCGAGCAGATTCATGTAATTCGATGGGTCCCCCTGTGGGGCGGGGAAGATTGGTGCCGTGCTGATGGGCGCGGTTGACCGTGGAATCGACCGAGACCGCCCAATCCACCAGGCCCACAGCATCGGCTGCAGTGAGCAGCTGGGCCAAGATCCCGTCCCACGTGCCGTCCCCGCTGTAGCGGCGGTGGCGTTTCCAGATCGTCTGCCATGGACCGAACTCGGTCGGCACGTCACGCCAAGCGATCCCGCACCGATACCGGTAAATGATGCCCTCGACCACCTTGCGGTCATCCCGAAAGGGGCGACCCCGACGGCCGGAGGACGAGGGGAGTAACGGCTGGATACGGGCCCACTGACCATCAGTCAAAACAGAAGTACGTGACACCCTTCAATCATTGCGCACCACCACACCACCATTTAGGAGACACGCCCTAGCCCTGGGCAACGGCCGGGCCCGGATGTGAGGTATCACTCGCGGGCCCGCTGGGAATAGGGCAACGGCCCCTTTCGTTTTAGAATGTATCCAACGCACAGGCCAGCCTCGTAATCACGGGCCCGGTCATCGGATGCGCACCCCGCCGGTTCTACCCCCGCCAAGGAGCCTTCGTGTCCCAGCCTGAAATTCATGACCCCTTCGCCTTCGTTGGCCTGACGTATGACGACGTCCTGCTCCTGCCCGGGCACACCAACGTCATCCCGTCCGACGCCGACACCAGCTCGCGCGTTTCCAAGCGGATCACGGTGCAGACGCCGTTGCTCTCCGCCGCCATGGACACCGTGACGGAATCCCGCATGGCCATTGCCATGGCCCGCCAGGGCGGTTTGGGGGTTGTGCACCGCAACCTCTCCATTGAGCGCCAGGCCGAGGAAGTTGACCTGGTCAAGCGCAGCGAGTCCGGCATGATCACCAACCCGGTCACGGTTGGCCCCGACGCCACGCTGGCCGAGCTCGACGAGCTGTGCTCCCGCTTCCGCGTCTCCGGCCTGCCCGTGGTCGACGCCGACGGCCGCCTCGTGGGCATCGTCACCAACCGCGACACCGTGTTCATCCCGGAGAACGAATACTCCCAGCGCCTGGTCCGCGACGTCATGAGCCACATGCCGCTGATCACCGGCCGCGTCGGCATCAGCCGCGAGGAAGCCTCGAAGCTGCTGGGCCAGAACAAGATTGAAAAGCTCCCCTTGGTGGACGACGCCGGCGTGCTGCGCGGGCTGATCACCGTCAAGGACTTCGCCAAGGCCGAGCAGTACCCCCTGGCCACCAAGGACGACGGCGGCCGCCTGCGCGTCGGTGCCGCGATCGGCTTCTTCGGCGACGGCTTCGAGCGCGCCATGACCCTGATCGACGCCGGTGTTGACGCCTTGTTCGTCGACACTGCCAACGGCCACAGCCAGGGCGTGCTGGAAATGATTGCACGCCTGAAGAGCGAAAAGCGCGCAGCCCACGTCGACGTCATCGGCGGCCAGGCTGCCACCCGTGAAGGCGCCCAGGCGCTGATCGACGCCGGTGCCGACGGCATCAAGGTCGGCGTCGGCCCGGGCTCCATCTGCACCACCCGCGTGGTTGCCGGCGTCGGCGTCCCGCAGATCACTGCCATCTACGAATCCGCCAAGGCCGCCATCCCGGCCGGCGTGCCGCTGATTGCCGACGGCGGCCTGCAGTACTCCGGCGACATCGGCAAGGCCCTCGTGGCCGGCGCCGACACCGTGATGCTCGGCTCGCTTCTGGCCGGCACGGAAGAGTCCCCCGGGGACCTGGTGTTCATCAACGGCAAGCAGTACAAGGCCTACCGCGGCATGGGATCGCTGGGCGCCATGCAGTCCCGCGGCAAGAACACCTCCTACTCCAAGGACCGCTACTTCCAGGCCGATGTCTCCGGCGACGACAAGCTCATCCCCGAAGGCATCGAGGGCCGTGTCGCCTACCGCGGCCCCGTGTCCTCCGTGGCCTACCAGCTCGTGGGCGGCCTGCGCCAGACCATGTTCTACGTCGGCTCCCCGACCATCCCCGAGCTGAAGGCCCGCGGCAAGTTCGTCCGCATCACGGCTGCCGGCCTGAAGGAATCGCACCCGCACGACATCCAGATGACGGTCGAGGCGCCGAACTACGGTTCGAAGTAATCCCAACCCTCTAGGGTCTTAGCACCCGTTTTTAGAAGAACGACGGCGGTCCCGCACCTTGGCATCCAAGGTGCGGGACCGCCGTCGTTGGTTAATGGGGTTAGGCCGCGAGGGCGGCACCCAGGGAGTCGACGGCGGTCGCGGCGGGTACGGATTGCTCGGAGCCGTCGTTGGTGTGCATGGTCCAGTCGCCGGATTCGAGCGCGGTCAGGGTGGCAGAGACGGTGTCCTTGCCGACGTTCAGGCGCTCGATCACGGCGGTCGCGGGCAGGCCCTCGGCCGCGCCTTGGAGGTATTCGCGGCACAGGTGGAGGGCCAGCGCCAACATGGCCGGCCCGGATTCGATGGGCTGGATGTCGTGGACGCCGTAGGGGCCCAGGCTCAGCAGCACGGCACCCACGTTGGAGCCGGACATGACCAGGGCGTGATCCGTGGACGGAGTGGCGAGTGAGATCTTCAACCATTCCTGGGCCTGGGACAACACCGTGCCCACGATGGCGGCCCGCTCCACGGGGACGATCCGCCCGCCCTGCGGTTCAGCAAGCCCCCGGACCATGAGGGTGCTGAGCCCGGCGTTGGTCAGCAGCTCGTTGCCGGTGTGACCGTCCAGGCCAAAGAGGCCCAGCGTGGTGCCGGCCGATTCCGTGGGCGTCATGGACAGCAGGGCCAGGATCTCGTGGTCGGTCATGCGCAGTTCAGTTTCACTCATGCGCCAAGCGTACCGGCCGAGGGGCCCCGACCGAGCGGAGCGAGGTTGGGGAGGCCGGCACGCGGTACCGGCCGAGCGGGCTCCTATTTGATCTGGCTGCGGAGTTCGGCGTATTCGGCCTGTGCGAGCGGGCGCCGGGCCAGCCAGCGGGTAAAAACAGCATCCCGGTGTCCCACGGTGTACCCGGTGATGAGGAATAGTGCGGCAACGGCGCCCGGTCCGATCAGGGCCAGGGGGAGCAGGGTGACCACGTTGTGCGCCTTGCTGGCCCAGGTGGGGCCCCCGAAGATTGCCGCCAACACCATGACGACCACGGCGATGAACGCCATGATCCCGACGCCGATCCAGGCATCGGCAACCGTCTCCGGCGTCTTGGGGGCCATGACAGCCCGGGGGCGGAGCAGCGTCTTTCGCCTGCTGAAGGCCCACGCGAGGATGCCGGCGGCGGCCGAGCAAGCTATCCCAAAACCAAGGACCGTGCCAAAGGCGCCGGCGGCCCCGGGGCCGCCCGCAAGGTAGCCGGTGGCGGCGAGAATGACGGCGATCACGAGCAGGGCGACGCCAAAGGCAAGCAGCGCGAGCACAAACGCCAGCCGGCGGGCCACGGGGACTGCCAGCTTGGCCAGCGTTTCTTCCGTCACGGCGTCGGGGACGGGGCGCGGGGTGATGCTGCCAAATGACAACGACATGCTGCTGCGATGCTCCTTGTGGTGGGGTGTTGAGGCTCCCTGGGGATGAGGGCGTCCTTGGGATGAATGGTACGCCACCAAGACCGCGGCGGGCAGCCTGGGGCAGCGCTGGCGGGCGACCCTAGAACGCCAGCGACTGCCCGTACTTCTCATACAGATCCGCGTCCGTGATGTCGATTTCGCTCAGGCCGCCGTCGGCCGTCAGGGGTGATCCCGCCAGGGCCGTGCTGCCGTCGGCGGCCACCCGGATGCTGGCGGTGGTGTCCTCCCCGCCAAGTCCCACGTGCTGGGTGATCACGACTGCCGGCTTGGCCAGGGACGGATCTGCCAAAGCGTTCCGGGTCAGTGAAATTGCCTGCTCCAGCAACGGGGTTGAGTCGTTGAGCGGACGGAAGCCAAAGATGCTCAGACGGTCCACGGAGACCACCAGGTTGCCCGCCGGGGAGCCCACCAGGAAATAGGCGTGGGTTGCCGGACCGGCCACGATGCCCAATTCAATCCACTCCACCGCCGTGGTCAGGCTCGCGGCAATGCCAAAGGCCGGGCCCGACGGGGAGAACTCCTCGTCCTCCAGGACGCCCAGGCCCCGGACCAGGAGGGTGCTCATGCCCATCTCCATCAGTTCGGCGTCATCGGCACGGTCGGGCAGGCGAAACAGTTCGCGGGATGCGGTGGCCGAAGGGCCGATGTTCAACGACAGCAAGGTGAGGATCTCATGCGCCGTCAGGGCCACCTGGGAGTTGTCCGTGGCCGGACCCGTGACGTTGGCCTGTGAAGTTTCAAGGGTGATGGTAGACACTGTGGGGTTCTCCGTCATTTGTGGTTTCTCATTTTCTGTTCAAAGCCGTGGTTTCGGTACCGCCGCTGGCCGACGTCAAAACCCGAAGGCGTGCCACACGTTGGAGGCGCCCTTGCCGATATCGTCCAGGACCTTGCCGCCGGCGTCGCCAATCTTGTTGACCACCTCGACCGTGCCCTTTCCAACGTCCGCGCCAAAGTCGACGATGCGCTTGCTCAGGGGAACGTCCCCGGAGAAATACTGCCCAATCGCCCACCCGGCGCCCAACCCGGCAGCGACCCACCCCACGGGGCCGGGAACCAGGGACACGGCGCTCAGGACCGTGGTGATGGCGCCGTCGGCCACGCGGTAGCCGTCGTTCTGTTGGATGCCGGCGTAGATGTCCAGAGCACCCATGCCCATCCCCACGACCGACCCGGCCTGGCCGATTCGGGTTGCCGCGTTCAGTGCCCGCAGAACCCCGGCGCCTTGAACACCGTCGGCCAGTTTTGCGGCACGCAGCCAGCTGAGGAATTTGGGTGAATCGGCCAGCAGGGCCGCCTTTTCGGCCTGGAGGAGTTTGACGCCGCTGGCCACACCCAGGGCGCCGGCACCCAGGCCCAGCCCGGTGTTCCAGGCGCCAAAGTCCAGGCCCAACTGCTCCCCGAGCGCGCCGCCGGCGGTCCACCCTGGTTTGTTGGGGTCCCACCACGAGCCGGGACTGCCGGCAGTGCCACCTGGCGTGCCGGCCGCGCCGGTGTCCGCGCTGGCCTGTTCCTGCTCCTTGGCCTGGGCCGTGAGGATGGCGGAATAGTCGGTGAGTGATTCACCCGTGGTGCGCAGCTTCAGGCGCATCCCGTTGTTCCACTGGCCGCGGAACCTCTCGCTGTCGGATCCGTTCCAGCGGGCCGAGGAAATGCTGCCGTGCAGGGTCATGGACAGTTGCTTGAGCGTATTGCCCGAGGTCTCCAGCGTCTTGGCGAGATCGCGCAGCTGCTGCGGGTCGGCGCCGATCAAACCGTCAGCCATGAGGGCCCTGCCTTTGCGGAATCGGGAGTGTCGGGACATGGGATACGCAGTCCCCAGCGTAGGTGTGCGGCCAGCCGCACGCGATGGGGACAACTCACCATGCCCGCTTTGCCGGGCGCGGTTGCGGCGAGCTTGCCGCGGCGCTCGCCAGGTTCGACGCCGGTCCGTGCGACGGACTGCTTGGTGGGCTCGGGCGGTGCCTGGGATAGGCTAGGGGCGTGACTTATGAGATTGAGATTGGCCGTGGCAAGCGTGGACGTCGTGCATACTCCCTCGATGACATCGCGATCGTCCCGTCCCGACGGACCCGTGACCCCAAAGATGTGTCGGTAAAGTGGCAGATCGACGCCTACCAGTTTGAGATGCCCGTCATTGGCGCGCCGATGGACTCCGTCATGTCCCCGGCAACAGCCATTGCCATGGGCAAGCTGGGCGGCCTGGGCGTGCTGGACCTCGAGGGCCTCTGGACCCGGTACGAGGACCCGCAGCCCGTCCTTGACGAGATCGCCACGCTCGAGGGCTCCGTCGTCGAGCCCAACACCACCCGGCGCCTGCAGGAGCTCTACAGCGCCCCGATCCAGCCGGAGCTGATCACCCAGCGCCTGGCCGAGATCCGTGCCGCAGGCGTGACCGTTGCCGGTTCGCTGACGCCGGGCCGCACGCAGGAGTTCTACAAGACCGTGGTGGCCGCCGGCGTCGACATCTTCGTGATCCGCGGGACCACTGTTTCGGCCGAGCACGTCTCCAAGACCACCGGACCGCTGAACCTCAAGCAGTTCATCTATGAGCTCGACGTGCCCGTAATTGTTGGCGGCGCGGCCGGGTACACCCCGGCCCTGCACCTCATGCGCACCGGTGCCGCCGGCGTGCTTGTCGGCTTTGGCGGGGGAGCATCCACCACCACCCGCCGCGCCCTGGGCATCCGTTCACCCATGGCCAGCGCCATCTCCGACGTGGCCGCGGCCCGCCGCGACTACATGGACGAGTCCGGCGGACGCTATGTTCACGTCATTGCCGACGGCGGCATGGGTTCCAGCGGCGACATCGTCAAGGCCATCGCCATGGGCGCCGACGCCGTCATGCTCGGCGCCGTGCTTTCCCGCGCCGAGGAAGCACCCGGCCAGGGCTGGCACTGGGGTGCGGAGGCGCACCACCAGGAGCTGCCCCGCGGCCACCGCGTGCGGATGGGCACCGTGGGAACCCTGGAAGAGGTGCTCTTCGGCCCGGCCCACCAGGCTGACGGCGCGTCGAACCTCATTGGCGCCCTGCGCCGTTCCATGGCCACTACCGGCTACTCGGACCTGAAGGAATTCCAGCGCGTTGAGGTGCTGGTCTCCCCGTAGTATTTGCTTGTTTGAGGCGCCCCGGCTCATTGTGAGCCGGGGTGCTTTTTTGCGCTCTGGACCGTGTTTTTCCGTGCGACGGCTGCAATGGCTCCTCCATAGGCTGTCCTGTACTAGTAGTTGCTAACTTCTAGGGATTATCTTCCAAAAATGTCGGTGCCTGCGCGTAGTGTTTTTATATGGAAGCAATGGCAGGTTTGCTGGGTACGACCGGCATCCACACAGGGACGGGAACTGTTGGTGATCACATTCACCAACTCCTCGCCTTGGCCGCAGCCCTGAATGCAGCAGCCTGTGAGGCGTCAATCCATGAGGAAGATCCCGCCGGCGCCTCCACCGATGTCCCACGCGGCACGGTGGCTCCACTCGGCGTGGGCTTGGTTCCCTTGGTGACCCGCAGTTGCTTGCCTGGGCCCGGGATCTGGAATGCCTGGGACGGTTCCTTGCCGCCCTGCAGGTCCAGGCCGCCGGAGAGGTCGCCGCACGGTCACTTGCCGGCCGATTCGACAGCGCAGGGGCTACCTCGCCGGCGGACCTCCTCACCACCACGCTTCGCATCAGCCGGGCCGAGGCTAACCGCCGGCTCCGCCTTGCCAAGCACTTCCTCCCCGCGACAAACCCGCTCACCACGGTCGTCACACCGCCATCCCAGCCGGTGCTGGGATCCGCCTTTTTCGCCGGTGACCTTTCCCCGGAGCTGGCGCTCCTCGCATCCGCCTCCATCGACGATGCCACATCCCTTGCCGACGCCGGGCGCATCCCGGAAACTGCCGCCAACGACCTCGAGGCCACGCTTACCGCTTATGCGCAAAAGGAGGGCCCGGACTTCCTGCGTTCCGGGGCTACCCGCGCCCTGGACCTCCTGGACCCGGACGGGCAGAAACCCACGGAAGGTGAGTTGACCGCCAAACAAGGCATCTTCTTCCACCACTCCCGACGCGGACTCGTCCACTATGACGGCTACCTCACCATCGCCCAATATGAAACCCTCATGACCGCCATCGGCTGGGCGTCGAACCCCAACCGCCACAAGGACATCAACAAATGCGCGGTGGGGGAGGATGGCTGCGGGGACGGGCCCGGCGGTGCTGGCGATTCCGACGGAGGGTCCGTCGGCTTCCGCGGCACAACTGACGGCGGCAACGGATCCGTCAGCGGGTCCGGCGGCATACAAAACTGCGGCGGCACCGAGCACAACAAAGCCGAGAAGGCTGGCAGCGCACCGGACGGCCAGGGCCTGCTGTGGGAGGTCCTCCACGCAGCGGCATGCGCGCCGCCCGCCTCGGGCCAAGCATCCGATGGCTTCCGGCCTTTGGCCAAGTCCTGGCCGCTGCCCCAGGGGCAGCCCCCGGATTGGGCGCTGCCGCCTGACGGGGAGCGGCCGGCCCGCCACATGGCAGATAAGGACGGCGGCATGGGAGTCGAAGGCCCGCGCAGCACTGCCCGCAAGGCCACTCGGGACTCCGAGGCGGAAATCGACGGTACCTCCGGTGGCGCCGCTGGCACCAAGGGCGCAGACGGCGACCCCGCCAGCCCCAAGGCGACGGGAAACGGCACAGCCAGCACAGAGGCCGAGCAAGACGGCACCGCCGGCCCCGAGGCAGCTTTCGATGGCACAGCTGTGACTGCTCCATGGCCGCACCTGGTGGACGGGATCCTTGTGCCCGAGCCCGGTTCTGGCACGGAACTCCCCGGACTAAACCCCATCGACCCCAATTGCACCGACCTTGCTGTACAGGACAAGCGGACGCATGGGCAGAGACTCCTCGACGGACTCATTGACTGTGTCAAGCTGGCCGCCCGCACAGGGCTCCTTCCCGTGGCAGGCGGAATGAAGTCGCAGCTGGTCATTTCAACCACGGAAGCCGACCTTGAACGGAACAGAACAGCGGGGACGGGCGGCGGCATCGCCTTCCTGCCTTACACGGGTCCGCATAATCTGTCGCTCTTCGAAACCGAGCTGTGCGACGCCGACGTGACCACCATGGTGCTCGGTGACGGGAGCACCATCCTCAACGTCGGACGCACCCAGAGGCACTTCACGGACGCCCAACGGAAGCTCATCATCGCCCGGGATATCGGCTGCACCTTCCCACACTGCACCCGACCGGCAGCCATGTGCGAGGCCCACCACATCATCCCCTGGCAGGACGGCGGGGAGACCAACCTCGACAACGGGACAAATTGTAAATATGACCCCTTCGGATAGACCTGGTCTTCAAAGTCAGTTTCGAGTCCCGGGCTGACCGGTCCATCTAGGCACCAGTTCCGGCCTGTCGCCGACATATCGAAGCACAGCACCCGGTTCATGGATATAGTGGGCCGCATGAAAGCCGGATACATAAATCACAAGTGCTACGTCTGCAGGCAACCTAGCAACTTCAAGTATCTCCCAAGAGAAAAAGACGTCTACGGGCGTACTTTGATGGTTTGTACTCGGTGTAGTAGCAGGGTGGCGATCCCAGGGCAACCAAAGCCGACATGGAATGAGATTCTGGAGCGAGACTAGTACCGGGAACTTGATAGATCTTGAACTTGGTGAAATGCGCCACATCTGCGTCAGTACACACTAGAATTCCTACTGTGGACCAGAAGAATAGAAATTCAGCAAATAGCCTAATTATTCCACGCCTCAATGCCTTCTTGGAGGCGATGCGGGCACTAAGAAGCCTCCAAGAATTCGTGCAAGAAAATTTGAGGACCCTCGCGGCCGTCGAGGATGACTATGTCTTACAAGGAAAACGCCTATATCCGAGTGTCGATCCTTCGATTCATCGCGCTGTTGCAGACTTTCTACATCCACAAATTCACCTTCGGATGAGTCGCGCCAAATCGATCAAGAATAGTGGTGGCGGTCCAAAACAACTTGATAAAATGAGAAAGTCTTGGGCGGAGAATGTTCGAATGGGAATTCTTGCAATTACGAACGACCCTGATTATCTCCCCAAGTCTTCCCATATTTGGGACCAGTGTGGTAGGTCTCCTTTAAAAACTCGACTTCTTCGAAATTCACTACTCATGGGTGCAGTCAGCGATTTTGAAGTACTCGTCTCGGGCCTCGTACGGGCATTTCTCACCCTGAGGCCAGAAATCTTGCGCTCAAGTGACCAAAAATATTCGTTTGCCGATCTCCAACCTTTTTCTACAATTGAAGAGTTTCAAGAGCATTGCATCGAAAACATGGCGGAGGTTCTTCTCCGTGGTGGCTTTGATGACTGGATGGAGTGGTTCGGTAAGAAGAGAAACATCAAAGTGCCAGGAGTTACAGAGGACGCTGGAGCCCTGGTTGAGATCTTCCAACGGAGGCATCTACTGGTTCACAACGGTGGTGTCGTCAACAAATTCTACTTATCCAAAGTCTCGGGTCCCGAGCTTCCCGTATTGGGTGATCGCCTCCATGTTGGAACTCAGTACCTAGAGAATTCTGTGGATGAGTTGACAGTCGCCGGTGTTAAGTTGAGTTTTTCATTGCTTCAAAAAATGGCTCCGAACGAGGTTGACCTAGAAGAGCTCAGTCACCGCTTGGAACACCTATCCTTCGACCTGTTGTCCGCTGGCTACTTTAGACCTGTTTTCAGTCTAAATGACTGGCATTTGGGCTTTGTCAAGGACTCGGAAAGACGACTCATTGTCATGGTGAACAAATGGATCGCCATGAAAAAAATGGGGCTAGCTGAGCGTGTCTGCATCGAAGTCGCTGAATGGGACACGGCAACACTTTCGGGGACATATCGCCTTGCAAAGCTGGCCCTGATCGATGATAATGCGGCCGCATACTCGCTCGTAAAGGCAATGATCTCAGCAGGTGAACTGCGGAGAGAGAGTTGGCGCGACTGGCCACTTCTTGAAGGCGTTCGAGAATTTGAATTGAAAAATATAGGGTCAGCGGACAAGATCTGGGTCGTCGCCTTTGGTGGCGAACACACTCACCCTAATACTGAGGACGGTCGCAACGCTGAGGCGTAACGGCACACATCCAAAATATGCGAACCGGATGTGTGGCCTGGAGGTGGCGGCGAAGCCGCCGCCCTTTACTTGAAATAGCAACATAACTCGCAGACCATTTCAGGCACGGACCATCGTCTGGATTGGCTAGTGACAGCCATGTAATTCGTGTGGCATGATGAGGGCATTGCTGTACCCGGCGGACCAACTCAGGGCCGGGAATACATTAATTGCAGGTGGCCTTCCTGAGGGGCCGAGCAGCGTGGTAGGCCCACGTTCCTAAATATGCTCATGGTTTAGACAGAGAGGGCCCATCCGGAGCGAGACCGGATGCTGATGCCCCTGTCGTAGCGCTTTCCTTTTTCACCTGGCGGTGGCTTCAGCGATTCCTTGTCGGTTTCGTTCCTTGGGGTCCCAATGTCCACTTCTGCTGTCAGTAATTCACTTGGCCGGCTCATTGCTCCGGATGCCGGCTGGTTCTTTTCTCTCTATCCGGAGGCCGGTGAGGGTGGCGGCGGGTTCCGCTCGTCGTACAAGCCCAACCGGTCGTTCGTTGCCAAAGGTTCCGCAGCCAATCCTGAGCGCGCCGCTGCCGAAGCCGGTCGGCGCGCTGGGTCCAAACTGCGACGCTACTGTGCTGCAAACCGCCTTAATCGTCTCGGCACACTGACCTATGCCGGTACCGGCTGCCATGACCCCCAGGAATTGCGAACCCATTTGGGCGCATTCTTCCGAGACATTCGGGCGAACCTCGGCGGAGCACCGTTGCCCTATGCATGGGTTCCGGAATGGCACAAGACGGACCATGGACTACACGCCCATTTCGCCGTCGGACGCTTCATTCACCGCCATCTGATCAAAGAAGCCTGGGGCCGTGGGCACGTTCATATCAAGCTACTGGGCGACTTGCCGGTGGGTTCGGGGGAATTGTCCGAGGCACGCAAAGCGGCCGGTTATCTGTCGAAATACGTGTCCAAGACGTTCACGGACCCGACCTCGCAGGTGTTCGGGCTTCATCGCTATGACGTCGCCCAGGGGTTCCAACCGGTCAAACTCGCTCTCAGTGGAGATTCTCCAGCTGATGTTCTGGCGCAGGCCTCGGACTATCTCAACGGTCCGCCGCAAACTCAGTGGTCGTCCTCTTCTGTCGAGGACTGGTCTGGTGCTCCTGCGATTTGGGCCCAGTGGGGTTCCTGATGCTCGATCAGAGAGTGCTTGCTGAGTGGCTCGAGGCCAACTGCGCCGCCCAGGGTGTCCCGGTGCATGTGACCGACCCCGGTGTTCTCGCGCGGGTTGGTGTGCTCATGGGTGCCGCGCCCGGAACGGACGGACGCGGCAGCGGCCGGAGTACCGCCGCGGCGTCATAGCTGCCACACGGGCTGAATCCGGGCCGGGTCCAGCGATCGTGCACCCAGCGTCCCGGGCAGAATGGTCGCGTAGTCCAGGACGGCCTTGATAATCGCGGACTGCCTGTCGAGATTCAGCATCTCCCACGTGGCCGTTAGCTGCCCGCCGGTACCGATCAGACCGTCCAGAGCTGTTGAATTCGATGCCTGCGCGAGTTGTCGTTCCGTCGACTGAATTCTTGCCTCAATGGGGCCGCGGGCCGCTTTCCACTCGGCGCTTGAAATTTCTTTGGCCGCCCAGAGCTCGGATAGCTCCTTCAGCTGGCTACGGTCTGCCTCCAATGCTTCCAATAGGCTGCCTTGCCGCTCGTCCACTGCACGGCGTCCGGTCAATGCATCCGTCATCTCGGCAGTATCGAGCCGCATGAGTACCGCAGCGCAGATGAATTCTTCCAGCGGTGCTGCCACGATCGTGAGGCGTCCGCATCCCCCATGGTCCGGGCCCGAGAGGCAGACGTAGCGACGGGTGTCAACACGGATGGAGGAAAATAGCTTGTTGCCGCACTTGCCACAGCGCAACAAGCCGGACAGTACATATCGGCGTGGTGCGCGAGTGTTCGTTCGCTTCTTGGTTTCAAAATGGCCAAGAATCTGCTGCCGCTGTGCTGGCGTGATGATCCCTTGCCATTGAGCGTCGGCCACCACAACTCCCTTGTGTTCCCGCAGCCCTGCGATGCGACCGGATTTCAGGATCGCGTTAAGTGTCCCCGTCTGCCAGGGACCGCCAGCCGTCGTCTGAACGCCCTCGTTGTTGAGCCAGATACAGATCGAACGTGAAGATTCCCCGGCCAGGAACCGTGCCACGGCCTGACGCAGAACCTCAGCTTCTGCCTCATTCACCGTTATGCGGTCTTGTTCATAGCCAAACGGGCGATGGTGGCCGCCGTTGGGCAGTCCCTGCTCCGCCAGTTGGCGCGCTTTACGTTGGAGACGCTGGGACTTCCTACCAGATTCCTTGGACGCGATCGCCGCAAGGATACGGGCCACAAAGAGACCGTCATCGTTTCCTAGGTCGATGTCAGCCGTCACGGACTTTACTTGCGTCACCCCTGCCTTCTCGCACAATCGAGTGAACTCCTCGAGCTCCAATGGCTGTCGGGTAAGTCGGTCCATGTTGTAAACGATCACAGCGTCCCGGTAGCCCTCGGCAAGATCGTCGAGCATTCGCTGGTACTGGGGTCGCAGCTTCCCCTTGAAGGCGCTGATGTCGTTGTCGACATACTCATCTCCGACCGTCCAGCCGTGATTCACCGCGAGCTCGCGACAGTCCTCCAACTGACGTTTGACTCCCAAGGCCTCCCCGGACTGGTCCGAGGAGATGCGGGCATATATCGCGGCCGAACGGGGAGTCATCATAGGGGTCAGACTAACAAATAGTGACTAATGCGGCCCTGCTGTGTGGATACCACCACACCCTGATCCACAAGGGCCTTTGGGCCGTCAGGCTCCGCCGCGGAGTTCCGCTATACACGCCCGGCTACGGTGTGGACCACCTCCGGCGTGAGCGACGCAACACCTACCACCACGGCCTTATTGATGACGGTCCGGGCTCCGCATAACACCCAAATGCCCCACAGGAATAACCCCTGCCTTTCTGAGCGTCAACCGCGTAAGGTTTTTAGTGCCAGCTCGTCCCATCTTCAGGAGGTTCGAAATGTCCGCTTCACCCCACCCCAACGGCAACATCGGCCCGGCAACGCGGGAAGCAAACCTCGCGGCGCTGAAGGCCTCCACGGAACCGGGCCGGGAACTGGACATTCTGATCGTCGGGGGCGGTGTGGTCGGGGCCGGGTCGGCCCTCGACGCCGTGACCCGCGGACTAAGCGTGGGTCTGGTGGAGGCCAACGACTGGGCGGCCGGGACGTCGTCGCGCTCCTCAAAACTGATCCACGGCGGGCTCCGGTACCTGGAAATGCTCGACTTTGCCCTGGTCCAGGAGGCGTTGCAGGAGC
This sequence comes from Arthrobacter sp. ERGS1:01, assembly GCF_001281315.1. NCBI lineage: Bacteria > Bacillati > Actinomycetota > Actinomycetes > Micrococcales > Micrococcaceae > Arthrobacter > Arthrobacter sp. ERGS1:01. The sequence continues at coordinate 3,170,930 of NZ_CP012479.1, read as the reverse complement.
GAGGGCTGCTGATCCAACGGATCGCCCCGCACCTGGTCCGCCCCGTACCGTTCCTGTACCCCCTGGCAAAACGGTTCGTCGAGCGTCCCTACGTTGGCGCCGGCATCCTGCTCTACGACACCCTGGGCCTGACCAGCGGCAACAGCCGCGGCGTCCCCATGCACAAGCACCTCACCCGGCGCGGCACGCTGCGGGCCGCGCCCAGCCTGAAGGATGACGCCATGATCGGCTCCATCCGTTACTACGACGCCCAGGTCGACGACGCCCGCCTAGTGGCCAATGTGATCCGTACGGCCGCCAGTTTCGGTGCGCACACCGTCAACCAGACCAAGGTGGTCGACTTCCTGCGCGAAGGTGAACGGGTGGTCGGGGCGAAGGTGGTGAACCAGGAAAACGGTGAAACCTTTGAAATCCGGGCCAAGCAGGTCATCAACGCCACGGGGGTCTGGACCGACGAGACCCAGGCCATGGTCACCGACCGGGGCCAGCTGAAGGTCAGGGCTTCCAAGGGCATCCACCTGGTGGTTCCTCGGGACAGGTTCCAGTCCACCGTGGGGCTGATCCTGCGCACCGAAAAATCGGTGTTGTTCGTCATTCCGTGGGGCCGGCACTGGATCATCGGCACCACCGACACCGACTGGAAACTGGACAAGGCACACCCGGCCGCCACCAGCGCGGACATCGACTACCTGCTCGGCCATGTCAACAAGGTGCTCAAGCGCCCGCTCACCCGGGAAGACGTGGAGGGCGTGTACGCAGGCCTTCGCCCGCTCCTGGCCGGGGAAAACGACTCGACGGCCAAGCTGTCCCGGGAACACGTCGTCGCCCATCCCGTTCCGGGGCTCGTGGTGGTGGCCGGCGGCAAGTTCACCACCTACCGGGTCATGGCCAAGGACGCCGTTGACGAGGCAACCCGGGCGTTGGATGAGAAGGTCCCGGAAAGCTGCACCGACACCATCCCGCTGCTGGGTGCCACGGGCTTCAAGGCGGCCTGGAACCGTCGCAACCGTACAGCCGAGGAGACGGGTGTGCACGTGGCAAGGGTGGAGCACCTGCTCAACCGCTATGGATCCATGGCGGGGGACGTGCTGGACCTCGTGACGGAAACGCCCGAACTGGGGGAGCCGCTGCCCGGAGCCGACGACTACCTGGGCGCAGAGGTGGTGTACGCAACCACCCACGAGGGCGCCCTGCACGTCAATGACGTACTCACCCGGCGCACCCGCATTTCCATCGAGGCCTGGGATCGCGGCGTCGCGGCGGCACCCGTGGTCGCTAGACTGATGGGAGGCATTTTGGGGTGGAGCGAAACCCAAAAAGACAATGAAGTTGCCAACTATTTGGCCCGGGTTGAGGCCGAACGGCTCAGCCAGCAACAACCCGACGACGAATCGGCGGATGCGGCACGGCTGGGTGCGCCCGGGATTGTGCCGCTGAGCTAGATCAACACTTGAAAGGCACTGATGACAACCGGTTCGCTGGAGCGGTACGAGACCGAACTTACCAACCCCGGGCTGGTGATCCTGGAGATGGTCGCGGACTCCAAACAGGATGCGGCCGCCCAATTGGCCGCAAAGCTGTTTGAACAGGGCAGGATCAGCGACCTCGACGGTTTTCTGCGGCACGTCAACGCCCGGGAACACCAAATGGCCACGGGCCTGCCGGGCGGGATCGGGATGCCGCACGCCCGCAGCGACTACGTCACCGAGACCTCGATCGCCGTCGGAATCACGAAGTTCGGCCACAGCCTGGACTTTGGCGCCGTCGACGGACCGGCCACCGTCATCCTGCTGATCGCCACGCCCGCATCGTCCTTTTCCGAGCACCTGGAGGTACTGGCCACCCTGGCCCGCTCGCTGTTCAAGGAAAACTTCCGCGAGTCTCTGCGCCGTGCCCACGACGCCGAGGTCATCGCCGAACTCATCAACTCCACCCTGGTGTTCTTCGACCACTGACCCACGTCCGACGGCGACCCCGCCGGCCGCTGCAGAGCACCCGGCCGCAGGGCCGGGCTGGGGGGCATTCGTTGTTCTACACAGTTACGAAGTACCGTTGTAGTGTGTTAAAAACTGCCCTCAAGCCCAAATGGATCGCCGCGCTGGTCTTTGCCCTCGTCGTCGCGGCCGTCTTTGTCCTGCTGAGCCAGTGGCAGTTTTCCCGGTCCATGGAAAAGGATGTGGCCCCGCCCACCGTGACGGAGAAGGTCCAGCCGCTGCTGTCCACGCTCCAACCCGGCCAGCCGCTCATGGGCAGCGCCGAGGGCCAGCTGGTCACGGCAACGGGTCACTTTGACGCCTCAAAGCAGGTCATTGTGACGGCACGCGTCCAGGACGGCGCCACCGGTTTCTGGGTCGTCACCGCCTTCGTGGTGGACGGCGCCCCCAAGCTCAAGGGCGTTGCGGCCACGGACGAAATCGTGATTCCCGTGGCCCGCGGCTGGATTTCCGATCCTGCCAAGGCCACCGCCCCTCCCTCGGGCACCATCACGGTGGAGGGCCGGCTGCTGAACTCGGAAGGCCCCGTGCTGTCCAAGGGGCTTCCCGCCGACCAGGTCGGCGCGCTATCCTCGGCTGAGCTGACCAACCGCTGGAAGACCACCACATATGCCGCCTTTGTGGTCTCCCACGATGAGGTGGTGAACGGCAAGAACGTTGGCGCCGTTGCCGGCCAGGGGGACCTGGTACCGATTACCGTCACGGCGACTGACCAAAACGGCAAGATCAACTGGCTGAACATTTTCTACTCGATCGAGTGGGTGGTGTTTGCCGGATTCGCGGTATTCCTGTGGTGGCGCCTGGTGGCCGACGAATACCGCCGTGAGCAGGATGAACTTTTTGATGTGGACCGCGGGGAGTCCGACGACGCAGTGCAAGACCAAATCAGCTAAAGAGGAAACACAGTGACCGATCCCAAGTCCGCAGAGCGCACCAACACCACCGCCGGGCGTCCCGCACCGAAGCGCCGTTTCGGCGGCACCCCCGCACAGATCATGGGCGCCCTGAAGCTCTACAAGGTGCTCGCCTACGCCACAGGCATCATGCTGTTGCTGCTGACCGTCGAACTTGTGGTCCGCTACGGCTTCGGCAGCGTGCTCATGGCCGGCGGCACAAACGCCGTCACGGGTGCCTCGCACGGCTTCGGCTTTGTCGCCATCGATGCGGTGTCCGGTGGCGTGAACCTGTCCACCACGGTGCTGATCGTGCACGGCTGGATGTACGTGGTGTACCTGATCGCCGACTTCCGCCTGTGGTCGATGATGCGCTGGCGCTTCCCGAAGTTCGTCCTCATCGCCCTGGGCGGCGTGGTGCCGTTCCTGTCGTTCATCGTCGAGGGCCGCGTCCACAAGCAGGCCATGGCGGAAATTGCCGCCAACCCGCAGGCGCCCAAGCGTTACTGAGGCGCTCCTCACTCCCGCACGCCCCACGTGGGCGGGTGGGAATTGATTGGGTAAGATTGAGGGGTGACTAATCCCGCTACGGCCCAGACTTCCCAGAAGCCCGTCCTGGTTGTGGACTACGGTGCCCAGTACGCCCAGTTGATTGCGCGCCGTGTGCGTGAGGCCAATGTGTACTCGGAAATCGTGCCGCATACCTATACAACTGCGCAGTTGCTGGCTAAAAACCCAGCTGCCATCATCCTCTCCGGTGGACCTTCAAGTGTCTACGCAGAGGGTGCGCCGAACGTTGGCGCCGACCTTTTCGAAGCCGGAATCCCGGTCCTGGGCATTTGCTATGGCTTCCAGGCCATGGCCGCCGCCCTGGGCGGAACCGTTGCCGAGACGGGCCTGCGCGAATACGGTTCGACCCAGGTGCAGATCCTCGGCGAAAGCCGTTCCATCCTCAGCGACACCAATGGTGAACAGACCACCTGGATGAGCCACGGCGACAGCGTGCAGCAGGCACCCGAGGGCTTCGACGTCCTCGCGTCCTCCGCCGGCGCCCCCGTTGCAGCCTTCGCGAACGAGGAAAAGTGCCTGTTCGGTGTGCAGTGGCACCCCGAGGTCAAGCACTCCGAATTCGGCCAGAAGGTCCTGGAGAACTTCCTGTTCAACGGCGCCAAGCTGGAAAAGAACTGGACGGCCACGTCCATCCTCGACGAGCAGGTTGCCCGCATCCGCGAGCAGATCGGCACCGCCAAGGTCATTTGCGGTCTCTCCGGCGGCGTCGACTCCGCCGTTGCCGCGGCCCTCGTGCAGCGCGCAGTGGGCGACCAGCTCACCTGCGTGTTCGTCAACCACGGCCTGCTCCGCCAGGGCGAGGCCGAGCAGGTTGAGACCGACTTCGTAGCCTCCACCGGCGCCAAGCTGTACGTTGCCAACGAACAGGACCGCTTCCTGAACGCCCTTGCCGGCGTCTCCGATCCGGAAACCAAACGCAAGATCATCGGCCGCGAATTCATCCGCGCCTTCGAGGAAGCCGAACGCGCCATCATGGCCGAGGCCGCCTCCGAGGGCGAAGAGATCAAGTTCCTGGTCCAGGGCACCCTGTACCCCGACGTCGTCGAATCCGGCGGCGGCGAAGGTGCAGCCAACATCAAGAGCCACCACAACGTGGGCGGCCTCCCCGAGGACCTGCGCTTCGAGCTCGTTGAGCCGCTGCGTGCGCTCTTCAAGGACGAGGTCCGTGCCGTTGGCGCCGAGTTGGGCCTGCCCGCCGAGATCGTCGGCCGCCAGCCGTTCCCCGGCCCCGGCCTGGGTATCCGCATCGTCGGCGAAATCACCGGCGAACGCCTGGAACTGCTGCGCAAGGCTGACGCCATTGCCCGTGCAGAACTGACGGCAGCCGGCCTGGACAACGAAGTGTGGCAGATGCCCGTTGTGCTGCTCGCCGATGTCCGCAGCGTTGGCGTGATGGGCGACGGCCGCACCTACGGCCACCCGATCGTGCTGCGCCCGGTCTCCAGCGAGGACGCCATGACGGCCGACTGGTCACGCCTGCCGTACGACCTGCTGGCTCGGATCTCCAACCGAATCACCAACGAGGTGGAAGGGGTCAACCGGGTTGTCCTGGACGTCACCTCCAAGCCGCCGGGAACCATTGAGTGGGAGTAATCCCCTAGGAACACCGGAGGGGGCCGTTAGGGCTTTTTAGCCTTAATTTTGGCCCCCTCCAGTGTGCCGAACCGGCATATGCGGGCTAGGGGCGATAGCCTGAATTGCATGTCAGTATGGTCAAGACCGTTTCGCTCAAATGCAGAGAAGAAGGCTCCCGTGTCCGAAGTTGCAAGTCCCGATGAGAGCTCGATCGAGCTCCAAACATGGCTTGCGGGATTGGATACCTACTCCGGGCCCGACACAGCACTGGCGTTCGCCAAGACGAACACCGGTTGCATTGACCTCACCCATGCGCACCCCTCCGGCCTTGCGCAACTGCTGGCCGGACGGAAAACACGCCTCTCAACACTGATCCGCGAACCCGAGCACTACGCGTCCGCGAAGCGTGCCGCAGCAGCCCTGCGCGCGAAAATCTTTGAACTCAGCACCGACCGCGGCATCGACGTCGGCTACCTCGCCGCCGGGCTGGCCCGCTGGTCGGCCGTGGACGGACCCAACAGCGGCGACGTCTGCGCTCCCGTGCTGCTGGCTGCCGTCGCCCTGAGCGTGCGTGCCGGCCAGGACGACTACGAACTCCAACTCATGGAGCAGGCCCAGATCAACCCGGCCCTCGTGACGCACCTGCGCGAGCACTCCAGCATCTTCGTGGATGCACCCGCATTGGGACGCCTGGCCTACAGCACCGCGCGTTTTGACCCGGTGCCCGTGCTGGACAAGCTGCGCACCCTCCTGGCCCCCGTGCCCGGCGCCTCGGTGGAACATGACCTGTTGGTCTCCACCTTCGCCTTCCTGGCCGACAACCTGGCCGACCCCGCCCTGCAGGTGGGCACCGAATTGTTGGAACAGCTGCAACGCCACAGCGGCGACGACGTCCTGCCGGTTGAACTCGAGCCCGACTTCTCCCGCTTCACGGCCCTGGATGAGCGGCACCCGGCCGAGGAAATCCTGGTCCGCGACGCCGACCCCCAGCAGCAGTATGTGCTGGACCTTGTCCGGGCCGGCGAGTCCGTGCTCGTGTCCACGCCTCCCGGCACGGGCCAAACCCAGACGGCCATCAACGCCGTGGCCCAGCTGGTCCACGACGGCAAGAGCGTGCTGGTGGTGGGGGAGCGGCGCAGCACCCTGAACGAGTTTGCCCAGATCCTGGCGGACATGGACCTGGATTCGCTGCTGCTCCAGCTCAGCGCCCAGACGGGACCACAACAGCTCAAGTCCCAGCTGATCCGTTCCATCACCCGCAACGAGAAGGCCGTGGAACCGCAGCTGGCAGGCCTGTACGAGACCTTGGTGGATCACCGCCACCAGCTCGTGGACCATGTGGCGAGCCTGCACAACGTGCGCGAACGCTGGGGCTGCTCGCCCTACCAGGCCATGCAGTCGCTGGCCGAACTGACATCCATCCACCCGGCACCGGCCACCACCGTCCGGCTCAAGCGCAGCGTCCTGGACAACATCAAGGACCGCGCCGAACTCAGCGGACGACTGCGCCGTGCCGCCGAACTTGGCTCGTTCAGCCAGGTGGCGGTGGGCAGTGCCTGGCACGGCTCCCGGCTGGTGACCCGCAAGGAGACCGAGGAAGCCTACGCCCTGGCGGAGGATCTCTTCGAGCACGTTCCGGCATTCGCGGAAAAAATGCGCGAGGTGGCCGAGTTTGGCCAGATCCGCCACGGCAACACCTTCGCCGAATGGGGACGCCAGCTGCAGATGCTGGTCGCCATCCGCGAGAGCCTGGACAAGTTCAAGTCAGATGTTTTTGACTGGCCCATCGACGAGATGATCGCGGCCACCGCCTCAACGGCCTGGCGCCGCGAGCGGGGCATCGACATGCCTGCCCTGCAGCGTGCCCGCTACCGCCGCAACGCCAAGGACTTCGTCCGTCCGGGCGTGCACATCGCGGATCTGCACGAGTCCCTTGTACTCGTGAACGAGCAAAGCTCGCTGTGGGCGGCCGCCGCCACCAGCAAGCGCCACCCCACGGTTCCGGCCGGGCTGGCCGAGCTCAACGGCACCTTCCGGGAGCTCCACAAGAAACTGCGCACCCTGGGCACGTCCCTGGAACGTACGGTGGACGGCGGGGACCTGCTGAACTTCAACGCCGGGGAACTGGTGGGCCGGCTCGAGGCGCTCGTTGCAGACAAGGCTTCGCTGGAGACCCTGCCGGAGCGGACGCTCCTGCTCGAAAGCATGCGCGAGCAGGGCTTGGGCGAGCTGCTCGATGACCTGTCCCGCCGCGAGGTGGGTGCGGGGGAGACCCGCGCCGAGCTTGAACTGGCCTGGTGGCAGTCGGCCCTTGAGGCCATGATCAGCGGCGATGACTACCTTGCGATGTCCGACGGCGACAACCTCCGCCGCCTGGAGGCCGAGTTCCGCCTAGCCGACCAGACACATGTGGCGTCCGGCCCCAGCCGTATCCGGTGGAAGCTCGCGCAGGAATGGCGCGAGGTGGTCGCCGGGCGCAACCGCCAGGGTGAGATGCTCCGCAACGTGCTCAAAGACGGCAGGGTTTCCCTGGAGGCCCTGGGCGCGCAGGCTCCCGACCTGCTCAAGAACCTGGTTCCCGTATTCACCGCCAGCCCGCTGGTGGTGCCCTCCGTGATCCCGGCCGGTTACCGTTTCGACGCCGTCGTAATCCTGGACGCCGAATCCACCTCGCTGCAGTCGGCGCTGCCGGCACTGGCCCGGGCCGAACAAGTCGTGGCGTTTGGCGACGAGCAGACGGCCTGCCCGCGCAGCTTCACCGTGGCTGTTGGCGATCCCGAGGCCAAGGGCGTCGACCAGCATCCACTGGAGAGCGTGCTTGGCGCGCTGTCTCGCGTTCTGCCGCGTCACCGCCTCACGGTCTCCTACCGCGCCGTCGATGAAGACCTGGTGCTGCAACTGAGCAACGGCTTCTATGATTCGCAGCTGCAGCGGCTCCCCGACGGCCGCGCCGTCACGGGGCTGGAACGGGCGCTCACCGTCGACTACCTCCCGGATGGCAAGGGCCTGCCGGGCGCCGGCAGCGGCGGCGTTGAATCCGTCGTCGCCGAGGTCAACCGCGTGGTGGACATGGTGTTTGAACACGCCAGGGTCCGTCCCCGCGAGTCGCTGGCCGTCATCACCGCGAGCGATCGCCACGCCGTGCGCGTGGCCCAGGCCATCCGCCTGCAAATGGCCAACCACCCCCTCCTGGCCAGCTTCTTTGAGTCTGGCCCGGAATCGTTCCGTGTCGTGACGGTGGACAGGGCGGCCGGACTGGTCCGTGACCGGGTCATCTTCTCCCTGGGCTATGGGCGGACCCCGCACGGCCGCGCACTGCACGGATTTGGTGCCTTGTCCGAGCCCGACGGCCGCGCGAAGTTTGCCTTGGCCATGACCCGGGCCCGCCACCACATCCACATCATCACCTGCTTCCGGCCCGAAGACCTGGACGAGCAGAGACTCAGCCATGGCGCCGTGGACTTCTTCGAGCTCTTGGATCGCGAACTCGCCGGGAAGTCCCTGCTGGGCACCCCGGCCTCCCGGGCACAGGACAGCGAGAAGCAGTCGGGCGAGGACCCGCTGGTGGCGGACCTCGCCGACCGGTTGCGGGCCCGTGGCGCGCGCGTTTGGCACCACTACGACGGCGCCCTGGACATTGTGGCCGCACCGGACCCCGTCCAGCTTCTGGGCCGAGACGACCACGAGATCCCCGTGCCCGTGGCAGTGGAATCCGACGGAACCGCGAAATACCAGAACATGAGCGTTCGTGAACGCAGCCGCCTGCGTCCGCAAATGCTCGAACGCCTCGGCTGGCGTTACGTCCCGCTGTGGACCATCGAAGTCTTCACCGATCCCTCCAACTGCGCCGACCAAATTGGCCGGTACCTGGGATTGGCCTCCGTGGTCGACTCGGATCTCTCTTCCCTGGTGGGCACCGCGCTGGACACCTCGATGACGGCCGTCATCGACTCCCCGCGGTCCCGCCGCAGGACACCGCTCCTCGACTCGGCTGAGCCAGCAGTTGCCACTCTGGAGGTTGCAAGCTCTGCCGCCGGAACCTCCGCTGCGGCAACCCCCGAAGCTGCCGTTGCTCAGCTTGCAGGGGAGCCTGCCGAGGGCGGCGCCGTTGCGACTGCCGCGGAGGCAGTTGCCAGGTCGACGGCAGCCAAGTCCGTCGCCGACCAGCTGGGCCTTGGCCGGGACGACGCGCTGGATGCGGAGTTCGACGAACCCGCTGCCGGGAACCCGCGGACAAGTGAAACAACCGAAACAACAGCACGTGAAGAAGGTGTGACCCCGGTGAGTGAGCCTGGTGAAAACAACAATGGCGAGAACAACAAGGATGAATCCGCCGCGCCTGTGACGGACGACGCCACAGCCGATTCGGCTACGGCCAAGCCCGCGGGAACGGAGTCGGACGTGCTGCCCAAGGTGGCCCCGCACGACGCCGCACATACCTGGGGCGACGAACCCGGCGACCGGGGCCACGATGCGTGGTTGCGGGAAAACAAGCCCCCGCACTGGGGCTGACACCCAGTCTTACCCTTTGAACCGTGCCGCCGGGCCTCCCGGCGGCACGGTTCTTTTGTTGGGCTACTTTTCCGCATGCACACCTGGGCGCGGGTCGGTAAGGCGCCGAAGGTGCCTGAGGTGCCTGAGGTGCCACAGGCTACAAGGCCGAGAAGCACCTCCGACGCCCCGGATACCGCAGACCGTGACGTCGTGGAGCACCACTGGAATCGCGACCGCAGGCGGGCCGTGGCCGGTTCCCACTGGGGGCCGCGGCCCAGGACCAGTCAGTTGACGAGCACCAGGAACACCTTGCCGCGGGCCGACGCCCCGGCCAGCAGTGAAGCCTGCTCGGCGGTGGCCGCAACCACCACCAGGCCATCGGTCTCCTGGCTGGGCAGCAGCCCTCCGGTCGACGCAGCAAGGTTGGGGGTCCACAGCACGGGAACGGACCTGGCCAGGACATCATTGCTTGTAGGCCCGTCCAGGCCCGCGCTGGAGCTCAGCACCACGTTGACCAATTGGCCCTGCCGCAGCAGACGAACGGTGCTGGGGTCGGCAAGCCTCAACGGCACGGCCTGGCTTCCGGGCGGGGCACCGATCAGCAGCTCGTCGCCAAGTAGCGCGGCATCCGTCATCACCTCACCCCGGCGCACAGGCCCGGAAACCTGCCGGCCTACCCAGGACCCAGCCGGGACGGTCTGAGTCGAAGTTCCTGCGGCTCCAGCATGGCCGGCTGCCGCACCGGCGGTGTCCGCGGTGCCGCCCGTACGGCCTGTGCTGCCGGTGTCGCCGGTGTCGCCGGTGTCTGCCGTGTCGCCGTCGTTAGGGGGCGATGCGCGGCTGGCCGCGTCGCCCACATTGGCGCCCACATTGCCCGGTGGCGTGAGCGTGCCGTCGGGAACCATGGCCGGGCTGACGGCCGCGGGCATGAGGTCGGTCGGAACAAGGGTGTGTCCGGCGGGGAGGTCATGGGCTGCCACCAGGACGTTGGTCGTGACGGGGCGGGCCGGCGTGAGTTGCTGCACGGCTATGGCAGTGGCGGCACAGAGCAGGAGCGCGGCCACCAACCGTCGGCGCCGGCGCAGCCAGCGAACGAATTTCTCGCGTGGCGTGGCCGGGGGAGTGCGCCCGGCAAAGGGGGAGCCGCCCCAGCGGGGTGGGGCGTATCGTGACGGTGCTTCCGGGCTGTTGGCTGACCTCATGAAACTTACGCTAGGCCGCAGCCCGGCATAGGGGCAGAGTCAGCTCCGGGAATGTGCGCCGGCAGCGCGGCAGCCTCGCCTGTGCAGGGATGAATCATCCAAACGTGGGCTCAGTCCAATAAAGTTCAAGTCAGTAAAGAAGAACGCGAAGAGCTAGCTTCCGACGCTCGCGGGCGCCTTGGCGGCACTGCTCGCAGCGGGTGCAGCCGGGGCTGATTCCTTGGCGGTAGGTGCGGAGCCGCTGGCAGCCGGCACGGTGCTGGAACCGGAGCGGGAATCCGTGCGGTAGAAGCCGGAGCCTTTGAATACAACGCCCACGGAGTTGAACTTCTTGCGCAGGGCGCCGCGGCATTCGGGGCAGACAGACAGGGAGTCGTCACTGAACGACTGCTGGATGTCGAATGCATGGCCGCAGTCTTTGCAAGCATAGGCGTAAGTGGGCACTGAATTTCCTCCTGGATACGTGCGTCAGGACCGCGACTGCCTAGCAGTCCAGGGTCCTGAGTGCCAATTCTATCATCGACCTCTATAACGCCCCGTTGGGCCCCGTTATTTCAACCCACCCCTGCACCGGATCGCGCGGACGTGACAGGTCGGTAGCCCGACGGTGTCACGACGTAGTCCACGGGCTTGTCCAGGGTGTCGTGGGGGAGGAGCCCCGGCGCAAACACTTCGCTGTCATGCACGACGGCGGCCGTCGGCACTGCGCCGAATCCGTCTGCTGCGCCGAAGTCGCCTGCCGCTGTGCTGGCCGCTGTGCCAGCCGTGACAGAGCCTCGCACCGCGTTCCCCAACGAAGCCAGGAACCGGTCGTAGTACCCGCCGCCCTGCCCCAGGCGCACGCCGGTCGTGTCGGCGGCCAGTGCGGGCAGCAGGATCCCGGCTACCTGTCCCAACGAGGAAAAGGGAAGTCGGGGTCCCACGGGTTCCATGACGGGGGCCAGGACGCTGCGAACCATCTCGACGCCGGGGGTCCATGGGGTCCAACTCAGCTGGTGATCCGGTTCGCAGACGGGCACAAAAATCGGGTGCCCGGCCCGCACCAGGGCAGCCAGCAGCAGTTCCGTGGGTGGCTCGTGGCCGGTGGAAATGTAGGCGCACACGGCGCCCTGGGATGTGCCATTGCTCACGGATCCGGCCCAGGCGAGCCCCGCGGCGGCGAGGCCGGCGGCGGCACGGGAGCGGCCGGCGTCGTCCATGGAGATGCGGGCGGCGCGCAGCACGGCGCGCCATTCAATCTTGCTGGAGGGGTTCATGGGGACCTGTTCGCTGGGCTGTGTTACGCCAAACCTAGCAAGCGCATCCCCGGGATATGTGTGCGAGTCGGTTAGCCTAGGAGCATGACTTCTGTACCACGTGTCCGTAAAGCCGTTATTCCTGCGGCCGGTTTGGGGACCCGTTTCCTGCCGGCCACCAAGGCCATGCCCAAGGAAATGCTTCCCGTTGTTGACAAGCCTGCCATCCAATATGTGGTGCAGGAAGCCGTCAGCGCCGGATTGACGGACGTTTTGATGATCACCGGGCGCAACAAGCGCGCCCTGGAAGACCACTTTGACCGCGTGCCCGTCACCGAGCAGCTGCTCGAGGCCAAGGGCGACGCCGAGCGTCTCGCCGCCGTCCAGCACGCGACCGACCTGGGTGAGATCCACTATGTGCGCCAGGGCGATCCCAAGGGCCTGGGCCACGCGGTGCTGCGCGCCAAGACCCACGTGGGCGACGAGCCCTTCGCCGTGTTGCTCGGCGATGACCTCATCGACGAGCGCGATGAGCTGCTGACCACCATGATCGACGTCCAGGCCCGCACCGGCGGCTCCGTGGTGGCGCTGATCGAGGTGCCCATGGACAAGATTTCCGCCTACGGCTGCGCCGACATGACGGTCATCGAAGGCGAAGACTACGTACGCGTCAACCAGCTGGTGGAAAAGCCGGCTGTGGAGGACGCTCCGTCCAACCTGGCCGTGATCGGCCGCTACGTGCTGCACCCGGCCGTTTTTGAAGTACTGGAGAACACCCCTCCGGGACGCGGCGACGAAATCCAGCTGACCGACGCCCTGCAGACCCTCGCCACCCGTGAAGGTGACGGCGGGGGCGTGTACGGCGTCGTGTTCCGCGGCCGCCGCTACGACACCGGTGACAAGCTCAGCTACCTGAAGGCGGTGGTGACCCTGGCCTGCGAGAGCGAAGATCTGGGCGCGGACCTGCGTGAATGGCTGGGCGAGTTCACCGCAGACCTGCAGAAGTAGGGCCCATGTGGGGCCAGGCCATTTGGCCGGTGACTCTGGAATCCGGTGACTTGATCCTGCGCCCCATCAAGCTTCGCGACAGGGCTGAATGGATGCGGGTGCGCTCCCGCAACGCCGCCTGGCTGCAACCGTGGGAGGCGTCCAACCCCGTGGGGCAGGGTGATCTGCCAACCTTTGGCGGCATGGTGCGGGCCCTGAATGGCCAGGCCCGTGACGCTACTGCGCTGCCGTTCGTCATCACCGAGCGCGTGCCCCACCAAGCCAAGCCCGCATTGGTGGGGCAGCTGACGGTTTCCTCGATCATGTGGGGCTCGGCCATGATGGCCACCCTGGGGTATTGGGTGGATCAGGGGCGGGCCGGGCGCGGCATTGCCCCGACCGCCGCGGCGATGGTGACGGACCACTGCTTCCAGACGTTGGGCCTGCACCGGATGGAGATCAACATCCGGCCCGAAAACGCCGCCAGCCTGCGTGTGGTGGAGAAACTTGGCTTCCGGGATGAGGGGCTGCGTCCCCGTTACCTGCACATCAACGGGGAGTGGGCCGATCATCGCAGCTTCGCGTTGACGGCCGAGGAGGTTCCGGGCGGAATTCTCCCCAGGTGGCTGGCAAACCGCTAACTGCAGGAAATCTGGTGTCACCTTGCGACACACCGGCAGTAATGCCAGTTGGGACATATTTCCCCTCTAGGGTTGAACCGTGGATGCGCCCAACGCGTAACCATGTTTTGGTGGTTGAAACGACTGCCACGCCGCAGCCGGCACGCCAAACCCAGCAGTTGCAGGAGACGTCAATGGAAAGCAGTACTTCCGACGCCCACACTCTCGTGGAGCCGGGACAGTCATCCGCCATGCCCGTTCACAGCCCTGCACCGTCTAATATCCGCTGGGGACGCACAACAATCGCGGTAGTGGGCCTTCTTGCCCTGCTGACGGCTGGTATTTCCGGGGCCTTGAACGTGTTCAACATTGGCTCCGCAGCGCTGACCTGGACCGCTTTGGTCCTGTTTGCCGCCGTCCTGGCCGGCCTGCGTTCCGTGGCTGTCCGCGACCAAAACCTTCGACGTGCCGCCTGGCAGGCTTCAGCCGAGGCGCGTGCGACGGCGAACGCCAGGTCCGCGGGTGCCTCCAGTGCCGCTCCGGCTCCCCGGGAAACCGTGCTGTTCGACGGCGCCGAGGGTGCCGAGCCTGCCCCGGTGCAAAAACCGCTGACCGCCGAGGAATTGCGTAACGCCGCTCTGCGTGTGGCCGCGAAGGGCACGGCTGACGCCATCCTGGCCCACACCCAGACTTTGGCCGAGGGTGAGCTTGACGGCGAGACCTGGGAACCCGTGGAGGTGCCCAAGCCGGGTTACGTCACGGCTGCCCGCGCAGCGTCAAAGGAAGCCCCGTTGGAGGTTCCCGAGGCGCCCAAATCCGCCGGGACCTCGATCAAGGCCGATCAGGCCGGTGTCGGGGTAGGACCGTCCGTTCCCGTTGTGGTGGAGGGTGGCAAGGCTGACGCCGATGCCGCTTCGGAAGACGCCGCCAAGGACACCAAGGACGCCGCCGAGTCCACGGAGAAGACTTCCGTTGCAGCCAAGCCCGGCAAGGCCGCACACGGGCTGACCAACCTGGACGTCGTGTTGCAGCGCCGCCGCGCATAGCTTTTTCCCAAGAATTTTCCATGGATGGCCGGACCTTCGGGTCCGGCCATTTTTGTGTCCGTTGGTGCCCGCGGTTTGTAGCATCTTTTGTTCTGGACTGGCCCGGGGTAGGGTCGGGGCATGGTTGTCATTGCTGTTGCCGGAGGGACGGGCACCGCTGGACGCGCGGTGGTGCAGGATGCCGTGGCACGCGGCTATTCGGTGCGGTCGCTGAGCCGGCACGTGCCCGTGGACGGCGACGCGAAAAGGGTCCATGGTGCCACCTACCTCGAGGCGGATTTCCGGACCGGACGTGGCGTAGCCGAGGCGCTGGCCGGCGTCGACGTTTTGGTCGAGACATTGGATGCCCGGACGGGATCCGCGTTGAAGGCGCTGCCGTCCACGAGCGTGGCGGTTTTGGCGGCGGCCTCGCACGCCGGCGTGTCCCGGTGTGTGCTGCTGACCATCGTCAACGCGGCCGAGTGCACCATGGGGTATTACCAGGTGCAGGCCGCACGGGCGCGCAGCTACGAGGCCTCGGGCATGGCCACCACGGTGGTTTACGCGACGCAGTTCCACAATCTGGTGGCCGGATTGTTTTCCGCAGGAGCCAAGGTCGGCTTGATCCCGGCGTTCAGCGGTGTGTCCTTCCAGCCGATTTCGACGTCGGATGTGGCGCGGGTGCTCGTTGACGAGGCCGTTGCGGGATTGGCCCCCGGGGCGCCGGAGCACCACTCGGTGCAGGCAGGCGGGCCTTCGGTGTGGACCATGAAGGTGCTGGCGGAGCAGTGGAAATCGGTGACGGGCCGGCGCGGCGTGGTGACCGCAGTGCGGCTGCCCGGAGCATTCGGCACGTTCCTGCGGGCGGGAAAGAACCTGGTGCCCGATGCGGCGGTGGGCGGCGTCGAATTTGGCGAATGGCTCCAAGACCGGCAGTAGCGCGCGTGTCAGTTTGGAATCTTGCCGGGGATGGGCATAATCTAGAAATCGTTGATGGTGTAACCACCATCACGGGGCTATGGCGCAGTTGGTAGCGCGCCTCGTTCGCATCGAGGAGGTCAGGAGTTCGAATCTCCTTAGCTCCACCATAGTGGCCGTATTCGAAACATCGGCGTTGTCGATGGCGTCGAGTAAGTCTTCTACGGACACGAAAAGGGAAGCACCGAGTCGGGTGGTTCCCTTTTTCGTCTCGCTGTGTGAGGCGTGGTGTGTCTGGGCTGTGGCGATGGCATCCTGGCGGCTTGAACCGCTTCGTAAGGCTCTGTAGCCGGCCTGTGCGGCAAGGAGTGTTGCCAAAGGCTCCGTCAGGTGAGGCGTCGGCACTTCGCCTTCTTCGACAAGGATTTTCACGAAGATGGACTGGTTGAGCTGCCGTCGTTCTTCGTCAGTGGCGCCCCTATAGAGGGCCTCTGGATCTTCTAACAGGTCCAGGTAGGTCTCGAGGTAGCGGGCGCCGGCTTCGAGGTTCGAGTCGATGCTCTCCAACTGCTCGCGGATGCGAGTGCGCTGACGTTCAATCTCCGTCAGTCGGGTACGTATCTTGTCCTTGGCGAGTGTGCCGTCGGCGGCAAGATCAATCAGGTTTTCCTCTTTGGCATCGCACTCCTGGAGGGTTGAGGCCAGCTGCTGCCGGAGCAGATGGTTGGCCATCTCTTTGGCCTTGAGAGCTTCACGAATACTTTTCCGGGCATGCGCGAGAAAGTCGGGGGCCAGCTGTATTTTGGCATATTCCTTGATGACCGCGTCTTCCAGCAGGGCAGTGCTGATATGGCTGGAGGAGCAGTCCTTGGATGTCCTGCCGGCACAGAAGAAGTAGAAGTATTCGGTGCCATTTCTGCCCACGGCCCGCTGGATGACCATCCGGTGGACGATGCCCCGTTTATGGCAGCTGTCGCAGTACAGCGTGCCTTTGAGGTAGTGGTGATAGATTCGGCGTCGTTCACCGGACACGCCGCGGCTGTCGAGGAGGTGCTGGACTTTTTCAAACAGCTCATCGGATACGAGGGCCTCGTGACGGCCGGGGTATTCGGCGCCGCCGAGGGTGACGACGCCGACGTAGTAGCGGTCGCGAAGCAGTCGGGAGAAGTACGTTGAAGCGATCGCCTTCGACGGGCGCCGGGCAGTTGCCTTGGTTGTCAGGCCGCGGTCTTCCATGGCCTCGGAGAGGTCAGCGAAGGTGTAGTTGCCGGTGGCATACAGCTCGAAGGCCTGGGCAACGAGGGGGCCGCGAATCTCATCGACGGCGACCGAGCGCACCTCGCGCCCTTCGAAGAATTCACGGACGTTGACGTAGCCAACAGGGGCTTTGCCGATGGTGCCGCCAGTTTTGGCCTTTTGGGCCATCTTGTATTTGATGTCGGCTCCATCCTCGGCTGAGCGGTATTCGTTGAAGGCGGCGAGCAGTCCATGCATCAGCTGGCCGACGGGGCTGGCATCGATGCTTTCGGTGGCGCTGATTAGGGTGACGCCGCGTTTCTTGAGGTCGGCCATGACGATGGCGTCGTCGGTGCGGTTGCGTGCGAAACGGGAGAGCTTGTAGACAACGATGTAGTCGACGTCGCGGTCGGCCCGGACCCGGCGCAGCATTTCTTGGAAGGCAACGCGCTTGGTCATTTCGGTGGCGCTGCGCCCGGGCTCGATGTACTCGGTGACGACGGTGAGGCCGAGTTGCTCGACTTTGCGTAGGCAGGACTCACGTTGGGCGGGGATGGAGATGCCCTCTGGGTCGTAGTCGGTGTTGACCTGGCCTTTGGACGAGACCCGCAGATAGAGGACGGCTCGTGAGCCAGCTGGCGCGCTGTCGTCCATGTGGGTGAAGTCCAGTGACTTGTCTTCATTGACGTGGATGATGTCGGCGATGGGTTCGTCGGCGGTGGCGTAGGCGCTGGTGATGGTGGGTGTAGTCATTTGTGTTCTCCGGTTAGGCAGCTCTGACTGTAGCTCTTCTTCGCCGGGATTGGAACGGTCAAAATTAGGTGCTTTCAAAGGGCCTCTTTTGACCCCCGTTGTCCTTAGCAGGCTGCTGTGGATAACTATCGGCTGAAGACATGGATGACCCCTTCTCTGGTTTCCAGAACCTCCCAGGCCTCGGTGTAGGCCCGCCAGATGGCCCGCCGATCGAAGTGGACGAGCCCTTCAATGCCTTGATCAGTAATAAAAGCGTTGAAGGCTTGCTGCCACCCCATGGATTCCAGAAATGCGTCAATGCATACTTCTGCGTTGATGAATGTGGCTTGGTAGCAGTCAGTGAATTCGTCCATGACATCCGGCCCAGCACCATGGGCCACGACGAACGCTGCGAACGCTTCACCTTTGAAGGCAATGCCTCGCCCGATCCGCGAAATCTCATCGAGATCTGTCCCTAAGTACAGGCCAAGGTCGTAAAACCCCCGATTGTCCTCGATGAACCAACCGGGCACACCCGGCTGGGCAGCCTTCAGATCGGGGGAGGCGGCCATCAGCTCCTCGATCTGTACTTGCAACATGTCGGCTTGCTGGTCGGCGCTGATCCAGGCAGAGTGGCGAACATTGTCCATATAGTCGGCAAGTGAGGTGACGTAGATGAAGGGGGTGCCTGGTGGCCAGTTCAGTCGTTCGGGGTCGGACTGCGGCGGGCGAATGTATTCTTGTTTCTCCATTAGTGGTGCCCTCCCGGTTTCGGTCCGTTCAGGGTGCCGCCGCCGGCGATCAGCCGCGTCAGATTGTCCAGCTCGATGATCCTGAATAGCTCGTTGTCGAGCGTTGCCGTGGCGGTGATGGCAGCCTCGATCTTGAGGCGTCGGGCTGCGTCCGGAACGACCCAGACGGTCAGTGGGAAGACCCCTGCTCGCTCTTGTTCAATGCCCCGGTCGTGGTAGAGCTGGACGGCGTGACACTTGCGCAGGACCGTTGGCAGATGCTCGGTGCCGCGGTCGACTTCGATCATCCAGTGATCCTCATAGTCGGGCGTTTGGGTCACGATGAAGAGGTCGGGTTTGAGGTGGGTCGCTTGGCCGTGGCGGTTTAAATACGGTCGCCAGCACTGCGGTTCCATTTGTGTCTGAACAATAGTGAAGGCGCCAGTTCGGTCGCCTTCGATTATTTCCAACCGTGTATCGGTTATGGCCAGGACATGGTCCAGGAATTGGGTGGAGGGCTGGTCGTAGCGGCGACGTTTACTGCTGACGTTCTTGAGGTCGCCGATGGCTTTCTCGCCGGTGTCGGTCACGGCCCAGATATATGCCCTGGAGCCGCCGTCGAAGCCGCCGACCCGCCGTTGCAGGCGCATGATCAGGGTATGGCTGTGGAGGCGGGCGAGGACTCGGACAGCGGCGCGTGCTGCGGCAATGCTGCTTTTGTGGCTGTAGAAGTAGAGCCGTTGGATTTGGGTGGTGGTGAGGTAGCGGTGGGCAGCTAGGCCGAGCAGGATACTTCGGTCGCGTTCGGTGAGGTGGGCCAGGATTTGCTGGCGTTGGTGCTTTCCGGTCCGGGTTGAGCTGGCATCTGTCCTCCCAAAGGGAGGATCAGTCCCTAGCTGTAACGTCGGATCGGGCGCGGACTTCGGGGCCTGTTCGACCACCGTCACAGACGCGGTCGGATGGGCGGCCGGACTATCGTCCGTAGACTCCTCAGTCTCCGAGTGGTCGTCGTCAAGTTCAATTTCATTCATCGTCCATCCTCCTTTTTCTGCCGACGGGTGAGGTTGTCGGCGGTTGCGTTAATGGTTTTTCGTATGAGGGTGACGCGGCAGCGCTGGCTGGTGGCGGCTTGGTTTCCTCTGGTCCATAGAGGGCTCGACTTCGACGCCGGATGGCATCCGGATCACTAATCTTGATCGGTGGCGGCAGCGTCCTGCCCGAGGCCCAGCCGGACGGCTGCCCGGCTGCCACCAGATTGCAGTAGATCTCGTACTGCCCGAGAGACTGGAAATCCACCGGCTCCAGCTCAGGCGCCATAGCAGCCATGGCTCTCGCGTCATCAACCTCAAGGGTGAAAGCGACCTTGCTGCGGGCATTGTTGTCGATGGCCGCTGCCATGGAAACCGACAGTTGTTTGCGATACTGGTGGGCCAGCTGCCAGCCAACACCCATTGATCGGGACTGAGCCAAGGCATCGGTCAGATCACCGATCTTCAAATAGTCCTGGACTTCGTCAACAGTGATGATCACTGGCATTCGCTGGCTGGCCGGCACGGCCGCCCGGGCCAGGATGCACTGCCATAGTTCAGCTACCAAAAGCGACCCGAGCAGGGCTGCTGATTCGGCCCCGACAAGTCCCTTGTTCAGGGGCACGAGAAGAATGCGCGATTTGGTAAAGACGTCGTTGATGCGGAATCGCGGAGCGGCTTGGGACAGGATGCGGTTTAGTTGCGGGCGCAACAGGAAGACGCGCAGCTTGTTGAGCAGTGGTGCCGTGGTTGACGCCTGGGCTTCTGGTCGGAGTCCGTCGTACCATGCCCAAAATCCGGCGAGGACGGCATCGTCAGCCTGTGCGGCCGTGAGCGGGCGTCGGTAGGCTGGGTCGCTGAGGAGCTGCGGTATGTCGGCCAAGGTGTGGTGGCCGGCCCGCACCAGCGTTAACAAGGAGGCGTGCAGGATGTCCTGGCTGCGGGGACCAATGCCGTCGAAGATGTCTTTGATGGCGGCCAGAATGCCGTCAACAACAACATCGGGGTTTCGCCCCGAGCTGTCCAGCGGGTTGAAGCCGACCGGCGCCTCGTCGCTGACATCAAGAACGACGACGTCTTCGCGGCGGTCTTCTGGCACGCGGGCCAGGATGTCATCGATGAGATCATGCTTGGGGTCAATGACGCAGACCGATCGGCCGGCAAACATATCGCCCACGATGGTGTTGAGCAGGGCCGTTGACTTACCGCTGCCGGTTGGCCCAATAAATACGCAGTGCCGAAGAGCATCGTCCGGTCCGATGCCCAGATGCCGCCGTGGCCCGGGAGCGGTCGCTTGGGCAAAGATTCGCTGCTTGGAATCGACGGCCGGAGAGGCCGGCAGGTGGCGAGGGTGAAGTGGTGGCAGTCCCGGCAGGTCGCTGCTGCCGAGTGGTGGTGCCAGAACAACGCCGAGTTCGTCGACGCTGAGTCGTAGCGGCCAGAACAGGCGCGGCGCTCTGGCGAGGTTGAGGTTCACCGCCCGATCCGGCACCAAGGTTGCCCTGAGGCCCGGGCCTTCGATAGTGGCAATGGCGCCCAGTAGTCCCAGCGCAAGCGACTGCCGTTTGGCCGGCGTCTCTGCGGTCACACCGATTCTAACGACCGCGTCACTGGCGTGTTGATTGGCCTTGGCCGTGAGGCGGGCGGCAACGTTTCGTGGCGCTGGCCGTCGGCCGACGGTCAGGAGGTTCCACCACGGCGCCAGTGGGTTGTCCTGGTTATCTGACAGGGTGGGGCTGTAGCCGGCGCCGATGACCACTTGCATTACCAGCTGGTCATCGGCGAAACGAGCGGCCGACAGGGCAGCCAGCATTGTTCTGGCCACGGTTTCGGCATCGCCGATGTGGGCGGCCAGCGAGGTGGGGGACAAGCGCAGACTGGCCACTTTGGTAACCGATGGTCTGGTCCCTGTTGACGTGAGCACAACGCCGGGCAAAAGTTGACGGAGCTCGTAGGCGAATCTCCGCGCCTGTTCCGGATTTGTCCCAACAAAATACTGGATCACGCCATGGTGAGCCCGGACTTCCCAGACCACGTGACCGTGAAGGCGGTTGGATGCCAGGAAGCGGGCCAAGGTTGTGACTGCCGCGGGGAGGAGCGGGCGGGGCCAGTGAAGTTGACGCCAGACCAACGTGGATACGGCCGGGCTACTCATGGGGCGCCTCCTGCCGGGCTTTCCGGTCGGCTTCTCGCCGCTCTTCTTGGGCCTGCTTCTCCTGGGCGGCTTGGCGCAGGGCCATATCGAGGAGTGCAGTGGTCAGCCGTTCCAGGTCGGGCGGATCTTGGCGAATGCTGCGCACCCGCAGCCGTCTTTCGGGCTTGGTGCTTCTTCGTCGTGATTGCTTTCCCATTGCTGATCCTCCTCCCGTTGTAAAAGTGATGATTCGTCTTCCCGGCAATTGCCCGGCGGCCTACCAGCGTCTTCGCCACAGCCGCCACCAGTTGACAATGCCGGTGACGGCTACGGCGACGACCGCGATGATGACCAGCCCGAGCCAGACTTGGGCGAACAGGCACAAGGCCCAATTCAGGGCGAGTGCCGCGCCGAGGAGAAGCAGTGCCCCGTCAAATAGCCAGCGCATTGGGCTGCGTGCAGGCTTATCTGCCATGGCGGATCCCCTCTTTCTCTGCCGTCGTCGGTCGCATGGCGTCTGAGGGAACGGGGTAGCCAGGGATGCTGATCTGGCTGTCGATTTCATTGCCCCAAGCGTCCCAACCTGGCTGGTGGCGGCGGGCGAACAGTTCCAGCCGGGGGCCGTCACACAGGCGCTCGATCGGGGCGTAGAACTCCTCCGGTTTATGTGAGTGGTCTTGGACCGGCGCGAACATCCACGTCGGCTGACTGCGGTAGTTCGGCTTCACATGTCCCCTCGTGCCGACCAACAGGTGTTCTGAGGCGTGCCGCAGATAATTACCGAGACCGAACTTAGGTTTGATCCAGGTGAAGGGCACGCGCGGCGTGAAGCCCCACGTTTCCAGGACGTCATAGCCGGCCCGCAGGGTACCGTTGGTGACCCACAGGAAACACCAGCTATCCGGTGCGGCAAGGGACGCGACAGGCATGGCCTTGATCCGCTCAAGCGTCATCAGGTCGTAGTGGCGCTCGGCGCCAAGCTTGCCCTTCTGATCGACGTCCCACGGTGGATCGGCCAGGATGCAGGAATATGTACTCTGGACGGTTGGGCCGCCAGGCATGGCCGGTACGGGGCCGCGGTCTGCCGTGGGGGAGGGATGCAGGTCCGGATAGGCAACAGTAGTTGCGTCGCTGGACTTGTCCTTTTGGTGCTGGGTATCCATTGCTGAGTGCTCCTTTCTGAGCTGTTTTGGGCGCGAGAGGCTGCGAGATGACCTTCATTTGGTGGGGATTTGGCAGCGTTAGCGCGATGCTCTGTCTGTACTAAAAACCAAGTGAACGGTTTCGTAAATCGTCCAATCGCTGCCAATCGTTACCGATCCGACAGGGCGACCGGACGGCCGCTAACAGAGGTCGAAATGATCTTGTGAGCGGCGACTTTCACAACGGAAAATGTGATGTGGAATGAACAACATCCACTTTGGCTCCATGCCTGATGGCCACGCTGGTGGTCGGCACGTAATGACCGATTTTGATCAGTCTCGGCGGATATGGCGTATCTGCCGGACAGCACGCTCGTAGGCAACCCGAAGACGTGCAGTTGCAGCTTCGGCTTCACGCTCAACCCTTTGAATGCTGTCGAGCCGCGACTCATTGGGCCTGTCACGGTCCAGGGCGGAACGTGCCCAAGAAACGAACCCAGAAACGGCGACGATACCGACGGCGGTAACCAATATGTGCAAGCAGAACATGGCTAGCCTGTCACCTTCGGCCATGCTTCGACCGCAGCCAAGGTGAGGCTTGCGAGCTGCTGAGCGGTCACCCTCAAATGGCGGGCGGCAGCCGGCGCTGTCACCTCGATACGAGCGGCATGAGCCTCCAGATCATCGACCAGCGTCGTCACGCCGCTGATAAGCAAGCGGACGGCATCCTCGTTCTGCGTGTCGAGTTTGTCCGAAGGCGAGCGGGGCTTGAGTCGGCGAGGGAAGATCGATTCCATGGTGATCACCTACCGTTGAAACCGGCGGACTTCCAGCGCCGCATACTCGGCAAAGGAATCCGCAATGTAGTTCAGGCGTTCTGCCGTCCGAGGGTCGCCGTCGGACAGGAACTGGGCCTCGCGGCTGAGCATGGCCGAAAGCTGAATACCGGTCGCGGCGACAAATCCGGCCGACTGGACACGGGCTGCGGTGACGAGTCCATTGGCAATCTCGTTGTTCTGGCGGCGCTGCAAGCCCTTGGCTTCGGGACGAGTAAAGCCACCAGGTGCGGAGAAAGGTGATGCGTCGCCTCCGGGGCGACGAATAAGGTCAGACATGATCTTGGTCCATTCCGTTGAAGTTGTCGTGTTTCCCAAAGCGGTTGCTGTGCCGTTTCGGGGCTTGATACAAGTCTGTTCGGAGGGGGTGGACAGAAAGGGGGTATCGTTTCGGACAAAAGTCGGGTAATTGTTGGCTATGAACGCATCTGCCATTCCAGACGTCCAAGAACTGCTCGCTGACTTGGTCGTTCTTGGGCAACATGGGATCTCGCCAAGCCGGATTCCTGACGTTCCTAGCCTGAGTTCGCTCGCCATTGTGCAAACCGAGGTTCGAGGACCGGCCAAGGCTGACCTAGCGATTGGCATGATGGCAGTGCTAAAGGAAGCAGCGGCTGAGCTGGGTGAGGGACCCACAGGTGAAGCCGTCCGGCTGTACTTGGGACTTGTCCCTCGAACCCGCGGACAGCGGCAGCGTGACCGCAGGGACGCTGCCGCAGATGCCATGGGCATAGACCGAGAAACATGGCGAAAGCACTGGGAACGATCCGCGCTTGAAGAGTTGGCGGCTGAAATTTATCGATTCGAGCAGGATCGGCGTATTCGCGTCAGAGTCAGGCCTCGACGACGTCCCGACGGCGCAATTCTCAATGACTTTGCCGCGGCTGGTGGAAAATCACTGGACAAGCGTGAAGCTGAGGCTCGCTTGTTCTCAACGGCCTACGCCCTGCGCGCAGACTTGCTGGCGAGCGAACGGGCCAGCAGCGACGGGCAGACAACTCGAGCCGAAGAATTTGCCGCGACAGCACTCTGGCGCTACGCAGTCCTGGCGGAAGCTTTGGCCAGATATGTAACCGACTACGGTCAGGCGATGGTGATGGTCGGCAATGAAGTCACACTCGATGAGATCACAAGCCTTCTCGGATACCGGGCGCCTTTTACAGATGAACAGGTTACTTGGCTCCGGCTACAACTAGCGGCTACCAATAACTTCAATGGCTCAAGAGAAAAATTTCTTGATCGTATAAGAAGTAGTGATGTCATGAACCTCTGGCAAAGTAATATAATATAGCTAAGTGTGACGAATAAATTAAAGTCGACTGGTAATCGAAATAAATTTGGCATCCAGGAATTGGGCAAATTAATAACTGCAGGACAGAGGCGCGATATGGATGGTCAGGGCAGCTGTTCGTTGTGGTTGCATGTGATCGGAATAACCAATCGGAATTAAAGCACAAAAATTCGCTAACTTTAGATACTCAGTTCCAAGTTAGCGAATTATCAATGATTATCAAAACAAGCTAATCAAAAAAACAAATTAGGCATTCTTCACTCCGACCTAATTAGGTCAGGAATCTAACGTTGCCTCAAGTAGATACTCTGTTTCCAGAGCGTTCTCTCGGTCATTAATGTCAGCAGCGTCTTTAGCGATTTCTTCCAGTCGCTTGATTCGTCGCCCACGTTCTAAGACCGCGACTGACGTACCACCGAGCTCTTTTGCCAAAACTGACTCATCTCCTTGCTGTCGAGAACCTGCCTCTTCAGTGGATACTAGCTCTTTAGAGGATACCACTGAGGCTAATGTTACACTATCTAATTCCTCATGTTGCCTTTCACTGTTTGATTCTCTATCAAAATTTGGACCAATCATTGTGGTTTTCCCATTTAGTTCAATGTGCGAATTATAGCAGAGGGGTGAAGTGGAGTCAAGGGTTCGGCGCAGGACGGACCGTCCAACTGCGACCAATGTAGTCTTTAGTTTATCGATCTCTGAAAGATCGAGGCTATGGAACCTATAGTCCAGTTTTGCTTCTTCAATTCCTGCAAGTGTGATAACACCAACGGGAACATTTCCGGTGTATGACTTGCCGTCGTATTCCTTTTTGATATTCAACAATATTGGAACGGAGAAGAAGGATCTCCATCTTGAAGCTGGACGTCCACCGAGTCCAAGGTCCGATAGGTCTTGTAGTAGAGGGCGGCCTTGAAGGAAGGTCACTACAGAGGCATTTGAAGACTCTGTTGAAATTGGCTCCTTTCTGAGTAGGTCATCGTCCACGAGAAGAGGTCCGGTAGAGTTTGCAAATAGTGTCAAGGTCCGGTTGCTTGATCCAGGTTTAATTCGAACCCAGATTTCCAATCTAAGGAATGAATTTTCATTTTCCTTTTGGGGCAAAATTTCCGAAATTTGATTTTGAGTGCATCTTGAAGAATTTGATGAGCTTCTTCCGGATTGGGTCTATTAGTTTCCCACTCGGTTTGCCATTGAAAAAGACGTTGCTCGTAAGAGATTCCAATATTGTCTCGATATTCTCGATTGGTTCTTCTGCCGTGAAGAACCAGGGCTAGGTTCAATTCTTCGATAAATTGTGCAGTTTGGGAATGTGACATAGGATGGAGAATGTGAATACCTAAATGTTTTCCACGGTACCCAAGTAACCGATCGACGTCATCTTGAGTTATTCTTTCGATCGCATCTTTAATTGAAAAATTGCAGTCGTAGTTTAGAGGATCAAGCGTGGTTGTCGGATGTACCAACGCAAATCGGTTTTGTTTGGTTGCGTCTTTTGTTTTAGTTAAAGCAAGGGCTTCAACAAGCGGACCATCCGTAAGGCTGGCGCCCGCTACAAGCAATGACTTACCGTCGATATATTCCTTTATCTTGTCGGTAATTGTATTACGGGAGATCGAATAGCTGTTCTCGTCTAGAACAACTGTCCCTTCAGTGGCGGTACCTGGGCGACCAACTCTGCCGTGGAGGTATACGATTCGGACTATTGATTTGGTCTTGACGGCGTCCTGGATTTTACGTGGAGTCCATGTTGAATTGGAGGGCAATTTTGGAGAAATTAGCCTCTCTAGTCCTGGGTATCGAACAGTGACGCCGGCTTGATTGGCCTTATCACTCATTTCTTTACACACTCGAATAAATTCTTCTTCGATGTAAACATCATAATTTGTCGTTAGGATCGTCACACTTTTCTTGTACATTGCTGCTACAATTGCAAGCCGTACTAGGTTGCTAAGTAAGTTTCCTTCACTCCAGCCATTTTCTTCATAAAGAATTTGTTGGAGTTTTGAAGTAAGATACTCATTTGTATCTGTAGCGCCATTTTCTGTGAAATACTCCGTGAGGATCGAAGCGCGCTGCTCCTCGTCTTTGAGGTTTTTGAGTAGGAAATCGATAGCCTTGTGATCTCGTTCGCGGTTTTTCCGTCCGTGATCTTTGGATTCCTTGAATAGTTCGCTGAGGAGCTGTGACCAGGAGAGCCCTGTTCTATCGATGCTCACACCTGCACCACAATAGAAGACAAGATCATCTGCGCTCGAAAGTGAGGTAAGCGCGCCGAGCACAGCCTCACTTCGGAGGAAGAACTGTATATGTCCCGTCATGTGGAATCCCCTTGTCTATGGCGGCGGGAAATTCCATTCCCAAGTTGTGAGCTTGATCATAGCGGTTGTCGAGCGCATTTGGCGGCTTCTTCTACTTCGGTAGTTTCGAGCCAGGTTTTTGACCGTTTGTCTCGTCAAAGTGTGGGCGAATCAACGCGTTTTTCGTCGGGCTGATGACGGTACTTTCAGTCAGATTGTTACGGGCTCGTTCTTAGGTCGGCCAAGCGGAAAGCTATTGCTGCTCATCACTAAGGACCCACACAAACGCGATCCCGGTTCGTGGAAAGACCCATCCGTCGAAGTCGACACTGACAGTTTTGCCCGGCACGGATAGAGGAGTCCGCTCCACTCGCGCCTGTTTGCTACTGGCGATCAGATCGAGGACCTTGACCTGGCTTACGTCTGTGTTGCTATAGTCCAGTGTCACGCTCAGGCCCTTCGTTGGTTGCACAATATCGAAATGAAGTAGATGACCTGACTGCGCCGTCACGGTCCGGTAGGTGAATGAAATGCGCACTGGCTTCGCAGCCTCGACGACTTCGCGACCGAGTCTCACCGTGTAGGTCTGCCCGCTTTTGCGTGCAGTCCGACGGATGGCGCGCTGGTCGCCGTCCACGGCGTAATGAACGAGCTCGTACGATTCCTTGTCTGCGGCATCGAACCCGGAAGCCGGTGTCATGAACCAGACAAGGGTCGCAGGGATGTCTGTCAGCAGGTCGCGGAACTCTTCTTTGTCTGAGACGCAGGCAAAACGCTGAGTCTCGTGGGTCGGTACGACGGTGTACTCCCATTTCACCGTAACGACGAATCGAGGAACGCCAACGGCGTTCCTCTCACCTATAGGTGAGAGGCGAATTTGCACGTCAACGTCGTGCCAGCGCTCAGGGGCACGAATGGCCTGATCGCGGATGTCAGCGTAGACCTCCTCGGCAAAGGTGCGGTCACCGAGCCGCAGCGCCAGAACATTGCCGGCGATGCTGTCGAGCAGCTCGGGCGTGGCCACGCGCTTCAGGTCGTCGCTCTCGACGGCGAAGCCACGAACTACGGCATCACGGAAATCTGGGGCGGCTTCCGTCAGTAGCCGTCGAATGCGTTCGTCTTCGCGACCTTCTTTGTCCTTGCCGTCAAAGTAGTCCCAGGCAATGCCAAAGAGACCGGCGGCAAAGAGTGTGCCGCCGATCTCTGAGAGTGGCAAGAAATTCAGCCAAGGTGCGATGTCACGGCTGTGGAGCGCCACCACCTGCAGGCCGAGGCCGAGACCCAAGGACAGCAAAGCCACGATGGTGACTTTGAGACGATAGATCCGTTGTAGTGGGCTTGGCCGCATAGCTGGCGTTCATTATGAAGTATGAGCGCCTTTTTGAGAAGGCCATGTGGAAAAGTCGCTGGGTCGTGGTCTGCGCAGACCGTCCAACGCTTTCCAGAATGCCACTGTTTTGCCTGTAGATAAACCCGTCGCCGCCGCTCATGTACGCCACCTCTTCACAATTTCGTTCCGCCTGATGGAGGGCAAATTCAGGGTGAATCAGCCCTCATCAAAACCATATCCGATCTTGGGATATTAAGTAAGGCCGGATGGACTGACCATGTGGACAAATCAATCTATAGCGAGGAATACCGGGAGTTCCGTGAACTCCTGAAGCATCTTCGTCTGGAGGCGGGCGTCCGCCAGATTGACTTGGCAGAAAAGCTGGGTGTCCAACAGTCTTTCGTCAGCAAGTATGAGAGCGGTGAGCGGCGCTTGGATGTCATTGAAACAGCCCGGATCGCCGGCGCCCTCGGGACCAGCCTCCAGAAGATCGTGCAGCAACTGGACCAAACTCACCAGTAGGGTGGCGGATGTGCGGGCCCAATTGCGGTTTTTGATCTGGTAAGCCTAGTAGCGATCGTCGATTGGTTACGGCCGTTCAGCGGCCACCGTGCGAGAATGTCAGACCCTCCTGTCATGGTTGGTCGTAAGCGGAATCAACGCTGAGCAACTTGCCCAGCACCGCTCGGCTGAAGGGGTCCTCGTGGCTATTCAGATTACCCACGTCCGGCTTGCTGCAAACGGCACCGGGCACGATTCCATCACGCGCTACAAGTGGCGTAACGAAAGCACGGGAAAGACTGGAGATAGCGACAAGCCCACCATGGTCACGTGGGTCGATACGGCTGGCAATTCGGCCTATGTCAGCAACGGTTTGTCTCGGGTAGCCGTGGGTGTGTACCGGCCCCAAAACGGTTCACCGTACCTCAAGACAAATGCCAATGGCGTCTGGACGGATAACCTTCTGGCGCTGCCCCGTTTCTAATCTCGAACCCCTCGTACGGGACGCCCGGCGTGGCTTCATGTCGCGCCCTTGGAGTTATAGCGCATGGTCACTGCAGCGCAGTGGTCGATGATCGTTGCCAAGGTTAATGGTGGGCTCCGGTCAGGTACGGTTGAGGTGACTGACATACATGACCTGTGATTTAACATCTTTGATATCGCAAGGCGGAAACTGGGGGGAGTCTAGATGACTAACGATGAGGGTGGGACAGTTACTCTCGAAGATGGCGGTGCTGGGCTTTTCGTTATCGGGGGCGTAGTGAAATCGCGAGTAGCTGATGGGGACCGACAAGTCGTGATCGACCATTTGGCATCGCTGCTGCAAGTGCATAATTTAGTCGTTCTCGTTGGCGCCGGAGCGTCCTTTCATTTAGGTTCACCTAAGATCAGGGAACTCTCAAATGTTTCGGTTGAAATACTCATTCGGGATGCGGGTGGAGTTGTCACTGCTACTGACAGAGCAATCCTGGTACGTCTGAATCCGGCCGACAAGGGGGACCTCGAGACACTTCTCAATGCGCTCCAACTTGCCAGCGCCTTTGCTTCGCATGCAGGACTCTCGTCTGTCTCCTTTGGCGAAGAACAACTTGCCTCGTCATTTGCCATTGAGGACATCCGGTCGCTCCGGCTAAAGATCAACTCTGCGCTTGCGTTTGCCTGCAGGCTGCCGGATGAGGAGTCTTCGAAGGAGGATCCTTTTGCTGCCCACAGGACCTTTTTCTCTAAAATCGTGCGCGGTCGACGTTCAAACCTGCCTCGGCCCAAGGTATTCACAACTAACTATGACCTAGTCATTGAGCGTTCACTTGATGAACTTGGATATCCATATATTGACGGATTCAGTGGAACGGTCAACCGAAAGCTCAATCTGGCTTACTACGGGTTGGATTTCCATCGAGTCGAAACCACTTCTCAGCAGGTAGTCGCACGTGCGGACAATGCCCTCTACCTTCACAAAATTCACGGTAGCCTCAACTGGCGCTCAACTACCGGGAAGGACCCCGCAAGCGGTATCGAGACGTTGGAAGTAGTTCAAGTTGGCGAGGACGAGTCCAGCGAGGGGTCTGTCCTTATCTATCCCACCTCTGCGAAAGAGGGAGACACGCTTGCCTACCCGTACTCCGACCTCATGCGCCTGCTCGGTGATGCCGTCCAGCAACCTGACACCGCAATAATCAGTGTCGGATACGGATACTGGGATCCCCATATCAACAGGATCCTACTGCGTGCCCTCGGAATGAACCCTGGAATGGGCGTCCTCGTCGTCGATCCGGTGGCTGTGATGGAACCTGACACCTTGGTAGAGGTCATCTCCGATCCAGAGGTGGTGGGGAAACGACTATGTGATATTGCATCTCTCAAAAGCACTCCTATTGCCTCGCTGGCGTCGGGGCAGGATTCCAGGATTGCCGTCCTAACAGGAGCAAGTGGGGAGTTCACTAAATTCGCTGATCTATTGCCTGACTCACTGGTCAGTGGCAATTTTTCGGCGCCGGCGGCCGTGAACCAGTTAATCGAGTCGTTGAGCATGGTTTGGAATGCCACGGGTAGTACTGACGTCGCAGGACCGTCAGTATGAACGAATTTGGTGTCATTGGTCGGGTAACGTCAGTGGCGAGTACGATGCTTCGAGTCGATCTGGACGTCGGCGCAAAAGGGTTCACAAAAGTTGGACCGGATGGGCTTCACACTGTTGGGGTGGTTAACTCCTACATAACGGTTCCAGCGGGGACTCATCGGGTTGTTGCAATTGTCACTGGTGTGCATATTAACCCTCGCAAGTTGCCTCAGGAAAGCCGGGGTCTTCTAAGTGAAGACGACCAGAGTTCCTACGAACTTGAGACTTCAATCGTTGGACGATTCGAAGGTGTGGCATTCAAATCTGGCTTGACGGCCTATCCGGCACTACATGCCCCTGTACGGGTTGCTACACCAGACGAAGTGAGAAGCATTTTTGTTCCTCATGATGTGCCCGTCGTCCGTTTGGGATCGTCCGCAATCGCGAGTGAGCAGGATGTCTTCCTAGACGCGAACCTCCTTCTGGGCCACCATTGCGCAATAGTCGGATCCACAGGGTCGGGAAAATCTTGTACGGTAACGGCTGTCTTGGATGGGCTGCTCGAGAATCAAATACCAAACGGTCATGTCGTCATCTTTGACATCAACGGTGAGTATGCGCAGTCGTTCGCCCCGGAAACTGCCAGGGGCAAGCGAACCCGCTCTCTTGTTCTGGGCCCCAAGCCGGGGCCTGAAAGCGGACTCTTTTTACCGCATTGGTTCATGAACAATGAAGAGCACCTGGCGCTCTTTCGTGCCGGTGAGGGCGTGCAAGCGCCTGTTCTCCAGCGCGCCGTGGCCGACGCGCGCATGACTTCGAGCTCAACGAATGTAGAAGTCATGCGCCTTCAAACGCTTCAGAGTTCGATGTTGTTGATCGAGCAGATATTTGGTGACCCAAAGAATTCGGAGCGTCCCGCATTCAAGCAGATTCAGGGAATGAGCGAACTGATTCACCATCAAGCTCTCCCAGATACGCCAGCTGCCGCGTCGATACAATGGTCGACTATGGCGGGTCTAATCGATGCGTCAATCAAGGACGCCAACCTCCAGGATGTACAGTGGTCGCTCCTTTCCGCGGTTCAGAAGGACATTTTAGGGCGCCTGTTCATCGAGCTGAGACATCAAATCTTAGAAGCTTTTGGCGCTTTGGGGATCGGGAGCTCGGAGGCGGGAGCAGACTTTGACGCCCCGGTCTACTACTCTCTTCAGCAACTCTGCGACTTCTTCTTGCCGAACAGGATCAAACTAGAACAAGCCAACGACAACAAGGTGGGAGGGTACGTAGCGACGCTTCAAATGCGGCTTAGCCGGCTACTGGCGGATGGTCGCTATGACTTCATTACTCGTGTTGAGCAGCACGAAGACCCTCTTGGCAGTTACTTGAAAGCGCTGATGGGAGCTAACCCGTTGGACAAAGATGCTGGTGGGTTGCCGTGGCCTGGCGCTGATAACTTCCATAGTCAGTCGTCTGAACACGGTAGTGGCCCCTCAGTGACGATTTT
The DNA here is from genome assembly GCF_001281315.1 of Arthrobacter sp. ERGS1:01. Classification (NCBI taxonomy): domain Bacteria; kingdom Bacillati; phylum Actinomycetota; class Actinomycetes; order Micrococcales; family Micrococcaceae; genus Arthrobacter; species Arthrobacter sp. ERGS1:01. The sequence goes on along the minus strand of NZ_CP012479.1, from coordinate 3,138,593 downwards.
TGACCTCAGCCTGATTGCAAGTGACGTTCTCGAAAACGTGACTTCGTTGTTAGGCAGACTGATCTTCGATTTCGCCGTTCGAAGCGAACCGCGAGCCGCCCATCCTATTCTTCTCGTGCTTGAGGAGGCTCATCGGTTTATACCTTCAAGGCGGGATCAAAATGGAGTGGGCTCGCGCTCAACTGCGGTCTTTGAAAGGATCGCGAAGGAAGGCCGGAAGTTTGGTGTGTCGCTTCTGTTGGCAAGTCAGAGGCCGAGTGAGTTGAGCGAAACTGTCGTTGCTCAGTGTGGCACCGTGATTGCTCATCGCCTGACGCACGAAGCGGATCAGAATCTGCTTCGTCATGCGACTGCGCTGAGTTCTCGCGCTCTGCTTGATCAGTTGCCTAGCCTTGCTCAGCAGCACGCTCTTGTGACAGGAGTTAGCACAGGGGTACCAGTTGCTGTCAAGATTCGGAGTGTACTGGACCCACCAAAGAGCAATGACCCGGATTTCATGTCAATTTGGGGAGACGCTACTCAGCTCGAAAGATTGTCCGACCATATCGACAAGATGGTGTCGGTCTGGCAAGGTCAGCCAACTTCATGGGACGCAGATTCGGCTAAACCCGGAGAATCAGTGGCGGGGAGGGGCGAAGGCTGATCTTCCACTCTAGAGACGAAGCGCCCGTGCATTGTCGAAATCTCGAGGGGTCCGCCCCGGTTCTTTGACAGGGAGTCAACTAAACCGGGGGAGACCCGCACGCTTGATGGAAGAGCTGGGGTAGCTGAGCCCTTTGAGTACGCCCGTGATATGCCCGAAAGCTTCTCTTTGATTTAGGTTGATGACAACACGCGTCTCTGGCGGACTCGCAATTCGAAAGCTCATGGGCGCAGCGTGATATAGGGATAGAACAGCGGACCGCACAACTTTGCAAAGTAGACGGCCGCGAGGGTCAAACACAAATGGTGACAACCATGTCACGGTCTTTGACATTCGATACATCGCCTACTACAGTTCACGTGAGGTCAGTCACTCGCTGAACTCTATTGACTCATGGTCAATGGTCGTAATTATGATCCCGACCTGGTCGGGAATTGGGGGAAATTATGAAGAAGATTATCAGTGCTGGTGTCGTGGCATTGGTTTTGGCCGGTGGGGGTGTGGCTGCTGCAGCACCTGCAAATGCCGCGGACCTTGGCGCATGCAAAAGTTCGACAGTATGCGTCTACGACGGAGACCAGTACAAGGGGGCAAATCTTCCCCTGTCAGGCTATACGTCATATTCGACGCTCGGCCTGTTGACAGACAAGGTTACCTCGTGGCGAAATGCCTGTAATGCACAAGCATTTTATCTCGGTGATACGATCCAAGGCGCCCGGACGATCCTTCAGGTATTGTCCGCAGGTTGGTCGGAACCCAACGTGGGCACCGCTAGGAATGACAAGGCAGATTTTGTTGCATGGGCTAATAGCTAGGCAATACAGGTCTTAGGAGTCATTGCGCGTTGTGCCGGGTTTTAACAAGACCCGGCACAACGCGCCCTTTTCCGTCAACGATGTGGGTAACTGTGAAACGGCGTGGTCTTGTTCTGTCCCTGTGTGTCCTAGCGTCTATCGCGCTGACCTTGTGCGCGGTGTGGGGCGTCGGTCAGTTCCGAACTGTTTCCCAAAAAGCAGCAGAAGCTGCGCCGCCAGCCCCTTCGATTATTTCTGCTGAAGTTCAACAGAAAGTTCTCCAGCAAACGATAACATTATGGTGTACGGCGTCTCCAGCGAACGAAATTACTGTCAATCTGCCCGCGGGGCAGGGCCAAAGGGTCTTGACTTCGGTTAACGTGACGGCTGGCGAGACTATCAATGAGGGAAAGCTCCTTGCGACACTTAACGGCCAGCCAGTAATTTCAATATTTGGAGCATTTCCGCTTTACAGAGACCTGAAGCTCTCTGACGAAGGCCCGGATGCGAAACTCGTTAATGACTTCCTTGGTCGTACTGGATATTTAGTTGGTAACGACTTGGCGCCAAAAGTTACTGAGTGGACGATTACCGCGATGAAGAATTTTTTGCGCGACCAGGGATTCCCCATTAGCAGTTCGGGAACTTGGGCAATACCGTCCACATATTTTGTAGTTTTGCCCAGTGCCAGCACCATCATCTCCGACCCTCCGACATCCGGAGTCGCCGCAACAGATGAGTTTTTCAAGGCTGGCTACGGTGGCACGGGACTATCCTGTACAGGTCGTGATGGCAAAATTCCAGCTGCTATTGCGTCCGGACAGGAAATCACAGTCGCGTCTTTTGGCCCTGGGAAACAAGCCAAACTCGAGCTCAGAGACGGACCTACTAGCACCGCAGCGAGCCAGCTGCCGAGTACTTCCGGATCAAGCACTTCTCAGGGTAGCCCGCCGGCCTCCGGTGGAGCGGGACAGAAAGTAGCTTGGGCAGCGCTGCCGGGCGGAGTGAAGGTGCCTGTGGGCAAAGTAGAAGGAACCGTCGTACTAAAAGGCACTGAAAATGCCGAGTTGGTTGTTCCCTCCTCAGCACTGTGGACGAAAGGTACGAGTCTCGTCGTCACTCGAGCCAACGCGGATGGCACCCAAACAAACGTCGAAGTTGCAGTCGTGTTTAGCGCAAACGGCAATAATGCCGTGAGGCCAACGGTGAAAGGCCAACTTAAGTTGGGCGACAAAGTTATCGTTGCTAGGGCATCGTGACTCGCACATATCTATCAAAACCCTCAATTGCCAACCCTCCGATTGTCTGGGCCCAAGACCTAAGCCGAACATTTCGGACTGGGACTTCGGATGAAACGATTGTCGACCACGCCAGCTTCGAGATTCCATCTGGCCAAATGATTGCTGTTTTGGGCCGTTCAGGATCCGGTAAGAGTACTCTCCTAAATATGCTTGGCCTATTGTTGGCGCCGACATCAGGTGAGCTCTTCATTGCGGGCCGCCAGGTTGATGGCATGAGTCGACGTGAGGCAGCCAATTTTCGTCTGGCGAACGTTGGATTCATATTTCAGGCATTTCATTTGGTGGAGCATAAAACAGTTCGGGAAAACGTTGAACTTCCACTCACCTATCTTTCAATCGGACGCAGGGAGAGAAGGCTCCGAACTGATGAGGTCATTGCGCAGCTAGGCCTCTCGCACCGGCGAGACAGCTACCCAGCAACCTTGTCCGGGGGCGAAAAACAACGGGTGGCAATTGCTCGGGCAATTGTGACCAAGCCCAAGTTGCTCCTTTGTGATGAACCGACCGGAAATCTTGACAGCCATCGGGCCGCTGAGGTCCTTGAAATTCTGCGGGGCTTGAATGGCCCTGAGCAGGCTACGATAATTGTTACGCATGACCCGGTTGTGGCGAGTGCCTGTGACGCAGTGATTCAAGTGGACGACGGCGTCGTAAGCGGATCTATGCCTGGACCCCGACCGAATTCAGAAGCCTCACGCGCAGGCACAAAGAGACGTCGTTTTGCACCCGGACACTGGCTTAAAATTGGGTCTATCGAAGCTTTTAGAGCCAGCTTTTCTAGACTTCGTCGAAACCTTTTTACGGCCCTGGGTGTTTCCCTCGGTATTGCGTCCCTAGTACTGACTGTTGGCTTGTCAGCCACGGTATCGTCACAACTTTCTGATCGATTTAACGAATTTCTAGCGCAAAAGATTACGCTTACGGACCAATCGGTTTCGGACAATGACTACGAATCGATAGTTGCCCTTGATTCTTCACCAGGGATGTCTCGCGTTCGAGCGCTCAACGGAGTTGATGGGGCAGGACTTGTTCTCGATGTATCGAGCGCGAAGACGGTTTCAATGGTTCTCCCGGATATCAATGCGGTATCCGATGGAAATAGCGTACTCTCCCGAGTGCAGGCACCGATTATGGCAGCGTCTCCACAAGCCCTAAGTGCTCTCGGAGTTGCTTTGCAACACGGACGGGTCTTCGATGAAGGGCACTTAAAGCGGCACGACCAAGTCGCCCTCATCGGCTCAGGTGTGCTGCATCGTCTAGGAATGCAGTGGGTCCCCGGAATGACGATGTACTTAGACGCAGCCCCAGTGTCAATAATTGGTGTTATTGGTGACGAGGATCCCTCAGGTAGCCTATTTTCCTCAGTGTTGATACCGCTGGGCAATGCCGAAGCGGACGAACTGGGCGATGATATCCAGCCTAAAGTCGTTGTCCGGGTGGACCCAGGGGCGGCTTCTCAAGTTGGACAAGAGGCGCCGGTGGCATTGAACCCTGCCCAACCAGACTTGGTTTCGGCGGAAATCCCCCCGGAGCCCTCAACTCTGAGACAAGCTGTAGATAATCAACAACAGACTTTGATGCTTTCAATGTCGGCTGTAACTCTAGTCATCGGCGGCGTGGGCATTATGAATACCTTCCTTGTCGCTGTGATGGAACGGCGAAGAGAGATAGGGCTTCGAATGGCCCTGGGCTCGTCACGGGTTGGCATTATTGCCCAATTTGGTGTTGAAGCTACAATTTCGGCCTTGATTGGGGCGGTTATTGGAATTCTATTGGGAATAAATACTTTGACGATAATCTCTGCAATTAATCATTGGATTCCAGTGATAGATCCACTCGTTATTCCCGTAGGTCTCGGTGCGGGCCTTTTGGTAGGCTTCTTGGCTGGTCTTTTTCCTGCAATCAAGGCGGCGAATACTGATCCCGTACTTTCACTCGCACAAAGTTAGATTATTAAAGGACCATATTTAATGTCACGTAAATTTTCGGTTGTCGCTATATTACTCGCTGCTCTTGTTTCGACTGCGTGTTCATCTCAGGCTGCACCGCCTGCCGGTAATCTGCAAACCAAGGGGGACGGCCTTATTCCAGCGTCAAAGGTGGTTGATCCCAATTCCATCGCAAAAGCTCTAGATTTTGCTAATCCCAGCGCTGTGGCTGAGCAGGCGCGAACCCTTGCCACGAGCAATTGCCTAGAAGCGTTGGGATTTACATTTACTCCACCGAAAACTGCTGAGGTCGATATTTACATGGCCATGGGAATTCCAAGAATTACTGAGCAGCAGGCATTGCAGGACGGGTATCCCAAGAGTGTGTTCGGTGCAAATGAGCAGACTGAAGCTAATGACGTTGATCTTAGCAAGGCTTTATATGGACCCGCGGACAGTCCAAAAGTTAGTGCCGTGCTCGGCGATACTGAGAAAAGCATCTCGGGAAGCGGTTGTTTTGCCGACGGGTTTAAGAAGGTGTATGGAACGATTGCCGACGGAATGTTGGCAACTGGTTTGGCGACTGACTCGATTCATGGTGCGACTCTGTCCGCGGCATACGACGATGATCTAGGGGCAGCTAACGCCGAATGGGCAGGCTGTATCAAAGGTACGCCTTTTCCGGAGCTCGAGGGACCCGGCGCAGCCTACGCGTTCGCCCAGGATAACCCTGATCAGGCTCTCGCTGTCGCCGAGGTGGATTCAGAATGCAGAGAGAAAGTCAATTTTAACCAGAAGCTAGATTTGGTCATCGAGAAATACTTGACGACCTATCTCCATAATATGGAGCCGTATATTAACCAAATTCAATCAATTCGAGCAAAAGCGGAGGTTCGCGGACGCAGCATCCTTGGCGGCTAGCAGTTTTTTCATAAATTATACTACCTTGCCGACACCAGTATTTATCGCGAATCTTCAACGACCATTGTCGGTATGCGGCGGCACGGCACGAGGGTAGCCCTGCAACGATATGATTGGGTGAGGTTATGTCGAGGTCAACGGAGTGGCCTATGGCGCGAGTTGGCGGCCCATCGGAAAATTGGCGGTCGGAGCAAATGGACATCAGGAATGTCGCGATGACTGCTGCGTCAATGTGCACGGCAATCGTTGCGACCTGTGCCGTATGGCAGTCTCGCTCGTCCACCTAGAAGGCGAACACTACAACCAAGTCGATTGCTCAGGCCGAACGAGAGCGTCGCCACGGCGTAGAGGTCAGTGATATTGCAATTCGTCCAAGAGGTGAATTCACGTTGTTTACAGGTGCCGCAGCCACGTTTCTTGATGCGCCGCACTTGAAGTCCGACAAGTTCTGGGGGCAGCGCTCCCGATATAGTGCCGGGGGTGCAGCTGATTGTCTGTTCCATGGCAGCCCCGGGGCCGGGTGGCCGGAGGGAAGATACGATTTGATGGAATCGAATAGCGGTGCAGACGAGCTGTCCTTCTGCCCAGGGGAGTATTGGGTATATCGGCTACGAGATGAAGCACCGTCAGAGCAAGTCCTCGTCCTTGATGTCACTCGGGACAAACGCAAGGTCAGAGTAGAGATCGAGTTTGTCGACGGTGTCGGCGCCGGCCAAAAGCAGTCCGTACCTGGTAATCGACTTCGGGTGCCGTGGGCTGATGTCGATACCTTCGATCAGTTGATGGCCAACTGGCAGCGCCTTGAAGAAGAGGGCATCGACGAGGTCGAGGAATTTGCCTGCGACGTGGTCTATGAGCGCCTTGTCCCAGACGACGTCGCCGAGGTTTTCACTGGAGGCAGGGCTAGGAATGGACTCGAGGTGAAGGATATTCCAGCCCTCGAATTGCTCATGGGGCGCCCGATATTCGATGCGAAGGAGCGCAACGCCTGGTTTGAACTTAATGGAGCTCTCAATTTATCTTCAACCGGTGGCCTCGACGTCGCTGCCGCAGTCTGTCAGGAGAATCCTGACCCGATCTTGGAATACATCATGGCCGAGGAAGCCAAGATTCGGCACTATTGCAAGCATGGTCGCAAGGATGAAGGACGTCGTGGCCAGGAAGACCGCTCGACCTCGCCTGAATGGGAATATCACTACTATCTGAAGTACATCAAACCCGTTCACGAGTTACTCCGTCAGTGGTGTGGGTATCGGGCGGTAACGGCGCACGAACGCTTGGTCGCTGCTGAAGCTGAGACGAGGCGCCTCGATGTCTTGATAGCTCAGGCCATTGATGCCCTGCGAGATAGCCACAAGAGTATGCTGGCCGATCATCTCGAAGAAGAACACGAGCGTGAACGCATCGTGCCCCATAGGGTTCGACCAGTCCCGGACCGGCCGCTTGAACCATCGGAAATACCAGTCATCAGGGTGCCTACGCGTCGACAGTGGGGTTGGTAGCTCAACTTCGCTGAACAGCCACGCTTTGCCGGCGCTAATGAATCGAAGTGTCGCGGCGTCCGCTCGAGATGACTCGTGCCGCAAGCGGACGCCGCGATACTGCCTTGCAGGTTGTTATGACTTGGACACTTAGCCCTTCGGCGGGTGAGGATCGTTGCCATACGAATTGCGAGCACCAATTTTTCCGTCGAGGTTCTTGATAATGTGCTCCACCTCGCGCTGCTTAGCCATGCGGCGCCCCTCTGCTTGGGCCTCCTGCTTGGTTTCTGCAGTGTTTGACGCGCGGGCGTTGCCTTGCACGCGGTTCTTCCACTTGCCGTCTTCGTGGTAAGTCTCGACGCCTTTATTCGCCATGGTATTGCCTCCGATGCCGTTGCCGGACGCGAGTCGTCCGCCATTTCAAAAGCTAGCAGGAGTCACTGACACTCTGTGTGCCCCGTCGCAGGAGGAGGCGTGATACAAGACTGGCGACGCGGCAGCGTCGATTGGAATCTCACACCTCAGAAGGTGGCCAGCTGTCTATCTCGCTCCACGGGGTCCATGCGGGCTCCACCCATCCAGGAACGGGGTCAGGTCATCGTCGGGATACTCCAACAGGACTGGAATCTCGATGGGTTTCAACAGGGGATCTTTAGCGTCGATATGCTTGCGCATCCAGTCCAGCCAAGCCTGTCCGCGCCTAATCAGATCATTGTCTTGCTCTTCGACTATTTTCACTTCGACGGCGTCAACGTACCTGCGGAGCGTGCCCACTTCTGCCCACGTGTTGGCCTGGGCTGTAAGTTGTTTGGCTTTGTGGTGGTCCTGAATTCTTACCCGAGCACGTTCCATGGCTGCCTCCCACCGCCGCTTGATCGCTTCCTCCTTGATCCGCGCCTGGTCTTTACTCCACTCATGTTCAAGGTGTTGGATCTCGAGCTCGCGAAGGATCGCGGGCAATACGTGGTCGAGCGTTTGACGTTTGCCGTCGCGATAGCGCTCTGGGCGTCCGTTGGTGGAGTACTTTTCTGTCAATTCCAGCTGAAGTCGTCCTGTTGAGACGAAATCTGGATTGACGACGAGCTTCCTGGACCTGTCTGAATGGTTGTAGGAAAGGATGTAAGGTCTCGCTGCGCCGGCGTTTGGGGGAAGTTCCCTAATCTCCAATGCGATGGTCGTGGTGCCGCTGGCAATGGCTATATCGCCGTTGAGGGTTCTAGTTCCCCGGTGTGTGGGCCTTTCGAGGCTTGACGGCACGGCTACCTCGTAACCGCGGGACTCACTTTCCGCCGCCACCGCATGAAGTAGCTTGGATGCACGGGCAACGTGTTCTTTGGAGACGCCCGATTTTCGTTCGCGAAACTCCTTGGCGACCGCATGGTACTTACCCACCGTTTCCGGGACAGGAACTGGCCGCAACTCGACGTCGTCAGGGAAATGGCGCACCCAACGCGCCTCGTGTTTTGGTTTTTGCCATGAACCCACATCGGCAATTTCAAGTCTGTAGCCCTTTGGCCGCAACGCTGATTTCATGACACTGCGGATGAGGGCTTCGTTGGCCGCGATGAGATGGTAGCCGCCTTCGACTTCGTGGACACCGCCGCCGGTTTCGAGTCGCTGGATGAATTTGTCTGCTTCGGATTGGACGGCACCTTCTTGGCTGTCCGACTCAGCAACTCCTTCAAGGACTTCTCGACCGCGCTTAGTAATCTTGCCCGCCCAAGTCGGACCCTTGCCTGTAATAGTGATGTAGCGGTCATCGGCCAAAGCTCTTGCGGATATCCGGTGCGAGTAGCCTTCGAAGACGCCATCCGGGCAACCGTCATTCACCCATTTCAAAACTTTGGACTGCAAATCGCTGAGAGGCTTGTGTTCCTGTGGCAAGGGAATTCTCCAATCCGAGTCGGTCTATGGAGAGTAACAAGATCCCGAATGAACCGAAGTGCGCCCCAGCAAACTGTGAGTGAAGTGCAGGGGGCATGGACCGCCATCATGGGGTCCTGACCGCTACAGGTCCTCCGCTTCGGACTTCCAGAGATCCAGGATGTCTGGTCGCAACCGGTCCGGGCCAGTCTGAAGACGACGATTCTCACGGATGCTATCCACGTACGTGCCAAGCTGCTCGACATCACGCTGTCGGTATCCGAGACGGTAGGCAAATAATTGCAGGTCATGCCTGCGGTACGTATAGCCGTTCTTGTGGAGTAGTCGGAGTGTCTGCACGATTTCGTCCTTGCCGCGGCCATTCCGGATGCCTCCGTGCTCGCTCATGACATCATGCGGCCGCGCTATGGCAACACGGACCACAGGATCCAGTCGCTCGATGAAGCTGGTGTCGGCTGGCATACCCGACGGCAGCTGGATGGCCCCGTGCGCTTCAAGCCACATTTCGAGCTGGTCGAAGCCTGGCCACAAGGTGATGCAAAGGTCGGCAGTAGTGGGGTCGACCCGGTCGACGATGCTTTCGGCGATCTTTTCCTCGGGATAGAGGGCGATGACGGAGTGTCCAGCAGCAACCTTGGAGACGGTCTGGCTGAGGTATTCGGTCTCGGCGTCGGGACAGCATGCCAGTAGGCCCGGAAGCGTCTGCTCCTCAACCTCGGAGCTCTTGGGGCTCACGAGTATGGACTTATCTGGCCGAGGACTGGTCTCGAGCCAGTTGGCCAGGAATCCGACAGCAGATCGCTGTTCCCCCATGGCGGCCCATTCATTCCATGAAAGGTAATAGAGTCCCGGTTCCCGGGTGAAATCTGTCATGGAAAGAGCCTGACATACGGCACTGACATTTGCTTGTTGGGCTGACGCCGCGGAGAGTACGATCGACGGCATGGTGGATGTGCTGACTCCGGAGCAGCGTCATCTCGTTATGTCCCGTATCCGGAGCAAGGATACGAAGCCCGAGATGATCGTGCGGCGATTGCTGTATGCCCAGGGCTACAGATACCGACTTCATGCCAAGGATTTGCCGGGCAAGCCGGACATCGTCTTCCGTGGCCGTCACAAGGTGATCTTCGTCAACGGCTGCTTCTGGCATTCACACAGTTGCGCCGACGGTCGTCATCGTCCGCAAACGAACGCGGATTTTTGGGGTGCAAAGCGGCAGCGGACTCTGGATCGCGATGCTCACGCCGTGGCTGTTCTGGAGGCGAATGGCTGGAGCGTCGCCACCGTTTGGGAATGCGAGCTCCGTGACGCTGAGGGTTTGCTTCGAGTTCTCGGCGTGTTTCTGGGACCCACTGCAGCCGACGCGCGAAGCACCGGCGGGGGATTTGACTCCGGGCCCGGTGAAGGTGACCCTCGCCCGCTAGGCTAATGGTCGCTGATTTGAGTATTCGGCAGATCGAAGCGTTACTTGATGTGGCGGACTCCTCGCAACGATGTCGGTGCCTCGTGGCAATGTAGGAGACACACCACAGAAGGTCGAAGTAACTGCTTTGTAATGAGAAGATGGACGACATGAACACCACCACCCCCCTTTCCGCTCTTGAAATCTGCGCTGGCGCAGGTGGCCAGTCGGTTGGCCTGGAAGGTGCTGGCTTTGGCCATGCCTTGGCCGTCGAAATCGACAAGGATGCGGCAGCCACGCTGAAGCTCAACAGGCCGTCGTGGAACGTTCATCATGGTGATGTTCGGGAGATCAACGGCCGGGAGTACAAAGGGATTGATCTTCTCGCCGGCGGTGTCCCTTGCCCTCCGTTTAGCGTGGCTGGCAAGCAGCTCGGCGCCGATGACGAGCGCGATCTGTTCCCGGAAGCGCTGCGACTTGTCAGAGAAGCCAACCCGCGCGCCGTCATGCTCGAGAACGTGAAAGGGCTGGCGTCAGCCAGGTTCGCCACGTACCGCAAGTCGATTCTGGATGAGCTGGAAGAGCTCGGCTACCACGCAGATTGGCAGCTGTTTTATTCAAGTGAATTCGGCGTTCCTCAGTTGCGCCCTCGCTTTATCTTGGTGGCAGTTAAAAACCGCTATCACAAGAAGTTCGCATGGCCCGCGCCACAAGGGACTCCTCCGACGGTCGGCGAGGTGCTGCTCCCTCTTATGGCGAGCGGTGGATGGGCCGGTGCGAAGGCTTGGGCAGCCAACGCAAATAACGTTGCCCCTACGGTGGTTGGAGGCTCCAAAAAGCATGGTGGGGCCGACCTCGGCCCGACTCGCGCCAAGGCAGGCTGGCTGCAGTTAGGCGTCGATGGCAAGGGAATTGCCAACGACGTACCGGGACCCGGGACGCCGCTCGACCACATTCCTCGTCTGACCAACCAGATGGTCGCACGCATTCAGGGCTTTCCTCCGGAATGGCAGTTCTCCGGGCTCAAGACTTCCGTCTACCGGCAGATTGGCAATGCCTTCCCGCCGCCTGTAGCGACTGCCATCGGAACGTCAATAGCGACCGCGCTCGGCGTTAAAGCTGCGGCTAAGAAGCACGATTGGGAAGATAGCGAGCGCCACCTTCGCGCCGTGGGCTAGCTCGGCATCTGCTGTTCGGCTAACTTCTTGTCCTTTTCGATTTGCTTGATAAGGGCAGCGATGGGTTCTGCCGGCCACGGCGTCCACTTGGTTAGTTCGTAGTAACTGCGCATTCGCCCGTACTCCTTCTTCTTGCGGATCTTGAAGTCCCAGCCGAGTTCTCGCAGTTCACGTGTACGCTTCTGCCAGTCTTCTTGGTACTGGATCATGCAGGCAATCAAGCCGACCACCTCCGACGGAGCTGGTTCACCAGCTTCCTTGAAAGCCTTGAGCGTTTCGCCGATGCGCTTGTGCGGCTCAAGAAGAGAGGCGGCCGCCCGAATTTTGTCGGAATACGCATCGAATGACGCGTAGTAATCCTGTTTGTTGTGATTGCACTCTTCACAGAGTGGTTGGAGATTCTCAATGTCGTCCGTACCACCCCATGCCAGCGGAAGTTTGTGGTCAACCTCGAGTTTTACTCTGTCCACCAACGGCGTCTTTCCGCACATGGCGCATATTTGGCTGTGGAGGACCTGGGCCTTCAGCTTGCCTGAGATTGGCCTTCTTCCGGGATGGGTCTGGTCTCGTAGCCCTTCAAGGACGTACCGCGGCTTCTTGTTAATGCGTCGGCACGGTGCGTCAATTCCATAGACGTCCCGGAGATCGCGGAACCGCCGATCGGTCTGGGAATGGTCTTCACCCGCGAAGGTGGCGGCGTGTGCTCTGATTTCCACCATTGTGGGCGGATCATCGTTGCGGCCGTAAATGTACTCGTAGATGACCCGATGCGCGGTTGAGGGGATCAAGTCGATCAGGGCCTGTGTGCCGGGTAAAGGCAGCGCATTGAAGCCTGCAGTCACTGGCTGATCACTTTCGGCGCAGCTGCCGTCGAAGCATGGCCATGTTCAATCCTTCGCCAGAGCTGGCCGTCGAGCTCTACGGAATTTTCCACCACGTAGTCCACTGGGCCGACTCGAACACTGACGAGCTCGCCAGGTTCAGGCACAACGCAGCCAACTGCTCGGGCAACAGCCGTTTGCGCTGAGTAGTCGCCGCCGAGGATGAGGTAGCCCTCGGTACGAAGGGTGCTTCGGGCACCGCCGTTTTCCCGCACGCGTTTCATGAAGTCGTTCTGTTGAGCCACGGTGGCGATGATGTTCCGAGAAATCCGCATGTTGGTGGCGATCCGGAAAAGTTCGTTGACGCGCGCCTGGCCACTCTTGGGCGCAAAAATGCGTGCAACTTGATCCTCGGGCAGCTGTAAGAGGATGTTGGGCTGCATGGGGGCGTCCTTGAAAAGCCACCGAATTCGCGACTTGCCGAGCGCGTTCAGGCTACCTTTCATGTCCCGATTCGTGCCAACGTTGCGGTTCTCCGGTGTCGCCCGGACAACTCCAATGCTCCAGGTGGACTTCACGTCGCTGGCGACGGAGCCAAGTATGAGGTGATCGATGCTCTCTGGCGGGAGCATCCACTGGGCCGAGGCCGAGTACTTGCAGTCAATCTCATGGCCAGCAATCTTGTAGTCCATGACGAGGCCGTCCTCGAATTTGAACTCGCGTTGGAGGTTGATCTCGATGAGGGTGCCGTAGTGGGTCTTCTCTGTCTTGTAGAGCTGATCCCAGCGGTAGCGCCCTGTGCGCTGACCATCATAGAGCTGGTCGAAGGTTTCCCGGAAGACGCGTGCCATGCGGGAGCCATCCGGATCCGCTTGCCGGAACCAGCCGAGAACTGCATCTAGGTCAGGGTCGACGGACTCGGCATCGCGTTCTAAGGAAAAAGGCAACATTAGGTCACTCTATTCTGACTTCGATGCAGACATGAATTCACCGATCCGAGACGGACGTCGTCGACAGACAACTAGTCCGACCAGAACATGGGCCACAATTGGTCGAACGGAGTTGCGTCGTTGTGTATATTGGCAAGTGAGTCCGCGCCGCAAGGAAGATTAAAATGACAGAATCAACAAGGGACAGCGAAGTCTTCGAACTCAGCGACGAAGAGCTTGAGGACATGGAAGAAGCCACCCCGCTGATCGAACCGATCGTATACTCCGGTCAGGATTTTGACGTTGACGGGCTTAACCGTCGGTTGCGGCAGCGAGACATCATCATCCCCAATTTTGGGCATCATGATGAAGAGATTGAGACTTCAGGATTCCAGCGAAATTTTGTATGGAATCGACGTCAAATGGATAAATTCATCGAGTCGATGCTCCTTGGTTATCCAATTCCTGGAATTTTCCTTATCCGCCAGAGCAATAGGTCATACCTTGTTCTTGATGGTCAACAACGACTGAAGACTATTCAATACTTTTATGCAGGAAAATTCCAAAATCGAATTTATTCACTTCGAAATGTTGCTGAGAAATTCAAAGGGCTAACTTACGATACTTTGCCAGACGAGCTGCGACGAACTCTTGATAACGCCTTTATTCAGGCAACTATTGTAGATGCGGGAGATACTCCCGAGAGGTTGGAGGCCGTCTATCAAATATTTGAGCGATTGAACTCTGGCGGAACGCAACTGACAGCTCATGAAATTCGTGTCGCGCTCTATGCTGGACAGCTGATCGACTATTTAGAGACACTCAATCAGGACCGGTCTTGGAGAAATCTCTACGGAAAATCAAGTTCACGAATCCGAGACCAAGAACTTGTATTGAGGATTCTTGCGCTATATGTTGACAGTAACGATTATGTAGCACCTCTAAAGTCATTTCTGAATACCTTCTGCACGAAACATAAGAAGGAGTGTGGAGCTGACTTGCTCGCTGCGGGAGATCTATTCCTGAAGGCGGCGGCACTTCTCGACTCAGCGGTTGGGAGCCAAGCGTTGCGTCGTGAATCGTCTCAGGTGAATACTTCCCAAACCGATGCGCTGTTCATTGGACTGATGACGAGGTTATTATCTGGAGAAATTTCAGTTTCAGAGGTAGCTTTCGGAGTTGCTGAAATAAAATCAAATGAAACTTTCGGTGAATTGATTAGTGAGTCAACCTCGCACGAGGATCGTGTGAAGGCTCGAGTTGCCGAGGCGATCAGAATATTTTCTCAGTTCTAATGCCTCGAAATAGTACAGGCAATGCTTGGCCGACATTAGCCATGCAAACCAGTAGAAATCGATTAGTTGAGCTTCGAAATTTGGTCGACATTAGGGTTGCAACTGCTGAATTGATAGATCTCGAGGAAATGCAGCGGCAGTTGGCGCGTTTTCTCGTTGTGCGCTCCGCGGGGCACCTGGAGTTCACTCTTGATGAATGCATTGCAGGATATGTGGAATCTCGGGCTGACCCGAGCGTAATCTCATATGTTAAGTCTGGCCTCAAGCGCGGATCTAATCCTTGGCCGAAAACGCTTGTAGGGCAGGTTGCAAAATTCAAAGGCGAATGGGGATCGGTTCTTGAATCTCAACTTGCCGCTGAAGATGAGCGACTGAACTTGATGATAAAGCACATGGTTGGCCAAAGGAATTCCATTGCGCATGGCCAAAATGAAGGAGTGACGGTTCGTAAATCACTCGACTATTGTCAAGCCGCCCTCGAGGTTGCTGATTGGCTTGTAACCACAATGAATCCGGGGAGCTAACACGACTGACTAGCATATGCTTTGGTCGTGTCCTGCGCCCAGAGCAGCCGATTTGCGGGGGTAGGCGGCCCCTTCTTCGATCTTGGATGCAGGTAGAAATTGTCCATGCTTTTCGGTGAGGTGCTTCATTGAGGACTCTATGGTCGTTCTACATGCCATGGCGTTTTTCACGAACTTCAATCGGTGTCGAGCTTTTTGGATTATCTGGTTCCACGCGACGGCTCTAATAGTGACGGGGTACTTAGCGGTTGCTACCTGGATAACTCCAGCCTTGTTGGTCTTCATTTTCGCCGAATTTGGAATCTTGTCTCCAACAATCCAAAATTCCCAAGTCGTTGAGTTCATGTAGAAGCGTCCGTCATCTACGACCGCGGCCGCATATCGGTAACCTTGCGGTGTGGGGTGTCGCCGTTGTAGACATGGGCGGCAAAACGAGCATCACCCTCCCGCACGCGATTCTCACGAGTCTTGGTGTACCCGTGTATGTTATCTTTGACGGTGATGGAGGTTTTGAAGCCCGGGCCATCGCGAAAAAACAGACCCGTCGCCAAGATCAACGTAGAACGAATCGGCCACGTTTCAGCCAACAAGAAGCTGCTGAAGTACTTCGGACTGCCCGAGGTCGATTTTCCGACACAGCAGACAACCGAGAATGTCGCTATTCTAGACGATCATCTTGAGGCTCTTTTGGAATCCGAATGGCCTGAGTGGGTGGCTGCATGCACCGCTTTGGAATCTGAGTCAGGTGTTGTGCTCCAAAAGAACCAAATGGGTTATCGATCTGCGACAGTGCGGGCGACAGGGACGCCTCCAATGATTTTGTTGGATGCAATCAATAGGGTGCTCGCGTTGGCCGGTAAACCCTAGGCTTTCAGTCATGGACCGTGTGATTGAAAGCGGATCGCATCTGCACTCCTGCCTCCACTAGACGCTTTCGAACAGTCTCCTTGTCAGCCCCAAACCGTTCGCCGACCGCTTTGAGCGAAGCTCCTTGTTCATAGAGCTTGGCGGCTTCTGGGATATGCCGCGGATCTAGGCCATACCTGCGTGGTGGCACGCCATGGGATTTTAGGTGCAGGGTGACGCTGCTCGGGTGGAGGTTGAACTTGGTCGCGATGTCCTTGACTGGCATACGGGCTTGGTAGTCGGCAATGAGTTTAGTCGACTGTTCGTTTGTGAGATGACGGATTCGCTGAGGGATAGGGGATTCGACTCGCTTGCGACGTGGTCTCCCGCCAATCTTCCTCATCAGGGTTCCAAGTTTGACGGAGTCGGTGGAATGTTTTGAGTAGAAATGTAGGACCCCCACCCCATTACCCCTCTGAGCTGCAGTAAGCCGCAGCTCAGAGGGATTTTTGTTTGCCCATTTTTGGCCCAACGACACGGAAATGACACGCTTTGAGTCCAGCAGAGCCTTTCTGCGGTCGGATTGGGCCTGCTGGTTCACGATGCGCACCGTTTCGTTGTCCGCAGCGATGAGAATGGAGGTTGATGCTTTCGAGCCCAGCACCTAGCCAGACGCCGGGCGAGTTCCCTGACTTTGTGTAGTAGTCCGTCAAGTCCCGAATGCTCATGTCTCCATGCGCTGTCGTCTTGGGTAGAAACTTCACTCCGGCCTCGGCTGACAACCGGGCAATGGACATGGTCATGGTCATGTGCGGGACCGTCCCCAATGGGAGAGTGGTCTGCACTCAAAATCTTGCCTGCTGCCGTCATATTTGGTTCCCTCTTTCTTCTGCATACATGTTCATGGCGTTTGAGCGGCTAAACGGCATGACTGAAGAATATTTCGGGCGAGACGGCCGGTGCTTGGGTGCAAAACGTGTGAGGCTTTTGCGGGCAGAAGGTTGTTGGCGGGTCTCTTGGTCAAGACTGCCTATGTGGTGGCCGTCACGATGAAGAGCCGGTGGCAGATGAAGGAGTGTGGAGTGGGCAGTCAAAGCACTTGACGGGGATTCTCGTTGGAGGGTTGGTGTCGAAAATGGCGGCAAGTGAGTTCCGGGCGGCGCGTCGGCGGCATTGCCAGGCCAGCCTCTATCGGCGGCTTCGGATTGGAAACGGTCCCCCGAAGCGATCGTCGAACGGCTACGGGTTCATGCCTTTGAAGCAAGGTGGCTCCCCGTGTACGTGCCCGGAAGGGGAACCCTCAGCGGGACGCAATTCCCGGTCCACCTGGTTGCACCCTGCGGTCCGTAGACTCTGATCGCCCGGAGTCGTCTTTTGATCCTCGTGCGAGAATGTGAGCTATGGGTCCACTACTATCTGTCGCTATGGTGACGTTTCCGGCCATCTTCGTCTTATTCCGGCTAGCCCCGGCCATTGCGCGTCGTTCACGAATAGTCGGCTTAGGCTTGGGTGCCTTTGGAGCTGCGGTGATGATTGCTGATGGAGTAGTAGGAATGGCTTCCGGACTGGCGGTGCCCGTTGTTCTAGGAGTACTTCTGGCGGTTGTCGGGCTTGCTCTGGGTGTTCTCTTTATTCGGCCATCACTCCTGCATCGCTTATCGAAAGCCCGCCGTTGATATAAGTTCACGCCCAGAACTCGACGAGCGTCTCGCAAACCGCCGACCTATTGGACCCGGTGCCAGACAAACAATCGACTATCGTCCAAAGACGGCTTGGCACCGCCGGGCATAGGAATGAATCCTTGATTTTACAATGGCAGCCCACCCCAAGGGTCGACGAAGAATCATCTGGAAACGTGAAGCATCGGCGACCGCTCCGCCCGCAGGGGAACGGTCGGCGGGCACCGTGTCGGGCAGATCTGTACCGTCAACCTAACGGCCAAGCCTAAGCATCGGCAGCGTCAGCGTTGATCTCCTTGTCTTACTCCCAGCCCACGACACCGTGTCACGAGGCTCATGCCTCAGACTGCGCCTAAACTGATGCCACACCAATGACGTGGGGGATGATGCAACCGGAAACCGTACAGCTCCCCGATGGGCTGCAGCTGCCCGCCATCGCCCTCTCCCCGGAATCGGCACCTGTGTGGGATGGGTCTCGCCTACGCCGGCGCCTCCAGAGGCGTGCCGTGCTGGCCGTGACCGTATTCGCCGTCGTGCTGCTGGGCTCGTTGTTCGAATTCGGTTCAATCACCAGACCTTATTGGGGCGGGTTCATCAGCGTCCCAGCGGTTGTGACCGGCCAGCACCCTTACTACTCCAGGGGAGATCACTGTGGCCTGGGACTGCGGTTCACCTTGGACGGACAGCAACACACGGCCACTTTCGATCCGGCTTCCACCTGTGCCGGGATGCCCGCGCCGGCGACGACCGTCACCGCCAGTGTGGACCCGATCGATTCCTCTCACGTCTTGATTGTCGGCCTGGACAGATTTCAAAGGAACCTGCCCTATATCTTCGCGTTCACTGACGCGCTCTGGCTGAGTATGGCTGGCGCGTTTCTGTGGTTGAGCGTTTCCAGCTACCGCAATCTCCGAACCCTGACCGGCAGAGGACAGTGGCGACAGTTGGCCCCCAGCGTTCTCCAGCGAACCGTGGTCAAGAGCACGACCCAGCTGACTCTGCAGGCGCCGGACCTGAGCGGAACACCCCAAATCTTCGAATTGGCCTACCCTGGCCATGGCCCGTGGCCAAGCGTTCCCTCGGCGGGGCAAGCCTTGAACCTTTGGATACTCGCCGACGGGGGTCGACACGTCTTACTCTCCGGACCGGACTGCAAGAATGCCACGGCCGGCACAGCGTATGTGCCGAACAGTTTCGAACTGCGAACCATGGGCCTATGACAGGGCGGTCAAGCACGACTGATGTGGCGCCATACACCCGCACGCAATCGTTCGAGCAGATCGCTTGGAATCCATCCAATTTCGGGGGCCCGCGTAGGAAATTGGGGGAACGCTCTGCGGGCGCCGATGAACTTGTAGAGTTACGGCACCACCCTGGAAGCCGTAACTAGGTAAACCCCGGGCTAGTTTCGAAAGCTAGGTTGAAGGACAGACTATGCGCAGGGCCAAGCGGCAATGTGCACTTGGGTATTACGGGGATGGACTGATGAGAGCTGAAATGCGTTCGTTGTCGAGCACTTCGATCGATGACCTGGACGCTTGGCGGCCCATAGAAGAGAGCTGGTCCGTGGGCATTAGGCTCTTGGCTGGACCTGCAGGAGAGCCTGGGGAGGAATCCTTCGATATTACGGTGTGCAGCACGGCCTGGATTAACGAGCTGGTTGCCCGCGACGGTATTTGGAACGGACGGCATCATCTCATTGCGGACGGTTTCAATTGGCAACGCATTCGTTCATATATTGTCGGCCGTGTGGAGGCCTGCCAAGGACCGACGTGGAGCGAGGTCGCAGAACAATTGAGTAGATTGGGCTACTGGGAATTTGAGGACTATCAACCGTAGTACTCGGTTCATACCCTGATAAAGGAACCAGAGTCCGGCCTAAACTTTCACCTTCGTCCCGCAAGGGGTGCCCCAAATAGGCGCCGCCGAACCGTCCCGTATGACGGGTCGACCTTCGCGACGTTAGACCTCGGAACCCGGAAGTGAAAAAGAAGCACCCGGCTGCCCGCAAACGAACCCTCTACGGCACGCGAGCTCGCAGGGTTGCTCGTTCGGTGGCTGGCATCAGAACAAACTGGACGCAAGCACACTTTGATCCTTGTCGTCGGGAGAGGTCATGAGGGCACGAATCTGCCGATCCATACTTGTGCATGTGATTGGCCACAAATTCACTTCTTGGATGGATTATTCAAATTGGTTCTAGTATTTTCTTGAATTAGTCTGTGAGCGCACAAGCCCGGGCTGCACTACCTAGACCCTATTAAGGAGCCTTGATGGCAACTGAAGCAACTGCGCCGACCAAGAAGAGATTTGGACGCCTGATCGAGCGGGCCGACGGTCGCGACTTCCCCTACTATGACGGCGAACCCGTTGAGGTGGCGGGCTGGAAGTGGGGTGTAATCATTCTTGCTTGCGCGGTCGGCTTCGCAGCGTTGCTCTTTTACCCAGCCAGCAATGACCTCCAATCACTCGTACCGCGAATTCTGTTTCCGGCCATTCCCCTGGCAGTGTTCATTGGGTTCACCGGCCGCTATTGGAAGTCCCTGTTTAAAAAGCTCACGGGCGTGGACTACCTGAACATGGTTGTCTTCTGGCTTTTGAACCTTGCCGTCTCCTCAGTGGTCGGCCTGATCGTCATGGCCGTCTTCGGGGCCAACGCCAACCCCGCAACCAATGGTCTTATTGACGGCGGGCCGATCCAAATAATCTCTTTCTATGTCGGAACGGGCATTCAGCTCTTCGGCGAGGAAATCTTCACGATCCTGCCCTTCCTGGCTGTCATGTATCTGCTCTTCACCAAAGCAAAGCTCTCTAGGAACACCTCCGTCATTCTGGCCTGGTTGATCACGGCAGCATGGTTCGGGGCAGCACACTTGCCGACTTATGGTTGGAACTTTGCACAGGCCTTCCTGATCATTGGCGCCGCCCGGCTTGTCCTGACCCTCGCCTACATGAGGACTAAAAACATCCTCGTCTCCACGGGCGCTCACATCCTCAATGACTGGAGCACGTTCACTTTCGCGCTCATTGCAGCCGGCGCAGCAGGGGTGGCCAGCTAGCGCCAGCTGAGGAGCTCAAGGGCTCGAAATAGACCCGGTGTTCCAGGTCGCAAAACATGCCTGGGATCCATGAAAAGGGCCCGGCGGAGATGTTCTCGGCCGGGCCTTTTCTTGGATTTCTATGGAGGCGTCATTCTGGCGGTGTAGCTGAGGGGTGAAAGGTACTGCCTGCCAGGGGAGAAATAGCGGTGGTACCTTGCTCCATAGGCTAGGAGAGTCACGTTTCTGTGGCCAGGACACGGGGAAGTAACCACTCCCTCGGTTACTTCGTCCCGAGGATTCCGGCGTTTTGGTAGAAGTAGCGGACTCATCGAACATGCCCGAGGCCTGGAAGTATTCCATCCATGAACTTCTCCCAATCCCGTCTGTTCACCCAACCGTTTTGAATGGTCCGGGCTAGTGCTGGGCCGAGACTCTCTTGATTTCCGTGGCATGCTTGGGCTCGACACCCTTGAAAACGCTCCAGACCACAGCCACTCCAGCAATGAGGATCAGAATCGGTGCAAGTGAGGCCGGGGAGGTTCCGGTAGAGGCGAAACTGGAAGTGAAGACAGAAATGTCCCACACTGCGTGCAGAAGCATCGCCAGGATCAATGACCCAGTTGTGCGGCGAAGGATGTAGAAGGCCGTCCCGCCTCCGAAGGCGAGAAGTACTTGCATGAACGTTCCTCCGAAGTCAGCTCCGAGAAAGACGTTTATTAGATGCATCAGACCAAAAGTGGCGCTGCTGATCAGCCACACCAACACTTCTGACAGTTTTGACCGCAGTGCAACAACGAGCAGCCCGCGAGTGACCATTTCCTCGCAAAAACCTACGAAGATGCCGAGCAGGAGTATCGCGAAAAGGAAAAGTGCATCGATCTTGGACCAGTCGGTGTAGGCCAGGTTGACGACAGCGGCAAGCAACATAATTACAGGCACGAAGATCGGCCATTTGTGCCGACTGCGCTGCTGCTCAAACAGTGCTGACTTCCACCATCCCAGCAGTGTCGTTGTGATTGCTAGCAGTATCCCTGCGACACCGAGCGACAGGACTGCGGTGCGGAACACATTCTCCGCCGACGTCCCGAATTCAGGGTAAGGAACCCCGCTAAACTTCTGGATACCGCCAATGACAACGACATAGCCGATGAATATTGCGAATCCGATCCAAACACGAGGTGCTACGCGCATCTCGATCCCTCCTAAAAACCGTTAAATTGAGCTGAGGGCGGGTGCCCCGTCGAGAGCGCCAGCGCTCGATGCCCCTATGTTTATACCATTTGAATTAAGTGCCACATTGAATCATCGGCATTCGCACGGCCATTCAAGGAACGCCGATTGAGGGTTTTTCATAAAATCTGACGTTGTTTGCGCTCGTCAACGAATGGTTGCTACAAGTCTGACGTGGCAGTGTCGATGAGGCGGACAATAGGTCAGTGAAAACGCTGCCGCTGGCCTTTCGCCCCTGGCTCCGTCGCACCACAATCCAGGTTCTTTAGGAATAGTGGACTGCCCACTGCAAACCTCACCACGAGGCACCATCCAGAAGACACTCATCCCCACACATTGCCTTCTACAACTTCACGGACTGGTCTCCCGCCACGTCGCAGTGAGTGGTCACAACATGAGGCAAGCCCCGGCTGCGTCGAATTCGAAAAATGACCGCTAAGGGTGTTTCTGGATAGGCGTGTGTCACTGTCCCGTAAGCCGGTCCCTCACCGGACGGATTACCTCCTGACCTGCGGTTCTATGATTGCGGCTATTGGGGTGTCCCGTTTAGGGTGTCCGGTGAACTGACCGGTGACCGGGCGTCATACGGGACGTTATTGGACATGCCTAATACGTCGATTGGCTACCCTCGGCCGACGCCTGGAGGTGAGGACCAAGTCCGACAGGTTCAGACCCTAGTGGTCTGGGCAATCCTGGCTCCGACCGTGTCGCACACTTTTTGGCAAAAGCAGGTGGTTTCTCATAATCAGTCCTGACGCTCCGTCCCGGACCAGCTTCGAACGGCTGCAAAATCGACACGGAAACGAGGCGCTTTGGTCCAAAATGCGTCGTTGTCCGACGGTCATCGCGAGCCATCGAAAACCCTGATTCACCCCGGATTCTAGGGGATCTAGGCAACATTGAAGACCGTCAAAAACACCACAATTCGAAGAGGAGGTAAGGAGTTCGAACCTCCTTAACTCCGCCATGGATGGCCCTCCGCGTTGACCGCGGGTCAGGACGGAGGGCCTTTTTCATGCCCAAAAGCCGGCGGGGTGCACTCAAAGTGAGGATCCCCACGGTCAAATAGATTGTGCACAAGTTACTTGTGTGCAAGACTTTAATCATGAACGACAGCGAGCATTCCACGGGGGTCGATCCCGACCCCCTCGACCAGATGATTTGTTTCGCACTGTACGCCGCCACCAGGGCAACAAACCGCCGGTACGTGGCCTTGTTGGCGCCGTGGGGACTGACCTATCCGCAGTATTTGGTCCTGGTTCTTTTGTGGACACATCGGTCCCTGGCCGTCAAGGAAGTCGCGGAACACCTGAAGTTGGATTCCGGTACCACGTCACCCTTGATCCGCAGGCTCGAGGCCCGGGGCTTCCTCACCCGGGAACGCTCCGCGGACGATGAAAGGGCAGTAATCGTGTCCTTGACCGACGCCGGCGCCGCCTTGCGGGAGGAACTGGCACATATCCCCGGATGCGTAGCCGAGGCAAGCCGGTTCACGGCGGCCGAAGCAAAATCCGCGCTCGAATTCCTGCACAACGTAACGACCAACCTCTCCGAAGCACCCACCAAGTAAAGAAGATTGAGAGCATCATGCGCGCCCTAATGCACAACACGTTCGGCGATCCGTCCGAGGTCCTGACCGTTGAAAACATCCCTGCCGCTGAGCCCGGTCCCGGCGAAGTCAGGGTCCGCCTGGTCATTGCCACCATCCACAACCACGATCTGTGGACCATCCGCGGCACCTACGGCTTCAAGCCCGAATTGCCGGCCCGCACGGGCAGCGAAGCCATGGGCGTTATTGACGCGCTCGGCGAAGGCGTGACCGGTCTTGAAGTGGGGCAGCGCGTTGCCACCGGTGGAACGTTCGGGGTCTGGGCGGAGTACTTCATCGCCAAGGCTGCGGCTTTGATTCCGGTCGACGACGCCATCACGGACGAGGTGGCCGCGCAGCTGGTGTCGATGCCGTTCAGCGCCATCACGCTCTTGGACTTCATGGACCTGAACCAGGGCGACTGGATTGTCCAGAATGCCGCCAACGGCACCGTGGGACGCCTCGTGGCGCAGCTCGCCGCCGCCCGCGGGATCAACGTCGTCGGGCTTGTCCGCCGGAGTGCCGGCGTCGAAGAACTGGCCGCACAGGGCATCGGCAACATCGTGGCGACCGACGACGACGGCTGGGTCGAGCAGGTGCGGGCCCTCACCGGCGGCGCGCCCGTCGTCGCAGGTGTTGATTCCGTCGGCGGCAAGGCCAGCGGCGAGGTCCTCTCGCTGCTGGCCGAGAACGGCACCCTTGTCGTGTTCGGCGCCATGCAGTCTCCCGTCATGGAGATCAGCTCGGGGGACGTCATCTTCAAGCAGGCCACGGTCCGCGGTTTCTGGGGGAGCAAGGTAAGCACCTCCATGGCGGCCGACAAGCGCGGCGCGCTCCTCGGCGAACTCTTCGGCTACATCAAGGCCGGAGCCCTGACACTGCCCGTCGAGGCGACGTATTCCTTTGCGGACGCGCACGCTGCGGCCAAGGCGAACTTCGCCCCAGGCCGCGTCGGCAAGATCATGCTGCGCCCGTAACTTCGCGCATCAGTGGGACAAGGACCCCGCAGCTACGGCTGCGGGGTCCTTTCCGCGTTAACCGACTTGCCGACAAAGCTCTGGACACCGGGCCCGACCGCGGGGGAAGATGCGCTTGGCGGCGCCGTGCTTGCCACGGCTGACGGAAGGCGAACTGATCATGACTGATTCAACCCACACGGAGGCAGAACCGGAGATCCTGCGGTACGGCGATTCGGACCAGCAATTCGTTGAACTGTGGGCCGCGCAGACCGAAACCCCGCACGGCTACGCGATCCTGATCCACGGCGGCTACTGGCGGGCCATGTGGGACGCCACGCTCATGCACCCGCTCGCCGCCGATCTGCTGGCCCGTGGCTGGGCCGTGGCCAACATCGAGTACCGGCGGGTGGGCAACGGTGGCGGCTGGCCAATCACCCCCGACGACGTCTGGTCCGGCATCAGGGCAGCCAAGGACGCCCGGCCGCAATGGTGCGCCGCCGGCGCCGTGGTCAACATTGGCCACTCGGTGGGCGGGCAGCTGGCCCTGCTGACCGCGGACCTGGCGGACGCCGTCGTCGGCCTGGCCCCGGTGACGGACGTGCGGCGCGTCGACGCCGAGGAATTGGATGACAACGCCGCGCTCGGGTTCATGGGCGGCCACTACGCGGACATGCCCGAGGCCTATGACGCGGCGTCCCCGATCCGGCAGCTGCCCCTGGACAAGCCGCTGCTCATCATCCACGGCGACGTGGACACTCGCGTCCCCGAGGTCCGCTCCGAGGCCTTCGCCGCCGCGGCCGTGGCGGCGCACGACATCATCGACTACCGCATGGTGGCCGGCCTGAGCCATATGGACCAGATCGATCCCACCGCGCCGCACTGGGCACACACGGTGGAATGGATGGAGCACCGCAGCGCGGCCAAGCGCGCCGTGGCCCGCTAAGCGGGGGCGGACACGCGCACAAAAGCGGTAAACGTTACTGCGGTTTGATCTGCCTGATGGCACTGTCGAGGTACCGGGATACAGAGTTCTTGATGGTCTCATTGAGATGGCGGGTCGTGATGGCCTCGGCGACGCTGTCCGTGATGATCCCATCCACGCCCCGGCCCAGGTAATCGCTGATGAGGGTGGGGTCGTTGATGGTCCAGACGAACAGCTTCTTTCCCTGGTTGTGGAGGCTGACCAGCATCTCGTCGGAGTAGGACCAGTCCTCGATGGCGACGCCGCCCGTCGTGGTCCGCGGCGCATTGCCGATCTGGAAACCGGTCACGAGGACGACGGCGCGGGTGGGGTCGGCCCTGACGATCGCATCCACGACGCCCGTGTTCAGCGATTGGATCATGTGCCGGTGCTGGGGATCCAGGCGGTCCATCACGTCAACAACACGCTGCGCGAAGCCCGGAGCCTCGTGGCCGTGCGGCTTCACCTCGACCAATACGCGGATCCCGAGCTCGTCGGCCGTCTTCAGATATTCCTCAAGGGTGGGGATATGACCGCTGAACCCGCCCTGCCTGACCACGATGCCCGCCGCCTCGGCCTGGGTGAGTTGGTACACGCTGCGCGGATCCCCGGCCAGGCGCTGCAGGCCGACGTCGTGGATCACCACAAACTTTTGGTCCGCCGTCTCCTGGATGTCCATCTCGACGACGTCGGCCCCCGCGGCCGCCGCCGCACGGAGCGACTGGATGGTGTTCTCGACGCCGCCGGCGGTGTAGCCGCGGTGCGCGATGACGAGCGGGGCCGCAGACGGTTGCGCGGCCATGGTCGCGTAGACGGTCGGCGGGGCGGCAAGGAGCACGAAGAGCGTGAGGACCACTCCCGCCGCCACCCGTGAAGCCCTGTCGCGCACGGGCACCCTGTACGACGGCGACACCCGGCCACCGTGCAGCAGGGCCACAAAGAAGAATGCGAGGAACGCAGCCGCAATCCCAGTGCCGATGAACTGCACGAGGGTGAGGACCGCCAGCATGCTCCCCGCGACGTGGCTGCCTGTGGTGGCGTTCGGCGCAAGGGCCACCGGCACCGTGCCAAGCAGTGCGGCAACAAAGAACACCACGACGGCGGCCGCGCCCACCGCGAGGACCACCAAGGCAATGTAGATCTGCGTGCGCTTCGTCAACGCCATGCTCCGCCGCATGGCCCGCAGGACGGTGCCCTGCCCGCCGCTGAGCGCCGCCGGCGTCCCTGCCAGCCGCAGGCCCAGATAGACAAGGACAACGACGATTGCGGCGTAGCCGATGGAGCCCGGAACGGTCTTGGTGATCTCGCCGCTGACGAACTTTGGAATGGCGATATGGGACGTCAGCGCCGATCCGACGCCCACGTGGGACAGCGGAATGACCAGGAGTGCATAGCCGGCGAACAGGACGATCTGCCAGCTCATGGCGCGTCGCCCGATCCCGGCCAAGCCGCGGAGGATGGCCGGCATCGAGGGTGCTTCTCCACGGAAGCAGAGTTGGGCAATGACCGTGAAGACGCAAATTTCCAGCAACGCGAAAAACGTGGCCAGCAGAACGGCCAGGATCAGCGTCAGCAGTGCGAGCGGATTGCCGAGCAGGCCGGGCAGGCTCGCCTGGCTCAGCCCGTCGACGCCGGCCACCCCGAGCGCGGCCTGGAAAAGCAGCAGGACCAGCGGCAGCACCGCCCAGGCATAGACGCCCTGCGTTGCCACGGTGGCCACGATGACCAGGAGCAGCCGGCGCCGTAGCAGGCTCCACGCTGCCGCGAAGGACCGCATCACCTGGGTTCGCGCTGGAGCGGTGGGCGCAACATCAAAAGACATGAAACGAGCATAATGCGGGGAGGTGCGCAGCCTTCCCAAGGCCGGCGTCCGGGTCCCCGCGAAGCAGCAAACTGGACGGATTCACCGTTTTCACGGTTGCGGCACCGGTCGCGCCTGGTCAGCCGGTGTCTGGAATGGCACCCGGACGCTGCCTCCGAAACCATTGTTTTTGCTGCCGTACGGGCGTATATCTTTAACTATCGTTTAGTATCGTTCGCGATCAACCGAGGTGAGCAAAATGCATGATTCATTCCCCGCAGGCGGATTCATGGGCAACAACCTGGACGGCGTTTGGCAGGCCGTTGAGGAGTTCCGGACCCGGTTCGACAAGCGCTCCGGCACCCGGGCGGGCCGGGGCGAGCTGCGGACGGCGGTGCTGGCCCTGCTCGCGGAGCAGCCCATGCACGGCTACCAGATCATCCGGGAGATCGAGGAGCGCAGCGGCGGCAACTGGAAACCCAGCGCCGGCTCCGTCTACCCAACCCTGCAGTTGCTGGCCGACGAGGGACTCATCCTGGCCGAGGAATCCAACGGCCGCAAGATCTACTCGCTGACCGACGCCGGCCGCGAGGAAGCCGCGACAGCCGAGGCGTCCGCGCCCTGGGACCCGGCCGGTCCGACGTCGGGCAAGGGGTTCGCCGCCCTGCCCAAGGCCGGGATGGAGCTGGCCCAGGCGGCGGCGCAGGTGGGCCGCACAGGAACGTCGAAGCAGGTGGAGGAGGCAGTGGCGGTGCTCGATGAGGCACGGCGCCGGCTGTACGCGATCCTCGCCCAGGACTGAGCTAGGTGGCATCGGTTCAAGGCGCCCGGGCGGATCCGGTGCCCGGGGCGCGGGACACCCGTGCCCGGTACCGCCGGATCCTGCGCTTTGCCGCGTGGCATCTGGCGGTGACCTGGTGGTTTGAGCTGGCCCTGCCACGCTTCGGGCTGCGCAGGATTGCCGATCGCAACCGGTCCAAGCGGATGCGCCGCTTCGCGCAGCGCTTCCATGTGCTGGCGGTGGAACTGGGTGGGCTGATGATCAAGGTGGGCCAGTTCATGTCGTCCCGGCTCGACGTGCTCCCGCCGGAAATCACCGCCGAACTCGAAGGGCTGCAGGACGAGGTGCCGCCCGTGCCGTTCCCCGCGATCCGGGCCCTGGCCGAATCGGAGTTCGGTGCTCCGCTGGAGGCGGTGTTCGCCTCGGTCGAGGAGATCCCGATCGCCGCCGCGTCCCTGGGGCAGGCGCACCGGGCCCAGCTCCTTCCCGGCAATGCCGCCGACGTCGGCCTCAGCAACGTGGTGGTGAAGGTGCAGCGGCCGGGCATCAACGCAATTGTCGACGTCGACCTGGCCGCGCTGCGCAAGGTGGGCGGCTGGCTCAGCCGCATCCGCATTGTGTCCTCGCGCGCCGACGTGCCCGCCCTGGTCAAGGAGTTTGCGGCGACGAGCCTCGAGGAGATCGACTACCTGCATGAGGCGGCGAGTGCGGAGCGCTTTGCCGCCGACTTCGACGACGACGGCCGGGTGGCCGTGCCCGTCGTCGTCTGGGAGCGAACCACCCGCCGCGTGCTGACCCTGGAAGATGTCACGGCCATCAAGATCACGGATGCGCAGGCGCTGCGGGCCGCGGGGATCGACCCGGCGGAAGTGGCTCCGGTGTTCGCGTCGGTCATGTTCGACCAGTTGTTCACGAACGGTTTTTTTCATGCCGATCCGCATCCGGGCAATATCTTCATCACCCCTGTTTCCGATGCATCGGCGGAGCATCCGTGGAAGCTGACGTTCATCGACTTTGGCATGATGGGCGAGGTGCCGCCCAAGACCCGCAGCGGGCTGCGAAAGCTGCTGATCGCCGCCGCAGCGCGTGACGGCAAGGGCCTGGTGGCCGCCATCAGCGACATTGGCGTGCTGGTGCCGACGGCGGACACCGCCGCGTTGGAGCGGGCCATGACGCACCTCTTTGGCCGATTTGGCGGGATGGGTTTCGCCGAACTGCGCGACGTGGACCCGCGGGAGTTCCGCGATTTTGGGTTGGAGTTCGGCGATGTGGTCCGCTCGCTGCCGTTCCAGCTGCCGGAGAACTTCCTGCTCATCATCCGCGCCATGTCCCTGACCTCGGGCGTGTGCAGTTCACTGGACCCCAAATTTAACCTGTGGGACTCGGTGGAGCCATACGCGGCGCAGCTGCTGCGCGATGAGCGCGGCAACCTTGTGAAGGATCTGGGCTCTCAAGTGCTTGACGTCGCTTCGGTTGCCTTGCGTCTGCCGAAACGCCTGGACGGACTGCTTACCCGGATCGATGAGGGTTCGCTGCAGGTGGCCAACCCACGCCTGGAGCGGCAGCTGGCCCGGTTGAACCGCACGGCCCGGCGAGCGGTCGCCGCGCTGATCTTCGGCGCCGTGCTCATCGCGGGCGCCGTGGTCCGGGGGAGTGACCTGGTGCTCGGCAACGTGCTGATGATCGGCTCGGTGCTTCCGCTGCTCTACGGGCTGTGGGCGGGGCGCCGGCGGCGCTAAGACGCCCCAGTGCCGGGGCCGTGCCCTCGAGAAGAAGCTCAAGAAACAATCGTGGACCCGTCTTGACATGTGCCCCGCATCACTCTAATTTGAAGTTGTACACCTGACCATACAACTTTCAAGATGAGGGCCATGCCAATGCTTTCTCAAGCAGCCCCCGACGTCTCGCGCGTCGCAGCGGAGGCTTTGCAGCAGCGAAGCTACAAGATTGTTCGGCTGAAACACCCGGGACAGTGGCTGGCCGGAGTGGTCGTCGTCGTTCTCCTGGCACTTTTGGTCAAGGCCTTTGCCGACGGCCAGATCCGCTGGGACGTGGTGGGCAAGTTCCTCACGGCCGAGGTGATCCTGCGCGGCTTTGCCAACACCCTGCTCATCTCGTTCCTGGCCATGATCCTGGCCGTGGGGCTCGGCACCATGTTCGCCGTGATGCGCCTGTCCACCAACCCGGTGACCCGGTTCGTGGCGTGGCTGTACGTGTGGATCTTCCGTGGAACGCCGGTGCTGCTGCAGCTGCTGATCTGGTTCAACATCGCCCTGGTCTTCCCCACGCTTTCCATCCCGGGGCTGTGGGAGGCCCGCACGGTGGACGTGGTCACCCCGTTCGTGGCCGCCCTGCTGGGCCTGGGCATCAACGAGGGCGCCTACATGACCGAGGTGGTCCGCGGCGGCATCAGCTCCGTGGACCATGGCCAAACCGAGGCCGCGCAGACCATCGGCATGTCCCGCTTCCAGACGCTGCGCCGGATCATCCTGCCGCAGACCATGCGCCTGATCATCCCGCCCATGGGCAACTCCGCCATCGGCATGCTCAAGTTCTCCTCCCTGGCCACCGCCATCTCCTACACGGAAATGCTCAACGCCGCGCAGCAGGTCTACTTCGTCAATGGCGCCGTCATTGAACTGCTGCTGGTCTGTGCCGTCTGGTACCTGCTGGGCACCACGGTGCTGAACATCTTCCAGTTCTACATCGAACGGCACTACGGCCGGGGCGTGGCCCACGGCGGCGGCCGGGCAAAATTCAAGTTCAACTTTGGTTTCTCACGTACGGCACGCGCCGCGGCAGTGGAGGAGAAGTGATGACAACGGTTGTCAAGGCCATCAACATCCACAAGACGTTCAACGGCAACCAGGTCCTCAAGGGCGTGGACCTGGACGTCAACGACGGCGAAGTGCTGTGCATCCTGGGCCCCTCCGGCGGCGGCAAGAGCACCCTGCTGCGTTGCCTGAACCACCTGGAAACCCTCGACGACGGCGTGGTCTGGATCGATGGTTCCGTGATCGGCTACGAGCTCCGCGGCGACACCCTGCGCGAACTTCACCCGCGCAAGGTCCGCAGGCAGCAGCGCGAGATCGGCATGGTGTTCCAGCACTTCAACCTGTTCCCGCACATGACCGCGTTGCAAAACGTGATCGAGGGGCCGGTGACGGTCCGCAAGGAGTCGCGCGCCTCGGCGTCGGCCCGGGCCGTGAAGATCCTGGCCTCCGTTGGCCTGGGCGACCGCGGCGGCGCCTACCCGGCCGAGCTCTCCGGCGGCCAGAAGCAGCGCGTGGCCATTGCCCGGGCGCTCGCCATGAACCCGAAGGTCATGCTCTTCGATGAACCCACCTCTGCCTTGGACCCCGAGCTTGTAGGTGAGGTCCTGGACGTCATGCGCGGCCTGGCCGCCGCCGGCACCACCATGGTGATCGTGACGCACGAGATCGCGTTCGCCCGGGAGGTCGCGGACCGCGTGGCCATCATGGTGGACGGCACCATCCGCGAGATGGGCCCGCCGGATGAGGTCCTCAGCAACCCCCAAGACCCGCGGGTACGCAGCTTCCTGACCCGCGTCCTCAACTAATCCCCGTTCCCCACCAACCACAAAGGACTCAACAATGACGATGTTTTCTGCCAAGACCAAGCGCTCCCTGCGCACCACCGCACCCCTCGCACTGGCCCTGGCCGCAACCCTGGCGCTGAGCGCCTGCGGCGGCGCTGGCGGCTCCAGCGATGCCGCCCAGTTGGCCCCGACGACGGCGGCCAACCAGACTCTGCGGGCCATGCTGCCGGCGAAGGTCAAGGATTCCGGCACGCTCAACGTGGCCATCAGCCTGGCCTACCCGCCCATGGAATACTCCGAGGCCGGCTCCACCGACCTCAAGGGCGCCGACATCGGCCTGGCCAAGGAAGTGGCCGCACGCCTGGGCCTGAAGCCGAACTTCCAGAACGTCGACTTCTCCCAGCTCATCGTCTCCGTGACCACGGGACGGGCCGACATCATCTGGACGGCGTTCTCCGACCTGAAGAGCCGCCAGCCGCAGCTGGACTTCGTGGACTACTTCCGCACCGGCAACCAGTTCTTCGCGCCGGTGTCGAACCAGAAGGACATCAAGACCTTCGCGGACTTGTGCGGCAAGACCGTCACGGTCTCCACCGGCACCAGCTGGGTGGGCTCGGTGGAGGATTTGAGCACCAAGACGTGCCCGGCGTCGAACCCCATCAAGATCCTGCAGATCCCCACCCAGGCCGAGGAAATCCTGCAGATGCAGCAGGACCGCGCCCAGGCATCGCTGATCGGGCTCGAAGGAATCCTGGACCTGCAGAAGCAGCAGCCGGGCAAGTTCTACTCCCTCGGTGACCTGTTGGAGCCGGGCAACTACGGCATTGCCGTGGCCAAGGACAACACCAAACTGCGGGACGCCATTAAGGCCACCATGGAATCCATGGTCACAGACGGCACCTACACGAAGATTTTGGACCAGTATGGTCTCAAGGAAGCTGCCCTGAAGACCATCACGGTCAACCAGGGCAAATAAAACCTCACGAGAATGAGGGGGACAGGCTCACACCATGACTGAATTTGCACTCGATCCGCAGGATTCGACGCCGCTGTACACCCAGCTGTACCGAGACCTGCGCCAGCGAATCCTGGACGGCACCTACCCGGAAGGGGACGCGATCCCCTCGGAGACCGCCATGCGCGATTTGCATGGCATCACCCGCAGCACCGTGCGCCATGCGGTGTCGCTGCTGGTCTCCGAGGGGCTGGTGCGCCAGATCCGTGGCAAGGGCACCCTTGTCACCTACACGCCCATCAACCACAGCGTGTGGAACTTTGGCGGCTTCACGGATTTCTCCAAGGCGCAGCACCAGCGGCCCGTCACCAAGGTCCTTACGCAAAGCGTGGAGGAGGGTCCGCGCGGCCCGCAGCTGCTGCTGGTCCGGGCCCGCGGCTTCGCCAACGACGACGCCCCCACCTACCTGAACCTGGACACCTCCGTGCTGGAGCTGAGCCGGTTCCCCGGGCTGGAGCGCTTCGACTTTGAGCGGCACTCGCTGTATCAGGTGCTGCGCGAGCACTATGAGGTGGCGCCGGTGCGCAACGAGCTCAAGCTCTCCGTGGCGCTCTCTTCGGAGTTGACCCGGCAGGTGTTCGGCGAACAGCCCGGCGTGCCCGGATTCATCTGCGCCAGCGGCGAGGTCTACGACAGCAGCGATCAGCTCGTTGAGCACACCTCGGTGATCTATTCGCCGTCCCTGGAGATGCATGTTGGCACGTCGTGGAACGGCGCCGTCAACGAGTCCGTCCCCGCCTAAAACTCTCAACACCCTCGTAGCCGGCACATTCCCGGCTACCCCCTTCCCAAGATTGGAAATCCCTTGACGCTCGGTGACAGCCGGTTCAGCCGCACCTTCAACAACCCCAAACCCATTTTGGGCATGCTCCACCTCTCCGGTGACACCCCTGCCGAACGGCTCGAGATCGCCAGGCGCGAACTGGACATCCTGCGCAACGGCGGCGTGGACGCCGTGGTGGTGGAGAACTACTTTGGCGACAAGACCGATGTCCGCAACGTGCTCGAATGGCTCGAGGGCAAGCACGCCGATCTGGTGGTGGGCGTCAACGTGCTCCACGACCACCACCTGGCGTTTGAGCTCGCCCGCCAGTTCCGCGTGGACTTCATCCAGATGGATTCCGTGGCCGGGCACCTGGCCCCGGAGGCCGACGCCGAATTTGCCGCCGAGCTTGCAGGGCTGCGGGCCGGCGTGGATTCGGTGCTGCTGGGCGGGGTCCGCTTCAAGTACCAGCCCGTGAACTCGGGCCGTTCCGAGCGCGAGGACCTGCTCCTGGGCATGGAGCGCTGCGACGCGTTCGTCATCACGGGCGAGGCCACGGGCCAGGAAACCGACGTGGAGAAGGTCAAGCGGTTCCGCAGCGTGGTGGGCGGCGACTTCCCGCTGGTGATCGGCGCGGGCCTGACGGCCTCCAACGTGGACGATCAACTGCGCGACGCCGACGGCGCCATCGTGGGCAGCTACCTCAAGGACACCCACGTGGACACCGGCCTCATTGTGGCCGAGCACGTGGAAAAGCTCATGCGTGAAGTGCGCCGGGTGCGCGACGGCGTGTTGGCGCCGGTGCTGAGCCCGGCCCTGGGGGAGTGAACCCGGTGAAGGTCCTGGCCCGTGAGGTGACCGCGGAGAGCTTTGCCCCGTTCGGGAAGGTCCACGCCTTTGGGCTGGGAAAGCCTGCCGACGACGACGGCAGCCTGGTGGTGACCGCGGGCGACGGTTGGAACGACGCCTTCACGGCCAATCCGCTCATCAGCACCAACGGCAGCCTGGGGATCACCCAGGGCCCGGCCGCCCCGTTCAGCACGCGGCAGATGGAACGCCACCTGCTGACGGAGGAGGCGTTGTTCCCCGCGGATGTGCCGCTGGTGCTGGCCGTGGCCGCCCCTACCGACGCCGGCGCACCCAGCGCCGCGGACATCCGGGCGTTCGTGATCAACCCGGGCACCGCCGTCGTCCTGCACGAGGGCACCTGGCACGATGCCTGCCGCGGGGCGGACCGCGAAACCCATTACTACTGGATGGCCACGTGCGGCCTCGAGGGCTCCACCTGGACGGACGTGAACGGCGGCCCAGTCCGGGTTGAGCTGGCACCGGAAGAAGAGACTGAAAATGACTGAGAACCAGGCGCCGGAGACGGCGTTCTTCATCGGCGATGTGGCCGTGGACGACTACTTCACGGCGGACCGCTGGCCGGGGCTGGCGGACAAGGCCGCGTTCAGCGAGAGCACCAGCTATGTGGGCGGCATGATCGCCAACGCCGCCTCCGTGCACGCGGGTCTGGGCGGCGCCACGGAATTCATCTCCCTGCTCAACCACGGGGCGCTGTCGCAACGGCTGTGCGAGGACCTGGGCGAGCATGGCGTTGGTACCGCGCACATGCTCTACGACCCCAATGTGCCCGATTCGCGGAACATGATCTTCCTAGTGGGCGGCGAGCACGTGGTGCTGTACGTCGAGACGGGGGACATGCCGATGGTGCTGGCAGAGC
Source organism: Arthrobacter sp. ERGS1:01 (assembly GCF_001281315.1). NCBI lineage: Bacteria > Bacillati > Actinomycetota > Actinomycetes > Micrococcales > Micrococcaceae > Arthrobacter > Arthrobacter sp. ERGS1:01. Next base: position 3,103,543 of record NZ_CP012479.1, on the reverse strand, counting down.
CGGCGCTCGCCGCGCTGCAGAGCCCGGGCTTCCTGTACACCACGTTGTCGCGGGCCAAGCGGCTGCGGGCGGGGGAGCTGGCCGGGGCCGAGGTTTTGGCGCAGCTGCGCGGTTATGGCCGTCGGACGGTTTTCGACCTGGACGTGGAGGGCTTTGAGCCAGGGGACGAGGCATACCTGGAGGGCGCCGAGGTGGTGGTCATGAACGAAATCGGCTTCGGGCTGTCCTTCGGCTCCCCGAACGTTTCCGCTGTGAATACCTGGATGGCTGAATATGGCGTGAAGGCGGTGATCCGCACGCTCGCGGCTGCCGGCGCCGAGCTGTACGACGGCGAGGGGGTCACCTTGGTGCCGGGGCACCGCGTGGACGTGATGGACGTGACGGGCGCCGGCGACACCTTCGGCGGTGCGTTGGTGTTCGCGTTGTCGTCTATGGCCAGCATGGCGGACGCATTATCGTTTGCTGTGGCTGCCGCTTCCAGGGCGGTGACGATTGAGGGCCCGCGCGGGGGAGTAGCGACGCGGGAAGAAGTTGAACGGTTTCGCGAAGCCTCGGCGGTAGCCGCAGGCTGACCTGGCAGCGCGATCGTGCTTGCCGAATGCGCAACCCGACACCGGTTAGTGGTGGCGTCAGTTTCGAACTCAAAACGGCTAATAAAGTTGTGACTGGGCATGTCAGTTCTGATGTTTCGAAGTTCAGCTACTTGTTCTAAATCATGTCAAGAGGTTTTGATATTCGCACCATGCGCTCGGCTTGTTGGTCGTTACCAAACAATAGAACAATCGGGCCAATACCCCGAGTCAACAAAAGCCGGGGCAGACCCCATGGGAAACTCTGGGTCAGATTGCGAGGAACTACATCAGGTGCAGGGGCTACTGCCCACGCAGCGTCCGACTCAGCCCTTCCTCACCTCTTCGCATCATGTGGGCGTGTGCGGCCTTGAAAATCGGCGAAGCCACCGTGCCGAGGAGATTCATCCAGCCCTGCGTGGGCCGCACCCGCCATTCGATATCCATCCGAGTCTGGCCGGACCCAACCTCTGAAAGTGTCACCCGGCCGGTACCAACAAGGTGGCCGCCGGCGTCGAACTCGATCAGCTGGAGTGGCTCCACCTTGGTGGGGTGGACGCTGATGGTCAGGGTGTAGCCAAGCGGTGCGTGGAAATCCAGATGTGCCGTGGTCGACTTCAGCAGGTCGGCCGGGCTGACCGTAGTGGGTGCCGTGCGCTCCAGCGGTCCGGCGAAGCTACAGTGCGGCCACCAGGACGGCCAGCTCATGTCCGGGTCCGCGATCACGGCCCAAACATCCTCCCGCGGGAACGGGACCGTCCAGCTGGACTCCAAGTCATACAGGCGCGACTTCATGCTGCCAGTTTCGCACGCAGCCCCAAGGTCGCATAGACGCAATGGAAGCGGGCTCCCCAACCGCCAGGTTGGGGAGCCCGCTCACAAGATGAAACTCAGCCGCGGTGCAGGGCCGCCACGAAACCGCCCACAAAGGTGTCGCCCAGGCCGATCGTCGTGGGGTGCTCCACGTCGATCGTGATGCCGGGCAGACAATGGACGGAATTGCCCAACTTGGTGTTGATCGACTCCGCAAACTCGGCCCCCAGGGTGTTGGGACTGAGCTCGGCGACCGCCGTGTAGTCGGCAGCCGTGAAGCCGTCGCCGTGGCGGTACCGGGTGCTCGCCATGGTGATCCCGCCCCGCAGGCCGGCGTCGTGCCTGGCAGCGTCTGCGCCATACGCCAGCGACCAATACTTGGTGTGCACCACCAGGGTGGATGCCGGGATAATGCCGTGCAGTTCCGCTAGGGCATCGCACATGCCGCCCACATCCAGCAGATCCAGCGGCCGGCCAACATAGGCCTGCATTTCGTCCTCGTTCATGCTGTAGATGTCCACCTCGCCCACGATCGAATCGCGGACCTGCTGGCTCATCGCCGGCACATGGAAGCCGGCATCCTCATAGAACACCACGGCCGAGGAGGGCAGCTGCTCCATGTGTTCCATGAGGCTCGCCAAGCGCTGCTCCAGCACCTCCGGTTCCTGGATGGAGTTGAAGCCGGAGACCATGAACACCGAGGCATCCGTCAAAGCCACGCCCAGCCCGTCGCTGAGCAGAAGCTCCCGATTGGGCGGGTCATTGGCGTAGATGACCCGGTTGGGATGCGGCGTCACCAGGTCGATGTCGCCGCTGTGAATCCGTTCCCCTGCGCGGTACTGCACGATCAGGTGCGGATCCGTGGTGTCCTCCGATGCACTGCAGAGGTAGTCAACCCCGGCCGGCAACAAACGCCGGACGGTGTCGTCAATGCTCACCAGGTGAACCGTGCTGTCGACGCCCAGCGCCTGCATGGCCAGCGCCGCCCGGACTGGCGTCCCGCCGAGGGTCAGGCTGCGATCAAAGCGGGCGGCGAACTGCTCCACGATCTCCGAGGAGGCAACGAACCGTTCCCCGCCCACGCCGTCGCGCAGGAATGCCAGCAGGGTCAGGAGCAGGGCCCGCTCGCTGTCGACCGGGATTGAAGAGCTGAGTTCGGCGGCGCTGACGCGGTACTCCGAAATCAGCCCTTCAATCACCAAGGCGTCCCACACGATCTCGTAGTCGACCGTACCGCCCAGCCCGAGTACGAGTTTGTTAGTCATGGTGGAACGGTTCCTTCTCTTAGTAGAGCGCAGCCTTGCCGGCGGCATTGAACAGGTCGATCTTCTGGGCGGCCGTGACCTTCATGGCGGCGATGCACGGCGGCTGGATGGTGTTCGGCTCGCGGACCCCGGCGTCGCCAGCCAGGATCTCGCGCATCTTGTCATGGTAGGCGGTCTTGATGTCGCTGGAAATGTTGATCTTGTTCACGCCCAGGGACACCGACTTGCCGATCTCCTCGTCCGGGTTGTTGGAGCCGCCGTGCAGCACCAGGGGGATGCTGACCTTGTCCTGGATCTGCTGGAGCAGGTCCAGCTTCAGCTCGGGCGTGACGCCCTGGGGGTAGAGGCCGTGGCAGGTGCCGATGGCGATGGCCAGGCTGTCCACGCCGGTTTCGGCGACGAACCGAACGGCGTCGTCGGGGTCCGTGTAGATGATGGTGTCGGTGCCGGCCTCGGCGTTGCCGTCGGTCTTGCCGATGGTGCCCAGCTCGCCCTCAACGGAGATGCCCACGGCGTGTGCGGCGTCCACCACCTTCTTGGTGATGGCCACGTTCTCGTCGAAGGGGAGCAGGGAGCCATCGATCATGACAGAGGTGAAGCCGCTCTTGATGGCCAGCAGCACTTGCTCGTAGCTGGCGCCGTGGTCCAGGTGAATGGTGACGGGGACGGTGGAGCGGTGTGCGCGGGCCACGATGGCCGGCAGCATGTCGACACCAATGTGGCTCAGTTCATCGGGGTGGATGGCGACGATGAGCGGTGAGTCCTTCTCCTCGCTGACCTCAAACAGACCGTTCATCATGGCGTAGTCGCTGACGTTGAACGCCGGGACGGCGAAGTTGTTCTTGTTTGCTACGTCGAGCAGATCGATGCCGTTCATCAACATGGTGATTCTCCTGGGATTGTTGTTTGGAAAGGGGAAAATTGGGGGATTAACTCTTGACTCCGCCGGCGGTCAGCCCGCCGATGAAGTACCGCTGGAAGAACAGGAAGAGGATAAGAACGGGGATGCAGCCAAGGATGCTCATGGCCATCATTTCGTTCCACTGGTAGGAGTGCTGGCCCATGAGCAGCTGGATGCCAACGGGCACCGTCCGCATGTCCACGGAACGGGTCAGGGTCAGCGCGAACAGGTATTCGTTCCACGCGATCATGAACGTGTAGATCCCCACCGAGACGATGCCCGGGATCGACACCGGCACCAGCACCCGCCACAGGGCCGCGAACGAGCTGGCCCCGTCCACCTTGGCGGCCTCATCGAGCTCCTTCGGGATGGTGTTGAAGTAGCCGGTCATCATGATGATCGCGTAGGGGAGCGTGAACACCATGTACGTCAGGATCAGGCCCTGGTAGGTGTTGTAGAGCCGCAGCACCACCATCAGCCCGAAGAACGGGATGAGCAGCGTGATGGGTGGCACCGCCTGGACGCTGACGATGATCATGTTCAGCGGGTGCTTGCCCCTGAACTGGTACCGGCTGAACGCGTAGGCGGCCAGGATGGCCACGATCAGCGTCAGGATGGTCACCCCGATCGACACCACGTAGCTGTTGATGAAGAACCGTACCTTGGCGGGGTCCGTCAGGATGGTGGTGTACGCGGTCAGGGAGAAGTTCTCCGTGATGATCCGCGGTGGGAACTCGAAGATTTCCGAGTTCGCCTTGAACGAGCTGACAGCCATCCAGAACACCGGGAACGCCGCGAACACGGCCCCCGCGAGCAGGGCGATGATGATGCCGGCCTTGCTCGCCAGTCGCTTCTGCGCCTTCGTCATGGACATCTCAATCCCTCGCTTTCTGGTGCCGGATGTAGAAGAAGGCCAGGATCATCGACAGCAAAAGAATGACGACGGCGGAAGCCGAGGCCAGCGAGAACTGGTACTGGCTGAAGGCCAACTTGTAGGTGTAGGTGCTGAGCATTTCGGTGACGTTGATGGGCCCGCCGCCGGTGGTCATCCAGATCAACGCGAACTGCTGCGAGGTCCAGATCAGATCGAGCATCGCCATGCTGATGATGATCGGCTTGAGCTGGGGCAGCGTGACGTGCAGGAACTTCTGGAAGCCGTTGGCGCCGTCGACCGTTGCAGCCTCGTACAGATCCTTCGGGATGCCCTGCAGGCCGGCCAGGATGCTGACCATATAGAACGGATACCCGGCCCAGATGTTGATGAACGTGACCGCGAACAGTGCCGTGCCCGGTGAGGACAGCCACTCGATCTTCGAATCGATGATCCCGGCATTCATCAGCAGGAAGTTGATGACGCCGTTCGGGTCCAGGAGCAGCCGCCACAGCACCGCGATGATCGCCACCGTGAACAGCCACGGCAGCACGTAGACCGCCCGGAACAGGGCCTTGAAGCGCGTGCCCAGCAGCGGGGAATTCAGCAACATCGCGAACAGCAGGCCCAGCACGATGTGGGCCGCCACGCTGGCGAACGTGAAGATCAACGTATTGGCCAGCGCCGTGTGGAACACGCTGTCCGTCAGGATCGTCACGTAGTTGTCCAGGCCCACGAACTTCGGGTGCTTGGTCATGATGACGTTGTTCATGAACGAGTACCCGATGACCATGACGATGGGCACCAGCATGAGCACGAACATCAGGATGACGGTGGGTGAGACGAAGCCGTACGGGGCCAGCCGGCGCTTCAGGCCGCCCCAGCCGGCCTTCCTTGGCTTGACCGGGTCAACCGGCCACTGCGTTTGGAGCAGCGGCTCGGGATCTTTGAGTGTGGATTTCATGGGGGAGGGCTCCTAGAACGATTTCATCCAGGTGGCTTGGGCGTTGGTGAGCAGTGTGTCGACGTTCTGCTGGCCGCTGAGGGTTTTCTGGAGTTCCTCGTCGAAGCTGCGCATCAGCTGTTCGGCCACGGGCAGGCCCACGAATTCGTTGGCGGGGGTGCCGCTCTTGTAGATCTCGAACGCCTTCTTGAAGAGCTCGTCGCTGTCGACGAAGTCCGGCACGGCCTTGGTGTTGCCGGGGAAGGAGTTGGAGAGCGATGACAGCTTGGCGTTGGTTTCCTCACTCATGAGGAAGTCCACGAGCTTCCAGGCCTCGGCCTTGTTGGGTGAGTTGTCCGCGATGCCGATGCCCCACGCCGCGTAGGGGATGCCGCGCTTGCCCGTGAAACCGTCGACGGCGGGAATGGCGGAGATGCTGAACTTCAGCTTCGGGTTGTTCTCCCGGATCAACTTGATGTGGGCCAGGGAGTCGATCATCATGCCCACGCGGGCGTTGGTGAACTCCTCCACCTTGTCCTGTTCCTTCATGGTCAGGGCGCCGGGGGAGACCACCTTCTTGTTCCAAAGGTCCTGGACGAAGTCGACGGCGCTGTGGACGGCGTCGTTGGTCAGATCGGGCTTGCCGTCCTTGAGCATGCTGCCGCCGGAGGCCCAGACCCAGGACATGACGTCGTTCTGGATGCCGTTGGGTGCTTCCTGGGAGAGCGGGAGGACCCAGCCCTTGACGTTGGAGTCCGCCTTGCTGATGGCCACGGCGGCCGCGGTGAATTCGGTGCGGGTTGACGGCGGCTTGGAGACGCCGGCCTTGGCGAGCAGATCGTCATTGGTGAACATGGGGTAGACGAAGTTCACGGCCGGGATCATCAGCGTGGTGCCGTCGATCTTGACCTGGCTGGCCAGCTGGCTTTCGTCGTACTTGGAGTCCTTCATCAGGGCGGAGAGATCGGCGAGCGAGCCCTGCTTGGAGAAGTCGTTGATCCAGGCACCGTCCAGGCCGACGACGTCGGACATGGTGCCGGCCGCCGCACCGGCGATGACCTGTTCCTTCGTGGAGGCGTAGGGGCCGCTGAGGAGCTTGACCTTGATGCCGGGGTTTTTCGCCTCGAAGGTGTCCATCAGGGTGCGCAGTGCGCCCTTGGGCAATTCGGGCTCCCACCATTGGGCGAATTCCAGGGTGACGGTTCCATCGGCGGACTTGCCGGCATTCGAGGTGCCACAGCTTGCCGTCATCGCGACTGCCGCCGCCATTCCAAAGTATCCAAGGACTTTACGCCTTGACAGAGCATCGTTGCTCATGTTGCTACTCCCATCTCAGACGTGCTGAAATACGCTGATTTATGCGTCTCGCTGCACGATTAATGCGACTTTATCCGCAAAAAACAGCAAGCGTCAAGCATAATTCCGCAAATAGTGCTAATAATTGCTTATGACTACTAATGCGACGTCCACAACCGACCGCGATGGATCCCCCCGCCATCTGCCCGCCGGGCGCAAGGCCGTGTTGGCGGCCTATGTGCAGGAGGCGGGCGAAGTGACGGTGGCCGAGCTCGCCGAGCGGCTCGACGTATCCACCGACACCATTCGGCGCGACCTGGACCGGCTGGACCGTGACGGCATCCTGATCCGCACGCACGGCGGCGCCGTCAGCCTGCAGTCCCTGCCGCAGGCCGATACCGGCATCGACGTGCGCCTGCGCCTGCAGGCGTCCGCCAAGGAGACCATCGGCGCGCTCGCGGCAACACTGGTCCAGGACGACTCGGTCGTCATGCTCAACGCCGGCACCACCACCCTGGCCGTGGCCCGCCACATGAGCGAGCGCCGCGGCCTCACGGTGGCCACCAACAGCCTGCGCATTCCCGCGGAACTGTCGTCGAATACGTACCGCGACCTCTATGTCTTTGGCGGGACCTACCACCAGGTGGCCCAGGCGACCATCGGACCCGTGAGTTTCCAAACCGCCGTGGGCGGCAAGAAGCTCGGCGTCCAGAGCGACCTGGCGCTGCTCGCCGTGGGCGCCGTCTCGGTGGAGGGCGGCTACTCCACGAGCAACGTGGCCGAGGCCGTCATGATGAGCGAGATGATGACCAACGCGTCCCGGGTGGCGTTCCTGGCCGATTCCTCCAAGTTTGGCCGACGCTTGTTCGCACAGGTGGCCGAGCTGGGCCGGGCGGACTACTTCGTCTCCGATGCGCCACCCCCGGCCGAGATTGCCGAAGTGCTTGCGGCCAACGGCGTCCAGGTCATGTATCCGCCGGCGTCCGCCACCTAAGCCGCTCAAGAATCACCCCACCTTCCGTTTGACCGGGCAGCTTTGCCGCGGTCCGATACCCCCTGAGAGAGCCCCAATGTCCATTGTTCGGTTGTCCAGCAACCAGCCCGCCGACCGGTTTTACCGGGGCGGGGCGAAGATCAAGAACTTTCGGGCCGGGGACGCCCAACCTGCCTCGGGAAGTCATGTGCCCGAGGACTGGGTCGGTTCGACGACGCGGATCTTCGGCGAAGCCGACGCCGGCCTGACCCGGGTTTCCGGTGGACAGAGCCTGCTCGACGCCGTCTCGGGCAACCCCGTCCATTGGCTTGGCGAGGACCACATTGCCTCCTTTGGCGTGGACACGATGGTGTTGGTCAAACTGCTCGACGCCGGCCAGCGCCTGCCCGTCCACCTCCACCCGGGACGCCATTTTGCCGGCTCCCACCTGGGCCGGCGCCACGGCAAGGCCGAAGCGTGGCTGATCCTGGAGGGCGGCACGGTCCACCTGGGATTCAACCGCGACGTCCGGGCCCACGAGCTTGCGGACTGGGTCAGGGCGCAGGACACGGAGACCATGCTGTCTGCCATGCACGCCATCGAGGTTTCCCCCGGCGACAGCGTCTTTGTCCTGCCGGGAATGCCCCACGCCATCGGCGAAGGGATCTTCCTGGTGGAGGTCCAGGAGCCGGAGGACCTGTCCATCCTGTTGGAATGGAACGGGTTCGCCATCGATGGTGCCGCGGACGGACACTTGGGGCTGGGGTTCAAGACCGCCCTCACGGCCGCCGATCACCGCGGCCGCACCGTGGAGGAGATTGGCACGCTGGTCACGAGGACGGGTGAGTGTTCCCTGCCCGTCGGCAGCGAACGCTATTTCCGGGCCGAACGGCTCGCGGTGTCGGCGAGGATCGAGCTCGACCCAGGATTCGGCGTCGTCGTTGTCACGGCAGGGGAGGGGTACCTCGAATGCAAAGCGGGCCAGCGGTTGGCCGTGGCCGCGGGTGACACGCTCCTGCTTCCCCACGGCGCCGGATGCGTGGTGGCGGATGGCTCCATGGAGATCATTTGGTGCCGGCCGCCGGCGCCAAAAGTCACGCACCCGGAGTCCTAAACAACGCATCCCTGAGTGAAGCGCCGGCAGCGTAGACGTCCTTTGACGTTCGCTGCCGGCGCTTCACTCATTCCGGAGGCGGGCTAGGAAGCGACGAGCAGGCCGTCCACCACGGCCTCGAGCTCCTGCAGGCGGGGGAGCGCCCGCGTGGTGAGCAATTGCTCGCGGACTTCCGCCGAGACGGCCAGGCTGTCCTTCCACAGTGAGCGTCCGGCCATGGCGCCACCGGCGCCGTTGGCCACGGCGATTCCCACCTGCTTGATGAACGTCTCGTGGTCAACCCCGGCGGACAGCACGGCCCACGGCACGCCGGCCGCCGCTTCCGTCACCAGCGCGCTGGCCTCGGCGGACCCCGGGTACTGCAGTTTGAGCACCTTGGAGCCGCAGTCAACCGCGAGGCGGGCGGACTCGATGACCAGGCTCGGGAATGCCGCCGCGTACTCGGCCTCGGTCTCGCCGTCCAGGCGGTACACCAGGATTTCAACGATGAGCAGCAGCCCCTCCGCGGTGCAGGCCGTGACCAGTTCGCGGATCTCGTCGGCCACCCGCGACTGTGCATCCTGGCGGTCGGGGCGGACGTACCAGAGCATCTTCGCCACGTCGCCGCCCAGCTCGCGGACCTTCCGCGGCGTCATGCCGGCCACGAAGTTGGTGTACTGCAGGCCGTCCACGGTGTCGAAACCCGAGGCATCGAGGCCCACCACGAGCGCCGTGTCGCGGGCCAGGACACCCTCATCCGCCACCCGCGGCAGGGCCACCTCGGGGTCGAGCAGGATGGCCGGTGCCGCATTGCCGAGGAACCGGACCAGGTCCGCCTTGGCATCCGAGAGCTGTTCCGTGGTGATCGAGGACGGTCCGTTCGGGGCGTCGTGCATGACGGCCTTCATGCCGTTGCGCTGGTCAGCGGCGACGATGAGCATCTTGCCGCCGGGCGTTGAGATTGCGGCCATGCCGCGTCGTTCAAGGGTGGTCAGTTCATTCATGGTGTGCTCCTAATGGGGATGGTGATGGTTTGTGGGGACTGTGGCGAGCGGCCGGGGCGCTCAGCTCACGCCTTGGCGGACGCCGAGGTCGTCAAGGAAGTTCTCGATCTGCGCATCCGGTGCAAGCAGGCCGTCAATCCGGAGGTGGTCGACGCCGGGCGGGCGCGTCACCTCGGGGGAGAGGAAGGGGCCCGGATCCTTGACCTTTTCCAGGTCGCGGGCGGCGCCGCGGCGCTTCATGCGGTTGACCACCTCGTCCGGCGGGGTGTCCATCCAGGCGAGATGGACCTGGGAGTACGGGACGTCCAGGCGTTCGACGAGCCGGTTCCAGGCCGCGGGGAAGGTGCGTTCGGAGGTGAACGGGGCCACCACGATCACGCTGTTGCCGAGGGCGAGGTTTTCCCGGGCGGTGTCGAAAAGACAGGTGTACCGGATGTCGTTGACGCTGGCGCGCGCCGTGGGTTGCTCGGTGGGGACGTCGACGAGGAACTCGCCGCCCATGTGTTCAAACAAGGGATTGGTGAGGGTGTCGAGGTCGAGGAGCGTCCAGTGGAGTTCGCGGGCAAGATCATGGGAGAACGTGGTCTTGCCGCTGGCAGGAACGCCGCAGACGATAATCGCCTCGGGGGTGCGTTCTTCGGTCATCGGGGCTTTTCCTTTTCAAGTCGGGGAATTCGTGGTGGGGGTGGGGTCAGCGGCAGGTGTATCCGCCGTCGATGGGCAGGGCGACGCCCGTGATCATCGCGGCGGCATCGCTGAGCAGGAAGACGATGGGTGCGGCAATTTCGTCCACCGTGGCCCAGCGCCCCAGCGGCATTTGCTCGAGGAAGGGCTCGCCGATCTCCGCCCGTCCCCAGTAGAAGTTGGACATCTCGGTCATGACGACCGTCGGGTTGACGCTGTTGACGCGGATGTTGTGCCGGCCGAGTTCCAGGGCGCTGACCCGGGTGATGCTGTCCAGGGCCGCCTTGGAAGCCCCGTAGGAGACGTGGCTTGCCAGAGCCACCAGGCTGGCCTGGCTGGAGACGTTGACGATTGCGCCGCCGTTGCCCTGCCGGATCATGGACGGGACCGCGTGCTTGATCACCAGGAGTGCGCCGCGGGCATTGACGCTCATGACCTGGTCGAACACGTTGATGTCGGTTTCCTGCGGTTTGGCGATTTCGCCGCCAAAGCCGGCACAATTCACGATGCCCCACAACTCAAGGTCTTCCAGGGCGTCCCTGATGCCCTCCTCGGAACCGAGGTCGAAGGCCAAGGGTTGCGCCCCCGTTTCCTCGCAGAGCGGCGCAAGCGATTCAAGGGTGCGGGCGGCGGCGATGACTTTTGCGCCGGCGGTTGCGAGCTGCCTTACGGTGGCGGAGCCAATTCCGCCGGCGGCGCCGGTGACAAGAATGGTCCGTCCGTTGAAGTCGGTCATGAGGCTGCTTTCTGAAGAGTGGGGGTGGTGTGGTTGGTCAAAAGTTCGACGGCGGCCTGCGCCCCTGAGCGCCGCAGGACTTCCCGTGCGGCCAGGTAGGCGGCAACGAACCTTGGGTTCGCGCCCACATCACCAAAGACCTCATGGAGCCTGAGGAATGCTCCGGGTTCGTCCCGCTCGGCGCGGATGGCGGCAAGTAGCTTCGGCATCCTCCGGTCGGTGGGGCCATCCGGATCCGCCGGGCCGTTTCGGTCCAGGGCGAGTTCCAGTACCCCTGCCCAGGCCGCAACGGCCACCGCAGCGCGCTCGATGGGACCGCCTGCGCGAAGCTGGTCACGAACCACCGGCAGCAGGAACTTCGGGATCCTGTCCGAGGCGTCAACCATTTGACGGGCGAGGGTGTCACGGAAGGAGGGGCTGGAAAAGCGGTGCAACAGCTCGTGGCGGTAGGCCGTGAGGTCGATCCCGGGCACCGGCGGAAGGGTCGGCGTCGCCTCCTTCTCCATGTACCCGAGAATGAATGCGGCAAAGGCCGGATCGGCGCACACCTCGTGGACCTGTCGGTAGCCGGCGAGGTACCCCAGGTGGCTCATGACCTGGTGGCCGGCATTGAGCAGCCGAAGTTTCATGAGTTCATAGGGTTCAACCCGCTCCACGAGCTGGACGCCGACCTCGTCCAAGGCCGGGCGGCCGGCGGTGAAGGTGTCCTCCAGGACCCATTGCGCAAACGATTCGGCCGCCACCGGCCACGCATCGGCGTACCCATGGAGTCGGGTCGCGGTGGCACGGTCCAGATCGGTGGTGGCAGGGGTGATCCTGTCCACCATGGAATTGGGGAACGCGACGAACTTTTCGATCCAGTCCGCCAGGCCCGGATCCTTGAGCCGGGCAAAGGACACCAACGCCTTGCGGGCGGCATCGCCGTTGCCCTGGATGTTGTCGCAGGACATGACGGTGAACGGCGTCGTGCCAAGTTCGCGGCGGCGGGCCAGCGCGGCAGTGATGAAGCCGAAAACCGAGGTGGGAACGGCGTTCGGTTCAAGATCGTGCAGGATGTCCGCCGCGAGCGGCTGGAATTCCCCGGTGGCGTCGTTGAGGCCGTAGCCGCCCTCCGTGATGGACAGGGAGACGATCCGGGTGGCCGGGAATGCCAATTTATCGATGACGGCCGCGGGGTTGTCGGGGGCGTACAGGTACTCGATGATGGAGCCGATGACCCGGGCGTGCTCGCCGCCATCGGGGTCCTTCAGGATCAGGGTGTACAGACCGTCTTGTGCGTTGAGGACGTCACGCATCTGCTTGTCAGCCGGCAGCACGCCGACGCCGCAAATTCCCCAGTCCCGGGAACCGCCCAGTTTCAGCAGGCGGTCGATGAACATGGCCTGGTGGGCGCGGTGGAATCCGCCAACCCCGAAGTGAACGATGCCCGTCCGGAGCGTGTGCCGCTGGTAGGTGGGGGAGGGGAGTCGGTGGGCGAGGTCGGGCAGGGTGGTTTCGCTGAGTATCGTCATGGTCTTCCTCCTTGTCGAGTGGGATGGTGGGTGGCTGGGTGGGGTGTTGTTGCCGGTTTGCGGTCCGGCAACAACACCCCGAAACGGCTCTACTGGCAGGAGGACTTGTATACGTACTGGGCGCCGTCGGTGCTGAGGTTGGCCGCGGTGATCTGCTTGAAGCCTGTCTGGATGGTCTTCTCCGTGGTCTCGCCCTTGATGGCCTTCAGGGCCTGTTCCACACCGTCGGTGCCGATGGTTGCCGGCTCCTGGGCGATCAGGGCCTGGACCACGCCGTCCTTGAGCTGCTTGACCTGGGCCGGGCCGGCGTCGAAGCCCACGATCTTGACCTGATCCTGCTTGTCGGCCTGGCGCACGCCCGTCGCGGTGCCCTCGGCGGCGAAGGTGTTGGCCGCGAAGACGCCGACAATGTCCGGGTCCTTGGCAAGTGCCGCGGACACCAGTCGGGCTGCCTCGGCGGGATCGTTGTGGCTGTACTGCACGCCCAGGTACTGGAAGGACGGATCGGCCTTTGCGCCTTGTTCAAAGCCGGCGACACGGGCGTCCGCCGTGGAGATGCCGGGGTCGGTGGAGACCACCAGGACCTTGCCGCCCTTGGGGTTGAGGGCCTTGATGGCCTTGAACGCCTCGAGTCCGCCGCCCGTGTTGTCGGAGGAGATGACCGAGGACGCGAAGGACGGGTCCTGGACCGTGGTGTCGACGAGGACGATCTTGATGCCGGCCGCGGCGGCCGCCTTCAAGGGGGCCTGCATGGCGGCCACATCGGTGGGGGCAATGAGGATGGCGTCCGGGTGGGAGGCCACCACGGAATCGACGATCGGCTTTTGCAGGGTGGGGTCGAACTTTGCCGGACCCTGCGTGTTGACGGTGACGCCGGCCTTCTTGGCGGCGGCGTCGATGCCGCACTTCATGCTGACGTAGAACTCGTCGCCGGCGACGCCCTGGATGAAGACGAGTTTCTTTGCGCCCGAGGCGCCCTCGGCGGAGAGGTTGGCGCCGGCACAGGCGGAGAGGGAGGTGGCGGCGAGCAGGCCCGCGGCGAGCAGGGCGAATTTAGGGGTTAACTTCATTGTCTGGCTCCTGGGTTATTGGTGGGGGTGGTGAAGTTGAGGGGAGATTAGCGGGAAAGCAGGCCGAAGAGTTTCTTGCCGCCCTCGGCCTTGGCGGATTGGCCCCTGGCGGCCGCGGCCCGGCGTCGTTGGTCGATGTAGACGGCCGCGACCAGAACGGCGCCCACGGCGACCTGCTGCCAGAAGGGCTGGATCCCCACGATGACGAAGCCGTTTTGCAGCACGGCCGGGATGAAGAGGCCGACGACGGTGCCGAAGATGGTGCCGACGCCGCCAAAGAGGGACGTTCCGCCGATCACGACGGCGGCGATCACGCTCAGGTTGGTCGCGGACTGGCCGGCAATGGCCGTGGTGCCGTACTGCGAGAGGGACAGGATGCCGGCCACTCCGGCGAGGCCGCCGGACAGTGCGTAGACGCAGATCAGCTGGCGGTCGACCTTGATGCCAACCCGGCGGGCGGACTCCTCGTTGGATCCGACGGCGAAGGTGTGCAGGCCGAACTTGGTCTTGTGCAGCACCACCCCGAAGATCACGATCAGTACCAGCGCGATCATGGTGATGGTGGGCAGGGTGGTGCCGGGAACGTTGCCGTAACCGATGGTGTCCTGCAGAACGGACGGAACATCCCTGATGTCCACGCCGCCCGTGATGACCTGGGCCAGGCCCAGGGCTGCGCCCAAGGTTCCGAGCGTGACGATGAGCGGCGGGACCTTGGCCTTCGCAATGAGCACGCCGTTGAGCAGTCCCCAGCCGAGGCCGCAGCCGACGGCCACCGCCACGCCCACGAACGCCGTGCTCCAGCCGTTGTCGCCCATGGACTGCATGACCTTGGCCGCGACCACGCCGGAGAAGACCAGGTTGGAACCCACGGACAGGTCGATGCCCGAGGTGACGATCACGAACGTCATGGCGATGCCCAGGACCCCGAGGATGGAGACGTTTTGGATGATCTGGCGGACGTTGTCCCAGGTGGAGAACACTCCCGGCGCCATGGCCGTGAATATCAGGAAAATGACGAACAGCACCAGCAGGATCTGGAACGACTGGACATGCAGGATCCGGCGGAGCGAGCTTATCCGGGACACGGGCTCCGGAGTTGCGGCCGTGACGTGGGTGGCTTGGGCGGTGGTCATGAGTGTGCTCCATCCAGTGCGCCGGTCATCGCGCCGACTAGTTCTTCCACGCTGGTCTTCTTGGCTTCGTAGGTGGCCACGCGGTGTCCCAGGCGAAGGACCTGGACGCGGTCGGCGACGTCGATCACGTGCGGCATCGAGTGGCTGATGAACACGACGCCCACGCCCTTGTCGCGGACGCGCCGGATTGTTTCCAGCACGTTCCTGGTCTGCACGACGCCCAACGCGGCCGTGGGTTCGTCAAGGAAGATGACGCCTTTGGCCCAGGCGACGGCCCGCGCAATGGCGATGGCCTGCTTCTGCCCGCCGGACATGGCGCCCACGGGGTCGGTCAGGCTGCGCACCGTGGCGCCCAGTTCGTCAAAGGCCGTTCGCGACTTGGCGCGCATGGCCTTGTTGTCCATGAAGCCCAGCCGGCCCTGGAATCCGGGCTTGGGAATCTCCCGGCCCAGGAACATGTTCTGTGCCGCATTCAGGTGCGGGGCCAGGGCCAGGTCCTGGTAGACGGTTTCGATCCCGAGGCTGCTGGCGTGGGTGGGAGACGAAAGCTCCACCTCGCCGCCGGCGAAGAGGATCTTGCCCGAGTCCAGGACCAGGTTTCCCGAGAGCGCCTTGACGAGGGTGGACTTCCCGGCGCCGTTGTCGCCGATCAGGGCGACGACCTCGCCGGCGTGGACGTCAAAGTCCACCGAATCAAGGGCCCGCACGTTGCCGAAACTGCGGGTCAGCCCCCGCGCCTCAAGAATGGGAATGCTTGTCATGGTCTTACACCTGTCAGCTGGTTCGGGACGGTTGTCGAGGGCCCGACCTGCCGGCCGGAGACACTTCGTTGTGTTGTCACTTCTGGATTCCTCTTCATTCGGATTCGGCGGAGTTCTGGGGGCGGTGCGGTGTGGCCAGCCTGATGAGCAGATCGGCCCTGTCCCGGGTGGCCGCGACGACGGCGGCGTTGTGCTGGTCGCTGCCGAGCGCCCAGCTCCTTGCCTCGTCCGGGGACTTTCCAAAGGACTCGTGGCGACGCACCAGCCGGAGCCGGCGCTCGCCGTCGTCCACGTCCAGGTACCAGACCTCATCGATCTGTTTGCGGGCCGCAGGCCAGCCCGGAGCGTCCAGCAGGAGGTAGTTTCCCTCCGTGATGACCAGAGGAACGTCGCGTGGCACGGAGATCGCGTTGCCGATGGAGGCTTCCAGGCTGCGGTCAAAGACCGGGGCATGCACCACGGGTTCGACGTTCTCCTTCAGGCGGCGCAGCAGGTGGGCGTAGCCACCGGCATCAAAAGTGTCGGGAGCGCCCTTCCGGTCCAGGGAACCGTGGGCGGCCAGGATGCCGTTTGCCAGATGGAAGGCGTCCATGCCCACCTGGAGCGCTTGTCCGGCCAGGGCCTCGACAATGGCCGTTGCCACGGTTGACTTGCCGGCACCGGGAGCCCCGGCAATGCCCAGGATCCTCCGGGTGGTGCCGGAAGCCAGGACGCGGGCCCGCTCAACCAACTCGTCAAGCGTGCACTCAAGCGGCTCCGCTTCCCGGACAGGTGCTGGCCGGACGACGCTGACACCGCTCATCACTGTCTCCTCCACTAATTGTTGATGGTGAAGAAGCCGTGCTGCCTCACCGTTGAAGCGCTGCCAAAACATGCGCCTAAGTCTGGATTTGACGATCACTGCCGGCTCCCGGGGAGCTTCGATGTGATCCGCCTAACAGCAATCTAGGGGCACCATGTCATCGATGTCAAGGGAAGTTCGGAAATTCATGTCATCGATGTCATGAGGTGCTTGTAGTTATCCGAAACATCAGGCAGGATGGGGTGGGCGGCCATTTGTCACCGATGACATACCTTGGAAGGTGCGTCATGCGTGTGGCCTGGCCGTGAGAAGAACACTTGGGGACGATGAAGGAGCCGAACAGTGACTACCATGCAGGACGTGGCCGCTCGCGCGAAGGTAAGCGCCAAGACGGTTTCCAGAGTCTTCAATGACGACCCGCACGTCACGGACGACACCCGCGAACGCGTGCAGGCGGCCATGCTGGCACTGAACTATGTGCCGAACATGATGGCGCGGACCTTTCGCGAGGGGAAGTCGGCCGTCATCGGCATTGCGGTCCCGGATGTCGCGGACCCGTTCTTCGCCGCCGTCACGAAGGGGATTGAACTTGCGGCGCGCGAACATGACATGGCGATTGTGGTCACGAGCCTGGGGGACAACCCGTCGCTGGAGCGAAGCATCATTGAAACCACCATCCGCCATCAAATTGGCGGGCTCATCATTGCCCCGATCGCGGAGGACCAGTCCTATCTGGCCCGCTGGCAGGACAGTTTCCCGATCGTGTGCATTGACCGTGCGCCCAACAAGCTCAAGGCCGACTACTTCGTGGAGGACGACTTTGGCGGGGCCTTCGAGGCGACCACGCATTTCATCGAGCACGGACATCGCCGCATAGCCATCGTGGGGGATTCGACGGCGGTGCCCACCACCAAGCTGCGCCTGGACGGCTACCTGGCCGCCCTGGAAGCCGCCGGCCTGGACGTCGATCCGGACCTGATTGCGCTCGGATCGCGCGACGCCGACGCGGCCGCGCAGGTCTGTAAGACAATCCTTGAACTGCAGGAGCCGCCCACGGCGATCTTCTCGTCGAACGCCCGTTTCTCGACGGGCGTCTTCCCCGCCCTGCAGGCGTTGGGCAGGACCGACATTGCCCTCATCAGCTTTGGCGACTTCCCCATGGCGGATGTGCTCCAGCCCTCGGTGTCTGTCATCGACCAGGATCCCCGGCATGTGGGTAGGGTGGCCGCCGAACGCATTTTTGACCGCATTGCGACGCCGGCCAGGAAGTTCCGCCGCAAGAACGTCCTGCCGGTCACGTTGATTGAACGCCAGTCCTGCCAGTCCCTGGTGGTTCGGTAACGCCGCTCCCGGTGTGACGGGAAACCACGCCCACGACTGCTCCACCGACAACGAACGAGAGCCCTCCAATGCGCCAGCTTTCCACTTCCCTGAGTGCTGCCCGTCACAAGGACGTTGAGGCGCTGATCGGTTTCGCCAGGGCGGCCATGCTGCCGGACGGCTTTGGGTTCCTGGACCGCTTCGGCGTCGTGGAGCCGGCACGTTCTCCTGCATGTTTCGTGACGGCTCGCATGACCTTCAGTTTCAGCATTGCGGCGTTGCTGGACGTACCGGACGCCCGGCGTTTCGCCGAACACGGCGTAGCCCGCCTCTCCGGCGAATTCCACGATGATTCCTGGGGCGGCTACTTCGGCTCGCTCGACGGCACGCCGCAGTCGGGCCGGAAGCGCGCCTACGACGCCTGCTTTGTCGTCTTGGCGGCAACGGCCGCGGCGACGGCAGGGATTCCGGGCGCCCACGAACTGGCGGAGCGGGCCGGGGCAGTGCTGGAGAGCAAGTATTGGTCCGAGGACGACAATGCACTTATTGAATCGTGGGACAGGGAATTTACCTCAGCAGAAGCGTACTGGGGTGCCAACGTGAACATGCACGGGCTGGAGGCGATGCTGGCGCTCCACGGCTACTCGGAGGACGCGGTGTGGCGGGATCGCGCACTGCGGATTGCGGAGAACTTCATCAATAGGCGCGCCAGGTCCGCGGACTGGTGGCTCAACGAACACTTCGGAGCGGATTGGATGCCGCTGCCCGACTTCAACGTGGACAACCCCCGCGATGTATTCCACCCCTATGGGATGACCATTGGCCATCTCTTCGAATGGAGCCGGCTCCTGCTGCAACTCGAGTCAACTTTTGACGTGCCCCCGGCCTGGCTCCGGGAAGCCGCACAAGGACTTTACGAGACGGCCGTCCGGCAGGGCTGGGCCGTTGATGGCAAAGACGGATTTGTCTACACGGTGGCATGGGACGGGACGCCGGTCATCCGCGACCGCCCACACTGGGTGCTGGCCGAGGCGATTTCCGCCGCCGCAACGTGGTGGAGGCTCACCGGGGACGGGCGCTACGCAAATGAGCTGCATGCGTGGACGAGCCATGCGGAGAGCCATTTTGTGGACGCCGACCACGGCAGCTGGCACCACCTGCTCGATTCCGACAACCGTCCCAGCTATGCAATGTGGTCCGGGAAACCCGATATCTACCATGTCCTCCAAGCGTTCCTCCTGCAGGATCTGCCCATTGCGGCAAGCACGGCCCGTGCCGCCACGGCGCCCTGAATCCCGGGCCTTGGAGCGGGGCGGCACTCGCCGCCCCGCTACGATCGAAGCTATGGATGAGCCCCTCGATGTGACTGCCACCCGCGCCGCGTACGACACCGTCGCCGCCAGCTACGAGGAACTCCTCCGGGACCTCATGGCCGAGAAGGTCTATGACCGGGTCATGGTGGCGGCCTTCTCCGAGCGCGTCGTCGGCACCGGCAACGTGAAGGTGCTCGACGCCGGCTGCGGGCCCGGGAGGATCACTGCCCACCTGGCGTCCATTGGACTGGACGCCGCCGGCATGGACCTGTCTCCGGGCATGATCGAGGTGGCGCGCAAGGCGCACCCCGGGCTTGACTTCGAAGTCGGTACCATCGAGGCCCTCGATGCCGATCCCGGGTCCCTGGGCGGAATCGTCGCCTGGTATTCCCTGATCCACACCCCGCCCGAGCGCCTGCCCGGCGTGCTCGATTCCTTCCACGCGGCTTTGGCCGGGGGCGGCTTTCTGCTCCTGGCCTTCCAGGTGGGCGACGCCGGCCGGCACATCGGGAGCGCCTACGGTCACGACGTCAGCTACGACGCCTTCTTGATGGACCCGGAGCGCGTCACAACGATGCTGGAGCAGGCGGGATTCAAGCTGGAAGCGAAGCTCGTCCGCGGGCCGGACCGCGATGAAAAGACACCGCAGGCGTACTTGATCGCCCAAAAGCGGGCGCGCCCTTGACCTCCGAGCCCGTCCCTCCGCCCATGCGACTCTCCGAAATGGTGGTGGCAACGCTTTCCGGCATCACGTTCGGAATGACGTTCATTGCAGTTGTCCTGGTGCCGGCGACCTTTTCCACCGCATTCTTTGAGCGCAGGGACTCCGGCCCGCTCGCCATGAGCGGCCTTCTCCCGGCCCTGGTTTTTGTGGCGTCGTTGGCCCTGCTGGTCTTTCTTGCCACGGGCAGGAACCGGTCCGGAGCCTTTGTGGCTCCCACTGTGGCGGTGGCCTTCGTGTTTCTGGGCCATGGGGTGCTGACGGCGATGTTGTTGTATTGGTACCTCGCATTCGCCGCCGACGCTGGGTCCATCCCGGCCGGGATCGACGTGCTGGCCCCGATCATCCCGTTCCTGACCGTCGCCGTGGCCGCACTGTTCAGTGCCCTTGAACGGACCGGCCTCGTGCGGTGGCGACCCTTGGCGGTCGCCCGGCTGCCGTACATCGTGCCGGCGTTGTTCCTCCTGGCCGGCACAGCCGTCGTCGTGCTGGCCAGGATCACAAGGTAGGCCAAAAGACGTCTACCCGGCGGACCGCGCAGCGGAGATGAACGACCGGATCAAGCCCACATCCTTGACGCCGCGGCTGGATTCCACGCCGCTGGACACGTCCACCCCGTCGGGGCGCAGGGCCGCGGCAAGCTGGGCCACGTTGTCCGGGTTGAGTCCGCCGGCCAGCAACCAGAAACCCTCGGGTGCACCGCCGTCGATCAGGCCGGCGTCGAACGCCACACCGGCACCCGGCTCAACAGCGTCGAGCAGGATCCGCTCGGACTCCCACGCCAGCTTCTCCTCGGTGGAAAGGGCGGCATAGGATGCGGCCGAGAACGCCCGCAACGTGCGGAACCCCGCCTCACGCACCCGCACAATGTCGGCCAGGGTTTCCTTGCCATGCAGCTGAACCGTAGTCAGCGAAGCCGCCCGCGCAATGTCCAGGACCTCGTCGATGGGCTGGTTGCGGAATACGCCCACCGTCTCGACGTCCGCCGGGACGGCAGAGCCCAACTCGCGGGCGAGCTCCGCGCCGATGGTCCGCGCACTGCCCGGGGCAAATACGAATCCCACGGCATTTGCGCCGGCATCAACGGCCGCGGCAACGGTTTCGGCAGTCTGCAAACCACAGATCTTTACGTACATTCCTGACACCAATCCTGACTCTCGTGAATCCCGCGGGCGGCTGTGAACCGCCCGGGGATGTCCTTGTCATGTTAACAGCAGAGATCCCCGGGCCTCAGCGTGGGGAGGCGAACCCTTCCACGCTGAATCCCGGGGATCCCTTTCTCACGGCGGATGCACCCGCCGCAAGCTCCTTATGCCTTCTGTACTTCCACTCCGGCATCGGACGGCGCGGGGATCAGCAGCGACACCAGGAAGGCCGCCACGGTGATGCCGGCACCGGCCAGCATGGCCAGGGTGTAACCCGAGACCCCGGCCCCGGCGTTCGCCTGGATGGCCGGCAGGATCGCGAAGCTGAGCCCGGCGCCCATGCCGAACGCCGCGGAGTTCATGCCGGGCAGGAACCCGGGGTTGTCCAGCGGCGAGAGCACCACACCCAGGCCGTTGAGCATGATGTTGCCCATGCCGGCGTACGTGACACCCAGGAGCAAGGTGGCGCCCACCAGGAACACCAGGTTGTGCGTGCCCACCAGGGCCAGCACCAGGATGCCGATGGTGCTGCCCACCAGGCCGATGCGGAGGATGGTGCGGTACCCCAGCGTCGAGGCCAGGCGGCCGGAGAACGGGCCGGCAACCCAACCCAGCAGCGCGTACGGGGTCAGCAGGATCAGCGACGCCCAGTCGGCCTGGAGTCCAAAGCCCACCTCGGTGTTCTGGGCCACGGACATGACGAGGCCGTTCACGGTGGCGAAGACACCCGTCATGGTCAGCATGGTGGTCAGCAGGATCGCCCAGGTGGAGCGCTGCTTCATGAGGGCCGGCGTGGCCAGGGGCTGGCGCACGGCGCCCTCGATCCGCCAGAACACCACAGCCGCCACGGCGGCGCCCACCAGCAGCCCGGCGGTCAGCCCAAAGTTGGCGGCCGAGCCCTTGCCGAGTTCGTTGACGGCGGTCTGCAGCAACAGGATGGTGACGGCCAGTGCCAGCACGCCCCACCAGTCCATGCGGACGCCCTGCGAAGGCCGGGTGTCGGGCACGAACAGGGCCACCAGAACCACGGCGACAAGTCCGACGGCGGCAATGACCCAGAAGATCGACCGGAAACCGAAGTTGGTGGCCAGGAAGCCGCCGGCGAAGGCGTCAATGCCGGCAATGCCGCCGTTGACGGCCGTGACCAAGCCCATGAGGGTGCCGTACTGCTTGGCATCCTTGACCTTGCTGCGCAGCACCATCAGGCACACCGGCACGATGGCGCCGGAGATGCCCTGGATGACACGGGCAATGATCAGTACCGTAATGTTCGGTGCGAAGGCGGCCAGGATGGAGCCCAGCACCATGACGCCGACCATCAGGACCAGGATCTTCCGCCGGCCCACGATGTCGCTGAGGCGGGGCAGGAACAGGCCAAACAGGGCCGTGCTGGTGAAGAACGCCGTCTGGGACAGCCCGACGGTGACCTCGGTGGTGTGGAGCTGGGCAGCCATCGTCACAAGAACGGGGCTGAGCATGCTCGCATTGAGCTGGAATGCGATGCAGGCGGCCAGCAGCGCCACCATGAGCGAGACGATGCCCTTGGTGTCGGTTGCCCCGGAATCCCGGACCGAGGATTTGTTGCGTGTGTGCAGCGGGTGCGTCATTGGAACCCTTTACTAAGGTGGAAACTCCACGGTGGTGGGTGGACGGACTTAGTCCGCCATGGAGGCGCCGGGGGAGCTGAGGACGCGGGCTGCGTTGGAGTGTCCTCCAACGCAGGCGTCCGTCAGGTCCCACGTGGCGAGATACGTTGAAAGAAAACCTGCGGCGAAGGCATCGCCCGCGCCGGTGAGGTCCCGCACTTCTGTTACGGGCGGGACGGGTACGGTGATTTTTGCTTCCGTACCCTGCAGGACGACGGTGGGGTCTGCGCCGGCCTTGGTGACAATGATGGTGCCCGGCAGCCGGGAGAAGTTCGGTCCGGGTTCGCCCTTGACGGCCAATCCCAGGAACTCGGACTCGCTCTGGTTGCCGATGATGAAATCGGGACGCAGTTCCGTCATCAGGTCCAGGAACTTCTCGACCCCGTAATGGGCCAACATGCCTGTGGAGGAGGCATCGATGGAGACCAGGATGCCCCTCTGGCGTGCCCGGCGGATCAGGTCCGTGACAGCGTTGCCCACGGGGTCGCCGTCGAAGGTGTAACCGGGCACGTGAAGCAGCTCAAGCCCGTCGAGCCACTCGTCCGGAACGTTCTCCAGGAGTTTGGCGGCGCCGCGGTACGGGAGCATGGTGCGTTCGCCGTCCTGGTCGATCAGGATGACGATGGAACCGGTGGTGCCGCGTCGCTGGACGACGACGTCGATGCCCTGGTCTGCGAGGTTCTTTACCAGGGAGTCGCCCAGGGAGTCTTCCCCGACGCAGCCCATGAATCGTGTTGGCCCGAGGTGGCCGGCGAAGCTGGCAACATTTGCCGCGCTGCCACCCCGGGTGTGGAAGATCTCCACATCGGTGTCGGTGCCGTGCCTGATCGGCTCAGCAAGCCACACGATGACGTCTTCAACGAGATCTCCAATGATTCCCAACACGATTTTTTGGTCCTTACTTGGTCAGCGAAGTGGCGAGCTGGCCGCCGAGGGCCACGTTGCCGCGGTAAACGTCGATGTTGACTTCCAGGCTGCGGCCCTTGGTGTCGCGCTGGATGAAGTCAAGCAGGAACGGGGTGCTGGCGTTGCCGCTGATGCCCTGGGCTTCGGCTTCGCTCCAGGCGCGGGCCAGGATGTCCTCGAGCTCTTCCGGGGGAGCTGCTTGTCTTCGGCAACTGGGTTGGCCAACAGCACCGACTGGGGCAGGCCCAGGTCGTCGCGGGCGTTGATGATCTTGGCAGCCTCGTCGGTGTTCTTCACGGCGTAGTTGACCTTGAAGCCGGAGTCGGAGACGTAGAAGCCCGGGTACTTGGTGGTGCCGTAGCCGATGACCGGGATGTTGAGGGTTTCGAAGCGCTCCAGGGTGGCGGCAACGTCCAGGATGGACTTTACGCCGGCGGAGATGACGACGATCGGTACCTGGGCCAGGGTGGTCATGTCGGCGGACTCGTCGAAGGTTTCGCTGGCGCCGTGGTGCACGCCGCCGAGGCCGCCGGTGGAGAAGACCTTGACGCCGGCGTGGTGTGCCAGGAAGGCGGTGGCTGCAACGGTGGTGCCGCCGTGGACGCCCAGGGCGCTGACGACGGGCAGGTCGCGGAGGCTGACCTTGTCCATGTTGTCCACCTGGGACAGTTCGGTGATCTGCTCGGTGGTCAGGCCAACGGTGGGTACGCCGTTGTAGACGCCGATGGTGGCGGGGGTGACGCCGGCAGCGCGCAGGCTTGCCTCGGCTTCGAGGGCAACTTCAAGGTTGCGCGGGCGGGGCAGGCCGTGGGTGAAGATGGTGGATTCAAGGGCAACGACGGGACGGTTTTCCCGAACGGCGGCCTGGACTTCTTCGGAAACGAAAATGGCATTGGAATTCATGGAGAACTCTTCCTTTGGTACTTCAGTGGGTGAAATCTGGTGGGGCTATGACGTTAACGCTACCGAGCGGATCAAGTTGAATCCAGAAACAGTTATTTGGTTTTTGATAGACTTTGCCTATGGGAATAACGTTGCGCCAGGTGGAAATTTTTGTGGCCGTTGCCGAAGAGCTGCACTTTGGCCGGGCGGCCGAGGCACTGCATATTTCGCAGCCCACGGTGAGCCAGGAAATCAGCCGGCTGGAGAAGACCCTGGGCCTGTCCCTCTTCGATCGATCCCGCCGATCCGCGTCGCTGACCCCGGCCGGCGAAGTCATGGCGGAGGAGGGCCGGGCGCTGATGGCCCAGGCCGCCAGCCTCGTGGGACGGGTGAAGCTGTATGAGGAAAGCCGGATGCGCACTGCGGTGATCGTCGCCTCGCCCAGCGTTGTCAACCAACTGCTGCCCGCCGTCATCAGCCGGGCCGAGCACGTGCTGCCGCAGGTCCAGATCTCCGAATCCGCCGTCGACACCGGACAGGTGTCCTCGACGTTGGCGTCCGAGCGCGGCGACATTGGTTTGGGCCGCTTCCTTGACGAGATCCCCGGATTCACGAAGGCGACGATCGCCGATGAGCAGGTCTTCGTGGCCGTGAGCCGGGCGCACCCGCTGGCCGGCGGGGAGAGCATTGAACTGCAGGAACTCCACGACCTGCCGCTGCTGTTGTGGCCGCGCGAGCAGAATCCCGCGTACTACGACTTCCTGCTGCAGCTGTGCACCGAACGCGGGCTCAGCCCCATGGTGCTGGTGAGCCCGCCAAAGATCGTCGGCTCCCGGCGGTACCTGCTGTCCGAGGCGCGGGCCTTCTCCCTGGTCCCGGCGTCGATGGTGGGCCACATGTCGGAGGATTTGAGCACCCTGCCCCTGGCCGTCCCCGCAACGCTTGCCCTGGAGATGCAGTGGCGCAGCAGCGATGTCCGTCCGCAACTGAAGATGCTGCGCAAGCTGATCCGCGAAGAGGCCGTGGCCCTGGGAAAGATCTAGGCCCGGGGCACGTGGGCCGTTCCCCGGCCCGGATTCCTAGAGCCGGACCGGGACCTGAACGTGGGCCTGCGGCTCACCAGGCTGAGCAGGGCCAGCACCAGGGCGGCGCTTGCGGCCAGGGCAAAGCCCGGGCGCGAGCCGAAGGTCTCGGAAATGGTTCCGCCGAGCGCCGTGAAGAGGGCCTGGCCCACGATCAAGGCGCTGGCCAACATGGTCATGACGGTGGTGGTGCGGCCCTTCGGGGTGCGTTCGTTGGCAATGCTGAACAACGTCACGATGGTTACGCCGATGCCCGCGCCGGCCGCGGCAAGGCCGATCGACATGGTTGCCACGGTGGTGGCCGCCATGAGGGAGGCGCCGGCCGCCGTCGCAAGGGCGGCGAAGATCAGCCAGCGTGCGTGCAGCTTGAAGCGGGCGGGGGCGAAGATGATCAGGATGGCCGTGATGACCGAGCCGATGCTCATGCCACCGTAGACGATGCCCGTTGACAGTTCCATGCCCTGGTCCTTCATGAACACGGTCAGGGCGGTCAGGGTGGAGCCGAAGAAGGCGCCGACCAGGAACATGCCCACCGGCAGGATCAGCAGGGCGGGGTTGAAGATGCTGGTTTTCTCCGTTGCGGCGTGGTCGGCCTTGGCGTGGCCGTCGTCGTGCGTTTCCTCGGGGCTGCCGGTGGGGTGCAGGGCGAACCAGACCACGAACACGGCCGCGATGGCGGCGGCGACGGCCAAGGGTGCGCCCGCGCCGAGCGCCGTGGCGGCGAGTCCCACGGCCACCGGACCCAGCACGAAGGCGGTTTCGTCGGCGACGGATTCGTAGCTCATGACGAGCGAGAGCATGCGGACCCGGTGGGCTCCCGACGTCCGCTTCATGACGAGTGAAACGAGCCGGGTGCGGGAGAACGCGGCAACCTGCGGGGCGCTGGCGCCGATCAGGAATCCCACGGCGCCGATGGCCCAGAGCGGGGCTGCGGCGTAGCCCAGGAACAGGAAGGCGACCAGGGCCGCGACGTTGGCCGCGGAAAAGGAAAGCAGCACGCGGCGTTGGCCGTATTTGTCCGCGAGCGAGCCGACCATTGGACCCACGGCGGCCGTGCCGACGCCGGCGATCGCGGAAACCAGTCCGGCCTCGGCGATTGAGCCGCGAACGCTGGCGGTGAAGGTCAGCAACCCCACCACCGTCATGGCGAACGGGAGCCGGCTGATGAAGGCGAGCGGGAAGTAGACGGGTCCCACGGCGGAGTACAGTTCCTTGGCGCGCGACGGCGGTCGGGTGCCCGGTGCCTGCTGTCCCGTTGCCGCCGCTGTGCCGGATCCGGCCTTGCGCACGTCGCGCGTTTTCATCAAAGTCTGCTTTCTGTCCTGGAGCGGCGGGACCGTGGCCCCGGGCCGTACGCCCGTACTGCCGTCCTAGGCGAGCCTATAAACAGATGACATTGCAATCAATAATGAATAATACGAATCTACATAGACAAAGGCTATGAGCGGACTGGGGGCGGCGCCGTGAGTGCGCAGCTGATGCTGTTTCCAAAGTTGTAAACCACATCAGCTGCGCACTAACTGCCCGCTGTGGCCACGCCCGCGAGGGCCCCGAACCGAGGAACGAGGTTTGGGAGCGGGTGGGGATCACGCTCCGACGTAGGCCGCCAGGTGCTCGCCGGTGAGGGTGGACTTGCCGGCCACGAGGTCGGCCGGCGTGCCCTCGAAGACGACCGAACCGCCGTCGTGCCCGGCGCCGGGGCCGATGTCGATGATCCAGTCCGCGTGGGCCATGACGGCCTGGTGGTGCTCGATCACGATGACCGACTTGCCGGATTCCACGAGCCGGTCCAGCAGGCCCAGCAGGTTTTCGACGTCGGCCAGGTGCAGGCCCGTGGTGGGCTCGTCCAGGACATAGACGCCGCCCTTCTCGGAGAGGTGCATCGCCAGCTTCAGGCGCTGGCGCTCACCGCCGGACAGCGTGGTCAGCGGCTGGCCCAGGCTCACATAGCCGAGTCCGACGTCGTTGAGCTGGGCCAGGATCTTGTGCGCGGCGGGGATCTTGGCATCGCCCGAGCCGAAGAACTCCTCGGCCTCGGCCACGGACATGGCGAGGACCTCGCTGATGTCCCTGCCGCCGAGCTTGTACTCGAGCACCAGGGCCTGGAAGCGCTTGCCGCCGCACTCCTCGCAGGGCGTGGAGACCGTGTCCATGAAGCCCAGCTCGGTGTAGATGACGCCGGCGCCGTTGCAGACCGGGCAGGCGCCCTCGGAGTTGGCGCTGAACAGGGCGGGCTTCACTCCGTTGGCCTTGGCAAACGCCTTGCGGATCGGCTCCAGCAGGCCCGTGTAGGTGGCCGGGTTGCTGCGCCGCGAGCCCTTGATGGCGCCCTGGTCGATCGAGACAACGCCCTCGCGGCGGGCCACGGAGCCGTGGATCAGCGAGCTCTTGCCCGAGCCTGCCACGCCCGTGACGACCGTCAGGACGCCCAGCGGGATGTCGACGTCGACGTTCTTCAGGTTGTTCGTGTTGGCGCCGCGCACCTCAAGGGCGCCCGTTGCCTTCCGTGCCGTGGTCTTCAGTGTGGCGCGGTCGTCGAGGTGCTTGCCGGTCAGGGTGCCGCTGGCCCGCAGGCCGTCCACGGTGCCCTCGAACATGACCTCGCCGCCCCCGCTGCCGGCGCGCGGACCGAGGTCCACCACGTGGTCCGCGATCGCGATGGCCTCCGGCTTGTGCTCAACCACCAGCACGGTGTTGCCCTTGTCGCGCAGCTGCAGCAGGAGCGTGTTCATCCGGGCAATGTCGTGCGGGTGCAGGCCAATGGTGGGCTCGTCGAAAACGTAGGTGATGTCCGTGAGCGAGGAGCCGAGGTGGCGGATCATCTTGGTCCGCTGCGCCTCACCGCCGGACAGCGTGCCGGACGGCCGGTCCAGGCTCAGGTAGCCCAGCCCGATCTCGACAAAGGAATCCAGGGTGTCGCCGAGGGCGCCGAGCAGGGGAGCGACGGACGGCTCGTCCAGGCCCCGGACCCAGGCGGCGAGGTCGCTGATCTGCATGGCGCAGACGTCGGCGATGTTCAGCCCGTGGACCTTGGAGGACCGTGTCAGCTCGGCCAGCCGGGTGCCGTCGCACTCGGGGCACGTCTGGAACACCACGGCGCGGTCCACGAATGCGCGGATGTGCGGCTGCATGGCGTCGCGGTCCTTGGACAGCATGGACTTTTGGATCTTCGGGATCAGGCCCTCGTAGGTGAGGTTGATGCCCTCGACCTTGATCTTGGTGGGCTCCTTGTGGAGGAGGTCGTTGAGTTCCTTCTTGGTGAACTTGCCCAGCTTCTTGTCCATGTCGAAGAAGCCGGAGCCGGCGAAGATGCGCCCGTACCAGCCGTCCATGCTGTAGCCGGGGATCGTCAGCGCGCCCTCCGAGAGCGACTTTCGGAGTCGAATAGGGCACCCAGGTCAAAGTCGGACACCGCGCCGCGGCCCTCACAGCGCGGGCACATGCCGCCCGTGACGCTGAAGGTGCGCTTCTCCTTGACGGTCTGGCCGCCCTTTTCGATCGTGACGGCGCCCGCCCCGCTGACCGAGGGCACGTTGAAGGAGTAGGCCTGCGGCGAGCCGATGTGCGGGGTGCCGAGCCGGCTGAACACGATCCGCAGCATGGCGTTCGCGTCCGTCACCGTGCCCACCGTGGAGCGCGGATTGGCACCCATCCGCTCCTGGTCCACCAGGATCGCCGTGGTCAGCCCCTCGAGCACATCGACATCGGGCCGGGCCAGCGTGGGCATGAATCCCTGGACGAACGTGCTGTACGTTTCGTTGATCATCCGCTGCGACTCGGCCGCAATGGTGCCAAATACCAGTGAACTCTTGCCCGAGCCCGAGACCCCCGTGAACACCGTCAGGCGGCGCTTGGGAATCTCAACGCTGATGTCCTTGAGGTTGTTCACGCGCGCGCCCTGCACCCGGATCAAATCGTGGCTGTCGGCAATCCTCGGCGCCGGCTGCTGCTGGTCAGTGCTCGTGTCGGTGCTCATGGGCTCTCGCTTCTCTGGTGCGGGGTGTTTGCTGTCTACTTTATCGCCGGGGACGTTCGACGGCGGCGCTCACCTGTCCTCGACGACGCCCAGGACATTTCCGTCCAGATCGGTCACGCTGGCCACCCAACGGGTGCCGCCAACATTGTGGGCGGGCTCGGTCACGGTGGCGCCGGCCGCCGTCAGCTCGGCAAGCTTGGCGTCGATGTCGGGCACGGCCCAGTAGGCAACCGGCGATTTCATGGCCTGCGGGCCGCCGTTGGGCACGAGGCCGATGTGCTGGCCCTCGGCGTCGTAGCCGACGTAGTAGGGGGAATCGGCCTGCGGTTCCATGCCCAGCAGGGCGGAGTACACCGTCTTGGCGGCCGCCAGGTCGCTGACGGGGTGCAGGACGATCTTGATGCCTTCGGTGGGTGTTCCGGCCATGACGACTCCTAGGTTTGAGGACCATTGTTGGCCCGGTTCAGCTTGTTGAGCTCAACTCTAGGTGGGGAGTCGCGTGGCGCTTCTTGAATCCTGCTCGGCTTGGCAAGGCCCGTGAAGGGGGCCCGCAAAGGGCAGTCGCCTTAGTGCGCCGCGGCGTCGATGTTGGATACTGCCACGGCCACCTGGCGCAGGTGGTTGGCCATGGCGTTCCGGGCCTGTTCGGCGGAGCCGGATTCGATGGCCTTCACGATCTCGGCGTGCTCAATGTCCGAGGCGTGCTGGCGTGCCTGGGTGACGTTGAGGAATTCGGACTGGATGTCCAGGGCCTGCCGGGTGGAGGCCACCACGGACAGGAAGACGGGGTTTGCGCTGGCTTCGGCGATCGCGACGTGCAGTTCGCCGTCGAGCTTGACCCAGGCGTGCAGGTCCTTCGTGGCGTCGAGCTTGGCCAGGATCCGGTGCAGATTGGCCAGCTGGTCCGGGGTGCGGCGTTCGGCGGCATAGCCTGCCGTGGGCACCTCGATGTGGGGGCGGGCCTCGATCAGGTCCCGGGCGCTGAAGTCGCCAAACACGAGCTGTGAATTCTGGGTCTTGGCCAGCAGGAACGTGCCGCTTCCGGTGCGCGTTTCCGTCAGCCCCAGCGTGGCGCAGGCGTGCAGGGCCTCGCGGACCACGGAACGGCTGACGCCGAATTCGCGGGCCAGTGCGAGCTCGGCCGGGAGCCTGTCACCCACGGCGTAGCGGTCGCTTTGGATCATGGCCGTGAGGGCACGGAAAACGGCCTCCGTGGCGCTGATGCGCTCGATGCCATACTTGGCCGGACCGGCAGTCACTGTCATGCTCCTAAGTATTGAAGCCCCCGCAACAACAGTCAATTTGGAGGGGTGGGCGCGGGCCCGCGGGACGGCCAAAAGGGAGGCCTTCGGGAGGGCTCCAGACGGGTCCGCGCCGCCGTGGTGCACGTCATCCAAGGGGTGGTTAGGAGTACGTGCTTGTGTTCTGGAGCACTTTCGCCCTAAACTACGAAACTAATAATCTGTCCGACAGCTCGACAACTGGGCAGCTAGGCAGCTTCTGGGGAAGCGAACGATTATTTCCGAAGTTTTTTCTGAGTCGAAAGGTATCTGATGACCGAGAACAAGGACGTTCTGCAAGCCAGCAGTCCGCAATCCCAGGCCGTGGACATCGGCGACGCCGGCTACCACAAGGGGCTCAAGCGCCGCCACATGTCGATGATCGCCATTGGCGGCTCCATCGGCACCGGCCTGTTCCTGGGCGCCAGCGGCCGCATGGAACTCGCCGGCCCGTCCCTGGCCATCGTCTACATCATCTGCGGCGCGTTCGCGTTCTTCGTGGTGCGGGCCCTGGGTGAACTCGTCATGTACCGGCCGTCGTCGGGCGCGTTCGTCTCCTACGCCCGTGAATTCATGGGGGAGAAGGGCGCCTACTCCGTGGGTTGGCTGTACTTCCTGAACTGGTCCACCACGGTGGTCGCGGACATTACGGCCATTGCGCTCTACGTGCACTTCTGGTCGATGTTCGTCTCGATCCCGCAATGGGTGCTGGCGCTGACCGCCCTGCTGATCGTGGTGGTCATGAACGTGATCTCCGTGAAACTCTTTGGTGAGATGGAGTACTGGTTCGCGATCATCAAGGTCGGCGCCATCGTGATCTTCGGCCTCATCGGCATCTTCTTCATCGTCACCGGCTCCCAGATTGCCGGGCACACTCCCGGACTGTCCATGATCGCCGATAACGGCGGGTTCTTCCCCAAGGGCATCGCCCCCATGTTCACCATTGCGCTCGGCGTGGTCTTCGCGTTCGGCGGCACCGAGATGGTGGGTGTTGCGGCCGGCGAGTCCGAGAATCCGCGCGCCGTGATCCCCAAGGCCGTCAACTCGATCATGTGGCGGATCATCCTCTTCTACGCCGGTTCGGTGGTCCTGTTCACGCTCCTCATGCCGTGGAACGCGTACTCTGCCGGCGAAAGCCCCTTCGTAACCGTCATGAACGCCGTGGGCATCCCCGGCGCCGGCGACATCATGAACATCGTGGTCCTCACGGCTGCCATGTCCAGCCTGAACGCCGGGCTCTACGCCACCGGCCGCACCCTGCGCTCCATGGCCATGGCCGGCACCGCCCCCAAGTTCGCCAAGCGCATGAACAAGTCCGGCGTCCCGTACGGCGGCATCCTGATCACGAGCTCCATCGGCGTGGCCGGC
Organism: Arthrobacter sp. ERGS1:01; assembly: GCF_001281315.1. Taxonomy (NCBI): domain Bacteria; kingdom Bacillati; phylum Actinomycetota; class Actinomycetes; order Micrococcales; family Micrococcaceae; genus Arthrobacter; species Arthrobacter sp. ERGS1:01. The sequence continues at coordinate 3,071,479 of NZ_CP012479.1, read as the reverse complement.
GTCATCCTGAACTTCTTCGTGCCGGAGAAGGCCTTTGAGATCGTGCTCAACCTGGCCGGAATCGGCATCGTGGGCACCTGGGTGTCCATCATGGTCTGCCACTGGCTGTTCCTGCGCAAGGCCAAGCGCGGCGAGGTTGTCCGCCCCACCTTCCGGCTCCCGCTGGCCCCCATCACCAATGTGGTGACGCTGGTCTTCCTGGCCATGGTGGTCATCCTCATGGCCATGGATGCCGAGGTTGGCCGGATCACCCTGGGCGTCTTCGCTATCGTGGTGCTTGCGATGGTGATCGGCTGGTACGGCATCCGCAAACGCATCAACCCCGATGCACTGACCAGCGTTGCCGGCGGCTCCGGCAGCGGCACCGTTGACGAGGGACCCCTTGAAAAGTAATACAGCAACAAAGAGTTCCGCACCCCGCGTGGCCCGGCTCGGCATCATCACCGGTTCGGGCCCCGAGGCCGGACTCGACCTGTGGTCGAAGGTGCTCCGGCACAACCGGGCCATGCTCGGCGAGCTCTACCAGGGCGATACCGACGCCCCCTTCGTGATCATCGCCTCCGTGCCGGAACTGGGCCACTCCATGGAGCTGGAAACCCAGGAAGAACGGGTGTGGCTGGCGCTGGAGCGCACTGCGCGGCAGATGGCCCCGCAGGTGGACTACTACGTGATCGCCTGCAACACGCTCAACTACTACGCCGACCGCCTGGACGCGCTGGGGTTGAGCGCCAGGCTCATCACGCCCGCCCAGGTGGTCATTGAAGAACTGCACCGGCTGGACACCGATTCCGGGCAAAGCGTGGCCCTGCTGGGCAGCCGGCAGACCATGGACCTTGCGCACTGGTCCTCCTATGCGTCGCTGGCCGGGCACTTCCCGCTGGAAATCCCGGCGGAGAATGAGTTGCACAGGCTCATCTACGACGTCAAGGTGGCCGGCGGGTCAACGCCGCAGATCGAGGAGGCCTTCCTGTCACTGGCCGCTTCGCTCGAGAGCACCGTGGTGCTGCAGGCCTGCACCGAGCTGCCGCTGATCAACGTGAGCAGCGAACAGGCCGGCAAGACCTTGATCGACGTCTCGGACCTGCTGGCCCGGACGCTGGCGCAAAAGCACGTTGACGCCCTGTTGGCGGTCCCCGGCCACGGCCACACCACCAACGACGACGGCGCCGATCCCCGCCTGCTGATCGTGTACACGGGCGGTACCTTCGGCATGCACGACCTGGGCGCCGGCCTGGAGGCGAACGCCGAGCTCCAGGAAGAGATCTCGGCCCTGATCGGCGACTACGACGCACGCCGCGGCACGGCCCTGGACTGGGGCTACGTCAAGCTGGAGAAGATCATCGACAGCGCGGAGTCAACCCAGCAAACCGCCGTGGACCTGGCCGCGGAGATCCGCAGCAATGTCGCAGCCGGGGCGGGGGGCGCCAACTATGACGGCGTGCTCGTCATCCACGGCACCGACACCCTCGCCTACACGGCGGCCCGCGTCGCCTTCGAGCTCGCGGACCTGGCCGTGCCCGTGGTGTTCACCGGCGCCCAGTTGCCGCTCGGCTATGCCGGCAGCGACGCGCCGTCGAACTTTGAATACGCGCTCGACGTGCTCACCGGCGTCGTCACGGGGCAAACCTGGGTGGCGTTCAACCACGAGCTGCACCCTGCCGTCCGCGTCAGCAAGTACTCCAGCGAAAGCATGGCCGGATTTGCCTCCCCGCGCCCCCTCGCCGAGGTGGGCGACCCCGCACGGGTCGGCGCCGTCGTCGGCCGGGCGGGGCGGGGGAGCGGGGACGCCCGCAGCATTGGCGTGCTTCCCGTGTTCCCCGGCATCACCACCGAAAACGTGCGCACGGCCCTGGCCTGCTACCCCGACGGCCTGGTCATGGAGTGCTACGGCGCCGGAACCGCGCCGGTCAACACGCCGGGCTTCGTTGACGCGCTCGCTGCGGCCGTGGCCGCCGGAACGCCCGTCCTGGCCATCACCCAGTGCCAGACAGGCTCCGTCAGCCTCTCCCGCTACGCCGTGGGCTCCGCACTGGCCGACGCCGGCGTGCTGGGCGGCGGCGACATGACCCTGGAGGCGGCACTCGCCAAGCTCGGCTACCTGGTGAGCAGTGACGTGGACGCCGCCGGGATCCGGGAAGCGCTCGAGGTCAACCTGATCGGTGAAATCACCACGGCGTAGCCCGTCTGGTGACGGCACCGGCAGCGGTCCCGCTCCCGCTTTCGGTGCCGCACCCCTTCCGCAACGGCCGCGGCAGGACTAGCGTGTGTGCCCATGGACTGGAAACTTGAACTTGTGTTTGTCCCCGTGTCCGATGTGGACCGCGCCAAGGATTTCTACGTCAACAAGGTGGGCTTCAACGCCGATTTTGACGAACGCCCCATGCCGGGAATCCGCTTCGTGCAGCTGACCCCGCCGGGATCGGCGTGCTCCATCTGCTTCGGCGAGGGCCTCACCGATGCCCCTGCCGGGAGCGCGCCCAGCCTGCAAATGGTGGTCAGCGACATCCAGGCGGCCCACGCCCAGCTCAAGGCCAATGGTGTCGACGTGAGCGACGTGGACGTCCAGGACTGGGGCCACTTCGTGTATTTCGCGGACCCCGACGGCAACAAGTGGGCCGTGCAATTCATCCCCGGGCGGCCCAACGGCTAAGTAGTCACTGGGGCGTGCGCAGGCGCCCGCGTCAGAGCGGGGCGGGCGGGCGGCCCGCCTGCCCCTGGAAGTCCATGGCCTCGTTAATCTGCAGGGCAAACCACAGCTGGGCCAGGGTGGATGTCTCCGCCATGTTCAACCCCGTCAGCTCGCTGATCTTCTTGATGCGGTAGATGACGGTTTGCCGGTGGGTGAACATGGCCTCGGCAGTCTTTGCCCACGAACGCTGGAGGTCCAGGAAGGTCCGCAGCGTGACCATGAGGTCTGGCTGCCGGCCGCGCTCGTACTCCATGATGGGACCGAGGAGCCGCTGGACGATTGCCGCACCCTGTTCATAGCTGGTCAGGCCCAGCCACGAGGGTCCGTCGGCGTAACAGACCAGCTGCTCGGCACTGTGCCCCGCAGTTCCCAGGGCCCACAGCGATTCCTGCAGGGCCTGCTGCAGTTCGTTGACGGTGGACGGCGTGCTGACCCCGAGCCTGACGTCCGCCGGTACGGCATGGCGCAACATGTCCAGCGGGCATTCGGCGGAAACCAGGGCATGGAGTTTGTTGAGTCGGCGCACTACGATCGCCGGAAAACCATGTCGCCACAGTTCCAGGTGGATGTCCGCCAAATGCCCGTCGTCGTCGCTGGACATGGAGAGCACCAGGAACTTTTGCGCGGGAACGCCAAACGCCGCCAGCTGGTTTTCCATTTCCGCCAGGCCGTACCGGCCCTCAAAAGCCTGCAGCAGGAATTCCGCGCCCACGCGGCGTTGGCCCTCCAGCGCCAGGACCGTCCGGGACAGCTCCAGGCCGAGGACAGTGGCGGCGTGGAGCAGCACGACGGCGTCCGGGTGCGGTTCCGCGTGCGGCATGACGATCAGCAGCGCGTTGGCATGGGTTGGAATGCCCACCAGCAGGAAATGGTGGTCGCCCACCATGTGCCAGCGAAACGTCTTGGACCCGGCCGCGGCATTCCGCGCCAACGGCTCCACCTCGGCGCGGACCGCCGCGGGAAGCGGTTCGCCGTCCGGATGCCAGGGGTGCAGGCAGCGCCGGTCCACCACGAAGAGCCGGGAATCCACCTCCGCGGCGACGCCCTGGACCAGGCTTTGCCAATGGTTGCCGGTGGTGTCGGTCAACCGCAGGAGGTCGTAGATCCTGGCCGTCTGCCGAAGCCGGCGCGACTCCTCCAGCAGCGATGACTCCGCCACCGTGCGGGCAATGGCGATGAACGGCAGCGGGTAGGGCACGTTGATCAGCGGCAGGGCCAGGGCATCGCAGGCCGCCAGGAACTCGGGCCGGAGGGCGGGGGCGTGCATCTTTTCACCGATGGCCAGTCCGCTGGCGCCGGCGTCGACCAGGGCATGGGCCAGCTCAACCTGGCCGGGCGCGTCGGCCGGGATCGACAGGCCATTGGTCATCATGATCTCGCCGCCCGTGACCCACTCCCACAGCCTGGGCAGATCCGAGGTGTGGGCCCACGTGATGCGGTTCCCCAGGCCGTCGGCGCCCGCGATCAGGCTCAGGCCAAGCTGCGGTTCGGCCAGCAGTTCGGCAACGGTAATCGCCATGGGGATTCGCTCCTTCGTTGGTGCGGTGGCGCGGGCAAATCGTGCACCTTAGACAAATGTATAGACCGCAGGGCGTTTCGTAGTCAATTGCTCGATATACAACGTGACGCACGCCACCAATGATTGAAGTAGCGAGTTCCACCGCCACGAAGAGCAGCCACGAAAGAGGGTCCGCAATGACCACCCACCAGCCAATTGGCCCCGTCGACGCCACCAAGGTTCCGCGCTTTGCCGGCCTGGCCACCTTTGCCAAGCTGCCGCAGATCGACCAGGTGCCCGACTACGACATCGCCGTCGTCGGTGTCCCGTTCGACGGCGGCACCTCCTACCGCCCGGGCGCCCGGTTCGGTCCGGCCGCCGTCCGCGAAGCCTCCCGGCTGCTGCGCCCCGGCTACCACGTGGAACTCAACGTTGAGCCCGTCAAGGAGATGCAGGTGGTGGACGCCGGTGACCTTGCCTGCACCCCGTACGACATCGCCCGCGCCGTGGCCGAAATCGAGGAGCAGGCCCTCCCGCTGATGGCGGAGGACAAGCGGGTCATCGCGATCGGCGGCGACCACACGATCGCCCTGCCCATGCTCCGCGCGCTCACCAAGGTCCACGGGCCCGTGGCGCTGCTGCACTTCGACGCGCACCTGGACACCTGGGACACCTACTTCGACCAGCCCATCACGCACGGCACCATCTTCCGCCGCGCGTTCGAGGAGGGCCTCCTCGTGGAGGACAGTTCCATGCACGTGGGCATCCGCGGGCCGGTCTATGACCGTGACGATTTCCTGCGGGACCACGAGTTCGGCTTCCAGATCATCCGCTGTTCCGACCTGGACGTGATCGGCGTGCCTGCCGCGATCCAGCAGGTCAAGGACCGGCTGGGCAACACCCCGGTCTACGTCTCGATCGACATTGACGTCCTTGACCCGGCGTACGCCCCGGGCACCGGGACGCCGGAGATGGGCGGACTGCACTCCCGCGAGTTGCTGGCGTTGTTGCGCGGATTGAACGGGATCAACATCGTGGGCGCCGACGTCGTCGAGGTCGCGCCGGCCTACGACCATGCCGACATCACTTCCGTCGCCGCGGCCACCGTGGTCTTCGACCTCCTCGGGCTCATGGTCAACCGCAGCAAGGGCGAGCGGATCGTGGCCGAACGGGACCTGGAGGCCGCCGTCTAATCTCTCCGGGCGTGCCCCGGCTCCCGCAAAATTGCACCCCCGCCACCTGTGGCGGGGGTGCAATTCGGCTTAAACTAGTGGTGGATGCCGGTTGCCGCCGGCTCCGAGGGGACTCCGACAAGCGACTAGACAAATGTATGAACGGCCTCGACATATCTGTGCAATCACCGGATTTCAAAAGTGACGCCCGTCACGAATGATTGAAATGTCAGCTTCCTAGCTCACTGAGGGCAACCAGGGAGACAACGAGGTTTTCCATAAACTCTTGGAGCACGTCATGAGTATGAAATCAACACCCCCCGGAACGACGGAGGTTCCTCGCCTCGAGGACAAGACCATCCAGCCCATCCCGTTGAACGAACGCCACGGCAAGGCACGGGATCTGTTCACCATCTGGTTCGGATCCAACATCATGATCATGACCATCGTGACGGGCGGGCTGGCCACCACGGTATTCGGGCTCAACTTCACCACCGCCATCGTCGGCCTCATCATCGGCAACCTGGTGGGCGGGATCTTCATGGCACTGCACTCCGCACAGGGACCGCAACTGGGCGTCGCACAGATGGTGCAGACCCGCGGCCAGTTCGGATCCTACGGCGCCCTGCTCATCGTGGTGATCGTGGTGGTCATGTATGTGGGCTTCTTCGCCGCCAACCTGGTGTTTGGCGGCCAGGCGCTGGCCGCGGTGGCCCCCGGAATCGGCGTGGACGGCGGCATCATCGTGATCGGGGTGGTCAGCGTCATCGCCACCATCTTCGGCTACCGGCTCATCCACGCCTACGCCAGCTTCCTGAGCATCGTGGCCGGTCTGGCCCTCCTGCTGGCCTTTGTCTGGATCCTCTTCGTCCACGGGCTGCCCGCCGGATTCCTCCACGAAGGCAGCTTCAGCTGGGTCGGATTCATGGCCACGGTGTCGGTGGCGGCGCTTTGGCAGCTGGCCTACGCACCTTACGTCTCCGACTACTCCCGCTACATGCCGCAGGGAACCGGCTCTCGCCAGGCCTTCTGGGCCTCCTACTCCGGCTGCGTCCTCGGGACCCTGTTCCCCATGGTCCTGGGCGCAGTGGTGGGATCCCTGGCCGCCGTGCTGACCAAGAACCCGGCCAACGTGGACATCGTCGGTTCCCTGGGTGCACAACTGGGGCCCTGGACCCTGCTGATCATCGCCATCTTCTGCCTCGGCGTGGCAGCCTCCAACGCCATGAACCTCTACTGCGGGGTGCTGTGCACGCTCACGATCGGGCAAACCTTCAAGCCGGCCTGGCTGCCGCGGGCCAAGACCCGCAGCGTGGCCGCCGTCATCCTGTTCCTCGTGGCCGTCTCGATCGCCCTGTTCGCCCGCGACAACTTCATGCTCTTCTACACCAACTTCCTCTCCTTCCTGCTCTACGTCCTGGTTCCCTGGACGGCCATCAACCTGGTGGACTACTACCTGCTGCGCCACGGCGACTACCGGGTTGAGGACTTCTTCCGCCGCGACGGCGGCGTCTACGGCCGCTTCAACTGGGTGGCGATCGGCTGCTACATCGCCGGCATCCTCGTCCAGCTTCCCTTCTCCTCAACGGCCCTGTTCATGGGCCCCGTGGCCCGGGCCATGGGCGGGGTGGACCTGTCCTGGCTCGTCGGCCTGGTAGTTGTTGCACCCGTCTACTACGTCGCCGCCCGGATCGCCGGACGGGCAGCCGCTCCGGCAGTACCGCCGGCACCCGTCCTGGCAACCGACCTCATCTGAAACCGTGCCGGTCGCAGCAGATGCGGCCGGCACGGGCAAAACCCCTCACGTCGAACAACGTACAGAAAGCAAAGGCACACCATCATGACCCTCACCGACATTGAACCCTTCACCGTCCAACGCCCGGCAGCCGGGCAGGATCCGTCGGCCGAGGTGCCGCCGGCGGGGCACTTCATCGGTGGCTCCTTTGTTCCCGGGTCCGGTGCGGACACCATCGACGTCGTGGACCCGGCCACCGAAAACGTCATCGCCCAGGTGCCGGCCGGAACCGCGGCGGACGTCGATGCCGCCGTTGAGGCCGCACTGGCCGCGCAGAAGAGCTGGGGTGCCACAACACCCAAGGAACGCTCCGAGGTGCTGGCCCGGATCGCGAACATCATCGAGGCCAACCGCGAGAGCCTTGAACTGCTGGAATCGGCCAACACCGGCAAGCCGCGGGCCGTTGTCGAGGACGACGTCTCCAGCACCATTGACACCTTCCGTTTCATGGCCGGCGCCTGCCGGACGCTGACCTCGCTGGCCGGCGGCGACTACGCCACCGGACACACCTCGGTGATCCTGCGCGAAGCCGTGGGGGTCGTCGGGGTCATCACCCCCTGGAACTACCCGCTGCTGATGGCGGCCTGGAAGGTTGCGCCGATCCTGGCCGCCGGGAACAGCGTGGTCCTCAAACCCTCCGAACAAACTCCGCTGTCGACCCTGAAACTTGCCGAACTGGTGGCGGGCCAGATTCCCGACGGAATCTTCAACGTTGTCACCGGTCACGGGCGCACCGTTGGCCAGCGCCTGGCCGAACATCCCGCCATTGCCCTTGTGGCGCTGACCGGAAGCGTGGTCAGCGGCCAGGCCGTGGCCGAAACGGCAGCCCGGACCGTCAAGCGGGTCCATCTTGAGCTGGGCGGAAAAGCCCCCGTGGTCGTGTTCCCGGATGCCGATCTTGCCGCGGCCGCGGCCGGAGTGCGCAATGCCGGGTTCTGGAATGCCGGCCAGGACTGCGGCGCCGCATGCCGGGTGCTGGTGCACGAATCGGTCGCCGAGGAATTCACCAGGCTCCTGGTCCAGGAGGTCTCCACGCTTGCGGTTGGCGCGCCGGGGGCGGGGGACGGCGTCGAAATTGGCCCCATGATTTCGCGCCCGCACTTTGAGCGGGTGCGCGCCGCCCTGGCCGAGGCGAAGGCGGCCGGCCTGCACGCCGCCATCGGCGGGAACGTGCTTCAGGGCCCCGGCTACTTCATCGAACCCACCGTTTTCAGCAACGTGCCGGCCGGAGCCGATATTGCCAGCCACGAAATCTTTGGCCCCGTGGTGACCGTCGAAACCTTCGGCAGCACCGAGGAAGCCATTACCCGGGCCAACGAGACACCCTACGGATTGTCCGCCTCGGTCTGGACCAGGGACTCGGCCCTGTCACTGAACGTGCCCAAGGCGCTGGATTTCGGCACCGTCTGGGTCAACTCCCACCTGGTGCTGGCGTGCGAGGTTCCATGGGGCGGCTTCAAGGGATCGGGCTACGGCCGTGACCTCTCCCTCTACGCGCTGGACGATTTCTCCCGCACCAAGCACGTCATGATCAACCACGGCGCATGAGCCCCGCAACCAGCATTGGAGCTTGAGATGACCACGATGAACCTGCGCCAGACGCCCCTGCCGAGTGCCGCCGTCCCGCCCGTTCCCTTCGGCACGGACGTGCCGTGGACCAACTGGGGCGGGAACCAGCAAGCCACCCCGGCGTTCACGGTCCGGCCACGGACGGAGCAGGAAGCACTCGACGCCGTCCGCTTCGCCATCAAGGAAGGCCTCCCCGTCCGCGCCGTCGGATCCGGACACTCGTCCTCGCCGCTGGTCCAGACCGGTGGCGTGCTGCTGGAAATGTCCGCCATGACCGGAATTACCGGCACGGACAAGGCCCGCCGCCGCGCACGGGCACTGGCCGGAACCACCATCAACGCCTTCGGCGACCCGCTGTGGAAGCAGGGGCTGGCCCTGTCCAACCAGGGCGACATCGACAAGCAGCAGATCGCCGGCGCGCTCGCCACCAGCACGCACGGCTCCGGCAAGGACCTGGGCAGCTTCTCCTCGGCCCTGCGCTGGGTCAAACTCATCAACGGCCACGGCGAAATCGTCGAAATCGGAGAGGGGCAGCTGCGCGAACTCCGGGCCGCCCAGGTTGCCCTGGGCACGCTGGGGATCTTCCTCGAGGTGGAACTGGCCGTGGAGGACAGCTACTACCTGCAGGAACAGATCACCTATCCGGACTGGGCCGAGACCGCGGCCACCTGGGATGCGGACATCGACGGCAACCGGCACTATTCCCTTCTCTGGTGCCCCGGCGAAGGATCGGCGGAGCTTTTGGACCTGCCGGGCGCGCCCGGACTGAGCATGACGAACCGCAGCTACACCAAGCGCTACAACAAGGTCCGGATCGCTGATGAAAGCGAAATTTCCACCGTGGAGGGTTCCCGGCTGGATAGGTCGTACCGGATATACCCGGGCGGATTCACCACGCCGTTCCACGAACTGGAGTACTTTGTCCCCCGGGAGCACGGCCTGGCCGCCACCGAGGCCGTGCAGGAGCTGATCCGCACCCGGTATCCCGAGCAGAAATACCCCGTGGAGGTGCGCTGGGTGAAGGCCGACGAGGGCTACATGTCCCAGTTCCAGGGGCGCGAAACCACCGTCATCACGCTCACCACGGAACCGGGAACCGACTACTGGCAGTTCTTCCGGGACGCGGACGCGCTGCTCCAGGAGTTCGAGCCGCGGGCCCACTGGGGCAAGATCCACTTCATGACCCGCTCACGGCTGGAAAGGCTCTACCCGCAGCTCGAGACGTTCATCGATGTCCGGCGCGAATTCGATCCCCGCGGAGTTTTCCTCAACGACCACACGCGGGCGCTGCTCGGCTAGACTGCGCAACCGACCGCGAGGCCCCAGCCAATGGCTGGGGCCTCGCGGTGGCGGCAGTCCACTCGGCGGTCCACGGCCTAGAAGCCGGCGATCCCGTTGCCGATCAACACAAAACCGAAGACCACCAACAGCAGGCCCGTCATGATCGAATGGTTGACCCGCAACCAGGCCATGACCGCCTGCAGCGGAACGTCCGCCCGACGCGGCGCCACCAGGTAGCCGGTCACCGGCAGCAATACCGTCAGCGAGGCGATCAGCAGAAAAGCGGCAGCCGCCCACACTTCCTGGCTGTGGTTCAGCGGCGCGGCACCAATCGTGATCCCGGCGGCCGCCGTCAATGCGAGGTTCTTGGGGTTCGCCGCGGACAGGGTCAGCCCCATGACCAGGCTGCGCCCGGGGGAGTAGCCGCCGGCTGCCGCCATCCAGCGGGGGAGCCCGCCGGCGTCGGGCGGGCCAAAGCGCTTGGCGAACTTGCGCCCGGCCATGACCAGCAGCGCGACGCCCAGCAGGAGCCGGAGGATCCCGACCGCCACCGACGGGCTGCCGTCGCCTGCGTCCGCCACGGCGTCAAGGGAGAGTGTCAGCACGCCCACCACAGCCAGGAGCCCGGCCACCCAGCCTGCCAGGAAGGCCAGGCCGTTGCCCTTGGGGCGGGCCGAGCCGAGCAGCAACACCACCATGATGATCGGAAACGGGCTCAGGCCGACGGCCAGGCCCAGGGGAAGCAGGCCCCCAATGACGTTGTTCACAGCATTGACCCTTCCACATTCGAGCGGGTCCCGGGCGCCCGCGGGCCGGTAAAGTGGAGGCGGGTGTTTAACCAGGGCCCGCCATTCGCAATTGAAGGACCACACCCATGAGCTTGATCCGCCTCAACGACGTCAACGTCCGCTTCGACAACGTGCAGGTGCTGCGCGAGGCATTCTTCAAGCTCGACGACGGCGACCGGGTGGGCCTGATTGGCCGCAACGGCTCCGGAAAGTCCACCCTGCTCAAGCTCGTCATGGACCAGGTGGAGCCCGACTCCGGCACCGTCGCCGTCGAACTGGGCACGAAGATCGGCTACTTCTCGCAGTTCTCCGAGCTCAACGGTGCCGCGACCATCCTGGAGGTGCTCGAAGAGGTCTTCGTCCACGTCAAGGACGTCGAGGCCGAACTTGCCGGGATCGACGCGGCGCTCGCCGTCGACCAGCCCGCGGATGAGCTGGACAGGCTGATCCACCGCCAATCCGAGCTGTTCGCCGACATGGACCGGCTGGACGGCTGGGACTACCAGCGCTCCATCGACAAGGTCCTCACCACCCTTGGCTTCAACGAGGCGCACCGCGTGTGCGCCATCGACGACCTCTCCGGCGGTTGGCGCAACCGGGCCGCCCTGGCGAAGATCCTGCTCGAGGCCCCCGACGTGCTGCTGCTCGATGAGCCCACCAACTACCTCGACGTGGCCGGCGTCGAATGGCTCGAGGGCTGGTTCAAGAACTTCAAGGGCGCGGCGATCATCGTCTCGCACGATCGGAAGTTCCTGGACGCCGTGGTCACCCGGATCATCGAGGTGGAGAACTTCCACCTGCACGAATACCCGGGCAACTTTGCCGACTACGTGGTGGCCAAGCAGTTCCGGCTCAAGACGCTCGAAAGCCAGTTCGTGCACGAGTCCGAGCTGCTCGCCTTCGAGGCCGAAGGGATTTCGGACCGCCGCGAGGCCGCCAAGGCCGCGTCGAGGGCCTGGATTCCAAGCTCTCCAAGATCAAGAAGTCCCGCGCGCCGCGGCCGGTGGACAAGATCATCACCGAAATCTACGGCGGCCTGCACGTGAAGGACGTGCTGTGCAGGGTTGAATCGCTGACCAAGGCATACGGCGAGCGGACCCTGTTCAACGACCTCAGCTTCGAAATCCGCCGCGGCAACCGGATCGTGGTGCTGGGCGCCAACGGCTCCGGAAAATCCACCCTGCTGCGCGCCCTGACGGGGGAGGAGGCGGCCGACGCCGGCTACGTCACCTGGGCCAAGGGTGGCGGGCTGGTCTCCTACAACAAGATCCTGGACGAGCTGGACCCCGACGACACCGTCACGCACGCAGTGAACGCCATGCCGGACAGCCTGGCGCTCACCGCCACCAAGAAATCGGTGAACCGCTTCCTGGCCATGTTCCAGTTCTCCGAGGCGGACTTGAAGCAGCGGATCGGCAACCTCTCCGGCGGCCAGAAGGCGCGTGTGGCGATGGCGCAATGCCTGCTCTCCGGCGCGTCCGTGCTGGTGCTCGATGAGCCCACCAACCACCTGGACATGTCCAGCACCCAGGTCATGGAGCGGGCGCTGCTGCATTTCCCCGGCGCCGTGCTGGTGGTCAGCCACGACCGCTTCTTCACCGACAAGATCGCCAACCGTCGCCTCGTGTTCAACCCGGACGCACCCGGCGTCGTCGACGTCCGCGGCGGCTAAGCGCGCCCGAACCCCGAACGCCGGACGCGCCCGCCGAAACATGGTCACGCCGATGCCGGCCGCGGGGCGTTTGTGGGGCAAAGTACCCTTGTGAGCAAACTCGTGTACCAGGCCCTCGCCGCTGCCCTGGCCGTTCTCCTTGGCGTCTCCCTTCCAGCCGCGGGCGCCGTCGCCGTGCCGTCACCGCCTCCCGTTCAACGGACTGCGGCGGCAGTCCATCCGGACGTGCATCGCAACGTCAAGGCCGCCCTGGCCGGGCACAGGTCCAAGGCTGTCTGTGCGCCGGCCGCCCCCGGACGGGCCAGCTGCAATGCGGTCAAGGACACCGTGGTGGGCGGCCCGTTGGCGGTGTCCGCCGTGCCGGCGGGTTACGCGCCCACGGACCTCCAAGCCGCGTACAAGCTTCCAGCCTCGACCAACGGCGCCGGAATGACGGTGGCCGTGGTTGACGCCTATGGGGACCCCGGCGCCGAAGCGGACCTGGGCGTCTACCGGGACAAGTACGGGCTGCCGCCCTGCACGGCTGACAGTGGATGCTTCACACGCATTGACCAGCGCGGGGGCACGGCTTACCCGGCATCCAACGCAGGATGGACCCAGGAAACCAGCCTCGACCTGGACGTTGTTTCCGCGGCCTGCCCGCTGTGCAAGATCATGCTGGTCGAGGCGGATACGCCGTCCTTTGACGATCTGGGCGCCGCCGTGGACATGGCGGTGGCCAAAGGTGCGGGGGTGGTTTCCAACAGCTACGGGGCGTCGTCGGACACCACGGATCCGTCCTTTGACGCCCATTTCAACCATCCGGGGGTGGCCATCACCGCCAGTTCCGGCGATGAGGGCTACGGCGCGGAATACCCGGCCGCCTCGCCCCATGTGACGGCGGTCGGCGGCACCAGCCTCAGCCTCGACACCGGCGCCCGCGGATGGGCGGAGACGGCGTGGGCCGGTGCCGGCAGCGGCTGCTCCGCGGCATCGGCCAAGCCGTCATGGCAGGTGGACAAGGGGTGCAATACCAAGACCGTCACCGACGTCTCCGCCGTGGCAGATCCCCAAACGGGGGTCGCGGCCTATGACGCCGCCGACGGCTGGATGGTCATGGGCGGCACCAGCGTCTCCGCCCCGCTGGTCGCCGCCGTGTACGCCCTGGCCGGTCCCGCCGCACCCGGTTCCGCACCGGCCGCGTTCCCCTATGTGCACCCGGATCAACTCAACGACGTCACGGCCGGGCGCAACGGCAGCTGCGCTACGGCCTACCTGTGCTCGGCCCAGGCCGGTTACGACGGCCCAACGGGCCTGGGCACCCCCTCCGGAGTCGGGGCCTTCACGTCCCCGCCCGTCCCGACGCCGACGCCCAGTCCGACGCCGACCCCGACACCCAGTCCGATGCCGACCCCGCTACCCAGTCCGACGCCGACCCCGGCCGTGCGCGCAATCCCAAGTTTGGCCGACACCGTGTATGCGGACACCGCGGGCAGGCTCTTTGACGCCCCGGCCAGTGGCAAGGGCGCCGTGGGAACCGCCCGGCAGATCGGTACCGGTTTCTCCGGCGTCCGGGACATGCACGTGACCGACTGGAACAGCGACGGCATTGCCGACCTGCTGGTGCAGTGGACCAGCGGCCGGGTCAACGTCTACCTCGGCACCGCCACGGGGCTCGTGAACGGTCCCGTCATCGCAACCTCGGGCTGGGCCGGTGTCACGCTCACGGTTGGAAAGTGGCAAACCTCGGCCCCCTACCCTTGGCTGGTCGGCACCAACGCGGCCGGCGGCCTGTACTACTGGGCCAACCGCCACGGAACCACGGTGGATACCGCCGTCAAGATCGGCACGGGATGGGGCGGGTTGAAAATCACCCAGCTCGATTTCGACGCGGACGGAAAACAGGACCTGCTGGTGCGGCGCTCCACCGGGGTCCTTCAGCTCTACCGCAGCAACGGAGCCGGCCAGCTGGTCAACGAGACCCATGGGACCATCGGCACCGGCTGGCAGGGCTTCGATTCCCTGAGTCCGGTCCCGGGATTTGCCGGTTCCGGCAGCCGCGGGATCCTGGCCCGGACTGCGGCAAGCGGGATCCGCTACTACTATCCGGTCCTTAAGGGTGGCTGGGGTGCCCGGGTCACCCTGCCCGGCAGCTGGAAGAGCCTTTCGATTGCCGACTGATGTATTCCGGCCGGCCTGCGGGCAGGCCCCGCACCGCCACCGTGATCCCGCGTGGAAGTCCGGCCGGGCAATCTTTCTTCGGTAGGCTAAGCACAAACCAACGTCAGGGAGCTCATGATTCGTCGCGTCGCAGGTATGTTGCTGGTCCTAGGCCTTGCCCTCACGGGCGCGGCCTGTTCCTCGCCCAAGGATGACGGGACGGCGACCGCCAAGGCCCTTGCCACGGCGCTGTCCACGCACACCGTGGGCAGCGTGCCGTTCGACCAGCCGGCCTCGGACGTGCAAACCCAGCTGACGGACCTGTCCAAGACGATCGACCCCACCTGGCCCAAGGTCACCGTGGCCGGCGTCGCGGTGAAGGAGGACGGCACCGCCCGGATCTCCCTCGACTACTCCTGGACGTTCCCCCGGATCGCCACGCCCTGGACGTACAAGACCGGCGCCGACATGAAGCGCAACGGCGACGGCTGGACCATCACCTGGACCCCGGAGATGGTGGAGCCCAGCCTGAAGGCCGGCGAACTGATGAAGGTGGCCACCGTCTACGGAAAGCGGGCGGGCATCGAGGCCTCGGACGGCCAGGAGATCGTCAAGGACCGCCCCGTGCAGACCCTGGGCATCAACAAGGACGGGCTCACCGACGCGCAGGCCGCGGCCTCGGCCAAGACCCTGGCCGGCGTCCTGGACATCGACCCGGCAGCCTACCTGGCCAAGGTCAAGGCCTACGGCCCGGTTGCCTTCGTCGACGCCATCACGCTGCGCCAGGAAGCCTACGACGCGCTCAACCAGGATCAGCTCAAGCCCATCAAGGGATTCCTGGCCACGGCCGGCACACTCCCGCTGGCGCCGTCGCGCACCTTTGCCCAGGCCATCCTGGGCTCTGTGCACGAGGCCACCGCCGAAGACATCGAAAAGTCCAAGGGCACCGTGGTGGCCGGGCAGATCCTGGGCGGCAGCGGCCTGCAGGCCGCCTTCGATGCCCAGCTTGCCGGCACTCCCGGCGTCAACGTCACGGCCGTTCCAGCCGAAGTGGCCAAGCCGACGGCGAGCGCAAGCGCCGCCGCCGACTCCACGGCCACCGACACGGCAGCCTCGCGCAGCTTGTTCAGCGTGCCCGCCACGGACGGCAAGGACGTCAAGACGACCCTGGTGACCAAGCTGCAGAGCACCACCGAGAACATCCTGGCGGACGTGAAGACACCCAGCTCGATCGTGGTCATGAAGCCGTCCACCGGTGCCATCCTGGCCGCCGCCAACGGCCCCGACAGCAACGGCTACAACACCGCATTCCTGGGCGAATACGCACCAGGATCCACGTTCAAGATCGCCACGTCGCTGGGCTTGTTCCGCACCGGGTTGACCCCCACGTCCACGGTCAGCTGCACCCCCGAGTTCACCGCCGACGGCAAGAAGTTCTACAACGCCCCCGGCTACGCGGCCGACGCCACGGGCCAGATCCCGCTGACCACGGCCATTGCGCACTCCTGCAACACGGCGTTCCTGTCCGAGTACCAGAAGCTCTCGCAACCCCAGCTGGCTGACGCCGCGGGCGCCCTGGGCATCGGCATGACCAATGACCTGGGCCTGGATGCCTACATGGGCTCAGTGCCGCGCGATTCGGCCGGCACGGAGCACGCGGCGTCCATGATCGGCCAGGGCAAGGTGCAGGTGTCCCCGCTGGCACTGGCCACCCTGATGTCCTCCACGGTCAAGGGTTCCGTGGTGGTTCCGAAGCTGATCGTGGGCCATGACGGCAAGGCCAAGCAGGCGGCCGGTGCACCGTTGACGGCGAAGGAAGCCGCCGGCCTGCGGACCATGATGCGGGCCTCCGTCACCGACGGCTACCTGACCATCCTCTCGGATCTGCCCGGCGCCCCTGCCCTCGGCAAGACCGGCACGGCCGAGTACGGCACCGACAACCCGCCGCGCACGCACTCCTGGGTCATTGCGGCCCAGGGTGACATTGCCGTCGCCGTGTTTGTCGAGGACGGGGACCTGGGCGCCATCACGGGTGGTCCGCTGGCCCGTGCCGCGCTCGTGGCCGCATCCGGCAACTAATACCGAACCTTAAACGAGTGGGGCCGGCCGCGGTTACGGCCGGCCCCACTCGTTTGAGGGAGGGTTAGCGGAGCACCACTGTCCTGTTTCCGGAGAGGATGATCCGGCCCTCGGCGTGCCATCGCACGGCATTCGTGAGCGCCTTGCATTCGGCATCCCGGCCGGCTGCGACGAGGTCCTCCGGCTCGTAGCTGTGGTCCACCTCGATGACGGACTGGGCGATGATCGGGCCCTCATCCAGCTCGGAATTCACGTAGTGGGCCGTGGCGCCCACGGTCTTGACCCCGCGCTCGTAGGCCTGGTGGTACGGCTTGGCGCCCTTGAAGCTGGGCAGGAACGAGTGGTGGATGTTGATGGCCCGCCCGGAGAGCACCGAGGTGAGGTTGTCGCTGAACACCTGCATGTAGCGGGCCAGCACCACCAGTTCAACCTTGTACGTATCCACGAGTTCCAGCAGCTGTGCCTCGGCGGCCGGCTTGGTGTCCGGGGTGACGGGGATGTGGTGGAACGGGATCCCGTGCCAGGTGACCAGGTCCTTGTGGGTTTCATGGTTGGAGACGACGGCGACGATCTCTACCGGCAGTTCGCCGTTGCGGGCGCGGAAGAGCAAATCGTTGAGGCAGTGGCCAAACTTGGAGACCATGACCAGGATGCGTTCCTTGCGCTCCTGCGGTTCCAACCGCCACTTCATGCCCCAGCGCTCGGCCACCGGGGCAAACTCCGCCCGGAGTACTTCGCGGTTTGGCCCGTCGCTGCCGGCCAGGAAATGCACCCGCATGAAGAAGTGGCGTTCAATTTGGTCGCCGAACTGCTTGATGTCCACGATGTAGCAGCCATGGTTGAGCAGGTATTCGGCCACCGCATGGACGATTCCGGGGGACTCGGCACAGTCCAGGGTCAGCACAAACCCTTCGCTCGCCGTCATCGTCCGGCCACCGTTCCGCTGTCGCTCAAGTCCTGGGCCGCGTCCTTCTCAGACTGCAGATCGCCCTGGAACTTCTCATAGCGGGCCAGGTGGTTGGGGCGCTTGCGCAGGAAGAACCACACCACCCCGAGGATGATGAACCAGACCGGCGTGACGAGCAGCGCCTGGAAGGTGTCCGGCTGGGTAGTCAGCGCCCAAAGGACGAACGCGAAGAACGCGAAGACCACCACCACCATGGGGATCCCGCCGGGCATCTTGAATTTGGAGGCCCGGTGCAGTTCCGGGCGGCGCCGGCGGAACGCGATGTAACTGGCCAGGATGATCGACCACACGAAGACGAAGCACACGGCGGAGACCGTGGTGACCATGTCGAACGCCTTGCCGATGTCCTGCCCGGCGTACATGAGCACCACACCGGAAAGGAGCAGGACGCAGGAGAGGAACAAGGCGTTCTTGGGCACCTTGCGGCCGGAAAGCTTGCCGAACAGGGTGGGGGCGTCGCCCTCCTGGGCCAGGCCGTAGACCATGCGGGAGGTGGAGTAGATGCCCGAGTTGGCGCTGGACATGGCCGACGTCAGAACCACGAGGTTGACCACCGTGGCGGCGGCGCCGAGCCCGGCCAGCGAGAACATGGCGATGAAGGGGCTGTGACCGGCGGCGAACTGGGTCCACGGGATCACGGACATCAGGATCACCAGGGCGCCCACGTAGAAGAGCAGCACGCGCACGGGGATGGAATTGATCGCCTTGGGAAGGTTCTTTTCCGGGTCCTTGGCCTCGGCCGCCGTCGTACCCACCAGCTCGATGCCCACGAAGGCGAACACGGCGATCTGGAAGCCGGCCACGAATCCCATGAATTCGTGCGGGAAGAAGCCGCCGTGGCTCCACAGGTTGGTGAAGCTTGCGGCGCCGGCTTCCGAATGGAATCCGCTGAAGATCATGAACAGGCCCACGATGATCAGGGCGGCAATGGCGACAATCTTGATCAGCGCGAACCAGAATTCGGTCTCGCCAAACGCCTTCACGGTGGTCAGGTTCAGCAGCAGGAGGATGCCGATGGTTACCAGCCCGGGAATCCACAGGGGAAGTCCCGGCCAGAGTTCCTGCGAATATCCGGCGATCGCGATCACGTCCGCGATCCCGGTGATGACCCAGCAGAACCAGTACGTCCAGCCGGTGAAGAAGCCGGCCCAGGGACCCAGCAGGTCCGCGGCGAAATCGCTGAAGGACTTGTAGTGGAGGTTGCTCAGCAGGAGCTCGCCCATGGCGCGCATGACGAAGAACAGCATGAAGCCGATGATCATGTAGACAAAGACCACGGAGGGGCCGGCGGCGGAGATCGTCTTTCCCGAACCCATGAACAGGCCCGTGCCGATGGCCCCGCCAATGGCGATCAGCTGGATGTGCCGGTTGCTCAGCTGCCGTTCAAGCTTGGGCGGCGTGCCGGAGGCGGACGCGGGCTGATGAATCGTCAAAGGGAACTCCATCGTTCAGGTGGCAGGGCAGCCACGAGGATTCGGGTTCCTCCCCACTCTGTCCAAGGACCTGAGAGTTTCCGCGCCACTTTGATGTGAAGTGGCGCTTGCACCTTCGGTGAGCCCGGTTGCCCGGACTGCTTTCCAGAGTTGCCTCGCCACGGCGGTACATGGGCCTGAGAGATTCCCGGGGAGGGTTTGCTCCTACGGCGCCTGCTGACTGTACCGGCAGGACTCTCCCGCCGCGGATCATGGGCATTCACTTATTTGGGTGACGCGAGTCACACACTAGCGTGATCGCGGGACCCGGCGCAAGGTGGCTTCCGGGACACTTTGCCATGTTTGCGAAGTTCGTGTACTGTGTGAGCCGAGTCACCCACATCTTAATATGCTTTTTGAACCGTGGCGGGAGAGTCCTCCAGCTATTTGGTGGCGCCGTAGGAGCAAATCCTCCCCAGGAATCTCTCAGGCACCCGTACCGCCACGGCGAGGCAACTCTGGAAAGCAGCCAGGCCCCAAGCCCGGCTCACCGACGGTGCAAGCGGACGTGAAAAGTCCGCGGAATCTCTCAGGTCCAAGACAGAGCGGGGAGGAACCCAATCCATGCCGCGCACCCTGCGCCGGCCGTACCTTGGAGTTCCTCATGACGATTCAATCCATTCCAACAGTGTTTGCCGACCGGCACATCGGCGCCCGCCGCCAGACCGACGTCGACCGCATGCTCAAGGCCATCGGCTACGACAGCGTTGATTCCCTGGTGGACACGGCCGTCCCCGATTCCATCCGGCAGGCCACGCCCCTGGTGCTCCGGAACGCGCTCAGCGAGGTGGAGGTGCTGGCGGAACTGCGGGTCCTCGCCGCGAAGAACAAGACGGCCGTGCAAATGATCGGCCAAGGCTACTACGACACCGTGACACCCCCGGTGATCCGCCGCAACATCCTCGAGGCACCCGCCTGGTACACCGCGTACACGCCCTACCAGCCCGAGATCTCCCAGGGCCGGCTCGAGGCACTCCTGAACTTCCAGACCATGGTCAGCGACCTGACCGGGCTGCCCGTGGCCAACGCCTCCCTGCTGGATGAAGCCACCGCCGTCGCCGAAGCCGTGCTGCTCATGCGCCGCGCCAACAAGTCCAAGGCCGCCGCCGACGGCAAGACAGTCCTGGACGCGGACCTGCTGCCGCAGACCATCGCCATCGTCAAGGGCCGCGCCGAGGCGCTCGGCTTCGAGGTGGAGGTCGCCGACCTCGCCCTGGGCCTGCCCGACGGCGCCATCAACGGAATCGTCCTCCAGCAGCCGGGTGTCTCCGGGCACGTCTTCAACCACGGCCCCGTCATCGCCGAGGCCAAGGAACGCGGCGCACTCGTCACGGTGGCCGCGGACCTGCTGGCCCTGACGCTCATCACCCCTCCCGGCGAGCAGGGCGCGGACATCGCCGTCGGCACGGCCCAGCGCTTCGGCGTGCCGCTGTTCTTCGGTGGCCCGCACGCCGCCTACATGGCCGTCCGCAACGGCATGGAGCGTTCGCTTCCCGGCCGCATCGTGGGCGTCTCCACGGACAACACCGGCCTGCCCGCCTACCGCCTGGCCCTGCAAACCCGCGAGCAGCACATCCGCCGCGAGAAGGCCACGTCCAACATCTGCACCGCGCAGGCCCTGCTGGCCATCGTCGCCTCGATGTACGCCGTCTACCACGGCCCCGAGGGCCTGAAGGCAATCGCCGAGACCGTCCACGGCCACGCACTCACCCTCGGCACCGCGCTTGCCTCCTCCGGCGTCGAGCTCCTGCACACCTCCTTCTTCGACACCGTCACGGTGCGGGTTCCCGGCCGCGCCGGCGCCATCGTGGCTCTGGCCGAGCGTGATGGCATCAACCTGCGCGTCATCGACGCCGACCACGTGGGCATCTCCGTCGATGAGACCACGACGGCGGACATCGTGGCCCGCGTGGCCGCCGCCTTTGGTGCCGCACCGGCAGGCGACGGCGCCGATCACGCCAATGATCCGGTGATTGCCCTCGCCGCGGACACGGAGCGCACCTCCGACTTCCTGACCCACCCCGTGTTCAACACGCACCGTTCCGAAACGCAGATGCTGCGCTACATCCGCCGCCTCAGCGACCGCGACCTGGCCCTGGACCGCACCATGATCCCGCTGGGCTCGTGCACCATGAAGCTGAACGCCACCGCCGAGATGGAGGCCATCTCCTGGCCCGGCTTCGCCTCGATCCACCCCTTCGCCCCGGATTCCCAGACCGAAGGCTGGCGCGAGCTGATCGGCGGCCTAGAGGCGGACCTGTGCGAGATCACCGGCTACGACCAGGTCTCGCTCCAGCCCAACGCAGGCTCCCAGGGTGAACTGGCCGGCCTGCTGGCCATCCGCGGCTACCACCTCTCCCGCGGCGACGTGCAGCGCACCATCTGCCTCATCCCGCAGTCCGCCCACGGCACCAACGCGGCCTCCGCCGTGCTGGCCGGCATGAAGGTCGTGGTGGTGGCCACGGCAGCCGACGGCACCATCGACCACGCCGATTTGACCGCCAAGATCGAGGCGCACAAGGACCAGCTGTCCTGCATCATGATCACCTACCCATCCACGCACGGTGTGTACGACGCCGACGTCCGCGAGGTGTGCGACGCCATCCACGCCGCCGGGGGACAGGTCTACGTTGACGGCGCCAACCTCAACGCCCTGGTGGGCCTGGCCCAGCCCGGCAAGTTCGGCGGCGACGTCAGCCACCTGAACCTGCACAAGACGTTCTGCATCCCGCACGGCGGTGGCGGCCCCGGCGTCGGCCCGGTTGCGGCCAAGGCCCACCTGGCGCCCTTCATGCCCGGCGACGCCAACGCCTCGGAGGAATCCGGCACCGGCGTGCCGATCTCCGCCTCGCGCTTCGGCTCCGCCGGCGTGCTGCCCATCTCCTGGGCGTACGTGAAGCTCATGGGCGGGCAGGGCCTGACCGAGGCCACGAAGTCCGCGCTGCTGGCCGCGAACTACATCGCCTCCCAGCTCAATGAGCACTTCCCGGTCCTCTACACGGGCGCCGGGGACCTCGTGGCCCACGAGTGCATCCTGGACCTGCGTGACCTGACCGCCACGACCGGGGTCACCGCCGAGGACGTGGCCAAACGCCTCATCGACTACGGCTTCCACGCCCCCACGCTGTCCTTCCCCGTGGCCGGCACGCTCATGGTGGAGCCCACGGAGTCCGAGGACCTGGGTGAAATCAACCGGTTCATCACCGCCATGGTCAGCATCCGCCACGAAATCGACCAGGTCGCCGCCGGCGAGTTCACGCTGGCCGACAGCCCGCTGCGCAACGCACCCCACACGGCTGCCGCCGTGGTCGATTCCAACTGGGAGCGCGGCTACCCCCGCGAGCAGGCCGTCTTCCCCGTGGCCAGCCTGCGCCAGGACAAGTACTTCCCGCCCGTGGGCCGCATCGACGGCGCAGCGGGGGACCGCAACCTGGTCTGCAGCTGCCCTCCGATCGAGGAATTCGCCGAAGACTTTTCCGCAGATTTCGCCAACTAACACCGCAAAGGAATCACCATGACTGAGAACCACACAGCCCTTTACGGCGAACACGAAAAAGCCGGCGCCTCCTTCACCGACTTCGGTGGCTGGCAGATGCCGCTGAAGTACTCCTCCGAGCTGGCCGAACACCACGCCGTCCGCAACGCCGCCGGCCTGTTCGACCTCTCCCACATGGGCGAAGTCTGGGTCACCGGCCCCGATGCCGCAGCGTTCCTGGACTTCGCCCTGGCCGGCAAGCTCTCCGCCGTGGCCGTCGGCAAGGCCAAGTACTCGCTGATCTGCAACGCCGACGGCGGCATCATCGACGACCTCATCTCCTACCGCCGCAGCGACGAGAGGTACCTGGTGGTCCCCAACGCCGGCAACGCCGCCACGGTGGCCGGCCTGCTGGCCGAGCGCGCCGCCGGCTTCGACGTCGTCGTCAACAACGTCTCCAGCGAGACCTCGCTGATCGCCGTCCAGGGCCCCAACGCCGAGGCGATCCTGCTGACCCTGGTCCCCGCGGAACAGCACTCCCTCGTGACGGAGCTGAAGTACTACGCCGCCGTCGACGTCGTCATCAACGGCCAGGAACTGCTCTTGGCACGCACCGGCTACACGGGCGAGGACGGTTTCGAGATCTACATCCCGAACGCCGACGCCGCCACCCTGTGGCAGGCGCTGCTGGCAAACGGCACGGCCCAGGGGCTCATCCCGGCCGGCCTGGCCGCCCGCGACTCGCTGCGCCTGGAGGCCGGCATGCCGCTCTACGGCAACGAGCTCTCCCTGGACGGCCACGCCTACGCAGCCGGCCTTGGCCCCGTGGTCTCGCTGGCCAAGGAAAGCGACTTCGTCGGCAAGGCGGCACTCGCCGCCATCAAGGAATCCGGCGACGGCACCACCACGGGCCGCAAGCTCGTGGGCCTGAAGGGCATGGGCCGCCGCTCGGCCCGCGGCCACTACCCGGTCCTGAAGGACGGCGCCACGATCGGCGAAGTCACCTCCGGCCAGCCCAGCCCCACCCTCGGCTACCCGGTCGCCATGGCCTACGTCGACGTCGCCCACGCCGAACCCGGCACCGTGCTCGACGTCGACCTCCGCGGCAAGGCCGAGCCCTTCGAGGTTGTCGCCCTGCCGTTCTACAAGCGCCAAAAGTAGTCCCCGCCCGCGCCGGTGGTCGAGCTTGTCGAGACCACCGGCCCGGACCGGACCTAGGCGTTAGTGGTGGCGGAGACGGTGTTTCCATAGGCGACGTAAAGGAGGCCCCCAAGGCCGCCCGCGGCCGACGGGCCGGATAGGCCCCAGACGCTCCCATTGCTCGCAAGCTCGCAACGGGATCCTCGCATCTGTGGGCCCAGCCGAGGAAATGCCGGCTTCGTCACCGCCATCCATCCCAGTTCATAGTTTTCAGCAGACGATTTGAAAGGTTTACCTCATGAGCAAAGTAGCTCCCGAACTGCAGTACTCCGCCGAGCACGAGTGGATCGCCACCGACGGTGCCGGCCCGTCCACGATTGGTGTTTCAGCCGTCGCCGCCGACGCGCTGGGCGACATCGTATACGTGGACTTGCCCGAGGTCGGCTCCACCGTCACCGCCGGCGAAAGCTGCGGTGAAATCGAATCGACCAAGTCCGTCTCCGATCTGTACGCCCCCGTCACGGGCGAGGTCACCGAGGTCAACCCGGCCGCCGTCGAGGACCCGGCCCTGATCAACACCGACCCCTACGGAGCCGGCTGGCTGTTCAAGGTGACCGTCGAATCCGAGGGCCCGCTGCTGAGCGCCGCCGAGTACGCCGAAGCCAACGGCGGCGAGCTGTGAGCGCCGTCGGAGTGGACTACACGCAGGTGGTCTCGCCCAGCCTGGACGCGCCGCTGTCCGCGCTGGACCCGGAAATTGCCGCGCAGATCGACGCCGAACTGGGCCGCCAGCGGACCGGCCTGGAAATGATCGCCTCGGAGAACCACACCGCGGCCGCCGTCATGGCGGCCCAGGGCTCGGTGCTGACCAACAAGTACGCCGAGGGTTACCCGGGACGCCGCTACTATGGCGGCTGCGAGTACGTGGACGTCATTGAGCAGCTGGCCATCGACCGGGTCAAGGCCCTCTTCGGTGCGGAGTACGCGAACGTCCAGCCGCACTCCGGCGCCCAGGCCAACGCCTCCGTCATGCACGCCCTCATCAAGCCCGGCGACACCATCATGGGCCTGAACCTGGCCCACGGCGGCCACCTCACGCACGGCATGAAGATCAACTTCTCCGGACGCCTCTACAACGTGGTCCCGTACCAGGTCCGCGAGGACACCCACCAGGTGGACATGGCCGAGGTGGAGCGCCTGGCCCTGGAGCACAAGCCGGCCCTGATCGTGGCCGGCTGGTCCGCCTACGCACGGCAGCTGGACTTCGCCGAATTCCGCCGCATCGCGGACCTGGTGGGCGCCTACCTTATGGTGGACATGGCCCACTTTGCCGGACTCGTCGCGGCCGGACTGCATCCCTCACCGGTGCCGCACGCCCATGTCACCACATCCACCACGCACAAGACGCTGGCCGGCCCGCGCGGCGGCATTATCTTGAGCAACGACGCCGACATCGCCAAGAAGATCAACTCCGCCGTGTTCCCTGGCCAGCAGGGCGGGCCGTTGGAGCACGTCATTGCCGGCAAGGCCGTGGCGTTCAAGATCGCCGCCTCGCCGGAATTCGCCGAACGCCAGGAACGGGTGCTGCTGGGTGCCCGGCTGCTGGCCGACCGACTGGTCCAGCCCGACGTCGCCGCCAAGGGAATCTCCGTGATCTCCGGCGGCACCGATGTCCACCTGGTGCTGGTTGACCTGCGCAACTGTGAACTGGACGGACAGCAGGCCGAAGACCGGCTCGCCGCGATCGACATCACCGTCAACCGCAACGCCGTCCCGTTCGATCCGCGCCCGCCCATGGTCACCTCCGGCCTGCGCATCGGCACCCCCGCCCTGGCCACCCGCGGCTTCGGCGAGGCCGCCTTTGCCGAGGTCGCCGACATCATCGCCGAGGCACTCTTGGCCGACGCCGGCGCCGACCTGTCCGGTCTGCGCACCCGCGTTGAGGCGCTGGCCGCGGCGCACCCGCTGTACCCGTCGGTGGCGGCCTTGTCCTAAGCAGGAGACCTTCCTGCTCCCACGGTTCGCCGTCCCGGGAGTTCCAGCGCATTGGGGGTGCTGGGACTCCCGGGGTGGCACCCGTTCCTGCTCCGTCCTCCCGACACCCCGCCAATACTGGCGAGCCTTGAAAGGTGTTTCCGTCATGTCCGTTGGTGTTTTTGATTTGTTTTCCGTGGGGATTGGTCCGTCCAGTTCGCATACCGTGGGGCCGATGCGGGCCGCTGCGGCGTTTGCCCGTGAACTTACCGAGCAGGGACTTGCTGGCCGTGTCGCGGCCGTCCGGGTGGACCTGTACGGTTCCCTGGCCGCGACGGGGCGTGGGCATGGCACCATGACGGCGGTGCTGCTGGGGTTGGAGGGGCGCGAGCCGGAGTTGATTCTGCCGGCGGAGGTTGATGAGCGGTTGGCCGCGTTCGCCGCCGGTGACCCGTTATTGCTGGCCGGCAGTGTCGAACTCGCCTACGGTGCCGAGGACATCATCTTGCATCCCCTGACCATCCTGCCCCGGCATACGAACGGGATGAAGTTTGCCGTCAGCGATGCTGCCGGGGTGGTGTTGGCGGAGGCGACGTTCTTTTCCGTCGGGGGCGGCTTCATCATCCGTGAGGGCGAGGTCGAAGCAGCCGCCGCGGAACTGGAAAATTCCAAGGCCCGGCTGCCCTACCCCTTCCGTACCGCCGCCCAACTGCTGGAGCACTGCGCCGCCGTGGGCGGGAACTTTAGTGATGTGATGCTCGCCAACGAACGCATCTCCCGCCCCGAGACGGACATCCGGTCCGGGTTGTTGCATATCCGCGACGTCATGGAGGACTGCAAGAACGCCTCCCTGGCCCGCACCGGGTTGCTGCCGGGCGGGTTGAAGGTCCGGCGCCGGGCCCCGGACTGGCACACCCGGCTCCGGGCCGAGGACCCGGACCGGGATCCGAAGTTCTGGCAGGAATGGGTGAACCTGGTCGCGTTGGCCGTGAATGAGGAAAACGCCTCCGGCGGCCGGGTCGTCACCGCCCCGACCAACGGGGCTGCCGGGATCATTCCGGCCGTCATGTTCTACGCCACCCACTACACGCCCGGGATGGCCGAGGCCACCCCGGAGCAGGTTGATGCGGTGGTGGTGAAGTTCCTGCTCGCCGCCGGCGCCGTCGGGGTCCTGTATAAGGAACAAGCGTCCATTTCCGGGGCCGAGGTCGGCTGCCAGGGCGAAGTCGGCTCCGCGTCCTCGATGGCCGCGGCCGGGTTGGCCGAGGTCATGGGCGGCACCCCCGAACAAGTCGAGAACGCCGCGGAAATCGCCATGGAACACAACCTCGGCCTCACCTGTGACCCGATCGGCGGGCTCGTCCAGGTGCCCTGTATTGAACGCAACGCGATCGCCGCCGCGAAAGCCATCAACGCCGCCAAAATGGCGCTCTGGGGCGACGGCCAGCACCGCGTCTCCCTCGATGAAGTCATCGTAACCATGCGGGAAACCGGACGGGACATGTCCTCCAAATACAAGGAAACCGCCATGGGCGGCCTCGCCGTCAACGTCGTCGAATGCTAACAACCTCTTCCACGCACAACCCACCACCAGTCCCGCGCGGAACACCGTTCCACGCACAACCCACCACCAGTTCCACGCGGAACACTCCGCCGCACTGATCGCAGCCCGCCAGATCCTTCCACCTTCGATAGGATTCCCTGATGCTCCCCACACGATTGGAAATCATTCCCACCGACGGCATCGTTGCCGATGTGCGGGCCCAGCTTCCCGCCGGCACCACCATCACGGTCACCTGCCTGCCGCACCACGGGATTGAACGCACCATGGAAACGGCGACCGCGCTGGCGGGGCACGGCTATAATGCGGTCCCGCACCTCGCCGCCCGATCCATCGTGTCCCGGAAGCAGCTGGCCGGGATCGTGCGGGATTGCGGCGGCGCGGGCATCACCGAGCTTTTCGTTATTGGCGGGGACAAGACGCACTCTGCAGGGCCGTTCACCTCAAGTGAGGGCCTGATGCGCGAGATTGCCGAAGTGAGCGGCAACACCATGACGATGGGGGTTGCCGGGTATCCGGAGGGGCACCCCTCCATCACCGACGGACAACTGCTGGATTCACTGCGGGCCAAGCAGGAGCTGGCCAGCCACATCGTCACACAGATGTGTTTTTCCCCGACAGCCATCGCCGGCTATTCCGCCATGCTGCTCCGCGAAGGCGTGACGCTCCCGGTATGGGCGGGCGTTGCCGGAGCCGTGCCGCGGACCAAGCTGATCATGCTGGCCACGAAGATCGGCGTCGGCAGCTCGCTGAAGTTCATCACCGGCAAGGCCGCGCTGGGCAAGAAGTTGCTGGGCGGCGGCCGCTACCAGCCCGGCGAGCTCATCGAGGATCTTCAGGCGCTTCCAAGCCCGCCGGCCGGGATCCACCTTTACAGCTTCAACAACCTCTAGGTGCGCCGGGCCGCTACTACTGCACGTGTTTTTCCAGGAACTCCAGCGTTTCCGTCCAGGCGATGCGCGCCGGTTCCGCGCGGTAGGTCTGGGTGTTGCCGTCATTGAAGAACGCGTGCCCGGCGCCGGAGAACACCGTGTACTTGAAGTCGACGCCGGCGGCCTGCATGCTGACGATGAGGGCAGGCAGCCCATCGGTGAGGGCTGTGTCGTCCTCGCCGTAGAACGCCAGGATGGGGCAGTTGATGCCGGCCAATTCCTTGGCCGTGAAGTTTGCGTGGCCGTAGAAAGGCACGGCCCCCGCCAACCGGGGTTCGTCCACGGCCAGGGCAAAGGAATAGGTCCCGCCAAAGCAGTAACCGACCACGGCGGTCCGGCCGGCACCCTCGGCGGTTGCCTCCAGATGGTTGAAGACTTCCTTGACGCCGTCCCGGATCCTTGCGGCCGACTCGGGCGAACGCAGGGGAGCGGTGGCCTCCCTGATCCTTGGCTGCGCTGCGGCACCCTTGACTGGATCGTTGCGGTCGGCCCCCAGCTCGGCCAGCAGGGTTGCATCAAGCCCGGCAAGCCCCATTAGGTCGGGTGCCACGGCTAGGTATCCGGCGGCCGCGAACCTGTCCGCGACGTCCTTGATATGGCCGGTGAGGCCCCAGATTTCATGGATCACCAGGACGGCCCCGCGCACTACGCCGGTGGGCTCGGCCCGGTAGGCCTGGAAGTTTTGCCCCGCAGTGGTGAAGTCGATGATTGCGCTCATGGTTATACATTTACACTGCGCACTGGGTGTTGGTGTGGAAAATCCTGAATATTTATCACTTCTTTGCGGTGAGCGGACATGGTGCCCGGAGGGAGGAATAGGGCCTCAATTCCCCACGGAAAGCCCTTTCCCGCTAAGGTGGAGGCACTGTAACGGCGCCGCGCAAGGGAGCAGCAATGATTGAGATGCCCACGGACAATCGGGACACCAGCCCCATCACGGGCTACACCCGTGAGCATTGGCTGGCCGCCGCCGACGCCCAGCTTCTGGCCGTGCGCCCCTACGCAAGCGAAAGCCATGCCTTCATCAACCTGCCCGGCACCCCAGCGGCTCCGGCGCCGTATCCGACGGACTGGAGGGATTCGCCCGCACGTTCATCCTTGCCGCGTTCCGGGTGGCCGGCGAACACGGCGCCGACCCGCACGGTCACCTGGCGTTCTACCGCAGCGGCCTGCTAGCCGGCACGGATCCGGAATCGGCCCAACCCTGGCCGCGCATCGAGGTAACCCGGCAGGCGTTGGTGGAGGCGGCGTCGTTGGTCCTGGCCCTGCACCTGACGCGCACCTGGCTGTGGGACACCTTGGCCGTTGCAGAGCAGGACAGGGTGGTCGACTGGCTGGGCGGCTCGGTGGGCGTTGGAATCCCGGACAACAACTGGGTCATGTTCAAGGTCATGGTGCAGGAATTCATTGCCTCTACGGGCCGGGCGTTCCACGAAGCCGACATCACCGACGGGCTGGCGCGGATCGAGGACTGGTACGTGGGGGAGGGGTGGTACCGGGACGGCGCCGGGCAGCGCTTTGACTACTACGCCGGCTGGGCCATGCACCTGTACCCGTCGCTGTGGACCATGATGGCCGCACCGCGCGTTCCGGAGCTCGCCGCCGCCAAGGCCGCCGTCTACCGGGAGCGGCTGGCCCGGTACCTCACGGATTTCCAATACTTCTTCGGCGCCAACGGCTCCCCGCTGTTCCAGGGCCGCTCCCTGATCTACCGCTTCGCCGCCACGGCACCCCTGTGGCTGGGCGAACTGCTGGGCGTGAGCCCGCTGGACCCCGGCGCCACGCGGCGGTTGGCCAGCGGAGCCCTGCGCCATTTCAACGACGGCGGCGCCTTCGACGACCGCGGACTGCTGCCCTGC
This sequence comes from Arthrobacter sp. ERGS1:01, assembly GCF_001281315.1. Lineage (NCBI taxonomy): Bacteria > Bacillati > Actinomycetota > Actinomycetes > Micrococcales > Micrococcaceae > Arthrobacter > Arthrobacter sp. ERGS1:01. The sequence continues at coordinate 3,041,417 of NZ_CP012479.1, read as the reverse complement.
GGCTGGTTTGGGCCGTTCGCGCCCATGACGCAGAGCTACTCCGGGCCGGGATCGCCGTACTGGACGTCCAAGGCGTTCATCGGCCTGATGCTGCCCGCCGACCACCCCGTCTGGACGGCGACGGAAACCGCCGGCCCCGTGGAGACCGCCGATGCGGCGCGCACCTTGGCCGCCCCCGGATTCCTGCTGTCCAGCACCGCCGCCGACGGGGTGGTGCGCCTGGCCAACCACGGCAGCGACAACCAGCCCGGCCTGGCCGACCGCGACGATCCGCACTATTCACGCTTCGCGTTTTCCACCCATGCCGCACCGGACTTCAACGCCCCGCTGGACAACCACATCGCCGTCCTCGATGCGGCGGGCGTGCCGTCGCGCCGGGTCAGGATTCTCCGCCGGCCAAGCACGACGCCGGCCACCCAGGCCAGCGCGCACCACCCCGTGTGGGGTGCGGCGGAGACCGGCAAGGACTCCGCCTGGACCATCACCTCCGCGACGGCCATGCGCGGGCCCTGGGAACTGCGCGTCCACGTGGTGGAGTCGGAAAATCCCGCCACCGCCCCCGTTCGTGAAGGCGGCTACGCCGTGGCCGCAGAGACTCCAGGGAGTGTGGCTAGCCGGCTGATCCCTGTCCTGGGCCACGACGACGGCGGAACGGCAGCGGCCTCCGGCGCAAACCCCATGACGGCGGAAACCGAAACACCGTGGCTGTCCGGAACACACCACGGAACGCGGAGCGTGTTTGCCTCACTGGCCGTGCTGTCCGGGGATCCTGCCGTGGCAGCGGCGCTCGCCGCCGCGGAACTTCGCCCCGAACTGCACGACGCCGGCGGCACGGTCACGGTGACCATCATCGCGCCGGACGGCCACCCGCTTTCCGCGGGCTTCCGCCCCTGACGGCCCGTTATTGACGGCTCGCTATTCGGCGACGATGTCGCGGGTGCGGAACCGCCGGATGCCAAGTGCGGCGAGAACCAGCGCAATCACCGTGAGCACCACGAGCGGCATGACCGAGAAGGAATCGGCGGGCATTCGCGGGACGGCGCCAAACGGGGTGGCCCTGATGACGGATTCGGACAGCGAGAACAACCCGCCAAACATGGCAATCACCACCGAGACCCCGTAGACGGCCCAGCTCAGGCTTACGCTCAGCCGCGGCGCGAAGGCGTGCAGGAACAGCATAACGGCCATCATGAGCAGCACGGCCGGCCAGTACGCAAACGCCGCGCCGGCCATGGCGGAACCCGTTGCGGCGCCGTCGGACGACACTCCGGTGAGCCAGCCGCCCAGCAGCAGCATCGCGAGCGAGCCGGCCGCCGCGACGGTGATGTGGGCGCCGAGCCACCGGGTGCGGGCGAGGGAACCGGCCAGCTGGGACTCGAGCCGGCCGGCGGACTCCTCGGCACGGGCGCCGGAGAGGCTTTGGATCGCGAAGGCACCGGCCAGCATGGCGTTGAACAGCACGAACGTGCCGAGGATGCCGTTGAGCACGTTTTGGGAATCGCCGAGGAATGCCTTGGCGAAGGAGTTGGACGGGTCCAGGACCGAGGTCATGGCCTTCGCGACGCTGCCGAAGAACAGCCCGGCCACGACGGCGCCCAACAGCCAGGAGATGAGCGTGGCCCGCTGCAGGCGCAGGGACAGGCCCAGCGGCGAGGCCAGGAACGCGGTGGCGCGTGCCGGCCCGCGGCGCGACGGCACCAGTCCCATGCCAAGGTCGCGGCGGGTTTCAATGCGCAGCGCCAGGACGCAGCCGCCGACGGCCAGGGCAATCAGGGCCAGGAACGGCCACCACGTGTCCTGCTCGAAGGAGCGCATGTTCTGGCCCCAACCGATCGGCGAGAACCAGCTCAGGGCCGTGACGTTCGTGCTGTGGGCGTTCACGTCGGCGATGGCCCGGATGAGGTAGAAAACGGCCAGCACGGCCACGCCCAGCGAGTTCGCGCCGCGGCTCGTGGAACTGACCTGCCCGCAGATCGCGGCGATGCCCACGAACGCAAGCCCGACGCCGGCAATCGAGCCGCCCAGGACCCAGGAGCCGGCCGTGGGCAGCTTCTCGGCCAGGGCCAGCAGGGTGATCAACAGGCCCGAGACGACGCTGAGCCCGCCCACCACCGCGTAATTGGCAAGGCTGAACGCATGCCGGCCCAGCGCCGAGCCGCGCAGCAGCTCGGTGCGGCCAGCCTCCTCGTCGGCGCGGCCGTTGCGGGTGACCAGGAAGATCGACGCAAATCCGAGGGCGACGGCGAGGGTCATCCAGATCTTGATAACCAGGATCCCGCCCAGGCTGCCGGCCGCGTACGGCAGGCCCGTCATGGCGGCAATGGCCGGGGTGTTGGCCACATTGGCGTAGGCGTCGCGGTCCGCCTGCGTGGGGAAGGTCGCCTGCTGGGAGTTGTAGACCACGGGGATCATCAACGCCAGCACGGCCGCCCAGATGAGCAGGCGCAGCCAGTTGCGGCGCAGGATGAACCGTACGGACAAGCCGAATCCGGACAGCGTGCCGGTGGCGGACGGAGCCGCCGCGGTGTGCAGGCGGGCGGTTGCGACGCTCATCGCGCACCCGCGGTCTGCACGGGCACTGTCCCGGTGCCGGTGGAAACGCCGCCGTAGTGGCGCAGGAACAGGTCCTCCAACGACGGCGGGCTGGAGACCAGCTGCCGCGGCGAGTATCCGGAAATGGCTGCCAGCACGCCGCCCAGCTCCGCTTCTCCCACGGTGAAGGTGGCCTTGGCGCCGTCGGCCACCAGGTCGTTGACCCCGGGGACCGAGGCCAGGACGGCGCCGTCACGGTCCAGCACCACGGAGACCGTGGTGCGGTGCAGGTGGCGGAGTTCGTCCAGCCGGCCGGATTCGACGGTCCGGCCCTCGCGGATGATGGTCACGGTGTCACACAGCTTTTCCACCTCGGCAAAGATGTGGCTGGAGAGCAGCACGCTGCGGCCCTCGGCCTTGGCCTCCCGGATGCAGTCGGTGAACACCTCCTCCATCAGGGGGTCCAGGCCGGAGGTGGGTTCGTCCAGGATCAGCAGCTCGGCATTGGAGGCCAGGCCTGCCACCAGCGCCACCTTTTGCCGGTTGCCCTTGGAATAGCTGCGCGCCTTCTTGGTGGGATCCAGCTCGAACCGCTCCAGCAGCATGTCCCGCTTGACGTTGTCGACGCCGCCACGCAGCCGGGACAGGATATCGATGGCCTGCCCGCCGGTGAGGTTGGGCCACAGGCTCACATCCCCGGGCACGTACGCCAGGCGGCGGTGGAGCGCCACGGCGTCGTGCCAGGGGTCTCCGCCCAGCAGCTTCGCGCTTCCGCCGTCGGCCCGCAACAACCCGAGCAGGACCCGGATCGTGGTGGACTTCCCCGCCCCGTTGGGGCCAAGGAAGCCTGCGACGTTTCCCTGCTCCACGAGCAGGTTCAGGCCGTCCAGGGCCGTGGTCTGGCCGAAATTCTTGCGCAGGCCGCTAACCTCAATGGCCGGAGTATTTGGGCTCATGATGTCTTCCTAACCGTTACTCAGGTGCTCCCGCGAGACCCGCGGGATGGCGTTCGGTGCCGGCCACGTACGCCAGGTACTGGTCGAGGTAGGAGCTGTCGGTGAACAGGCCCTCCGTGTAAACCTCAAGCGTTGGCAGCATGGTGTCGGCATAGATTTGTTCCGTGACCGCCTGGAAATCGTCCAGGGGCATGTCGGGGCGCATGGCAAAACGGACGATCAGGCCGCCGATGGATTGGTGGATCAGGTAGCGCACCCGGGCCTCCTCATCCCGGCTGGGCACGACGAGGCCGCGGGCCACGGCGTCGAGGGTGAATTCGAGGGCTTCCTGGATCATGTTTTCCACGAACTCCCGCCCGGCCGGGCCGCCGTCGCGGACGCTGCGCAGGATGTAGACCATCAGGATTCCGCTCTCCCGCGAGGATGGGAGCCGGGAAAACAGCAACCCCGGTTCGACATTCATGCTGTCCACCTTGAGGGTCCGGTACCGTTCAAGGACTGTGGCATCGCACTCGGCCCGCAACTCTTCCTTGGACCCGAAGTGGTGGCGGACCAGCCCGGCGCTGACGCCGGCCCGAGCCGCAATGGTCCGCAGGGATTCGTCAAAACCCCGCGCGGCGAAGCACTCGATCGCGGCATCCCGCAACCGGGCCCGACCGGTCAAATCCTCCTGGGCTGTACTCATGTATAGGAGACTACTCGCCTGTATAGCCACTGGCAATGGTTATCTTTGATTGGCATTCAAGGACGACGGCGCCGGGAAGGGTGAGTGCCGCCGCGCACCATTGACTTTGGGTATCGGTGCCCCGCGGTTGCCCTCGGCCGCCCACGATGTGCGGGTGAATTGCCTGGGTTCCGGCAGGCAATATCCGCCCGAAGCCGATGCCGCTACAGTTGGAAATATGCGCTATCAGGTGACGGTGAAGGATGTCGCGGCTCGTCCCACGGCGGTGGTGCCGGCGACGACCACCTGGCAGGAGTTCCCGACGTTGTGGCGGGAATTGAGCGATGAGGTGTGGGCGTGCCTGCGCGCGGGTGGGATCTCCGGGGGCTGCCGCGTCGTCATGCTGTATCTGGACGATGTTCCCAACGTTGAGGTTGGGGTCGAGTTGCTCGTGCCGTGCCCGCTCACCGGGCGGGTGGTGGCATCAGCGCTGCCGGCCGGACAAGTGGCGATGACCGTTCACCATGGGCCGTACTCGGGCCTGGGCGCCGCGCACCGTGCCGTGACTGACTGGTGCGCCGCACAGGGAAGACAACGGTCCGGCACGCTGTGGGAGGTTTACGGACCCCACAACGACGATCCCGCCAAGGTATGGACCGAGGTCTACCACCAATTGGCCTGAACGCGCTGCCGGCTGATTCTGGCTCAAAGTCTGAACTATTTGGCTTTGAGGCTGAGATCGCAGCATTCGGTCGGGGTGGGGCGGTTGGCGTGGATAGGGTTGCAGCCATGGAAACAGTTCTTAAGTTAGCGAAGCGTTGGGGCGCCCTTTGGTGGCGATCGTTTTCTTTTCCCTGTGGTGCGTGGGTGAAGCCGGCAGGATGAACGGATCCTTTCTTGTCTGGGAGGGTGGCTGGCCGCTGGTCTTGATGACCCTTGCGATTGCGACGGCTTCTTGGCTGCCGGTGGTGTCAATCGGCTTCACGGTGGTGCTTCTTGTCGGCCAGTTGACGCATGTCGTACCGGTCATGGAATCCAACCATTGGGCGATCTATATTGGTTCGTTCTTCGCCCTCGCCTTCATCTTGTGGAGCGGATCGCGCAGGGTGCGTTGGATCGCTGCGGGGATCAATGTGGCGGCCGCTGCGGTGATGGCCTTCCTGATGCTTTCGTGGAGGTACAGCGACGGCGTCGGCTGGTACCAGCCAATGTATTACGGGGACATGCCGATGCTCAGGGCCTATGGATGGCAGCTTTTTGCACTCCTGCTCCTCATCGCTGCGGGCTGCGCCGCTGTTGGTCTTCTCCTGGCGCAATATGAGGAACGAGGACGCCTGTTCCGTGCAAAGGAATTGGCCCAGCGCAGTCTCCTGGAGGCTGAAGTCAACTTGGTCGTGGAGCAGGAACGAACGCGTATTTCCAGGGACCTCCATGACGTTTTGGCCCACTCGCTCGCCGTCATCGCAGCGCAGGCTGACGGGACACGCTATCTGAGCAAGGATCAGCCCACGTCGGTAGTCAACGCGCTGGAGACCATTTCCAAGGCCGCACGTCATGCATTGGTTGACGCCCAGCGGGTCATTGAGGGTATCGGCGACGACGGGACGGCTTCACCGCAGCCACAGCTAAGTGACATCCCGGCACTTATCGACGGCATGCAACGCGGCAGTTTGAAGATCAATTCCGGCGAATCCGGGAAAGCGGTGAAACTTTCGTCGGGTCAGGAAGTGGCCGTTTTCCGTATCGTCCAGGAGTGCCTGACCAACGCGCTCAAACATGGCGGCCGGGGTACTGACGTCAGGCTCCATTTCGACTGGTCCGGTCCCGGACTTACCCTCCATGTCGCCTCGGCCATGGTTTCCCCCGAACCCGACGTTCACGGCGATTCCGCCCGACCCGTGTAGGCCGTGGGCTGCCGGGAATGCGAGAACGCGCCTATATGGCTGGCGGCTGGCTGACGGCCGGCCCTGATGGCGAGCACTTCCGCGTGACGGTCTTCGTTCCTTACGGAGTGCTGGAAAGCAGCCCCGACGATGACGACGCCCTGGTTGCGGCCTGGGCACCTGTTGCCGCCATGGCGGGAATTGACGGGACTCCCGCCCTTGCCGGTGTGGGACTGCCGCAGTCGGCAGGAACTGAAGGGACGACGTTTTACCGTGGGTGATGCTGATTTGGCCATTTCCGTGGCCATGGTTGATGACCAGCCGATGTTCATTGCGGGAATACGCATGCTCATCGACAGCCAGGAGGACATGGAATTTGTTGGGGAGGCCGGTAATGGAGAACTCGCCATTGCGTTGGCGTCCGCCAAACGTCCGGACGTCATGCTGATGGATCTGCGAATGCCTGTCATGGACGGTGTGGAGGCGACCCGAAGGATCGTTCAGGAGGCAGATGCGGCCGGTGCCGAAAAGCCCAGGATCATCGCGCTAACCACCTTTAACCGGGATCAGGCCGTGGTCCAGGCGGTTCAAGCCGGTGCTAGCGGATACCTGCTCAAGAGTGCCGAGCCGGAGTTTCTCCTGGCCGCCATTCGCACGGTTCATACCGGGTATTCCGTCATCGCGCCCGGATCCATTCACACGCTCTTTGAGCATGCTGCCCGGAACGTCCCCTCCATGGGTCCTGACCTCTCGGTCCTCGACGTCCTCTCCGTCAGGGAGAGGGATATTTTTGTCCTCGCGGCGAAGGGACTAAGTAACAGTGAAATGGCGCAGAGCTTGTTTGTCTCGGAAGCGACCATCAAGACCCATCTGCGCAGCGTGCTGGACAAGCTTGAACTCCGCACCCGGCTCCAGCTGGTTGCGTTTGCGTACGAACGGCGCCTTTTGGGCAGCTAGATAAAACTGAAGCTATCGCTACGCGGGGAGGTGACACGTGCGTATGTGAAGCGTGACCCTCCTCATCGTGTGTCCGACCTAGCCTTGATCCTTGGTGGCATGCAGCCGGGCTAGGTCGGTGAGCAGCGCTGAGATTGCTCCGAGGTCGACAGCCCCGCTGCCGGCGGCACGCTCTCCCGCCGCCGGCCGGAGAGCGTCGAACGCACGTCGCCCTGCGGCCCCGTGTCCGCAGTCGATCGCGGCAAGTCCGATGAGGGACCATGAAACTTCGAGCATCAGATCGTGCGGCGGATCTGGAAGAGTGTCGAGAGCTGCCATGGCATCCTCCCGGCGCCCGCCTCGGGCAAGAAGAAGGGGGCGCACCCACGACTCGTATGGCCCAAAATGTCCGTCAGGAAGCGCAGTTCCAGCTCGGACAGCGTCGGAGAGTCTCGTCAGTTCGCGGAGCCCGATCCTGAATCCAGGCATCTCGCTTCCTCCCGGCGGAGCAGGTCCATCGGTGAAGACCCAGCGAAACCAGGCGGTGAGGACGGATGCAAGGGGCCGATCGAATCGGGCTGCAAGTAAGTCGATCCGCCCGGCCTCGTCCGAGGCGGCAATGACATTGTCCCGGGCGCAGAGGGCCTGCATCCTGATCAAGCGCCCCTGGATCTCGAAGGTCGGCAAATCTGCGTCCATGGCTAGAGCTATGATCTCGGAGCCGATGGATTCGCGTGTTCCTGCCCGGCCGGCCGTTTCAAATTCCTGCAGGTAGAGAGCGCTGAGCGCGAAGCACAGTAATGCCGGATCAACGAGTCGCCTGGCAATTCGTTCTGCCTCGACAGCCTCAGCGTGCCGGTTGGCGGTGCCACGTGATTCCATGGCAACGGTGGCGAGGAGCGTCGCCCGTACCCGGTCCGACGTCCCGGATGGCAAGGCCGCGATCGTCCGCAAAGCTGCGTCAACGATCGCTGCCGACCGCTCGGGATCGTCGGATCGGGTCCAGCAGCCGGGCACGGCAAACCCGCCTATGACGCGGGCTGTTAATTCCGGGTCACCGAATTGCTCGGCAGCGGCGATAGCGGCCAATCGTTGTTCATCCGCGAACTGGACCGAGCCGGACACCGCGAGCAGCGGAAGGAGTGCGGTAACGCTCTCCAATTGGGATCGTGCACCTGAAAGCGCGGCAACGGTCTGGGAGAGGATCGTTTCCCCGTCGTCGGCGAGTTCGAGTGAGGGATCACGACGCAGGATACCGTGCTCCAGCTCAGCCAGCCGGTCACTGGGGTCAAGGCCTAGTTCTTGCCTGAGGGTGGCACGAGCTTGGGAGAGCACACCGAGCGCATCTCCCTGGCGCGCGGACCGATATAGGGCGAGTGCGAGCAACCTCCAACCTTCCTCTCGCCAAGGATGTTCACCGATGTGGTCATTGAGAAGCGTGACGACGTCCTTCGGCCGCCCGAGCGCAAGCCGGGTTTCTGCCAGGTGTTCGGCCACTCCGGCCCGGAGTTCAGCGATCCGGACCCTCTCGCTCTGGGCCCAGAGGCGCGTGCCGAACTCCTCGAAAGCGACCCCGCGCCACTCCTCCAGTGCAACAGTCAACAGCGATTCGCGCGTGCCCAAGCTCATTCCATCCGCGGTCTGAACAGCCCGCTCGACCCGCCAGAGGTCGACGGCGGTCAACGTGAGGTTGAGAGCATAGCCGTCACCCATGGTGATGAGATTCGCGGGGGGCGTGCGAGCAGGACGCTCCGGCTCGAGGATCCGGCGCAGCTCACCGACGAAGGTGCGAACGGCGCCCACCGCGCCGGCAGGGGGTCCTCCCACAACTCGTCGACCAGCCTGCCCGTCGACACCGTCCTGCCGTGAGCAGCCACCAGGATGCCCAGGATCTCGCGGTGTCGTGCTTTGGAGAGTGGAAGAGAGTGGCCGTCGATCTCCGCACCGATAGGACCTAGAACACGGACTCGAAGCTTGCTCACCCGCCCAGTCTAGTTCGCAGGCATGGCCGGCTGATCGGGCGCTGATCCAGGTGGGGCATGATCGCCTTGAACCCGTGCTGGAATTCCCGGCATCGGAAGTGATCGCAGTTTTTATTGTGCGATGTGAAGGAGACATGAGTGGATCTGCAACTCAATGGCAAGAAGGCTTTCATCAGCGGATCAACCCAAGGAATCGGCTACGCGATCGCAAAAGCATTGGCCCAAGAGGGCGTCGACGTGACGCTCAACGGACGTGAGGAGGCGAAGCTGTCAACAGCAGTCGAATCGCTGCGCCTCGACGTACCCGGGGCTTCCATCGAGGGTATCGCGGCCGATTTCTCCGATCCTGCCCAGGTGAACCGGCTATGCGCCGACCTTTCCGACATCGACATCCTGATCAACAACGTGGGACTCTTCGAGTTGAAACCCTTTGACCTCATTTCGGACGACGATTGGCGAATGTACTTTGAGGTCAATGTGCTCAGTGGTGTGCGCCTTTCCAAGCGTGCAATGCCGGCAATGCTGGATCGAGGGTGGGGCCGGATTATTTTCGTGAGCAGTGAATCGGGTGTCAACATCCCGGCCGAAATGATCCACTACGGCGCGTCAAAGACGGCGTTGGTGGCGGTTGCAAACGGCTTGGCGAAGCTCACCAAGGGCACCGACGTCACCGTGAACTCGGTTCTTGGGGGTCCCACGTACTCAGACGGCGTCGCTCAAACAGTCGAGACACTTGCTCATCAATCCGCCATGGCAGTGGCCGATATGAAAAGGGCGATCATCGCCACGAACCAAACCTCACTGCTCGAACGGTTTATCGAACCGAGTGAGATCGCGAATATGGTGACGTTCCTGGCAAGCCCTGCCGCATCTGCGACGAACGGATCAGCGGTGCGCGTCGACGGAGGCGTGCTGACAGCGCTGTTCTAAGCAAGCAGGCGCACTTTCCAGCTAAATTCGACTACCTGCAGAGAGCAGCCGCCGGATGGGTCGTTGAAGTGGACCATGAAGCCCCTTACTTCGGTCGATTCCAAAGCCCCTGTGATTGACTGACAAGAAGAACAATCATTTTTGAACGCACCAGTTTTGTAGTGATCGTAGAAAAAATCCGGGGGATTCTGAATGTCTGAGCCAATACGCATCGCATCACCACGCATGTTCCTGTGGCGTACAGCGTCCTGGTTGTCTGCACTTTTCGCAGTTCTTGCGCTGCTGATGCCATTGACGGCCCTGGTGGGGGCGGCGCTCGCGGCCCTCACTCTGGCGTTGGGATTCCCCACCTGCAGCTCGATCCTCCGACAGGGAGTGGCTCGTCGACTTGTTCTCTGGTGGCTCGTCCTGTCCGCGGTGTCGATACTGGCACTGGTAGCGAAGGTGGGCCTATTGATCATGCCTGTCCCTCGCTACGCGGATTACTATCCCCATGAACAAGTCTCGCCGCTGAGGCAAGCCATTCTTGATAACGCATCGATTCTCTATGGGGGCGCCGGCTGGACGTCGGTCATCGCCACCGTCGCGGGGGCAGTGGTTCTTGGGTGGGTGTTCCAACAATTGCCGTCCGTCCGCAGCAAGACGGCAAATTACATCAATCAGTAAATCCCCGGGTTTTGATCGACGGCCGGTACATTCAGCCTATGAATAGTGTCGTGCTGGCCAGAATTGGTGCTGTTGCCGGGAGCCTTGTAGCGCTGATGGTGATCGGAGCCTGGTTCTACGTCCGGCTTTGGATGGGGTTGGACGCCGAAATGCCGGCCCAGTGGCAGCTGTATCGTTTTGCCGTGGCCGCCATCCTGTGGGCTCCTCCCGCCGTTGTCCTGGTTATTGCGGCACGAGGCAACCGAATCCGGCAGCCCGGAGCCAGCCGGGACTACCTTTTGCTGGCCGGCTTGAGCATTTTCTGGATTTTCGCGGCAGGCATGGCATCGGCGGTTTTGGGTTTGTAGTCCGTCCGATAGATTCGTGCCAACAACGCGCAATGAAGTGGAGTCGACATGTTGCCTGCGGCCAGCGGCTGGGCTTTTGCCCTCGCAGCCTTCGCCCTCATCGTCATTCCCGGCCCGAGCGTGCTCTTTGTCATCGGCCGGTCGCTCTCCCTGGGTCGCAAAGGGGGCTTTCTCAGCGTGCTGGGGAATGCACTTGGAATGCTCCCGGCCATAGCTCTCGTCTCACTCGGCGTTGGTGCCATTGTTGCCGAATCCGTGGTCGTTTTCGTCATCATCAAATTCGTCGGAGCCGCCTACCTGATCTACCTCGGAGTGCAGGCGATCCGGCACCGCAACGACCACACCGGAACTATCGCCTCGCGACGCGGGCGACCGTCGTCGTTCCGCCTCATCCGTGAGGGATTCTTCGTCGGAATAACCAACCCCAAGACGATCGTTTTCTTCGTCGCCGTGCTGCCTCAGTTCGTCAACTACGGGCACGGCGGCATCCCGCTTCAGATGGCAACGCTCGGGATGATCTTCTTCGGGATCGCCCTCGCTAGCGACAGCATGTGGGCACTCACGGCCGGCACGGCACGAGAATGGTTTGCCCGCAACCCGAAACGCCTCTCCCGCATGGGTGCCAGCGGCGGAGTGGTGATGATCGGCTTGGGCGGCGCGCTGGCACTCACCGGCAACAAGAGCTAGGTTCGCGCAGAATTGGACGGCCCGGTCCGGGGCAATAACTCTTGACATAGCTTGATCACAATAGGGCAGAGGGGCGAGGTTGGCGCGGCGCGAAGCCCTACCCATGCACCGTGTAAATCGCCAGGACAGCTTTGTGGTCCGTCGGCCAGGGCATTTCGGCCAGCACGAATGAATCCTTCCCGGACTCAACCACCCGCTGACTTCGCACAATTGATTCTCGCGGGCCCGCGAGCCGTGCATCCGTCAGCCGCAATCGGTGATCGGGATGGTGGAAAACAAAATCAATCCGGTCCCGCTCGTCGGCCTCCCTTGCCCAGCTCAGCTCGTTGGCTTCAACCAGGGGATTGCTCGCGGGCCACGTGAATCCGGGATGAGTGGCGGGGTCCGGGTGTTGGTGCCGGTAGGCATCCACAAACCCGGCATCGCCCAGCGCCTGCGTCGACGCCCACGGCAGAACCACCCCATTGTGGTCGAACAGCTGCGCCGTGCGGGACGTCCAATCCAACGCCGAGGGCTCGTTGAAATCGCCGCCCATGATGACCACGCGGCCATGCCGCCGCTCGTTGTCAGCATCCTCGAGGAACTGGGCGATCGCCTGTGGCCGACCGGAATCTTCATTGACCCGGGCAACCCTCGCCGTGTCGGTCACCGGACCGCTCGGAATCTTGGCCCAGCCGTGCTCGGAAAACTCTCCACTGGGTGCCCCCGGGCCATAACCGCGGGGCAGGTACGTTGCGTACCACCGGTATTCCAAATGGGCCGCATAGGCCGCGATCTCAACAGCACCTACCCTCACGATCGCCTTGGTCATGCCCGGAAGCGGGGTCGCTTCGCCGATCGGGTAGGCCGAAATAATCGCGCTGTCCCCGGTCGTTCCGTGCTGGAAGTTCAGTCCGTGCGCGTTGAGTGTGGCCACGATGTCCGGCGTCGTCTCCGTGGCCTCCGGGATAAGGACCAGGGAGGCGCCGGATTCCCTGATGATGTCCGCGATCATGCCAACCCCGCCGGGGACCTTCGTGCCGCCGTGCCAGGCGTTAAGCACCAGGACTTTGAGGGTGACCTGGGACGACGACGACGGCGTCGCGGCGCAGGCGGTTCCCGGCATCGGCAATGTCTCCGCATCAGTGGCACCAGCCGGTTCTCCAGCAGCGCTTCGGCGAGATGCCGGGTGCATCCTGTTCCTTTTCCATGGATCGTATGGTTCACCCGCTTGGGCAAAGTTTTTACCTGGGAACCGTTGGCGCGACCGTTGAGTAAAGTGCGCTCATCTTGATCACGAAATTGATCGTGAAAACCAGGATGACGGCCACAAATGCCCAGAGTGGTTCGAGCCCGCGGCCGGGGGCAATCTTATGGACGACGACTGTGCGGCCAATAATGTAGACCCCGGGCAGAAATCCCCAGCCCCAGTGAAACGGGCGGACCACGCCATCGCGTCGGAGCCTCTGCCAGTCACGGTAGGCAAAGAACACGCAGAGGCCGGTGATGACGAATGAAGCTGTAAGCAGCAAAAAATACACCGGATTGAAGATGGTCGTTGCGTCTGCGAGCGGAACTTGGCCGGTGTCGAAGGTTCCGCCACCAAAGGCCGGGTTCCAAGCAAACAGAAGCAGGTTTGAGAGCGGCGGAATCAGGACCATGAGCCAGATAAACGGGTTGAGGACCGGAGTCTGTGGGCTGATGAGTGGACGGGCAGGGAGGACATGCGGTGCGGTTGGAGTTGGGGCCGCACGGTAGTGGTTGGTCCAGGTGATGCCGTCCCACCACCGTGAGCGGTTTGAGCCGGTTGGGTCCGGATACCAGCCAGGCCCCATGGGGTCCGGATCCCACTCGGAATCCAGAACCGCGTCGTTTGGCGAGTCCGTCATTTTTCCCCCAATGTCGATTTCACTAGAGGGTACAGCATGGGCTATCGCCGAGGGGGCACGGCATGCGCCCGAGTATTTTGCGCCCTGCATTTGAACGCTTGGCGGGCCGGCCTTAGCGGGGGAGATCGTCCGGTCGCGGCGTTCGACGTCGAAGTTCAACCAGGTGCAATGTGGCGCCGATGAGCAAACCGAGCAGCGCGCAGAGAAGACACGACGGCATGCCACGTGGGCTCAACGGATCAACCGGCCGGACCTTCCAGGGCACGAGCTTGGGCCTGCAACAATGGGCGTATGGCGTTCCAGTATTATCCGGTCCGGGGGCTGTCGGAGGACCCCAGCAATGTCCTTGACCGTGCCCAATGGCCGGCAACCATGCCGCCCGTCGCGCAGGTGCTTGATCACGGACTGGATTTGACTGCCGCCACCGTCCTCGTCGGCGAAAACGGCTCGGGCAAGTCAACCCTCGTTGAGGCGATCGCGATCGCCTATGGTTTGTCACCCGAAGGCGGATCCACGGGTGCCCGCCACACCACGAGGTCCACCGAATCGGTCCTCGCCGACCACTTGCAGTTGATCAAGAATGCCGGAACAACAAGGCGGGGGTACTTCCTGCGGGCCGAAACCATGCACGGATTCTTCAGCTATCTGGAGGACAATCCGGGCAGAAACGGTGACCTTGAGTTCCACCGCATGTCCCATGGTGAGTCATTTCTGGAACTGGCCGTCGATCGATTCCGCGGAGCCGGGCTCTGGGTCCTCGATGAACCGGAGTCCGCGTTGTCCTTTTCGGGATGCCTTTCCCTGCTCGCCGTCCTCAAGGACCTTCTGGCTACCGGCAAGTCCCAGGTGATCCTGTCGACGCACTCGCCACTTCTGGCCGCTCTGCCCGGCGCCCAAATCCTGGAAGTCGGGCCATGGGGCCTTCGCCCACAGCGTTGGGAAGGCCTGGACCTGGTGACGAACTGGAAGTCATTCATGGACCGGCCCGAGCAGTTCCTGCGACACATCTAGGTATATTGTGCCTTCCACTGAGGCGAGCCAGTCCGACGTCGTTCTACCGCGGCCGCACGAGGTCGAAGCGGCCCTCGGCGAGGATCTCGAAGTAGGCGGTCGGCCCTCCTGCGCGCAGGACCGGGTGCGCGAGGGCCGTCTGGTAGATCCCGTCGGAAAGCATGGCCTCATCGATGTGCACCGCGACGACCTCCCCGATCGTGAGCACACCGGCAGAAGGGCGCCCGTCTGCGCCGCGCAGGGGAATGACATCGCTGACCCGGCACTCAAAACTCACAGGAGAGGCAGCGACGCGGGGTGCGCCGATATCAACGGAATCCGCGGCCGCCAGTCCTGCGGCGAGGAATTCGTCGACGTCGGCCGTCGTCGACGTCGCGTTCATCTGCACGGCGAGGTCGCGCGTCACAAGGTTCCAGGTGAACTCCCCGCTCAGCCGGGCGTTGCGGGCGGTGTGCTTGGGCGTGGTGCTTGAGAAGCCAATGAGCGGAGGCTCGTAGGAGAACGCGTTGAAGAAGCTGTACGGAGCGAGATTGCGAACCCCCGCAGGGGAAAGGGTGCCAATCCATCCGATCGGACGCGGCCCGACAATTGCATTGAACGGGTCATGCGGAAGACGGTGGCCCTCGGCGGGGCGATAAAAGTGCGAACTCACCCGACCAGCTAACCACCAATCGGGCCCGGTGCCGCATAAATGCTGCGATCGACGGGGCGGCCGTTCGAGTCGCTGTTGTGTCGGGGGAGCGGCGCACGGCAGGATGGGTCCATGACCATCGACGAACTGTACCGCGACCTGCACGCCCATCCGGAACTCTCCTTTCAGGAGACTCGCACAGCCTCAATCGCCGCCGTCGAACTCCGTGCCGCGGGATTCGATGTCATCGAGGGCATTGGGATCACCGGGGTGGCCGGGGTGCTTCGCAACGGTGACGGACCGACCGTACTGCTGCGGGCCGACATGGATGGGCTGCCCGTGACGGAGGCTACCGGCCTCGCGTACGCGAGCACCGAGAACGGGGTCATGCATGCGTGCGGGCACGACGTGCACGTCGCGTGCCTGATCGGCGCGGTCCGGAACCTTGCCGCCACGCGAGCGGACTGGGCCGGCACGGTTGTCGCCGTGTTCCAGCCGGCCGAGGAAGCCGGCGGCGGCGCCCAGGCGATGATCGAGGACGGCCTGTATGAGAAGGTGCCGGTGCCGGACGTGGTGCTCGGCCAGCACGTCGGTCCGGCGCCTGCCGGGATGCTCGGCGCCCACCCCGGCGCGGCCTTTGCCTCGGCCGACAGCATCGACATCACGCTGCGTGGACGCGGCGGCCACGGCTCCCGGCCCGAGACCACGATCGATCCGATCGTCATTGCGGCGGCCGTCGTGGGCCGGCTGCAGACGATCGTCTCCCGTGAGATTGCACCGCAGGAAACCTCCGTTGTGACCGTCGGGCGGATCAACGCCGGCACGAAGAACAACATCATCCCGGAGTCCGCCGAGCTGGGGCTGAGCGTGCGCGCCTACAGCGAGGACATGCGCCAGCGCATCATCGCCGCGATCAAGCGGATCGCCAACGCCGAGTCCGCGGCGTCGGGAGCACCCGAGGCAATCGTCGAATTCGCCGAATCCTTCCCGGTGACTGTCAACGATCACGGTGCCACCGAACGCACGATGGCCGCATTCCGGTCGGCGTTCGGCGAAGAATCGGTGCTCGACCCCGGCCCCGTCTCCGGCAGCGAGGACGTTGGTCTGCTCGCGACGGCGGTGGGCGTGCCCCTGGTCTACTGGATACTCGGTGGTGCAAACCAGGAAAAGTACCTCGCAGCCGCGACGGCGGGGACCCTCGATCGCGACATTCCCTCGAATCACTCGCCCTATTTCGCTCCGGAAATCCAACCGACCCTTGATCGGGGAGTCGCGGCACTGGTCGCCGCAGCCCGCGAGTGGCTGGGATAGTAGGGCCGCTGAACCCGTCCCTGACCGCCGTCGTCGTTGAACTGGCAGCGTTGAACCGGTGGCCCGGAGCGCGAATGCTCAGATCGTCAGGATGATGGGGCCGTCGTCGGTGATGGCGATGGTGTGCTCACTGTGCGCGGCGCGGGCTCCCGTGGCACTTCGCAGTGTCCAGCCGTCCCGGTCCGTGACGAGGTCGGCAGTGCCCGCCATGACCCATGGTTCGATGGCCAGCAGCAGGCCGGGTCGAAGTTGGTAGCCCCTGCCGGGACGGCCCGCGTTGGGGATGTGGGGATCCTGGTGCATCGTGGTCCCGACGCCGTGCCCGCCGAAATCGGTGTTGATCAGGTATCCGGCCGCTGCAAGGACGGTTCCGACTGCATGGGAGATGTCCCCGATGCGGGCCCCGGGGTGGCGGCCGCGATGCCGGCGTCCAGCGCCCGCTGGGTCGTCTCGATCATCGCCGCATCTGTCGGGTTGGCGGGCACTCCGACGATAAAGCTGACGGCGGCATCGGCGACGATTCCGTGGAGGGAAGCGGCCAGGTCAAGGGTGAGGAGGTCACCATTCCTGAGGGCGTAATCGTAGGGCATTCCGTGCAGTACGGCGTCGTTCACCGAGGTGCAGATGAAGTGGCCGAAGGGCCCGTCACCAAATGAGGGAGCGTAGTCGACGTAGCAGGATTTGGCGCCTGCCTCCGCAAGCATCTCGCGCGTCCACTGGTCGATCTCCAGGAGGTTAGTGCCGACCCGGACCCGTTCCCGCAAGGTCCGCAGAACTGTCGCAATGAAGCTTCCGCTCCGCTTGGCATTCTCTAGCTCCATGGGGCTGAATAATTCGATCATGCGACCGTCCTTCCACAGTTTCCAATAACTATACCGGTAAAACAATACCGGTACTATAGTTGGAAGCATGGTCAGACTCCCGCTCACCGCCGCCGAGATAGAACGCGGACAACATTTGGGCGCACTCCTGCGCCATGCGAGAAAGAACCGCTCCATTCTCGAGGTGGCTGTTGCCGCGGATATTTCACCGGAAACACTCCGGAAGATTGAGACGGGCCGCGTGGCCACTCCCGCGTTCTCGACGATTGCAGCGATCGCGACCGTCCTCGATCTCTCCCTCGACGAGGTTTGGTCCGCAATCAACCCGCCGGCGCAAGCGTCCAGGTTCGGCCAGGTTCCGGACCAACGGGCCGATCGGCTGGCGTCCTAGGATCCGGGCGGGCGTCGCGGTCCTTCTCGGCCGGTACCCGGCTCTTAGCCGCTCCAGCTCCTCTTTCCTTCGATTGGGCAGCATCGTGACCGTGGCCAACGGAGCATGCTGGTAGGTTCGTGGACATGTCACTCAGCGGGCCCAAATCATCAAAGACGCATGCCGCGAGGATCGCGGAGATCGAGGGCGTGCAAGTTCCTGACCGTCAGGGAGCTGATGCGCTGACCCTTGCGCAGTTGCTGGACCACTTTCGGGTTCCAGGGGTCAGCGTTGCCGTCATTGACGACTTCGAGGTCGCATGGACCAAATCGTGGGGCATGGCCGACGCGCAGTCCGGTGCGCCTGCGACCGATGAAACGCTCTACCAGGCAGCCTCGATCAGCAAACCGGTGGCGGCCATGGCAACCCTGAAGGCGTCCCAGCTCGGGTTGTTCGGTCTCGATCAAGACGTCAATACGATCTTGAAGAGCTGGAAGCTGCCGGATGAACCATTCGGTGGCGGCGCCGTCGTTACGCCGCGGATGCTCATGAGCCACACCTCCGGGCTTGGAGATGGCTTTGGGTTCCCCGGATATGAACCGGGTGAACCTCTGCCGACCATCCTGCAGATCCTTGATGGGCAGGCGCCCTCACCCCTGCCCGCGGTTCGGCTGGCACGCCCAGCCATGACGGCCTACCAGTATTCCGGCGGCGCCATCGAGATCGAACAACTCATGCTCACCGACACCGTGGGAGCGCCCTTTGCGAAGATCATGCACGACTGGGTCCTTCAGCCGCTCGGGATGACCAGCAGCACCTTCGAACAGCCGCTACCGGCCCGACTCGAAGACCGGGCCGCCTGCGCCCACGACGTATCGGGTGCGGCGATGGGCGCACCGTGGCACGTCTATCCGGAGCAGGCTGCTGCAGGCTTGTGGACGACGCCGGGAGACGTGGCCAAATTTGTGGTGGACGTCCAGAGGACACTGTCCGGCCGGTCATCTCTGGTGCTGGACCGCGCGACGGCGCGAAACCTGATCACGCCGGTTGGTGTGGGCCCGTTTGCTGTCGGTTTCCTCGTGTCCAGGAAGGGTGAGGGCTGGTACTTCGAGCACGACGGCGACAACTGGGGCTACAAGGCTCAAGCCATCGGGCACGTCGCCAAGGGCTACGGTGTGGTGATCATGACAAACGGCGACAACGGCGGGTCAGTGATGGCGGAAATCCAGGGCCGGGTTGCGGCGTCGTACGGCTGGGACCTGCTCGACAAGCCCTTGCTCCGCTGAGCCCCAAGTGGACGACTCCAGGGTACGCACGGCGGCGTCACCAGGCGAGGTCTGTCTCGCCCAGTGAGCAGAATCGCGGCGAAGTCGGGTCCCCGGAATCGACCAATTCCCGTAGCTGCCGTGCCGCAAGGCGGGGGTCCTTGGATGCATCGGGCTGGCCCATGCCCGTGGACAGCTTCCCGGGGTGGACGGCCCAGGCCCTGATCCGCCCCTGAAGCTCTTGGGCCAGGGAAATCGTGAGCATGTTCTGCGCCGCCTTGGAGATCTTGTAGGCGTAACTGGTTGAAAGGTCGGAAAAATCATCCCTCGCCTGGGCTGATACGGAGCCAAGGCGCGAGGTCACGTTGATAATGATCGGCTCCGATGCAGCCAATAGATTCGGAAGGAGCGCTTGCACCAGGCGCAGGGGCCCTCCCACATTGACATCCACAGCGTTCATCACGCCGTCGGTAGATATGGATCCCAGCCCTTGATGCTCTGCGCCTTGGGCGGCATTGTTGATCAGCAGGTCAACCGGACGCTCGCCAATGACGGCATGGAGCTCATGGAAGTCATCCGCCCGGACATCGTGCATCACTGTCTCAACCATGCCAGGCGACGTCCACGCCAATGGGTCGGGCTGCGACCGACTGGCAGCAACAACAACCCAGCCCGACGCCGAGAACTCATCAACGAGCGCCTTGCCCCATCCCCGAGCTGCTCCGGTAACTACAACCAGTCTCTTCATAGCTACGAGGCTAGTCGCCCGGACTGCATTGCCATGTGGAAACCCTGCGACAGCGACCAATAACGACTCCTTTCGCCCGGACTAGGCTGGTGGCATGCCGAAATTTCGCCCGCTTGCCAATAACCTGGAGACCGCGCGCCTTCGTATGCGGCCGTGGACCCCTGCCGACAGCACGTCGATTCGCCGGCTCTGGGAAGAACGTGATCCACGCGCACTTCGTCGGATCGACTCGGATGGGCGGCCCACGGTCGAGGAATTTCGCACCAACATCGAAAACCAACTCGCGGAATCAGCGCTGAACGGACTGGAGCTGCTCGCCATCGAGACGAAGCACGACGGCGAATTCATCGGCTATTGCGGCTTGGTCGTTGGCAATTCGACCCTGGACGAGCCCGAGATCGCGTACGAGTTGTTCAAGCACGCACACGGCAACGGATATGCGACGGAAGCATCACGCGCGGTCCTCTCAGCCGCCCAAGACACGGGGCGAACCCGCCTCTGGGCCACGGTTCGCGCGTGGAACCTCGCATCGTTTCGCGTCCTGGAGAAGGTCGGCTTCGTCGACAGTGGAAAGGTTGATCCCGATCCCGTGCGCGGCGACTCAGTTTGGATGACCTGGCCTGCCCTGCCCAGCGGCCACAACTGAGCAAAGGTCGACGCCGGTGCACTGGCGCAGCGCCGTGGCCGCGGTCAGCCGAGCCGTTCAGCCAGGGCCACGATGATTCCCTCCGGGCCGCGCACATAGGCCATGCGCCAGACGCCTTCATACTCGCCGACGCCACCGACAAGCCCGTACCCCTCCGTGGCCATCCGGTCTACCTGTGCCTGGAGATCCTCGACTTCGAAGGACAAACTGCGAAGCCCCAGCTCGTTGGCCATGGCGGCGGGCGATCCCTGTTCGGGGTCGGGGCGAACAAAGCTGGAAAGCTCTACACTCGTACCGCCGCCCGGCGGCCGCAACATGACGATTTCCGTCTGGGAATCCGGGATCGCAATGACCGTGTCGATAAATTCGCCTTCCACGAACGCCCGGCCCTCGACCTCGAGACCGAGTCCGAGGAAAAACGCCGTCACCCGGTCCAGGTCCCGAACAGTGACACCGACGTGGTCGAATCGAATCGTTCCCGGCATGAGCGGCCCCTCCAAGCGTTTGTCCCGCGCGGTCTGGACCCGAGTCTAAGGTGGGTTCCGCGAATGGCAAAGAGTCTCAAGCGGTGAGGTGACGCACCTGCCGCCACGCCGGGACGCTCGCGGATTCGACGGTGAGGCTGCGAAGTGCCTCAGGGCGGCGCCATCGGCAGTCACGCCAGCCCCGAAAGGAGGCTCCCCGTGGCCCGGGACCCTAGCGGCCGATCGTGGTGAATGCGTCGTCGAGCAGGGTTTGGACGGGGGTGGATCCTTCCCGGCGGGTCCACTCGGCGAGGGCGACGTCAAGGCAGGACAGGGCTGTGTGGATCAGGGTCTGCGCGCGGAAGCTGCGGGTATCCTTGTCGCCGTCGAGCCGGTCGATGATGACGGGTTCGAGCATGGCGGCCCAGGCGATGTGTTTTTCAAGATTGCGGGCACGGAGCGAGGCGGTGCTCATCATGACGCGCATGGTGCGCAGTCCTCTGGTGACGTCCTCCGGCGTGTCGAGCTCGATCGGGTCGAAGGCCCGCCGCAGGACTGTCCAGACCGGTTCGGTGCCGGGCCTGGAAGCGGCCGCATCCCTGACCTGCCGACCGACGGGCAGGGGGTCGCCAATGACCACGTCTTCCTTTGCCGGGAAGTAACGGAAAAAGCTGCGGGCGGAGATCCCCAGATCCGCGGCAACGTCGTCGACCGTGGTTGCGTCGAAGCCGTGCTCGTCGAACAGCTGGAGCGCCTTTTCGGCGACGTGGGCGCGCACGGAAGCCCGGGCCACGTCGCGCAGCCCGGCCTTGCCCTCACTTTTCAGGTTCGTCACTCGTCAATCCTAGTCCAATTTCGTCACCTTCAGCAGAAGCTGTCAGTTCATGACACGAAGGGCGTATGCTGACTGAACCTCGATTGAAAGGATTGCGACCATGCAGAAGCGAACATTGGGTCAGCAGGGACTGGAAACGTCGGCGCTCGGCTTCGGAGCGATGGGTATCTCCATCGCCTACGGGCCCGGAGATGAGCAGGAGGGTATTGCGACCATCCAGAAGGCGCACGATCTGGGCGTCACCTTCTTCGACACTGCGGAGCTGTACGGATGGGGTGCCAACGAGAAGATCGTTGGGCGGGCGGTGAAGGGATTCCGGGACGATGTGGTGATCGCGACGAAGTTCGGATTCACCCGTGACTATGGCCAGGACAGCCGCCCCGAGCATATCCGTGAGGTCGTCGAGAACAGCCTGCGGTACTTGGGTGTGGACTACATTGACGTGCTGTACCAGCACCGGGTGGATCCGGCCGTTCCGATCGAGGACGTTGCCGGCACCGTCAAGGAATTCATCGACGCCGGTGTGGTGAAGTACTTCGGCCTCAGTGAAGCCGGCCCGGAAACGATCCGCCGCGCCCACGCCGTCCAGCCCGTCTCGGTACTCCAGACCGAGTACTCACTCTTTGAACGGGACGTCGAGGCGATCTTCCCCACCCTCACGGAACTGGGCATCGGCTTCGTGCCATACTCACCCCTGGGACGGGGCTTCCTTACCGGCACGGCCAAGCCCGCTGACGAGTACGGAGAGACCGATATGCGCCGCACGGACCCGCGCTGGCAGCCGGGCAACTACGAAAAGAACCTTGAGGCAACACGCCTGCTGGGCGAGTTGGCTGCCTCCAAGGGCGGCACCGTTGCACAACTGGCCCTCGCCTGGCTCCTGGCCCAAGGCCCGGACATCGTCCCGATCCCCGGAACCCGCAGCCCACAGCGACTCGCGGAGAACCTTGGCGCCGCTGACCTCGTTTTGACCGCGGCGGACCTCGCTCGCATTGCCGAAATCCTGCCCACCG
Organism: Arthrobacter sp. ERGS1:01; assembly: GCF_001281315.1. Classification (NCBI taxonomy): domain Bacteria; kingdom Bacillati; phylum Actinomycetota; class Actinomycetes; order Micrococcales; family Micrococcaceae; genus Arthrobacter; species Arthrobacter sp. ERGS1:01. The sequence goes on along the minus strand of NZ_CP012479.1, from coordinate 3,018,851 downwards.
GCGGATTCGGCGCCCGCTACGCCGGAAAGATCCCCGTTTGGATCTAGTCGTGACAAAGCCCGTCGACGCGCTCCAGGGGTGAACCGCTATCGGTGGTTTTGTGTGAGTGCTTGGCCCAGGACCCGGGCCCCCTGCGGATAGGCTCCGGGGTTCGCTCCGGAGTAGTTGAGCCGGACAAAGGGTCCGGTCGGCTCGGCGGGGAACCATTCGTTGCCTGCGGCGATGATGACCCCTGCGCTCTCGCATTCATTGGTGAGCCGTTCAAGGTTGGTGCCATCCGGCAGTCGCAACCACAGGTTGAGCCCGCCCTTGGGGACGCTTTCGATGTGGGCCAGGGGTGCGTGCTCCCGGATGCTGCCGATCAGCAGGTCGCGGCGGGTTTGAAGCTGGTGGCGGAGATTGCGCAGGTGGGTTTGCCAACCCGGTTGAGTGACGACGTCGAGGGCTGCGGCCTGCAGGACGCCGCTGACATACATGGTTTCGGCACCCCGGTCGGCGAGGATCCGCTCCCGGGCCGGGCCGCGGGCAATAACGGCCGCGATGCGTATGGCCGGGGAAACGCTCTTCGTCAGGGATCGCAGGTAAATGACGTGGCCGGAATCGTCCCGTGCGGCAATCGGGGCGGGGGTGGTGGTGATCCCGAAGTCGTGGGCCCAGTCGTCTTCGACCAGGAACGCGCCGTGGTCACGGACGACGTCGAGCACTTGGCTGCCGCGTTCCGGAGACCATTGCGCCCCCGTGGGATTGGCGAAGTGGGGCTGCGCGTAGAACATGCGCGCGCCGGTCTCTTCGAAGGCCCTGGCAAGTTCGGCGGGGTCGGGGCCGTCGGGACCACTCGGCACGGGGACGAGCCGGACGCCGGCGTTGCGCGCGGCCAGGATGGCACCCCAGTAGGTGGGGGATTCGATGAGCAGGGGCTGCCCGCGACCGACCAGGGCGCTGAAGATGGAACTGAGACCGCTTTGGCTTCCCGGCAGCACGATCACGTCACTCGGTGTCGGAGGGTTGATCCCTGCGGGTGTCACGGCGCCGAGTTCCCGGGCGAACCAGGACTGCAGCTCCGGCAGGCCCGCAACGGGTGGGCGGGAGAGTGCCGCGTCGCCCCGTGCAGCCCTGGCCAGCGCCGCCTGGACGAGGCGTTCGGGCAGCAGCTCCCTGTCGGGATAGCCGGAGTGGAAGGAAATGGCTTCGTTCGAAACGCTGCGCATGGTGGAGGAAGTGGTGGGCAGCACCGCCCGGGGGGAGCCCAGAGCGGCACTTTGCCAGCCGTAGTCCGACGGGCGGGCTGTTCGTACGGCGCGTACGAACGTCCCCACGCCTGGCCGGCTTTCGATGAGCCCTTGCATGGTCAGGGTCTGCAGGGCTTTCTGAACGGTGACGGGACTGGCCTGGAACTCATTGACCAAAGACCTCGTTGACGGCAGCCGGGATCCCGGTGCGGAGGTGGAGATTCGATCTTTCAGTCGCGCCACAATACGGGAACTGCTATCGTTGTTCATGAGAACCAATGATAGCGCTACTGTTGAAATTCGCCCAGCAATACCGCATCAGGCGCCGACCGGCCTGTGGTGGGGGCTGCTTGGTGTAGCGGCATTCTCCTTCACGGTACCCCTCACCCGGGTCGCCGTCGGCGGGTTGTCGCCATTGTTTGTGGGGTCCGGGCGGGCCGTGATCGCAGCCGTTTTGGCCGCACTTGCACTTGCCCTCACCCGGGCGCGCCTGCCTCAGGGAAGGCAGTGGTTGCGGCTCGCGGTGATCGCCGGCGGGATCGTGGTGGGCTTTCCGCTGCTCACCTCCTTCGCCCTCACCTCTGTTCCCGCCAGCCACGGCGCCGTCGTAATTGCCCTGCTTCCTGCCGCAACGGCAACCGCGGCCGTCCTTCGCGGCCGCGAACGCCCATCCAAGGCCTTTTGGGCAGCCACCATGGTGGGAGCATTGGCCGCAATCGGCTTCGCATTCCTCCAATCGGGAGGGTTCGGCACGCTTGGTTGGAGCGACCTGCTGCTCTTCGGTGCGGTCATCGCCGCCGCCATCGGGTACGCCGAAGGAGGCCTGCTGGCCCGCGAGCTCGGCGCCTGGCAGACCGTGTCCTGGGCGCTGGTCCTCTCCTCGCCACTGATGGTCATCCTTGTCGGACTCGCCGTGGCACAGCAGCCGCCATCGGCAACCCCCGTGCAATGGGCCTCGTTCGCCTATTTGGGCGTGATCAGCATGTTCCTGGGCTTCTTCGCCTGGTACCGCGGCCTGGCCATCGGCCCCATGGCCCAGGTCAGCCAAATTCAACTCGTCCAACCCGTCCTCAGTCTTTGCTGGGCTTGGCTTCTTTTGGGCGAGACCCTCACCTGGACCACGATCCTCGGCGGCCTCGCCGTCATCCTGTGCGCGGGCGCCGCCGTCCGCGTCCGACTCCGTCCGGCAGGGGCGCCGAGGAGCCTCTAGCCACCCGCATCCCCTTCCGAAGGAGCATTGCCATGTACATCCCGGAGCACTTCACCGCCGGCCCCGCCGCCATTCAGGACCTCCTCAGCGGTCCGTCCGCCGCCAATTTGGTCACCATGAGCGCCAGCGGCTTGCTCGCAACACTGCTGCCGTTCGTCTACGACCCCACGATCGGCGAGCACGGAGCCCTGCACGCCCACCTTGCACGCAACAACACCCAATGGTCGGAAGCTGCCATTGGTGAATCGCTGGCCATCATCCAAGGCCCGGACTCCTACATCTCGCCCACCTGGTACGCATCGAAAGCCGACCATGGGCGGGTGGTGCCAACCTGGAACTACACGACAGCCCACGTGTACGGCCACCTCGCGATCCACGACGACGTCGACTGGCTGGGCCGGCACGTCCGCGCGCTAACCGTCCTCAATGAAACCGGTTCGGAACACCCCTGGGCGGTGGATGACGCGCCCGAACGCTTCATCTCCGGCCAGCTCAGGGCGATCGTTGGAATCGAGCTCGTCATCACCAGGATCGAGGCAAAGACAAAACTCAGCCAGAACCGGCCGGCCAAGGATATCGCGGGCGTTGTCGCGGGACTCCAGGGAACCGGCCACGCCCAAATGGCCGCCCAGGTGGAGCAAGCCGGCACTTCCTGACGCGCGCCGAGCTTGCGAGCGGTGGGAGGGGGTGGGGAGGAACGAGGTCGGATGTGCTGGTTGGGCCCACAGCGGCAGGGTTCCCTGGCCGAGGCACGAGGTTAGGGTGCCGCTGGGGAATAGGCTTGGCCCATGGAGACTGAAAAGCCGTTGGCGCCGTTGGAAGATGCCTGCACCGTGGTGCTGTTGCGCGACGGTGCCGAAGCCCTTGAGGTGTTGATGCTTGAACGCCCCGGCACCAGCAGTTCTTTCGCCGGGGCTTGGGTTTTTCCCGGCGGCAAGGTGGATCCGGAGGACCGTGTTGGCGCGGACGGTGCCGAGCTGGCCGACCTCCCGGCGGCGCACGTTGCGGGACTTCGCGAGGTCGCCGAGGAAACGGGTCTGCGACTCGCGCCCGAAAGCCTGGTGTGGCTTTCGCAATGGACGCCCATGCAGCGGCTGCCCCGCCGTTTCCGCACCTGGTTCCTGATCGCCGCGGCCCCCGGCGCGGAGGTGGTGCTGAACCCCGGTGAGCACGAAAACTTCGCATGGCTGGCACCGGCCGAGGCGCTGCGACGGCACGCGGCAGGGTCCATGACCCTGGCGCCGCCCACTTGGGTCACCCTGCACCACCTCGCGGAATTCGGCACCGCAGGCGACGCCCTGGCCCAGGCCGCCGCATCCGTGCCGTTTGCGTATGAGAGCCTCCTGGTGGAGGGCGACGCCGGAGCGTCCGCGTCCGGGGCGCAGGCCGGCATCATGTGGCACGGGGATGCGGAGTACCCCGGCCACGCACCGGTGGGTGCGCGCCACCGGCTGACCATGACGGCCCTGCCGTGGGTGTTCGAATCAACCCCGGGCAACCCGGGCCCAGGGCGCTAGACTGGCCACATCCGCACCACCTTCCGTCAGGAGAAACGATGGCAGCCAAGCAACGCTGGAGCAATCTGAGCAAACGGGCCAAGGTCCGGATCGTGGTGGGAGGATGCGTCCAGATAGCACTCCAACTGGCCGCCCTGCGGGACCTGTCCCGACGCAAGCCGCTGGAAGTCAACGGGCCCAAGCCGGCCTGGGTGGCGGCGTCGTTCATCAACTTTGCCGGACCCATCGCGTACTTTGTGTGGGGTCGGAAGAAGTAGCCGCCGTGACTTTCGCCAGGGATCCCCGGGTCGATGACTACATCGGCGCCCTGCCGGCCTGGCAGCAGGAGATCTGCGAACGCGTCAGGGGACTGATCCACGACGCCGATCCCGCGGTGGTCGAGACCATCAAGCGCACCGTCCAGCCGTACTTTGTGCTCGACGGCAATGTGTGCGCGCTGCTCGCCGCCCGGGACCACGTGAACGTCTTCCTGTACGACGGCGCCATGGTCCCCGACCCGGAGGGCATCATTACGGCGGGCCACGACAACGCGACAGCGCGCACCGTAGCATTCCGGGAGGGGGAGCCCATCAACGAGCGCGCCCTGCTGGCCATGTTCCGCGCCATCATCGCCAACAACCGCGCCGGCGGCTGGCGGAAACTCAAGGCTGACCCGGACCGCCGCCCGGGACTTTAGGAAAATTTTTGTGAAGCGACTGGACAGGTATGCCCTGCGGATCTATATTTAACAAATCAGCTAAATAACAGATTGGTTAAATAGGAAATGGCAACGGACCGGCTCAGCTTGATCTTCGGAGCCCTGGCGGACCCCACCCGGCGGGCCATTCTGGCCCGTTTGAGCGAGGGCGAGGCCACGGTTAACGAATTGGCGGAGCCGTTCAGCATCTCACTCCCGGCCATCTCACGGCACCTGAAGGTGCTTGAAACCGCCGGACTCATTTCCCGCAGCCGGACCGCCCAATGGCGATCCAGCCGACTCGAAGCCGCACCACTTGCGGAAGTCACCGCATACATGGAGAAGTACCGCCGTTTTTGGGACGACAGCTTCAACCGGCTCGAACGCCACTTGGAACAGATCCAGACAGAGGACAAATCATGAGCAACGAACCCACCACCGATTCCCAACGCACCGGCGAGAGCATGGATGCCGCCGCGAACACGCTGACGATCGTGCGTGTTTTCAACGCGCCCCGGGAACTGGTTTTCGCCGCCTGGACCGACCCCGACCAGCTCGCCCAGTGGTGGGGACCGAAGGAGCTGTACACGCCGCGGGAAAAGGTCGCCGTCGATCCGACCGTGGGCGGCACCTGGACGGCCACCATGGTCATGAAGGAAACCGGCATGGAGTTCCCCAGCACGGCAAAGTTCATCAGCATCGACCCTCCCCGCGGCTTTGAAATGCGCGAAGAGGCCGGCGACATCTTCCCGTTCGCCGTGACCATGACGGCCACCTTTGAGGAACTCGATGGCCGCACCACCATGACGGTTGTGCAGCACTTTGACGTGGACAACTTCGACTTCTCCAATTCCATCCTGGGCTGGGGAAGCCAGATGGAGAAGCTGCGCGACCTGCTGGAAGGCTGATGCCCGAACGCTAGGGTACCGCCCGAAACGCCATCCTGGCACCCGGCGCAAGCTGGGCCGCCTTGTCCAGGTCCGCCCGAAGGACCACCCCGATCACCGGATAGCCGCCGGTGACGGGGTGGTCGGCCAGGAACAGGACCGGCAGGCCGGACGGCGGCAGTTGGATGGCGCCGGCCACCATGCCCTCACTGGGCAGTTCCCCCTTCCGGGCAAGTTCAAGGGCGACGCCGTCGAGCCGCAGCCCCACGCGGTTGGACTGCGCCGTGACGGTCCAGTCCTGGCTCCGGAAGGCGGCCACGGAATCGGGGGTGAACCAGTCCTCCCTGGGGCCGGAGATAAATCGGAGCACCGTAACGCCGTCCCCCGGCGGCGGCTCGGGCTCGGGGAATCCCACCGCGCCGGCATGGGCCGCGGCCACCGGCAGGAACATGCCCGCCGAAAGTGGTGCCGGGCCCGTGCCGGACAAGGCATCGGTGGACCGGCTGCCAAGGACGGCCGGGACGTCCAGCCCGCCGCGGACGGCCAGGTAGCTCCGGAATCCGGTTGCCGCATCGGGACGCATGAGCAGGGTGTCGCCGTCGCGGAGCTGGATGGGCGTGCCCGAAGGGGTGGCGTTTTCCAGCCCGCCCGAGACGGTCACCCATTGTGTGCCGCTGCCCGTCACGGCCACGATCTGGCTCCCGACGGCCTGCAGCGCCAGGGCGCCGGCAACGATTTCCAAACCGGCGTCTCCGGTGCCCACTCCCGGATTGCCCACCAACCGGTTGGCGCGGCGCAGGGCGGCCCGGTCAAGGGCGCCGGAGGCTGTGAGGCCAAGATGGGCAAGGCCGGGACGGCCCAGGTCCTGCACCGTGGTGTGCGGTCCCGGCGACAGAACCCGGAAACCCCGCAAGCGATGCCCCGCGGAGTCACGCTCCGCCGCGGCACCGCGCCCCGCTTCGGCAACGGGCGTGGCCCTGTGTCGGGACACCACGGCCACCTCGCGCACCGGGCGGAACCGCACGCGGTCCCCGGGCTGCACCAGCGCCGGGATGGTGCGCTCCGGATCCCACAGCGACTCGCCAACCCGCCCGATCAACTGCCAGCCACCCGGCGACGGGCCGGGATACACGGCCGAAAACCCGCCGCCCAACGCCACGGAACCGGCAGGCACCACGGTGCGCGGGGATGCCCTTCGCGGCATGGAGATCGGTGTTTGCGTGGGGGAGAGGTACATGAAACCGGGTGCGAACCCGCCAAACGCGGCCACCCACTCCTGCCCGGAGTGCCACGCCACCAATGCATCGCTGGATACGCCCGCGTGCCGCGCGGCGTCGGTGAGGTCATCGCCGTCGTACACGGTCTCCAGCGTGAGAGTCGCTCCAGCGGAAGACGGCGCCGCGACGCCGAGGTCTGCCCGCCGAATCCAGCGCACCGCCGCCCGCAGCGCCGCCGGTGTCTCCGCCGTGACCAGCACTGTTTGGGCGGCACCCACCACATCGATGACCCCGGGAAGGGCCGCATTGCGCAGCAGCAGCTGCAGGCCCGTGGCATCGGAAGGGTGTTCGAGTTCCACCAGGACGGCGGCCTCGCCCATGGGTAAGAAGCGCAAGAAAGTCACCCGGTTCCGTTACGCGAAGCTGCGGATGGCCACGCCGGCCTCGACAAGGGCCCGCCGCACGGCCGCGGCCATGGCGACGGCGCCGGGGGTGTCCCCATGCAGGCAGATACTTTCCGCGGACACGGCCACCTTGCTGCCGTCGACGGCCCTGACCTCCCCGCGCAGGGCGATGTCCAGGCATTGGGCCACCACGGCATCGATGGTGGTGAGCAAGGCGCCGGGGAGCATGCGGGAGACCAGCGTGCCGCCCGCGTTGTAGCCGCGATCGGCAAACGCCTCCGTGACCACGCGCAGTCCCGCCGCTCCGGCCAGCCGGGCCACCTCCGAGTTCGGGGCCACCAGCAGCGGCAGCGCCGGGTCCGTGGCGAGGACGGCGTCGACCACGGCCTGCGCCTGTCCGGCGTGGTGCACGATTGCGTTGTACAGGGCGCCATGCGGCTTGACGTAGCTGACGGTGACGCCCTCGGCCGCGGCCAGCGCTCGCAAGGCGCCTATCTGGTAGATGGTCTCGTCGCGCAGTTCGGCGGGCTCCATGTCGATGAAGCGGCGGCCAAATCCGGCCAGGTCGCGGTAGCCGGGGTGGGCGCCCACGACGACGCCGGCTGCCGCCGCTGCGGCGCACGCCTTGCGGATGGCGGAGGGGTCGCCGGCGTGGAAACCGCAGGCGATGTTGGCGCTTGAGGTGGAGGCCATGACGGCCGCGTCATCGCCGAGCGGCCACCGGCCAAAGGATTCGCCGACATCGGCGTTCAGGTCGATGCAAGGCAGCGTGGAGTTGTTCATCATGGGCAGGATTCCAGCGTCGGCTAGAAGAGTCCAAGCTCCCTTACGGCGTCGCGTTCGGCGGACAGTTCGGCCACGGACGCATCGATCCGGGCACGGGAAAAGTCGCTGATCTCCAGTCCCTGCACAATGGAATACTCGCCGCCGGAGGTGGTGACGGGGAAGGAGCTGACCAGCCCTTCCGGCACGCCGTAGGAGCCGTCGGAGGGCACCGCCATGCTGGTCCAGTCGCCGTCGCGCGTGCCCTGTACCCACAGCCGCATGTGTTCGAGGGCGGCATTGGCTGCCGACGCCGCGGAGGAGCCGCCGCGCACCGAGATGATTTCCGCACCCCGGTTGGCCACCCGCGGAATGAAGTCCTCCGCGATCCAGGCCTGGTCCACGAGCGAGGCGGCGGGCCGCCCGTCCACGGTGGCGTGGTTGATGTCCGGGTATTGGGTGGCCGAATGGTTGCCCCAGATGGCCAGCTTCCTGATCGCGGACACCGGTGCGCCGGTCTTCGCGGCCAGCTGGGCCAGGGCGCGGTCGTGGTCCAGCCGGGTCAGGGCCGTGAAGCGCGACGCCGGGATGTCGGGGGCGTGGGAGGCGGCAATCAGCGCGTTGGTGTTGGCCGGGTTGCCGACCACCACGGCCTTGATGTCGTCCGCCGCGCCGTCGTTCAGGGCCCGCCCCTGGACGGAGAAGATGCCGCCGTTGGCGCGCAGCAGATCGGCCCGTTCCATTCCCGGCCCGCGCGGCCGTGCCCCGACCAGCAGGGCGATGTTGGCGCCGTCGAACGCCTGGGCGGGGTCGTCAAAGACGTCCATGCCGGCCACCAGCGGGAATGCGCAGTCCAGCAGTTCCAGTACGGTGCCTTCCGCGGCCTTGGCGGCCTGCGGCACCTCCAGGAGGTTGAGTTTGACCGGGACGTCGGGGCCCAGCATTGCTCCGGAGGCGATGCGGAACAGGAGGGCGTAGCCAATTTGACCTGCGGCCCCGGTGACCGTGACGGTGACGGGGGATTTCGGCTGTGCGTTCATGCCGCCAGTCTAACGCCAGGGGTTTGGGGGGTCGGGAGTATTTTCGGCATGTTCCCAGCGCATGTCCATGCGATTCCCAACAACGCGTCTGTATAATCGTCTGCGTTGGGGTCTATAACATGGCTGTTCCTCGAGGAGTTGAACGGATGCCGCTTTGGCTGCTTATTGCCATCATTGTGGTGGCGTGGCTTCTTGCCGTGGCCATCATCGTCATGTTCATGATGGGCGCTGCCCGTGGACGAAACCGGGCACGGCAGGACAAACTGCGCCATCTCCAAGCGGCACGCGCCGAAGACGCGGACCGCGAAGCCTAAGCAATCCCGACTGATGTAGCGCCACTGACCGAGGGGACCGGCCATGCCCGGTCTGCCGGACACATCGAATTACGCCACGCTGCCGCTTTAGCCGCGCTTTGTCGCAAGGAAATACGAAGGGGCGGGTTGGCCGGTGAATTTCACTGGCCAACCCGCCCCTTGATCTTTATGCTGCCGTTGCGGTGTCCCTGCCCCTAGGCGTGGGTGGACTTCCGCTTGCGGCGGCTGGTGAAGCTCACCACGCCGACCAGGACCAGGACCAATCCGCCCAATAGGAACGGAGTGGTGTTCGCACCCGTGCTGGCCAGCTCGTGGTCAGTTGACGGGGCGCTCGTAGCCGATGGCGTGCCGGCCGGGGCGGCGGCCGAAGACGTTGCCGGCGGCGTGCCGGTGGCGGACTTCGTTGCGGCCGGTGACGTGCCGGACGTCGTCGGCGCCGTGGAACCCGTCGGGTCGGACGTCGGGTTCGTTGTCGGGTCGATCGTCGGGGTGGTCGACTCGGTCGGATCCGTGGTGGGAGTGGCGGAATCCGTCGGATCCGTGGTGGGAGTGGCGGAATCCGTCGGATCCGTTGTGGGATCGGTTGTCGGCGTCGTGGTCTCCGTGGGGTCCGTCGTCGGGGTTGAGGTCGGCTCCGTCGTCGGCTCGGTGGTGGGAACGTCGGCCGGGGCCACGGTCAGTGCGAAGGACGCCGTGATCGCGCCGGCGGTGGCGACGATCGTGTGGTTGCCGGCCTCGATCGTCGACGGGATCGTGACGGTCTTGGTGGCGGCGCCGTTTGCGTCGGTGGTCACCGTGCCCAGGTCCACGGGGGTGGAGTGCAGGGACAGGCTGACCGGCGTGTTGGCCGCGAAGCCCTTCAGGGACAGGTCCACCGTGCCGCCGGCCTTGATGGTGCCAACGTTGGCGCTGACATCGGGAACCGTGGCGCCCGGTGCGATGCCGCCAACATTGAGCTCGGCAGCTCCGCCAAAGGCGTTGCCGGCCATAGAGTTCAGGCCGACGAACTTCACGTACCGGCCAACCTTGCCGCCGGAAATCGTGACAACCTGCGCACGGTTCACGTCAAGGAACGTACCCGAGGCAACCTTGGTGCCAAAGTCCGTGAGGCTGTCGGATACGTAAATCTCGTAATCCTTCATCTTGCCGTTGGTGTTGGACTGGCGCTGCGTGTACTCAAAGCCGGTGACGTTGAAGCTCTTGCCCAGGTCCAGGACCAGGGAGTGCGGGAACGGGTCGGAACTCCCTGACCACTGGGTGTGCCAGTACGTGTTGGGATCGCCGTCGAGGGCTGCCGCGGCGGGGCCGTTGGGAGCGGGCTCGCCCGTCATTTCCTGGGAGTCCACGGACTTGATGGTGAGCTGGTTCTGCGGGATCTTGTTGGCCAGCGGAACAAGGGTGGAGGTCACCGCCACGTTGCCGGTGGCCACCCGGGTGCCCTGGGTTGCCGTCAACGCGTAGCTGCCCGAGTAGATGCTGGGGGGTACTGGCAGCTGGAAGGTGATGGTGCCGTTGGCGTCGGGCAGGACCGTGCCAACCACGTTCGTGCCCACGGCCATGGTGACGTACTTGCCGGGCTCGAAGCCGCTGAGCGCGGTTTGCAGGCGGTCGCCGGCCTTGGTGGTCGGGGCAGCCGTCATGGCCGCGGTCTGCGAGGTGTCCCACGGGGTGGGTTCCTGCGGATCGGCGGTGCCGGCCGCAACCGTGACGGTGAACTTGGCCACCGTGCCGTCGCTGGCCGTCAGGGTGCCGTTGAAGTTGCCGGCCGCCGCGTAGCTGTGGGTCGACTTGAGGGTGTAGAGGCTGCCTGCTGACAGTGAGGTGCGGTCGCGCTTGGCTGCGAAGGTTGCCGGCGTTGCGGCAGTGCCGTCACCCCAGTTGACGGTGACGCCCAGGTTCCCGGCGACCGTGGAGGCGCTGACGCCGTCGGCGTCGTCGACCGAGTCAACCGCAATGGTTGCGCCGTTGGCGGCGACCTTCGTGCCCGGTGCCGCGAGCTGGCCCACGGCCAGGTTCAGTGCCTTGCCGGGAGCAACGGCCACCGGGGAGCCGGCCATCGACCAGCTCCACTTGGCGTTGTTTCCGTCGTAGAAGTTGGTGCCCGAGGTAAGCATGCGCTGGCCCATGGCCGCCATGCGGACCTTGAAGTCGTTCACGTTGCGCTTGGCCTGCGGGGTCCAGCCGATCTCGGCGAAGGAGACCACGCGGGGGAAGGCCATGAACTCGGCCTGGTCCCCGCCGCGGATCGTCTCGGACCACTGGGCCGCCTCGACGCCGAGGATGCTGGCGTCGGGCAGGTTGGCGCCGGCGTTTTGCACGGTGGCGGCCGGATCCCAGTCGTAGTACTTGGGGAAGTCCCCCGTGCCGGCCCAGGTCAGGCCGATCGGGGTCTTGGCGTTGTACTTCATGTCGATGTAGGAGGTGGAGCCGTTGGAGACCATGAGCTTGGCGCCCTTGGTGTTGATGGCGGAGAGGGTGTCCGCCGTGCCGCCGGTCCAGTACTGGATGCCGTCGCCGGCCTGCAGCCCGCCCACGGCGGCCTCGTTCCAGCCGATCGGCTGCTTGCCGAGGTCGTGGATGATCTTCACGGTCTTGGTGATGAAGTTGACGTAGTCGTCGTGTGGGGTGGCGTGGGATTCGTCGCCGCCAACGTGGATGTACTTGCCCGGGGTCATCGCGGCAATCTGGGTGTAGACGTGCGTGAGGAAGTTCCAGGTGGCCGGTTCGGCAACATCAAGGGTGGAATAGCCGACGTCGCCGGTACCGTTGGCCGGCACCACGCCGCTTTCGTCCTTGCCCGGCTTGGATGCGGCCGTGTTCAGCTGCGGGATGGCATGCAGGGCGGCGTTCGTGTGGCCCGGCACGTCGATCTCGGGGATGACCTCGATGTGCCGGGACGCGGCGTAGGCGACGATGTCCTTGTATTCGTCCTGGGTGTAGAAGCCCGTGTGGCCCAGTTCGTCCTGGAAGCCCATGGCGCCGCCGCTGGAGTTGCGGGTGGCCGCCGTCTTGCCGGACACGCCGGTCAGCAGCGAATAGTCGATCGTGTCGCCGGCGACCTTGCCGTCGTTGGTGATCTGGATCCGCCAGCCCTGGTCGTCGGCCAGGTGGATGTGCAGCGTGGAGATCTTGTAGGCCGCGAGCGAGTCGATGACGTGCTTGACCTCGTCGGGGCGCTTGAAGTCGCGGGCGACGTCGAGCATCATGCCGCGCTTGTCGAAGCGGGGTGCGTCGGTGATCTGCACGGCGGGCGCGGTCCAGTCGGCGATGACTTTCTGCTTGGACTCGATGAACGCCGGGAAGAGCTGGCGGAGGGTCTGCACGCCGTCGAACACGCCGTCGGAGGTGGCGGAGGTGATTTTGGTGCCCGTGACGGGGTCAACGCTGAGCGAGTAGGCCTCGGACTGCAGGCCGGCACCAAGGTTGGCGATGTCGCCCGGGGTTTGGGAGAGCACGATGTCGTCGCTGTCGCCGGTGGTGCCGTCGACGACGGGCAGGGCCAGCCCGGTGGAGGCGCGGAAGATGCCGGCCAGGTAGTTGCCGGTGGCCTTCGTCTCGGCGTTGTTGGCCACAATGCGTGAGCCCGCGCCAAGGACGAAAGGCGCCTTGTCCGGGGTAGTCATGTTCACGGGCATCGGGATCAGGTTGATGCCGGCGGCGGGAACCACCGGGACGGGCTCGGGGCCGGTCCACACCTCGAATTCCCACATGGACATGCCGTACTTGACCCCGCCGATGGGCGTGCGGGCGATTCCCTGCATGCGGATGTACTGGTACGGGGTGGCTGCCAGGGCCGCCTTGATCTTTTGGCTGTCCCGCCCGTCACAGGTGGGGGAAATGACGTCGGTGGCATCGGTGAAATTGTTGCCGTCGTTGGAGACCTGGAGCTTGTACTGGGCGGCGCAGGCCTTTTCCCAATCGATGGTCACGTGGTCGATCAGGGTGGGCTGGGCCAGCTTGACCGTGATGGCGGCGTTGTCGGCGGTGTTGGAGGACCAGCGCGACTGCGAGGCGTTCGGCTTGGAGCGGTCGGCGTCGCCGTCGATGACCAGTGCCGGTCCCCACTGGCCGGCCACTTCCTGGCCCGTGGCGGTCACGGTGGCGCCGGAGGCGGCCAGGGCCACGTTTGCGGCAGGGGCGGCGGGGGTGTCCCACACCTCGAACTCGAACAGGGAGATGCCCCACTTGGCACCGCCAATCGGCGTGCGGTCAATGCCCTGCATGCGCACGTACTGGTACTTGGTGGTGGAGATCCCGGCGTTCAGTGCAGGGGCGTCGTTGGCCGCAGCGGCGCAATCGGGACGGCTCTGGACATCCGTGGCATCGATGAAGTCGACGCCGTTGGTGGAGACCTGCAGCTTGTACTTGGCGGCGCAAGCGGCCTCCCACTTGATCACGACCTTGCTGATGAGGGTCGGCTGGGCCAGCTTGACGGTCAGTGACGCGGTGTCCGAGGTGTTCGAGGACCAGCGCGAGGTGGCGTCGCCGTCGATCGCGTCGCCCATCTGGTGGACGCCAACCTGCTCATTGCCCGAGGCGGTCACGGTGGCGCCGGCGCTGGCCAGGGCCACGTTCTTGCTGACGGGGTCGCCGGGCGCCGCGACGACGGGTGCCGCCGTCATGGTCAGCAACATGGCCGGGGCAACCACCGCCATCGCCAAAGTCTTTTTCCACATGGAGTGCACGTGTTCATCCTTTTTTCGAATCGGGAGACATAAATCACACGACTTCGATGTTATCGATCACACATGGGATTGGAAAGGGTGATTGACGCGCACTGGCGCGGTTTGACGGGCTTTGAGCCCCGAATTTCAGGGCTTCTTTGGTACGGGTGGCCGGTGAATTCCTGAAAATCAGCCAGCTTCGCCGAGGGTGAATATGCTATATTCCGGCGGCCATGGGAGCCATAACAGCAAAAAAGCACCACCCTCCGACATTGTGCGGAGGGCGGCGCTTTAGTGCTGAAAGTTTATTTTTCGCCGGGACTTATTTGGCGAAATAAATTCTCTAGAGGGTCTCGGTGGCCACATCGAACTCGAGGCGGGCCAGGCGGTCGCGGTCCACGACGCCGTTGGGCTTGCCCAGGTTGACCACCATGAACACCTGGTGGGTGGAGTCGGCGTTGAACTCGGCGTCCATGCCTTCCATGTCGAAACCGGTCATCGGGCCGGCGGCCAGGCCTGCCGCACGGGCTGCCATCACGAAGTAGCCGGCCTGCAGGTGGGCGTTGTTCGCGGCCATCGCGTGGCGGACGGCGACGTTCTCCTCGAACATGGGAATCATGCCGGCCATGTGCGGTGCCGTGGTGGGCAGGAGTTCGTGCCAGTCCTTGTTGTAGCTGAGCAGCGCAACCACCGGGGCGGTCAGCGTCTTGGCCTTGTTGCCGTCGCCCATGTGGGCCACCAGGCGCTCGCGGGCCTCGGCCGAACGGATCCAGCTGATGCGCAGCGGCTGCATATTGAAGGCGGTCGGGCCCATCTTGGTCAGCGCGTACACGGCCTGCAGCGTCTCGTCCGAGATCTCGTCGTCGGCCCAGCTGTTGGCCGTACGCGCATCCAGGAACAACGCCGCCGCAGCATCCGCATCCAAGATGAGTTCGTCCTGCAGGTTGATTTCGGTGGCGATGTCGACGCTCATGCTTTCACACTTTCTTCGAAGAATTTGCTTTCGTAGTGGTTCAGCGCCGGCGGGCGACGTTTTGTTTCCATCCCGGCCGTGAGTTGTGTCACGCAGCCGTGTGCTCGCTAGGCTTGGGCGGTGGGAAATTCAAGTTCGACGCCGGCCCGTGCCTCCTCCTTCAGCCGCGCCCTGGCCCTTTTGGTGGCCGGCACCTACTTCATGGAGATCCTGGACGGCACCATCATCTCCACCGCCGCGGCCGGCATGGCCGCCGATTTGCACGTCCGGCCCGTGGATATCAACCTGGCCATGACGGCCTACCTTATCACCCTTGCAGTGGGCATCCCCATCAGCGGCTGGCTGGCCGAAAGGTACGGTGCGCGCCGCGTGTTCACGGCCGCCATTGCGGTCTTCACCCTTGCGTCGTTGCTGTGTGCGCTGAGCCCCAACCTGGCGTTCCTGTGCGGCGCCCGCATGCTCCAGGGCATGGGCGCGGCCATGATGGTGCCGGTGGGCCGGCTGGTGGTGCTCCGGGATGCCGACAGGAAGGAGTTCCTGGACGCCATCGCGTTCCTGACCTGGCCGGCACTCGTGGCCCCCGTCATCGCACCGGCGCTGGGCGGCCTGCTGACCACCTATGCGAGCTGGCACTGGATCTTCCTTATCAACGTGCCGCTCGGCATCATCGCCTTCGTGACGGCCCTGCGCGTGGTGCCGGACATCCGCGCGCACAAGGTGCCGCCGCCGGACTGGACGGGCTTTGTGTTGTGTGGCGTGGCCCTTGCCTCGCTGGTGATCGGCCTCGAACAGATTGGCGCGGCACCCACGCCCTGGGTCGCCGTCGTGCTGTTCCTTGGTGTGTCGGTGGCGAGTGGCGGCGGGGCGCTGTGGTGGTTCCGGCACTCCCGCCACCCGCTGCTGGACCTGCGGGCGCTGCGCATTGCCACGTTCCGGATCGGCAACGGCGGCGGCGCCCTGTACCGGCTCGTCATCAACGCCGTGCCGTTCCTGCTGCCGCTGATGTTCATGCTCGGTTTTGGCTGGAGCGCATTTGAAGCCGGGCTGATGACCATGGCCGTCTTTGCCGGCAACGTGCTCATCAAGCCCGCCACGACGCCGCTGATCCGGCAGTTCGGCTTCCGTGCAATCGTGCTGCTGAGCGCCGGCGGCGGCGCGCTGGTGCTCGGGGCGTGCGCCCTGTTGCAGCCCGCCACGCCGCTGCCCGTCATTGCCGCCGTCCTGTTTGCCAGCGGCGTGCTGCGCTCCATCGGCTTCAGCGCCTACAACACGCTGCAGTTCGCCGACGTGCCGAGGGCCCGGATGTCCGGCGCCAACACGCTCTCGTCCACAATCGCGCAGATCGCCACCGGGCTGGGCGTGGCCGTTGGCGCCTTGATCCTCCGCGCCGCCGAGACATTGCTGGCCCCGGTCCAGGGCACGACGCCGGTGACCGCCTACCAGTGGACCTTCGCCGTGCTCGGGGTGCTCATGCTCTATCCGGTGGTGGAGGCACTGCTCATGCACCGCACGGCCGGCGAAGCGGTGCAGGCCCGGTAACCGGGCGTGGCCACTTTCCTTTATGCGACCGATTCGCCGTGAGTTCGATGCAGAGTTTCACGGGCCGTCCACCTTATGCGCCAAACCCGAACTGGGTCTGGCGCCCGTGTGGTGCGTGCGCCGGACCCGCCGGGGGTTCGGCGCATAAGTGCGGACGCCTTGGCATATGCGCAGCGCCCCGGGCCACCCGTGCGCATAAGGGAACGGCCGCCCGTGGACACCCCTCGACCCACGCGGGCGGGCCGTGCCATGATGCCTAGCACGGCAACGCAAAGGAGCGCTGGGCAATGACATCGTGGAAGATCCGGGATTTTCACTCGCAGGACGTGGAGGGGATCCTGTCCCTGTGGCAATCCCTGCGCGCCAGCGGGGTGGAACCCGTCTATGACCTGTCCGAGGTGCTGGCCTCCTGCGAGAAGGACCACGCCGTGGTGGCCGTCCAGGGCGAACAGATCGTGGGTGCCGCCGTCGGCCGGGCCGCCCACGACCAGGGCTGGATCGTGTTCCTGTCCACGCTGCCCGAGTTCCGCGGCCGGGGGATCGGCACGTCGCTGCTGGCCGCCGTCGAAAACCGCATGGCCGCGCACGGGCTGAACAAGCTCTCCGCCCTGATGCCGGACACCGAGAACCGGGTGGAGGCGTTTTCCAACCGCGGCTTCGTGGTGAAGAAGAACCTGCGCTACTTTGAGCGGCGCATCCCGGTCCAGCGGGCCGAACTGGGCGCCCTGGAAGAGCTGGGCGGCCGGCTGCTGCCGCGGGACTTGTGGCACCGGGTGGCCGGAATGACGGCGGAGAAGGAACTGCTGGAACGCCGGCTCGTGCTGCCGCTGGCCGAGTCCGAGCTCGCCGAGGAGTTCGGCGTGGTGCCGCCGCGCGCCGTCGTGCTGTTCGGCCCGCCCGGCACCGGCAAGACCACCTTCGCCAAGGCCATCGCGTCCCGGCTGGAATGGCCGTTCGTGGAGGTCTTTCCGTCCCGGCTGGCGGGGGAGCCCGGCGGCCTGGCCGGTGCGCTGCGCCAAACCTTCCTGGACATTGCCGAGCTGGAGCACGCCGTGGTGTTCATCGATGAGGTGGAGGAGATCGCCTCGCAGCGCTCCGGGGAGCCGCCCTCGCCCATGCAGGGCGTGACCAACGAGCTGCTGAAGATCATCCCGGCCTTCCGGGACCAGCCCGGGCGCTTGCTGGTGTGCGCCACGAACTTCATCCGCTCACTGGATTCGGCGTTCCTGCGCCACGGCCGTTTCGACTACGTCATCCCCATCGGCCTGCCCGACGCCGAGGCCCGCACCGCCATGTGGTGCCGCTTCATCCCGGACACCGTGCTCGAACACGTGGATGTGGCCGGCCTGGTCGCAGCCAGCAGCGGCTTCTCCCCGGCGGATATCGAGTTTGCCGCACGCAGCGCCTCCCAGCGTGCCCTGGAAAAGGCCGTGTACGACGTCGATGCCGGGGTGGGCGGGCCTCTCACCGACCCGCGCGGTCCGGTCACCGCCGACTACCTGGAGACCATTGCCGACACCCGGGCCACCGTCAGCGAGGCCGTGGCCGCGGACTTCCTCGAGGACATCGACGCCCTGGCCCGGACGTAGCGAGCCGGACATAGTTAGCTGAACGCACCAAGCCGGACGTAACAAGCTGAACGCAGCAACGGCGCGGCGGCGGGCTTCGGCTAGACTCGCTGGCAGTGACACGGGGTGCCCCTTGCGGGGCTGAGAATCACACCCGTTGAACCTGATCTAGTTAGCACTAGCGAAGGGATGTCCCGCCGGTTTTTGTGCGCCCGCCTTTCGCGGCGCAGCATCGCCGTGCCCATCTTTTCGCCTTATTTCAAGGTGGAGTACCATGCAGTTTTCAGAACAAACAGTGCTCGTCACGGGTGCCGGCCGCGGCCTGGGCACCCACATCGCCCGGGCGTTTTTGGGTGCCGGCTCCAAGGTGGTGCTCAACTACCGCAGCAGCGCCGACGGTGCCCGGGAACTGGCCACCGAGGCCGGGCCGGACCGGGCGCTGGCCGTGCAGGGTGACGTCACCAGCCCGGAGGAGGTGGCGGCCATGTTCGCGGCGGCGGAGCAGCACTTTGGCGCCCCCGTCACGACCGTCGTGAACAACGCCCTGGCCGCGTATTCCTTCAACGGCGACGCCCGCGCCACCGCCGCCGGGATCGCCTGGGCCGACTTTGACGCCCAGTTCTCCGGCAGCGTCCGCGGTGCCTTGAACACCACGCAGGCGGCCCTGCCCGGCATGAAAGCGCACGGCTTTGGCCGGGTCGTGAACATCGGCACCAACCTGTTCCACAACCCCGTGGTGCCGTACCACGACTACACGGCGGCAAAGGCGGCGCTGCTGTCCCTGACCCGCACGCTGGCCGCGGACCTCGGCCCGGAAAACATCAGCGTCAACATGGTCTCCAGCGGCCTGCTGCGCACCACCGACGCGAGCGCCGCAACCCCCGATGAGGTGTTCGACTACATTGCCGCAGCCACGCCGCTGCGCCGGGTCACGACGCCGGCCGAGCTCGCCGACGCCGTGCTGTTCTTCGCCTCGCCGTGGGCCCGGTCGGTGACCGGCCAGAACCTCATGGTCGACGGCGGACTGGTGATGAACTGATGCCCGGCACGTCCGCCCGGCAACTGCACCTGAACGTTTTCCTGCACGGCTGCGGCCACCACGGAGCGGCCTGGCGGCTGCCCGACTCGCCGATTGCGGAGCTGGGCGACATCCGCTTCTACGAACGGCTGGCCCAAGTGGCCGAACGCGGGCTCTTCGACGCGGTCTTCTTCGCCGACGGCCAGTCCGCCGGCGATCCGGCAAGTGGTCCGCTGTGGCACCTGGAACCCCTGACCATGCTGGCGGCCATTGCCCGGGCCACCGATCGGATCGGGCTGGTCAGCACGGTGTCCTCCACGTTCTATGAGCCGTTCCACGCCGCCCGCATGCTGGCGTCGCTGGACCACATCAGCGGCGGTCGCATGGGCGTGAACGTGGTGACGTCCATGTTCGACGCCGAGGCCCGCAACCACGGGATGCCCGCCATGCCGCCGCACGAGGAGCGCTACGCCCGGGCCGCCGAATTCATTGACGTTGCACAGGGTCTGTGGGACTCCTGGGACGGCGACGCCCTGCTGCGGGACCGGGCCGGGCGTTACGCGGATCCGTCCCTGGTGCGCCCCGTGCTCCACCAAGGTGCGCATTTCAGTGTTGACGGGCCGTTGAACGTGCCGCGCTCGCCGCAGGGCCGGCCCGTGCTGTTCCAGGCCGGAGCTTCCGAGCCCGGCCGCGCACTCGCCGCCAGCTATGCCGAGGGCGTGTATGCGGTGGCCTATGACCTGCCCAGCGCCCAGGCGTACTACGCCGACGTCAAGCGCCGCATCGCCGAGGCCGGGCGGGATCCCGACGCCGTCGCCATCATGCCCGGTCTGGTCACCTATGTTGCCGCCACCCGGGAGGAGGCGCTGGCCAAGCAAGCCGCCGTGGACGCCGCCCTGCCGGTGGAGACCTCGTTGGCCCAACTGGGCCGGTTCGTCCAACGCGACTGCAGCGGCTGGGAGCTTGACGCTCCCGTGCCGGCCCTGGTGCCGGCGTCGGACTTCACGGGGCCGGCGGGCCGCTACGCCACGATCCTGCGGATCATCGAGACCGAGCAGCCAACGGTGCGCCAACTCCTGGGCCGGCTGGCGGCCGGCGGCGGCCACGCCACCATGGTGGGCACCCCGGCCGAGGTGGCCGGTCAAATGCAGCAATGGTTTGAGGAGGGCGGTGCGGACGGTTTCAACCTGATGCCGCCGCTGCTGCCCGAATCTCTGGAGGACTTCGTGACGCTGGTGGTGCCGCAACTGCAGCGGCGCGGATTGTTCCGCACGGAGTACACGGCCACCACCCTGCGCGGACACCTGGCCCAGCGCACCGCGGCCTAGTCTCAGGCCGTGCGGGGGCCGCTGCCCTCGCCGGCCAGCCCGGCGAGGAACAGCTCCAGGCCGTAACCGAACGCCGCATCGGTGTCGGAGTCCATGGCGTCCAGCAGGCCCGCCCGGGTGAAACCGGCGCGGGTCTGCTCCTGCGTGACGGCGCCCAAAATGTAGTTGACCACCGCGTCGGCGGCCCACCGCCCCTCCTGGTCCGTCAGGCCCTGCGCGTCCAACAGGCCCCGTACACGCAGCAGGGCGGAAGGCCCCGCCGGCGCCAGCACATGGGCCAGGGCCACCACCTCGGCGCCGTCGCGGACGGCCAAGAGGGCGGTGCGGATCGACACGGCCAGTTCGCGCAGCGTGGCCGCCTCGCCCACGGGTGCCAGAATCCGCCCGGCCAGCACCGTCAGCAGGTCCTGCTTGTTCTTGATGTGCCAGTAGAGGGCGCCGACCTGGACGTCCAGGTCCCGGGCCAGGCGGCGCATGGAGAGGTCAGCGAGCCCGTATTCGCGCAGGATTCCCAGGGCGGCGTCGACGATCTGTTCGCGTGTCAGCGCCATGGCCAGCTCCCCTTCGGCAAAGTCCTAGCGCCCCTGCGGCGCCCCTTTATCTTCCCCCATGCCGGGGTGCCCCGATTGACAGCGGGGCCGCCGCCTCACACACTTGAACAGTGTTCAATTACTTTAACGACCTTGCCGACCGGCAGCTGTCCGGTGCCGAGCTGACCCGTGAAGAGGCGCTCGCCGTCCTCGAATCCACCGACGACCAACTGCTGGAGGTGGTGGCGGCCGCTGCACGTTTGCGTCGCGCCCACTTCGGCAACACCGTCAAGGTGAACTACCTCGTCAACCTGAAATCGGGGCTTTGCCCGGAGGACTGCACCTACTGTTCGCAGCGCCTGGGCTCCGCCGCCCAAATCCTGAAGTACACCTGGCTCAAGCCGGAGGAGGCGCTGGCCCAGGCCGCCACCGGCATCGGCGCCGGGGCATCGCGCATCTGCATGGTGGCCAGCGGCAAGGGCCCCAGCGATCGCGACGTGGACCGCGTGGCCGGGATGGTCCGCGAGCTCAAGGACGGCAACCCCCACGTCGAGGTGTGCGCCTGCCTGGGCATCCTCAAGGACGGCCAGGCCGATCGCCTGAAGTCCGCGGGGGTGGACGCCTACAACCACAACCTCAACACCAGCGAATCCATGTACGCCGACATTTGCTCCACGCATGAATTTTCCGACCGCGTGCGCACCGTGGAGCACGCCAAGGACGCCGGCCTCTCGCCCTGCTCCGGCGTCATCGTGGGCATGGGCGAAAGCCATAACGACCTCGTCGACGCCGTCTTCGCACTGCGGGCACTGGGCAGCGAATCCATCCCCGTGAACTTCCTGATGCCCTTCGACGGCACCCCCCTGGAAGGGACTTGGCTGCTGACCCCCGCCGCCTGCCTGCGCATCCTGGCCATGGTCCGCTTCGCTCGCCCCGACACCGAGCTGCGCATGGCCGGCGGGCGCGAGATGCACCTGCGCACGCTCCAGCCGCTGGCCCTGCAGGTGGCCAATTCGCTGTTCCTGGGCGACTACCTGACCAGCGAGGGCCAGGCGGCCAAGGCCGACCTCGAGATGATTGCGGACAACGGTTTCACCGTCCTGGGCAGCCGGGAGCCCGGCACTCAGGACCCGGACGACGCCGTCGCCTCCCCGGGCGGGTCCCTTGCCATCCGTCGCCGCGGGGCCGGCACGGCCATGGCCCCCAATGCCTAGGGGAGCACTCCTGTCGCATCCGGAGTCCGCCGTCTCGGAACAGGCAACGACTCCCGCGTCCCTCATCGCCCGTGACCGCGGGCTGCTGTGGCACCCTTATTCACCGCTCGACGGCGATGCCCCCTTCGCCGTGAACGCAGCGGAGGGCACGAGGCTGAGCCTCACCGCTGCTGACGGCACCGCCTTTGAGGCCGTTGATGCCATGAGTTCGTGGTGGTCGGCGATCCACGGCTACCGGCACCCGGCCCTGGACCGTGCACTGCTGGACCAGGCCGGCCGGTTCAGCCATGTCATGTTCGGCGGCCTCACGCATGAACCCGCCGTACACCTGGCCGAACGGCTCGTCGACCTGGCACCGGAGGGCTTGGCGCACGTGTTCCTGGCGGACTCCGGGTCCATTTCCGTGGAGGTTGCCCTGAAGCTGGCGCTTCAGTACCAGTTAGGCATGGGCCGGCCCCGGCGCACCCGCTTCCTTGCACTGCGCGGCGGCTACCACGGCGACACCTTTGCGGCCATGGGCGTGTGCGACCCCGTGGACGGCATGCATGCCGCCTTCCCGTCCGTGATTCCCCAGCAACTCTTCCTGCCCCGCCCGCCCGCCGCCCGGCTGGTGGACGGCGAACTCGTGGCCGACGCCGCAGAGGTGGCGGCCTGGATCGGGATCCTCGAGGAAACGGTGGCCCGCCACCGCGACGAGCTTGCCGGCATAGTCCTGGAGCCCATACTCCAAGGCGCCGGCGGCATGTACATCTACGCACCCGCCGCGCTCGCCGCCGCCCGGCGCGTGGCCAGCGACAACGGCCTGCTGCTGATCTGCGACGAGATCGCGACCGGGTTTGGCCGCACCGGGACGCTGTTTGCCGTCGAATGGGCCGCCGTTGTCCCGGACATCATGTGCGTGGGCAAGTCTTTGACGGGCGGCTACCTGACGCTGGCCGCCATGCTGTGTTCTGCGGCCGTGGCCGACGTCGTCACCGCCTCGCCGCTGCGTTCCCTGCTGCACGGCCCCACGTTCATGGCCAACCCGCTGGCCTGCGCCGTGGCGGGCGCGTCCCTGGAACTGCTGGCTTCGGCCGGCTGGCAGGGCCAGGTTGCCCGGGTCGGGGAGGGGCTGGCCGCCGCGCTGGCTCCGGCCGCCGGGCTGGCTTCCGTCCGGGACGTGCGCACGCTCGGTGCCGTGGGCGTCGTCGAGCTGTCCGGCCCCGTCGATGTCCCGGCCGTGACCCGCGCAGCCCTGGAGCATGGCGTGTGGGTGCGCCCCTTCCGGAACCTGGTCTATACGATGCCGCCGTACGTGAGCACGGCCGAGGACATCGCCGCGATCGGTGCCGGAATCCACGCCGCGGTGGCCCGGGTGCACGGCTGATGGCGGTCACGGAAACGGCCATGGATTCCTGGTTGCGCTCACGGGCCGCGGTCCGGGTGCGGCGCGGACTCGTGCGCCGCACGGAACCGCAGGCCGGGCTGATCGACCTCGCCTCCAACGACTACCTGGGCCTTGCCGGCGATCCCCGCCTTGCGGCCGCCGCCGCCCGGGCGACGGACGAACACGGCACGGGAGCCCGCGCGTCCCGGGTGGTGTGCGGCACCACCGGCGCCCACCAGGGACTCGAACGGGCGCTGTGCCGGCTCACCGGACAGGATGCGGCCCTGGCATTTTCCAGTGGATACACGGCAAACCTTGGCGTGCTGACGGCGCTGGGCGGACCCGGCACCTTGTTCATTTACGATGCCCACGTCCATGCCTCCCTGCTGGATGGCATCAGGCTGTCCCGTTCCGAGGCCGTCGAGGTGCCCCACAACGATCTGGCCGCAGTTGCGACGGCGTTGGCCGCACGCGGCCAGCCGCGGGCCGTCGTGGTGCTGGAATCCATCTATTCGGTGTTGGGCGACGCCGCCCCGCTGGCCGAGGCGGCAGCACTCTGCGCGGAGTTCGATGCGCTCCTGCTGGTGGACGAGGCCCATGGGATCGGTGTCGCGGGGGACGGCCGCGGTGCGGTGCATGCGGCCGGGCTGGCCGGTACGCGCCATGTTGCCGTCACGGCTACATTGTCCAAGGCGCTTGGCTCGCAGGGCGGCGCCGTCCTGGGCTCAACCCTGTTGCGTGAGCACCTGGTGAACACGGCCAGGACCTTCATCTTCGACACCGCCCTGGCACCGGCGGCCGCGGCGGCAGCGGCCGAGGCGGCCGGGATCGTGCTGGCCGAACCGGAACTCGCCCACCGCGTCCTCCGCAACGCGCAGGTGCTGGCGCTCGCGTGCGGCACGGAGCCGTCGGCCGGGGCCGTGCAGTCCATCCCCGTCGGTTCGCCCGAGCGCGCCGCAACCGTGACCGCCGCCTTGCGCGCAGCCGGTGTTGCCGTCGGCTGTTTCCGGCCACCCAGCGTGCCCGACGGCGTGTCCCGGGTGCGGCTCACGGCCCGGGCCAACCTCACGGATGCGGAGCTCCGGCGGGCCGCTGCCTCGGTGAACCGGGCGCTGGAATCCGGGCTCCAAGAGGTCCCGGCATGAACTACGCAGGCATGGATTATGCGGTCATCGGCGATCCCGGGCAGGTCCGGGACATCATGCGCCGCACGGAGGACTTTGCCCCCACCAACGCGCTCACCTCGGTAGTTCCGCTGGCACCGGCCACCCTGCGGATCCTGAGCAAGGCGCGCTTTGCCCTGCCGCCCGTCCTGGCCTCGGCCACGGGGGACCGGCACCGTGCCGTCCGCACCATGGTGGCCCGGTTCTTCACGCCCGCCAAGGTGTCCGCCGTGGCGCCCCGCGTGCGGGAGCTGGCCCGGCAGCGGCTGGCCGCGACCGGCGTCGCCCTTGAACGCGGCCATGTGGACCTGGCCGACGCCGTGGGCCGGCACATCCCGCCCGTCGTCATGGCGGAGCTGACGGGGCAGGCAACCCCGGAGTTGGAGTTGTTGAAGCGCTGGAGCCAGGACTCACTGGAGCTGTTCTGGGGCTGGCCCGATCCGGAGCGGCAACTGGTGTTGGCCCGCAGTGCCGCGGAATTCTACGGGTGGCTCCGTGACGAGGCCGCGGCGGCCCGCGGCACGGATTCGCTGTTTGGCGTGCTCGACGCCGCCGGGCTCAGCCAGGCCGAGGTCTGTTCGCTGGGCTACTTCCTGGTCATTGCGGGCCAGGAGACCACGGCGCAGCTGATCAACACGGCGCTGTACCGCGGGCTCCACGCCCCGGACGGCTGGGCGTTGCTGGCGGAACCGGACGCAGCCCGCGCCCATGTACGCGCGGTGCTGGCCACGGAATCCTCGGTCCACACCTGGCGGCGGGCCGCGCTCCGGGACACCCGCGTGGGCACCCTGGAAGTCCCCGCCGGGGCGGAGATCCTGCTGGAGCTGACGGGGCGGCACCCGGCCGACGCAGCGCCCACGGCGTATTCACTCGCGTTTGGCCACGGCCTGCACCGTTGCCTGGGCGCCAAGCTGGCCGAGCTGGAAACCGCCCTGGTGGTCGAGGAAACCGCCCGCGCCCTGCCGCGCCTGCAACCCTTTGGGCCCGATCCCGGGTGGCTGCGGCTGCTGTCCTTCCAATCACCGCTGACCGTGACCGCACACCACCCGAACGAGGGATCTCCATGAAACTGCCCGCCATCACCTATGTCACCGGCACGGACACCGACGTCGGCAAGACCATCACGACGGCGGCCCTCGCCGCGGCACTGCTGGCAGGCGGCGCCACCGTGGCCGTTTACAAACCGACCCAGACCGGCGTTGCCCCGGACGGGCACGGGGATATGGACGAGGCGGTCCGGCTTTGCGGAGTCGCGACGGTCCGCGAAGGGGTCCGGCTGTTGCACCCGATGGCGCCCGCGGCCGCGGCGCTGCGCGAAAACCGGACGCTGCCCAAGCTCGCGGACCATGTGGCGCACATTGCCGACTTGGCGCAAGGGCACGACCACGTGCTGGTGGAGGGCGCCGGCGGACTGCTCGTTGAACTCGACGACGCCGGGCACACCATCGCCGATCTGGCCGCGGCCACGCCCGGCGGAGTCCGCCCGGGCATCGTGGTGACGTGCCGCAGCGGGCTCGGCACGCTCAACCACACCCTGCTGACCCTCGAGGCGTTGCAGCACCGCGGGCTGCCCGCACCGGCCCTCGTGGTCGGCTCCTGGCCCGCTGCGCCGTCGGACATCGACCTCAGCAACCGGGACAGCCTGCGCGCCTGGGGAAAACCGTTCCTTGGGAGCATCCCCGAAGGGGCGGCCCTGCTGGACCCGAGGGACTTCCAACGGCTGGCCCCGCAATGGCTGGATCTACCCCACCGGACCTAAGCCGGATGGTGGGCGCAGGCCGGCATTTGCTCGGTGACTATCCGACACCACGGCCGCGGGCGGCCTTAGGTGTCTCCTTTACGTCACCTACGCAAACACCAGCCTGCGCCCCCAGAGCTTGCGGGCCGCGAGCCGGGCCGCAGGGCTTGGAGATCAGTTGAACTGGTTCGGGTGGGGCCCCACGCGGCCGTTGTTGTCCAGGGCTGCGATCGCTGCCATGTCGGCGTCGGTGAGCTCAAAGTCGAAGACGTCGAAATTGGCGGCGATGCGCTCCGGCGTGACGGACTTGGGGATCACGATGTTGCCCAGCTGGAGGTGCCAGCGGATGATCACCTGGGCCGGGGCCTTGCCGTGCGCGGCGGCGATGGCCGTGATGGCGGGGTCCTCGAGCAGCTGGCCCTGGGCCAGGGGGCTCCAGGCCTCGGTGTGGATGCCGTGGGCGGTGTTGAATTCCCGGAGCACCGACTGCTGCAGGCGGGGGTGCAGTTCCACCTGGTTGACTGCCGGGACGGTGCCGCCGAGGTCGATGATGCGCTGGAGGTGCTCGGGCTCGAAATTGGAGACGCCAATGGCCTTGGCCCGGCCGCCGGCCAGGATCTCCTCAAACGCCCGCCAAGTGTCCAAGTAGGTGTCCTTTTCCGGTGTCGACCAGTGGATCAGGTACAAATCCACGTAGTCCAGGTCGAGCTTGCGCAGGCTCTCATCGAACGCGAGCAGCGTCTTTTCGTAACCCTGGTCGGTGTTCCACAGCTTGGTGGTGATGAACAATTCCTCACGGGGTGTGCCGGATTCGGCCAGGAACGTCGCGATGGCCTCGCCAACGCCCTCCTCATTGCCGTAGACGGCGGCGGTGTCGATGCTGCGGTACCCGGCCTGCAGGGCTGCGGTGACGGCCGCCGTCGACTCCTCGTTGGGCACCTGCCACACGCCGAACCCGAGTTGCGGCATGGCAACGCCGTTGTTCAGCGTGACGGTGTTGATCTTGGCGTGTCTGCCCATTGCAGGCTCCTTGGGGCTTGGCGTAACAACAAAATTTCAACCATTGTGTCAGCCAAATGCCGCAACTGCGGGCAACGAGGGGCAGACAGGGCCGCTACAACCAGGATTTCTTCTTGAAAATCACGTACATGACGAAGCCCACCAGCAGCATTAGGCCGATGGCGAACGGGTAGCCCCACGGCCACTCAAGCTCCGGCATGACCTTGAAGTTCATGCCGTAGATACCGGCCACGAACGACGGGGCGAACAAGATGGCGGCCCAGGAGGAGATCTTCTTCAATTCCTCGTTCTGTGCCGCATTGGCCTCGTTTTGCCGGTTCGCGGTCAGGGTGCCGTCCACCGTGAGGGCGTTTTGCAGCAGTTGTCGGAAGGAATCCGCACGCACCGTCAAGGACTCCACATGGTCCTCCACGTCGCGCAGGTTGCGTTGGAGCTCCACGTTCACGCCGTACTTGGCGAAACCGCCCTTGAGCTGGTGGAGAATTTCCTGCAGCGGGTGGATGGCGCGCTGAAAATGGATCACCTCGCGGGAGAGCTGGTAGATGCGCCGGGAGACGTTGGGGTCGCCGGCAAACAGCTGGTCCTCGATCTCGTCAATGTCGTTCTCGAGCCCGTTGACCACCGGCTGGTAGTCGTCCACCACCTGGTCGAGGATGGCGTAGAGCACGGCCTCCGGGCCCATGGCCAGCAATTCCGGATCCGCTTCCAGCCGGGTCCGGGTGGAGGCCAGCCCGGGGGTTTCGGCGTGGCGAATCGTGACGACGAAGTCCTCCCCCGTGAAGATATGGAGTTCGCCGAACTCCACGGCCTCTTGTTCGTCGAGGTACCGGGCCGGGCGCAGGACGGTGAACAGGACGTTGTCGTACTTCTCCAGCTTGGGGCGCTGGTGGGCCATGATGGTGTCCTCAACGGCCAGTTCGTGCAGCGAGAACTCCGACGCGAGCGTGGCCATTTCCGCGGCATCGGGCCGGAACATGCCAATCCAGGCCATGCCGTTGCAGGAGGCCATGACCTCAAAGGTTTGATCGAGGCTGCTGGGTTCGGCGAAGCGCCGGCCGTTGACGTAGACGGCGTTATCGATGATGGTCACAAGCCCATTATGGGTGCTGGCGGCGGGCGCCCTGCACGTCAGCCGTGGCTCATGCCCTCAAGGAGCGGCTGGAGGCGGTACGGGATGTGCTCGTGGAGTGCCAGGGACGTTTCGGTGCGGATCACGCCCTTGATGCGCAGCAACTGCCGCAACGCACTTTGCAGGTGCTGGACGTCCCTGGCCACGAGCCGGCACCACACATCGCCGCGGCCCGAGATTTCATACACCTCCAGGATCTGCGGGACGGCGCGCATGGCGGCAATGACGCCGTCGAGGTCCCGGTGGGTGACCTCGATCGTGACGAAGGCGACGACGTCGTAGCCGATGGACGCCAGGTCAACGTCCCGTCCCCCCTGGCGCAGGGCGCCCGTCCGGGCCAGCCGGCGCAGGTGGGCCTGGACGGTGTTGCGGGCGACCCCGAGCGAATCGGACAGTTCGCCGATTTGGGCGCGCGGATCCGCGATCAGCGCCAGCAGCAGGCGCACGTCAAGGGGGTCCAGGATGCTCATGGGGATCACTCCGGGTTCAGGTTGAGGGCAATACTTGATCATTTTGATTCAAACAGAAGTAAAAAACGAATCAAAGCGGGCTGTCTCCATCATTCTATAGAAGCATTTGCGGCGGCCGGCGTGACGGGTGGCGCTCGGCTAAATCGCGGCACACGCCGCCCAAAGAACTTGAAGAGGAGGGGCCGTGACGGTCCTGCAGGAACTGGCCATGCGCCCCTCGCCCGCCCACCGGTGGTCCTGGGACGCATCCGTGGCAACCCGGCTGTTTCTGGCCGGCACCGTCATCTTCACCCTGCTGGTGGGCGCCAACCTGGCCACCCCGTTGTATCCGCTGCTCCAGGCGCGGATGGGGTTTGACTCAGTGGGCGTCACCGTCGCATTCACCGCATACGTCGGGGCGCTGATTGGCGGGCTGGTGGCCTTTGGCCACTGGTCCGACCACATCGGCAGGCGGGCCGCCCTGGTGCTCGCCGTCGTCGTCGGACTGGCCGGCGGGCTTGTCTTCGCCACAGCCGGCGCCCTGCCGGAACTGGTGGCGGGGCGTGCCCTGCAGGGCCTGGCCGTCGCCATCGGCACGGGCGCCAGCGCCGCCGCCCTGCGGGACCTGATGCCCGGCAAACCGGAGTGGGCCTCGCGTTTCACGCTCCTGTGCTCCTCGGGCGGCGTGGCCGCCGGGCCCGTCATTGGCGGCCTGTTGTCGATGTTGCCGGACCACACGCAGGCGCCGTTCCTGGTGCACTCCGCGATCCTGCTCCTGCTTTTGGTGCCGTTGCTGTTGCTCGACGCCCGCCCGGCCATCAACCCGGCACCGGCCGGCCAGGGCCGGAACTACCTGCGCCCGCGCGTGCCCGCACTGGAGCGCAACGCGCGCGGCACATTCTGGTTGGCGGCCGTCACGGGGTTCGTCAGCTTCGCGGTCTTTGGCTTCTGCCTGTCCCTGGCGCCGGGATACTTTGCCCAGATCATGCACGCCGATTCCCGGCCGCTGATCGGCCTGCTGGCTGCCGTCACCTTGGGATGCTCGGCCCTGAGCCAGCTATTGTCGCTGCGCGGCCGATTCCTGGTGCCCGCCGGGCTCGTGTTGCTGGGCGTCTCGGTGCTGCTGATTGCGGCGGCCGGCACGGCGCATTCGCCGCTGCTGCTGGTACTGGCCAGCATCTGCGCCGGGCTGGGGCAGGGTGCCGCGTTCCGGGTGGTGTTCAACGACGTCGCCTCGGCCGTGGACCCGTCGCGGCACGCCCAGATCATTTCCGCCGTGTACATCGTGACGTACCTGGGCAGTGCCATCCCCGTCCTGGGGCTCGGCCTGGCCGTGAAGGCATGGGGGCTGCAGGTCTCGGTCACGGGTTTCGCGATTCCCATTGCGGCCGCCTGCGCCGTGCTGGCCGTCGTGGCGCACCGCCGCTCCCGGTCCGCCGGAACGCAGCCCGCCGCGTCCTAATGCGCGTTCAGTCCAGCGGACCGGCGTGCCCGGGCATGTGCTTGAACACCAGGGTGGTTTCCGTGTGGCCCACCACGGGATCGGTGGTCAGGTTGTCCAGCACCCAGTCCCGCAGCGCGTCGGTGTCGCGCACGGCAATGTGGAGCAGGTAGTCCACCGAGCCCGAGGTGTGGAACGTGGCCAGGACCTCGGGCAGGTGCGGGACCCGGGAGGTGAAGGCGTCGATCTGGTCGCGGTCGTGGGCGCGCAGCCGGACGGCGATTAGCGCCTGCACGGCCCGCCCAATGACGGACAGGTTCAGCTTCGCCTCAAAGCTTTCAATGGCCCCGCGTTCCATCAGGGACCGGGTGCGCATGAGGGCCGTGGACGGCGCAATTCCCACGGCGTCGGCCAGGTCCCGGTTGGTGATGCGCGCATCCGCCACGAGTGCGTCGATGATTTGACGGTCGACGGCGTCGAGCGGCTCCGGCGACGGGGCCGCCGCCTGATCGCGTCGAACGTTCTTCGATATTGACGCCATTGTGTCCTCCGCTTTGATACAAAAATGCGAACCCGCCGAATGGTTCAGCTAATAGTTCGAAATCCTACCAAATATCTGCACTTCTGAGCCATACTTGCTTCCAAACAAAGTTCTTTGTGACCGGCAAAGGTGCCGGGAAAGCGGGTGTCCAATGGTGGGATGGGATTCAAGGGCGGTTCACGCCGGGCGTGAGGATTTGGCCGGGTTGGGTGTGCACGCCCTGCCGCTGGACTTGTCCACGACGGCGCCGCTGACAACCGTGGCCGAGGGCGGAGACGCCTACGAACTGCTGGCCACCGGCGGTGTCCCCGGCCCCGGGCAAAGCACCGTCTACCAGAGGTTGTGGAACCCCACCGTGGCCCGCTTCGAGGCCGGGGTTTCGACGTTGGAGGGTGCCGCCGAATCCGTTTCCTTTGCGACCGGCATGGCCGCGCTGACCGCGGTGCTGCTGGCCGCCGTCGCCGGTGGAAAGCCCCACGTGGTGGCGGTCCGGCCGCTGTACGGCGGTTCCGACCATGTGCTGGCCACGGGGCTGCTGGGCACGCGGGTCACGTTCGTGGGCCCCGGCGGGGTTCGTGCGGCCTTGCGCCCGGACACCGGCCTGGTCCTGGCCGAGACCCCGGCCAACCCGGACATGCGCCTGCTGGACATCAAGGCCCTGGTGGCCGAGGCCGACGGCGTCCCCGTCATGATTGACAACACCTTCGCCACACCCGTGCTGCAGCGTCCTTTGGAGCTGGGTGCCGCGCTGGTGCTGCACAGTGCCACGAAGTTCCTGGGCGGGCACGGCGACGCGATGGGCGGGGTGGTTGCCACGGACCCGGAGTGGGCGTCGCGGCTGCGGCAGGTCCGCGCCATCACCGGCGGCCTGCTCACACCGTGGCCGGCGTACCTGCTGCACCGCGGACTGGCCACCCTGCCGGTACGCGTGCGGGCCCAGCAGGATGCCGCCCACAAGGTAGCCATGGCCCTGGCCGGCCACGAAGCCGTCACCCGCGTGCTCTACCCGGGCCTGGCCGAGTGCGATCCGATGGGGCTGGTGGGTACGCAAATGTTGGGCCCGGGTTCACTGCTGTCCTTTGAGGTGGAGACCGCCGAGCTCGCCGAAGCCATTCCGGCCCACGTGGAACTTGCCACCCATGCCGTGTCCCTGGGCGGGATCGACACCTTGATCCAACACCCGGCCGGGCTGACCCACCGGCCCGTGGCCGCCGAGGCCAAGCCGCACGCCACCATGCTGCGGGTTTCCATCGGGCTCGAGGATCCCGACGACATCATTGCGGACCTGGTCCGGGCCGTGGAGGCCGCCGCGGCCGCGGGCTGAGCGGCGTCGCACGTCATTCCTGCGCACGGTTGTCCCGCAACTCTGCGCCACTTTCGCAGTGGCGCAGAGTTTGCGCTCAACTCGCCGCTGGCGTCACGGCCGCGGGTACGCCCCGCCCGCCGGGCAGCAAGGCCACGGCGACGACGGCGGCAATCACGGCCAGCGCCACCAGTGCGCCGGCCAGCGCGGACCAGCCAAACCCCTGGAAGAGGAATCCCGCGCTCCAGCCCACCACGCTGGAGCCGGCGTAGTAGCTGAGGTTGTACAGGGAGGACGCCTGCGCCCGGCCCGAGGCGACCATGGCGCCGGTCCAGCCCGAGGCAATTGCGTGGGCGCCGAAGAACCCGGCCGTGAACAACACCAACCCCGCCAAAACCGCCGGCAGCGGCGACGCCAGGGTGACGGCCAGCCCGGCCACCATGGCCGCGATGGAACCCAGCAACACCGTCCGTCTGCCAAAGCGGGCGGCCAGGCCCGCCACCATCCGGGACGACGCCGTCCCGGCCAGGTAGGCCAGGAACAGCAAGGCCACGGCGGTTGCCGGCAGCAGGTAGGGCGGCGCCTCCAGCCGGAAGCCGAGGTAGTTGTAGACACTGACAAACGAACCCATGAGCAGGAAGGCCTGGGCATACAGGGCCACCAGCTTCTTGTTGCGCAGCGGGGGGCCCAGCCGGGACAGCAGGGCTCCGAACCCTCCTCCCGACACCGGAACGAAGCCGCGGGAGCGCGGGGCCAGCCACAGGAAACCCGCGGCCGCGACGGCCGCCGTCAGCGATACCACCAGGGTGGCCGTTCGCCAGCCGGCAAGATCGGACACGGGCCCGGCCAGCAAACGCCCGGACAGCCCGCCCAAACTGGTGCCGGCCACGTACGCGCCGGCGGCCGCTCCCGCATGCAGTGGGTTGATTTCCTCGTTGAGGTAGGCGATGGCAAGCGCCGGAATCCCGCCCAGCGCGGCACCCTCCAGCGCTCGCAGGACGATCAACACCTCAAAGTTGGGGGCCGCGGGCACCAGCAGTCCCAGGATCGTGGCCAGGATGACCGCCAGCCCCATGGTGCGGACCCTGCCAAAACGGTCGGCCACGAAGGACCAGGGCAGCACGGCAACCGCCAGCCCCAACGTGGCCGCGGAAATAGCCAGCGATGCCTGGGCCGCGCTGACCCCAAGCTCCCGGGACATCAGCGGCAGCAGGCCCTGCACCGAGTACAGCTGGGCGAAGGTGGCGACCCCCGCGCAGGCCAGCGCCGCCATGATGCGCCGGTAGCCGCGGCTGCCCGGCGGGTGGCCGTTCCACGCGGGGGCAGGGTTCGCTGGTGCAGTGTTCGCGGGTGCTGGGTTGAGGATGGGAGTCACAACATCAACGGTAGAACTCGCCGAGTCATGCGTCTAATGCATAAATGATACCTAAATCATGCTCATTTCGGATGTGAATCCGGGTTAATGTGTGGTTCAGTGAACCATGCGTGAGGAACAATCCGAGCTGGCCAAACTGTTGCCGATCCTGCCCATCCTTGCCGAGCTGGGGGTTAGCGGCCATGTGAGCGCCACGGCGGAGATCCTGGAAATCCCACAGTCCACCGTGAGCCGCGCACTGTCCCGGGCGGCCGCCGTCGTCGGCACGCCGCTGGTGGCCCGCAAGGGCCGCGGCATCCAGCTGACCCCCGCCGCGCTGGTTCTGATCCCGCGCATCACCGCCGCCCTTGAACAGGTGCAGGCGGGGCTGGCCGAGGCCCGGCAGGAGTCCGGGCGCTCGTTTGGCCGGATCAGCCTGGCGTTCCAGCACACCTTTGGCGAGGCGGTGCTGCCGCTCCTGCTCCAACAGTTCACCCGCGACCACCCTGGCGTGACGTTTGAGCTGCAGCAGGGGAGCCGGGCGTTTTGCCTCGAGACGCTGGCCGCGGGCGGCGCGGACCTGGCGATCGTGGCGCCGCCGCCGGCCCCGAGCCGTTCGATCAACGCGGAGGTGCTGTATTGGGAGGCGTTGAAGCTTGTGGTGCCGGCCGGGCACCGGCTGGCCGGGCGGGAAAGCGTCCGCCTTGAGGAGGTCCGCGGCGAACGCTTCGTGGTGCTCGAACCCGGTTACGGCATGCGCGGCATCGTGGAGCAACTGTGCAAGAGCGCCGGGTTCCGGCCCCGGGTGGCGTTCCAGGCGCAGGACGCGCACACCATTCGCGGCCTCGTCTCCGCGGGCCTGGGCGTGGGCGTCGTGCCGCCGGCCGAGAGCGTCAACCCCGAACCGGCGTCGGGTCCGCTGGGGTGGCGGGAGCTGGACATTGAATTCCCGCCGGCTCACCGCGACATCGGCCTGGTGTGGCGAAACCGCGGCGACGAACCCGAACAGGTGGGCCGCTTCAAGGCCATGGTGCTTGGCGAGGGCAAGGAACAGCTGCTTGCCGCGTCCGCCGCCCGGCTCAAGGCTCCACCTGCTGATGAGCCTGTCTAGAGTCCCTTCAGGAACCCCTCGATGATGTCCGCCACGGGTCCGTCCTGCGCCTGGCGCCATGAGGTGCCCGCCCACAGGTTCAGCGCCTCGCGGTCACCGGCAGCAGCGGCCGCGGCGCGCAGGGGCGCCGTGAGGAAGTGGACCTCCGGATAGGCCTCGGGCGCGCCAGCTGAATGGCGGCTCACAAAGTCATTGACAAGCGCCCGGGCGGCCTTGCCCGTGAAGGCGCGCGTGACGGCCGTCGCGGTGAACGCGGGGTCCGCCAGCGCATCCTTGTGCAGGGCCCTGGCCCCGCTCTCCTCGGACCGCAAAAGCGCCGTGCCAAGCTGAACCGCAACGGCTCCCGCGGACAGCACCGCCTTGGCTGTTGCGGCATCGCCGATCCCGCCGGCCCCCACCAGCGGAAGAACGACGGCGGCACGCACCGCGGCGACCAGCTCCACCACGCCGCCGGGGCCGGGAGAAGCTCCGGGGCCGGGTGAAACCGCGGGCAGGAACGCCGCGCTGTGCCCGCCGGCGTTGCCGTGCTGCACCACCAGGGCGTCCACGCCTGTTGCCGCGGCGGCCACGGCCTCCGCAACGCTGGTCACCGACGCCACCACCCGCGTGCCCGCCCGGTGAAGCGCCTGAACCACGGATTCCGGAGCAAGGCCGAAGGTAAGGCTGACCACCGGCACGGGATCGGCCAGCAGCAGCTGGATCTTCTCATCCCAAAAGTCGGTTAATTGTTCATTCGTGATGGTTGGCCCGGCGCCGCCCGGCAGGCCGTCGTAGCCCGCGGCGGCCAGCTCGTCCCGGTAACGCAGCAGTGCGGCAGCGTCCGGGGCCGCCAGCGGTTCGCGGCGCGGCACGAACAGGTTGACGCCAAAGTCGGTGCCCGCGGCCCGCAACGGCGCAAGGTGTTCGGCGAGGGCCTCGGCGGTCTTGTAGCCGGCGGCCGCAAACGGAAACGCCCCGGCGCGGTCGGCAGCCAACGCAAGGGCCGCCGTCGTCGTGCCCCCGGCCATGGGTGCGGCAATGATGGGGGAGGAGAACATTCCATTAGTCTAGATGAGTGACTTTCAACACTTTCAATCATGTGACCTCGTCGGACGCCGTGGTGGGCCTGGACATTGGCGGCTCAAAAACCCGCGGAATCCTGTGGGTGGACGGTGCCGTCGTGGCGGACGCCAGCGCGGGCAGCGCCAACGTGCAAAACGTCAGCCCCGAGACGGCCGCCGCCAACCTGGCCGAACTCTTCGCCCAGCTCGGCGACACGCGGGCCGGCGTGGTGTTTGCCGGGGCCGGGGGAGTGGACACGGACGACGACGCCGCCGCCCTCCGCGACTTGATCGCCCCCTTCGTGCCGGGCGCCAGGATCACGGTGGTCCACGACACCAGGCTGCTGCTCGCCGCCGGCGGCGCGTCAACCGGCGTTGCCGTGATCTCCGGAACCGGATCGGCGGCCTGGGGTGCGAATCCCGCCGGCGACGAGGCTCGCGCGGGGGGCTGGGGATACCTGCTGGGGGATGAAGGCAGCGGTTACTGGCTGGGGCGCGAAGCCGTCCGGCACAGCCTCCACCAGATGGACCTCGGCGCCGAACCCGACGAGCTGACCCGCGGGCTGCTGGACTACTGCGCCCTGGCGACCCCCGGCGAACTCATCGGCCATTTCCACCAGGGCACCACGCGCCGTTACTGGGCCGCGGCCTCACCCGTGATCTTTGCCGCCGCCGCCAACGGCCATGCGCACGCCCTGCACCTGGTGGACCAGGCCGGGGCCGACCTCGCCGGAATGGCCGGCCAGGTGGCCCGCCAGCTGGGGATTGCCGGGCCCATCGTGCTGGGCAGCGGCCTGGGCAGCAACGTCCCGGCCCTGCAACAGGCCTTCGTCAAGCACCTGGCCGCGGCCGGGATCACCGATGTGCGGATCCTGGACCAGGACCCCATTTTTGGCGTGCCGCTCCTGGTGGAAAACCAGGAGCGCCTGGCGCCGCGCTAGGCGGACGGCGGCGGGGCCGTGCTGCCACGCACCACCAGGGTCGGCGCCACGAGGTCGGGCAGGCTTTCCATCTCCGGGTTGGCGATCTGTGCCACGAGGCGGAACACGGCCCTGCGCCCGGTGTCCTCGAAGGACTGGCGGATGGTGGTCAGCGGCGGGTTGGAGTATGCGGCCAGGTCGATGTCGTCGATGCCCACCACGGACACGTCCTCGGGGATGCGCCGGCCCAGCTCGCTGAGGGCGCGAATGACGCCGAACGCCATTTCGTCGCTGGCCACCAGGATGGCGGTGACCTCGGGCATGCGGCCCAGGATCAGCCCGTTGCGGTAGCCGGACTCCGGGCTCCAGTCGCCGTGGAGTTCAGGGGGAACCTCCCGGCCGGATTCAACAAGCGTGCGGCGCCAGCTTTCCAGGCGGCTGGAGGCGTCGGACCAGTCGCTGGGGCCGGCCACATGCCAGACCGTTTTGTGGCCAAGATCGAGCAGGTGCTTGGTTGCCAGGACCGCGGCGATGTCCTGGTCCACGCCCACCAGGCTGTTGCCGGCCCCGGAGGAGCCGTCGGTATTCACGGTGGGGATCCGGGACGTCAGCTTGCCCACCTTTGCGGCGGCGTCCTGCAACGGTGCGGCAATGATGATGCCGTCCACGCCCTGGTGCACCAGCCGGCTGACGGCGTCGGTCAGAGCGTCGACGCTCAAGACGGATGTCACTGAGTTGACGGTGTAGCCGGCCTCGCGGGCGCCAAGCTCCACACCGAGCGCCAGGGAGGAGCGTGAGTAGTTGTTGGTGGCCAGCGTCAGCACGCCGATGGTTTTGGACTGGCCCGTCACCAGGGCACGCGCCGTGTTGTTGCGCCGGTAGCCCAACTCCTCCACGGCTGCCAGCACGCGGCGCCGGGTGCCTTCCTGGACGTTGGGGTGGTCGCTAAGAACCCTGGACACCGTCTGGGCGGAAACGCCCGCGGCATCGGCGACGTCCCGCATGGCAGGACCCCTGCTGAACTTGCGTTCCATGATGTACGTCCTTGCTGCTTGGGAGTGGCGGACCGCCGGAGCTGACCGGTGGATTTTATCCTGGCACCAGTGTAATTGTTCCTTGTAACATGCCATGAAAACGTCAAGTCTTGGCGGGTCGGGTTCAAAAACGCTGGTTGGTGAGGCTATTCTTGTTATCCATAACAGTATGTCCATATCCGCATCCAGGGAAAACAAGCGCCAGGAGTTTAGTTGTCTACGCACGCCATCTTGTCCGGAGTTGAACGGGACCTTCCCGCAGAACCAGACGGCCTTCCCGTCACGACGGTCCCCGGCTCCGCCCCGGCCCTGAGCTACGCCAACCGGACGCTGTTCAAGAACGGGCAGACGCACCGCATCATTGCCGGCGCCATCCACTACTTCCGCGTCCATCCGGACCAGTGGCAGGACCGGATCGAGCGCTTGGTGGCGATGGGCGTGAACACCCTCGACACCTACGTCGCCTGGAATTTCCACCAGCCGGCCAAGGAAACCGCCCCCGACTTTACCGGCTGGCGGGACCTGGCCCGGTTCATCACGCTGGCCGGCGACGCGGGCCTGGACGTCATTGTCCGGCCCGGACCCTACATCTGCGCCGAATGGGACAACGGCGGATTCCCGTCCTGGGCCGTCTCCGACCCGGACATGGTGCTGCGCTCCTCCGACCCGCTCTTCACCGGCGTCGTCGAGGAATGGTTTGACGTACTGCTGCCCGTCATCGAGCCGCTGCAGGCCCGCCACG
The DNA here is from genome assembly GCF_001281315.1 of Arthrobacter sp. ERGS1:01. Taxonomy (NCBI): domain Bacteria; kingdom Bacillati; phylum Actinomycetota; class Actinomycetes; order Micrococcales; family Micrococcaceae; genus Arthrobacter; species Arthrobacter sp. ERGS1:01. Next base: position 2,980,410 of record NZ_CP012479.1, on the reverse strand, counting down.
GCGGACCGGTCATCGCCGTGCAAATCGAGAACGAATACGGCAGCTACGGCGACGACAAGGAATACCTGCGCTGGAACCGGGCGGCCCTGCAGGCCCGCGGCATCACCGAAATGCTGTTCACGGCCGACGGCGGCACCGACTACTTCCTCGACGGCGGCGCCCTGCCCGATACGTGGGCGACGGCGACCCTCGGCTCCCGCGGTGACGAGGCCGACGCCGTTTGGGAACGCCGCCGTCCCGGCGAACCGTTCTTCAACGTGGAATTCTGGAACGGCTGGTTTGACCACTGGAGCGAGGACCACCACACCCGCCAGGCGTCGGAAGCGGCCGCGGAAGTCACCAAGATCCTTGACGTTGGCGGCTCGGTCTGTCTGTACATGGCCCATGGCGGCACGAACTTCGGGCTCGGCGCCGGCGCCAACCACGACGGCGTCATCCAGCCGACCATCACCAGCTACGACTCCGACGCCCCCATCGCCGAAGACGGCAGGCTCACGGAGAAGTTTCACGCCATGCGCGAGGCCTTCTACGCGGCGTCCGGGCGCGAACTCACGCCCGTTCCCGCACACCTGGCGGCCCCCGCGCCGGTGCTCCCGACCGCATCGATTTCACTGACCCGCGGCACCGCGCTGCTGGACTTCGTCCGCGCCATTGCCCCCGTCAGCAGCGTCAAGCCGCTGTCCTTTGAAAAGCTCGGACTCGACCGCGGGCTGGTGCACTACAGTGCCAAGGCGGTGCTGCCCAACGGCGAGGCAACCATCAAGGTGCGTGGCCTCCATGACCGCGCCTACGTCTGGGTCAACGGCGATTACGCCGGCGTGCTGACCGACGGCAACGGCGCGGACGGCCTGAAGTACCCCGGCACCGGCGAGTTGGTGGAGCTGGAAATCCTGGTGGAAAACCAGGGCCGCATCAACTACGGCCCCCTGTTTGGCCAGGGCAAGGGAATCCTCGACGGCGTGCTCATCAACCAGCGCTTCGTCTTCCACTGGGAACAGCGCCCCATCAACCTGGAGCAGCCGCTCACCGAGCTCCTCACCGTGGGGGCGGGAACGGCCGCGGCCGCCGGAAATGACAGCGACGCCGGATACTTCCACGGCGAATTCGCCGTCACAGAACCGGCAGACACCTACCTGGCCCTGCCCGGCTTCGGCAAGGGCGTCGTCTGGCTCAATGGATTTCTGCTCGGCAGGTTCTGGGAAATCGGCCCGCAGATCACCCTCTACGTTCCGGCCCCGCTGCTCCAAGCCGGCACCAACACGCTCACCGTGCTGGAACTCGAACACGGAGGCACGCACGCGCAGCTGCTGGAAGAGGCCAAGCTCGGCTCCGTCGGCTCCACCCACGTGGAGGACTTGGGCTGACGACGCCCACACACGCCACCTCGTAATCGCTCACGCGCCCCACCGGTAGGATTGACTGGTGGGGTGCGTTTTGCGCGCAATCCCGTATTCAGAGAATTCCGCGCCCGCCACGTCCGGGCTGCACACCAGCAAAGGGGAGAGCGTGCATCTGCGCCGTCTTACCGCAACCCTTGGCGTGCTTGCACTGGCACTGGGGAGCCTTACGGCCTGCACCTCCGGCCCCATCGTCGTCATTCCCAGCATCTCCCACACCGCCGGGCCGGCCTATGTGGTCGGTATCCCGGCCGTCCCCGACGGTTCAAACCCGTTGGAAGGGGCGCTGCTGGCCCACGTCTACGCCGCGGCCCTGGACGCGGCCGGGGCAAAGGCGACCATCGCGGCCGAAGATCCTCAGGATCCCACCCTGCTCGACAAACTGGGTACGGGAGCGGTGGACCTTGTGCCCGGCTACTCCAGTTCGTTCCTTGACGTCCTGGACCCGCACGCCCAGGTCACCACCACCGGCCAGGTCCTGGACGCGCTCAAGTCAGCCCTTCCGGCAAAAATTTCTATGCTGGACGCGGCGAAGGCGCAGGACAATGACGGCATGGTGGTCACCACGGTAACGGCGCAAAAGTACAACCTGAAGACGATCGCCGACCTGGCCAAGGTATGCGACAAGCTCGACTTTGGCGGTTCCGAGAACTTCCGCACGAAGGAGCACGGCCTCGCCACCCTGGGATCGGACTACAACTGTGTCCCCAAAGCCTACGAGGAACTGCCCAACACCAATGAGGAGCTCCTGCTGGCGTTGTTGCGCGACAAGATCCAGGTCGCTGACATCCACAGCTCCTCACCGGCCATCGAAGACAACGCGCTGGTGGTCCTGACGGATACGAAGCAGGTATTCCAGGCCCAAAGCATTGTCCCGCTGGTGTCCACCAAGAACGTGCCGGCGGACATCCAAGCGGTGATCAACAAGGTCACGGCCGCCCTCAGCGACGAGGAACTGATCAACCTGAACCGCCTTGCCGACGGCAGCAACAACGCCTCCCTGGACCAGGCGGCCCACGCATGGCTGGTGCTCATGGGCCTCCTCAAGGCCACTTCTTAGGCATTGGCCCGGCCCCTGGCGGCGTAGCATCCGCGCTCCCGCGCCGCGCTATGCGATATTGGGTGCATGGCAGATTTCAAACAATCCAGCAAGCTCCACAACGTTCTCTATGACATCCGCGGTCCCGTGCTGGAACGGGCCCAAAAGTTGGAGGCCGAGGGCCACCGCATCCTGAAGCTGAACATCGGCAACCCCGCCCCGTTCGGCTTCGAGGCGCCCGACGCCATCCTGGTCGACATGATCCGCCATCTGCCGCATGCCCAGGGCTACAGCGATTCCCGCGGCATATTCTCGGCGCGCACCGCTGTGGTCCAGTACTACCAAACGCGCGGCATCCACAACATCCACGTCGACGACGTCTATCTGGGCAACGGCGTCAGCGAACTCATCACGCTGTCGCTCATGGCGCTGCTGGACACCGGCGACGAGGTGCTGGTGCCCACGCCGGACTACCCGCTGTGGACCGCCTCCGTGAGCCTGGCCGGCGGGCGTCCCGTGCACTACCTGTGCGACGAGGACAACGAGTGGTGGCCCGACCTGGAGGACCTGGAAGCGAAGATCACGCCCCGCACCAAGGGCCTGGTCATCATCAACCCCAACAACCCCACGGGCGCCGTCTACCCGCGCCACATTGTGCAGGGCATGGTGGATTTGGCCCGCAAGCACGGCCTGGTGGTGTTCTCGGATGAGATCTACGAGAAGATCCTCTACGACGGCGCCGAGCACCTCAACACGGCCACCATCACCGGCGACGACGTGCTGTGCATGACCTTTAGCGGACTGTCCAAGGCGTACCGGATCTGCGGTTACCGTTCCGGCTGGCTTGCCATTTCCGGCCCCAAGAGCCGGGCCGCCGACTACCTCGAGGGCATCAACCTGCTGGCCAACATGCGCATGTGCGCCAATGTCCCCGGACAGCACGCCATCCAGACCGCGTTGGGCGGGCACCAGAGCATCGAGGACCTCATCCTGCCCGGCGGCCGGCTGAAGGAACAGCGCGACATCGCCTACCGGCTGCTCAACGAGATCCCCGGCGTGTCCACCAACCAGGCCCACGGTGCGCTGTACCTGTTCCCGAAGCTTGACCCCGAGGTCTACCCGATCAAGAGTGACGAGCAGTTTGCCCTGGACCTGTTGGAGCAGCAGAAGATCCTGGTCTCGCACGGCACCGCCTTCAACTGGATTCGGCCCGACCACTTCCGGCTTGTCACCTTGCCCAACGTCAAGGACCTCGAAGAGGCCATCGGACGGATCGCGGAGTTCCTGAGCACGTACAAACCCTAAGGAAAGGCCCCACAGTGTCATTGCCCCTTGGTTTCAGCGATCATCCCGCCGGTCTGTTGCGGGTGGGTCCCGGCTTCACCCTGGCCGGCCACTCCACGAACGCCTCGCCCGGTTTCTCGGGCAAGAAAGCCGACGGCGCCGCGGCCCTGGCTGCGCGGGCGCCGGTCTTGTCCCAACTCCAGGAGCAACTGTTCGCGGAGAGCCGCTTTGGCGGGAAGAAGTCGATCCTGCTGGTGTTGCAGGCCATGGACACCGCGGGCAAGGGCGGCATTGTGGGGCACGTGGTGGGCTCCGTGGATCCCCAGGGCATCAAGCTCACGGCGTTCAAGGCGCCCACCGCCGAGGAGAAAGCGCACGACTTCCTGTGGCGGATCCGGCCCGCAGTGCCGGGGCCGGGCATGTTTGGCGTCTTTGACCGCTCCCACTATGAAGACGTGCTGATCCACCGCGTCCACGGCTGGGCGGATGAGGCCGAGCTTGACCGCCGGTACGCCGCCATCAACGGCTTCGAGGCCGAGCTGGCGGCGGCCGGAACCACAGTGGTGAAGGTCATGCTGAACCTTGGCCGCGACGAACAGCTCGACCGGCTCAGCGCCCGGCTGAAGGATCCCACCAAGTATTGGAAGTACAGCCCCACCGACCTCGACGAGCGCGCCTTCTGGCCCGACTACATGGATGCCTACCAAAAGGTGTTCGAGCGCACCAGCACGCCCAACGCACCCTGGTACGTGGTGCCGGCGGACAAGAAGTGGTACGCCCGGCTGGCCGTCCAGGAAATCCTGATCGAGACCCTCGGCTCATTGAACCTGCAATGGCCCGCCGGCGACTTCGACGTGGCCCACGAACGGGCCCGCCTCAAGGACGCCTAGCCGAATCCGGGAGCTCGCCGTCGAAGCCGGCATTTTCTCGCCGACTATCCGCCCCACGGCCGCGGGCGGCCTTAGGGTCTCCTTTACGTCGGCTACGAAAACACCGTCTCCGCCAGCGCTTAGCGCCGGAGCTAGCCCTCGGTGTTGGCGCGGGCGGCGTCGAGGCGAGCCTTGGCGCCGTCGAGCCATTCCTCGCACTTCTTGGCCAGGGCTTCGCCACGCTCCCACAGGGCCAGGGAGTCCTCGAGGCTGGAGCTGCCGGCCTCGAGCTGGTTGACCACGGCGACGAGCTGTTCGCGGGCCTGTTCGTAGCTCAGCGCCGCGACATCGGCGTTGGGGGTCTCTTGTGCTGCCTTGCTCATGGGTGGTCCTTACTGTGGGGCGGAAGTGGCTGCGGCGGTGAAGTCGCCACCGGCCACGCGGATTTTCAGGGGAGTGCCGTCCGGTGCCTGGGCGGGATCGCGCACAATGCTGCGATCCTCCAGCTGGACCACGGCGTAACCCCGGTCGAGGGTTTTTTGCGGCGACAGGGCACGGACCTGGGCGCGGAGGTGCTTCACTTGGTCGGTGTGGCGGCCCACCTGGCCACGCACGGCGGTCAAGGCCCGCCCGCCCAGCCGGGCGACGTCGTCGTGCCGGGCAAGCAGCATGGACTCCGGGTTGGCCAGGGCCGGTCGGGAGCGCAGCTGTGCGAGGCGGTCGCGCTCCCGGTCGAGCAGTTGGTTGACGCGCCGGTTCAGCTGGAGGCGGGCCTGATCCACGCGGCGCATCTCCTCCGTCACGTCCGGCACGATCCTTTTGGCAGCATCCGTGGGTGTTGAGGCACGCAGATCCGCGACATCGTCGAGCAGGGGGCGGTCCGCCTCGTGGCCAATGGCGCTCACGATCGGGGTCACGGCGTCGGCCGCGGCGCGCACCAGCGATTCGTGACTGAACGGCAGCAGGTCCTCCATGGAGCCGCCGCCGCGGGCAATGACAATCACGTCAACCTGCGGATCGGCGTCGAGCTCACGCAACGCTCCGATGACGGCCGTGACGGCGTTGACGCCCTGAACGGCCACTTCGCGGACCTCGAACTCGACGGCGGGCCAGCGCAGTGCGGCGTTGCGCAGGACGTCCTTCATGGCATCGGAATTGCGGCCCGTGATCAGGCCGATCCTGTGCGGCAGCAGCGGCAGTGGTTTCTTGCGGTCGGCATTGAAGAGGCCTTCGGCTGCCAGGGCCTGGCGCAATTGCTCGATCCGGGCCAGGAGGTCGCCGAGGCCCACCGGGCGGATGTCGCGACCCTGCATGGATAACCGGCCCGTCTTCATCCAGAAGTCCGGCTTGAGCGAGGCCACCACCCGGGCACCGCGTTCCAGCGGCGTGGCCAGCTGGCTGAGCACCGAACCCCACACGGTGACGCTGAGGGAGACCTCGTCGTCAATGTCGCGGATGGTCAGATAGCTGACATTGGCGCGCTTGTTCAGCTCAATGATCTGCCCTTCAACCCAGGCTGCGGGGGCTTTTTCAATGTGCGACTTGAGTTTTTGGCTCAACAGTGCCAGCGGCCACGGGTTCTCCGGAGTGGTTTCCGCCGCCGTGGCGGGAATGGTTTTCCGCTCCGGGGTTTCCTGCATGGGCACCTCTCACCGTCCTTGTTGGGCTGTAAAACTTGCTTCCACTCTAGCTTTTGCCACCGACACCAGCGCACGGCTATCCACAGGCCCGCGGGCGGGGACCGTGGGGCAATGACATAAAGTGGGTTACTCACCACTTCTACCAAGGGACGGCAGATGCGCTCAGTTGGCTCGGCAGTACTGGTCATCGTCGCGTTGTTGCTGGCGGCAGTCGCAGGTCCGGCCATTTGGGCCGAACGCAACGTTGTCAGCGAATCGGGTTTTGTGGCCCTGGCCGGCCCGCTCGGCGCCAACAAGGATTTCCAGCAGGGACTGACCACAGTGGTGGCCACACAATCAGCGGCCCAGCTGGATCTTCCGCCCCAGCTGCAGAACCTTGCGGCAGGCGTCATCAAGTCCGCCGCGCGGACCCTTTACACCCAGCCGGGCTACGCCGAGGCCTGGGCCGAGACCCTGCGCCGCAGCCACGCCTTGACGTTCACGCCGGACGCCGGCCAGCAAGGCCGCGGCAGCCTGAACCTCGACATCGCCCCCATGGTGGGCCTGGTGGCGACGAAGGTCTCGGCCGACCTCGGCGTGAATCTGCCGGCACCCAAGGAAGTCCTCATCAGCATGGACCAGCCGACCGTTGCCAGGGCGATCCCCGCTGTGACCACGCTGGGAGGTTGGGGAATCTGGTTGGCGATCTTCGCCGTCGTCCTTCTGGTGCTGGCAATCGTCGTGGCCCGGAACAGGTCGCTCACCACGGTGCTGGCCGGCCTGGGCCTGGCGCTCGTGGCACTCGCCTGGGCCCTGGCCTCTGGGTTCGTGGCGGGACAGTTTGCAAACTTAGGCACGGGTAACGAGGTGGCGGCACAATTTGGCAGCGAGCTCGGCGCCCTGGCCAAGAACAGCTGGCAGTGGGGCATCACTTTTACGTTCATCCTGGCCGCCGGCCTGGTCATTGGCGGTGGCGCAGCTCGCATGGTGAGGCGCATTTCCACCCCGTAGGATGGAATCATGAGCACCACTGCCGTTTCCTTTCCCATGCCCGCCGTACCGCGCCGCCGCCGGTCGCCCGAAGAGGTGGCCGCTGCCGCCCCGGTAGCTGGAACGAAGCGCGTCCTGCTGGCAGCCCCGCGCGGTTATTGCGCCGGTGTGGATCGTGCCGTGATCGCGGTCGAAAAGGCCCTGGAACACCACGGCGCGCCCGTCTACGTGCGCAAGCAGATCGTCCATAACGTCCACGTTGTCTCCTCACTTGAGGAAAAGGGCGCCATCTTCGTCGAGGAAAATGAGGAAGTTCCCGAGGGTGAGCTGGTGGTGTTTTCCGCCCACGGCGTCTCACCCGCCGTGGTGCAGTCGGCCGAGGACCGCGGGCTGCGCACAATCGACGCAACCTGCCCGCTGGTGACCAAGGTCCACAAGGAAGCCGTCCGCTTCGCCAAGGCTAAGAACCACATCCTGCTGATCGGCCACGAGGGGCACGAGGAGGTTGAGGGAACGTACGGCGAGGCGCCGGAGAGCACCACGATCGTGAACAACCCGGCCGAGGCGCGCACGGTCCAGGTCGAGGACCCGGACCACCTGATCTGGCTCTCGCAGACCACGCTCTCGGTGGACGAGACCATGGAAATTGTCGACATCCTCAAGGAGCGTTTCCCCAAGCTCCAGAACCCGCCGAGCGACGATATTTGCTACGCCACCACCAACCGCCAGGTGGCCATCAAGAAGATCGCACCGCAGGCTGAGCTGGTCATCGTGGTGGGCTCGGCCAACTCCTCGAACTCCGTCCGCCTCGTTGAGGTGGCCCTGGAATACGGCGCCAAGGCCTCCTACCGGGTGGACTTCGCCAACGAAATCGACGAGACCTGGTTTGAGGGAATCGCCACGGTTGGCGTCACCAGCGGCGCCTCCGTGCCGGAAATTCTGGTCCAGGACGTGCTGCGCCTGCTGGCCGACTACGGCTTCGGCTCCGTTGAAGAAGTGGTGACGGCCGAGGAGGACATCCTGTTCTCGCTCCCCAAGGAACTCCGCGCCACCATGAAGGCGGCAGGGGACAGCACCAGCGGGCTGGGCGGGCACGGCAAGCGCCCAGTGAACTAGTCTTCACCCGCTCCGCGAGAACTGCATCCGGCACCGAGAACTGCTTTTAGTGCCGAAAACTGAGGCCGTGCATGCGATCGCGTGCACGGCCTCAGTTTTCGGCGGCCAATGCAGTTTTCGGTCGCCAAAGCAGTTCTCGGCGGGTTCCCTATCCGGCGCGCTCTTCCAGTTCCGGCGCCGTGAAGGTCCGCGGCGACACCTCCACCAGGACCGGTGCGGCCAGGGTTCCGGGGTCGAAGGCGTTGAGTTTGCGGGCGGTTGGAAGGACCCGGGCTTCGAGGGTGCCCACCAACTTGTTGTAGCGGTCCACCGACGTTTTCAGCGAGGCGCCCACATTGGAGACCGCCTCACCCATGACGCCAAGGCGCGTGTACAGCTGGGCGGACAAGTCAAAGAGCTCCTTGGCGCTTTCCGTCAGCACATCCTGGCGCCAGCTGAAGGCGATCGACTTCAGGATGGCCAACAGCGAGATGGGCGAGGCCAGCACCACGTTCTTCGCCATGGCGTAGTCCAACAGTCCCGGATCGGCCACGAGCGCCGCGGACAGGATCGACTCGACGGGCACGAAGCAGATCACCAGTTCGGGGGAGTTGTGGGCCGAGGTCCAGTACTTCTTGGCCGACAATGCGTCGACGTGGGCCTTGACGGCTTTTGCATGGCGGGCCAGGTGTTGGTGGGAATCGGAGTCCTCGGAGGCTCCGGCGTCGTGCGCCTGCAGGTAGGAGGACAGCGGCACCTTCGCATCAAGGACCAGTTCCTTGCCGCCGGGCAGCCGGACCACCATGTCGGGGCGGTGCGCGCCGTCGTCGGTGAGCGTGTGGACCTGCTCCTCAAAGTCCACATGGGCCAACATGCCCGCGGCCTCCACGACGCGGCGCAACTGCACCTCGCCCCACTTGCCGCGGGCGTTGTTGGACCGCAGGGCCGACTCCAGCGACGTGGTGGTAGCCAGCAAACGGGCATCGGCGTCCTTGGCGTCGCGCAGCTGTTCGGCGAGCTGGCCGTACTGCTCCACGCGGTCGCGCTCCAACAGGGCCACCTGGCGCTGCACCGCGCTGAGCTTCTCCGAAACGGGCCCCAGCGCCTGCAGCACGGAGGAATCCGAGGACTGCTGGACCGACATGGCACGGTTCTGGTTGAACAACAGCCGGCGCTCGGCATCCGCCGCGGCAAAGTTCGCCGTCAATTCACCCACCCGGGCCTGCGCGGCGGCGGACTCCTCCCCGGCCACAAGGAGCCGCCCGCGCAGGTACCAGGCCACGGCAGCCGCCCCCAGCACAAGGCCCGCCAGCAACATCAATACGGCCACAAGCCATCCAATTCCAGTCATGGAGCCACCTTGCCACGAGCCACTGACATCGTTCGCCATGTAAGCAGGCAGCAAATCCGGGACCCTGCCGGTAACGCTTCCCGGCCCCCCAGTTTCGCCGCAGGCGGCAAAATTGGGACCCTGCCGGTAAGCTTGGTCCGTGGCTCTTACTATTGGCATCGTCGGACTGCCCAACGTCGGCAAATCAACCCTTTTCAACGCACTGACGCGCAACAACGTGCTCGCAGCGAACTACCCGTTCGCCACGATCGAGCCCAACGTTGGCATGGTCAGCCTGCCCGATCCGCGCCTGGCAAAGCTCGCCGAGGTCTTCGGATCCGCCCGCCTGCTGCCGGCCACGGTGTCCTTCGTGGACATTGCCGGCATCGTCAAGGGTGCCTCCGAGGGTGAAGGGCTGGGCAACAAGTTCCTGGCCAACATCCGCGAGGCCGAGGCCATCGCCCAGGTCATCCGCGTCTTCGACGACCCCGATGTTGTCCACGTGGACGGCAAGGTTGACCCGAGCTCCGACATGGAGACCATCAACACCGAACTGATCCTCGCGGACCTGCAGACCATTGAAAAGGCTGTGCCGCGCATCGAAAAGGCCGTCAAGCTCAAGCAGCGCGAGGCCGCCGAGCTCAACGCGATCAAGGACGCCCAGAAGGTCCTGGAACGCGGCGACACCATTTTCTCCTCCATCAAGAGCGACAAGCTGGAGATGGAACACCTCAAGGAACTGGGCCTGCTCACGGCCAAGCCGTTCATCTACGTGTTCAACGTCGACGACGCCGTGTTGGGCAACCCGGAGCGCCAGGAGGAACTGCGCGCCCTGGTGGCCCCCGCGGATGCGATCTTCCTGGACGCCAAGCTCGAGGCCGACCTGGCCGAGCTTGACGAGGAGGAAGCCCGCGAAATGCTGGAGATGAACGGCCAGGACGAGTCCGGCCTGGACCAGCTGGCCCGCGTCGGCTTCCACACGCTGGGCCTGCAGACCTACCTCACGGCTGGTCCCAAGGAAACCCGCGCCTGGACCATCCACCAGGGTGATACGGCCCCCCAGGCTGCCGGCGTGATCCACTCCGACTTCCAGCGCGGCTTCATCAAGGCCGAGGTTGTCCACTTTGAGGACCTCATCGAAGCCGGCTCCATGCACGAGGCCAAGGCCAAGGGCAAGGTCCGGATCGAAGGCAAGGACTATGTCATGCACGACGGCGACGTGGTGGAGTTTAGATTTAATGTTTAGAGTCAAATCAACCTAGACATTAAGAAATGCCCGGAGTGTATGAGCTCTCCGGGTATTTCTGTGATCGGCGCTGATTCGTGTTCAACAAATGGTCAAAGAACGACGTGAAAAAGGCTGACTTCAGAATCTGGAATGAATGACACACCGGAGGCCTTTGCTTTTCAGAGCTTACAATCGACTTCAGCACAAACAGCCCATTCGGAGTGCCCTGAGGCATCAAATTGTCTTGCAGCAGGAACCGCTCTGCTGGCTGCAGAGTGGCAGGTTGCTCATAGAGTTGAGTTCGAATCGAGGAAATAGAATTCTCCGGTACCTTTCTCAATAATGCTGTGCACGCGATTTAGATTACGAAGCGTCAGCCTGATGTAGGCAGGGACTTTCGAGAGTACGTCGTCCAATTCGGCTCGCCACTCGATCTTTGCACCATCGAATCTAGGCGGAAACAGGGGTATTTCTTGCCGATCGACAATGAGCCGCTGAGCGAAATTGATCTGTAATGCGGTCGGAGCCTGAAGTCCCAATTCATCGATGTACTCACAAATGTTGCGGCCAGAATAGATCGCAGAATCGTAGTCGACGGCAAAACGTAGGGGAGGAATCCCTTGTTTCATATCTGCGTCGAGGACGGTGAGCTTCAGGCCTGGCTCGTTCGTCCACGATGACGTGAGTACAGTCTGAAGAGTCACCGGAGTGATATTGCGGTGCTTGTTGGCGTTCGAGAGCTTGCTGATAAAGACCGCAGATAGATTAGCCGGGATGTCCAGCATTCCGCCCGCATAGTTCGGCTGGGCGCGTTCAATGACCTCTACGAAACGGTCATCGAGACGGTCGATGAAAGTGCGAAGCCCGCGTCCCTTTCGAGAGTTGACACGCTTCTCGGCAAAGTTATCTTCGAGGGGAAACTGAACCTGTACGCCGTGTTCATCTAGTCCATAATTCCTCCAAATTGCATCTATGGCCATATCGAGGCATGAGCGTGCGTCGGTGACGATATTACCGATGAGGAAATTGATGGTGGACGGCAGCTCCGGCGTTGGGTGGACACCAACCTCGAACTCAAAGTGCCCTTCGTTCGTCGCCAATTCATCTATTGCCGTCGTTAACCGCGCGTGATTTGCCAAAAGAGTCCATGGCTCCGCGAGCCTGCGTACTCTCTCGACCTGATCTTCAACCCAAGAGAGTCGGCTCCATGAGTCGTTGAAGATTGTTGCTTGCGTTTCATGTTCCTTAACCATAGCTGGAGTCTATGTCTCGACTGCGACAGAGATGTCGATCCCAGCTCAGGTTCGCATACCGGCGCCGGCCAAACGCCTGGCTGACTTTTGCCGAATGAGTTTGTCGGTCGAGATGGATCTACCTAACCGATAGTCTGCATGATCCAACTGCCGGTCGTTCGCGACGAATAGGGTGTATTGGATTTGTCGCTGAGGCTGTTCGGCTACGAAACGTGGTGGAGTTCCGCTTCAACGTCTAAGCCGCTGGACTGCTTGAAACCTTTTGCGAGGGTCGCCGGGAACACGTGTTCCTGGCGGCCATCCGCTTTTTTGAGGGTGGCCACGCCAATGCGGCAGGCACTTTGCTGCTAACCGAACGAGTGGCCAAGCCCGTGGCCGCAAGTCCTTTAGAATAGCGGCCAGGGCACCGCGGACATCTCACCGCTTGGAGCGGGAAACCGCCCTTCCAATCGCAACCGGGCGCAGCGCGCGGCGAGAGACTCGATTTCCTCGGCAGTGAGCAAGTCCGCCAGGTTTCGGCCCAGCTCACCGTGCAGTCCTTCGCTGACGCGATCTATGCCGTCTTCTTCGTCGGCAGTTAGAGCGTCTCCCATCCACCCCCACAGCACCGTGCGCAGCTTGTGGTCACGGTGGAAGGTGAGCCCGTGGTCCACGCCGTGCCGGTGTCCGTCAGCCAGGGCAAGGATGTGGTCGCCCTTGCGGTCGGCGTTATTGACGACGACGTCGAACACCGCCATGCGCCTGAGTGCCGGCGAGTCTTCGTGGACGAGGGCGACCATCCGACCGTTCTCATCCCGCCCCTTGAGGACCTGTTTCCAACCTGTCTCCGGCACGTGATCCGCCGCGATCAGGTCCACGGCGTCCTGGGCGGGGTCCTGCTCCTGCCAGAGCTGCACCATTCCTTCGCCCATCGGACCATCGCGCAGCCAGGTGCGGGGCACAACGCCCCAGCCAAAGGCCTGCGAGACCAGGTAGGCGGCCACCTCCCGGTGGGCCAGCGTTCCCTGCGGAAAATCCCACAGCGGACTTTCGCCGGCTATCGGCTTATAGACCACCGTTACGTCGCCGATGCTGCCAAGGAATGTCGCGTTTGAAGCCGTCGTGATTCGGCCGGTGAGAGTCAGCTCGGCGGCCATGAGGTCCGGCGTTGGCATCAAACCTCGGGAAGGGTGCAGGTGTGTCCGTCGGCGTCCACGGGATAACCGCAGAGCGGGCACATCGGACGGCCGGCACCCACGATCTCGCGGGTGCGCTTGGCGAATGCGCGGGCGCTGCCCACCGGCATTCGCACGCGCAGCATTTCGGACTCGGCGGCCTCGTCCTCATGATGCGATTCGTCATCAGCATCAGCATCAGCATCAGCATCAGCATCAGCATCAGCGTCAGCGTCGTCGTCATCGGTGAGGGGGTGGGCCTCAATGACGATCTGGGCTGTGGTTGGGTCCCACCCGAGACTCATTGCCCCGGTGCGAAACTGCTCCGTGACGGCCTCGAGCGGGTCATTGTCGACAAGTTCAATAGGGGTCCCCGTGGGAATGCTGAAGGGGTTGCTCTCGACGGTGATGAGCTGGTCGAGAATTTCGTCGATCTTCTCCGCGAGCAGAGCCGACTGTTGCTTCTCCAGGGCGATACTCACGATTTGCTTTCCTGCGCGCACCTGGAGGTAGAACGTACGCGCTCCAGGAAGGCCGATGGTGCCAATGACGACCCGATCGGGCCAGGAAAACTCGTGAACACGTGTGCGCATGTCAGTATTCTAGGCCCACGAGCTTCATGGCGCCCGTTGCCCTGCACCGCCACCCACCGGCGTATCGCCAGAGCGGATGCCGTTCGACAACCACGACAGATCACCCGCATCGGTGTTGCTCGCGTAGACGGTCGGCCGGCTGGCGCCGTAGTGCACGATCGATATGGAGGCGGGACCCACGTTGATGCGCTGGAACAGGTCAAGATGCATGCCGAGCGCGTCAGCGAGGATCGACTTGATGATGTCACCGTGACTCACCGCCGCCCACACGGCCCCTGGCCCGTGCTCGGCTTCGAATGCTGCGTCGTGGCGTCGAATCGCTGCCACTGACCGGGCCTGCATCGCGGCCATGGATTCACCGCCCGGAAAGACGACGGCGGACGGTTGCGACTGGACCACCGGCCACAAATCCTCGGTCGCGAGATCACTGAGCATGCGGCCCTGCCACTGACCGTAATCGCACTCGGTGAGATCCGGGTCAATGGGCGCGTACGGAGCGCCAGTCTGGCGATCGATGATGAACTGGGCGGTCTGCCGACAACGCTCAAGAGGACTCGACACCACCCCGACCAGCGGCACGGGAGCAAGCCGGTCTCCGCTAATGGCCGCCTGGTCCCGGCCAATCTGGTCCAGGCTGACGCCGAATGCCCGGCCCGCCAGGAGCCCTGTGGCATTGGCTGTGGAGCGGCCGTGCCGCACGAGAATAACTGTCGCCATCCACCCAGCCTAACCACCCGCCGTCGACGAGCCCAGCGGAGACGCTGAACGCACCAACTTCATGGCCGAGTGCATCCGGCGTCCATTCTCATGCCAGGCACCTGCCGTCGAAAATGATTGCCGTTGGAAATCACCCTGGGCTAGGGTTCAAATGGTTCCTGACTTCAACAACACAGGGAGTTCCCATGGTCCGAACCCGAGTCCACAACCTGCTCGTTTCCTCAGATGGATATGCCGCCGGAGATCACGTGACGCTCGAAAAGCCGATCGGTGGAGCCGAGGCGCTTTTCGGCAAGTTCGACGGACGCGTCATCCACGGCATCCATGGCACCGAGGACCCCGTGACCGTTGATCGGGCCATGTTCAGCATGTGGGGCCAGGGCATCGGGGCGGAGATCATGGGCCGCCGTAAATTTGGGCCCCAGTCGGGCGAATGGCCCGACGACGGCTGGCAAGGGTGGTGGGGAGATGAGCCGCCCTTCCTGACCCCGGTGTTCATCCTGACCCACTTTCCCCGCAAGACGCTCGAGTTCGCCAACGGCACCAGCTTCCACTTCGTCGATGCGTCGCCGGAGGAGGCGCTTCGCCTTGCACAGGATGCGGCAGGCGGCTTGGATGTTCGGATTGGCGGCGGCCCGTCGACCGTGAGCGAGTTCCTGCAGGCCGATCTCATCGACTTCCTGCACGTGGCGATCGTTCCGATCGTGCTTGGCGCCGGTGTCCGGATCTGGGATGACCTTGCCGGATTGGAGGACAGGTTCAGCGTCGAATCCGTCAGCTCGCCCAGCGGACTGACGCATCAGCTATGGAACAGGAAGGAACGCGCGTGAAGGCGCCCAGGAGCTATTAACCAGCTGCCCTGAACTGGAATGTGGTCGAGTCACGATTCAATATCCAGGTTCACCTGACTACCTTTTGATACGCCCGTGAGCCTTCGGTCAACCGAACATATCTGGGTCATGTGCGTCCATGTCCCGCCGTCCCTGCATGTACAACCGCCTGTATTTGATGGAATTCACGCAGTGGATATGCCACTATTTCTTGTCAGGGATTCCGAGGAGAGGCGATGACGTGGCAACTGGTGCGCAAGAAGGCTGGTACGACGACGGCTCCGGAACGACGCGATGGTGGGACGGACAGAACTGGACCGATCAAGTTCAATCTCCGAAGCCGGCGACTGGTGGACTGGGCGGGATGGTCGGCCGGATCGAGGCCGAAGCTGTCGCCGGGGGTCGTCCGCGGCCGGCTCCAGAAGGCATGAGCTACGTTGTCCTTCAAGTAATCCTCAAGGAGAAGCTTTGGGGAACTGGATCCGGAAATCTCACCGAACTGGAGAAGGCAATCAATGCGCAAGCTGCATTGGGTTATCGCCTCCACACCATCACGACCGCAGCCTCGGGCAGTAAGGGTCTCGGTGGCGGTGATCGAATCCAGGCCACGATGATCTTCGAACGAATTTCATAGAAAGTTTGACCTCTGCGCACACGCCAGGGATCTGTGGGTTGGCGAAGCGTGGACCGAATGGGCGAAAGGTAGTCTCGGAGGCATGACGCACCCATCTCCGGTCGGCAGTGAGCCGCTTGCCGATATTCGCACAGCCATCGACCGGATCGATGAAGACATCATTGGCCTGATCGGGGTCCGCGAGGGCTGGGTTGAAGCCGCGGGCAAGGCAAAAGCCCTCAGCACGGAGGTTGTCGTGGAGACCGTCGATGCACCGGCGCGAGTCCGGCAAGTCATTGAAGTCGCCCGGGCAAGAGCCGCCGCCGCGGGCGCCTCGGAAGACGTCGTCGAGGCAACGTACCGGGCTATGATCGGGGCATTCATCGAGCTCGAACGCGGCGTACACCGAACCGCCACTGAGCAGTCTTAGCGCGTTAGCCGGGCGGGCCTGAACCCACTACGGCGTTTGCTGCCCGTCGGACGCCGGCGCCCATCCCAGCGCCGGACCCAACTTGGTGGCGATGTCGGTGAGGATCTGAACGTAGTCCTCATGGTCAAAGCTGAACGGTAGCGCGAACGCCACCTCGTCGACCTCCCGGAACCCCGCATGGGCGTGCAACTGCTCGGCAATCTGATCGCTGCTCCCGATGAGGTCCGGGGCGAACAGCATGCCCTTTGGTCCCTGCGGTGCCAGCGTGCGGGGAGTGCGCTCGTCGACGTACCGCTGGTACTTCTCACGCTGCTGCGCCGACGCCGAGTCCGTGGGGATCACCACGAGCCCCTGCGAGACCCGGGCCGATCCGTGTGCGGGGGCCGACGTCGACGCCGCCTCACGGTAGGCGCGGATCTGTGACTGCTGGATGTCGGCAAAGAATGGTCCCTGATCCGCCTCGGCGAAGATCACGCTGCTGGTGAGCAGATTGAATCCGTTGGCACCGGCCCAGACAGCCGATTTCCGGCTGGCCGCCCCGTACCAAAGCCGTTCGCGCAGTCCGGGGGAGTGTGGCTCCACCCGGTTGGAGAATTCCTCGACAACGCCTTGCTTCCCGGAAAACTCCCGGACGGGTTCCCCCGCGATCAAACGGGCCAGCCGGTCAACCCGCGCGTAACTGAAGTCCTCGACGTCGGCGGAATCCGGGTACAGCTCGTGCTTCACCGTGCCGTAGTGCATGGGTTCACCCACGCTCAGCCCCGGGTTGATGCGGCCGCCGGCGAGCAGGTCCACGGTGGCCAGGTCCTCGGCAAGGCGCAGGGGGTTTTCCCAGCCCACCGGGGTCACGGCGGTGCCCAGCTCGATCCGCGAGGTGCGCTGGCTGGCCGCGGCCATGACCGCAATGGGGGAGGAAATGCCGAACTGGAGGTGGCGGTGACGCAACCAGGCGGTGTCGAAGCCAAGCCGCTCGCCCAGTTCAATGACCTGCAAGGTGGATTCGTGCCCCGCCGCCGGATCCGCCGGATCGAACAGGCCGATGGTGAGGAACCCAAGTTTGCGCAATGGACGTGAGGAGTCGGGCATGGCTACCTTCCAAGGATCGGCGTATGTCTGTTTCCCAGAATATGTGCGGAACCCGGAAGGAACTGTGGGACGTTACCCACTAAGTCGCAGGCCGTCAGCCGATGGAGTAGATGAGCCCAAGACCCAGGCCCGCCAGCTGGGCCGTGAACTTCCGGGCCTCGCCCAGATGCCACTCCACATAGTTCCTTCGCCCGTCCATGATGGCGGCCAAATCCGGGGAAAACGACGGCGTGCAGTCCTGGTACAGCCCGGCCATGCTCACCGCTGCGAGGTCGTTCGCCACGGCAAGGACCTCCTCGGCCGAGAGGACCCGGTCATACGGAATCCAGCCATAGCCGTACTGGGCCACCTCACCGCGAACCAACTCGTACGCCGGCCGCGGGGGATTTGCCTCCCGCCCGCCCAAAAGCTGTTGCAGGTCCCACCAGCTCTTGTCCAGGTCCAGGAACCCGGGCCGGTCCGGCGGGTCCGACCACGATTGCCAAAAGTGCTGGTCGGACAGGAATGCCCGCGGATTGATGCGGGCAATCCCTACCAAGTGAGGCGGCACCGGAAGCGCAAAGTATCTGATTCCCATGAAGCAATTTTTCCAGCGAACCGGAATTCCTGCTCGAAGATATCCACAGGCACGGCTACTCCGCGAGTTCGGCCTCCGTATAGGCGCGCAGCACACAAAACTCATTGCCCTCGGGGTCGGCCAGGACCACCCAGGTCACGGACGTGCCCTGCCCGATGTCGACGCGCCGGGCGCCCAGGGCCTCCAACCGCGCCACCTCGGCGGCCTGGTCTGCCGGGCGCAGGTCAAGGTGCAGCCGGTTCTTCCCGGCTTTCGCCTCGGGCACGCGCAGGAACAACAGGTCGGGCACGACGCCGTCCTCCGGGCTCCCAGCGGGTGGCTCCAACACCACCTCGTCCGCGTCCTCCTCAGTGATGCGCCAGCCCAGGGCGGCCTGCCAGAATCGTGCCAGCGGGGCCGGATCGGCGGAGTCCACGGAAATGCTCTGAATACGGATGTCCATGCCATGATTCTGCCGCCGCGGGCCCCAGCTGGCTACCCCCGAAAGTCCGCCACGCCGTGCCGCAACCCAGCGCTCAACAGGAAAACCCCGTGGCGTTAGAGTGGTTCCACAGCTCGCACGGCCTGCTGCGGGAGGAGCCCGCGCCGAAGCCATGGGCCGGAATTCCCAAGGAGCAGCAATGGAAGCCGCAAGAACCCCGGTTGTTCCCGACAACCGCACCCACCTGGATTTCCTGGCCGGCGACCGGGAGTCGCTGGAGGGGTGGCTGGACTTCTACCGGCAAACCCTGCCGATTAAACTCGGCGGCCTCACGGCCGAACAATTGTGCCTGCCCGCAGTGCCGCCGTCGTCCCTGACCCTTATCGGCATTGCCCGGCACCTGGCCGATGTGGAGCGTTACTGGTTTTCCAATGTGGCCGCCGGCACGGATGAGCCCGCCCACTTCCGCGCGGATGACCCCGACGCCGATTTCAACGCCGTCTCCGTCGCAACCGCCCTCGCCGATGCCCGGCACTTCGACACCGAGATTGTGCGCAGCAGGGCCACCGCCGCGACCGTGGCGGACCTCGACGCGCCGCTGGCCGGGCTCCGCCGCGGCAAAGCCATCAACCTGCGCTGGATCTACACGCACATGATCGAGGAGTATGCCCGCCACCTGGGGCACGCAGACCTGCTGCGGGAGTGCATCGACGGCGCCACCGGATATTAGAGGCGGCCGGTCCGCGCCGGCACCCACAGGCCGCCGCAGCCCGCTGCGGTAGTCTGGCAGGCGGGCTCAATCCCGGGTCCGGCACGCCGCCGGCACCCGTTGACGTCCTTCTCGGATCGAAAAATGGAGGTGGAATGCGCGTCGGACGCATTTCGAAGGTAGCGGCACTGGCTGTCGCGGCGGTACTTGCCCTGGGCGCGTGCACCGGCCAGCCGCCGGAGCCCAACGGCTCGACGGCGGCCGCCACGGCGTCGCCCGGCGGCAACGTCACCGTGGTCGAGGAGAGCCCGTTCACCTCCTTCAACCCGGACAGCGTCACGGGCACTGCGGCGACGAACGCCCGGATCAACTACGCAACTCATTCAGGGTTCAACTACGTCGATGACAACCTCAAACTGGTCCGCAACACCCAGTTCGGCAAGTATGAGAAAATCTCGGACCGCCCCCTGACGGTGAAATACACCATCAACTCCGGCGTCCAGTGGTCCGACGGCGAACCCGTCACGGCCGCCGACCTGCTCCTGCAGTGGGCCGCCGCATCCGGATACTACAACGACGCCACCCTGGACAAGAACTTCAAGGTCACCAAGGGCACCGCCTATTTCAACTTCGCCGGCGACACCACGGGGCTCTCGCAGACCTCGCTGCCGCAAATCGGTGACAACGGCACCTCCCTGACGCTCACCTACAACAAACCGTTCTCCGATTGGGAGACGGCACTGGGATCGGTGGTCAGCATCCCGGCGCACATCGTGGCCGTCCGCTCGGGCCTCAAGGACGCCGACGCCCTCTCCGCGCTGCTCCTGGGACTGCCCAAGGGCGACGCCGGCGCACCCGCCACGCCGAACCCCACCCTGCGCAAGGTGGCCGACTTTTGGAACACCGGCTTCGATTCAAAGTCGATGCCGGATCCCACCCTCGCGCTCTCCAACGGCCCCTACCTGGTCAAGAGCATCGTGCCCGGCAAGGAGCTGGTGCTGACTCCCAACACGGATTACGTGTGGGGGAGCAAGCCGGACCTGGACACCATCACCGTCCACTACAACAGCAACGCACAGGCCCAGATATCGGCGTTGCGGGCCAACACCGCCGACGTCGTCTCGCCCGCCGCCACGGCCGACAACGTTGCGGAGCTGACGGCACCGGGAACCGTGGACGTCAAGGTTGACCAGGGCCGGAGCCTCGGCTTTGACCAGGCCGTGCTGAACTTCAAGGGTGTTCTGGCCAAGCCCGATTACCGCACGGCGTTCATGAAGACCGTGCCGCGTCAGGACATCGTGGACACCACCTCCCGGGCCGTGGACCCCACCGCGGACGTGCTCAATTCCTTCGTGTTCCTGCAGGCACAGCCCACCTACAAGGAATCCTCCGCAAGCAACGGCAGCATCGGCTTCGCGGACGTTGACATCGACGGGGCAAAAGCACTCCTGGCGGGTGCCAAACCCACCGTGCGGATCCTGTACAACTCGGACGACCCGCTCCGGGTCATCGAGTATTCGTTGATCAAGGTTTCCGCCGAACAAGCCGGGTTCACGGTGGTCGACGCCGGCAAGGACGCCGGGAAGTGGCAGGCGGCCCTGCACGACGGCGCCTTCGACGTGGCCCTGTACGGCTGGACCAGCAACGCCACCGGATCCGTCCAGGTGCCGCAGGTATTCAAGACCGGTGCCATCTCCAATCTGAACAATTTCTCCAACACCGTGGTTGACCAGCTGGCCGAGCAACTCGCCGCCACCTCCGACGACGCGAAGCAAAACGCGCTGAAGCTGCAGATCGACAAGCTCGTCTGGGAAGCCGGCTACGGGGTGCCCCTGTTCCAACGCCCGGCCATGGTGGCCACGGGCCCGCACGTCACCGGAGCACGGTACTCGCCGGTCGGCGTCGGGGTCTGGTGGAACGTCTGGGACTGGAAGTTCCAGAAGTAACCGGGACACGCGCCAACGGGCGCCCGTGCCGTCCGGCGAGCCACGGCGGCGGGTGAGTTTCGTCACGGAAGTCTCGCGCCGGCGTCGTGCTTCCACGGTGAAAATCCGCCACAGCGGGCCATTTTGGGCCTTCGCAGCGGCCGGATGGCGAAAAACACGCCCCGTCATGCGATAAAGTGGCTAGGCCGTATTTGGCACTACGTCTAGAATGGTGTTATCTGCCGATCATTCACGGCCAAACATAAATGTGACTTTCTGCCGTCGCCCGCTTCGGGCCTGCAGCCGGGCCCAACTGAAACGAGTCTTCACGCATGAGCGACACTTCACTCAACACTGCCTCGCGCACCGACCTGCGCAACGTCGCCATTGTGGCGCACGTTGACCACGGCAAGACCACCCTGGTCGACGCCATGCTCCAGCAGACGCACTCCTTTGCCGAACACGGTGTGGTTGCAGAGCGTGTCATGGACTCCGGTGACCTGGAGCGCGAAAAGGGCATCACCATTCTGGCCAAGAACACGACGGTTGCCTACAACGGCCCGTCCGCCGACGGCCAGGTCATGACCATCAACGTCATCGACACCCCGGGCCACGCCGACTTCGGTGGCGAAGTTGAGCGCGGTTTGTCCATGGTCGACGGCGTTGTCCTCCTCGTTGACGCATCCGAGGGCCCGCTGCCGCAGACCCGCTTTGTGCTGCGTAAGGCACTTGCCGCCAAGCTCCCCGTCATCCTGCTGGTCAACAAGACGGACCGCCCCGATGCCCGCATCGACGAGGTCGTTGCCGAGTCCATGGACCTGCTCCTTGGCCTGGCCTCCGACATGGCCGACGAAGTCCCCGACCTGGACCTCGACGCCGTCCTGAACGTTCCGGTTGTCTACGCCTCCGGCAAGCTGGGCCGCGCGTCCCTGACGCAGCCCGACAACGGTGCCGCCCCGGACAACGAGGACCTTGAGCCGCTGTTCAAGACCATCATCGAGCACATCCCGGCCCCCACGTACAACCCGGACGGCGTCCTGCAGGCACACGTCACCAACCTTGACGCCTCCCCGTTCCTGGGCCGCCTGGCACTGCTGCGTATCTTCAACGGCACCCTGACCAAGGGCCAGACCGTTGCCTGGGCCCGCCACGACGGCACCATCAAGTCCGTCAAGATCACCGAACTGCTGGCCACCCAGGCACTGACCCGTGTCCCGGCCGAGTCCGCAGGCCCCGGCGAGATCGTGGCCGTTGCCGGTATCGAGGACATCACCATCGGTGAGACCCTGACCGACGTCGACAACCCGCAGCCGCTGCCGCTGATCACGGTTGACCCGCCCGCCATCTCCATGACGATCGGTATCAACACCTCGCCGCTGGCCGGCCGTGTCAAGGGCCACAAGGTCACCGCACGCCAGGTCAAGGACCGCCTCGACAAGGAACTCGTCGGTAACGTTTCCCTGAAGGTTCTCCCCACCGAGCGTCCCGACGCCTGGGAAGTCCAGGGCCGTGGCGAATTGGCCCTGTCCATCCTTGTTGAGCAGATGCGTCGCGAAGGCTTCGAGCTGACCGTTGGCAAGCCGCAGGTTGTGACCAAGCAGGTCGACGGCAAGACCCACGAGCCGATGGAACACATGACCATCGACGTACCCGAGGAATACCTCGGCGCCGTCACCCAGCTCATGGCAGCCCGCAAGGGCCGCATGACCAACATGGCCAACCACGGCACCGGCTGGTGCCGCATGGAATTTATCGTTCCGGCCCGTGGCCTGATCGGTTTCCGCACCCGCTTCATGACCGACACCCGCGGTGCAGGTATTGCCTCCTCCATTGCCGAAGGCTACGAGCCGTGGGCCGGCCCGATCGAGTACCGCAACAACGGTTCGATCGTGGCTGACCGCTCCGGCGTCGTCACCCCGTTCGCCATGATCAAGCTCCAGGAGCGCATGAACTTCTTCGTGCAGCCCACCTCCGAGGTCTACGAAGGCATGATCGTGGGCGAGAACTCCCGCGCCGACGACATGGACGTCAACATCACGAAGGAAAAGCAGCTCACCAACATGCGAGCAGCTTCCTCGGACACCTTCGAGAACATGACCCCGCCGCGCAACCTCACGCTGGAAGAGTCCCTCGAATTCGCCCGTGAAGACGAGTGCGTCGAGGTGACCCCGGAAGCCATCCGCATCCGCAAGGTCATCCTGGACGCTTCCGAGCGTGCCAAGGCCTTCCGCAGCCGCGCCAAGGCATAGCGCGCAGTTGGCCTCGGCCAGCGCCTCGTAGCAGCAACTTTCAACAGCCCGTCCCGGCTTTCGCCGGGGCGGGCTGTTGTTGCTTTAAGGTTTCATCTCGGTAAAGATCTGGTCCCAATGTGCTCTGGATTACTTGCAAGTAATGTTTTGCCGGTAGCCTAGTCCGGTATGAGTTGAGACACGTCGGCTTCAACGAAGAAGTTGGCGGCCAAGCAGTTTTCTTGTTTCGACTTGCAACCATTTCATAACCAAGGAGGCGGAATGCGTTACTCGCGCACTTCCAAAGCACTGGGCCTGGCTGCTGTTCTTGCCATGTCCCTCACCGCATGTGGCGGCTCTACGGGCGGCGGGAACAACGCAACCGGGAACACCACGAAGGTCATCACAGCCAACAGCACCGAACCGGCGCAAGGCCTGCTGCCCGCCAACACCAATGAGGTTGGTGGCGGTCGCGTCATGGACCTCATCTTCTCGGGCCTGGTCAGCTACAACGCCAAGGGCGCGATTCAGAACGAACTCGCCGATTCCATCACCACGACGGACGCGCAGAACTACACCATCAAGATCAAGTCCGGTGAGACGTTCAGCGACGGCACGCCGATCACGGCGAAGAACTTTGTGGATGCCTGGAACTTCGGTGCCGCCGCCAAGAACGCACAGCTGAACAGCTACTTCTTCGAGTCCATCAAGGGCTACGACGCTGTCAGCGCCGAGAAGTCCACGGTTGACACGATGTCGGGCCTGAAGGTTGTGGATGACCACACCTTCACCGTTGAGCTTTCCGCACCGGAGTCCGACTTCCCGCTGCGCCTCGGATACACGGCGTTCTACCCGCTGCCCGAGACCGCATTCAAGGATCCGGCCGCATTTGGCCAGAACCCGGTCGGCGATGGCCCGTACAAGCTGGCCGCCAACGGTTGGTCGCACAACCAGTCCATCACCCTCGTCCCGAACGAGAAGTACAACGGACCGCGCAAGGCCAAGAACGGCGGTGTGACGTTCAAGTTCTACAACAGCACCGACGCCGCTTACACCGACGTGCAGTCCGACAACCTTGACGTCCTGGACCAGGTCCCGCCGAGCGGCCTGCAGAACTTCAAGACCGACTTCGAAGGCCGCTTCGTCAACCAGCCGTACGCCGGCAACGCGACGATGACGATCCCGAGCTACCTGCCCGAGTTCTCCGGCGAGGCCGGCCAGCTGCGCCGCCAGGCCATCTCCATGTCGATCGACCGCCAGCAGATCATCGACAAGATCTTCTACGGCAACAAGCAGATCGCCAAGGACTTCACCTCGCCCGTCCTGGACGGCTACAACGGCAGCCTGCCCGGCGCCGACGTGCTGACCCTGAACGTTGCCAAGGCCAAGGAACTGTGGGCACAGGCTGACAAGATCAGCCCCTGGCCCGCAGGCAAGGTCTTCACCATCACCTCGAACATCGATGGTGCCGGTAACAAGGAATACATCACGGCCATGGCCAACCAGATCTCCACCAACCTGGGGATCAAGGCTCAGCTGAACCCGATTGCCACGTTCAAGGAAATGCGCAACCTGGTCAACACCAAGAAGCTGACCGGTGCCTCACGCGCCGGCTGGCAGGCTGACTACCCGTCGCTGTACAACTTCCTCGGCCCGCTGTACGGCACCGGTGCTGGTTCCAACGACGGTGACTACTCCAGCAAGGCGTTCGACGCCAAGCTGACCGAAGGCCTGTCGGCCAAGACGGTTGAAGACGGCAACAAGATCTTCAACCAGGCCCAGGAAATCCTGCTCAAGGACCTGCCGGTTATCCCCTTGTGGTACCAGGCAGTCCAGGGCGTGTGGAGCAACAACGTCAACACGGTTGAGTTCGGCTGGAACGGTGTTCCGCTGTACTACGACATCACGGGCAAGTAACAACGCTTACTAACGCCTTGCATCTAGGGGGACCCGGCGTGGGGGCGCCGGGTTCCCCTTATGTGCTATTGACACACATATGTGTTATTTTCCGTACAACGTGCAGCGGAGAGATCCCGCGCATGCCCTGTACTGACAACTACTGAACAGGTAATTTCATGAACGAATCGCGATTTGGGACGCGGGGAGTGGTGACGCCGTAATGGTCATGTTTACGCTTCGCCGTTTCCTGCAGCTGATTCCCGTCTTTTTCGGCGCAACGCTGCTGGTATATTTCCTCGTCTTTGCAACCCCCGGTGATCCCATCGCCGCACTGTCCGGCGGCAAGCCGATGGCTCCCGCCGTCGAGGCCGCCCTTCGGGCACAGTACAACCTCGACCAGCCCTTCTGGGTCCAGTACGGGCTGTACCTCAAGAACCTTGTAACCCTCAACCTGGGGCAGACCTTCTCCGGTCAGGAAGTTTCGGCCGTCATTGGCCGCGCCTACCCCGTTACGGCCCGTCTTGCCATCATGGCACTGGCCTTCGAAGCCATCTTTGGTGTCTTCTTCGGCGTCATCGCCGGTCTGCGCAAGGGCAAGCTGTTCGACAGCACGGTCCTGGTCGCATCCCTCGTGGTCATCGCCGTTCCCACCTTCGTGCTTGGCTTTGTCCTCCAGCTCGTGGTCGGCGTCCAGCTTCGCTGGGCCAAGCCGACCGTCAGCGGTGCGGCACACTGGAACGAACTGGTCCTACCGGCCCTCGTCCTGGGTCTTGTCTCCCTGGCCTACGTCATTCGACTGACGCGCGCGTCCATCAGCGAGAACATGAATGCCGACTATGTGCGCACCGCAACTGCCAAGGGCCTGAGCCGCCGCCGCGTGGTGCTGGTGCACATCCTGCGCAACTCTCTTATTCCCGTTGTCACCTTCCTCGGTGCCGACCTTGGCTCGCTCATGGGCGGCGCCATCGTCACCGAAGGCATTTTCAACGTCCCCGGCATCGGCAACCTGCTGTACAAGGCCATCCTGAACGGGGAAACCCCCACAGTCGTGGCGGTCGTCGGCATCCTGGTCATCGTGTTCGTGGTGGCCAACCTTGTTGTGGACCTCTTGTACGCCTGGCTCGACCCAAGGATTCGCTATGTCTGAGAACCTGACACCCGAAAATGAGAACCTCCGGACGGCAACCCCGTCCGCCCGGCAGGGCAAAGTGTCCAGCCGGGTCATTGAACACTATGTGGCACCGCTGGAGGAGACCCCCCTGGCCGCCGTTGACAAGGTCGATGAAACCGCCGCACCGTTGAGCCTGTGGGCCGACGCCTGGCACAACCTGCGCAAGCAGCCGTTGTTCATCATCTCCGCCCTGTTGATCGTGCTGGTGGTCGTCGTGGCGATCTTCCCACAGTGGTTCGCCACTGAGAATCCCACGACCTGTCCGCTCGCCAACTCGGCTGAGGGTCCCGCGCCGGGGCACCCGCTTGGCTTCACGCTGCAGGGTTGCGATGTTTATGCCCGCATGATCTATGGCACGCGCGCCTCCCTCATGGTGGGCTTGTTCACCACGATCGGCGTATTGATCATCGGTGGAGTCATGGGCGCCCTCGCCGGCTACTACGGCGGCTGGCTTGACGCCATCCTGGCCCGCCTGGGCGACATCTTCTTCGCCCTGCCGCTGATCCTCGGCGCCATCGTCATGATGCAGCTGCCGGCCTTCCGCGACAACCGCAGCGTCTGGACCGTGGTCCTGGTGTTGGTGATCTTCGGCTGGCCGCAGATTGCCCGTATCACCCGAGGAGCGGTGATCGAGAACCGCAACGCGGACTTCGTGACCGCCTCCAAGGCGCTGGGGCTTTCCCGCTTCAATGCCCTGGTCCGCCACGTAGTGCCGAACTCGCTGGCTCCCATCATCGTGGTGGCCAGTATCTCGCTCGGTACCTTCATCGTGGCCGAGGCAACCCTGTCCTTCCTGGGACTGGGTTTGCCGGACACCGTCATGTCCTGGGGTAATGACATCGCCGCGGCCCAGTCGCAGGTGCGCAACAACCCCGCCGTGCTCCTGTGGCCGGCCCTTGCGCTGTGTATCACCGTGTTGAGCTTCATCATGCTTGGTGACGCGCTGCGTGATGCGCTCGATCCCAAAGCAAGGAAGCGGTGACGGCCATGTCCAACAATGAAAAAGGTATGCCCGTGAACGCCGCAGCACCCAGGAACGACGACATGCCGCTGCTGGAAATCCGCGACCTGGCGATCACCTTCGACACCCAGAACGGCCCCGTCAACGCGGTCCGCAACGCGCACCTGACCATCATGCCCGGTGAAACAGTGGCGATCGTGGGCGAGTCCGGCTCGGGCAAGTCCACCACCGCGTTGTCGGCCATTGGCCTGCTGCCCTCCAACGGGCGGGTCAGCGGCGGAAAGATCATTTTCGACGGCGAGGACATCACCCACGCCAGCGAAAAGCGCATCATCGAACTGCGCGGCAACTCGATCGGCATGGTTCCCCAGGACCCCATGTCGAACCTGAACCCCGTGTGGAAGATCGGCTTCCAGGTCAAGGAGACGCTCAAGGCCAACGGCCTGGACGGCGCCAACTCCAAGGAGCGCGTGGCGGAGGTGCTCTCCGAGGCCGGCTTGCCGGACGCGGCGAACCGCGCCAAGCAGTACCCGCACGAGTTCTCCGGCGGCATGCGCCAGCGCGCGCTGATCGCGATCGGCCTGGCCTGCCGGCCGCGCCTGCTCATCGCCGATGAGCCCACGTCCGCACTGGACGTGACGGTGCAGGGCCAGATCCTTGACCACCTGGACCGGATGACCACCGAGCTTGGCACCGCCGTGCTGCTCATTACGCACGACCTCGGCCTTGCCGCCGAACGTGCCGAAAAAGTAGTCGTCATGTACAAGGGCCAGGTTGTCGAATCGGGCCCCGCGTTGGAGATCCTGCGCAACCCGCAACACCCGTACACGCAGCGCCTCGTCAACGCCGCGCCGTCGCTCGCGTCACGGCGACTGACCTCCACCAAGGTCAGCGAGCCCGCACCCGCGGACGCGCAGCCGGCCGCAGCGTCAACCGGTCGCCGTGCCGCCGCCAAGGGCGAGGACCTGATCGAGGTCAAGAACCTCACCAAGGTCTTCAAGCTGCGCGGCGCGTTGGGCAAGTCCACGGACTTCAAGGCCGTGGACGATGTCTCCTTCAGCGTCAAGCGCGGTACCACCATGGCGATCGTGGGGGAGTCCGGCTCGGGCAAGTCCACCGTGGCGCAAATGGCCTTGAGCCTGCTGGCGCCCACTGAGGGAAGCATCAAGTTCGACGGCACCGACGTGACCACGTTGAAGGGGAGGCCGCTCTTTGACTTCCGCCGCCGCGTGCAGCCCATCTTCCAGGACCCGTACGGATCGTTGGACCCCATGTTCAACATCTTCCGGACCATTGAGGAGCCGCTGAAGATCCACAAGATCGGCGACTCCAAGTCCCGGGAAAAGAAGGTGCGCGAGCTGTTGGACCAGGTTTCCATGCCTGCGGCCACCATGCACCGCTACCCGAACGAGCTCTCCGGCGGCCAGCGCCAGCGCATCGCCATCGCGCGGGCCCTGGCGTTGAACCCGGACGTGATCATCTGTGACGAGGCGGTGTCGGCCCTTGACGTGCTGGTCCAGGCCCAGGTGCTCAACCTGCTCAACGAACTGCAGGCAGAACTGAGCCTGACCTACCTGTTCATCACGCACGACCTCGCCGTGGTCCGGCAGATCGCCGACCACGTCACCGTCATGCAAAAGGGCAGGGTCGTCGAGGCCGCCTCGACCGACGACGTGTTCAACAACCCGCAACAGAAGTACACGCAGGACCTGCTCAACGCCATTCCCGGCGCCACACTGCTGGTCTAGCCACCGGACAAAGGCCGGCATCTCCTTACGTGATTTCACGGATTGGGCGGTGCCGGCCTTTTCTGTGCCCGGTGCACGTGCCCGGGCGTCATTGGGGTCCGGCGCCGGCCAGCGAGTAGATTGGTGGCATGGACACCAGCCCCGCCCACCTGCTGCCCGGCGTCGGCCCCGACGCCACCGTGCTCTTCGCGCACGCCCACCCTGACGACGAAACCCTTGTCACAGGTGCCACGATGGCCGCCTACGCCGCGGCGGGCGCCCGCGTGGTGCTCTTGACCAGCACCCGCGGGGAATTGGGCGAGGTCATCCCGCCCGAGCTGGTGCACCTTGAAGTGGGCCGGGCCGCCGCGGAATCTGGCACGCCGGCGGACGGCACCGGCCTGGCGCGGGTTCGCGAACGGGAACTTGCCGCAGCCCTGGCCGCATTGGGCGTGCGCGAGCACATTTGGCTGGGGCAGGGACCCGCGGCCCCCGAATCGGGCCCCGTCACCTTCCGCGACTCCGGCATGCAGTGGGGCCCCGATGGCCGTGCCATGGCCGCCGGCACCGTCCTGCCCGGATCACTTTCCCGCACACCGCTGGCGGAGCTGGCGGCCCTGGCTGCCAGGGCCATCCGGGACGTCCGGCCGGACGCCGTCGTGACCTACGCGGCCGACGGCGGCTACGGACACCCCGACCACGTGCGCACCCACGACCTTGTCATGGCGGCCCTTGCCCTGGCCGAAACCCCGGCCGACGGGCAGGATGCCTGGACCGTCCCGCACGTCTTTGCCATTGTTAGCGACCGCCCCGAGCGACCCCTGGAACCCGGCGTTCCGCGGATTGCCGTGCATGGCGACACGGACGCCAAGACGGAGGCCATGCGCGCGCACCGGACCCAGATCACGGTTGCCGGGGACCGCTATGCGCTGTCCGACGATGTCTGGAAGGACATCTCCGGCATCGAGGAATTTGTTGATGCCAGCGCAGCGCCAGGCGAGGGGCGAAACGGCGGGGACCGGAATGAGTGATCAACTGGATCCCGGCCTGGAGCACGGCGAGCTGAAATTGCCGCCGCCGCGCCGCTGGGCCGTGGTGGTCGCCGCGGTCGCGGCCGGCCTGGGCACGGGACTGCTCGGCACGTCACTGCACGGCCATGCCTGGTTCGGCAATGGCTTTGTGATTCCAGTGGGTGCCGCGGCGGCGCTGGTCATGCTGGCCGCCGTCGAACTTTTCGTGGGGCTGTGGAGCAGGAATGCCTGGGTCGTGGTGCTTTGCGGGGCGGCGGCCTACCTGTGCGCCGGCACGCTGTCCCTGCAACTGGGCGGCTTCGGCATGATCTCCAACAACCTCCAGGGCCTCGTGTGGCTGTACGGAATCGCCGTCGTCACGCCTCTCACGGGGCTCGTGGCCCTGGGCGTGCTCCGGGCAAAGAAGCCGCGAAAGTAGCGCCGGGGCAATCGCCCTGCGCGGCGCCGTCCTAGATGATGCGCCGGTCCCGCCGCGGCGGGGGAGGCGGCACCTCCTTGGCCAGTTGCACATCGGCCAGCGCCACCACCACCTCGCCCGTGCGCGTGGCGACGGTGCAACTGAGCGCATCCCGCGCCGCCAGTTCACCCAGCGCATCCGTGCTGCCGCCGGGGATCCGGTAACGCACCACCACCCGGGTGCCCAGGGGGAGGCCGGCGAGGCGTGCAAGTGCTTGGTTCACGTCTTCATACTAAGTCGTACCGGTCCGGGCGGTGGTGCGAGGGGGCGTAGCGTGGGGGATAATGAACGTGTCCGGCATCAAGTTCGGACAATGAGTCTTTTTGCGAGGAAGGTCGGGACGTGACGTATGTAATTGCGCAGCCGTGCGTGGATGTCAAGGACAAGGCATGTGTTGAGGAATGCCCCGTTGACTGTATCTACGAAGGCGAACGCTCGCTCTACATCCACCCCGACGAATGCGTTGACTGTGGCGCCTGCGAACCGGTGTGCCCCGTGGAGGCCATCTACTACGAGGACGACACCCCGGACGAGTGGGCCGAGTACTACAAGGCCAATGTGGAGTTCTTTGACGTGCTCGGTTCCCCGGGTGGTGCCGCCAAGATCGGCAACACCCACACCGACCACCCCTTCGTTGCGGCCCTGCCCCCGCAGAACCAGGACTAGAGCGAACAGTTATGGCCTCCACCCCGGCACAGCACGCCCCTGACCGCGCCCCGTTTGGACTGCGTCTGCCCGACTACCCCTGGGACGCCATGGCGCCCTACCAGGCGACGGCGGCCAAGCACCCCGACGGTGTGGTGAACCTCTCGATCGGCACCCCCGTGGACCCCACCCCGGCGCTGATCCAGGACGCCCTGGTGGCGGCAGCGGACGCCCCCGGGTATCCCACCACGCACGGTACGCCGGCCCTGCGCCAGGCGATCGTGGACTGGTTTGCCCGGCGCCGCAACGTGCCCGGACTGAACCCCGACGACGTCATGCCCACGGTTGGTTCCAAGGAACTGGTGGCGTGGCTGCCGATGCTGCTGGGGCTGGGAGCGGGCGACGTCGTCGTCCGGCCCACCGTCGCCTACCCCACCTATGACATGGGTGCGGTCTTTGCCGGGGCCACCGCGGTTGCGGCGGACAACCTTGACGAGCTCGACGCCGACACCCGTGCCCGGGTGCGCCTGGTCTGGGTCAACTCCCCGGGCAACCCGACGGGAATTGTCCGCAACGTCGACGCACTTTCGGCCATCGTGGCCCAGGCGCGCGAAATGGGCGCGGTCGTGGCCTCCGACGAGTGCTACGGCGAACTTGGCTGGGGGGAGTGGGACCCGGAAAACGGCGGCGAAGCCGTGCCGAGCGTCCTTGACCCGCGCGTCACGGGCGGCAGCACCGATGGCCTGCTGGCCGTGTACTCGCTGAGCAAGCAGTCCAATGTGGCCGGCTACCGGGCGGCCTTTGTTGCCGGGGATTCGGCCATCATGGCCAACCTTGTCAACAGCCGCAAGCACGCCGGCATGATCGTGCCCTACCCCGTGCAGGAAGCCATGCGCGTGGCCCTCGGCGACGACGCCCACGTCAGCGCCCAAAAGGCCCTCTACCGCAACCGCCGCGAACAGCTCGTGGGCGCGCTGGAGGCATTTGGCCTGCAAATCCACCACTCCGAGGCCGGCCTGTACCTGTGGTGCACGGCGGGGGAGGACACCTGGACCACCATCGGGCGGCTGGCCGAGTTGGGAATCGTGGCCGGACCGGGCACGTTCTACGGCGAAGCCGGCAACGGATTCATCCGCGTGGCCCTGACCGGAAGCGACGAAAGAATCGCCGCGACCGTGCAAAGACTCACGGTGAATTCTTAGCGATTTCGCGCACATCGGCGCAAAATACGGCGCAGGATTAGTGTTGAGGGGCTCTAAAGCGGTAGTTTCGTAGGTAGACATCTATGCCACCGTGCGCTTTATTCGCTGACTCGTTCTACTGCTGAGCCGCACACAAGTCTTACGGTGCGCGGTGAACCCCGCGGGCGGAAAAGTAGCATAGATCTAAGCAAAGCCTCACAAAGGCCACCTCATGAAGGGGACTCCATGACTGATTCCACGAGTGCAACACTGCGCTACGACGGCGGAGAACTTGAACTCCCGCGCATCGAAGCCGTAGAAGGCAACGCCGGCTATGACGTGTCCAAGCTGCTGAAGAACACCGGCGCGGTCACCTACGACCCCGGTTTCGTCAACACGGCCGCCACCTCCTCCGCGATCACGTTCATCGACGGTGACGAGGGAATCCTGCGCTACCGCGGCTACCCGATCGAGGAACTGGCCCAGCACTCCAGCTTCCTGGAAGTGTCCTACCTGCTCATCTACGGGAACCTGCCCACCCCGGCGGAGCTGGACAAGTTCGACCAGCGGATCCGCCGCCACACCATGCTCCACGAGGATCTCAAGGGCTTCTTCGGCGGCTTCCCGCGCGACGCCCACCCCATGCCGGTGCTGTCCTCGGCCGTGTCCGCGCTGTCCACGTTCTACCAGGACTCCCTGGACCCGTTCGACGACGAGCAAGTCGAGATGGCCACGATCCGTCTCATGGCCAAGATGCCCGTCATCGCCGCCTACGCGCACAAGAAGTCCATCGGCCAGCCCATGCTGTACCCGGACAACTCCATGAACCTCGTGGAGAACTTCCTGCGCCTGAGCTTCGGCCTGCCCGCCGAGGCCTACGAGATGGACCCCGTAGTGGTCAAGGCCCTTGACCTGCTGCTGATCCTGCACGCAGACCACGAACAAAACTGCTCCACCTCCACGGTGCGCCTGGTGGGCTCCGCGAACGCCAACATGTTCGCGTCCGTCTCCGCCGGCATCAACGCCCTGTTCGGCCCGCTGCACGGCGGCGCCAACGAGGCCGTGCTGAACATGCTCCGCGATATCCAGGCCAGCGGCGAGCCCGTTGAGAAGTTCGTCGAGCGCGTGAAGAACAAGGAAGCCGGCGTCAAGCTCATGGGCTTCGGACACCGCGTCTACAAGAACTACGATCCCCGCGCCAAGATCGTCAAGGAAACCGCGCACGAGATCCTCGAGAAGCTCGGCGGCAACGACGAACTCCTGGCCATCGCCATGCGCCTGGAAGAAGTTGCGTTGACGGATGAATACTTCATCTCCCGCAAGCTCTACCCGAACGTGGACTTCTACACCGGCCTGATATACAAGGCCATGGGCTTCCCCGAAAAGATGTTCACGGTGCTGTTCGCCATTGGCCGCCTGCCGGGCTGGATTGCCCAGTGGCGCGAAATGATGAAGGACCCGCAGACCAAGATCGGCCGCCCGCGCCAGCTGTACACAGGCGAACCGGAGCGCATGTACCCCTCGCGTTAACCTATGCTCCCGCTCCCCGGCCGCTCCCACTGCTCGCAAGCTCGCAGCGGGTCCCTCGCGGCCGGGGCCCCAGGCTTGACCACCGGTGGTCGAGCCTGTCGAGACCTCGACGGCGGCGGGCGGCTTTCCCTTGCGGATCGCCGCCCGCCGCTGTCGTGTACCCGGCCCCAAGAAATCCCATCCACTTCAGGAGAATTACGAATGTTGAAAATGCTTGTCCAGTCCTCCGCCCTGGCCCTGGGGCTTGTCACCGTTGTTCTCGGCGTCGTGGCACTTGCCGGGCACTCCGAGCTGTTCCCGTTCGTCATAGGTGCAGCGGTCATCACGGTGGTCCTGGTGGTGCTCTGGATCGTCGAATCGAAGAAGGGTGCCTCGGCCAGGGACGGCCAGTCCAAGTAGCCGGCACCACAAGGGCGAAACATCTGTGCTAAAAAAGATGTGTGCCCAAAATTGTTGACGCGGATGACCGCCGCGAACTTGTTGCAGATGCCGTCTTCGAAGTCATTGCCGACCGTGGACTGACACAAGCCTCACTACGTAACGTGGCGGAGAAAGCCGGGCTGGCGCTTGGCTCCGTACGGCACTACTTCGACAACCAGGCCGAGCTGATGGAATTCGCGTTCCGGGTCAATTCCGAACGCATCCACCTGCGGGCGCTGGACAAGCTTGAGGAACTCGAGTCCGGCAGCCTGCCGTCCGATGCCCACGCACTCGTGGACGAATGCGCCGTGGTCCTGGAGGAGCTGCTCCCTCTGGATGCGCAACGCCGGGCCGAGGCCGTGGTCCACATGGAGTTCATGCTGGCCGCCCGCACTGATGGCAGGCTCTCCGACGCGGCACAGGACGATTACCGGGCCACCGGCGCCGTCGTCGGCCGGGTGGTGCTGCAACTGCTGGAAAGCGGGCTCATGGCCGGCAACCCCGAACCCGTTGACGAGGCCGAGCGGCTGATCGCCGTGCTGGACGGGCTGAGCCTGCGCCTGGTGCTCCAGCCCGGGTGGTCGGCCCCGGAACAGGGCCAGGCCACGCTGCGCCGCCACCTGGTGTCACTGCTGGAAGGGTAGCCGCTTCCTGATTGCCCGCCCAGAAAACCCTGGGGAAGAGTAATCTTGAATGAGGGAGTGCCGCGGGATGTCCGGCGGCTACTGGAGGCGATAACTATGCATCATACGGGTGGACCCGGCTGGCGCATCACCATGGATACCTGCGGGCCCATGATGATAGCCCTTTACATTCGCGACGTGGCGGGTTTGACGGGTGCCGGCAGCCCCGCCCTCTCCCATGCGGAGCCGCACATCCGGGCAGCAGACCACAGCCGGCTGACGGCCCATGTCGGCGGCACCGACGCGCTGCGGGAGCAATGGGAGCAGTGGTGGACGGAGCTGTTGGCCGGCTATCCCGAGACCGAGGCATCCATGACCCCGCCGGACTTCCCCGAATTTTCCGCCATGCCGGCCCTGCACCGTGTGGTCCAGGCCCATTTTGGTGCCGCCCTGACCTGGGCGCGCGAACAGAACAGCGCCTATTCCCTCATGGCGGCCGAACGGGAGACCCTGGGCGGGCACAAGATCCTGGCGGACCTGGTGCAGAACCGCGAGATGGAATTGGGACGCAGCGCCCGGGACTTCACCCTGACGATCGTGGAGATGCCGCTGGCCGAGCAGCGCGCCTGGTTCATTGAGCCGAACCGCTTGATCATGAGCCAGCACCTCCTCGACGACCAGCCAACATTCCTCAGCTACGTCCAGCCGGTGGTGGAACTGCTCGTCTAGGTGCTGCTCGCCTAGGGCGCTGCGGGCGCGGTTGCCAGGAGCACCGTAACCTGGCCGGCCGGGGACGGGTCCTTGGCCGGCTTCCAGCCAACGTTGGTGCCGGAGTCGTTCGCGGCCCGGTCCCATTCCTGGCCGTCGTAGCTGACGGCGGTGATCCCCAGCGCCGACGCGTTGGCGACGGCCCACTGCGCCGCAGCCCAACCCACGGAGTCCGTGACCGCCAGCTGCACGTTCGCCGCGGATCCGCCGGAGGTGACCGGGATCTGGCCCAGTTCGGCGTGGATCGACGTCTCCAGGTCCTGCGGGGATCCCGCCGTGGTGGCCGCAGGGAGCGTGCAGCTGAAAGTGGCGGGCGTCTGGCCGGTCAGGGCCGAGGCAAAGGCCCGGGACAGGTCCTCGTGCTGGGCGTAGGCGTGCGGGAACGCCGAGCGCTGCACGATCTGGGCGGCGTCGTTCAACGGCATGTCCACGTAGCCGTCCACCTTGTCCAGGGCGTCATAAAACGCATTGGTCGAGTAGACGGGGTCCATGATCTGTTGGGCCGTGCCCCAGTCCTGCGAGGGGCGCTGCTGGAACAAGCCCACGGAATCCATGTCCCCGTAGTCGATGTTCCGCAGCTTGGACTCCTGCAGGGCCGTGGCCAGCGCAATGGAGGCCGCCCGTGCCGGCATGCCCCGCTGAACCGAGATGGCCGAGATCAGGGCGGCATTTTGGGCCTGTTCGGTGGTCAGGCGGAACGACGCCGTTCCCACGGCGGCCGTGCAGCCAACGCTGAGCCCGGGCGCGAACGCATCCTTGAGGTAGTTCGACACCCAGATGCCGCCGCCCACCAGCAACGCGGCCGCCACCGCCGTGACGGTAATCCAGGCGGTGAAGGCGCGGCCGCGCCTCACGGCAGGGCGCCGATCGTGGCGGAGGTCAAGCGGCCCTAGTTGCTGTGGAGGGAGTCGTTGAGCTCCACGGTGGAGCCCTTGCGCGGCAGCACCTCGACCTCGCCGGTGCTGGAGTTGCGGCGGAACAGCAGGTTGGCCTTGCCGGAGAGCGCGCTGGCCTTGACGATTACGGTGGTGTCCTCGCCGTCGTCGTTCTTCGGGCCAAGCACGCGCACCCGGGTGCCGGCGGTCACGTACAGGCCGGCCTCCACGACGGAATCGTTGCCGATGCTGATGCCGACGCCGGAGTTGGCGCCGAGCAGTACGCGCTCGCCCAGGGTGATGCGTTCCTTGCCGCCGCCGGACAGCGTGCCCATAATGGACGCGCCGCCACCAACGTCGGTGCCGTTGCCAACAACGACGCCGGCGGAGATGCGGCCCTCCACCATGGAGGCGCCGAGCGTGCCGGCGTTGAAGTTGACGAAGCCTTCGTGCATGACGGTGGTGCCGTCGGCCAGGTGGGCGCCCAGGCGGACGCGGTCGGCGTCGGCGATGCGCACGCCGGTGGGCATCACGTAGTCCACCATGCGCGGGAACTTGTCCACGGAGTAGACGATGACGGTGCCGCGGCGGCGCAGCTTGCCACGCGTGAGCTCGAAGCCCTCCACCGGGACGGGGCCGAAGTTGGTCCAGGCCACGTTGGCCAGGGTGCCGAAGATGCCGTCGAGGTTCAGCGAGTTCGGGGCGGCCAGGCGGTGCGAGAGCAGGTGCAGGCGCAGGTAGGCGTCGACGGCGTCGGCCGGGGCGGCGTCCAGGTCGATCTGGGCAAAGACCACTTTCTGGGTCACGCCGCGGTCGGCATCCGTGCCGGCCTCGGCAAGTGCGGAAAGTTCGGGATCGGCGTCGGGGGCTGCGCCGAGGGAATCAACGCCGGCGCCCAGGGCCGGGGCGGGGAACCAGACGTCCAGCACGGCTCCGCCGTCGGCGATCGTGGCCAGGCCAAATCCATGGGCGGTGCGCTCGGTGGCGTCGGAAGCTGTCGGGGAGGCGGGTGTCTGCGTCATGGATAAAGTCTATCGATACGCCGGGCGGTGGCGAAAAGCCGTCCAGCCCCGCACGCCTCACCCGCCCCGCTCCGTCGGCTCATACGACCGTGAACGTAATGGAATGCCAGCCCGTGGAGCCGTCGGGCTCCGGCGGGGCCTGCTCCTCGATCTGCAGCACGCCCTGGGCGTTGTAGGCGCGGACCTTCACATTGTGCGTGCCTGTCGTGGCGCCGTCCCACATGTACGACCACTGCCGCCACGTGTCCACGGAGGCCTCGGCCGAGAGGACCGCCGGCTGCCATGGGCCGCCGTCGAGCTGGATTTCCACCTTCGAGATGCCCGTGTGCTGCGCCCAGGCGGTGCCGCCGATGCCTACCTTGCCGGCGGGCACCCGGGCCAACGCCCGCGGCACCTCGACCCGGGAGGCGGTCTTGATGGGGCCGTGGGAGGACCAGCCGCGGGTTGTCCAGTAGCCGGTCTTCGCCGCGAAGGTGGTGACCTCCAGATCCACCACCCATTTGGTGGCGGAGACATAGCCGTACAGGCCCGGCACCACCATCCGCACGGGGAATCCGTGTTCCAGCGGCAGCGGCTGGCCGTTCATGCCAACCGCCAGCAGGGCGTTGCGGTTGGCGTCCTGGAGGACCGGCAGCGGGGTGGAGGCGCTGAACCCGTCGACGCTGGTGGAGAGCACCATGTCGGCGCCCGGCTTCGGCTTGGCCCGGGCCAGGACCTCGCTCAGCGGGTAGCCGAGCCATTTCGCGTTGCCGGCCAGATTGCCGCCCACCACGTTGGAGACGCAGGTCAGCGTCACGTAGGTCTCAAGCAGCTCGGCGCTCAGGAGGTCGTTGAAGGACATGGTGAATTCCTCCTCGACCATGCCGTGGACCCGCAGCTCCCACTGGTTCGGATCAACCTCGGGCACGATCAGGGCCGTGTCGATCCGGTAAAAGTCGTTGTTGGGGGTGACGAACGGGGTCACGCCGGACACGGCCGACTGGACGCCGCCGGGAAGTGTTGGGGCGGGGGTCTTGGGCGCCGGCAGTTTGAGCGCGTCACGCACTTGCCGGGCCGTGTTCCGTGCCGAGGAGAGGATGTTTCCACCCACGCCGATCACGATGGCGGCTCCCGCCACCAGGGCCGACCTCACCAGGAAGGTGCGCCTGCTGGGCAGGGCGGGGGCGTCGTCGTCCTGCTCGGCCGGCACTGGCTTGGCAGCGCCCGCGTTGGTCAGGTAGCGGAGGGCCGCCAGTCCGGCCAGCGTGCCCACCAGCAGCGGGACGAGGTCAACGGCAGAGGCGCCGGAACGGGAGATGATGCAGGCCCCCATAACCACGGCAAAGGCAACCACCATGGCGGCGCCGGCCACGAACTTCCTGCGGGCCACCACACCTGCGGCCGCGGCCAGGACGATCGCGCCCACGGTCAGCGAGAGCAACAGCACGGTCTTGTCGTTCGTGCCAAAGGTGGCGATGGCGAAGTTCTTCATCCACGGCGGCGTGAAGTCGATGAACGTGGACCCCATCGAGGTCAGCGGGGAGGAAACGGTGGCGAAGAATGCCGACAGAATCTGGGCCACGGCAAACAGCACGCCGGCCGCGATCACGCCAATGGCCGCGCCGGTGAACAATCCCCACCAGAAATGCGTCGCCTTGCCCTTGCTTGTGGTGCCCTTGTGTTTGCTGGCCGGTCCCATGACGGGCTCCTTAGTACTGATTTGACGTGCACAGGTGTGGCTACCGGGATGGAACTGGTAGCAATGCTTGCCTGTACTTCGGAGCCGGTTGCGCCGCGGATTGGAAACGGCGGACCCCCAATGTGGGGATCCGCCGTCGTCCGGGCCTTCGCTGAGCCGTAAGCCCGGGTCTTAGAGGGCCTGCACCAGGATGGGAGTGGTGGTCGGTTTGGGTGAACCGCCCGCGGGCTCCACGGTGATGCCCACGTGGGTTGCGCCGCCGAGCGGACCGTCAAGGACCTGCATGCTCGGCACCGCGGGATCGTGGTCGTTCATGAGGCCGGCGGCCACGGCGCCCGTGGCCGAGATGAACCACAGTTCGTAGGTCTTGCCGGCCGGAGGTGCCGGCAGGTTCCGGACCATGACCGCGGCCTGGTTGGCCTTGCCGGAAGAGGCAACCGTGACGGTTCCGCCGTCGGCAATGCTCGAGGTGGCGATCTTGGCGTCGGAGGATGCCATGATGGCCAGCAGTGCCTGCTGTTGCTGCTGGATGTTCTTTGAGTCGGCAACCTGTGAACTCTGCGAGTTCTGGCCGATCGCCCAGCCGCCTACGCCGACGCCGCCCAGCACGGCAAGGGCCGCCGCGGCGCTGACCAGGGGAACCCAGCGGCGCCGCTGCACGGGAACAGCGTGCGTGGACCGGCTGCGGGCCGAGGAAATGTCGCGGACCACGTTGCTGGCCGGCAACTGGCGGGTGTTGCGGATGGCGGCCATGACGTTGGCCTTCAGCTCCGGCGGGGGAGTCTCCTCCGCCGTGCCGTAGGCGAGCAGCGCAGCGGTCGCGCTGAGTGTGCGAACTTCCTCACGGGTCTCGGCGTTGCCCAGGGCATGGCGTTCAAAGTCTGCCCTGTCGGCGTCGTTGACGGCGTTGAGGGCGTAGGCGCCGGTTAGCAAATGCAGTTGTTTTTCCATCACGCCACTCCTAACCTGTCCCTGAGCCTGATCATGCCATCGCGAATTCTTGTTTTCACGGTGCCCACCGGGATCTTCAGCAGCTCTGCCACTTCCTGGTGCGTATATCCACCGTAGTAGGCCAATCTGATGGCTTCCTGTTGTGGTTCTGTTAATGTCGCCAGTGCCCGCTGTACGCGCTCTGCCTCCATTGCGGTTTCCACGGTGTCTGCGACGTCGTCGTAGCTTTCCTGGAACTCCTTGATGCCCTGGCGCATGTCGCGGTCCATACTTGCCTGGCTGGCCCTTACCCTGTCCACCGCCCGTCTGTGGGCGATGACCAGGATCCACGACATGGCCCGGCCCCTGTCCGCATCGAAGCGGGCCGCCTGCTGCCAGATGTCAACGAAGACTTCCTGGGTGACTTCCTGGCTTTGGGATGGATCGCGGACCACTCGGCGCACCAGGCCAAAGACCCGGGGTGCCACGGCATCGTAAAGTTCCTCGAAGGCCGCCTCGTCGCCGAGGGCGACGAGGCGGATCAAGTCCTCATGGGTCGGCGGGGCCAGTGGTTCCACTGCTCGCAGCCAAGGTAAACGCATGGTGTCTACCTTGCCACGATCCCCGCCCATGATGGTCATCCTTACAATTCGTGTTGCTGCCGGATGCGGTGTTTGTTACTTCTTGGCCGGCGGCATCAGGACGGTGTCGATGAGGTAGACGGTGGCATTGGCCGTCTTGACTCCGCCACAGATGACCTTGGCGCCGTTGACCATGATGTTGTCGCCGCTGCCGGTGACGTCAAGGGTGCTGCCCTCTGCCGTGGCGTGGGTTCCGTCGATCTCGCTGGGGGAGAGCTGGCCGGGGACCACGTGGTAGGTCAGGATCGATGTCAGCGTCTTGGAATCGGTCTTCAGTCCGTCAATGGTGGCGGCCGGAATCTTGGCGAAGGCGGTGTCAACGGGGGCGAAGACGGTGAACTGTCCCGAGTTCAGCGTGTCAACCAGGTTGACGTCCTTGTTCAGCTTTCCGGAGACCGCTGCGGTCAGGGTCTTCAGCAGCGGGTTGTTGGAGGCGGCGGTGGCGACCGGGTCGGCGGCCATGCCGGCAACCGAACCTGCACCACTCGGCACTGCTGCGGCGTAGGCGGCACAACCGGAGCCGACCAGGTCGCCGGCGGGTGCCATCGAGGTAGCCGCAGGTGCGGAGGTCATGGCGGGAGCGGAAGACGTTGAGCTCGAGGCAGTGGTGGTACCGCTGCAAGCGGTCATGCTCATTGCGGCAATGGCGAGGATGCCCATGCCGAGGCTGAGGCTCTTGCGGGTGCCGAACTTCTTGGTGGTGTTCATGATGATTCTCCGTACCTTGAAAGCGGATAAGTTCCACTTGCTTCCCTTGCCGCTGCTCCATTGGCTGCAGTGCGGTGCGGGCTGTCAGAGAGTACTTCGGAGCATCGCCGCAACCGGATTGGAAGCAATTCAAAAGAAAATTCCGGGCCCTCTCCGCCCCGGTAAACTGGGCCCGTGACCCATGAAAATAACCCCGCCGCGCCCGTCCTCGACCTTCGCCAGGACGTGGCCCATTTGACGGCCGCCCTGATGGACATTGAAAGCGTCTCCGGCAATGAGGCCGAACTTGCCGACGTCGTCGAGGCCGCCCTGCGCGCCCTGGGACACCTGGAGGTGACGCGCAATGGCGACTCCATCGTGGCGCGGACCAATCTGGGCCGGGCCGAGCGGATCATCCTGGCCGGCCACCTGGACACCGTGCCGCTGCCTACCGCCGAGGGTTCCCGCGGCACCGTGCCGAGCAGCTGGGATGGGGACGTGCTCTACGGCCGCGGCGCCACCGACATGAAGGGTGGGGTGGCCGTACAGCTGGCCATCGCGGCAACGGTCGCCGAGCCGACCAAGGACATCACGTTCATCTTCTACGACCACGAGGAAGTGGCCGCGGTCAAGAGCGGGCTGGGCCGGCTGGTGCGCGAGAACCGCGAGCTTTTGGATGCCGACTTTGGGATCCTGCTCGAACCCACCAACGGCACGGTGGAGGGCGGCTGCAACGGCACCATCCGTTTCGAGGTCACCACCCACGGCCTGGCAGCGCATTCGGCCCGGGCATGGATGGGGGAGAACGCCATCCACGCCGCCGCGCCCATCCTGGCCAGGCTGGCCGCCTACGAGCCCGCCACCGTGCGGGTGGACGGGCTCGACTACCGCGAATCCCTGAACGCCGTGAAGATCCACGGCGGCACGGCCGGCAACGTCATCCCCGACCTGTGCGTGGTGGAGATCAACTACCGCTTCGCCCCCGACAAGACCCCCGACGACGCCGAGGCGCACGTGCGCGAACTGCTGACAGGCTTCGAGCTGGTACGGACCGACTCCTCGGCGGGTGCCCGACCGGGCCTGAACGCGCCGGCGGCGGCGTCGTTCGTGGCGGCCGTGGGGCGCGAACCCCTGCCCAAGTACGGCTGGACCGACGTGGCCCGGCTCAGCGAAATGGGCATCCCGGCCGTCAACTTTGGCCCCGGCGATGCGCTCCTTGCCCACAGCGACAACGAGCACGTGGCCGCGGACGACATCCGCGCATGCCTCGCCGCGCTGACCCGCTGGCTGGCATAGCCCGGACGGTTATGCGCAGAACCCGGTGCGGGTTTGGCGCTGAACACTGTCGGGCGCAAAACCCGCCACGAGTTCGGCGCAGCTTCGTCCGCGCAGCCCCTCTAGTTGCGCAGGATTTTCGAGAGGAAGTCCCTGGCGCGCGTGCTGCGCGGACTGGTGAAGAACTCCTCCGGTGGTGCTTCCTCGACGATCTGGCCATCGGCCATGAACACGACCCGGTTGGCGGCCTTCCGGGCAAAACCCATCTCGTGCGTGACCACCACCATGGTCATGCCGTCCCGGGCCAGGGCGGTCATGACGTCAAGGACCTCGCTGACCATTTCCGGGTCGAGGGCGCTGGTTGGTTCGTCAAAGAGCATGACCTTCGGGTCCATGGCCAGTGCCCGGGCAATGGCCACGCGCTGCTGCTGGCCGCCGGAAAGTTGGGCCGGCAGCTTGTCCGCCTGCCCGCCCACGCCCACACGGTTCAGCAACGCAAAGGCGCGTGCCTCGGCGTCGGCCTTGGGAATGCCCTTGATCTTGACCGGGCCCAGCGTCACGTTGTCCAGGACGGTGATCTGCGAGAACAGGTTGAATGATTGGAACACCATGCCCACCTCTGCACGCAGGGCGGCCAGTGCACGGCCCTCCGCCGGAAGCTCCCGGCCGTCAATGCTGATGGTGCCGGAATCGATGGTCTCCAGGCGGTTGATGGCGCGGCACAGCGTGGACTTTCCGGCCCCCGAGGGGCCGATCACCGCCACGACCTCCCCGCGGGCCACCGCAAGGTTGATGTCCTTGAGCACATGCTGATCGCCGAAATGCTTGTTGACACCCACCAGCTCCACCAGTGACCGGGATTGCGCTTGAGTGCTCATGGGGAGAATCTACCGAGGATCCGCGTTCGCCGTAAGCCGCCGTGCCGCCAACACGCCCCGGCCGGCAGCCCGTGGGCACACCCTACTGTCGCGTAACCTTGGATTTATGAGTGCACCCACCGGATCCAGCAGGCCCGCCCGTCTCAAGAAGCAACGCTTTGGCGGGTGGCGGAAGGGCGCGCCCGAAGGCTCCACCGCCGACTCCCGGCTCCTTGACACCCCGAGGGACACACCGCAGAGCGATGACTTCACGCACACGGACCCGTGGCGGGTCATGCGCATCCAAAGCGAGTTCGTGCAGGGCTTTGACGCGCTCGCCGACATTGGGCCGGCCATCAGCGTGTTCGGTTCGGCCCGTACCAAGCCGGAAAGCCGCAACTACAAGATCGGCGTCGAGGTGGGCAGGCTGCTGGCCGAGGCCGGCGTCGCCGTCATCACCGGCGGCGGGCCCGGCTCCATGGAAGCCGCCAACCGCGGCGCCAGCGAAGCCAACGGGCTCTCGATCGGCTTGGGCATTGAGCTGCCGTTTGAGCAGGGC
The DNA here is from genome assembly GCF_001281315.1 of Arthrobacter sp. ERGS1:01. Taxonomy (NCBI): domain Bacteria; kingdom Bacillati; phylum Actinomycetota; class Actinomycetes; order Micrococcales; family Micrococcaceae; genus Arthrobacter; species Arthrobacter sp. ERGS1:01. Next base: position 2,936,086 of record NZ_CP012479.1, on the reverse strand, counting down.
ATGAACCAGTGGGTTGGCCTGGGCGTGGACTTCCGCTACTTCTTTGCCCGCAAGACCATGTTCGTGAAGTACGCGCAGGGCTTCGTGGTGCTCCCCGGTGGCCTGGGCACCCTCGATGAACTGTTCGAGGCGATGGTGCTTGTGCAGACCAACAAGGTCACCCAGTTCCCGATCGTGCTCGTGGACAGCGCTTTCTGGGCGCCGTTGTTGGGCTGGATCAAGGACACCATGGTTGCCGAAGGTCTGGTCTCACCCGGTGACATGGACATTCTCCAGCTGGCCGATACACCCGAGGAAGCCGTGGCCCTCGTCATGGCCGGCCAGGCCGGTGCGAAGGTCGACGCGGACTGACGTAATCCGCCACTGCGGTGCCACCGTCCCGGCACCGGATCTGGCACGATGGAGGTGTGACCTACTTCCTGATCTTCCTTGCCGTCATGTTGGCCGCCGCCGTGGCCGTCTACGTGGTGGGCCTGAAAAAGCCGGACGACGACTCCGAGATCTACCACGACGGCCTGGGCGAGCCGGTTTCCGGGCTTCCGCCGGTGCTGCTGCCCGCACAACCGGCGCCGGCCGACGTCGACAAGCTACGGTTTGCGCTGGGCCTGCGCGGTTACCGCATGGACCAGGTCGATGAGGTCCTTGACCGGCTGCGCGACGAGCTGGCCGCGAAGGATTTGCGCATTGCCGAGCTGGAAGGGGCCGCCGGATCCGTGACGGCCACGGTCGACGCCGTCGAGCCCGGCACTGCTGTCGCTGCCGCGCCCGCCCCAGACGCCGACGCCGGGGACTCCCCGGCCCCATCCGCACCAACCCTGAACGCGTGAGCATGGACGACGTCGTTGTAGGCGCCGACGGCCGGGCCCGCTGCGCATGGGCCGGCATGGCCGGGGACGAGCAATACCAGCGCTACCACGACGAGGAGTGGGGGCGCCCAGTCGACGGGGAACGCGAACTTTTTGAACGGCTGAGCCTGGAGGCGTTCCAGTCCGGACTGAGCTGGATCACGATCCTGCGCAAACGCGACGCCTTCCGGTCCGCCTTCGCCAACTTTGAGCCGGCGGCCGTGGCCGAGTTTACCCAGGCGGACGTTGAGCGGCTCATGGCCGACGCCGGAATCGTGCGCAACCTGATGAAGATCAACGCCACGATCGGCAACGCCCGGGCGCTGCTGGAGCTGCCCGACGGCGTATCGCTTTCGTCCCTGCTCCGCGACCATGCGCCCGCCGTTCCCCGGCACCCCGATACCCCGATCCCGGGCAAGACCGCTGAATCGGCGGCGCTGGCCAAGGTCCTCAAGAAGCGCGGCTTTTCCTTTGTGGGCCCCACCACCGCCTACGCCATGATGCAGGCGATCGGCCTGGCCAACGACCACCAACCCGGGTGCTGGGTGGCCGGGGCCCTCGCGCAGACGTGAGCGGCAGCCAAACCGCGCGCCCCACTTTCAACGACGACCTCTTTGCCGCGATTCGCCGGCTCATGGCCCCGCTGCGGGCGGCGCCATGGTGGCTGAAGGTTACGCTGCTCTATGCGGCCGCACGCCTTGTCTCCTTCCTCATCCTGGCCGGGGCCGCCTGGCACGCCGGGGCGTCGCCGTGGGGCGGGGACCGGCCGGACTACCTGACGTTCATCAACCGGTGGGACGCCGGCTGGTACGAGCGCATCTTCAACGGCGGCTATCCCACCTCGATTCCCCGCAACGCGGACGGCACGGCGCAGCCCAACCAATGGGCGTTCTACCCGCTGTTCCCGTTGCTCGCGCGTGGCCTGAACAGCGTCACGGGCCTGCCCTGGATGGTGGCCGGGCCGCTCGTGGCCACGGTCGCCGGGTTTGCCGCGGCCCTGATGATCTACGTCCTGTTTCGCCGCTTTGCCTCACCAACCACCGCGCTGTGGGGCGTTGCCTTCTTTGCCATGTTCCCCATTGCGCCGATCCTGCAGGTGGCCTACGCGGAATCGCTGAGCACCTTCCTGCTGGCCGCGGCCCTGTACCTGCTGATCCGGCGACGATACTGGCTCGCCGTGCCCGTGGTGATCCTGCTGTGCCTGTCCCGGCCGGCGGGGGTGCCGTTTGCCGCCGTCGTCGGCATCCACCTGCTGTTGCGCTGGTGGCGCCGGCGGTCCGAGCCGTTCCCAGTCCGGGAGATGGTATCGGGTGTGGTCCTGCTGGTGGTCAGCGGTTTCATGGCGTTCGCCTGGATGCTCGTAGCCTGGTGGGTGACGGGGGACCGCAGCGCCTACACGGACACGGAGACGGCCTGGCGCGGGACGCACCTGCAGCTGTTCCTGCCGTGGTTCAACGCCGGTGTGAAGCTGGTGGGCCCGCTCTGGGGGCCGCTGCTGCCGGTGTTGCTGGTGGGGCTGGCCGCCCTGTACCTGAACTCGCATGCCGTGCGGCGGATCGGCGTTGACCTGACGGTATGGTGCGGCGCCTACCTGCTGTACCTGTTGGCGGTGCTTGACCCGCAATCGAGCACGTTCCGGATGATGCTACCGCTGTTTCCGCTGGCGCTGGCCGCCGCGTTCATCTCCACATCCCGCGCCTACCGGTGGAGCGTGCTGCTCATGTTCACGGTGCTGCAAATCGTGTGGGTTGTATGGTTGTGGCAATTTACCACCATCAACACCGGCGTGAGCTGGCCGCCCTAGCACTCCGGGAAGTTTTTGGTCCCCGCGTGGGCGTGCCCGATTAGCGCCCGGCGGTCGAAATACGGAATAATGGACTGTGAGGGATACAACACGAACCTGCCAGTGGGGAAACCCCACAGACCGGTTGGTTCGTACTATGAAAAGGGGAAGTCCTGATGGCCGCCATGAAACCCAGAACCGGCGACGGTCCAATGGAAGTGACCAAGGAAGGGCGGAGCCTGATCTTGCGACTGCCACTTGAAGGCGGCGGGCGACTCGTGGTGGAAATGAACGCCGACGAGGCCAGCAGCCTCAAGGAATGCCTGGTCGGAGTAACCGAGTAGCCCACGGCTGCACACATACTTACCGGGACACCGATTTACCAAGCGGGGCGGCACCAGCCGCCCCGCTTGGCGTTTAAGTCGTGTATTGCGTGTGAGTCCGCACAGATGTGCTGGCCCTGCTAGCGCTTGACCGCCAACAGCAGGCCGTCGCCGGTGGGCAGCATGGCCGAGACCAGGGCCTCGTTGTCGCGGATCAGCTTGCCCACGCGGCGCAGGGTCACGGTTCCGGGCTCGCGGATGGCCGGGTTGGAAACCCTGTCCTTGTCCATGGCGTCATTGATGATCAGCAACCCCCCGGACTTCAGCAGCCGGATGCCCTGTTCCACGTACTCGGGGAAGCTGGGCTTGTCCGCGTCGATGAACACCAGGTCGTAGGCGGAATCGGTCAGGCGGGGCAGCACGTCCTGGCCGCGGCCGGAGATGGTGCGGGTGCGGTTGGCGGGGGAGCCGGACTCGATGAACGCCTCACGGGCGGCCCTGAGGTGGTCCACGTCCGGATCAATGGTGGTCAGCACGGCCTTGGGGCCCAATCCGCGCAGCAGGGCCACGCCGGATACGCCGGCACCCGTGCCAACCTCGACGGCGGTCAGGGCCTTCGAGGAGGCGGCCAATACAGTCAGGGCGGCGGCGACGCCGGTGCTGACGGGGAACAAGCCCAGCTCGTGTGAGCGTTCGCGGGCGCGACGCAAGACGTCATCTTCCACGGGCAGGCCCTCTGCGTAGGACCAGCTGGTGGACTTGTCGGCGCTCATGGGTGGTGTTTCCTATACTCTCGCGGTGGGTCCCTCTAGCCTACTGCCTGCGCCGTGGGCTGAATTTCTCACTTCTTCAGCTAAATGTCAGCTTTGTTTGGCACACTATGGGGACTTGGGAACCATTTCCCGGGCAGGTTCTTCGAGGATTCAGTGCAGCCGCAAGCCGTACGAAAAGAGGTGCAGCCATGAGTTCAGCCACCAGCTCCACAGCCGTGCCTGCGTTGAAAACCGCCGTTCCAGCCGAGCCGATCGAGCCGGCCTGGACCCCGCCCACCTGGGATGAAGTGGTGGAGAACCACTCAACGAAGGTCTTCCGGCTCGCCTACCGCCTCACGGGCAACAGGTTCGACGCCGAGGACCTCACCCAAGAGGTGTTTGTCCGCGCGTTCAAATCCCTGGCCAACTTCAAGCCGGGCACCCTGGACGGCTGGCTGCACCGCATCACCACCAACTTGTTCCTGGACCAGGCCCGCCGCAAGCAGCGGATCCGTTTTGACGCCCTGGCCGAGGACGCCGAGTCGCGGCTGGCCGGTGCCGATCCCGGACCGGAACGCACCTTTGAGTTCAACAACCTCGACGTGGACATCGCCGCCGCCCTGGAGGCGTTGCCGCCGGACTTCCGTGCCGCCGTCGTGCTGTGCGACATGGAGGGGCTCTCCTACGACGAGGTTGCCCACGTCCTGAACATCAAACTTGGCACCGTCCGCTCCCGCATCCACCGCGGCCGGGCGATGTTGCGCGAATCGTTGGCGGACCGGGCACCGGGACGCAGCAAGGATGTGCGCACGCCCAAGAAGCCGCTGCTGTCGCTGCCGAGAATCGTCGGGATGCACTAGGCGCAACGCTGTTCCACCGTCATGTAAGAGCAAGCCAACGACCAAAAAAGATCATTACCCCCGCGGAATCGTTGCTTTGAGTGTTGAGAGGGTAATCTTCCTAACGTGTTTGGTATCAATACCCCCGAGCTGGTCCTGATTGTCATTGTGGCACTCCTGGTGATCGGCCCCAAGCGGCTTCCGGGCTACGTGGACAAGCTGAAGAACCTCATCCGCGAAGTACGCCGGATGGCTTCCGGCGCGCGCGAAACCATCAAGGATGAAGCCGGCCTCGATATCGATGACATCGACTGGAAGAAGCTGGACCCGCGCCAGTACGATCCCCGCCGGATCATCCGCGAGGCCCTGCTGGACGACGACGACGTCGACGCGCTCAACTCCCTCAAGACGGCACCTGCCGCAGCCATCGCCTCCATGCTCGGCAAGGACGACGACAAGGCCATCGAGTCGGTGCCGGCCGAAACGCCCGTCGAGCGCCTGGCCGTGGGGCAGCTGGCCCCGTTCGACCTCGAAGCAACCTAAGCACCGCGCTCCACAAAATCGATTGCGCAGATAAGGCGACTCCCAAGCGTTGGGAGTCGCCTTATCTGCGCAATCGGTCTTTTCGGAGGCTGTCTGCGGCTAGCGTGGGGTGACGCCAAGGCTCATGCCGGCAAGGCCGCGAGGGCGGACCGCCAATTTATCGGCAATCCCCAGCAGCGCCGCCGCGGCCGGCGACTCGGGATTGGCCAGCACGATCGGTGCGCCAATGTCCCCGCCCTCGCGCAGGGCCACGTCCAGCGGAATCTGGCCCATTAGTTCAACGGTGGCGTTGACGGTTTGGCTGAGCCGCTTGGCGAGGATTTCGCCGCCGCCGGAGCCAAACAAGTCCATGGTGGTGCCGTCCGGCAACGTCAAGAACGACATGTTCTCGATGACGCCGGCCACCTTCTGGCCAGTCTGCACGGCGATGGCGCCTGCCCGCTCGGCGACATCGGCGGCGGCCGCCTGCGGGGTGGTCACCACCAGGATCTCGGCCTTGGGCAGCAGCTGGGCCACCGAGATGGCCACGTCCCCGGTGCCCGGCGGCAGGTCCAGGAACAGGGCGTCAAGGTCGCCAAAGTACACATCGGTCAGGAACTGTTCCAGCGCCCGGTGCAGCATGGGCCCGCGCCAGGCGACCGGCTGGTTGCCGGTGACGAACATGCCGATCGAGATGACCTTCACGTCGTGGGCCACGGGCGGCAGGATCATCTCATCGACCCGGGTAGGCGTCTGGGTGATGCCCATGAGCGCCGGCACGGAGAAGCCGTAAATGTCGGCGTCCACAATGCCCACGCGCAGCCCCTTGGCGGCCATGGCGCAGGCCAGGTTGACGGTGACGGACGATTTGCCCACGCCGCCCTTGCCGCTGGCCACCGCGTAGACCCGGGTCAGCGACGATTCCTCGTTGAACGGGATACCGCGCACGGCCCCGGCGCCTTGGAGCTGGTCCTTGAGCGCCGCGCGCTGCTCCGCCGTCATGACGGACAGCTCAACGTCCACGCCCGTCACGCCGGCCACGGCCATGAGGGCCGCCGTGGCGTCCCGGGTGATGGTCTCCCGCAGGGGGCAACCGGCCACCGTGAGCAGGACGACGGCGCGTACCCGGCCGCCGTCGTCGGCCGCCACGGACTCGACCATGCCCAGCTCGGTGATGGGCCGGCGCAGCTCGGGGTCGATGACGGTGGCAAGGGCGGCCTGCAGCGAGGCGGCAGTGGGGGCGTTCATGGGGAGGTGCCTTAGGAGTTGTTGGTGCGTTTTGCCGAGACCGTCTTCATGGTGCTCGTGGCCGGGGATCGCGGGGAACGGGAGTCTCTGACCGGTTCACCGTCCTCGGAGATGGCCAGGAGCTCCTCGAGCAGGCTGCGCAGTTCCGAGCGGACGAAGTCGCGGGTGGCCACCTCGCGCAGCGAAATGCGCAGCGCCGCGACCTCACGGGTGAGGTACTCGGTGTCGGCAAGGTTGCGTTCATTGCGGGAACGGTCCTGCTCGATCTGGACGCGGTCGCGGTCGTCCTGGCGGTTCTGGGCCAACAGGATCAGGGGCGCCGCGTAGGACGCCTGGGTGGAGAAGAAGAGGTTGAGAAGGATGAACGGATAGGGGTCCCATTTGAGCCCGAACAGCCCCACCACGTTCAGGGCGATCCAGACGACCACAAAAATGGTCATGTACAGCAGAAAGTTCGCCGTGCCCATGTAGCGGGCAAAGCGTTCGGCGAAGCGGCCGAACAGATCGGGGTCGCCGGCCAGGTTGGGCAGGAGCCGGGACTTCAGCTCCATGGGCGTATCGAGGCCGCCGCCCTTGGCATGGTGCCGTTCAGCCAATGCGTCCTCCTAATTTCCTGATGGGTGCGCCGTCATCGTGGGTGCGCCAGTCTTCGGGCAGCAGGTGGTCAAGCAGGTCATCCACCGTCACGGCCCCCACCAGGCGGCCTTCTCGGTTCACCACGGGCAGGGCGTTGAGGTTGTAGGAGGCCATCATGTGGCTGACCACGCTGATGTCCTCCTGGTCGGAGACCGGCTCCAGGTTCTTGTCCACCAGCGTGCCCAACTGTTCGGGCGGGGCGCTGCGGAGCAGTTGCTGGATGTGGACCACGCCCAGGAAACGGCCCGTGGGCGTTTCCAGCGGCGGGCGGCAAATAAAGATCGCGGATGCCAGGGCGGGGGAGAGGTCCTCGCTGCGCACGTGGGCCAGCGCCTCGGCCACGGTGGCTTCCGGCGGCAGGATCACCGGCACCGGCGTCATGAGCGCACCGGCCGTGCCTTCCTCGTATTGGAGCAGGCGCCGGACATCCTTGGCCTCGTCGGGCTCCATGAGCAAGAGCAGTTCCTCGGCCTTGGCCTGGGGAAGGTCGGCGAGGAGGTCGGCGGCGTCGTCGGGGTCCATCTCCTCCAGGACGTCGGCGGCGCGTTCGTTGTCCAGGGCGGACAGCAGGCTGACCTGGTCCTCCTCGGGGAGCTCGGACATGATGTCGGCCAGGCGTTCATCCTGCAGTTCGCCGGCAACCTCCACCCGGCGTTTGTCGCTCATCTCCTGCAGGGCGTCGGCGAAGTCGGCCGGTTTCAGGTCCTCGTGGGTGGCCACGAAGTGCAGGGCGCCCTGCGGTTCGGCCGCGTCCCTGGGATGGGCGTCCGCCCAGTCGATGAGCAGCGTGTGGCCGCGGCGCAGGCCCCGCAGCCGCGAGGTGGAGGTGCCGCGGCGCACAAAGAGTTTCGTGACAAGCCAGTCGCCGTTGCGTTGCTGGTCCATGGCGATGTCCTCGATCACGGCGTCGCCGCTGCCATCCACCAGGGTGACCCTGCGGTCAAAGATGCCCGCCACCACCAGCTGCTCGGCGCCACGCTGCTCAAAGCGGCGTAGGTTGACCAGGCCGGTGCAGATGATCTGCGACTGGTCCATGGACGTCAGCCGGGTCATCGGCACGAACACGCGTTTCTTGCCGGGAACCTCGACGACGATACCGACGGCGTGGGGTGCCGCGTTGGGGGCCCCGCGTCCGAGGACCACAACGTCCCGCAATTTGCCCAGACGGTCGCCCAGGGGGTCGAAGACGTCAAGGCCCAGGAGTCGCGCAACAAAGATGCGCGTAGGTTGTGTGCTCACCCTTACAATCTACTTCCCCGGACGGACATTGGCGTAACCCCCGGCTCCCGGCTATTTCACTACCAGCGATACTCCAGCCAATGTGCAGGAAGATGGTGAACAATGGAGATATGGCTAACATCTTTGGACGTACCCGACCCTTTGATGAGGCACGTGTTGTCCCGACAGGGGAAACCATTGGCTCCTACACGTCTTACCTCGACGCGCAAAAAGCCGTTGACTACCTGGCTGACGAGAAATTCCCGGTCCAGCACGTCTCCATCGTGGGCAATGACCTGAAAATGGTCGAGCGGGTCACGGGCAAGCTCAGCTACCCCCGGGTGGCGTTCTCCGGCGCCATGACGGGCGCCTGGTTTGGTTTGTTCATCGGCGTCCTGCTGTCCTTCTTCGACGGCACCTCCGGCACCGCCGGCGGACCCTATGTGAACGTCTTCACCGCCATCTTGTTGGGTGCCGCGTTCTGGATGCTGTTCGCGATCATCGGCTATGCCGCCCAGCGCGGCAAGCGCGACTTTACCTCCACCAACCAGGTGCTGGCCTCCAACTACGACGTCATCGTCACCCCCGACGTCGCCATGGACGCCCGCCGCATCCTGGCCCAGCTGCCCATGAACTCCACGGCCCCGCGCCAGCACCAGTCGCCGTACCAGGGGCCGGGCCCGCACCAGGGTCCGTATCAGGGACAAGGGCAGGGCCCGTACCAGGGCCAGGGTTACCAGCCGCCGGCCGCACCCACCCAGGCCCCGCCGGCACGCCCCGAGGGGTGGCACGATCCCTATGGGGCCCCGCAGCAGCCCGCACCGCAGGAAGTCCCCACAGGACAGGCCCCCGACGACCACACCCGTCCCGGCCAGGCACCGCTGAACGGGCCGCGCCGCGGCCAGTTCCCCGACCTGCCCGACGGCCGCCCGCAGTACGGCATCCGGGTGGACACCCCGCCCGCCCCTCCTGTTACACCGGCCGAGCCGGAAGACAAGCCCGCGGAGAACTAAGACTCCCCACCGGCCCGCATTCGTTCTACGAGTGCGGGTCGGCGCTGTTTAAGGAATCGATCCCGAGGATCGGGGAGCGCAGAGGGTTATTGACTTTCCATTGCGGAAAGTGATTGACTTTCCACTATGGAAAACGAATCGATGCGTGATGCCCGCGAAGCCCTTGCCGCCGTTGGAAGCGCTCGCTCCGCCGCGGCGGACCGCCTCGTCACCCCGTGGTGGTACCACCCTGTGCTCGGCCTGCTCGTGGCCGGATTCGTGCTCGTCTATGCGTTGGGAAACCTGGTCGTCATCGTCGCCGGGATCGTCGTCTACTTCGTCGGGTTGGGAATGCTGATGGCCGCCTACAAGAACAAAACCGGCATCTGGGTTTCTGGATTCCGCGCCGGGGCAGCCACTCCGCTGGCCCTCGTGCTGGTGGGCCTTTATCTGGCGTGCATGATTATCGCGATCCTGTTGGCCAGATTGGCATCCCTTGATTGGGTGGCCTGGGTTGCGGCGCCCGTGCTGTTTATTGCCACCGTCGTCGTGGGGCGGCGCTTCGATGCGGCCCTGCGCGCCCAGTTGCGGGAACAGCCGTGACGGAGGGACTCAATGAGGTCATCCACGCCCCCAACAGACTGCGGATCTGCGCCTACCTAAGCACCATAGACCAGGCGGAGTTCGCAGCCATCCGGGACATGCTCGGCGCCGCCGACTCAGTGACCAGCAAGCAGCTGAAGGTGCTCGAGGACGCCGGCTACGTGAAGCTCTCCAAGCCGACGGGCCGGGGGCGGGTCAAGACCTGGGCGGAGCTGACCCCGGATGGCAGGGCCGCTTATCGGGCCCACGTGGCCGCGCTCAAGGCGCTGATCGAAGGCTGACCCGACCCGCGTCGTCGGGCTTAAACAACTGTGTTGCACTTATTCGACGAAAATCACCGAAATTCGGGGAAATCCGTCCAACAAGTGCAACACAGTCGGAGGGGGCTAGGAGCTCAGGCGCGCCATCCAGGCTTCGACGTCGTCCGGGGTGCGGGGGAGTGCCGCGCTCAGGTTGACGGGGCCCTCGGCCGTGATGAGGATGTCGTCCTCGATGCGCACGCCGTTGCCGCGGAACTCGGCCGGGATGGCCAGGTCCTCCTCCTTGAAGTACAGGCCGGGCTCGATGGTGAACACCATGCCCTCGGTGATGACGCCGTCCAGGTACAGCTCGGCGCGGGCCTGGGCGCAGTCGTGCACGTCCAGGCCAAGATGGTGGCTGGTGCCGTGCGGCATCCAGCGGCGGTGCTGCTGGCCGTCCACGGACAGGGCCACCTCGGCGGAGACGGGCAGCATGCCCCACTCCTGAAGGTGCGCGGCCAGGACCTCCATGGCGGCCACGTGGACGTCACGGAACTTCCGCCCCGGCACGGCGACGGCGAACGCGGCGTCGGCGGCGTCCAGGACGGCCTGGTAGATCTTGCGCTGCACGGCGGAGTACGTGCCGTTGACCGGGATGGTGCGGGTGATGTCGGCCGTGTACAGGGATTCGGCCTCGACGCCGGCGTCCACCAGCAGCAGCTGTCCCTCGTTCACGGTTCCGGTGTTGCGGTTCCAGTGCAGGATCGTGGCATTGTTGCCGGCAGCGGCAATGGTGTCGTAGCCGAGCTCGTTGCCTTCCTCGCGGGCGCGGGCAAAGAAGGCGCCCTCGACGACGCGCTCGCCACGGTGGTGGGCGACGGCGCGCGGCAGGGACTTGATGATCTCCTCGAAGCCGGCGGCGGTGGCGGCCACGGCAACCTTCATCTGCTCGATCTCCCAGGCGTCCTTGATCAGGCGCAGCTCGGAGAGGGCCTCGGCCAGCTTCTCGTCCTTGGCATCCAGGGCGCCAAAGTCCATGTTGTCCGGGTCCTGGGCCGTGTTGTAGCGGGCCGTGTCGACCAGGGCGTCAATGTTCTCATCGACCTTGCGGACCAGGCGGATGGAAATGCCGCCCACGGAAGGCTCGCCCACGTTCTTGGTGATGGCCACCTCGAGCTCGGCCAGGTCCGCCGTGTCCAGGCCCAACAGGGCCGCGAACTCGGCCAGGGACGGGCGCCGGCCAATCCAGAACTCGCCGCTGCGGGAGTCGGCATAGAACGCCTTCGTGTCCCGGCCGGCCATGGGGCGGAAGTACAGGCTGGCGTGGTGGTGGCCGCCGTCGTCGCCCGCACCGTCGTCGGTCGGGTCAAGGATCAGCACGGCGTCGGGCTCGTGGTCAACGCCCAGGCCGGTCAGGTGCGCGAACGCAGAGTGCGGGCGGAAGCGGTAGTCGCAGTCGTTGGAGCGGACCTTCAACGGGCCGGCGGGGATCACGAGGCGTTCGCCCTTGAACTGCTCGGAGATGGCACGACGGCGGCGCGCGGCGTGGTCCGCCACGTCGGCACGGGCGGGAAGTTCTGCGGTGGACGGGGCCCAATTGGCGGCCATGAAGGCGCGGAACGCATCCGAATCGGGGCGGTGTGAACGGTTGTTCACGCGCTCCTCGAGCGGCTGCTGGGTCGACGGGTCTGGGTGCACGGAGGATTGCTCAGTCTGGTTCACCCCTTAAGTCTCTCACCGCGGGTACGGAGCCACAAAGGACGCACGCCACGTCTGGCGGACAACGGACGTAGTCTTGGGGAGTGAGGATCGATCTGCATACGCACTCCAACGTCTCCGACGGCACGCAACCCCCCGCTGAGTTGATGGCTGCGGCGGCCGCTGCGGGACTGGATGTGGTGGCGTTGACCGACCACGATTCCACCGACGGCTGGGCCGACGCCCGGACGGCGGCCCGCGCCCTGGGCATTGGCCTGCTGCCCGGCATGGAGGTGTCCTGCAAGACGTCGCAGGGGATCAGCGTGCACCTGCTGTCCTATCTGCACGACCCCGACCATCCCGGCCTGCTCGAGGAGATCAACAAGGCCAAGGACGCACGCCGGACCCGGGCCGAACGGATGGTCGAGCGCCTGGCCGAGGACTACCCGCTGAACTGGGACGACGTCAGCGCGCATCTGGCGCCGGGCGCGACGGTGGGACGGCCGCACATTGCCGATGCCCTCGTGGCAGCGGGCATCGTGGCCGACCGTAACGAGGCCTTCGCCAATATCCTGACCTCGCATTCACGGTATTTTGTCAGCCACTACGCCGCCGACCCCGTCCTGGCCGTGGAGTTGGTCCGGGAGGCCGGGGGAGTGCCGGTATTTGCCCACCCCGTAGCTTCGGCGAGGGGCAGGGTGGTGTCGGACCAGACTTTCCATGACATGATCGACGCCGGCCTGCTGGGCGTGGAGATCGACCACCGGGACAACCCGCCCGAGGGCCGGGCACAGCTGCGACGCCTGGCCGCACGGAGGGGCCTGATCATCACGGGGTCCTCCGACTACCACGGCGCCGGCAAGCCGAACCTGCTGGGCGAGAACCTCACCTCGCCGGAGATGCTGGAGCGGATTCTGGACGCCGCGACGGGATCGGCGCCGTACCTGCCGTAGCTGCGGTTCCCTGATTTCCAGGTCCCGCCCTCAACTGGAATCGGTGGTGCAGCTCCTGCGGGTTCGCGGCGCCTCACGATTTCGGTGGTGCAGCAGATGCGGGCCGACGGCGCCGGAGGTCGCAGGAGCTGCACCGCCGGTACGGGGTAGCAGTCGCAACCCGCAGGAGCTGCACCATGGATGGCGGAACGCGGGCCTTGGCGCTGATTTGCCGCTTGCGCGGAGCCGGACTCGTCGTACAGTGAAGGCACGCCAGCACTTGGAACACGGAGGAGCACTAGCCATGGAAGCGGCACGGTCAAACGGCGCTCGAAGCTACTTCGCGCACCCGGTGCATGGCCCGCTTCCCGCGCTCCTGCTCCTACTGACCCTGGGTACGGGCCTCATTGACGCGATCAGCATCCTTGGCCTCGGCCGGGTCTTCGTGGCCAACATGACCGGAAACGTCGTATTTATCGGCTTCGCGCTGGCCGGCGCACCCGGCTACAGCTTGTCGGGTTCGCTCGTGGCGCTCGCCGGATTCCTCCTGGGAGCAGCGGCCGGCGGCATTGTCATCTCACGGTTCTGCGGACACCGCGGCAAGCTCCTCCGCAACGCGCTCGTGGTGGAGTTCGTGCTGTTCCTGGCGGCGCTCGTGATCAGCCTGAGCGCCGGGCCGCAGCTCACGATCGCCGGGCAATTGGCGATCGTGGCCGTTGGTGCGATCGCCCTTGGAGTTCAGAACGCCGTGGTTCGCCACCTTGGTGTCCCAGACATGACGACGACGGTGCTCACCATGACGCTCACCGGTATCGGCTCGGATCTGCGCAAGCGGGATCTCGCCACTGCGACACGGCGCCTCATCGCGGTGCTCGCAATGTTGGCGGGAGCCGTAACCGGCGCGATCCTGGTCCTGCACTATGGTGTCAGCACCGGAATCGTGGCCGTGGCGATACTGCTTGCGATGGCGCTGATCGGCTCGGTTTGGGCAGCGCGCGGAACACCCGGGTGGGCCACCGGCGCCACTGGTCAGCGCCCCGGCTAGGGCGCCGGGTTTTCGACCACCGTGGCCACATGCCCCAAACGGGCAGCCATGACCTCGATGGCCTGTGGGTTCTGGTCGACGCACACAAAGTGGCGGCCCAGCTTCGCGGCCACGGCGCCCAGGGTGCCGGAGCCGGCGAAGAAGTCCAGCACCCAGTCGCCCTCGCGGGATGACGCGGCGACGGCGCGGCGCAGCAACCCTTCCGGTTTTTGCGTGGGGTAGCCGGTCTTTTCCTTGCCCGTGGGCGAGACGATCGTGTGCCACCAAACATCCGTGGGCAGCTTCCCGAGCTCACGCTTTTCGGGGGTGACAAGCCCCGGGGCCATGTAGGGCTCCCGGTCCACCTCGGCATTGTCGAAGTGGTACTTGGCCGGATTCTTCACGTACACCAGGATGTTGTCGTGCTTGGTGGGCCACCGGTTCTTGGCCCGCGCACCATAGTCGTACGCCCAGATGATCTCGTTCAGGAAACACTCTCGGCCAAAGATCGCATCCAGCATGACCTTGGCGTAGTGCACCTCCCGGTAGTCCAGGTGCAGGTACAAGGTGCCGTCGTCGGCCAGCAGCCGCCACGCCTCAAGCAGCCGCGGCTCCAGGAACGACCAGTAGTCGGTGAACGCGTCGTCGTAGCTGTGCAGCGCACCCTTGATGGTGTCGTAGCTGCGCCCGCCAAAGCCGGTGCGGTCGCCGTCGCCGTCGGTGTTGCGCACCATGGTGGTTTGCCGACGACTCTGCACCCGCCCCGTGTTAAAGGGCGGGTCCACGTAAATCATCGTGAAGGAGCCGTCGGGCAGGGTGGGCAGGAACTCCGAGTTGTCCGCGTGGACTACCAGGTTCGGCCCGTCAGCGTCCGGCTGCCATGCAGTCGTCATCGAAACCTTTTACTACTCGCCGGTGCCGGCTTCCGGCTGGCCCACTACCTCGCCATTGCGGCGGCGCGTGCGGCTGCGGTTCCGGCGGGGACGTGCGGCGCCTTCCGCGGTCTCCGAGGTGCCTTCGCTTGCCGCCGGGGCCTCGGAAGAGGAGGCAGCGGAGGAGGGACGACGGCGGCTGCGGCCACCCTCGGTACGCTCGCCGTCGCGCTTCTCACCGGTGCGGGCGCCGCTGTTGCGCTCGCCCCGGCCACCACGGCCGCCGTCGCGCGAGCCCGACTTGGGTGAGTTGCGCTTACCGGTCTCGCCCAGGTCCTCCAGGACCTCCGCGTCGATGCCGGCGTGGGTGCGCTTGCTGCGCGGCAGGCGGCCCTTGGTGCCCTCGGGGATGTCAAGGTCCGTGTAGAGGTGCGGGGAGGAGGAGTACGTCTCGATCGGCTCCGGGACGCTGAGCCCCAGGGCCTTGTTGATCAGACCCCAGCGCGGCATGTCGTCCCAGTCGACGAACGTGACGGCCGTGCCCTTGTTGCCGGCGCGGCCCGTACGGCCCACGCGGTGCAGGTAAATCTTTTCGTCCTCTACGCACTGGTAGTTGATGACGTGGGTGACGTCGTCGACGTCGATGCCGCGGGCGGCCACATCGGTGGCGACCAGCACGTCGACCTTGTTGTTGCGGAAGGCGCGCAGTGCCTGTTCGCGGGCGCCCTGGCCCAGGTCGCCATGGATGGCGGCGGCTGCGAAGCCGCGGTCCACGAGTTCCTCGGCCACCTTCGCGGCGGTGCGCTTGGTCTTGGTGAAGATGATGGTGCGGCCGCGACCCTTGGCCTGCAGGATGCGGGCAACGACCTCGGTCTTGTCCAGGTTGTGGGCGCGGTAGATCAGCTGGCGGATGTCGCGCTTGGTCAGGCCCTCATCGTCCGGATCGGCCGCACGGATGTGGGTGGGCTGCGTCATGTAACGGCGGGCCATGGCAACAACCGGGCCGGGCATCGTGGCGGAGAACAGCAGGGTCTGGCGGACGGCGGGGGTCCCGGCGATGAGCGTCTCGACGTCGGGCAGGAAGCCCAGGTCGAGCATTTCGTCGGCCTCGTCCAGGATCACCATGCGCACGTGCTTGACGTTCAGGTGGCGCTGCTTGAGCAGGTCGATCAGGCGGCCCGGGGTGCCCACAATGAGCTCTACACCCTTTTGCAGGGCGTCGATCTGGGGCTCGTAGGCGCGGCCGCCGTAGATGGTGGCGATGCGGATGCCGCGGTGCTTGGAGGCGGTGGTGAGGTCGCTGGCGACCTGGACGGCCAGTTCGCGGGTGGGCACGATGACCATGGCCTGGGGCGCGCCGGGGGCGGCCATCGACTCAAAAGCCTCGTCCTTGGGGCTGATGATCCGGTTCAGGGCCGGGATGCCGAAGCCGAGCGTCTTGCCGGTACCGGTCTTGGCCTGGCCGATGATGTCGTGCCCGGTCAGGGCAATCGGCAGCGTCATGGCCTGGATGGGGAAGGGGTGGGTGATGCCGGCCTCGGTCAGCGAGGACACGATCTCGTGGTGCACGCCAAAGCTGGCGAACGTCTCTTTTTCCTCGTGGCGGGCCGCTTCGGTGCTGCTGATGCTGCCGTCAATTTCAACTTTTTCGTTGCTGTCTTCTGCCTGCAGAAGTGAATCTGTCTCAATGCTCAAGTGCTTACCGCTCAATTCGTCTATACAGGTGCCGTTTTTCACGGGCTCAACGCCGGCAGCTATTTGCCTGACGGAGCCGGAGCGCGGCACAACCTTGGGGAAGCCGATCGCGGGCTAACAAAAACGTGCCCTCCCGCCGCCGTGATGGTTGGCAGCTACAGGGAGGAACATAAAAGACGCGCGTAGGGGCGGGTTTATTGAACTTAAAATCATGTTTCAACGACCGGGCATCCATGTCTACACCCCCAGTCTAGCCGTACCACCCCCAAAACCCGCCCGCATTCGTCCGCGCCGGGCCTATTGTGCCGGGGCGAATGCGATGGTCCGGGTGCCGATGTCGGCGGCGACCAGCTTCACCCGCACCACCGTGCCCGGTTCCAGGTCACCCTCGCAATAGGCGGTCACGGCCGGTTCGGTGATTTGGATGGAGCTGCGGGCGGCGCCGACCTTGGTGGTGTGCCCGTTCTTTTTGGGCCCGGCCAGGACGACGGCGTCGAATTCCGTGCCGACCCTGTGGCTCAGCAGCGCCGCTTCCACCGTGTCAATGGCGGCCCTGTCCACCCGGCTGGCGAGCTGGTTGGAGGCGTTCATGATCTCGGGCAGTTCGGTCAGGGCGTCGACCGCCCAGCCTGGTACGTCGTCGCCGGCGCAGAGCGCCGCACAGATGGCCAGCACGAACCTGTCCACGAGCCGGCGCAGCGGCGCCGTGGCGTGCGCATACGGGGCGGCGACGGCTGCCTGGAGCACGTCGTCCGGCACTGTGCCGTTAAAGGGGGTGTACCCGGCGCCGCGGAACAGCGTGGTGGCCGCGTGCATGAGGGCCAGCTGCTTGGGATCGGTGGTGTCCAGGGTGCGCAGGTAGGCGCCGTAGGCGACGTCGGCGTCCCACGGTTTGCCCAATGCCACGGTTTGGAGCCGGTACGCGGCGATCGCACCGTCGTCCGGGGCCGGCATGGTGCGCAGGATCCCCACCTTGCCCTCAATCATGACCTGGGCGGCGGCCATGCCCGTGAGCAGCGAAATCTGCGCGTTCCAGTCCTCGATGGGCAGGCCCGGCCGGAACTCGAGGACGTAATGGCCGTTGACGAATTCCACTTCCTGCTGGGGCACGTTGAGGCTGGCGCCGCCGCGGGAGCGTTCAAGCTCGATGCGCTTGCCCCCGATCTCAGCCAACAGCCCCAACGTGCCGGCATAAGCGGGCGGGGCGGTGCCGGCGTCGAGCATCTTCTGGGCTTGCTCGTAACCAAGCTTGGCGACGCTTTGCACCGTGGCCCGGCGGACCCTTGCCGAGGTTTGGGTGCCGTCCTGTGCCAAATGGATTTCCCAGACAAAGGCGGAGCGGGGATCGTTGGCGAACAGGCTGGCCGCACCCTCGCTCAGCGGCGTCGGGTGCAACGGAATCCGGTTGCCCGGCGTGTAGATGGTCTGGCCGCGGCGCCGTGTCTCGCCGTCCAGGGGCCCGCCGGCGGGGACAAAGGAGGGGACGTCGGCGATGGCGTAGTGCACCACGTAGCCGTCGCCCTCGCGTTCCAGGAACATGGCCTGGTCCAGGTCCTGCGAGGTGGGCGGGTCGATCGTGATGAACGGCAGCGCCGTCAGGTCCGGTGCGGGGAGCTGGTGGCCGGCAATGACGTGGTCCACCTCGGCCAGCACCAGCGGATCGAACTCGCCCGGAAGCTTGAACTCATGGCTTAGTGCGGCGAGGGCCTGGGCCAGTTTCTGCTGCGCGGCGCTGCTTCGAACGCCAATGTGGGAGTACGGCACGGTTTCAGCGTAAACGATTCGCCGCCGGGAGCAAGAGGGGGCACGGCACGGACTACGCTGGAGCGTATGAGTATTCCGCCGTCCGACGCGTTTGATTCCATAACCGCAGGGGAACTAAGCGCCCGCTATGACAAGTTCGTCACTGATTTGCTCGGCGGCATCGCCTATGGGGAACTGTCCGCCTTTGAACGGCTCTCCTCCGATGCCCGGTACTCGCCAACCCTCAACGACAGGGCCGTGCTGGGCAGGATGGCCGTGACGGAGTTTGGCCACTTCGAGGCGGTGTGTGCCCGGTTGCTGGAGATGGGCATGGACCCGGAACTGGCCATGCTGCCGTTCCAGCGCATGGTGGACGCCTTCCACGAGCGCACCCGGCCCGCCGATTGGCATGAGTCCCTCATGAAGGCCTATGTGGTCGATGCCATCACCGAGGACTTTTACGCGGCCATTGCCGAACACCTGGATGCCGACACCCGTGGCGTCATTGCCGCCGTGCGCACCAGCGAGGAGCAGACGGCCCTGCTTGCGGATCGGTTGAAGACGATGCTGGCCGAGGATCCGCGGCTCTCGTCCAGGCTGGCATTGTGGGGGCGGCGGCTGGTGGGCGAGGCCCTGACCCAGGCCCAGCGCATCGGCGCCAAGCACAGCTTCCTGGTGGGCCTGACCCCCGACGGCACCCAGAAGGACGCCGAGACCGAGGTGGCCGCGATCCTGACCTCCCTCACCCGCGGCCATTCGCGGCGGATGAGCAAGCTGGGGCTGACCGCCTAGATCCGGGTGGACTTTTGTGGGCCTTACCGCGCTCCGGCGGCGGCCAGGATCCGGCTGATGGTGGCCTCCGCGGATTCCCCGGCCGTGATGCGTTGTTCGGCAATCCCCTCCAGCGGGTCCCAGCCGTGGTACCAGCCGCGCATCTCCTTTTCGCCAAAGTCGGCGAGCTTGTGCGGCCGGGTGGCGTGGCGGCGCAACGTCTCCTCCAGGGTGAGGTCGTAGGCGTAGAACAGGCTCGGACCGCTGTGGCCGTCGCGCAGCGCTCGCAGGGTGCGGCTGTATTTGCTGGCGTTGAACATGCCGTCCATGATCACGGTGCGTCCCCGGCCCAGGATCAGCGCGGCGGCCGTTTCGATCAGGTCCACGCTGAGTGCGGAGTAGTTACCCGTCTCGCCCAAAATGCGGCGGCGGAAATAATCCTGTTCAATCCAGGCGGCGCCAAGGTCGCGCTGTAGGGCCTGGGCCACGGTGCTTTTGCCGGAGCCGGAATTGCCGCGCAGCACAATCAAGGTGGCCATGGATCCATCAAAGCACAACCGACGCGGTGCTATGCTTGGGCATCGAATATTTGTACTAGGGGGTGGCATGGTGTTTGGCATGGATTTGGCGGCGCCCGTTGCCCCGAATACCGATCCGCGCGGGTTTCCGTCGCCGGCTCGTGACTACTTCCACGGCGGTATCGATCTCAACAGGCACCTGATTCGCGATCGCACCAGCACCTTTGTCATGCGGGTCGCTGGGGATTCCATGGCGGCGGCGGGGATTGCCGACGGTGACGAGATCATCGTGGACAGGTCGCTGACGCCCAAGGACGGTTCCGTGGTGGTGGCCGTGGTGGAGGGCGAGCTGTTGATCCGCCGCCTGGTGATGAACGACGGCGTTGCCGCCCTGGTCACGGACCGCACCGACGCGTCGTCCCCGGCTCCTTCGGCGGGAATCCTGTCCGCGGAGATGACCGTCTGGGGAGTTGTCACCCGGTGCCTGCACCACGTCTAAGACGCTAATTGGCAAGGAATTAGGGGACCAATGGAGACGGCTGAACGATTTACCTTGACTCCCGTCAGCTATGTGATCTTCCGGCGTGGGGACGCAGTCCTGCTCCAACTGCGCCAGGGAACGGGGCACATGGACGGCCATTGGGCCACGGCCGCCGCCGGCCACGTTGAGGCCCATGAATCTGTTGCCGAGGCAGCCCGCCGCGAGGCTCGGGAGGAAATCGGCGTGGTCATTGCCGCCAAAGACCTGCTTGCGATCACCACGATGCATCGGCCCGCGGAGGGACGCGTCGATTTCTTCTTCAGCTGTGAGTCCTGGTCCGACGAGCCGAGGATCATGGAACCCGACAAATCGGCGGGCTTGGCGTGGTTTGACCTTGACGACCTTCCCGGGGCGCTTGTTCCGCACGAACGGTACGTCCTGGAAAATCTGCGAGCCGGTCTGCCGCCCATCGTCACCTTTGGGGTGCCAAGCTCCCCCTGAGGGAAGAGCGCCACAACCAGCGGGCAATGCCGAGCAGGAATGAAGAAGCACCGCGGCACGGTGCGGGCATAGCCTGTTCCTGGAAGGCGGCCACCAGCACCGCGAACATCAAAGGGAGAACGAAAATGCCAACCACGAACGCAAGCTCCGAATCCACCGGCTTCTCCCCGGCGGAGCACGCCGCAATAAAACAGCGCGCCGCCGAATTGCGCGCCGAAGGGAAACAGGGAGCCAAGAATGCCGACGGCCTGCAGGCAGTCCTCGACAGCATCGGAAAAATGACACCGGAAGATCGCCTGATCGCGGAGCGGGTGCACGTCGTAGCCACGGCGAATGCCCCGGAGCTCCTGCCGAAGACCTGGTACGGGATGCCGGCCTACGCGACCGCGGACGGCAAGGTCGTTTTCTGTTTCAAGAACGCGGGCAAATTCAACACCCGCTACTCAACCCTGGAATTCCAGGAAGCCGCACGCCTCGACGACGGCGAGATCTGGCCGGTGTCGTATGCGCTTCAAACGTGGAGCCCGGCAGTGGAGGCGAAGATTGCCGAACTCGTGAAGGCCTCGGTCTCCTAGCGGCTCTTTGCATCAATCTCGGCGCGCCGTGCCTCGACGATGCGGCGCAGGGCGGCGTCGGGCAGTTGATGTTCCGCGGAAAAGTGGATGCTGCCGGTGGTCGTTTCAAAGCCGGCCAGCACCTCGGAATTCGCTGCAATGACGGCGCCGCTATAGGGGTAGATCGACAGGAACTTCCTTGCCTGGACCGCGGCGACGAGCCCCTTGCCACGGTAGAGCAGGGCAGCCATGGCGTAGCTGGTGCCCTCTTCGGCCTCGGGCACGACTTCGCCGGCGATCGCGTAGATGCGTTCAAGTGCGGCGCGATCGGCGCCCTCGACTGTGCCCAGATATGTGCCAACGGTACCCATGCTGCGATCCTACGCCGGCACGGGCCGGACGCCCATCGGATCAATCCCGGAGCGGGGAACCGACCACCTCGAAGCGGAAGCCGCCGAATTCACCGGAGAGAAGCGGCCGTGCCGCCGCTATGGCGGCCTGGACCTCCGGTGCTGCTAGTGAGGATTGGTGGGCTTCGGCGCTTTCCCACAGCTCGATGACGAACACGGTGTCGGGTTGCTGATCGTTCACCCCCACCTCGTATGCAAGGCAGCCAAGCTGCCGCAGCTTCTCACTCCGGGCGGTCAGGTGTGCAACCAGCTCGTCGCGCCTGCCTGCAACGGCGCCGAGTGTCCCGGCATTCGCGAAAGTCATGGCTGCCACGCTATCCGGACCCGCCTGGACCTGGCAATGGGCCACGCTTTGGCCCGCACCTCCCGGACGGCATTCAGCAATCCGCATTGCTACGCTGAACGCCATGGCAACATTGTGGTGTAAAACCCTGGAAAGTTTTGAACGAGATCTGAAGTCGGCAGGCGATCACCGTGTCGAAACCATGCGCCAGTGGGCGAGTGACAAGGAAGATTCGGCGGAGCAAATACGATGAAGTCACTCAAAAATGGATGGCTGCAGACCGTGGATCTTCGGTCTTCGATCGATTTGATTCTTGCGGACGATCCTGACGGACTGTTCAATACGGCCAATGATCTTCAATTGGTGAGCAAGAATGAGCTCGTCGAAACCTTGTACTTGATGGCGATCGACCGCGGCGTCGTTGAGGCATCACTGAATCTTGGACTCTTTCTCAGGGGCCTCAACCGGGACGCCGACGCGATCCCGCATTTTCACAAGGCCCACGAACTCGGTGACCGGAATGGTGCCGTCGCGCTGGGGCAGTCGCTCTTCGAGACTGGCAGCTATGCCGACGCCGTACGCTGGCTCAAGACTGCCGGCGATAGCCCGCATGCACCCCTTTGGCTGGCGCGGGCCTACCGGGCCCTCGGGGATCCCGTATCCGCAACGCGGGCGCTACGGGACGGTTGCGCCTACAGCCCCGAAGCAGCGGTGGAACTTGCGATGACGACAAGCGAGCTTTCCACTGCCGCCGCCATCGAGTTGCTGGAACGCCACCTCGCCGAAGGCGAGGTGGCTGTGCTGATTCCGCTCGCAAACTTGTACTCCTTACAGGGAGACAGTGCCAAGGAGATCGAGCTGTTGCGGCGCAGCGTTGCCGCGGGCGAACTGTTCGCAATGCACAACCTGGGGGTGGCGCTTACGGAGATTGGGGAGTCCAAGGAAGGGTTCGAACTTCTTCGGAAAGCGGCGGCCGCAGGGGACAAGATGTCGCCCGGAACCCTTCGGCGGCTTCGCCGAAAGCGCCGTCGCCTGGATCCCCAGCGACGCCGTCGTCATTGATCCATCGCGGAACCAGCCGACGAATAACCATGGCCCAAAAAAGCGGCCGGTCCGGCACACGGGAAGTGTGCCGGACCGGCCGCCTCAAACAATGACGTGCCTGGCGTCAACTACGCCTGCGGGATGGCCGCAACCACGTCGATTTCCACCAGGAAGTCGCCGAGGAACGAGCCCACGGTGGTGCGGGCGGGGAACGGAGCCTGGACAAATTCCTCATAGACGGCGTTGAAGCCGTCGAAGTCGCGGCCGGGGTGGTGCAGGTGCACGGTGGCCTTGACCACGTGGGAGAAGTCCAGCCCGTGGGCCGCCAGGACCTCACCGAGGTTCGTCATGGCCTGGACGGTTTGCTCGCCGATCGTGGTGCCGACGGTCTCGTCCGTGACGGGGTGGTGCGGGGTTTGCCCTGCCGTGTAGAGGAAGCCGTTGGCGGCGATTGCCTGGGAATAGGGGCCGGCCGGGACGGGTGCCTTGTCGGTGGTGATTTGCGTGCGCAGCATGATGGGTGTTCCTTCTCTGGCTGCCGGCCGGAAGTGCCGGCAGCCGGTGTCAATGATGGGAAAGTGCTTAGAGGACCTTGGACAGGAACGCCTTGGTGCGCTCGTGCTGGGGGGCGTCCAGGACCTCGGAGGGCGGGCCGGTTTCGACCACGACGCCCAGGTCCATGAAGACCACCTGGTCGGCGACCTGCTTGGCGAAGGCCAGCTCGTGGGTGACGACCACCATGGTCATGCCGTCGGCGGCCAGGTCCTTCATGACCTCGAGCACTTCGCCAACGTTCTCCGGGTCAAGCGCGGACGTGGGCTCATCGAAGAGCATGAGCTTGGGCTTCATGGCCAGGGCCCGGGCAATGGCGATGCGCTGCTGCTGGCCGCCGGAGAGGTCCTGGGGGTAGGAGTGGCCGCGATCGCCCAGGCCCACCCGGTCCAACAGGACCTGGGCTTCGGCGATGACTTCCTTCTTGGGCCTGCCCAACACGTGGACGGGCGCCTCGATGACGTTTTCCATGACGGTCATGTGCGGGAAGAGGTTGAAACGCTGGAACACCATGCCGGCCGTCAGGCGGGACTTGGCGGTCTGGCTTTCCTTCTTCTCGTACAGCTTGCCGTTGCGTTCGGTGTAGCCCACCAGCTGCTCGTCCACATACAGCCGGCCGGAGTTGATCTTTTCCAGGTGGTTGATGCAGCGCAGGAACGTGGTCTTGCCGGAGCCGGACGGGCCGATCAGGCAGGTCACCGTGCCTTGTTCAATCTTCATGTCGATGCCCTTGAGGATTTCAATGGCACCGTAGTTTTTGCGGACCCCTTGGGCTTCCACCATCACCGTAGACATTATGCTTTCCTTCTCTTGGGCCGGAGCACTCGGCGGGTTGCGGTGTCAAAACCGCGTCCGTAGCGTCGCTCCAATTTGGTTTGGAAGAAGCTCAGGACGGTCGTCATGAGCAGGTACCAGAGGCTGGCCACGATGAGCAGCGGGATGGTCTGGTAGTTGTTGGAGTAGATGATCTGGGCCGAGTACAGCAGATCGGAGATGGCCAGGACGCTGACCAGGGACGTGCCCTTGAGCATCGAGATGACCTGGTTGCCGGTCGGCGGCAGCACCACGCGCATGGCTTGGGGCAGGACGACCCGGGTCATCAGCTTGGCGCGGTTCATGCCCAGGGCCCGTGCGGCGTCGTACTGGCCCTTGTCGACGGAGTTGATGCCGCTGCGGATGATCTCGGCCATGTATGCGGCCTCGTTCAGGGCCAGGCCCAGCAGTGCCGCCCCGAGCGGGGAGATCAGCACGTTGGCCGAACCGATCACCAGGGACGGGCCGCCGAACGGCAGTCCCAGCGCGATCACCGGGTAGAGGGCCGCGATGTTGTACCAAAAGATCAGCTGGACCAGCAGCGGGGTGCCGCGGAAGAACCAAATGTAGGCCCGGCTGAGGGTGTGCAGGATCGGGTTGGTCGAGAGGCGCATGATGGCCAGGACCGTGCCCAGGGAGATGCCGACGGTCATGGAGACCACCGTGAGCATCAGCGTCAGCGCCGCACCGGTGAGGATCTGCGGGGAGAACAGGAAGGAGACGACGACGTCCCAGTGGTAACGCTGGTTGGTTGCCACGTTCAGGGCGGCGCTGGCCGCCAGGATGACGATGACGACGGCGATGGCGTTCCGGACCGGGTGCCGAAGCGGCACGACCTGGACAGAATCACCGGATGCGGTCTCGGGAGCCTGCCTGGTGGAGACGGCTGTGGGTTGTTGCTGCATGGTGTTCACCTCCTATTGGGCGAAGTTGACGCGGGGATCGGTGATGGCGCTGCTTTCCAGGCCGTATTTCTTCAGCACTGCTTTGTATGAGTCGCTCTTGACGATGTCGACCATTGCGGCGGAGACGGACTTGATGAGCCCCGAGTCCTTCGGCATGCCGATCCCCACGGGCGTGAATTCATACTTCGAGGAGATCACGATGGTCGGGTTGGATTTGGCGGCGAAATCCATGATGGGGGAGTCGGCCAGCACGGCGTCGAGCCGGCCGCTGGTGAGTGCGGAGATGGCCTGGCGCGTGTCCTGGAACTCGCTGGTTGCCAGCTTCGGCTTGCCCTCTTTCGTGCAGTCCGCGTTGGCCTGCGGCACGTTCGCGGTGAGCTGGTAGGAGCCCGTCAGCAGGCCCACCTTCTTCCCGCAGAGGGCGTCCTGGTTGTTGATGCCCAGCGGGTTGCCCTTCGGAACAGCGATGGAGTTTCCCATCTGCAGGTAGTCCACGAAGTCCAGGACCTGCATGCGCTGGGTGGTCGGCGTCATGGAGGACACCGTCATGTCGTACCGGCCGGCCGCGATGCCGGGGATGATGGAGTCGAAGTTCGAGACCTTGATTTCGACCTTGACGCCCAACGCCTGACCCACGAGCCGGGCGATATCCGGGTTGGCCCCGGTCATTTCCTGCGTCCCCGGCTTGTAGAACTGGGTCGGCGGCTCATTCGTGGGAATGGCCACGATCAGGATCTTGGAGGCCTTGATGGACTCCGGCAGGTTCGCGGCGGCGTCCTTGTTGACGGCCATCGCGGGGACTGTTGGGCCGAGCTCGGCGATGCCGTTCGACGCCGTCGTCCCCCCGCAGGCGGTCACGGAGAGCAGGAGCGCCGCCGTCGCTGCGGCTGCGGGAATCCGGAAACGGGCCATGCCCTTCGCAGTTGAGTGCACCCGGGTCTTCATCAGGGGGTTCCCAGCTCTGCGAAGTCCAGCTCGGCCGCGGTGCTCCGGGCCGGGCGGGGGCGGGCGAAGGATTCGCTGTGGTGGCGGATCAGCTCGCGGCCGTCCTGGCGCAATTCTGCAATGGACGTGACGCCCAGCAGGGCCATGGTGCGGGTCATCTCCTGGGAGAACATCTTCAGGACGTGCGCCACGCCGGCTTCACCGGCGGCGGCGAGGCCGTACAGGTAGGGGCGGCCGATGGCGCAGGAATCGGCGCCCAGGGCCAGCGCCTTGATGACGTCGGAGCCGCGGCGGATGCCGCCGTCGACAATGATTTCCAAGCGGCCGGCCGCGGCCTCAACCATGTCCGGGAGGACATCCATGGGCGAGGCCATGTGGTCCAGTTGGCGGCCGCCGTGGTTGCTGACCTGGATGGCGTCGAAGCCCATGCTTGCCGCGATCGCGGCGTCCTTCGGGTTCACGCAGCCCTTCAGGATGATGGGGCCGTTCCAGCGGGTGCGGATTTCCTCGAGGTCGCTCCAGTCGGTGGGCTCGTAGGCGCCGGCCAGCAGGGTCCGCCACATGTCCGGGGTGCTGGTCATCGGGCCCTCGGGCACCTCGGCGTCGAGGTTGGGGAAGGCGATGGCGTCGTTGGCTAGGAAGCCCAATGCCCAGCGGGGGTGCAGCGCCCCCTCGACGACGGTCCGGGGCTTGATGGACGGCGGGGCCGTGAAGCCGTTGTGGTAGTCGCGTTCACGGTGCCCGATGTCGCGGCAGTCGATGTTGACGATCAGGGCCTCGTAGCCGGCGTTGGACACGCGGTCCAGGACCGCCTGCAGCATGGCCTTGTCGTTGGTGGGTTCGAGGTTGAACCAGCGGCGCAGGCCGGGCGTCGCCTCGGCGACGTGTTCCATGGGCGTGGTGCTCAGGTGGGCCAGGCCGTAGGGGACTCCGGCCGCCAGGGCGGCGCGGGCCGCGGCAATCTCGCCCTGCGGGTGGAACAGGCGGGTGCCGCCGGTGGGGGAGAGCATCAGCGGCATGGTGGACGGACCGCCCAGGATGGTGGTGGCCAGGCTCAGGTTTTCCACCGAACCCCACTTCGGCATAAAGGACCAGTCTCCGTAGGAGGCGATGTTGCGGCGCATGGACGCCTCGTCCTCGCCGCCGCCTTCGATGTAGTCGAAGATGCTCTTGGGGAGGCGCTTGGCCGCCATCTTCCGCATGTCTCCGACGCTGTAGCAACGCCGGTCCAGGCGTTCCGCGGCCGACCGGGCGGGTCCCTGGATCGAGGCCAGGGCCGTAATGTCCTTGAGCTTCATGGTGCATCCTTCGAAAGTTCTTGGTGGAGATTTTTTGTCACATCCGTCCTTCAATGGTGACGCAGATCTCACGGCGTCAATATGTGAGTTTTCACAAAAGAATTAAAATCTCTTGTGGTATCTTCCATTCATGGATCATGATGAACTTTCTGTCGCGGCATCCGGGCTCCATGCGGCCGTTGTGCGGCTCTCCGACTGCCTGCAGCTGATGCAGGCGGATCTGGTGCACGCCAATCCCACGCCCGAAAACCTGGCGCACCCCGTCTCCGACGTGCT
Organism: Arthrobacter sp. ERGS1:01; assembly: GCF_001281315.1. Classification (NCBI taxonomy): domain Bacteria; kingdom Bacillati; phylum Actinomycetota; class Actinomycetes; order Micrococcales; family Micrococcaceae; genus Arthrobacter; species Arthrobacter sp. ERGS1:01. The sequence continues at coordinate 2,908,771 of NZ_CP012479.1, read as the reverse complement.
CATGTACGACCCCCTGGACGCGTGGACCAGCCAGGATGACCGCATCATCCTGGCCGTGGGGCTCACCCACGGTTCGGTGGACTTTGACCAGCTCCTGCACCGGGCATCGAACAGCAATGCGGCCGCCGTCGTCGTCAAGGCGCACGGGGCATCCATGGAGGCACTGCGGTCCGCCGCCGTCCGGAACAGCCTCGCCGTCCTCGTTGCGCCCGATGCCGCGGATTGGACACGGCTGGTAGCACTGGCCCGGGCCTCCGTGGTGGGCGCGGCCGCGGATTCCATTTCCGGGGTGCGCCTGGGCGACCTCTACGCCTTCGCCAACGCCGCCGCGTCGATGACCAACGGCGCGGCCAGCATCGTGGACCCGCTGGGCCGGGTGCTGGGTTATTCGACCTTGCCTGGGCAGCCGATCGACGAATTGCGCCGGTTGACCACCTTGTCCCTGCAGGAGCTCACCCCGCCGGCCTTCGACGCCGACTTCAAGGCCGTGTACGCCGCTGCAGGTGCCATGATGGTCCCCGCGGAGGACGGCGGATTGGCCCGCCTGGGCCTCGCCGTGCGGGCCGGCGGGGAGCTTCTGGGATCCATTTGGATCATCGATCCGGGCGAGGACCGGCGGGACGCGGCGCTCGAGGCGCTCGGCAGGATGGCGCCCCTGGCCGGGCTCCACATGCTCCACGCCCGATCGGCTTCCGACTTTGGCGAACGCCGCAACGGTGACCTGATCCGGACCCTGATGGACGACCCCGCCCATGCGCAGTTTGCCGCGGCACAGCTGGGCCTGGATGCCGACCACGGGCTGGCCGTGGCGGCGTTTTCGATCGCGCGGCCGGAAACAGGCAGCCTGGATTCCGTGCGCGACATCCACCGGCTGCTGCACCTTGTGACCACCGTGTGCACCGTCCAGTTCAAGGTTGGCCACACGGCGCTTATTGGTTCGGTCGTCTATGCCCTCCTGCCCAGCGAGGGCGCCTCACCCCGGGCCGTGCACCGGCGGGTGATCCAGGAGATGGGTGCCTACGCGCACACCATCAGCTCGTTCCCGCTCATCGCCGCGGTGGGCGGGATCGCCGCGGGGGTCGACGGCCTGGCGGCGTCCCGGGCGGAAGCGTTGCAGACGCTGCACTACCTGCGGGGCGGACTAGCGGCATCGGCGGGGAACCGCGGCGCGGCGGCCCCGGCCATGGGCCTTTTTGAGGACTACCGGGTCCCCCTGGGCCTGTTGAAGGTGGGGGCGTTCATGGGCGAGAACGGCCTGGCCGGTGATGACGAAATCGCCAGGATCCGGGCCCGCGACGCCGAACAGCACACCGACTACCTGGACACCCTGCGCGCGTATTTGGCCACGAACGGCAACTACTCGGCCATGTCGGCCCTGCTGCACGTGCACAACAACACCGTGCGGTACCGGATCGCCCGATTGGTCAAGGATTTCAACCTTGGGCTCGACGACCCGCAAAACCGGCTCTGGCTGTGGCTGCGCATCACAACGATGGACCTCGCCGCGGAACCGGCGCGGTCGGCGGGGGCCCCGGACTGACCTTGGATTAGTCCGATTGGGCGCCCAGCGTGCGCGCCAGCCACTGGCCGTCGCGGGCCACGAGCTTGGGTTTCAGGAGCCGGTGCCGGACGCTTGGGCCTGCCGCGGGTTCGGCTGATCCGTTCGCCGATCCCGGGCCGTTGGTGCCCGTCCCGGCCAGCAGTTCCAGCACCGCGTGGGCCACGTCCTCCAGGGGCTGCTCAACGCTGGTGAAGCCCAGCGCCGACGCCGTGGGGGTGTTGTCATAGCCGCTGACCGGAATCGCGCCGAAGGAGGCCAGGATGGCACCCAGGGCGAGGGTATCGCTGGCGCACACGACGGCGTCGACCGCGCCGGGCCGGCCCAGCAGCTCGGCCATGGCCGCCTCGCCCTGGCTAACGTCGTCCGCCACGGCAACGTCAAGCGCCGCGATCTCCGCCTCGGTCAAGCCGGCTTCCTGCATCATGGCGTCGTGCCAGCCGCGCCGGCGGTCCTCGCCCGTCCCGGACGGGCTGGGCCAGCCGATGTAGCCAACCCGGGTGTGGCCGTTGCGCAGCCGGTGCACCGTGGCGTCGTACAGCCCCGAGTATCCGTCCACGTCCACCCAGGGGCGCCGGGGATCATCCATGTCGTCGGCACCCCAGGGCCGGCCAAACATGACGAAGGAGTGGCCGTTCTCGATCAGCCAGCTGGTGCGGGGGTCGTCATAAAACGTCGAGGTCAGCACGAACGCGTCGACGTCCGCTCCGTCGAGGAGCCGCCGAAACTGCGAAATCTCATCCTCGGGGCTGTCCGCCGTGAACAGCAGAATCCTCAGGCCCCGGCGGTCCGCCTGCTCGGTCAGGGCGTGCAGGAACCTGTCCAAGACCGAGCCGGAGATGCCATTGGTGGCCGGATCGAGCCGGATGCCGATCGTGGAACTCTTGCGGGTGCGCAGGCGCCGTGCCGAGGCGTGCGGCCGGTAGCCAAGTTCGGCGATGGCCTGGTTGACCCGTTCAAGGGTCTTGGGTCGCACGATCGCGGGGGAGTTGATGGCGTTGGAGACCGTTTGGCGCGAAACGAGCGCCACACGGGCCACATCGTCGATGGTGGGGAGCGGGGAAGTCGCCACGGGCCTCCCTTCCGGATCGGTCTGGATCGTTCAAATTATTGCTCCCACCACTATGCCACGGTATTTCCCTTGAGCGTCAAGGGTTGACTTTTCCAAGGCGGGCCGATTAGCGTAAAGCCATCATTTGATCGTTCAAATTTTTTCAGCGATGCGCCAATTTGAACGATCCATTTTGACCAGCCAGCACGGCCGCGCACCACGTTCCACCGGCCGGCCGGGCAAGAATTCATGCGGCAGCGCCCCTCCGGCGCAGGGCCGATTCGTGCACGAATGAGGAGAGAAACATGCAAAGAAGCAAGTCTCGTTGGATGCTTGGAGCCGGAATCATCACGGTGGGCGCCCTTCTGCTGACAGGGTGCGGCGGTTCCGGTTTTGACGACGGCGCCAAGTCCGCCGCCCCCGGTTCACAAAAGCTCACGGTCATGATCGGTTCCTCCGGTGACGCCGAGACCGCCGCCGTCAAGGAGGCCGTGGCCGGCTGGTCAACCTCCAGCGGCACCGCCTCCAGCGTGATCGCCGCCGCGGACCTGAACCAGCAACTCAGCCAGGGCTTCGCCTCCGGCAAGCCCGCCGACGTCTTCTATGTGTCCACCGATGCGCTGGCCGGCTTCGCCGCCAACGGCTCCCTGTACGCCTACGGCGACAAACTCGCCAACAAGGCCGACTTCTACCCGGGCCTCGTGGACTCCTTCACCTACGGCGGGAAGTTCTACTGCGCGCCCAAGGACTTCTCCACCCTGGGCCTGGTCATCAACACCGAGATGTGGAAGGCCGCCGGGCTCACCGACGCCGACATTCCCACCAACTGGGATCAGCTGAGCGCCGTAGCCAAGAAGCTGACCTCCGGCGGGCACGTTGGACTGGCGTTGTCCCCCGAATATGCCAGGCTGGGCGCGTTCATGGTCCAGGCGGGCGGCACCTTGCTGAACGCCGACCAGACCCAGGCCACCGTCAACACCCCGGCGAACCTCGCGGGCCTGGACTACGTCAAATCCCTGCTGAAGGACGGCAGCGCCAAATTCACCACCGAACTCGGTGCGGGATGGGGCGGTGAGGCATTTGGCAAGGGCAAGGCGGCCATGACGGTCGAGGGCAACTGGATCGCCGGCGCCATGACCGCGGACTACCCGAAGGTCGGCTACAAGGTGGTTCAGCTGCCCGCCGGCCCGCAGGGCGCCGGAACCCTGCAGTTCAGCAACTGCTGGGGCATCGCCGCCGACAGCCCCAACAAGGACGCGGCCGTCAAGCTCGTGGAGAAGCTCACCAGCACCGACCAGCAGATGGCCTTCGCCAAGGCCTTCGGCGTCATGCCGTCCGTACAGTCCGCCGCTGCCCAGTGGAAGAGTGCCAACCCCGCCATGACGGCGTTCCTGGACAGCGCTGCCGGCGCGAAGAACATGCCCTCCATCAAGGGTTCGGCCGACGTCGTCGCCGACCTGAACTCGCAGCTGGAATCGCTGGCCACCGCCGACCCGGCGAAGATCCTGGCCTCGACGCAAAAGAACATGGAAGCCGTGGTGTCCGCCAAGTAGTCCGGACGAGCAAGCCGCGGACCAATCCCGCGGACCAAACCGGCCATGCAGGGGTGGTGGGCCGGAACTCCCGCCCACCACCCTGCCCCGAGCCACGGCAGAGCGGCTCACGCTCTTGTTGAACTGAGGAACCCTTATGACAGCAGTAACCACGGCGCCGCCCACCGCGGCCCCCGTGCCGAAGAAGAAGCACCGCCCGCGGGACACCATCGCCGGCTGGCTGTTCACGGCACCCATGCTCGTGATCCTCGGGCTGTTCCTGGTGGTCCCCGTCGGCATGGCCCTCTGGGTGAGCTTCTCGGACTGGACGGGCCGCGGCAGCCCCTTCTCCGCCAACGTGGCCTTCGTGGGGATGAAGAACTACCAGGACCTCCTGGGCGGCGGGGGACTGGCCGAACGCGACTTCGGCACGTCCCTGCGCAACAACGCCTGGTACGTGGTGCTGGTGGTGCCCATCCAAACCATCGTCGCCATCGTCCTGGCCGTGCTGGTCAACCGCCAGGTGCTCAAGGGCCGGGGCTTCTTCCGCACCGCGTTCTACTTTCCGTCCGTGACCAGCTCCGTCGCCATCACCGTGCTGTGGCTGTTCCTGTTCGGTGCCACGGGTGCCGTCAACAAGGTGCTCGGGTTCCTGGGAATCCACGGGCCCAGCTGGTTCCAGGACCCGTCGGGCGTCGTCCACAACATACTGGGCGCCTTTGGGATCACCCAGGGCCCGGCCTTCCTGACCGACAATACGGTCCTGGGCCTGCCCCTGTGGGACTGGCTGGCCGGGCCGTCGGTGGCCATGAGCGCATTCATCATCATGGCCGTCTTCACCACGAGCGGCACGTTCATGCTCCTGTTCATCGCCGCGCTGCAAAACCTCAGCGGCGAGGTCCAGGAGGCTGCCCTGATCGACGGCGCCAACGGCTGGCAACGCTTTTGTTACGTCACGCTGCCCCAGCTGCGGCCCACCATCTTCACCGTGGTGACCCTTGGCCTGATCGGCACCTGGCAGGTCTTCGACCAGATCTACACGGGCACCCAGGGCGGGCCCGGCAAGACCACCCTGACCCCCGCCTACCTTTCCTACACCTCGGCCTTTGAAAGCCAGGAATGGGGACGCGGCGCCGCCATCGCATTCGTCCTGTTTGTCATCATCGTCTTCTTCACCCTCCTCCAGCGCCTGGTGCTCCGCGAACGGCCCGTCTCACGGCGCCACCGCCGCATCTACGGTGCCCCGTCCCAAGGAGCCGGCAAATGAGCGCCACCCCAGTCGTAGCCGAACGCCGGTCCGGCCCGCCCGCAGGGTCCCTGCCCGCCGGGAAACCGTCCCGGAGCCGGTTCCGCCTCTCCACAAGCTCCCTGCTGTACGCGGTCCTGGTGGTCATCGCCGTCATCTACATCGGCCCGTTCCTGATCAGCATCGCCACCTCGTTCAAGACCGACGCCGACGCCGCCACCGACCCGTTGTCGCTGATTCCCCAGACGTGGTCGACGGCGGCCTACGCCAAGTTGTTCCTGAACTCGGACTTCCCCACCTGGTTCACGAACTCGGTCATCGTGACCGTGTTCGTGACGGCGGGACGGGTGTTCCTGAACTCGTTGGCCGGTTACGCCCTGGCCCGACTCGAATTCCGTGGGCGGAACCTGGTGTTCGCGGCGCTGATCGCCGTCATGGCCGTACCCGGTGTCGTGCTTTTGATCCCGAAGTTCCTGGTCATCAACCAGCTGGGCATCTACGACAGCTACGCCGGCATGATCGTGCCGCTGCTGGTGGATGCCGCAGGCGTATTCATCATGAAGAACTTCTTCGAGTCCATTCCCGCCAGCGTGGAGGAACAGGCCCGCGTGGACGGTGCCGGCACATTCCGGATCTTCTGGTCCATTGTGCTGCCCATGGCACGGCCGGCATTGATCACGATCGTGATCCTGTCGTTCCAGGGCTCCTGGAACGAACTCTCGCACTTCATCATTTCCACCCAGTCGCCAGGCCTGACCGTGCTGACCAAGGGTGTGGCCTCGCTGGCGTCCGGCCAGCTCAGCCAGGGCACCCAGTACCCGCTCAAACTTGCCGCGGCGGCCCTCATGACCATTCCCGTCGCCGTGGTGTTCTTCGTGTTCCAAAAACGCATCATGAACTCCAGCGACGGATCCGTGAAGGAATAGCGGCACCGCACCTTCGCCACCCCGTACCTTCACCACCCCGTTCACCAAGATTTGCGCACCAAACCCCGCGCACCAAACTCCTAGGAGCAACAGCCTTATGTCCCACCCCCTGCAGCCACTCCTGCACGACGCAACCGTGGCCCTTGCTGCACCGACCCAGACCTGGTCCGGCCGCGACGGGCAGATGATCGGCGGAATCCACGGGATCTACCATTCGGACAGTCGCGTGTTTTCCACCCGCAGCCTGCGGGTGGGCGGGGCCGTCCCGGAGCACATTTCCACGGCGTCCGTATCGGCGTCGGACGTGGTGTTCGTGGCGCTGGCACGCAATGTGGACGACGCCGCCGCGGACCCGCGCGTGCAGGTGGAAACCCTGCGCCAGGTCAGTGCGGGCCGCGTGGCCGAGTCCGTCACGATCCGCTCGACGCTCAAGGAGCCCTTGTCCACCATGGTGGAACTGCGCCTGTCCGCGGACTTTGGCGACATGCAGGTGGTCAAGTCCGGACTCGGTGCCGGCGGCAACGCGCAGTCCATGACGGCAAACCCGGGCGGGGCCGGAACGCTTGCCCTGGCCCACGGCACGGTGACAGCCGACCTTGCCGCTGACGGTGCCGACATCGCCGTCGACCCCGCGACGGGCACCATCACGCTGTCCTGGGCCGTGGAGGTGCCGGCCAAGTCCCAGGCCACGGTCCACTGGGCCGCGGACCTGGCCGACACCGCGGCCGTGGTGGCCGGTGCCGCCGATTTCCCCGAATGGCAGGGGGCCGGCGTCGAATCCGGGGACTCGCGCATCAGCCGCTGGGTGGAACGCGCCCTGGAAGACCTTGGTGCATTGCGCATGTGCACCACGGCCCGCCCGGCGGAGGCCTTCCTGGCCGCCGGCGCACCCTGGTTCTTCACCCTGTTTGGCCGCGATTCGCTGATCTCAGCCCGCATGCTCCTGCCGCTCGGCACCGACCTTGCCGGCTCCACCCTGCGCGTCCTGGCCGGGCTGCAGGGCACCGGGACCGACAATGACACGGCCGAACAGCCCGGCAAGATCATGCACGAACTTCGGCCCAAGGAATTGACCATCCCGGGTGAGGGCGTGACCCTGCCGCCCCTGTACTACGGCACCGTCGACGCCACGGCACTGTGGGTCACCCTGCTCGTGGACGCCTGGCGCTGGGGCCTGCCCGACGACGAGGTCCGCGAACTGCTGCCGCACATGCTGGCGGCCCTCGATTGGATCCGGACCGACGGGGACAGCGACGGTGACGGCTTCCTTGAATACGCCGACCTCACCGGGCACGGGCTGGCCAACCAGGGCTGGAAGGATTCGGGCGACTCCGTGCAGTGGCGTGACGGCAGCCTGGCCGAGGGGCCCATCGCCCTGTGCGAGGTCCAGGCCTACGCCTTCGAGGCGGCGAGCGGCGCGGCGGAACTCATGGACCACTTTGGGCTGGCCGGCGGCGATGAGTGGCGTCACTGGGCCGCCGGGCTGGCAACGCGCTTCCGCGAGCAGTTCTGGATCGCCGATGCCGACGGCGCGTACCCCGCGATTGCCCTCGACGCGCACAAGCGTCCCGTGGACACCGTGACGAGCAACATCGGCCACCTGTTGGGCACCGGCCTGCTCAATGTCGAAGAGGAGGCGCTGGTCGCGGCCCGGCTGGTGTCGCCGGAACTGAACTCCGGCTTCGGACTGCGCACCATGTCCACGGACTCGGCCGGCTACTGGCCGCTGAGTTACCACGGCGGCTCGGTCTGGACCCATGACACCGCGATCGCCATCCAGGGCCTCACGCGGGCCGGATTCCCGGCGGAGGCGGCCAACCTCAGCCGCGGCCTGCTGGCGGCAGCCGAAGCGTTCGACTACCGCATGCCCGAGCTCCACTCGGGTGATTCGGCCGCCGATGCCCGGACGCCGGCCCCGTACCCGGCGGCCTGCCGTCCCCAGGCGTGGTCGGCGGCGTCGGCCATTGCCGTGGTGGCCTCGGCCCTGGACATGCGCCCCGACCGCAACACGGGCACCGTGGAAACCTCGCCCGTCAGCGCCCTGGGGTCCCTGAGCGTCTCGGGAATCCGCATTGGGGGAGTGGCGGTCGGTACGGTCCGCGCGGGTTAATACTTAACATTTTCCTTTACTTTTTGGATGGTTAGGCGGATCGTTAACCTTTGTGACCACCCAGGAAAGCCTTATCGGCCAGGTGTTCCAAGCACTGGCCGATCCCACCCGGCGAAGCATCGTCGAGCGCCTCATCGCCGGCCCCGCCACGGTCAACGACCTGGCCCGGCCGCTGGAGATGTCCCTGCCCGCAGTGATGCGGCACTTGTCCCTGCTCGAGGAGTGCGGGCTGATCCGCTCCGTCAAAACCGGGCGGGTGCGCACCTGCCAGATCGAGCCGGACACGCTGCGCATGGCCGAGTCCTGGCTCGCGGAGCGGCGCACGGTGTGGGAAAGCCGGCTCGATCATTTGGGTGACTATCTTGCGGAGCAGAGCGTTCCGCTGCCAGAAAGGAAAATGTGATGACCGACCATTCCGTAGTGCACGCAACCTTTACGCTGGAGCGGAACTACCCCGTGCCGCCCGCCCGGGTCTTTGCCGCCTGGTCCGATCCGGTTGCCAAAATGCGCTGGTTTGCCGGCCCGGACTCGGGGCATGAACTCGATTTCCGGGTGGGTGGCCGCGAGGTCAACCATGGCGACCACGACGGCGTCCGGATGGAGTTCGAATCGTTCTACCGAAGCATCGTCGAGGACGAACGCATCGTCTTCAGCTCCACCATGACCGCCGACGGCGACGTGACCACCGTGTCCATGACCACCATCGAACTCGTGGCCAATGGTGACGGCACCACGCTGACGCTCACCGAACAGGATGCCTTCCTCGACGGCCATGAGCTGCCCGAATGGCGGGAACGGGGCACCGGCGACTGGCTCGATTCACTCGGCGAGGAACTGGCCGTGCCGGCGATTCCCTGAGCGGGTCAGTGCGTGGCGGTATGGATCCCGTGGTCCGGATGTACCGGGGCGGCAACCGCCCGGAGCATGACGTCGTCGAGCTTCGGCAGGGCATGGCCCAGCCGGTGCTCGGCGGCGTGCAGGGTCTGCTCCACCTCGGATAACGCGGCATCCGCGACAACGAGGGTGGCGGCGCCCTGCAGGCGGTGGCCCACCCAACGCAGCTGGAGGGTGCTCACCGCAATGACGCCCGGCGTCCCGGCCAGGGCCGTTTCCGCCCGGTCCACGAGTTCGGGTTCGATGCCGTCCATGAGCCGGCGGCCAATGCTGCGCACGGTGCCCCACAACAGCACGATGATGGCGGCCGAGATCAACAGCCCGACGATCGGATCCGCCAGCGGGAAGCCCAGCATGACGCCGCCGGCGCCAACCACGACGGCGAGGGAGGTGAATCCGTCGATCCGTGCGTGCACGCCGTCGGCCACCAACGCGGCCGAACCAATCTGCCGGCCCACCCGAATCCGGTAGACGGCCACGGCCTCGTTGCCGGCAAAGCCGATCAGCCCGGCCGCGAGCACCCACCACAGGTTGTGCAGGGGTTGCGGCTGGATAAGCCTGTCGATGGACTGCCAGGCCGCGACGACGGCGGACAGGGCGACGACGGCGACGATGAACAGCCCTGCAAGGTCCTCGGCCCGCCCGAACCCGTAGGTGTAGCGGCGGGTCGCGGCGCGGCGGCCCAGGATGAACGCAATCCACAACGGTACGGCCGTCAGGGCGTCGGAGAAGTTGTGGATGGTGTCCGCCAGCAGGGCCACCGAACCGCTGATGAGCACCACGAGGAACTGCAAGATGGTGGTGCCCAGCAGGATGAACAGGCTGATCTTCAGGGCGCGGACGCCCTGGACGCTGGACTCCAGGGCGTCATCGATGGAATCGGCCGCGTCGTGGGTGTGCGGCACGAACAGCTCGAACAGCCAGCCCTTCAAACCCGTGTGGTGCTTGTGGGAATGTCCGTCGTGGTCGTGGTCGTGGTCGTGGTCGTGATCGTGGTCATGGTCGTGGTCATGGTCATGGGAGTGGCCGTCGTCGTGCGTGTGGTCATGGGCCACCGGCTGGGGCGTGCTCATGCGGTTTCCCGGGGGTTGCGGTGGTGTGCGGGCATCCCGCCGAGCGCGTGCTCGGCCTGGTAGATGGCGTCGGCCACCAGTTGGCGGGCGTGTTCGTTTTCCAGCCGGTACATGACCTTCGTGCCGTCCTGGCGGGTGGAGACCATGCGGGCCAAACGCATTTTCGCAAGATGCTGCGAGACCGCGGCGGGTGATTTTCCGACCGTCTCGGCCAGCGCCCCGACTGCCATTTCGCCGTCCCTCAGGGCGAGGATGATGCGCACCCGGGTGGCGTCGGCCAGCATGGCGAACACCTCCACCGCCAATTCCACGTATTGGCTGTCGGCGTCGAGCGAACAAATACTCTTATCTGCGTTCATACGCATATTCTTACATTAAAGTGCGGAGCGGTCCATCGCCTAGTCTTGGCTCATGCAGAGCGAAGAGACTTTGAACGGTTCAGCGTTGTTGGCGTCGGTGCAAAGCGCCGTGGCCACCCATGGAATTGTCCACGAGGTCATGGCGTGCCCGGCCGAGCTGGCGGACACCGCGGAGTTCTGCGCGCACTTCGGCGTGTCCCTGGAGCAGTCGGCCAACACGATCGTGGTCACCTCCAAAAAGGTCGACCCGCCGCACTATGCGATCTGCGTGGTGCTCGGCACCACCCGGCTCGACGTCAACAAGAAGGTCAAGGAGCTGCTCGGCGTCAAGCGTGCCTCCTTTGCCGACGCGGACACGACGACGGCGCTTACCGGCATGGAAATTGGCGGCGTCACCGCGATCGGCGTGCGGGACTTGCCCATCTACATTGACAGCGCCGTCATGGAACAAACATACGTGGTCATGGGCGGCGGAAACCGGACCAGCAAGGTGCGCCTTGACCCGCGCGAACTCGCCAAACTGCCCGGCGCCGCAATCGTCGAGGGCCTGGCCAACCCGAAGGACTGACGCAGCCCGGCGCCGTCGGTCCGGCCGGCGTGCCGCTAGAGGTGCCCGCTGAGCCGGTCCCGGAACACGGTGCTGCGATCATCGAGCCCCGTGATGGACAGTTCGGCGCCGTGCCTGGCGTATTTGCCTTCAATCGAATCCAGGGCCGCAACCGTGGAGGCGTCCCAGATCTGCGCATGCGTGAGGTCCACGCGCACCTCGGCGGGGTCCTCGGCATAGCTGAACTGCGCCACCAGGTCGTTGCTGCTGCCAAAGAACAGCGGCCCGCGCACCAGGTAGTCGACGGATGCGCCATCCGGGGCCACGGCGCGCTCCACCGTGACCACGTGCGCCACCCGCCGGGCAAAGAGCACCATGGCCAGGACGGCGCCCACCAGCACACCCACCGCCAGGTTTCCGGTGGCCACCACCACGATCACCGTCACAACCATGACAATGGTCTCCGGAACGGGCATGCGCGCAAGGGTTGCGGGCCGGACACTGCGCCAATCCACCGTGGTCACGGCCACCACCATCATGACGGCGGCCAGCGCCACCATGGGGATCTGCGCCATGATTCCGCTCAGCCCGGTGACCAGGAGCAGCAGGACCAGCCCGGCCGCGAACGTGGACACCCGGGTGCGCGCACGGCCGATCTTCACGTTGACGATGGTTTGGCCGATCATGGCGCACCCGGCAATGCCGCCGTAGAAGCCGGACAGGATATTCGACACGCCCAGCGCCCACGATTCCCGGCTCTTGTGCGATCGGGTGTCGGTCAGCTCATCGACCAGCTTGGCGGTCAGCAACGTCTCCATGAGCCCAACGAACGCAACGCTCAACGCCGTGGGCCAAATGATGCCCAGGGTGTCCAGGTTGAAGGGCGCCAGGAACGGGGTCAGGCCGGGGAGACCACCGGTCATGGGCCCCTCGCCGGCCACGTTGGGCACGGAGAGGTGCGCAATCATCACGACGGCGGTCACCACCACGATCGCCACGAGCGGCGCCGGCACGGCCGAGGTCAGGCGGGGCAGGATCAGGATGATTGCCAGCGTCACAATGAACAGCGGGTAGACCAGCCATGGCACGTTGAGCAGGTGCGGAACCTGCGCCACGAAGATCAGGATGCCCAGGGCGTTGACGAAGCCGATCATGACCGACCGAGGAATGAAGCGCATGAGCCTGGACAGCCCGGCCAGGCCAAACACGATCTGCACCAGCCCGGCCAGCACCACCGCGGGCAGCACGTACTCCACGCCGTGGGCCTTGACCAGCGGCGCGATCACCAGGGCCACCGAGCCGGCAGCCGCCGTGACCATGGCGGGCCGGCCGCCCAAAATGGACATGGTCAACGCCAAAACCACCGAGGCGATCAGGCTGACCTTGGGGTCAACGCCCGCGATGACGGAAAAGGAAATGACCTCGGGGATCAGCGCCAGGCTGGTGACGACGCCGGCCAGCACCTCGCGGGTGAAGAGCCGCGGGGTGCGCAAAACGTTGAGCACGCTATCGCCGTCCAGCCGGGGCACAGTTGGGGAAGTCGGGTGTGCGCTGGTCATGGGGTCTCCGTAATGCAGTGCCGGAACTGCCCTCCCATTGTACGGACGCCCGCGTCGATGGTTGCGGCGGAGGTCATGCCGTTACCGGATCTGGTCGTTATGCCGAACGGGGTAGCCAAGCTCTTCCGCGGCTTCAAGGACGGCCTGGGGCGATTGGGCAAGGAATGTCCAGGGCATGTTCTCCTCGGCGAGGAAGTTCACCTGCGAGGGCGCCAAGTCGTTCAAACGGCCCAGGTAGACCTCGCGGATGGCCGAACGTTCGACCCGCCACGGCCCAGCAAAACGCGCGAGCCAACGAAATCTCATCCGGAATTCAATATGTGACTCGTCCAGGATCAGCAGAACCCAGGGGCCCAGAATCCGTGTCATTTTCCTGGGCCTTTCCAAGCCGCCTTTGAATACATGAGTCATCCGAATACCTTTGATGGATTGAAATGTAGCCATGCCTGTGTCCAAGTATTGCTCTCCCCGAATGGACTTCGTCCAAGGGTGAAGCACCGATACCGAGATTCACGTCGAGTCGGAGTTTCACGCTGCCCGGATCATCACTACATTTGCCGTCCAAGATCCCGCCCCCGCCGAAAAGAGATCCTTTTGCGGTGAGCCCACGGTATCCAAAAGCGCCACCCAACTCGTCAAATGTTCGGATCTTGAGGGTGAGGGTGCAGTAGGGGTCGTGTTGGCTTCCGTCGGTGGGCGCGAGGCGGCAAATTCGTCCCGGCGTCCTGATCGTAATGCAGTGCCGGAACTGCCCTCCCATTGTACGGACGCCCAGGAGGCGGCCGGCAGGGTTGCCCGCCGGGCCAGGCGGTAGACTTGGTTGTTAGAACATTTGTTCGCGTCCGGGGAAGGGGAGTGGTGCCCATGGCTGGTTCCTCCCAAGCGGCTACCGCCGGGCGCATCGCCCTCGTGGACGTGAACAACTTCTATGTCTCCTGCGAGCGGGTTTTCGACCCGCGGCTGGAAGGCCGGCCCGTCGTCGTGCTTTCCAATAATGACGGCTGCGTCGTGGCGCGCTCGGCCGAGGCCAAGGCGCTGGGCGTCAAGACCGGCGCCCCGTGGTTCCAGGTCCAGGCGCAGGCCAAGGCCTGGGGGCTGGTGGCCCGCTCCAGCAACTATGAACTGTACGGGGACATGAGCGCCCGGGTCATGGAGGTCGTGGGCCGTTTTGGCGCGTGGCAGGAGGTGTACTCCATCGATGAATCGTTCGTGGGGCTGATGGGCGACGCCGGTGCCCTCGCGGAATCCGGGAGGCAAATCCGGGCGGCAGTGGACCGGCACGTGGGCGTCCCCGTCTGCGTGGGCGTTGCGGGCACCAAGACGCTGGCCAAGTTCGCCAACCGGATCGCCAAGCAAAACCCCGCCCTGGGGGGCGTGTGCGCCCTCGACGCCATGCCGGCCGGGCAGGTGGATGCCGTGCAGTCGCGGGTGCCAGCGTCGGGGCTGTGGGGCGTGGGCGGGCGCACGGCGGAGCGGTTGAAGCTGCTGGGCATTGAATCCATCGCCGACCTCAAGGCCGCCGAACCGGCCATGATCCGCAAGAAGTTCTCCGTGGTGCTCCAACGCACGGTGCTCGAACTCAACGGCACCGAATGCATCCCGCACACCGAGGAACGCGTGGACAAGCAACAAATCATGTTCTCGCGCAGCTTCTCGACCCCCGTCACCACGGTGGAGGGCATGGAATCGGTCATGGCCGTCTACGCCCAGCGCGGGGCCGCCCGGCTGAACCAGGAGGGCCTGCGGGCCTCGGCCATGACCGTGACGGCCGGGACCAGCCGCTTTGCCGCGGGGGAGGGCAGCTTTCCCGCCGTGACCCTCCGCTTCGCCGCCCCCACGCAGGACCCCATCGTGTTGATCCGCGCCGCCGTGGCCGCGATCCGGCAAAGCGCCGTCCCCGGGGCGTCCTATCTGCGCGCCGGGGTCATGTTCTCCGGCCTGGAACCGGCGGCGGGCCAGGACGTCCTGGACGTTTTTGACACCGCCGGCTCCCAACCCGGGGTGGGCGACGTGCTGGGGGAGGTGCGGAACAAGTTCGGCTCCCTGGCCATAGGACTCGGGATCGGCGGGCTGGCCGAACCGCCGTCGTGGTCCATGAAGCGGGAGCACTCCTCCCCGCGCTACACCACCGAATGGGCCGAACTGCCCGTGGTCAGGGCCTGACGATGGACCCCGTGCCGGGCCTCGCTAGACTCGAAGCCATGGCCAACCCACACTCATCGAAGTCCCGGCGCCTGGCGCTGTTCATTGCCGGCGCCGCCGTCGCGGTTCTTGGCCTGGCTCTACATTTCCTGGCCGCGGGCGACGCCGCGAGCCTGGTGGCCGATGCCCTGTACACGGTGCTGGTGTACCTGCTGTTCGGCTTCGTGGCCCCGGCCGCCCGGCGGCACCGCGTGGCCCTGGCCGCCTTCGCCTTCAGCGCCGTCATTGAAATCGCCCAACTGACGGGCATTCCGGCGCAGCTGGGGCAGGCGTTCCCGCCGTCCCGGCTCTTGCTGGGCACCACCTTTTCCGCCCTTGACCTGGTGGCCTACGCGGTTGGCGCCGCGGCCGCCTGCGCCGCGGACACGGCACTGTCCCGGAGGGCCGCATCCCGGCGCGGCCGTGCGTGGCTTGCCTCACGTTCGGAATAGGAGCCGTTGAGGGCCCGTTTTTACGGGTAGGAACAACGCAAGATGACGGAGGCTTTTCATGCTGGACGTGGTGATCATTGGTGCCGGGCAGGCGGGGCTCTCGGCCGCCTACTACCTGGCCCGGCACGGACTTGAGCCGGAACGCGACTTCGTGGTCCTGGACGCGAACGACGGTCCCGGCGGGGCCTGGCGCCACCGCTGGCCGTCCCTGACCCTGGGTGCCGCCCACGCCGTCCACGACCTTCCCGGCATGAAGCTGGGCCAGGCGGATCCCGCCGAACCCGCCAGCGCCGTCGTCGGCCGCTACTACGGCAGCTACGAGGACGCCTTTGAGCTGCCGGTCCACCGCCCCGTCAAGGTCAACGCCGTCCGCCCCGCCCCCGGGAACGACGACGGCGCCGCCTCCGGTACGCCCGGCTCGCCGCTGGCTGTGGAGACCGACCGCGGCGTCTACCTGGCCCGGCTGGTCATCAACGCCACGGGCACCTGGGACAAGCCGCACTGGCCGCACTACCCCGGTCAGGAACTCTTTGCCGGCACCCAGGTCCACACGCACGACTTCGGCTCCGTGGCCGACTTTGCCGGCAAGCACGTGCTGGTGGTGGGCGGGGGAACATCGGCCGTGCAGTTCCTGCTACAGCTGGCCGAAGCAGGCGTGGAAACCGCCTGGTCCACGCGCCGGGCACCGGAATTCACCACCCGCGAATTCAACCCCGACTGGGGCAGGGACGTGGAGCGCCGGGTCAACGAGCGCACCTCGGCCGGGCTGCCGCCACTGAGCGTGGTGGGCGTGACCGGCATACCCTTAACACAGCAGTACCAAAACGGGATTGCCGCGGGAACCCTGGTGTCCCGCGGGCCATTGCAGCAACTGCTCCCGCACGCGGCCGTGTTTGCCGACGGCACCGAGTTTGCCGCCGATGCCATCTTGTGGGCCACCGGATTCCGCGCCGCCCTTGACCACCTGGCACCCCTGAAGCTGCGCGAACCCGGCGGCGGGATCACCATGGACGGGGTCAAGGTGGCGCGCGAACCGCGACTGCTGCTGGTGGGATACGGCGCCTCCGCCTCGACCCTGGGCGCCAGCCGGGCCGGGCGGGCCGCGGCGCTCGCCGCCATCGAGCGGCTCAGCGCCCCCGCCGTCGTCTGAGGTCCCCTGCAGGGCACGCTGTGATGTGCACTTCGTGCCCATGGTTGCGGAAATATCCGCGGGCCACGCGGGGTTGGCGCTAGGGAGACCCTTTTTAGGAAAGGCACCACCCATGACGCTTCCTGTTTCCATCCTTGACCTTGCCCACATTGGCGACGACGGCATCGCCGCCAGCTTTGCCGCGTCCGTCGAATTGGCCCAAAAAGCCGAGGGCTGGGGGTACAAGCGCATTTGGTACGCCGAACACCACAACATGGCCTCGATCGCCTCCTCGGCCACGAGCGTCCTGATCGCCCACGTGGCCGCCAACACCTCCTCGATCCGGCTCGGCGCCGGCGGCATCATGCTGCCCAACCACTCGCCGCTGCAGATCGCCGAACAGTTCGGCACCCTGGAAACCCTGCACCCGGGCCGCATTGACCTGGGCCTGGGCCGCGCCCCGGGCAGCGACCAAAACACCATGCGCGCACTGCGCCGGGACCCCATGGCTGCCGACACCTTCCCCTCCGACGTGCAGGAACTGCAGGCCTACTTTGCCGGCGCAACCCGCATCCCCGGCGTCAACGCGTACCCCGGCAAGGACACCCACGTGCCGCTGTACATCCTGGGATCCTCGCTCTTTGGTGCACGGCTCGCCGCCGCCCTGGGCCTGCCGTACTCCTTCGCCTCGCACTTTGCCCCGCAGGCCCTCGAAGACGCCGTCAAGATCTACCGCCGCGACTTCCAGCCCTCGGCAGCCCTGGCCGAACCGTATGTGATCGCCGGAGTCAATGCGATCCTCGCCGACACGCAGGAGGAGGCCGACGCCTTGTTCCTGACGGCCAAACGACGCCGGGTGGCCGCCATGGTGGGCGGCGGACGCAAGTTCACCGACGCCGAGGCCGATCTGCTGCTCGAGTCCCCGGCCGGCCAGCAGGTGCTGAACATGGTCCGCTATGCGGCCATCGGCACGCCGGACACGGCGCGCGGCTACCTGGAGGACTTTGCCAAGCTGGCCGACGCCGACGAGCTCATCGTGGCCACGCAGGTCACCGACCGCACCGCCTGGATCCGTAGCTTTGAACTGCTGGCCGGGGCCATGGAACTGGTGCCGGCGGGATAGCGCAGCTGCATGGCTGTCGTCCGATTTCCTTCACTGGTGGTTGGTTGATCAGTGGGGCGTTCCGCCCGGCGAAGTGGTGTCCTCGCGCAGATGGACGCGTTCTCCCTGCCGGCCGAAGAGGCTGAGGATCTCGGCGGGATGGGTGGTTGCGCTGCCGAACCAGTGCGGCCGGCGGGTGTCGAATTCGGCAGCTTCGCCGGCATCCAGGATGAAGTCCTGTGAGCCGAGAATAAGCCGCACCTGCCCTCTCAGCACGTAGAGCCACTCGTATCCGTCATGGGTCCGGAGTTTGGGCGGGCGCGTGGAGTACGGAATCCGGATTTTCCAGGCCTGCACTCCGTCAGAGTGGCGCGTCAACGGCCACGCCTCCCGCCCGTTGATGGTGCGGGGCTCCAGCCGAATGCGTGGGTCCTCCGTGTCCGGAACGCCCACCAGGTCATCCAGGGGTACCTGGTACGTCCGGCTGATCGGCAGGAGCAGCTCCAAGGTGGGGTTGCGCTTTCCGTTCTCCAGCCGGGAGATGGTGGAAGGGGATATGCCGGTCTGCTCGGAGAGCTCATCCAGGGTCAGCCCGCGTTCCAGCCGAAGCGTGCGCAGGCGTGGTCCGACATCGCGGAGAACATTATCCTCGGGGGCGGGTTGCGGCATGTCCTTGAGCCTACGCCGTCTTGCCGAGTCAGCAAGTACATTTGCCGGCAATGATTTTGGGCTTCTAACCTCCCAGTTATGGAACACCAACACACAGCCCGGGACCACCCGGCCGCTCCAGAGGTTGACACGAAATCCCTCTTTGTCAAGGTGGCTCCGCTGGCCCTCGTGGCGGTCATTGCCGCCTTGGGAACCAGCCTGGTCAACGTCCTCTTGCCGGCGGTGGCCGGCGAATTCGGCGTCGCAATGCCGTCCGTGCAATGGGTGACGCTCGCCTTTTTGCTCAGCAGCACCGTGATGATCGTTCCGGTTGGCCGGTGGGCTGACATCCTGGGGCGCGCACGCGTGCTCAGGATTGGCCTGGGTGTCTTCATTCTGGCATCCCTGCTTGCGAGTTTCGCGCCCGGCCTGGAGGTGCTGGTCGCTGCCCGTGCGCTCCAGGGCGCCGGTGTCGCGGCGATGGTGTCCCTTCCGGTGGCGTTGGTGCGTGAAACCGTCGCGAAGGATCAGATGGGGCGGGCCATGGGCATGATCGGCACAGCGATGGCCACTGGCATGGCGGTGGGGCCGGCCTTGGGTGGCGTGCTCACGGCCAGTGCGCTGGGCTGGCACGGCACGGTCTTTTTGTTTGTTCCGATGGGAGTGGCCTCATGGCTGCTGTTACGGAAACTGCCCGCTGCCGTCGCAGTGGCACCTCAACGCACGGCGATGGACATTGCCGGACTGGCTCTCTTGGCCGCGGTGTTGGCCGGCTATGCAATGGCGTTGACCTTCACCCCGGGCGGTTGGCTGGGCACCGCCGGGCTGCTGGGTCTGGCGGCCCTGGGCTTCGTGCTGTGGGTGCGGGTGGAGAAACGGGCCGTTGCGCCCCTGGTGGATTTGGCGAAACTGCGTGAGCTGGGCGTCTTCCCCGGGCTGGTCCTGAATTTTTGCGGCTCGCTCATCATGATGACCTTCACCATCATTCCGCCGTTCTACCTCACCCTTGGGCTCGGGTTGGACATGGGACGGATGGGGCTCGTCATGGCTGTTGGGCCGGTTGCCGCCATTCTTACCGGGGTGCCTGCCGGGCGGTGGGTTGACCGATGGGGTGCCACGCGCATGGCGGGTGCAGGATTGGCGGCCATGACGGCGGCCGCGCTGGGCTTCGCAATCCTGGTTCCGCTCTGGGGAGTGGCCGGGTTCCTGGTGGCCGCTGTGGTGTTGACTCCGGGAAACCAGATGTTCATGGCCGGCAACAACACGGCCATCATGTCCCGGGCGGGTGCCGCACAGCAAGGCGCGGTGTCAGGCATGTTGACCCTGGCCCGCAACCTGGGATTCATCACCGCAACCGCGGTCATGGCCCTGGTTTTCAACCTTGCCGTCGACAGAGCCGGCGGTCCATCCGGGGCGACCCTCGGCATGGCGGCATGCTTCGGGATCGCGGCCATCGTGGGAATCCTGGCGGTGTCGCTGTCCTGGTCGAGACGCCGCGCCCCCGTCCCTCCCGGATCATGAGATCGGCCGAGCCCCGGTCCGTACAGTGACACCCACGTTGGCCCGCGGCCCAACCGCGAATACGGTTTGCTCAGGCTGCGCTATTCAGGTGTGCCTTGTCCGTGCGGGAAATGCTGACGGCCGCCACCAGCACGCCGATCACCACGCCCACCAGGGTGTCGACCACCCGGGTCATGGCGGCCTCCGGCCCGAGGTGGCTGCCCAGGCCCGTCATGATCAGGGCCATGGGCGTCACGGCAATCGTGGTCAGCGTGTAGTTCTTCAACACCAGCAACTCCGCCGCGACCTGGAAAACCACCACCATGGCCACCGAGGGCCAGAAGCCCAGCGACAATGACAGCAGGGCGACGGCGAGAAGTGCGCCGGCCACGTTTCCGAGCAGCCGTTGGATGCCGCGCTGGACCGTCATGCTGTAGTTCAGGCCCTGCAGCGTTGCGACGGCGCCCATGGCGGCCCACAGCGGGTGGCCAAGCCCGAAGGCCGCGGCAGCCCAGCCGGCCAGGGCGGAGGCCGCGGCCATGCGCAACGCCTGGTGCAGGTTCGCCCGCGATGCAAGGCCGGTGCGGGCCACGGTTCGCAGCGACGGTGCCGCCAAGGTGGAGCTTGCGACGGCGGGCCGGTCAAGTTCCGGCACGCCGAGCACCGTGCGCAGCGCCGCCTCGTGCTCGGCCAGTTGGTCCGCTGCCTCCCGGAATCCGGGGGTGCCCGCCAGGTCCAGCGCGGCCCGGGCATCCTCGAGAAGTGCATGCAGTTGTCCCGCCTGGCGGCGCAGCCGGGTGTTGCGTTCGGAGGTGCCGCCCCAGGCCCGGGTGCTCAGCGCAACGGAGGTGCGGGCGTTGCCCACGGCGGCCTCTGCGGCGGCGCGCGAGGTGCCGCCGTCGTCCCGGCCCAACCGCACGACGGCGGCAATGGCACGGGCCGTTGCCAGCCGGGCCGGGCCCAGCGGCACCACCAGCACGGGTGCCAGTGCCACGAGCCAGCCGACCACGGCGCCGATCCCCACGGCCGCACCAACCTGGGGTATGGCGGAAAACGAATGGGCAAATCCCGCGCCGGCGGATGCGGCAAAGACCAGGATGACGGGCCCCGGGCCGGTGATCCCGAGTCCCGTGAACAGCTGGGCGGCGGCCCCGGCCAGGACCGAGAGCACGGCAATTTGGAGCCACACCGAGGTGCCCGAGGCACCCATGAGGGCGCCGATCAGGGCTGCCGCGAGGAGTGCCACGGCCACCACGGCCAGTTGGCGGGCCAGCCGGCTATAGGGCTGGTAACGGCCAAACGCCGACGTCAGCGCGCCGAGCGAGGCGATCCCGGCGAGTTGGGGTTGGCCCAGCAGGCCCCCGGCCACGAGTACCAGGGTTGCCGCCACACCCACCTTCATGGCGGGGGCGAACCATGCATCGGCCGGGCGCATCCGCATCGCATTCCGCCAGGCCGACTGCGAGACGGGATGCGTGAGGGCGGTGCCAAAGTGCTGGAGGCGTGCTGTGGTGGTCATCTTCCAAGACTACAATATATTTTACTAGTAAAATAGATGTGAACTATGTGAGTGTGCTCTCTAGACTGGAGGCATGGACACTTTTGCGACCTCCGGGGACTTTGTCGACACGGCCCGGCAGGGATGGGCGCAATCGCGTCCAGGGCTCGACGTCTCCAGCATCGAGGTCATGGGTCGGATTACCCGCATCGGGGCGCTCGTGACCCAGCGCGTGGAACACGACCTGGCCCCGGAAGAAATCACGCGGACCGAATTCGACGTGCTGTGCACCCTGGCCCGCGGCGGCAGGCCCCTGCGCGCCAGCGAGGTCACGGCCGCCACCATGCTCAGCGGCGCCTCCACCACCAAGAACGCGGACCGGCTGGAACGGCGCGGACTCATCGAGCGGCTCCCCTGGGAGCGCGACGGGCGGGTGGTGCTGCTGCAGTTGACGCCGGCCGGCAACGCCCTGGTGGACCGGGCCTTTCCGCGTTTCCTGGAACGGGACCAGGAACTGCTCAACGGGCTGAGCGACGCCGAACAAGCCACCCTGGCCGCACTGCTGCGCAAGGTCGCCCTGAACCTGGAAGTGCCCGGCTAAGCAGTACTGCCGAGCCCGGTTGCCTAGCCCTGGCTGCGCCACCACTGGACGGTTTGCCCCGCGGCAGTGGGCAGGGGAGTGGGCGCCAGGCCCAGCAATTGCTCGCTGGCAGTCGAATCCAGAATGAACGGCGCCTGGAACTGGTACAGGGTCTCCGCCAACTCACGCATGTCCGGTAACGCAATGCCGAGGCCCTTGATGACCCAGCCCGGGATGGCACTCACCTTCGGCGCGGACAGTCCGGCCGCCGTTGCGAACGCGGTGGCCAGCTCCCGCTGGGTGAGGGGCGCGTTGGTGGGTGCGTGCAGCACCGAATTCCACAGCTCGGGCTTCTCCGTGGCCCGGATCATCGCGGCCGCCAGGTCCGGCACATACGTAAAGGAATGCGGGATCGTTGCGCTGCCCACCACCTGAACGCGCTTGCCGGCCAGGACCAGCGGCACCATGCGGTCCCCGGCGTGGGCGGTGCGCACCCGGGGGCCAAAGAAGTCCGACGCCGCCACACTCACCGTGGGGGTTGCGGAGGCCTGGCGGGCGGCCAGCAGCGCGGTCCGGATGCCGCGTTTTCCGCCCTGCGCGTCGCGGGGGCCGGTCTCAACCATTCCGGTTTCCGGGGTGGTGTAGGAGTAAAGGCTCTCCGGGAAGACGACGACGGCGCCCGCCCCGCCGGCCGCCGCCAGGACGGTCTGCTCAGCATCGGGAAGCTCGCGTCGCCACGCCTCGGCGCTGTACTTGGAGCCGTGGATGCAATGGAAGACGGCGTCGGCGCCTTCGAGCGCCTGGCTTAGAGCAGCGGGTTCGCTCACGTCCACGCGGCGGCGTTCGATCAGTTCGTGGTCGGGACCCGAGCCCGACCTAGTCAGCACGCGGACGCGCTGCCCCGCCTGGGCCAGCTGGGTTGCGACATTCCAGCCAACGGGACCTGCTCCCGTGACAACTTTGATGGCATCCATGATGTGGACTCTTTTCTTTCAATGAGTGGTCAATCCAGTTCGTGAGAGCGGTGCTCTCGCTTTAACTATGGAGCGGATCAGAATGGAAGTCAAGAGCACTGCTCACAAAAGTTGACGTTGCTCTCGTGGCGCGGGATGCTGGTGGCATGAGTCAGACACCGCGTGAACGGGCCAGGGAGCAAACCATGGCCGAGATCCTCCGGATTGGGCGCAGCCATTTGGCGCTGCATGGCGCCGCTGGGTTGTCATTGCGGGCCGTTGCCCGCGACCTGGGCGTGGTGTCGTCGGCCGTGTACAGGTACGTCAGCAGCCGCGATGAGCTGCTGACCCTGCTGGTGGTGGACGGCTACAACGCCCTGGGCGACGCCGTCGACGCGGCCGTAGAGGCCGCTCCCGCACAGGATTTCGCCGGCCAGTTCCAGGCCCTGGGCCGGGCCGTGCGGACGTGGGCGCTGGCCGAGCCCGCGCGCTACGGACTGCTTTTTGGCTCTCCCGTGCCCGGCTATGAGGCACCGGCCGAGCGGACCACGGGCCCCGGAACGCGCGTGATCGGCCAACTCGTGCGGATCTTCGAGGGCGCCCATCGGGCCGGCGTCCTAGCGACGGAAACTGCACGCGGGGAGCCGGCAGGCGGGCCGCCGGCGGATTTCCAAGCCATCCGGGACGAACTTGGCGTGACCCTGGGCGACGCGGCCCTCACGCGCGGCGTGCTGGTCTGGACGGCCCTGTTCGGCGCCGTGAATTTTGAGGTTTTCGGCCAATACGGATCCGGCACGTTCAGCGATCCCGGCCTGCTTTTTGAATCCCAGCTGGCACTCATGGCCGGCGTCGCCGGGCTTGTGGAATAGTGGGCCGCATGGATCAAAAGGCCGACCTCCTCAAGTACCTCCGCGTTCGCCGTGCAGACCTGCTGGCAAAACTGGACGGCTTGGACGACTACGACATTCGCCGCCCCATGACCCCCACCGGGACCAACCTCCTGGGGCTCGTCAAGCACGTCAGCAGCGTCCAGCTGGAGTACTTTGGCTCCGTCTTTGGCCGGCCTAGCGGACGCGCCATGCCGTGGATGGACGATGACGCGCCCGCCGATGCCGACATGTGGGCGGCGCCCGGCGAAAGCCGGGCGGACATCGTGGAGTTCCATGAGTTTTCCGCCCGGCACAGCGATGCGACCATCGAAGCCCTGCCCCTTGACGCGCAGGGGGAGGTGCCCTGGTGGACGCCCGAACGCCGGAACGTGACGCTCCACCAGATACTGGTCCACATGTGCGTCGAGACGGCCCGGCATGCCGGCCACGCCGACATCCTCCGGGAGATGATCGACGGCGCCATCGGCAACGGGGCAGCGGACCCAAATGTCCCTACCCGGACGCCCGGGCAATGGGCGGAATACCGCGCCAAACTTGAGGCAGCGGCCCGCGCGGCTTCCTAAGCCCGGGCCGAATTCAAGCACCGCCCGGGAGGCAGCCCGGGCCGAAAACTAGCCCAGTTCGGGCAGGCGGGAGAGCAGTTCCTGGGCGGCCGCCGTCGGATCTTTGGCGTCGGTGACGGCCCGCACCACCACGATGCGGGACGCGCCGGCGGCCACCACGGCGTCCACGTTGCCCAGGTCAACCCCGCCAATGGCAAACCACGGCTTGGTCGTGTTCAGGGATGCGGCATGCTCCACGAGTCCCAAGCCCACGGCGGAGCGGCCCGGCTTGGTGGGCGTGGCCCACAGCGGCCCCACGCAGAAGTAGTCGACCAGCGGATCGGCGTCGGCGGCGGAGGCTTGGGCCGGGTCATGGCTGGACAGCCCGATGCCCACGGACGGCCCCACGAGCGAGCGCGCGTCCGGCAGGCGGAGGTCCTTCTGGCCGATGTGGAACACGGGCGCGCCGGACAGCATGGCGATGTCGGCGCGGTCGTTCACGGCCCACAACTTGCCAAATTCCGCGGCCACGGACCGTAGCACGGCCAACAATTCCAGCTCCTCGGCGGCCTCCAGCGACTTGTCCCGCAGCTGGATGATGTCGACACCGCCGGCGTAGGCGGCCCGCAGGAAATCGGCAAAATCACCGCGTTCCCGGCGTGCATCGGTGCACACATACAGCCTGGCGTCGGCAACGGACGGGGTGGATTTGGCGATGGGGGCGTCATCTGTGACGAAAGGGTGGCTCATATCTCATAGACTAGTTCAGTACCGCGGGAGCCAGGCAAGCTGGCTGAGAGGGCGCCTGATGCGCCGACCGAAAGACGCCCCAATGGGCGTGGAACCTGATCCGGCTCATACCGGCGTAGGGAAGGAGTCCTTGATGGCGCGCACCGTGCTGGAAATTATTGCCACCGACGTGGCCGTCATTGGCGGCGGAATCGTGGGCCTCGGCATCGCCTGGGAAGCCCAACGGGCGGGCCACAACGTCACCGTGATCGACCCCGCCCCGGCCACCGGCGCCACGTTCGCGGCCGCCGGCATGCTGGCCCCCGTCAGCGAACTCCACTACCAGGAAGAGGAATTGCTGGCGCTGACCCTTGCGTCGGCACAGCGCTGGCCCGGATTCGTGGCACCCCTGGTGGCAGCCGGCCATGCCGATACAGGTTTCCGCACGACGCCGACCCTGGTGTTGGGTGCCGACGCCGCGGACCGCGCGGCCCTGGCCGACCTGCGGGACGTCCAGCTCCTGCACGCACTGGACGTGGAACAGCTCTCCATCCGCGAAGCCCGGAAGCGCGAACCCCTCGTGGGCCCGCAGATTTCCGCCGCCTACCTGGTGGCGGCCGACCACCAGGTGGATCCGCGCGGGGTGGCCACTGCCATCCGGGTTCAGCTGAACGTGGTGGCCGCCGAGCGGGGCAGGCTCCGCGAGGAGCAGACGTCCATCCGCCGCACCGCCGTCGGCCTGCTCCACGAGGACCCGGACAATACGCATTCGCGGGTCACGGGCGTGCTGCTGGAGGACGGCCGCGAGGTCCATGCCCGCGAGGTGGTGGTGGCCAACGGACTCGGCGCGCCTTCCCTGGGCGGATTGCCGGACGGGCTCGTATTGCCGGTACGCCCCGTGTACGGGGACATCCTGCGGCTGGGCGTCCCCGAGCACCTGCGCCCGCTGACCACCGCCACGATCCGCGGCCTGGTCCGCGGGCTGCCGGTCTACCTGGTGCCGCGCAACGACAACACCGTGGTCATTGGCGCCACGAGCCGCGAGGACGGCCAGGCCGGGGTCAGCGCCGGGGGAGTGCACCAGCTCCTGCGCGACGCCCAGGTCCTGGTGCCCGCCGTCGCCGAACTCGAACTGCTCGAATTCACGGCCCGTGCCCGCCCCGGCACCCCCGACAATGCCCCGCTGCTGGGGCGGTTGGGCGACTCCGCCGGGCGCGACATCCCCGGACTCATCATCGCCACCGGATTCTTCCGGCACGGCGTGCTGCTCACGCCCATCGCCGCCCACATCACCCGGCAGCTGATCGGCCACATCACCGACCTGGCCTGGGAGGGCTTCCGCCCCGACAGGTTCTCATCAGCCAAACCCGCAGTCCCAGTTCCCGGAAGGACACCATGAACACCCTGACCCTCAACGGAGCCGCCCACCCCTTCAGCGAGGGCTCCACCGTGGCGGACCTCGTGACCACCGTGACCGGGCGGTCCATCCTGGCCACCGGCCAGCCCGCCGACGGCGGACGGCTCGGCGTGGCCGTGGCCCGCAACGCCGACATCGTCCCGCGCAGCCAGTGGTCCCAGACCCTGGTGGCCGGCGGCGACGACGTCGAAATCGTCACGGCCGTCCAAGGCGGCTAGGCCCGCCAAACCCCACACGTTCCACGAAAGAAGACCATCATGACTGAAATTCTCACCGACCACGACCCACTCGTGATCGACGGCGTGACATTGGGCTCGCGGCTGATCATGGGCACCGGCGGCGCCCCCAGCCTGGACGGCCTGGGCGCAGCGCTGGCCGCGTCCGGCACCGAGCTGACCACTGTGGCCATGCGCCGCTACTCGGTGGGCGGGGCCGGGCAACCCGGCGACGGCGGCAGCAACCTGTTTGAGCTGCTGGTGGAAAACAACATCCGCGTGCTGCCCAACACGGCCGGCTGCTTCACGACCCGCGAGGCCGTCATGACGGCCGAATTGGCCCGCGAAGCCCTGGAAACGGACTGGGTGAAGCTGGAAGTCATTGCCGACGAGCACACCCTGCTGCCCGACGCCGTGGAACTCGTCGATGCGACCGAACAGCTGGTCAACCGCGGCTTCAAGGTGTTCGCCTACACGAACGACGACCCCGTATTGGCGCTGCGCCTGGAGCAGCTCGGCGCCGCGGCCGTCATGCCGCTGGGCGCCCCCATCGGCACGGGCCTGGGCATCCTGAACCCGCACAACATCGAGCTGATCGTCTCCCGCGCCGGCATCCCCGTGGTGCTCGACGCCGGAATCGGCACCGCCTCCGACGCCGCGCTGGCCATGGAGCTTGGCTGCGACGCCGTGTTGCTGGCCACCGCCGTGACGCGCGCCCAGGACCCCGTCCGCATGGCGCAGGCCTTCAAACACGCCGTGATCGGTGGCAGACTGGCAGCACAGGGCGGCCGCATCCCCAAGCGCCGGCACGCGTTGGCCTCCTCCGCCATGGAGGGCCGCCCGGACCTGTAAACAGACCAGCAAGGGAGCCTGCCATGGCCGCGAACGACGTCTTGACCCGGGCACAGATCGACGCGGAGCTTGCCTCGCTGCCGCACTGGCGCTACCGCCTCGGCGGCTTGGCGGCGGTACTGAAATGCCCGACGTCGGCCGCGGCCCTGGAGCTCTTCGCCACCATCGGGGCGATGGCCCAGGCGGCCAACCACCACCCCGACGTGGACTGGCGCTACGACACCTTGTTCGTGACGCTGACCTCGCACGACGCCGGCTCAAAAGTGACGGCACGCGATGCGGCCCTGGCCACGGCCATCTCCGCGGCAGCCGTCCGGGCCGGTGCCACGGCCCACCCGGAGTTGTTGCGCGCCGTCGAAATTGCCCTGGACTCGGACGACTACGCCGCCATTGCGCCCGTGTGGGCGGCGGCGCTGGGCTTCAAGGCGGGGGAGTCGGATGACTTGCTGGACCCGTCCGGCCGGCTGCCCAATATCTGGTTCCAGGAAACGCAGACGCCCAACCCGAACCGTTTCCACTTCGACATCCACGTGCCTGCCAGCGAGGCGCAGGGAGTGCTTGCGGCGGTGGAGGCGGCGGGGGCAACCCTCGACCACGCCAACGCGCCGGCCTTCGTGATCGCCACGGACGCGCAGGGGAACCGGCTGTGCATCTGCACCGAGGAGGGCCGCGACGGGGCCTGAGCGGATTCCTGCACGGAGTTGACGGCCAACTCGGCGCCACTTTCAAAGTGGCGCAACGTTTGGGTGGAACACGCCGCAGGACTTGCCGGGAGGCCTATTTCAGGATGGGGTGGTCGCCGTTGAGGCTGATGGTTTGGCCGGCGGCAAGGGTGCCGCTGGGCAGGTCTGTGAAGTCAAACCATTCGGCTGTTGCGTTGTCGTGCGGACGGTTGGCGTCGGCCAGCTCCACCATCTGGAGGTTGAAGCGACCGGCAATCTGCATTTCAATGTCGCCTTCGGCCGTGGTGTACGTCAACGGGATGCCTTTTGCGTCGACGGTGAAGGTCCCCGTGGCGCCGTGAATCTTCAGCTCACCGGGCATCAGGCTGATTTTGCTGCCCGGCGGAATGGTTGCATTCCCAGAAAGGTCCGGGTTGTAGCGCAACAAGGCGGCCTTGTTGACCCGGAATTTGTAGCCCACGCTGTCGAGGCTGTCGCCCCGCACGCTGGTGTAAAAGATCGGATGGCCGGCCGAATTATTGACCACGGCGCCCTTGCCCGAGCGGGCGTCGACGGGGCGGACCAGCAGTTCAACCACGTCGCCGGGATGCAGGAAATAGTTGTTGCCAACGGAGACGAAATCCGGAACCATGTTCGCCTCGGCCAGCACGTCGGTGGTGATGCCAAAGCGGTAACCGATGCCGTCCACCGTGTCGTCCTGCACCGCCGTGTAGCGCTCAGGCACGCCTGCGGCATTGAGGATGGCCGTGCCCATGGCGCCCGGGATGGGCTTGAGCGGGGATGCGGCAGGTCTGGCCGTGGGAGTTGGCGCGGCCGGGCTGGCCGGAATGCTTGAAGGGGCGGTCGCGCTGCTTGATTGCGGGCCCGGTTCTGCGGTGGGCGGCATTCCGTCAGCGGCGGGGGAGCAGGCCGAGGCGGTCAGCAGGGCAAGCCCCAGCAGTGCACCCACAAGTGATCGTCGCATGGCAGCCCCCAGATTTGTCGTGCCGTCACAAAAGTTAGTGCATGTGCAGGATTGCGTTGATCTTTTCCAGCTGGTGCGCGTGGCGGGCCCGGCCGATGAAACCTGCCGTGGCCCAGGCGACGGCGCCGCCCACCGCAATGGAGAGGATCCAGGGGATCCACGCCGTCGCGGAGGCGGAGCCGAGGCCGGCTGCCATGGTGATCATCCAGACGATGAGCGACGCGGTGACGGCCGCGCCGGCGGGAAGCAGGGCGCCAAAGGTGGTGCGGTACTTGTCAACGGCCCAGGCAATTGCGCCCAGGGCTCCCGCTATCAACGCAACGATGACCACAGCGACCATGAATTTCCCTCTTCTACAACGAACTCAAAAACAACTTAGGGGCGGGGCCGCCTAGAGTGCGGCAAACCCCACGCTGCGAGCCTTCTCGCCGCCCAGTTCAACGTACCCGAGGGCACTGCCGGGAACAATAATGACGCGGCCCTTCTCATCTTTAAGACGAAGCTCGGTGCCCTTGGCCAGGGCCTCGGAAACCTGTGCCGCGATTTCGTCCACTCCTTGCTCGGATTCAAGGACAATTTCACGGCCGATGTTCTGGATGCCGATCTTGATTTCCACAGGTGTCTCCTCGGTGCAAACGTGCAAAATGAAAGTACAGTCCACCCACTCTAGGGGCAGGGCGCTCAGGATTCCTTGGGGAACCGGCTAATTCCGCGCCAAGCTAAACGGTAGACAAGTTCGCTGGCCACCTCGATGTCCAGGTCGCCGTTGGCCTCAAGCCAATAACGGGCACTGACCTGGGCCATGCCGGCCAGGGCGCGGCCCAGCAAGGTGGCCTCCAACGGTGCCAGTTTCGTGTCCTCTGCGATGACCTCGGCAATGGCGTTGGCGTATTCGGAGTTGAACTTTTCCAACCGGGCGGCCACGTCCGGATCGTTGACAAGATCGGATTCAAACACGAGCCGGTGGGCCTGGTCGTCGTTGGCCACAAACTGGAAATAGGCCTTCATGGTGGCCTGGACGCGCAACTTGTTGTCCGTCGTCGAGCCCAGTGCGGCCAGCAGCATCTCCGTCAACTTGGCCAGATGGCTGTCCAGCAGGGCCAGGTACAGTTCCCGCTTGCTGGGGAAGTGCTGGTACAGCACGGGCTTGCTGACCCGGGCGGCCTCGGCAATCTCATCCATGGCGGCACCGTGGTAGCCGTTCGTCACAAAAACTTCCAGGGCCGACGCCAGCAATTGCGCCCGGCGTTCGTCCCTCGGCAATCGGGCTAGAGGGGCACGGCGTGTGGGTTGATCCCCGGTGCGAGCTTCCAACGTCATGGTGCGTGCCTCTCTCTTAGCTCCGGCCATCATCACCCCATGGCCGGTTCCCTGTCATTCTAGCGTCGCGTAATAACCCAAGCCCGTCAGGCGGGACTAGATTGTTAAACATGGTTTCCCTGATCCAGCCCTCCATCAAGAGTCCCGCCCTCCGTCTGCCCCCGTTGGTGGAGCCGGGCCCGCCCCTGGACGCCGAGGAACTTCAACGGTATTCGCGCCACGCACTCATTCCCGAGATCGGAATCGAGGGCCAGCGCAGGCTGCGCAACGCCAAGGTCCTGGTGATCGGTGCGGGTGGCCTGGGCTCGCCTGCACTGCTGTACCTGGCCGCCGCTGGCGTCGGCACGCTGGGCATCGTCGACGACGACACCGTGGAGCTGAGCAACCTCCAACGCCAGGTGATCCACGGTGTGGCGGATATTGGCCGGAGCAAGATCGAATCGGCCCGCGACTCGATTGCCGCCATCAACCCCGGCGTCACGGTGGTGCTGCACCCGGTGCGGCTGGAGGCGTCCAACGCCCTGGAACTTTTCGCCGATTATGACGTGATCCTCGACGGTGCCGACAACTTCTCCACCCGTTACCTGGTCAACGACGCCGCCACGCTGCTGGGCAAGCCCTATGTGTGGGGATCGATCCTGCGCTTTGACGGCCAGGTCAGTGTCTTTTGGGACAAATACGGCCCCAGCTACCGCGATCTGTACCCCGAACCGCCGGCGCCGGGCACCGTCCCGTCCTGCGCCGAGGGCGGCGTATTCGGCATGCTGTGCGCCTCGATCGGCGCCATGATGGTCACCGAGGCCGTCAAACTGATCACGGGCACGGGCCAAACGCTCCTGGGCCGGCTGCTGATCTTTGACGCACTCACCTCACGCTGGCGCGAAATCCGGATCGCCAAGGACCCAGCGGCCGTGCCCGTCACCGAACTCATCGACTACGACTTCTTCTGCGGGATCGTGCCGCCCGAGAACGACGGCGCTCTCATCACCGCGGACCGGCTCGCCGAGCGCCTGGCCCGGCGGGACCGCGGCGAGGAGAACTTTGTGCTGATCGACGTCCGCGAACCGCTGGAACACGAAATTTCCAGGATCCCCGGCTCCATCCTGATTCCCGTGGGCGGCATCAAGGACGGCTCCGCCCTGGCGGCGATCCCGCGCGACGTGCCGCTGGTGCTGCACTGCAAGTCCGGCGCCCGCTCGGCCCAGGCCCTGGCAAGCCTCACGGCGGCAGGCTTCACCGGCGTCGTCCATCTTGACGGCGGCATCGACGCGTGGACGGCTCGGGACATTCCTTCCCGACAGGTGTAAATTTCGCTCCAAGAACTACGCACTCGACGAAGAGGCTCCCACCATGATGCACACGGCACGAGAACACACCCCCCAGCAACCCCTTGACTCGGGCTTTGGGCACGACACCACGGCCGCCCAGATCCTCGACGGCGTTGACCTGGCCGGCTGCGCGGCCATCGTGACCGGCGGCTACTCCGGCCTGGGCCTGGAAACCGTCAAGGCGTTGAGCGACGCCGGCGTGGCCGTGACGGTCCCTGCCCGCCGGCCAAGCCATGCCCGTGAGGTGCTCGCCGCCGCCGGCCTGGCGTCGGTGGATGTGCGCGCCATGGACCTGGGCGACCAGGCAAGCGTGAAGGCGTTCGCGAAGGGCTACCTGGACGCCGGCCGCGGGCTGGACATCCTGATCAACAACGCGGCCATCATGGCCTGCCCGGAAACGCGGGTGGGGCCCGGTTGGGAGGCGCAGTTCGCCACCAACCATCTGGGCCACTTCACCCTGGCCAACCAGCTGTGGCCGGCCCTGGCCGACGGCGGCGCCCGGGTGGTGGCGCTTTCATCCACGGGGCACAAGCTCTCCGGCATCCACTTCGACGATCCCCAGTTCACCAAGGGCTACGACAAATGGCAGGCCTACGGGCAGGCGAAAACCGCCAACAGCCTGTTTGCGGTGGAGCTGGACAACCGCGGCCGCGACCACGGGGTGCGCGCCTTCGCCGTCCACCCGGGCGGGATCATGACCGAACTCCAGCGCCACCTGCCGCGGGAGGAAATGGTGGCAGCCGGCTGGATGGATGAATCCGGCAAGGTCCGGGAGGGCTTCAAGACCCCGGAGCAGGGCGCGGCGACGTCGGTGTGGGCCGCCACGTCCTCGGAGCTGGACGGGATGGGCGGGGTGTACTGCGAGGACTGCGACATTGCGCAGCCCACGGATCCGGAGTCGCCCCTGGCCCGCTTCGCCGGGGTGGACGCCCATGCGATCGACCCCGACAGCGCCGCCCGGCTGTGGGAACTCTCCGGCAAGCTGACGGGCGTGAACGCACTGGGCTGACGCTGCCCCTGCGCCCCCAAGCTGGTGTTTTCCATTGAATCTGGTGAGGGCCGGGCTTAAAATCACTAGTGGCCCGCAACGTGCGGACACACCAGTGAGGAACCCTCATGAGACTTTCATCGTGGACTAAATCGTTGTTTGTCGTTGTAGCCCTTGCCCTGGCACCGTTGGGTGCAGCCCTCCCAGCCGGTGCGTCCATGCCGCCGGCCGGAATCGCCCCCGCTGTTGTGGCCGCGGGCGTTCCCGGCACCAGCGGTGCCGTCGGCGCCAAGTATGCGTCGCTGGGCGGGGCCGGAAGCTATCTGGGCGTTGCCATCGCAGCCATGCGGTGCGGGCTGGTCCGGGGCGGCTGCCTGCAGTCCTTCAAGAACGGCTCCATCTACTGGTCGCCGGCGACCGGGGCGCATACGGTGACCGGCGGCATCAGGGACAGGTGGGGCACGCTCAAATGGGAGGCCGGCCTGCTGGGTTACCCCACCAATGACGCGCAGTGCGGGCTGGTGTCCGGCGGCTGCTACCAAAACTTCCAGGGCGGGAAGATCTACTACCTGCCCGCAACCGGGTCCCAGGTCGTGAAAGGGGCCATTGGCGGCAAATGGGGGCAGATGGGCTATGAGCGGAGCCCGTTGTCATACCCGGCAAGCGGCGAATCCTGCACCGGAACCGGCAACATCACCTGCACGCAAAGGTTCCTGGGCGGCACCATCCGCTGGAACACGTACCAGGGAACCAGCGTGGCACCCTACGCCGGAACCATCGCCGCCGTCGTCAACAAACGCCGGCCCAATGTCCCGATCGACCAGGTCCCGCCGGACCTGGTGGGGGTTGGCAGCCAGCTCATGCGGCGTGAGGCGGCCGCGGCAATGTCGCGCTTCATCAATGCCGGCGCCGCAGCCGGCGTGCCCATCACCACGGTGAGCGGGTACAGGTCGTACTCGACCCAGTACAACCTGTACTACTCCTATGTGGCGTCCTACGGGCAGGCCTACGCGGACACCATCTCGGCCCGGCCGGGCTTCAGCGAACACCAAACAGGCCTGGCCATGGACATTGGCAACCCCAGCGGCGCCTGCGGCCTGCAGACCTGCTTCGCGAACACCTCCGCCGGAGCCTACGCGGCCGCCAACGCCTGGCGGTACGGCTTCATCGTCAGGTACACCAACGGCTATACCGCCATCACGGGGTACAGCTACGAACCGTGGCACCTGCGCTACGTGGGGTTGACGATCGCGGCCGACATGCACAACAGGGGGTTCCACACCCTGGAGCAATACTTCGGGATGCCCGCCGCGCCGGGGTACTAGCGGGGATTGGTACCAGCCGGACATCGAAGCAAGCGGACGGCCCGATCAGGCGGTGCTTGGCTCGGCGTCGAGCTCGCCAGTGAGTTCGCCGGCGGGTTCCTGCAGCGTTGCCGCAGCCGCGGCACCCACCACGGCGGGCTCGACCTTGATCCCGTACAGGGCGTCAAGGGCGGCCATGTAGCTGGCGGCGTCGCCGGCGGCGGCCAGTTCCTTGGCCCGTACCGTGGGGACGTGCAGGAGCTGCTTGACCATGCGCCGCATGGCGAACTCCACCTCGGCCGTGGCCGCCGTGCAACCGTGCTGCTGGCGGATCTTCGCGATCTCGTCGTCCAGCACGCCCATGGTGTGCCGGCGCAGGGCCACAATGGCATGGTCGAGGGAGCGTGCGTTTTGGGCCTTTTCGAAGCTTTCCGCGGCGTCGGCCACCAAGGCGGCGGCCTCCGACAGGGTGGATTCCTGTTCGGAGGGTGCGGCCTGGCGCACCGTTTCCAGCGTGAGCAGGTCGACGTTG
Organism: Arthrobacter sp. ERGS1:01; assembly: GCF_001281315.1. Classification (NCBI taxonomy): domain Bacteria; kingdom Bacillati; phylum Actinomycetota; class Actinomycetes; order Micrococcales; family Micrococcaceae; genus Arthrobacter; species Arthrobacter sp. ERGS1:01. The sequence continues at coordinate 2,874,109 of NZ_CP012479.1, read as the reverse complement.
GGCAGTTCGGCGATTTCCGGGGCGAAGTCGTGGGTCAGGGCCAGGTCGATCACCGTCAATTGCGTGGAAATTCCGTGGCGCACCTGCGCCAAATCGTTCGCCGTGACCTGCCGGTCGGAACCGCTGCAGCCCATGAGCAGGGTTGCCTCGGCCAGTGCGCCGGGCAGGGTGTCGTCGCTCAGGGCCGTCCCGCCGCGCGAGGCGACAAACGTTTCGGCCCGGCCCGAGGATGAATACACCCGGATGTCGGTGCAGCCGCGCTGGGTCAGCTGGGCCATGGCCGCACCGGCGTAGGCGCCCGTGCCAAAGAGCACGGCGGTGGTGCCGGCCAGGGAGGGGACGTCCTGGAGGTCGGTGGCCAGATCGAGGGCCACGGACACGATCGACATGCCGCGCCGGCCCAGGGCGGTTTGTGCTCCGACGTCCTTTGCGGTCTTGGAGGCCGCCTGGAACAAGCGCACCAGGGCGGGGGTGCTGACCCCGGCGTCCTGGGCGGAGCTGAGGGCGCGGCGCACCTGGCCGGCAATTTCACGTTCGCCCACCACGGCGGATTCCAGGCCCGTGCTGACGGCGAAAAGGTGGCGGGGGACTGCCATTCCTTGTTGGGTGGCAAGTGCTGCGGAGACCTGCTGCTCGCTCAGGCCCGTGCGTCCGCTGACCGCGGCAATGAGGGTGCTGCGGGCCGATTCGACGTCGTCGGCGCTGCGGGCCTGGGCGTAGAGCTCATAGCGGTTGCAGGTGGCCAGCGTGACCAGTCCGACCACGTCGTTGTCACCGGAAATGACGTCGACACTGACCTCGGACGCTCCGGCGCTGAGGCGGGCAACGGTTTCGAGGTCAAGGTTTGAGTGCGAGGCAACTAAGGAAAAGAGAACCACAATTTCATAATGGTAGACCTTAAACATGTGGGTTTAGGGACAGGGTGCCCTAATCTGTCACCAAAGACTTGTGATGCTCACTACCCTGGCCTGCCGGTCCGGGCTCTGTATTGGCGACAGCTTGTGCACAAAATCCTCAAGGATTCCAAATGTAGGGTGGTGCCATGACTCTGAGCCCAAACCACCCCCTGATGGATGGCCGCACCGCCAATTCCCCGCTCATCACCGCTTACCGCGGCGGCAAACCCGCCCGGCGCCCCGTCTGGTTCATGCGCCAGGCCGGCCGCTCCCTGCCGGAATACCGTGAGCTGCGGGTGGGAACCACCATGCTCGAATCGTGCCTCAAGCCCGCCATGGCCGCGGAAATCACCCTGCAGCCGGTGCGCCGCCACGACGTGGACGCCGCGATCTTCTTCTCCGACATCGTGATCCCGCTCAAGCTGGCCGGCGTGGGCGTCGACATCGTTCCGGGCGTGGGCCCCGTACTGGAAAAGCCCATCCGCACCGCCGAGGACGTGGCGAACCTCCCCGAGCTCACCGACGCCGCCCTTGAGCCCATCCGTGAAGCCGTGGCGCTCACCGTGGCCGAGCTGGGCAGCACCCCCTGATCGGCTTTGCCGGAGCCCCGTTCACGGTGGCCGCCTACATGGTGGAGGGCCGCCCCTCCCGCGACCACCTGGGCCCGCGCACCATGATGCACGCCGACCCCGAGGTCTGGAAGGCCCTCATGGACTGGGCCGCGGACGCGTCCGGGAAGTTCCTGCGCGCCCAGATCGAGGCCGGTGCCAGCGCAGCCCAACTGTTCGACTCCTGGGCGGGATCGCTGGGCCTGGACGACTACACCGCCCACGTGGCGCCGGCGTCGGCCCGGGCCCTTGACCACGTGCGGGACCTGGGCGTGCCGCTGATCCACTTCGGCACCGGTACCTCGGAACTGCTCGGCGCCATGCTCGAGGTGGGCGTGGACGTCATGGGCGTTGACTACCGCCTGCCGCTGGATGAGGCCAACCGCCGGCTGGGCGGGCGCGTGCCGCTGCAGGGAAACATCGACCCCGCACTGCTGAACGCCCCGTGGCCCGTGTTGGAGGCGCACGTCCGTGAGGTCATCGCCGCCGGCTCCGCAGCCCCCGGCCACGTTCTCAACCTTGGCCACGGAGTCCCGCCGGAAACCGACCCGGCCGTGCTGACGCGCCTGGTGGAGCTCATCCACTCGATCGCACCCTAAGCCCCGAACCGAATGCCAGCGTAGGAGAACCATGCCCCAGGCCAAGCCCCCCGCCGTACCTGCCACAGCACCGGCCGGCACGCCCGCTGCCGCTAACGACGGCGCCGCCCCCCGGCGCGCCGTGGTGGTGGGCGGCGGCGTGTCCGGACTGGTGGCAGCGAAGGACCTCGCGGCCGCCGGCTACCGGGTGGACGTGTACGACGCCGCCGCCAGCTGGGGCGGCTGCGTGGGGGTTCACGAGGTGGCCGGGGTGGTGCTGGACAGCGGGGCGGAATCGTTCGCCACCCGCAGCACCGCCGTGGCCGACCTCGCCGCCGAACTTGGCCTGGCGGAAAACATCACCACCCCGGACCCGTCAGGCGCCTGGGTGTGGCTGCCCGGCGGCCCCGTTCCGCTGCCGCGCACGGGGGTCCTGGGGATACCCGCCGACCTGCACGCACCCGAGGTGCGTGAGGCGTTGGGGACGTCCGGGATCCTGCGGGCGGCCCTTGACGCCACGATGCCCGCAACCGTCGGCACCACCGAGGCGGTCTCCAGCGTGGCCGATCTGGTGCGCGCCCGCATGGGCCGCCGCGTCCTGGAACGGCTTGTGGCCCCCGTGGTGGGCGGCATCCATTCGGCGGACCCCGAAGTCCTGGACGTGGACATGGTGGCGCCAGGGCTGCGGGCCGGCATCCGCAAGCACGGTTCCCTCGCCGCCGCCGTGGCAGCCCAGCGGGCCGGCGGCAGTAAGCCCGGATCCGCCGTGGGCGGCCTGCGCGGGGGCATGCACACCCTCGTCACGGCACTCGTGGCGCAACTGCGGGAATCCGGTGTGGCACTGCACGCCGGCCACACCGTGACCGCCGTCCGCGGCGAGGCCGCCAACGAGGCAACCAACGAGGCGGCTGGCGAGGTTTCCGGTGCGGCCGGGCGCTGGAGCATCGACTGGAGCGCCGGCACCGATTCTGGCAACACCCCCGGCACCACGACGGCGGAGCTGCTGGTGGTTGCCACCGACGGCCCGACGGCCGTGAAGCTCCTGGCCGCCGAACTGCCCGGGCTGCTGCCCCACGCCCCGGCGCCCGGTCCGGACATCCGCCTCGTCACCCTCGTGGTGGACGTCCCCGAACTCGATTCCAAACCCCGCGGCACCGGGATCCTGGTGGCCCCGCAAAGCGAGGGGATCACCGCCAAGGCGCTCACCCACGCCACGGCCAAGTGGGAGTGGCTCGCGGAATCCACCGGCCCCGGCACTCATGTGCTGCGGCTTTCCTACGGGAAGGCCGGGATTGCCGCCGCGGACGCAGTGCGGCTGACCGCCCGCGTCGTCACGGACGCCGACTTGATCGCCACGGCGCTCGCCGATGCCACCACGCTGCTCGGGGTGTCCGTCACGGACGCCGATTTGGTGGGCGCCGACGTCGTCCGCTGGCGCGGCGCACTGCCGTTTGCCGCCGTCGGACATCTGGCCAAGGTGGCACAGATCCAGGAACTGGCCGATGCCCGCGAAGGACTGGTGCTCACGGGCGGTTGGCTCTCGGGCAACGGACTGGCCGCCGTCGTGGCCGGAACGCGGCGGCAAATCGCGGCCGTCACGGGCGCACCGCCGGCGGCGTGACCTTCCTCACTTTCTACGTAACGTAGAGAAGTTCGGTTTTAGGTTTCGGGGCCCATGGGTGCAGACTTGAACGCATGAGCCACACTTTCGCGGAATCTGTCACCAAAACTTCCGAGCCGGCGGACGCCCTTGCCACGCCCTTTACGCTGTGGACGGTGTTCAAGCGCACCGGCACATTCGTCGCGGGCGACGGCGCCGCCGCCGGCTTCGAGGCCCTGGTTGCCTCGCTGGCCGACGAGAAAATCACCTTGCGCGGAGCCTACGACGTCTCCGCCATGCGCAACGACGCCGACGTCATGATCTGGCTCGTGGGCCCCAACCCCGAGGGCCTCCAGCAGGCCGTCCGCAACATCCGCCGCACGGACTTGTTCGCCGCCACGGAAATCGCCTGGTCCGCCATGGGCGTGCACCGCGAAGCCGAATTCGCCAAGAGCCACGCCCCCAGCTACATGGGTCCCAACGAGCCCAAGGGCTGGGTCTGCGTCTACCCGTTCGTGCGCTCCTACGACTGGTACATCCTGCCCGCCGAGGACCGCAGCCGCATGCTCCGCGAACATGGCATGCTGGGCCGGGAATTCCCGCAGGTCCAGGCCAACACGGTCTCCGCCTTTGCCCTCGGTGACTGGGAATGGCTGCTGGGCCTGGAAGCGGACGACCTCACCGACCTCGTCGACATGATGCGCCACCTGCGCTACTCCGACGCCCGCCTGCACGTCCGCGAGGAAGTGCCGTTCTACACCGGCCGCCGCATCAGCGCAGCCGAGGTAGCCGAGGTCCTGCGATGACCGCCCCCGTCTCCGCACCTGCCCACTACGACGCGATCCTGCTGGCCTCCTTTGGCGGCCCCGAAGGCCAGGAAGACGTCATCCCGTTCCTGCGCAACGTGACCCGCGGCCGCGGCATCCCGGACGAGCGCCTCGAAGAGGTCAGCCACCACTACCGCAAAAACGGCGGCATCAGCCCCATCAACGCCCAAAACCGTGCGCTCAAGGCCGCGCTGGAGGCCGAGCTGGCCGCCCGTGGCATCGAGCTGCCCGTGCTGTGGGGCAACCGCAACTGGGACCCCTACATCCCCGCCGTTTTGCAGGACGCCTACGACGCCGGCCACCGCCGCCTGCTCATGGTCACCACCAGCGCCTACTCGTCCTACTCCAGCTGCCGCCAGTACCGCGAGGACATCGGCATGGCACTGACCGAGACGGGCCTGGACGGCCTGCTCGCGGTGGACAAGGTGCGCCAGTACTTCGACCACCCCGGCTTCGTGGAACCGTTCATCGAGGGCACCGCGGCGTCCCTGGCCAAGGTCAAGGCCGAGCTGGCCGCCGCCGGCACGCCGGAGGCACCGGTGCACGTCATGTTCGCGACCCACTCCATCCCCACCCGCGACGCCGAGGCGTCCGGCCGGTCCGTTGACGAGGACCGCGAGTTTGCCGAAAACTCCGCGTACGTGGCCCAGCACCTGGCCGCCGCCGAGGCCGTCATGGCCCGCGTGGAACCTGACCAGGAGTGGTCGCTCGTCTACCAGTCCCGCTCCGGCGCCCCACACGTGCCCTGGCTGGAACCGGACATCAACGACGCCCTGGCCGAGCTTGCCGCGGCCGGCACCAAGGGCGTCGTCGTGGTCCCGTTGGGCTTTGTCAGCGACCACATGGAGGTGCTCTGGGACTTGGACACCGAGGCCGCCGAGACCTGCGCCGAACTGGGCCTGGCATTCCACCGGGCCCCCACGCCGGGCACGCACCAAAAGTTCGTTGCCGGCCTCGTGGACATGATCTGCGAACGCACCATCGAGAACAACATCGCCGAGCGCCCCGCCATGACCAAACTGGGCCCGTGGTACGACGTCTGCAACCCCGGCTGCTGCGCCAACTTCCGCGGCGAGAAGCCCGTCATCGCCGAGGTTGGCAGCACCGTGGGCCTTGTCGCGGCCGGTGCCGGGAATAGCCACTAACGCGCCGCGAGAAGGGATAATACACACTGTGAAAATTGGAACCCGCGGAAGCAAGCTGGCCCTGAGCCAGACCCAACAAATTACCGAGATACTCAGCGCCATCGGTGGCTTTGACGCCGAGCTCGTGACCATCAAGACCGACGGCGACGTGCTGACCGGCCCGCTGTCCCAAATGGGCGGCACCGGCGTGTTTGCCGTCGAGCTGCGCACCGCCTTGCTTGATTCACGCGTGGACGTGGCCGTGCACTCGCTCAAGGACCTGCCCACGGCCGCCGTGCCGGGGCTCTCGCTGGCCGCCGTGCCCATGCGCGGCGATTCCCGTGACGCCCTGTGCGCCCGGGACGGGTTGACACTGGCCCAGCTGCCGCAGGGCGCCACCGTGGGAACCGGTTCGCCACGCCGCGCGGCCCAGCTGCTCGCCGCCCGCCCGGACCTGGCCATCGTTGACATTCGCGGCAACGTGGACACCCGCCTGGCCCGCGTTCCAGGCCTGCCCGGCAACGCCTCCGATGACGTTGTGCCCGGCAAGACCGCCGACCTCGACGCCGTCGTCCTGGCCGCCGCCGGCCTGACCCGGATCGGCCGCATCGACACCGTCACCGAATTCCTCGAAAATGACGTTATGCTCCCGGCCCCCGGCCAGGGCGCCCTGGCGCTGGAATGCCGCACCGAGGACACCTCATTGGCCAGCGTCCTTGGCCAGGCGCTCAATGCACTCGATGACCAGGACACCCGACTGGCCATCACGGCCGAACGGGCCCTGCTGGCCCGCCTGGAAGCTGGCTGCAGCGCGCCCGTCGGGGCGTTCGCTTTCCGCAATGGCTCCAGCTTGTTCCTGGAAGCCGTGGTCTGCTCGCTCGACGGCGTCCGCTCCCTGCGCCTCAAGGAAGTCACCGAGGAGCTCAGCATCGTCGGCGCCACCCTCCTGGGCATCGAACTGGCCGAGGGGCTCCTCGCCGGCGGCGCAGCGGACCTGGCGGATCTGGCCGGCTCGGCAAAATGACGTCAACCGGGGCCAGCAAGGCCGACCCGGTGATCGAGCCTGTCGAGATCCAGGGATCGCTCGCCGGGCTGCGGGTCGCAGTGACCCGCAGCCCCGACCGGGCGGGGGCTTTGGCTGATGCCTTGGCCGCGGCCGGGGCTGAGCCGGTGCTGGTGCCGCTCATCGACTTCGAAACGGCCACCGGACCGGAACTCGGCGAGGCGCTTGGCCGCTTGGCCGCGGGGGAGTACGCGTGGCTGGTTGTCAGTTCCATCACCACGGTGCGCGCCATGAAACAGTGGTGTGAGACGGCCGGCGTCACGCTTTCCGCGCTCATTCCGGCCGGGACCCGGGTGGCGACGATCGGCCCCACCTCGGTGGCCGTGCTGGCAGCCGAGGGAGTGCACGCCGACCTTGCCCCCGTGGACCTGCAATCTGCCGCCGGGCTCGTGGCCTTGTGGCCCGAATACCCCGCCGACGGCGCCGGCAACACAGTCCTGCTTCCGCAGTCGAACCTGGCCGAGCCCACCATCGCCCGCGGATTGGCAGCCAAGGGCTGGGCTCCGGAAGCGGTCACGGCCTATACAACCGTCGACTACCCGGCGGAACCAGCCAGGCGGCTGACCTCCGTGCTGGCCAACTCGCGTCTGGCCGCCCCCGGCAACGGCTACCCGCAGCTCTCCCCGGCCGAGGCGGCCCGGGAGGCACAGGCGGGCCGGATCAACGCCGTCGTGCTTGCCTCGCCGAGTGCGGCCGCCAGGGTGGCCCACACCATGGCGCCGCTGCCGGAGACGGCGCTGGTGGTTGCGATCGGGCAACCCACACGGGATGCCGCCCTTCATCTTGGCCTGCGCGTCGCCGCAACGGCCGCCACGCCCACGCCGGCGGGCATCGTGGCCGCCCTGGCCGCCGCCCGCACCGATTTACACACCCCGTAGTACAGGAGATACCCACGTGAGCTTCCCCAGCACCGCCCCCGCAGGCTGCGCACCACCACCGCCATGCGCCGGCTTGTCAGCGAATACCGGCTGGCCCCGGCGGAGCTGATCCTGCCCGTTTTCATCCGGGAGGACCTCAGCGAGCCCAAGCCCATCACGTCCATGCCCGGCGTGGTCCAGCACACCTCCGCCTCACTCATCGAGGCGGCCCGCGAGGCCGTGGAGCTGGGCCTGGGCGGCATCATGATCTTCGGCATCCCGGCCGTCCGCGACGCCGCCGGCAGCGCCTCCCTTGACCCCGAGGGCGTCCTGAACAAGGCGATTCGGGACGTTCGGGCCGCCGTCGGCGACGACCTCGTCGTCATGAGCGATCTCTGCCTGGACGAATTCACCGACCACGGCCACTGCGGCGTCCTGGACGCCAACGGCACCGTGGACAACGACGCCACGCTGGCCATCTACGCCAAGATGGCCGTGGCCCAGGCGTCCGCCGGCGCCCACGTGGTGGCCCCGTCCGGCATGATGGACGGCCAGGTCGCCGTGATTCGGGAGGCCCTGGACGCCGCCGGCTTCGCCGACGTCTCCGTGCTGGCCTATGCGGCCAAGTACGCCTCCGCGTTCTACGGCCCGTTCCGCGAGGCCGTCGATTCCCAGCTCGACGGCGACCGCCGCAGCTACCAGATGGACCCGGGCAACCGCCGCGAGGCCCTGCGCGAGGTGGAACTGGACCTGGCCGAAGGCGCCGACATCGTCATGGTCAAACCCGCCATGAGCTACCTGGACGTCCTGGCCGACGTCGCCGCCATGAGCCCGGTCCCCGTGGCCGCCTACCAAATCTCCGGCGAATACGCCATGATTGAGGCCGCCGCCGCAAACGGCTGGATCAACCGGCGCGCCGCCATCGAGGAGTCCGTGCTCAGCATCAAGCGGGCCGGCGCCACCATGATCCTCACCTACTGGGCGGCCGAACTCGCCGGCTGGCTCCGCAGCAACTAGCCTCTCATCCCTTCTTGACCCGTTTGACCAAAGGACCCTTCATGACCAGCTCGCAGGAACTGTTTGACCGCGCCAAGACCCTCATGCCCGGCGGGGTGAACTCGCCCGTGCGCGCGTTCGGCTCCGTGGGCGGCACCCCCCGCTTCATGGTCAACGCCAAGGGCGCCTACCTGAGCGACGCCGACGGCCGCGACTACGTGGACCTGGTCTGCTCCTGGGGTCCGGCCCTGCTGGGCCACGCACACCCCGACGTGCTGGCCGCCGTGCACGCCGCCGTCGACCACGGCCTGAGCTTTGGCGCCTCCACCCCGGCGGAAGGCGATCTCGCCGCCCTGGTCATGGGCCGGGTGTCCGGAGTGGAGCGCCTGCGCATGGTCTCCACCGGCACCGAGGCCACCATGACGGCCGTCCGGCTGGCCCGCGGCTTCACCGGCCGGGACCTGATCGTGAAGTTTGCCGGCTGCTACCACGGCCACCTAGACGGCCTGCTGGCCGCCGCCGGCTCCGGCCTGGCCACGCTGGCCCTGCCCGGCTCGGCCGGCGTCACCGCCGCCACGGCCGCCGAAACCCTGGTGCTGCCGTACAACGACCTCGCCGCCGTCGAAGCCGCGTTCGCCGCACACGGGGACCGGATCGCCGCCGTCATCACCGAGGCCGCTCCCGCCAACATGGGCGTCGTGACACCGGGGGAGGGCTTCAACGCCGGCCTGTCCCGCATCACCACGGCCCACGGCGCCCTGCTGATCCTGGACGAGGTCCTGACCGGCTTCCGCACGGGCCCGGCCGGCTTCTGGGGCCTGACTGGCCAGAACGAGGGTTGGACGCCGGACCTGTTCACGTTCGGGAAGGTCATTGGCGGAGGGCTCCCGACGGCGGCCCTGGGCGGCCGCGCCGACGTCATGGACTACCTGGCGCCCCTGGGCCCGGTCTACCAGGCCGGCACGTTGTCCGGTAACCCCGTGGCCATGGCCGCCGGCGTTGCCACGCTGACCGCCGCCACGGCCGAGGTCTACGCCACGGTGGATGCCCGCTCGCTGGAACTGTCCGCCGCGCTGTCCGGGGCCCTGGCCGCCGAGGGCGTGGACCACTCCATCCAGCGCGCCGGAAACCTGTTCTCCGTGGCGTTCGGCACCTCCGCCAACGGCGTGCACAACTACGACGACGCCCAGGCCCAGGACGTGTTCCGCTACGCGCCGTTCTTCCACTCCATGCTGGACTCCGGCGTGTACCTGCCCCCGAGCGTGTTCGAGGCCTGGTTCCTGTCCGCCGCGCACGACGACGCCGCCATGAACCGGATCTTCGACGCCCTGCCGGGTGCCGCGAAGGCCGCCGCGGCCGCGACCGCCTAATTCCGGGAGCATTGCCCGGCTCTTGCCGGTGTTTCGACAAACACCGGCAAGAGCCGGGCAAGCCAACGGCGTGGCGGACACGTGCCGGGTTGGGTGCCGGTGCGGCCCGTGCGGCGTAGAATTTGCGCTACCACAGTCCTGCTACCTAAGCCGTGTGCGCGATGCGTCATCCACTCAGACACCGTTCCTTCAAGTCCCTTGCCCTTGTTGCCGCGTTCCTGGCGGCGGCACCCTTCCTAGGTGCCGCGCCGGTCCAGGCGGTGCCGGCCGCCGTCGCACCGGCCACGGCGGCAAAGGCGGCGTCCCTGACGCCGGCCCAACACCTGGCGCTGATGTCCCTGGAGCAAAAAGTGGGCCAGCTGTTCATGGTCGATGCCGCCGCCACGGGTGCCAGCATCAACACCATGAGCGACCTGACCAGATATCACGTCGGCAATGTCTACCTGGCCGGCCGGTCCTATAACGGGGTTGCCGCGACGGCCGCCGTCGTCAGACAAATGACCAGCACCATCACGGCCTCCACGACGTCGTTGACCAAGCTTTTTGTCGCCACGGACCAGGAGGGCGGCTACGTCCAGGTGCTCAACGGCCCCGGATTCTCCTCGATTCCCACGGGTCTGGCCCAGGGCACCATCGCGCCGTCCACCCTGACCGCTGATGCGAGGGCGTGGGGCAACCAGCTGCGCGCGGCCGGAATCAACGTGGACCTTGCCCCGGTCCTTGACACCGTGACGCAGTCCTTCGCACCCTTCAACGCACCCATCGGCTACTTCGAGCGCGAATACGGGTACACGCCGGCACAGGTGTCGGCCGAGGGGAACGCGTTTGCGACGGGCCTCAAACAGGCGGGGATCGCCCCCACGGCGAAGCACTTCCCGGGGCTGGGGCGGGTCACCGGCAACACCGACACCACCGCCAATGTCCGCGACACCCAGACCACCAGCAACGATCCGAACCTCCTGCCGTTCAAGACGGCCATCAATGGCGGGATTCACTTCGTGATGGTCTCCAGTGCCTACTACTCAAAGATCGACCCGACCCACATTGGCCCGCAGTCCCAGATCATCATGCAGAACCTGCTGCGCACCACGGACCATTTCTCCGGGATCATCATCTCCGACGATCTGTGCAACGCCGCCCAACTCCAGCCGTGGAGCCTGGGCGTGCGCGCCAATGACTTCTTCAACGTTGGCGGGACCATGCTGCTGTGCGGCAACGAACGCGACATCCCCACCATGTACTACTCCCTGATCGCGCTGGCCCAGGCCCGGCCAAGCTTCATGGCCAAGATCAATGCCGCGGCACTGAAGGTGTTGGAAGCCAAATACGAGCTCTAACGGGCAGTACCGACGGTTCCCGGTGGCATGCCGCGGCCAGGCATAGACTGGCCGCGTGAACGAAACTGCGCAGATAGCGGCCGTGCATGCCGACGACGGGCACCGCTTCAGTAAACAATCCGTCGACTTCCTTGAACTGGTGGCCGGGCACGGTGTGGCGGGCGACGCCCACTACGGGACCACCGTGCAACACCGTTCCAGGGTCCGGGTCGACCCCACCCAACCCAACCTGCGCCAGGTCCACCTGATCCACCAGGAGCTCTTCGAAGAGCTGGCACCCAAGGGGTTTGCGGTGGCTCCCGGGGCCCTGGGCGAGAATGTCACCACCGTCGGCCTCGAGCTGTTGGCGCTGCCCCGCGGCACCCGCCTCCACCTGGGGGAGACGGCCGTGGTGGAGGTGACAGGGCTGCGCAATCCCTGCAGCCAGATCGACGATTACCAGCGCGGGCTACTCAAGGAACTCGTGGGCTACGACGACGCCGGCACCCTGGTGCGGCGGGCGGGCATCATGGGGGTCGTCCACCGGGGCGGCACCGTGCACCCGGGTGACCGCATCGCCGTCGAACTTCCCGAAGAACCGCACGAGGCGCTCGAACGGGTTTAAAACAAAACTGTGTTGCACCTATTGGACAAAATCACGCTCGGGAAGCGCATTCCGGTCCAACAAGTGCAACACAGATGAAAACGGTTAGAGGACGTCCGAGAGGAAGTTCTTCAGCCGGTCGGTCTTCGGGGCCGAGAACAGCTCATCCGGCGGCCCGGTCTCCACCACGACGCCGGCATCCATGAACGTCACGGTGTCCGAGACGTTGCGGGAGAAGCCCATCTCGTGGGTCACGACCACCATGGTCATGCCGCCCTTGGCCAGATCGGTCATGAGCGCGAGGACGCCCTTGACGAGCTCCGGGTCCAGGGCGCTGGTGGCCTCGTCAAAGAACATGACCTCCGGCTCCATGGCCAGGGCCCGGGCGATCGCCACACGCTGCTGCTGCCCGCCGGAAAGGTTTCCGGGCCGGACATCGGCCTTGTGCTTCAGGCCCACCAGGTCCAGCTGCTCCATGGCCTTCTCCCACGCCTGCTCCTTGGGCAGCTTGCGCAGCCGGCGAAGGGCAAACGCCACGTTCTCGCCGACGGTCTTGTGCGGGAACAGGTTGAACTGCTGGAAAACCATGCCAATACGGCGGCGGAGCTCGTCCGGGCTGTCCTTCAGGACAGAGCGCCCGTCGAGCAGGATGTCGCCCGCATCCGGTTCAATGAGCCGGTTCATGACGCGCAACAACGTGGACTTGCCCGAGCCGGACGGGCCGATCACGGACGCCGTGGTGCCCTGGGGCACGTGCAGGTCGATGCCGCGCAGCACATGGTTCGAGCCAAAGGACAGGTGGACGCCCTTGGCGGTCAGCGAACCCGATTCAAACTGGCTCATGAGTGTGCTCCCTTCCCGACGATGGCCGCTGCCGTATCGGGTTCTGGCTTGGGTTTGCTGCCGGTGCGCAGGCGGTTGTCGATGTAGTTGACCAGGTGCGTGAGGGGGATGGTCAGTGCCAGGTAGAAGATCGCGGCGGCAACATACGGGGATAGGTTACCGCTGCGGGCGGCGGCGTCCTGGCCGATCTGGAACAGTTCGCGTTCGGTGGACAGCAGGCCCAGGGTGAAGACCAGGGACGAGTCCTTGATGAGGGCGATCAGCTGGTTCATCAGTGCCGGGAGCACCCGTCGGATGCCCTGCGGCACCACGATCGCGCGCATGGACGGGCCGTAGCCGAATCCCAGGGCGCGGGCGGCCTCAAGCTGGCCCTTGTCCACGCTCTGGATGCCGGAGCGGAAGATTTCGCCAATGTAGGCGGCGGCCATCAGTGACAGGGCTGCGACGCCCATGGGGTAGGGGCTGTTGCTGCCCGTTATTTCACGGAAGATCGGGCCAAAGCCGAGTCCGATCACCAGGATGGTGAGGACCGCCGGGAGTCCACGGAACACGTCCGTGTACGCCCGGGCGGCCCACCGTGCCACACGATTACGGGAAATACCCATGAGCGCAAGGATCAGCCCCAGGAAGGTGCCGATCAGGCCGGAGGAGATGGCCAGCACCAGGGTGTTGGGCAGGCCCACGGCAAACATGCTGGGCAGTACTTGGGCGATCTGATTCCAGTCAAGGAAGGTCTCGCCGAGTCTATTCAAATAATCCATGTGGTTTCGCTATTTCTCTCTGGCCTGCTTCTAGCTGGCCGGAATCTTGACGGCCTTGCTGCCCGGCTTCCAACCCTCGGGGGTCTGCTCGGCAGCGGTCTTGCGGTCCGTGTACCACTGCGAGGTCAGCTTGGTCCAGGTGCCGTCGGCGATCACTGCGTCCAGCGCCGAGTTCAGGGCTGCCAGCAGGGCCGGGTTGTCCTGGGCAACGGCGTAGGCGGTGAAGTTCTGCGTGTTGAGCTTCTTCTCGGCGATCTTGGTGCCGTCGCCGGCCTTGACCTGTCCGGTGGCCTGCTGGGACGGGGCGACCCAGGCGTCAACCTGTCCGCTCTTCAGGCTCGCGAAGACCGTGTTGTAGTCGGGGAAGGAGACCGGGTCCATGCCGAGCGTGTTCTTGACGTAGTCTTCCTGCACGCTGCCGGAGACGACGCCCACGCGCATGCCGGGCTTGAGTGCGGCAAACGTCTGCGCCTTCGCATCGTCCTTGGTCACCAGGGCCATGTAGCCGAAGTCGTAACCGTTGGTGAAGGCCACCGTCTGGCGGCGGGCATCCGTGGTGGAGATGGAGGAGGAGCCAACGTCGAACTGCTTGTTCTTGACCTGGCTCAGCAGCGCCTGGAACTTGGTGGAGGCAAACTCGATCTTCAGGCCCAGCTTGTCGGCCATGGCGCGGAGCAGCTCGTTGTCGTAGCCGGTGAAGTTGCCGTTCTTGTCAATGAAGATGTTCGGCGGGGCGTCGGAGAGCGTGCCAACCTTGATGGTGCCGGGGGTGATCAGGCCAAGCTTGGAGGTGTCGATCTTATCCAGCGGCGTGACCGATTCGGTCGTGTACTTGCTGGTGTGCTGCTGGTCGGCGCCGGCCAGGGCGTCGGCGGAGGAGGCCGTGCTGCCGGCGGATCCGCCGCAGGCGGCAAGGGAGAAGGCCAGGGCGACGGCGACAGGAGCAGCGGTGAGCCACTTCAAGGCTGTTTTCTTCATGGAGCATTCACTTTCATTGCAGGTGCCCCGCCCGAAGACGACCGGGCAGGGGGTTCAAGAAGGCGCGGGGGAGCTCATGAATGAAATTCAAGGGAGATTCATAGCAGAACCCAAGCCGCTGAACTAAATTATGTCATCCAGCCCCCAAATGTGGCGGATGCGAACTAATGCTTCACAAACTTGGATTTCGCAGAACAATCTGCGCACAATGCCGCCTTGTGGCGCCGGCCACCCCGGCAGTGGGTTGCGGGGCCTGTACGACTGACGCGTCACAAGGCGCGCGGAAGCGGCGGTGCGGGGTGTGATTTAGATCATGCTGGGCGAAAATCGCTCACGGTCCGGCGGTGGCGGCCGCGCCGGGTTTACGCACGATTCCAATGGAAGTGCGGTTCCTCCTGCGGTGCTGGTCTTAAAGCAATGCGGTCCCTACGGAAGCACGGGCCAGTCGCCTTCGATCACGGCGGCGGGGTCCTTGGCCCGGCGCAGGTACGCCTGGAAATCCGCGGCCTGCTCGCGCGCCCAGCCCTCCTGGGCCTCGTGCAGCTGCGGCAGGTCCACCCGCAGGGCGCTGTATTTGGCGGCGAGGGCGTCGGCCAGCCGGAGCGTGGCCAGGGCGTCGGCGGCGGAGGTGTGGGCGTCGTCGAGCGTGATGCCGTACTCCTCGCACAGGGCCACCAGCGTGCGGCTGCCGCGGCGGAACTTGTCCACGTGCTTGTTGCAGATGAAGGGGTCGATCACCGGGGTGGGCGTGATCTGGGCCAGGCCGTGGCGGCGGGCCTCGTTGGCGAGCACCGTGAAGTCGTAGCTGGCGTTGAACGCGATGACGGGGATCTTGTTCTCAAACAAGGTGGCCAGGACTGCGCCAACCTCGGCCGCGACAACGTCGGCGGGCCGGCCGTTCTCGCGGGCGTGGGCCGTGCTGATGCCGTGGATGGCGGCGGCCTCCTCGGGAATCTCCACACCCGGGTCCGCAAGCCATTCCTGGGTCTCCGCCACCGCGCCGGCCTCGTCGACAATCACGATCGACGCGGTCACGATCCGGGCCGTGCGGGGGTCCTTGCCCGTTGTTTCCAAATCAAACGCGGCCCGGGGGTGCATGCTCCAGCTAGTCATGCCCCAACGCTACCTGCTGGCACCGACACCGGTGGCACCGGCGGACCGACCCGACAGGGGCCGGGACAGGCCGGCGGCGAACTACGCTGGTTTCATGCGTGCAGAGTATGTTGAAGCGGTTCTTGGGGTGGCGGAGCTGATTCCGGCCGGACGGGTCCTTTCCTATGGGGACATTGCGGCGCTGCTGGAAAGCGGCGGCCCGCGCCAGGTGGGGTCCGTCATGTCGCACCATGGATCGGCCGTGGCCTGGTGGCGGGTCATCCGGGCGGGCGGGCAGCCGCCGCAGTTCCACGATGCCGCCGCCCTGGTGCACTACCGGGAGGAGGGCATGGCGTTGCGCGGGGAAACAGGAGGTACGCACCCTTCCTGGCGGGTGGACATGGCCGTAGCTCGCTGGAATCCGGCCGAATCAGACTTCCTGGCCATCGACGCCATTGCCGCGCGCCTGCACGCCGGGGAGGCCGGGGCGGAAATGTCGGAGCCCCGTGATGGACTACAAGCATGAGCGCACCACAGCAGTCCTCACTTCCGCGCCTGACCCTCGTGGCGCCGACGGCGTCCCTGGCGGCCCCGCCGTCGCTGAGCCCCGACCAGCAGGCGGTGGTGGACCTTGCTCCGGGCTCCGGGCCCGTGCTTGTCTGGGGTGCCCCGGGCACCGGGAAGTCGACGGTGCTGGTGGAGGCCGCCGTGAAGCGGATGGAGCACGACGGCGTCGATCCGGCGGGTGCCCTGCTGCTGGCCCCGTCGCGGCTGGCCGCCGCACGCCTGCGCGACGGTTTCAGCGCCCGGCTCACCCGGAGCCTGAGCACGTCCCCGGCCCGCACCTGGTCCTCCTATGCCTTCGACCTGTTGCGCCGGGCCAAGGTGGAGGGCCGCATGCCCCACATTGACGGACCGCCCCGCCTCATGAGCGGCCCCGAACAGGACCTGATCATCAAGGAGCTGTTGGAGGGTCACCAGCTCGGCCTGGGCACGCCCCCGCCCTGGCCCGCGGACCTGGCCGAGGCCCTGGACACACGCGGCTTCCGGCAGGAGGTGCGGCAGCTTTTCGACCGCGTGATCGAGTACGATCTGGACCCCGAACGGCTGGCCGCGCTGGGCGTCGAGTGTCACCGCCCGGACTGGGTGGCCGCGGCGTCCCTGTACCGGGAGTACCGCGACGTGGTGGATTGGGGAAAATCCGAGTCCTTCGACCCCGCCGGCATCATCACGGCCGCCGCCACGCTGCTGCGCAACGACCCCGAATTCCTGGAGCGCGAACGCGCGCGCCTGCACCTGATCCTCGTCGATGACATCCAGGAGGCCAACCGCTCCGTCCACGACCTCCTGCACCTGGTGGGCCGGGGCAAAGACATGCTGGTCACGGCCTCCCCGGACACCGTGGTCCAGGGCTTCCGCGGAGCCCGCCCCGACCTGGTCGGCACCCTGCGCGAATCCCTCGCCACGGACACCATCCCGGTCACCGAGTTTGCGCTGTCCACCTCGCACCGGATGACCCCGGCACTCGCCGCGGCCTGGTCCGCCGTCGCCGAACGGATCTCCCACACACCGGGCGGGCACAAGGCACGCCTGCTGCAGTGGCCCGCGCCGGCAGCGAGCGCGCCCACGCCGGCGGATCCCTTGACGGCGGCTCCCGGGGCGGATCTGGGCACACAGGCCGGGGACACGGCGTCGAACGTCGTGGCGCACGTGGTGGCCTCCGAGGTCCACGAGTTGCGGCTGGTGGCCGAGCGCATCCTGAACCTCCAGCACCTGGCCGGCCACAGCCTGGCCGAAATGGCCGTGATCGTGCGCACGGGTTCGGCGCTGGCGTCCCTGCAGCGGTATTTGAGCGGCCAGGGCATCCCGGTCAAGGTGCCCGTGGCGGAGAACCCCGTCCGCGACGAACCCGCCGTCCGGCCGCTGTTGGAGGCGTTCCGGGTGGCGCTGGACCCTGCCGTGCTCGACGCCGAACTGGCCGTCTCGCTGCTGACGTCGCGGCTGGGGCGCTCCACGGCCCTGCACCTGCGCCGGCTGCGGCAGGCGCTGCGAACCCAGGAGCGCCTTGCTGGCGGGGGCCGGGCCAGCGATGAACTCCTGATCGAGGCGCTCAACGACCCCGCGAAACTGGCGAACCTTGGCTGGGAGGGGCAGAACGCCGCCCGGATTGCGGCCATGCTGGCCGCGGGCAAGGCGGCCGTGGCCGAGCCGGGCGCCAACGCCGAAACCGTGCTGTGGGCGCTGTGGGACGCCGCCGACTGTTCCGGGACATGGGAATCCCAGGCGCTGCGCGGCGGGCCCACCGGCATCCGTGCCGACAGGGACCTGGATGCCGTCATGGCGTTGTTCCAAACGGCCGAACGCTACGTGGACCAGCTGCCCGGCTCCAGCCCGCAGCAGTTCCTTGACTACCTGCTCAGCCAGGAACTCCCCATGGACACCCTGGCGGCGCGCGCGCAGCGGACCGACGCCGTGGAAATCCTGACGCCGGCCAGCGCCGCCGGGCGCGAATGGCCCGTGGTCATCGTGGCCGGCCTGCAGGAAGGCGTCTGGCCCAATACCCGGCTGCGCGGTGAGCTGCTGGGCAGCCAGCTGCTGGTTGACGTCCTGGAACGCGGTGCCGCCGCTGCCCGGCAGATCGACCCGGCCACCCGCCTGCGGGACATCCGCTATGACGAGTTGCGCAGCTTTGCCGCGGCCATGTCCCGGGCCAGCCGGCAGCTGATCCTCACGGGCGCCTCCGGCCACGACCTCCAGCCGTCACAGTTCATCGACCTGGCTGCCCCCTATGTGCCCGTCACGGACTCCGGCGGCGAATCCCAATATCCCGTCCGGCCCGTTGAACAGGTGCCCCGGCCCATGACGCTGCGCTCCCTCGTGGCGGAGTTGCGCCAGGAATCGGAGATGCACGCCGAACCGGAGGCCGCCCGCATGCTGGCTGTGCTCGCCACGGAGTCGGTGCCTGGCGCCGCCCCCGCCACCTGGTGGGGGTTGGCCCCGTTGAGCACGGATGCGCCGATCGTCCCCGAGGGCGAGCCCGTGACGGTCTCGCCGTCGAAGGTTGAGGCGGTGCTGAAATCGCCGCTGAACTGGTTCGTCAAGGCCGCCGGCGGGGAGGCGACCACCGATTTTGCCCGCAGCCTGGGCACGCTCATCCACGCCATCGCCCAGGACATCCCCAACGGTGCCGGGCACGAGTATCTGGACGAACTGGAAAAACGCTGGCCGTCGCTGGGCATGGGCGAGTCCTGGGAGGCCGAACAGGACTACCAGCGGGCGCAGGAGATGCTGCGCAAACTCGCCCAATACGTGGTGGACGCCCGCCAGCAGGGGCGTACGCTGATCGGCGTGGAGCTGGACTTCGCCGTCGACGTCCCAGGAGACGCGGACCGGCCGGGGGAGCGGCCGGCCCGGCTGCGCGGCCAAGTGGACAGGCTGGAGGCCGACGCCAACGGCAACCTAGTCATCATCGACCTGAAGACCGGGCGGAACAAGCCCACGAAGGCCCAGATCGCCCAACACCCGCAGCTGGGCGCCTACCAGGCCGCCGTGCTGGCCGGCGCCTTCGCCAGTGAGGCGGCCATGGCGGGATTTGCGCATGCGGGTCCGGGTGGCGCCGCGCTGCTCCCCCTGGGGGACGGCACCAAGGCCGTCAAGACCCAGGACCAGCCGGCCCTGCTCGCCGGCCCGGAGGACTGGGCCACCCCCGAGGTCCTCAAGGCCGCCCACCTCATGGCCCAGGCCACGTTCCCGGCCCGCCACGGCGCCGACTGGACCGAACGCAGCGGCTGCCCGCTGCCCACCATCTGCCCCCTGTGTCGCGAAGGGAAACAAGTCACCGAATGAGTACCGAGACCATCCTTGACCCCCTGCTGACCCCCTACGAACTGGCCGATCTGCTGGACCAGCGCCCGCCCACCGCGGAGCAGGCGGCCATCATCTGCTCCCCGCTGGAACCGTTGCTGGTCATTGCCGGCGCCGGGTCCGGGAAGACCACCACCATGGCCGACCGCGTGGTGTGGCTCGTGGCCAACGGTCTGGTGCGCCCCGAGGAAATCCTGGGCGTCACGTTCACCCGCAAGGCCGCCGGGGAGCTGGCCGCCCGCATCCGCGGCCAACTGGCCAAGCTGGGCACCCTGGCCCGCTCCGGCGTGGTGGAGCTGGCCCCGGCCGCTGCCGCCCGCGACGCTCTGGAACCAAAGGTGTCCACCTACCATTCCTACGCGAGCGGCATCGTCACCGACTACGGCCTGCGCCTGGGCATTGAACGCGACGCCGTGGTGCTGGGCGCGGCGGAGGCCTGGCAGCTGGCCAGCGACGTCGTCGAGGCCCACGACGGCGACCACCATCACTTCACGGCCGCCAAGTCCACGCTGATCCAGTCCGTCATGGACCTGGCCGGCGAATGTGCCGAGCACCTGCAGGACCCCCTGCACGTCCGCGCTGAGCTTGACGCATGGGTGGCCGGCTTCGAGGCCCTGCCGTACATCGCCGAGACGGCCAAGCCGCGCACCCAGGCGGCCGGCAAGCTTTTGGATGTGCTGCGCACCCGCGGCACCGTGGTGGATCTGGTCCAGCGCTACGCCGAGGCCAAACGCCGCCGCAACGCCCTGGACTACGGCGACCTCGTGGCCCTGGCGGCCCGGATTGCCGCCGAGGTGCCGCACGCCGGTGAGATGGAACGCCAACGGTTCAAGGTGGTGTTGCTGGACGAATTCCAGGACACCTCCCATGCGCAGCTGCAACTGTTCGCCCAGCTCTTTGGCGGCGGCCACCCCGTCACGGCCGTCGGCGATCCCCACCAGTCCATCTACGGTTTCCGCGGGGCCTCGGCCGGGCAGTTGTTCCGCTTCCCGGAGATCTTCCGCAAGGACGACGGCGGCTATGCCGAGACCGCCGAACTCACCATTGCGTGGCGCAATTCGGCGCGGATCCTGAAGGCCGCGAACGTGATGTCCGCCGAGCTCACGCACGCCCAGGAACGCAAGGCCAACGCCCGGCTGGCCGCCGGGCTCAGCGAGGCGGAGCGGGCCGCGGCCGGGCCCCGCGTGGTGGTGTCGCCGCTGCGGGAAAAACCCTCCGCACCGGACGGGGCGGTGGTGTTGGCCCGCTTCGAGACCGAAATGGCGCAGGCCGAGGCCGTTGCCGCGGAAATCCTGGACCGCAAGGGCGACTTTTCCTCGCACCAGGGCGCCCAGGGTGCCATGACCGTGGCCGTGTTGTGCCGGCGCCGGGCGCAATTTGCCGGCTTCCAGGCCGTGTTCGAGGCCCACGGCATCCCATATGAGATCGTGGGGCTGGGCGGGCTGCTGTCCACCCCGGAAATCGTCGACCTGGTGGCCACCTTGCGGGTCATTGCCGATCCCGGCCGCTCCGATTCGCTCATGCGCCTGCTCACGGGTGCCCGCTGGCGGATCGGCCCGGCTGACCTCATGGCGTTCGCCGACTGGTCCCGGTACCTGGCCCGTCGCCGGGAATGGGCGGCCAAGAACCAGGTGCCCTTCGACCCGGCCGCCGTGGCCGGGGGAGAGGATCCGGCCGGCACCGCCGCCGAGGCGGAGGAGGAAACCGTGGTGACCTCCGACGTCGTCGACGCCGCCTCCCTCATCGAAGCGCTCGACTACCTGAGCCCCGACTACTGGCCCGAGGCCGCCCGGCCGCTCTCCGAGCCGGCCCGCGAACGCCTGCTCGCCCTGCGTGACGAGCTGCGGCTGCTGCGCACCTTTGTCGGCGACGAGCTGACGAACCTGCTTGGCGTCGTGGAGCGGACCATGCTGCTCGACATTGAACTGGCGGCCAAGCCGGGCTCCAGCATCCACCACGCCCGGCGCAACCTCGACGCCTTCGCCGACGCCGCCATGACGTTCATGCAGGGCGCCGAACGCGTTGACCTGGCGGCGTTCCTGGCCTGGCTGGAGACGGCGGAATCGGAGGAGGGTGGCCTGGAGATGACGGCGGTGGAGACCAACCCGGACGCCGTGCAGCTGCTGACCGTCCACGCCTCCAAGGGCCTGGAATGGGATGTGGTGTTTGTCCCCGGCATGAACGCCGGTGCCTTCCCCAGCGCCCGCGCCGACAGGTGGACCACGGGGGCCAAGTCGCTGCCCTGGCCGCTGCGCGGGGACCGGGACGACCTCCCCGAGTGGGACCTCAATGTCCCCGACCTGAAAACGCTCCTGGACAACGAGAAACTCTTCGCCGACGACGTCAAACTGCACGGCGAGGAGGAGGAGCGCCGCCTGGCCTACGTGGCGTTCACCCGGGCCCGGGACTTCCTGTTGTGCAGCACCACGGTGTGGGGGAGCGGCAAGGCGCCGCTGGAACCGTCGCCGTTCCTGGCCGAACTGCTGCCGCTGGCCGAGGGTGCCCAACAGAGCGCAGTCATCGGCGAGTGGCGGCAGGATCCGGAAGAGGACGCCGAGAACCCAGTCAGCGCGGGGGAGGAGACGGCGTTGTGGCCCTATGACCCGCTCAACGGCCCCGTCATCACGGGCCGGCAGGGCGTTGTGGCCAGGACGGGCAGGCGCGACGCCGTGGAGGCCTCGGCCGCCGCCGTCCGGGACGCACTTGCCGAGGGCGCGGATCACCCCCACGCAGATGCTGCCGGGCCGGGCCTGGCCGGGTTCCTGGCCGCCAATCCGCGCTGGGGCAGGGAAACCCAGGTGCTGCTGGCCCAGGAAAAGGTGGAGTCAGACCAATTTCGGGTGGAACTGCCCCCGCACATTTCCGCCTCGCGCCTGGTGGCTCTGGGGGAGGACGCCGAAAAGGTCACGCGTGCCATGCGCCGGCCCGTGCCCACCAAACCCGGCATGGCCGCGCGTAAGGGGACCGCGTTCCACGCCTGGATCGAGGACTACTTCGGCAGCACCGGTCAGCTGGAATTGGACGAGCTGCCCGGCGCCGACGCCTATGTGGACGAGGCGTACGGGCTGGCGGAGATGCAGGAGACCTTCAAGAATTCGGCGTGGGCCAACAGGACCCCCGCGGAACTGGAGGTGCCCATCGAAACCCGCGTGGCCGACGTCGTGGTCCGCGGGCGCATCGACGCGATCTTCAAGGATGCCGACGGCGGCTGGGACCTGATCGACTGGAAGACCGGCAAGGTCCCGTCCAAGGCGCAGCTGGCGGTGCGCGGCGTCCAGCTGGCCGTGTACCGGCTGGCGTGGTCACGGTTGAAGGAGGTTCCGCTGGAGCAGGTGCGGGCCGCGTTCTACTACGTTGGCCAGGACAAGCTGATCCGGCCGGTGGACCTGGCCGGCCGGGCGGAATTGGAGGCAATCGTCACGGGCGCCTACACGGAATCCGGCAGCTGAGCGGGCCTACTTCGTGGAGAAGACGGTCAGCCACACATTGGCGTCCGCCGGGACGTCGATAGTGACTGCCGTGTCCTTTGACGGGGCGGGAAGTTCGTAGATCGCGGTCGAGCTGTTCTCCGTCGAACAGACCCCGCTGGACCAGCCCACCCGGGCGAAGGAGACCTTCCATTCCCCGGCTCCGCTGCAGATGACGATGGAGCCCAGCCGTTTCTGGCCGGGTGCCAGCGGTGGGATGTGAAGGGTGGTCGGCCCGGTCCCGCTGTAGTGCTTCACGACGGTGCCGGGAGTAGACGTTTTCGGTCCGATTTGCTTCTTTTGGACCTCGAAGATGATCGCCGAGCCGGGAAGGTCCTTTGCCGGCGCCGACGCCGATGCAAATGACGAAGCCGACGACGGCGTCACGGTCGGTTGCGTTGCGGTCGCTTCGGCGCTGGTGCAGCCGGACAGTGCGGCCGCCCCGAAAATGATGGCGGCGATGGCGGCAAGTGAGCGGTGTGTGGTCCCCATGGACGAATCATTGCATAACACCCATGGCCGGGCGGGGATGTTCCGCTGAAGGTTTTCCAAGCGAGTGCCGCCAGGCGGCAACAGCCGTGGCCTAGGTGTTGGGCGTTGCCTTCAACGGAATGACTTTCATGGCCGTCGTGTCGACGTCCTCGCCGCCTCCGGCAGCGTTGTCGGCAGCGGTGTCGTCAGTGCCGGCGTCGGGCCCGGTCGTGGCCTCGCCTGCGGTCCCGGCTTCGGCGACGTCGGCCGCGGCGTCATCGTCCGCCGGGGCGGAATCGGCGCCCTTGGCCTCTGACCCGGGAAGCTCCACGGCGGGCTTGGCCTCGACCGGCTCAACCGCCGATACCGCCGGGGACGCCATGACCACCTGGATGGCACCCGTCGCGTCGGGGTCCACGGAAGTGCCCACAACGGACTCAGAGGCGGATTCGGTGGTCTCGGTCTCGGTCTTGGCGGGCTCGGCCACGGGTGCCGGCTCGGTGCTGATGGGCTGGCCGCCGTGCAGGTCGATGTCGGCCTTGAGCGTGCGGAGCATGGTTTCGGCGTCGGCCACCATGCGGGCGCTGTCCGCCGCGAAACCCTTGACCAGCCACTGGGCCAACGCAAACTCGGCGCTCAGGGCGGCCCGGCGCAGCAAATGCGGGTCGGGTGTCTCGTGCCGGGCGGCGGCGTAGGCCTGCATCACGGTGTCGACGAAGGCGGGATCGTTGATCGCCACGAGCCAGGCAAAGTCGTCGGCGGGGTCGCCGACGCGCAGGTCGGTCCAGCCCATGACGGCCGTGACCTTGGTGCCGTCCAGCAGGATGTTGTCCTCGTGCAGGTCGCCGTGGACCACGGAGGAGTTGAAACGCCAGAGGGCCACATCCTCCATGGCGTGCTCCCAGCGAAGGAGCAGGGACGGCGGGATCTTGCCCGTGGTGGCGGCCTGGTCCAGTTCGTTGAGCTTGCGCTGCCGGAACTCGTTGGCCGTGTAGCTGGGCAAATCGGCGTTGGTGACAAGTTCCTGCGGCAGATCGTGGATGGCGGCAATGGCGGCACCAATTTCCAGCGCCAGCGCGGCCCCGCCGGAGGAGAGCTCCTCCACCGATTCGGCCTTGCCCACAATGTGGGAGTACACAAAGGTGATCAGCTCGCCCTGGCGGACGGTGCCGGCCACGGTGGGGAGCAGGAACGGCAATTCGGCCCGGATGGCGGGGGAGAAGGCGCGCAGAACCTGGCGCTCGGTCTCCAGCCGTGCGCTGGCCTCGACATGCTTGGGGGAGCGCACGCGCCAGCGGCGGTTTTCCGAATCCACCAACAATGCGGAGCTGAAATCGGCTGCATCGTCGGGTTCGGGCCCAAACGCCGTGACGTTGAGTCCGGGCACGGCCGCGCTGGCAATAGCGGCCAATTCGATTGCAGTCATTCGTCTCACCCCTCCACCGTAGAGCGCGGAACGGGCAACTGCCTGCCCATGCCGCGGCGAGTCGCAAGAAGTCCTCCGGCCGGCCCGCTCCACGGACCCCGGCCCGGTCCTGCAGGAGGAATGTAAAAAGTCGCCCGGACTGCGTACGGTAGAAGCATGATCCAAGCCTTGCCCTCCCTCGAAGCCGTGCTCGATCGCGACTGTGAACAACGTGTCGAACCCGGCTACCTGGAAGCGGTGCAGGCCCGGCCCGGCCATCGTGTCCTGCTTTTTCAGGCCGGCAAGGCCCCCGTCCACGGCAATGCCCTGGCATTCCTTGACCCCGCCGGGGTTGCCGGAGGACTGCCGGCGGACACCCTGACCATCTACCTTGGCAAAACCGTGGACGGCAGCCATCCCACACTGCCCGACGGCACCGACCTGGTGCTGAAGGTGTTGGCGGACGACGCCGGTGCGCCGGCTTTGTTGCCCGAGGGCGCCGAATTCCTGGGGTACCGGGACGCGGCGGGCCTGCTGTCCGCTGCCGACGCCGCCATATTCATCCAGGCCCAAGCCGTGGCGAACTGGCACAACAGCCATCCCCGGTGCCCGCGGTGCGGTGCCGCCACCGAATCCGAGTGGGCCGGCTGGATGCGCCGCTGCACGGTGGACGGCTCCGAGCACTTCCCCCGCACCGACCCCGCCGTGATTGTTGCCATCGTTGGCGCGGATGAAAAGATCCTGCTCGCCAGCAACTTCGCCTGGCCGGCCAACCGCTACTCCACCGTGGCGGGATTCGTCGAAGCCGGTGAAAGCGCCGAACAGGCCGCCGTGCGCGAGATCGCCGAGGAAGTCGGCGTCAAGCTGCACGCCGTCGAATACCTTGGCTCGCAGGCCTGGCCGTTCCCGCGGTCGCTCATGCTCGGCTTCCTCGCCCACACGGCCGATACAGTCCCCGTGCCCGACGGCGTCGAGGTCAGGGAGGCCCGCTGGTTCAGCCGGGAGGAACTGCAGTCCGCCGTCCTCAGCGGGGATGCCGGCATCCCCGGGCGGCTTTCGATTGCCCGGGAGCTCATTGAACATTGGTACGGCGGGCCCATCAGTGAGCCCGGCGACGCAGCAGCCACCGTGGCCGGGGTCCGGGCATGAGCTTCGATCCACGCCAGCTGGGCCTGCCCGTCATGGACGAGCGCACGGCCGAGGAACGCATCCTGGCCGGCCTCGACGACGAACAACGCGCCGTGGCCACCACGCTGGCGGGGCCCCTGTGTGTCCTGGCCGGCGCCGGCACCGGCAAGACGCGTGCCATCACGCACAGGATCGCCTACGGCGTGCACACGGGCGTCTACAACCCGAACCGCCTGCTGGCCGTCACGTTCACGGCCCGGGCCGCCGCGGAAATGCGCACCCGCCTGCGCGACCTCGGCGTCGGCACCGTCCAGGCCCGCACCTTCCACGCCGCGGCGCTGCGCCAGCTGCAATACTTCTGGCCGCACGCGATCGGCGGCCAGCTGCCCGGACTCCTTGAACACAAGGCGCAGATCATCGGTGAGGCCGCGCGCAGGCTGCGCCTGCCCACCGACCGGGCCGCGATCCGGGACTTGGCCGCGGAGATCGAGTGGGCCAAGGTGTCCATGCTGACCCCGGAAACATACCTGACGAAGGCGGAGGACCGCGGCGAACCCGGCGGGCTGGACAAGGTCGCCGTGGGGCGGCTGTTCCAGGCGTACGAGGACGTGAAGGCGGACCGGAACCTCATCGACTTCGAGGACGTACTGCTCATCACGGTCGGCATCCTGGCCGAGGATCCGCGCGTTGCGGCCACCGTGCGGGACCAGTACCGGCATTTCGTGGTGGACGAGTACCAGGACGTTTCCCCGCTGCAGCAACGCCTGCTTGACCTGTGGCTGGGCGGCCGGGACGAGCTCTGCGTGGTGGGCGACGCCAGCCAGACCATCTACTCCTTCACCGGCGCCACCCCGCGGCACCTGCTGGACTTCCCGGCACGCTATCCGGACGCCAACGTTGTGAAACTTGTCCGCGACTACCGCTCCACCCCGCAGGTGGTGGGCCTGGCCAACACCCTGCTGAACAGCAGGCGCAGCGGCGGGCTGACAGCCGACGCCCTGTGGTCCCAACCCCTGCACTTGGTGGCGCAACGGCCCAACGGCCCCGTCCCGGAATTCCTGGAATGCAGCGACGACGAGGCCGAGGCCGCCGCCGTCGCCGCGCGCATCAAGATCCTGATCGAGCACGGCACCCAGGCCAGCGAGATCGCCGTGTTGTTTAGGACCAACGGCCAATCCGAAGCCTACGAACAAGCCCTGACGGCGGCCGGCGTCGGCTACCAATTGCGCGGCGGGGAGCGGTTCTTTGCCCGCAAGGAAGTCCGCGACGCGATCCTGCAGATGCGGGCCGCCTCCCGGGCCGCCGAGGACGAACCCCTGGGCCAGCTGGTTCGGGACATCCTGGGCAACCTTGGCTACCAGGCCGAGGCACCCAAGACCGGAGGCGCCGTGCGCGAACGCTGGGAGTCGCTGGCCGCGCTCGTGGCATTGGCGGATGAGCTGGTGGTTTCGCGCAGCACCCCCGAACACGCGTTTTCGTTGGCCGATCTGGTGGCGGAGCTGCAGGAGCGCGCCTCGGCCCAGCATGCGCCCACGGTGCAGGGCGTCACCCTGGCGTCGCTGCACTCGGCCAAGGGCCTGGAGTGGGACGCCGTTTTCCTGGTGGGCATGAGCGAGGGCCTGATGCCCATCTCCTTTGCCGACACGGCGGAGGGCGTCGATGAGGAACGCCGGCTGCTCTATGTGGGCATCACCCGTGCCCGCGAGTTCCTGAACTTTTCCTGGTCCACGGCGCGCACTCCCGGCGGCCGGGCCAACCGCAGGCCCTCACGTTTCCTGGACGGACTGCGTCCCAGCTCGGTGGGCGGGGCCCCGACCGGCCCGCGGCAGCCGGCCGCGCGCAAGTCGCGGAAGGCGGCCGCGCCGTCGGTCTGCCGGGTGTGCGGGAAGATGCTCAGTACGGGGGCCGAACGCAAGATCGGCCGCTGTTCCACGTGCCCGCCCGGCTACGACGAGGCGGTCTTTGAGGACTTGCGGGCCTGGCGGCTGAAGATTGCCACCGCCGCGGACATCCCGGCGTTCGTGGTGTTCACGGATGCCACGCTCATGGCCATCGCCGAAGCCGCGCCCCAGGACCTGGACGAGTTGTCCGCCCTGCCCGGGGTGGGCCCGTCAAAGCTGGAGCGCTACGGTGAGGACGTCCTGGAGATCGTTGCCAGCGCCTGACGCTGCAGTTGGCAGCCGCACTCCGGGTGAGCTCTAAATTCCTCCTGCGTCCACCGGCCGTTGTCCGGATGGAACGTCATGACCGAGGACCAGGTGCAGGGCTGGTTGACGCCGTCCAGGAACAAAAGCGCCTGGGCGGCGGCTGTCCCGGCCAGGGACGTGGCGAGGGCGGCGCTTTCCAGTAGTTCGGCACGGGGCCTGTGGTCATCGGCCGGGCCGCCGCCTTCCGCCAGCTGCTCGCACACCTCCCGCCACTGGGGGTCGTGGCGGCTGCGGTGCCGTTCGACGCATTCCGCGCACGCCGTCTCGCCCGGCAGCACCAGCGGCCCCACCGTCCCGTCCTGCTCCCGCACCAGCACCAACAGGTGGGGCCGGTCCGAGCTCATGAACCGGGCCGCGGTGCCGGCCGAGACGGCGTCGTGCGCCACCACGATGGCCAGGTCCAGGCAGCGCGAATCGGGGCCTCCCGTGCCGCCCTCATGAAGCACATGGGCGTGGCAGCTGGGGTCCACTGATAAGGCATGGCGGCGCACGGCCACGGATCTCAACAGGCCGATGTCGGCCAACTTGAACCCGCCCGGCCCCACGTCGACCGCGGTCACCGGCCTGTCATCCTCGAGCAGGATGGTTCCCACGCCCGCCCCGGCAAGCACCAGCGCCAGGGCCGCACCCGTGCGGCCCAGCCCCACGACATGGACGACGCCGCGTTCCCGGCGGGCCATGGAGTCCTTGCAGGAGCCCTGGTGCAGGCCAAGGAGGGCCGATCTTTCGGGCAGCAGCCGTTCGGCCCGGAATCCCCGGCTGGCCAGTTCGGCATCGCCGAAGAGCAGGCCCGCGAGGCTGATGCACACCTCCTGGGCCCGTTGCTCCGTCAGCCCCAGGGCAGCCGCCTTGGCAAATACCTCGGCATCGGCGATGCCGTCCCGCAGGGCCTGGACAAAGGCAAGGTCGCGGGGTTGGAGTCCGTCGATGACGGTCCCGCCCGGACCCACACCGATCTGGACGCTCTGGGCGTCGCGCCGAACCATGCGCAGTCCCGGATTGATACGGGTCATGGCTGCCTCCCCTCGGATCGGGCCCGCCCCATCTGCGGACCGTCCCTTGATCATGGCACCGTGCCCGGATCCGCGCCCGGACTTATCCACAATCCGGCGTTGTCCACAAGGCGGGGGAGGCCGGGTCGATTTTGCCGGGTGCGGCGTTGTACGGTCGAAGCATGGCAGCACAGAGGGA
Source organism: Arthrobacter sp. ERGS1:01 (assembly GCF_001281315.1). Classification (NCBI taxonomy): domain Bacteria; kingdom Bacillati; phylum Actinomycetota; class Actinomycetes; order Micrococcales; family Micrococcaceae; genus Arthrobacter; species Arthrobacter sp. ERGS1:01. The sequence continues at coordinate 2,844,863 of NZ_CP012479.1, read as the reverse complement.
TCCAGCACGCAGGGCAATCGGCAAGGGCACGCCCGGACCGCTTGGCGACTCCGTTTCCGGGCATCAGGCCGGCAACGGCGCACAGGTGGTGGTGCGCCGCACCCGGCGCCGCACCACGGGTGTCTCGGCTTTTTGGGAGGAGGGCCGGGCCGTCATTGCGGTTCCCGCGCGGCTGACCCTTGAGGATGAGCAATTCTGGATTCCGCACATGGTGGCCCGCTTGGAGGCGGACATGCGGGCCCGATCCGGTGGCCGGCGGCGCGTTCCCGAGAGCGACGACGCCCTGCTCCGGCGGTGCCTGGACCTCTCGGCACGGTATTTGGGCTCCCGGGCCATCCCGGAGTCCGTGCGGTGGGTCACCAACCAGCGGGGGAGGTGGGGATCGGCCACGAGCGTCCGCAAGACGATCCGGATTTCACACCACGTCAAGGGCATGCCCGAATGGGTGCTGGACTACGTGCTGCTGCACGAACTGGCCCACCTGATCCACCCCAACCACAGCGCGGCATTTTGGGCCGAACTCGACGGCTATCCACACCAGGAACGGGCCAAGGCATTCCTGGAGGGGGCGTCGTTCGCCTCGGCCCGCAACCTTGCCGGCATGGGCGGGAACCTCGACGACGAACCCGAACTCGACGAATCGGACCTGGATGAGCCCGATTCCGGCGAACCCGGAGCCCCCGGCGCTGTGAGCGCCGGGGGCGACGGCACGAAATGGTCCGCGGAGTTGTCTTAGGCAGCAGGTTTTAGCCAACAGGACAGGAGAGGGGGCCGTTCCGGTCATGCGCTGCCGATCCACCAGCTGCGCATGACCGGAACGGCCCCCTCGGTGCGAAAACTCGGTGCGAAAACTCGGCGCTTACTTGTCCGTGCCGGTGCCCTCGCCGGAAGTACCCGGCTCCTCGGAACCGCCGGCCTCGCCGGAGTCGGGTCCCTCGGCCGGGGGAACGTCGTCGAAGCCGCCGTCGAGCAGCTTGGCCAGCGCGGCGTCGACGTCGGACTCGGATGCCTCGGAGGCGTCGCGACGGGCGCCGAAGCCCGCAGCGTCGTCAAGGTCGGCGGAGGTGGGCAGCAGGTCCGGGTGCGCCCAGATGGCGTCGCGCCCGGCAATGCCGCGCTGCTCCTTCAAAGAAGCCCACAGCGCGGAGGCCTCGCGGAGTCGGCGCGGGCGCAGTTCCAGGCCCACCAGGGAGCCGAAGGCGTGCTCGGCGGGACCGCCCGTGGCGCGGCGGCGGCGGATGGTTTCGCGGATGGCGGCAGCGGAGGGCAGGTTTGCTGCGGCCTCGAACGTGACCTCGTCCACCCAGCCCTCCACGAGGGCCAGCGCCGTCTCCAGCTTGGCCAGCGCGGCGTCCTGTTCGGGCGTGCGGGCCGGCATGAAGACGCCTTCGGACAGGGCGGCCTGCATGGCCTCGGGATTGGCCGGGTCCAGGTTGTGCGCCAGGTCCTCGATCCGGGACATGTCGATGTGGATGCCGCGGGCGTAGGACTCGATGGTGCCCAGCAGGTGTCCGCGGAGCCAGGGGACCTGCACGAACAAGCGGGCGTGGGCGGCCTCGCGCAGGGCCAGGAACAGCCGGATTTCCTGCTCGGGAACTTCCAGGCCCTCGCCGAAGGCCTTGACGTTGGCCGGCAGCAGTGCCATTTGCAGGTCGGCCAGCGGGATGCCAATGTCCGTGGAGCCCACCACTTCCTTGGCCAGGGCGCCCACGGCGGCACCAAGCTGCAGGCCAAACAGGGCCCCGCCAATGTTTTGCATCATGGAGGCGGCGCCGCCCATCATGGACTTCATCTCTTCGGGGAGCTGTTCGTTCATGGCCCCGGAGATGGCGAAGGCGATGCTGTTGGCCACCGGTTCGGTCAGCCGCTGCCAGGTGCCCAGGGTTTCCTCGACCCACTCGGCCCGCGACCATGCCCGGCCAATGATGCCGGTGGCGGCGAGCTCGGTGAAGGGGTCCAGCCACATCTCGGCAAGGCGCAGGGCCTCGTCCACTTCGCGGGACTGCACGGCGGAGACTGACGGGTCGTCCCCGGCCGCGGCCTTCCGGGCGGCGTCGCGCGCCATGTCCCAGTTCACGGGGGTGTCGGAGGAGTTGTTCATCATGGCCTGGACCTGGGCGAACATCTGCGCGAGCGCGTTGGGATCGGACGGCAGCCCGGCAGCCTTGGCCAGTTCCGCAGGGTCAAAACCCTCGATGCCCTGGCCGCCCATCAGGTTCGCCAGCATTTCGGACAGCGGGTCCTTCGGGGTGTCGTCGTCGTTGTTGGCTGGTGTGGAAGACATGATGACCCGATCGTTGCAGGAGATGCTGAATATCTTCACGTTACCGCCGCTGCCGGGCATTGTCGCCCCATGGACGGGCCCTGTTCGCTCTAGGCAAAGGGTGCGCCCGGCGCCGCATCCACCGGCGCTTCTTCCCCGGAACCTCCCAGCATTGACGGGCGCAAGACACAGTAGGGTGGAACGGTGGTGTTCGCGATCACGCGGCATCCGCCCATCGCCGGGAGTCTTGGAAAGGTAAGAGATTGAGCCAGGAGCACCAACCCGTGGCGGCGCCGCCAAAAGTTGCCAGGGACGGGCGCGTTTCGCTGATGACCGTCTCCGGCGTCATCGCCGTGGTGCTGGCCATTGCCGCCCTGACCATCCCGGTCCCATACGTTGTCGAGTCCCCGGGCCCCGCCATCAACACGATCGGCACCATGAACAACCAGCCGGTCATCACGGTGGCCGGCCATCCAAGCTTCCCGGCCACCGCCGGCAGCCTCGACCTGACCACGGTTCACCTCACGGGTGGCCTGCCGGACAGCCAGATCAACATTTTCCAGGCCCTGCAGGCGTGGCTTTCGCCGTCGAACTCGCTCTACCCGGCCGAGCTCATCTACGCCCCCGGCATCAGCCAGGACGCCGTCAACAGCGAAAATTCCGCGGCCATGACCGGCTCCCAGGAGAACGCGACGGCCGCGGCGTTCAAGGCCCTGAACATTGATTTCAAGACGGCGCTGGCCATCGCCTCCATTCCCGACGACGGCGCCTCCGCCGGCATCCTCAAGCCCGACGACGTCCTGCTCACCCTTGACGGGAAGGCCGTCACGGGGCTGCCCATGATCCAGGCCGAACTGGCCGCGGGCAAGGGCAAGCCGGTGGAACTGTCGGTGCTCCGGGCCGGCGCCAACAAGACCGTCACCGTCACACCGAAGGCGGGCACCGACGGGAAATTCCTGCTGGGCATCTCGCTGCAGGACAAATTCACCTTCCCCTTTGACGTAACCATTTCGCTGAGCAACATTGGCGGTCCCAGCGCCGGCATGATCTTCGCCCTGGGCATCATGGACACCCTCACGCCCGGCAACCTGACCGGGGGCAAGGACTTCGCCGGCACCGGCACCATCGATCCGGACGGCAACGTTGGCGCCATCGGCGGCATCGCCCAAAAGATGATCGGCGCCCGGGACAACGGGGCCAACTACTTCCTGGCGCCGTCGGCAAACTGCAGCGACGTCGTCGGGCACGTCCCAAACGGGCTTCAGGTGATTAAAGTCGCTACGCTGAAGGAAGCCTACGACGCCGTACAGCTCGTGGGCTCGGGCAAGGACTCCTCGTCGCTGCCTACCTGTAAGTAACAATTGCGCAACAGACGGAACCACACCCCGTGGCCATTCGTGGCAACAGTAGGACACTGGCAGTAGCACGCCAGTGACGCGGCCGCTGCGAAACCACCGTGGCCGCGCCGGCATCATCCCCGCAACCAGCAACAGCAAATAGAGGTACGAGTGACATCCCGCCCAGCCCCTTCCCCGAACAATTCCGTGAGACCCAGGCGCCGCGGCGCGCTGCTGCCAACCATCATCGTGGTGGCGGTACTGGTGGTGGCCCTGGTGATCTTCGCCGGCGTCTACACGGACCTGCTGTGGTTTAGCCAGCTTGGCTATTCGGAGGTGTTCTGGCGCGAAAAGCTCGCCAAGCTGCTGATCTTCCTTGCCGGCTTCCTCATCATGTCCGTCAGCGTGTACTTCTCGATCCGCACGGCGTACCGGGCCCGGCCCATCTACGCCCCCGACAGTGCTCGGGACGAGAACCTCAACCGCTACCAGATCCAGCTCGAACCGATCCGCCGCGTGGTGATGATCGGCATTCCTGTGGTGTTTGGCCTGTTTGCCGGCACCGCGGCCATGGCCCAGTGGGAGAAGGTGCTGCTGTTCCTGTACCGGGTGCCGTTCGGCCAGACGGATCCCCAGTTCGGCCTGGACATCAGCTTCTACACCAACACCCTGCCGTTCCTCGGATTCGTGATCGGGCTGCTGATCAGCGTCACCGTCATCGCCTTCATTGCCGGCCTGCTGACCCACTACCTGTACGGTGCGGTCCGGCTGACCGAGCGCGGCCTGTTCACCTCCCGCAATGCCCAGGTCCACATGGCCATCCTCGCAGCCGCGTTCCTGCTGCTGCTGGGCCTGAACTTCTGGCTTGACCGCTACACCACGCTGCAGAACAACGGCGGCTACCGTGCCGGCGCCATGTTCACGGACGTGCACGCCGTCATTCCCACCAAGGCCATCCTGGCCGTGGCCGCCATCATCGTGGCCATCCTGTTCATCGTGGCCGCCTTCATCGGCCGCTGGAAACTGCCGCTGATCGGCACCGGCATGCTGGTCATCACGGCCATCGTGGCCGGCGGCATCTACCCCTGGGCCATCCAGGGCCTGCAGGTCAAGCCCTCCCAGGGTTCGGTCGAGGCGCCCTACATTGCCCGCAACATCGACATGACCCGGCAGGCGTACGGCCTCTCCGACATGGAGGTCACCCCTTACAACGCGACGACGACGGCGACCGCCGGCGCCCTGCGAAAGGACGCCGACACCGCCGCGAACATCCGCATCCTGGACCCCAACCTGGTCTCTTCCACGTTCGCCCAGCTGCAGCAGTACCGTCCGTACTACGAGTTCCCGAAGACGCTCAATGTCGACAGGTACACGATTGACGGCAAGGTCCAGGACACCGTTATTGCGGTGCGTGAACTGAACCCGCAGGGCATCAACCCTGGCCAGCAGACCTGGTACAACCAGCACCTGGTGTACACGCACGGCTACGGCGTCGTCGCCGCCTACGGCAACACCGTTTCGGCGGACGGCAAGCCCGTGTTCATGCAGTCCGGCGTTCCCTCCACCGGCGTCCTGGGCACCGACACCAGCTACCAGCCGCGCATCTACTTCGGCCAGTCCCTGACCGACTACTCGATCGTGGGCGCCCCGGAAGGTGCCGCGCACGTTGAACTTGACCGCCCGCAGGGCACCGGCACCACGGCATCCGACAGCTCCGCCACCGACACCGGCGAGTCCATGACCACCTTCACCGGCAACGGCGGCCCGAGCATCGGCAACTGGTTCAACCGGCTCATGTACGCCATGAAGTTCCAGTCCTCGGACCTGCTCCTGACCAACGGCGTCAACGACAAGTCCCAAATCCTCTACGACCGCACCCCCGAGCAGCGGGTGGCCCAGGTGGCGCCGTACCTGACGATCGACGGCAACCCGTACCCCGCCGTCGTCGACGGCCGGGTCAAGTGGATCGTGGACGGCTACACCACCAGCCAGTACTACCCGTATTCCCAGCAGCAGCAGCTGCAGGAAGCCACTACGGACTCGCTGACGAACCAGAACGGGACCGGCGCGCTGCCCAACACCTCCGTGAACTACATCCGCAACTCGGTCAAGGCCACGGTGGATGCCTACGACGGCTCCGTGCAGCTGTACGCCTGGGACACCCAGGATCCGATCCTGAAGTCCTGGGAGAAGGTCTTCCCCACCACGATCAAGCCGTATTCGGACATGTCGGCCGACCTGATGGCGCATGTGCGCTACCCGGAGGACCTGTTCAAGGTCCAGCGTGAACTTTTGGGCCAGTACCACGTGACCAACCCCAGCGACTTCTACAACAACACGTACGCGTGGAGCGTGCCGGATGACCCCACCACCGCGGCCAAGGACAAGCAGCCGCCGTACTACCTCTCGCTGAAGATGCCGGGGGCGGACAAGACGGCGTTCTCGCTCACCACCGACTTCATCCCGCAGGAGGTGGCCGGCACCGAGTCCCGCAACGTGCTGTACGGCTTCATGGCCGCCAACGGCGACGCCGGCAGCGTCAAGGGCGTCAAGAGTCCCGACTACGGCAAGCTGCAACTGCTGCAGCTGCCACCGGACACGCAGGTGCCCGGCCCAGGCCAGGTGCAAAACACGTTCCAATCGGATCCGTCCGTCTCGGAGCAGTTGAACCTGCTCAAGCTCGGCCAGTCCGACATCAAGAACGGCAACCTGCTCACCCTGCCCATGGGTGGCGGCCTGCTGTACGTCCAGCCGGTCTACGTCCAATCGACAGGTTCGACGTCGTACCCGACCCTGCAGCGCGTCCTTGTCGCGTTCGGCAACAAGATCGGTTACGCGGCCACGCTGAACCAGGCCCTGGACCAGTTGTTCCAGGGTGATTCGGGCGCCGCCGCCGGTGACGCCAACGTGGTCAAGGAACCAAACGCCGCGGGCAGCTCCAACGGCAACAGCGCAGGGGACACCAACCCGGCCCTGGCCAAGGCCCTCAACGACGCCAACACGGCGCTGCAGAACGGCACTGCCGCCCTGGCCAAGGGTGACTTTGCCGCCTACGGTGTGGCCCAGAAGGCGCTGAAGGCCGCCATCGACGCCGCCATCGCGGCCGAGGGTGCCACGCCCAGTGCCACCGCCACGCCGAGCGCCACGGCAAAGCCGAGCGCGACGCCCACGCCGAGCCCCAAGCCCTGACGGCACGGTTGATTGATTAGTGGAAGGGTCCGGTCACCGCACGGTGGCGGGACCCTTCCGCATTCGGTGGTCGAGCCTGTCGAGACCCGGCCGTATCCGGTGGTCGAGCCTGTCGAGACCCGGCCGTATTCGGTGGTCGAGCCTGTCGAGACCCGGCCGTATCCGGTGGTCGAGCCTGTCGAGGCCCGGCCGTATTCGGTGGTCGAGCCTGTCGAGACCCGGCCGTATCCGGTGGTCGAGCCTGTCGAGACCCGGCCGTATTCGGTGGTCGAGCCTGTCGGGGCCCGGCCGTATTCGGTGGTCGAGCCTGTCGAGGCCCGGCCGTATTCGGTGGTCGAGCCTGTCGAGACCCGGCGAGACGAAGGTCACGCCCCGCCAATTAGGCTCCCGGTTGCAGGCGGCGTAAAGTAGAGATCGCAACGCGGGGTGGAGCAGTTCGGTAGCTCGCCGGGCTCATAACCCGGAGGTCACAGGTTCAAATCCTGTCCCCGCAACCATGATGAGGAAAACCCTCGGCCTGATGGCCGGGGGTTTTTCGTTTGTGCGCCCGTTTCCGGAGGGCGCCATTGAGGCGAAGCAGCCAGGTGGGGAAGAGGGGCCGCGGCGGATGGCGCCGGGGATTCTCCGCCAGGGGTCCGCTTACGGTCACGACGAACCAAACCCTGAAAAGTGTCACCAATGCCGGTGGCAAAAGCGCCGGGGCAACTTCCGCGACCGCAATCCCGAACGGAATCTTGTTCCACCCGAATATGAAAATGGCAATTGTCAGAATTGAAGGAATTGCGTAGATTCCGGGCAGTGACAAAGTGACCAGGTGATTCCGTCATCGATGATCGAAGCGGAGCCTTCTAACGTAAGTAAAACGTGACCCGAACCTGTGGGTTTGAATACCGCCACCTGTTACGCTGACCCCAGATACGTGGCGGCCACAGGTCATCAGCGTGACTCGACGGGCCCGCACAGGCGGATTCGTCGTCGAAATTCATTCAAAAATTGGGACGTATCGTGAACTTCTTGGAAACCTTTTGGTCCGTCATCATCTTCTGCCTTTTCCTGTCATATTTAATTCTGCTGTTCCAAATTGTGGGGGACATCTTCCGGGACTCCACCCTGTCCGGCGGATATAAGGCGCTGTGGGTCTTTTTCCTGCTGGTGGCGCCCGTCATCACGGCCCTCGTCTACATCATCGTGCGTGGCAATGGCATGACCGAACGCAACATCCGGGCCGTGAGCAACGCCCAGAAGGAAGCCGAGGAGTACGTGCGCAGCGTGGCCGGCACGCCCAGCCCGGCGGACCAGATCGCCGCCGCCAAGTCACTGCTGGACGCCGGCACCATCAACGATGCCGAGTTCCAGCAGCTGAAGGCCAAGGCCCTGGCCTAAGGAATCCCGGCGCAGCGGCGGACTCGCAGGAGACCGCCGCTGCGCCGTTTGCTGTTCGGCCCCGACTTGCGTGCACTAATCTTTGTAGTGGCCCAATCCCGTAGGAGATGACATTCCGTGAGCATCAGCACCTGGTTGGGTAACGCCGACCACCTCGCCTGGCTCCTGCTGGCCCTGCACGTGGTGATGGGCGCCGTCGCGGTGGCCTTCATCTCCGCCCGACGACGGCCCGCCACCGCCATCGCCTGGATGCTCACCATCATCTTCATCCCGTACATCGGCCTCGTGGCGTTCCTGCTGGTGGGGTTCAACCGGCTGCCCAAGGCCCGGCGGGACAAACAAAGACACGTCAATGACTTGATCGTTGAACGCACCGAGGGACTGGGCCAGCTCAGCCACCGGGACGACTGGCCGCGCGGGCTGTCCACCCTGGCCACCCTGAACACCAACCTGGGTGCGCTGCCCATGGTGGGTGGCAACGGCGTCGAACTTTTGCCGGACTACCACGGTTCCATCGCCGCCATGGCTGCCGAGATCGACACGGCCCGGCGCTACGTGCACGTGGAGTTTTACATCCTGGTCCACGACACCGCCACACAGCCGTTCTTCGACGCGCTGGAGCGGGCCTGCCGGCGCGGGGTGACGGTGCGCGTGCTCAGCGACCACCTGGCCGCGCTTATGAACCCCGGACGCAAGGAAACACTGGCTCGCCTGGCCTCCATGGGCGCCGAGTACCACGCCATGTTGCCGCTGCGGCCGTGGCAGGGGCATTGGCAGCGCATCGACCTGCGCAACCACCGCAAGCTCCTGGTGGTGGACGGCAGGACGGGCTTCACCGGCTCACAGAACCTGGTGCACGAGAGCTACAACAAGAAAAAGAACATCGCCCGCGGCCTGCGCTGGCACGAACTCATGATGCGCCTGGAGGGTCCCGCCGTCCGCGAGCTCGACGCCGTTTTCGTCACCGACTGGTTCAGCGAGACCGACGTGCTGCTCGAGTTGGACACCTCTCCCGTGGTCCTGGACCCGGCGCCGCACCTGGTGGACGCGCAGGTGGTGCCCAGCGGGCCCAGCTTTGAAAACGACAACAACTTGAAACTGTTTGTCGCCATGATCCACCAGGCCACGGAACGCGTCAGCATCACCAGCCCCTACTTTGTGCCGGAAGATTCGGTGCTGCTGGCCATCATCACTGCAGCCGGGCGCGGGCTCGACGTGGAGCTGTTTGTCTCCGAGATCGGCGACCAGGCCATGGTCTACCACGCGCAGCGCTCCTACTATGAGGCGCTGCTGCGTGCAGGCGTGCGGATCTATCTGTACAAGGCGCCGGAGGTCCTGCACTCCAAGCATTTCAGCATCGACTCGGACGTCGCAGTGGTGGGCTCGTCCAACATGGATGTGCGTTCGTTCTCGCTGAACATGGAGGTCTCGGTGCTGATCCACAGCGCCCCCTTCGTGGCGGGGTTGCGCGAGGTGGAGGACGGTTACCGGGCCAACAGCCGTGAATTGGAGCTGGCGGACTGGGTCAAGCGGCCCGTGTGGGAAAAGTTCTGGGACAGCGCCGCGCGCCTGACCTCCAACCTCCAGTAGCCCGCCCCCTACGCCGTATCACTTTTGGCACCCTTTTCGGCGACGCGGTATCACTTTTGGTTCGGAACTACGCGACGCGGTATCACCTTGGCAGTCCTTTTGGGAACGCGATATCACCGCCGCTGGCCGTGCCCGGTGCGTCCACCAAAAGTGATACCGTGTTGGCTGTTTTGGTGCCAAAAGTGATACGGCGTCGGTAGGAATGGCGCCAAAGGTGATACGGCGTCGGTAGGAATGGCGCCAAAGGTGATACGGCGTCGGTAGGGGTTAGGGCGCCTTCTTTGCCTTCGCGGCCGCCTTTTGCTCCTTCAGCAGTGCCTTGGCAGCGGAGACATCCCCGAGGAGCGGTTTCAGCCACGCGGACTGCGGGTGGGAGTCGACCAGGATGGCCCGGGCAAAAAGGGTCAGCGGCACGGCCAAGAGCGCGCCCAGCGGCCCCAGCAACGCCGACCAGAAGATGACCGAGAGGAACGTCAACGTCATGTTCAAGTTGACCGAGCCGGCCACGAACTTGGGCTGGATGACGGATTGGATCAGTGAATTGATCACGCCGTAGAACGCCACGACGGCAATGAAGGACGGCAGCCCGCCGGCCAGCAGGGCCATGATGGCGGCCGGCACCAGGCTGATCCAGAAACCGATGAACGGGATGAAGCCGCACACAAACGCCAGCATGGCCCACAGGCCGGCGCCCGGCACCCCGAGCACCAGCAGCAGGATCAGGTTCAGCAACGCCACGATGGCGCCAAAGACGGTGGTCATGACCATGAAGGAGCGTGACAAGGCGGCAAAGTGTGCCAGCGCCTCCACCATGGGGGCCCGTTTCTTCTTCAACGCCGCCAGGATGGTCGGGAAGTAGACCGCGTCGATGCTCATGAACATCACGAGCAACAGCAGGAAGATCGTGCCGGAACCAACGTTCATGGCACTGCCAAGCAGGTTGGCGGCGGCGTTGAGCAGCACCCGCGGGTCGATCGAGGAGACGACGGCGCGCACCTGGTCATCGCCGATGCCAAGGTCGTCATGGAGGAAAATACGCAAACTATCCCGCATCGCCGAGATTTGCGGGGCAAACTGCGGCAGCAGCCTGGTGAATTGCACGGCGGAAACCCACAGTGCCGCAATGAGGGCGCCGACCATGGCGTAGACGCTCAAAATGGATGCCACCGTGGCCAATCCGGCGGGGGTGCCGCGGGCTATCAGGCGTTGTTTGAGCGGATAAACGCAAATGGTCAAAATAAGGGCAAGAAATACCGGCCCCACAATGGAGGAAATGCGGCCCAAGCCGAAGAGGACTATGACGGCAGCGGCCAAGGCAATCAGGATCTTGGAGCCGGAGGAATGGTCCCCGGGTTTGGCAGGAATGTTCCCGCTTGTTTCGCTCATGAGGTGCCCGTTTCGGTGCTGCCATTCTCCATGCCCCAGTGGCATTGGAAATATCTTATCCGGCACCCGTGAATACCGGTGGCTGGTGGTGATTTCTGCGCCTTTACCAAAAGGACATTCCGTGGCCGGCGGCAGTGGAAGGGCAATGGCCTACACTGCCAACAACTACACTGCCAACAACAGGGGAGGACCCATGAACGCAGCGTTGTCCGAAACGCCACTACCCGGCCTGGCCGGCAAAACCATCGTCATGTCCGGCGGTTCACGCGGGATCGGCCTGGCCATTGCGCTGCGGGCGGCCGTCGACGGCGCCAACATTGTGCTCATCGCCAAAACCGACACCCCGAACCCCCGCCTGGAGGGCACCATCCACACGGCCGCCGCGGCCATCGAGGACGCCGGCGGGCGGGCTCTGCCCGTGGTGGGCGACATCCGTGACGACGTCACCATCGCCCGCGCCGTGGAAGCGGCCGTGGGCACCTTTGGCGGGATCGACGTCGTCCTCAACAACGCAAGCGTCCTCGCCCTGGAGGGGACGCTTGACCTCAGCCCCAAACGCTTTGACCTCATGGCGGACGTCAATGTCCGCGGCACGTTCATGCTGAGCCGGGCCGCGCTTCCGCACCTGGTCAAGGCGGCCAACCCGCACATTCTCACGCTGAGCCCGCCGCTGAACCTTGCGCCCCACTGGCTCGGCGCCCACCCGGGCTACACGCTGGCCAAATACGGCATGACGCTGTGCGCCCTTGGATTCGCCGCCGAGTTTGCCGCACAGGGCGTGGCCTCCAACACCCTGTGGCCGCGGACCACCATCGCCACCGCCGCCGTCGCCAACGTCCTGGGCGGGGAGGCCATGATGCGCCGCTCACGCAAGCCCGCCATTATGGCCGACGCCGCCCACGCGATCCTCACCACCGGCAGCCGGGAGATGAGCGGGCAGTGCCTCATTGACGAGGAACTGCTGCGCGCCCGCGGCATCACGGATTTCGAAGGCTATGCCGTGGACCCGACGGCAGGGCTGATGCCGGACCTGTTCCTGGATGGCTGACCCGCCGGAACCCTGACCCTCGGGAACCCTGGACCCGCGGGACAGCCGCGGACCCCAGGGCCGGGGGATCAGCCGGTGACGGCCGGGATGGCGTCGCTGACGATGACCAGGAGCGTGCTGGCCAGCAAAGCGTGAACCTGGGGCCGGGTGAGCGTCTTGCGCAGCAGCCACTCCCGGGCGCCGCTGCGGGCCAGCTGCACATAGACGCGGAACAAGGCGCGGATTTGTTCGTGGTGTTCGGCGTTCCCGGACAGCCCGCAGGCCTCGATGAGCATCTCGATCGAGTCGTTTTCGGCGCCAATGAGGATCCTCTCCAGGTCCGGGTCCCGGTCCAGGCCGCCGGATGCCAGCGCCAGCCAGCTGGTACCGGTCTGCTCCAGCGAGTCCAGGAACCAGGTGACGGCCGCGTCGATCCGTTCCCGGGGCGTGCCGGCGGGCAGGGTGGCCATGGCCAGCTCCGACACCGTCGAATTGACCTTGATGACCTCCAGGTAGAGGGCGCGCTTGTTGCCGAAGTAGTGGTTGACTAGCCCGCGCGCCACGCCGGCCGCCGCCGCAATGTCGGTGGCCGAGACATCCTCATAGGCCCTTGCCGCAAACAGGGTCTGGGCGCAGGCAAAGATTTGCTCCCGCCGTGCGTCCGGGCTCAGCCGCTGCCGGCGCGGTTCCGTGGTGCCGACGCCGACGCCGACGCCGACGCCGACACTGGGCGCCGTCATCGCCCGGTGTCCCCGGCCACCCAGGGCAGCCATTGCGGGATGTCCGCCGGTAGCGTCAGCGGGAAGTGCGGCGGCCGTTTCGCCAGGAAGGACGCCACGCCCTCCACGGCGTCGTCGTTCGTCCCCAGCCCGGCGATCAGCCGGGAGTCGACGGCGTGCACGGGAAAAGGGGAGTCGAGCCCGCTGAGCCGGTTGAGCATCTGCTTGATGACGGCGGTGGAGACGGCGGAGGTGTTGGCGATGATGTCCCGGGCCAGGGCGTACGCGGCCTCCAGCACGTCCCCGGGTTCATGGACGGAGGTGACGAGCCCGGATTCCAGGGCCTCGGCCGCGTCGAAGAGCCGCCCGGTGAGCATCCAGTCGGCCGCCCGGGTCATCCCCACCAGGCGCGGCAGGTACCACACCGAGGCGCCCTCGGGGAAGATCCCGCGGCGGCTGAACGGGAGCGAGAAACGCGAATCGGTGGAGGCCAGGCGGAAGTCGCAGGACAGCGTAATGGTCAGCCCGCCGCCCACGGCCACCCCGCGCAGCGCGGCAATGACGGGTTTGTCCATGCCGTAGATGGTCTTGGAGCAGCGCCCGGCCGGCTCCTGCCAGTCGCCGTCCCCGTCCCAGGCGCCCAGCAGGTCAAAGCTGCCGCCGCTGAGGTCGGCACCCACGGAGAAGTCACGGCCGACGCCGGTCAGCACCACCGCGCGCACCCCGGGGTCGGCGTCGGCCGCCTTCAAGGCGTGCTCCGCCTCGTCGGCCATCGTGAACGTGTAACCGTTGCGGGCCTCGGGCCGGTTGAGGGAGACCGTGGCGATGCCGTCGACGACCGCGTAGGTGATGGCCGTGTAGTCGGGCGTGCTCACAGCTGGTGCTCTCGGGGGAAACTCCGGCGGACTATTGACATGGTGTCAATAGTTCTGAACTATTGGCGGTATGTCAACAAGTCTCTTTTCCGCGAGGTGGAGCGACGACGAAGTCCGCGAGGATGGCCCGCACAGCCATGGACGCCACTGAAAGGACGCAGCTCCCGTGAGCTCACCAGCACCCACCGACGCATTTGTCTATGACGCCATCAGGACCCCGCGGGGCCGGGGCAGGAACGGCGCTCTGCACGGCACCAAACCCATCGACCTGGTGGTGGGCCTGATCAACGCGCTGCGGGACCGCCACCCGGGGCTGGATGAGGACCTCATCGACGACCTCATCCTGGGCGTCGTGTCCCCCGTGGGTGACCAGGGCGCCGTGATTGCCCGCACCGCCGTCCTGGCCGCCGGACTGCCCAACACGGTGGGCGGCATGCAACTGAACAGGTTCTGCGCCTCCGGCCTGGAAGCCGTCAACACGGCGGCCCAAAAGGTGCGCTCCGGCTGGGACCGGCTCATCATCGCCGGCGGCGTGGAATCCATGTCCCGCGTGCCCATCGGCTCCGACGGCGGTGCCTGGGCCATGGACCCGGCCACCAACTACGACAGCTACTTCGTGCCGCAGGGCATTGGCGCGGACCTCATCGCCACCACCGAAGGCTTCAGCCGCGCGGACGTGGACGCCTACGCCGTGCGCTCGCAGCAACTCGCCGCCCGCGCCTGGGCGGAGGGCCGCTTCGCCAACTCCGTGATCCCCGTCCGGGACCAAAACGGCCTGGTGGTGCTGGACCGCGACGAACACATGCGCCCCGGGTCCACGCCGGAATCGCTCGCCGCGCTCAAGCCGTCCTTCGCCGGCATGGGGGAGGCCGGCGGATTCGACGCCGTCGCCCTGCAAAAGTTCCACGGCACGGAGCGCATCAACCACGTCCACACGGCCGCGAACTCGTCGGGGATCGTCGACGGCGCGGCCCTGGTCTTGGTGGGCAGCGAGGAGATGGGCGGGCGGCTGGGCCTGGCGCCGCGCGCCCGGATCGTGGCCACGGCCACCTCCGGCGCCGACCCCACCATCATGCTCACCGGCCCCACCCCGGCCACCCATAAACTGCTCAAGCAGGCCGGCCTGGGGGTGGACGACATCGACCTGTTCGAGATCAACGAGGCGTTTGCCGCCGTCGTCCTGAAGTACCAAAAGGACCTGGGGATCCCGGAGGAAAAACTGAACGTGAACGGCGGCGCCATTGCCATGGGCCATCCGCTGGGCGCCACGGGGGCCATGATCCTGGGCGCCACGATCGATGAGTTGGAACGCCGCAACGCCCGCCGGGCCGTCGTGACCTTGTGCATTGGCGGCGGCATGGGCGTGGCCACGTTGATTGAGAGGTTTTGAGCATGAGGAACACCATCCGCTGGGAGCAGGACGCCGACGGCGTCGTCATCTTGACCATTGACGATCCCGAGCAGTCCGCCAACACCATGAACGAGGCCTACGCCGCGTCCATGCAGGCGGCCGTGGAACGGCTCACGGCCGAGAAGGACTCCATCGCCGGCGTCATCCTCACCTCCGCCAAGCGGACGTTCTTTGCCGGCGGCGACCTCAACGACCTCGTGGCCGCGGGACCGGCGGACGCCCAGAAGATCTTCGACCTGGGCACCGCCATCAAGACCCCGTTGCGTGCCTTGGAGACCCTGGGCCGGCCTGTTGTGGCCGCCATCAACGGTGCCGCGCTGGGCGGCGGGCTGGAAATCGCGTTGGCCACCCACCACAGGATCGCCGCCGACACCCGCGGCTCGGTCATTGGCCTGCCCGAGGTGACGTTGGGCCTGCTGCCCGGCGGCGGCGGCATCGTCCGAACGGTGCGCATGCTGGGGGTGGCCGACGCCCTGACGAAGGTGCTGCTGGAGGGCCGCCGGTACAAGCCCCGGGAGGCACTCGAGCTGGGGCTCGTGGACGAGGTGGTGGACACCGCGGAGCTGCTGCTTCCGGCCGCAAAGGCGTGGATCGCGGCCAACCCGGACGCCGTCCAGCGCTTCGATGTGCCCGGCTACAGGATCCCCGGCGGTACCCCGGCCACGCCCGCCTTTGCTGCCGTCCTGCCGTCGTTCCCGGCCAATCTGCGAAAGCAGCTCAAGGGCGCCAACTACCCGGCCCCGCGCGCCATCCTGGCGGCCGCCGTCGAAAGCACCCAGGTGGACATCGATACCGCCTTGTCGATGGAGTCCCGCTACTTCGTGGAGGTCGTGACGGGCCAGGTCTCCACCAACATGACCAAGGCGTTCTTCTTCGACCTGGCCCACATCAACGCCGGAGGCAGCCGCCCGGCCGGCTTCGAAAAGTTCACGGCCAAAAAGGTCGCCGTGCTGGGCGCCGGCATGATGGGGGCCGGCATCGCGTACGTGTGCGCCCGCGGCGGCATGGACGTGGTGCTCAAGGACGTGTCATTGGAGGCCGCCGAACACGGTCGGGCGTACTCGCGGACCCTGACCGAGAAGGCCGTGGCCCGCGGCAAGTCCAGCCAGGCGCAGGCCGACGAACTGCTGGCGCGGATCGTCCCCACGGCGACGGCCGCCGATGTGGCCGGCGCCGACCTGGTGATCGAGGCCGTCTTTGAAAACGTCGAGGTCAAGCAGCAGGCGTTCGCCGAGATCCAGGACCTCGTGGCGGACGGCGCCCTACTCGGCTCCAACACGTCCTCGCTGCCCATCACCCGGCTGGCCGAGGGTGTGAAGGACCAGCCAAACTTCATCGGCCTGCACTTCTTCTCCCCGGTCGACAAGATGCCGCTGCTGGAGATCATCGCGGGGAAGAACACCTCCGACGAAACCCTGGCCCGCGCCTTCGACATCGCCCAGCAAATCCGCAAGACGCCCATCGTGGTCAACGATTCCCGCGGATTCTTCACGAGCCGGGTCATCGGCACGTTCATGAACGAGGCCATCGCCATGCTCGGTGAGGGCATCCACCCTGCGTCCATCGAGCAGGCCGGCGCGCAGGCCGGTTACCCGGCGCCGCCGCTCCAACTTGCGGACGAGCTGAACCTGAGGCTCATGTCCAAGATCCAGAAGGAGACGAAGGCGGGCCTGGAGGCCGACGACGGCGTCCAGCAGTACCGCCACCACGCCGCCTACGACATCGTGGACACCATGATCGGGGACTTCGGGCGCCCGGGAAAACTGGCCGGCGCCGGTTTCTACAACTATGCCGACGGCCACCGCACTGGCTTGTGGGAGGGCCTTCTCGAGCGTTGGGGCGGCACGGCCGAGATCCCGTTCGAAGACATGAAGGAACGCATGCTCTTCGCCGAGTCCCTGGAAACCGTCAGGTGCCTGGACGAGGGCGTGCTGCGCAGCGTCGAAGACGCCAACATCGGCTCCATCCTCGGCATCGGCTTCCCCGGCTGGACCGGCGGCGTCCTGCAGTACATCAACGGCTACGACGGCGGCCTGCCCGGTTTCGTAGCCCGTTCGCTGGAGCTGGCGAGCCGGTACGGCGAGCACTTCCTACCGCCGGAATCCCTCGTGGCCAAGGCACGTGCCGGGGAAAGCTACTGATGGGCGCGCACGAGGACGGCACAGTGCCGCAAGCGTGGAAGGCGTTCACGGTTGAGGCGGCACCCACGCCGGGGGTCGCCGTCGTCCGGCTGACCGGGCCGGGGCGGGGCAACATGATGGGCCTGGACTTTTGGGCCGAACTACCGGCCGTGTTTGCCGCGCTCGACGCCGACGAGACCGTGCGCGCCGTGGTCCTCACGGGTGCCGGGGCGCAGTTCAGCGTAGGCCTGGACGTGGCGGAGGTATTGGGGCCGTGGCTGGGCAAACTGGGCCCCGGCGCCCCTGCCCAGGCCGCGCAACGGAGCGAGCTCCTGGGCCTGGTCCGCATGCTCCAGGACGCCGTGACGTCGGTGGCCCGGTGCCGCAAGCCCGTCATCGCGGCCGTGTCCGGCTGGTGCATTGGCGGCGGCGTGGACCTCATCAGCGCCGCGGACGTGCGCCTCGCCTCCGCCGACGCCAGGTTCAGCATCCGTGAGGCGCGGCTGGCCATCGTGGCCGACGTCGGCAGCCTCCAGCGGCTGCGCGGCATCATCGGCGAGGGGCAGCTGCGCGAATTGGCCCTGACCGGCAAGGACATCCCGGCGGCCCGGGCCGCGAAGATCGGCCTGGTCAACGATGTGTTGCCGGACCAGGAGGCGCTCATGGCGGCGGCCCTGGCCATGGCGGGGGAGATGGCGGCCAACTCGCCGCTGGCCGTGGCCGGCACCAAGGCCGTGCTCAACGAGGGCCGGGAGGAAGACATCGGCCGGGGCCTGCGGCATGTGGCGCTGTGGAACTCGGCGTTCCTGCACAGCGAGGACCTGCTCGAGGCCGTTGCCGCCCTGGGTGAAAGGCGCCCGGCCGTGTTCCACGGCAAGTAGGCGTCACACCCATGAACACGATCAGCTTCTGGAGGGCACCATGATCACCATTACCGGACACGAACAATTCCGTGCCTGGCAGGAGAAAACCATGCCGGCTGTGGAGGAGGTTCGCCCCGGCGTCTGGTCGATCCCTGTCCCGTTCCCCGGCAACCCCATGCGGTACACGCTTGCCTACCTGCTGGTGGGTGAAGGCGAAGCGGTGCTCGTTGACCCTGGCTGGGACAGCGACGAAGGCTGGGCCGCCCTTGTGGCGGGTTTGGCAACTGCCGGGATCACGCCGTCGTTCCTCACGGGGATCGTGGCCACCCACTTCCACCCGGACCACCTGGGCATGGCGGCCCGGTTGCGGGCGGCGTCGAACGCGTGGATGGCGCTGGGCGAGCATGAGCCGCTGCCGTCCCAGTGGTCCCAGGACACCCGGGAGTTCGTGGCTGCGGACAGGACACAGTTCCAAGCGTGGGGCGTGCCGGCCGGCAGGCTGGACGAGGTGGCGTTCCAGGCACGGACGTGGCAGCTGATGCGCGGCATGCAGGAGCCCGAACTGCGCCTGGCCGACGGTGTGCTGTTGCCCGTGGCCGGGTTGGCCGTGCGCGTCCTCTTCACCCCGGGCCACACGCCCGGCCACATCTCGCTCATCGACGAGGTGAACCAACTGGTGCTCACCGGCGACCACATCCTGCCGCGCATCACCCCGCACGTCTCCCTCGAGGCCCACGGACACGGCAACCCTCTTGCCGACTACCTGAATTCCCTGGACGCAATGGATATTGCATCCGCCATGGAGGTGCTGCCCGCCCACGAGTACCGCTTCACCGGACTGCCGGAGCGGTTGGACGAACTGCGGGAGCATGCGCAGGAACGCTCCCGGGAAGTGGCCGGCGTGCTGGCCGCCGGAAACGCCGCGTCCGTCTGGGGCGTGGCCCGCGAACTGACGTGGTCGCGCGGCTTCGACTCGTTACACGGTTTCACCCTGCGCCTGGCGCTCGCCGAAACCGCCAGCCACCTGGTCTACCTGCGCTCGCAGGGCGTTCCCGTCGACATCGCCGTGCCCCGCGGCGCCCCGGCCTCCGCCCGCTGACCGACGCCGTATCACTTCTGGTCGCCTTTCGGGAGACGCCGTATCACTTCCGGTTCCGGGTGATACCGCGTGCCAGAGAACGCCGCCAAAGGTGATACCGCGTCCGGGGGAAAGGCACCAAAGGTGATACCGCGTCCGGGGGAAAGGGCGCCAAAGGTGATACGGCGTCTAGAGGGGTTCGGGCTGGGGCGCCGGGTCGGTGAAGTCGCCCGAGGCGCGGCGGAATCGGGCCAGGATGGCGGTCATGGTGCGCAGGTCCCCGGCCGGAATGCCCGGATCGGTGAAGACCCCGGAGTTGAGCACGGCCGTGGCCTCCTCCACGAGGATGCGCCCGGTATCGGTCACCACCACCAGCGTGGCCCGGCCGTCGGTGGGATGCGCCTCCCGGCGAACCAGCCCGTCTTTCTCCAGCCGGTCCACGACGTTCGTGATGGAGGTGGGGTGGACCTGGAGCCGGGTGCTGGCGCTGGCCATCGGCAGGGCGCCGTCGCGGGAGAAGGACAGCAGCCGGAGCAGCTCGAGGCGCGCATAGGACAAGCCCAGGGGTTTCAGGAGCGCGTCGACCCGGCTGTACATGATCTGGTGGGCGCGCATCACGGAGGAAAACGCGGCCATGCCGTCGGCGGCGTCGGACCAGCCGTGGACAATCCATTGGCGCCGGGCCTCCGCAATGGGATCCATGGGAAGCGGCGATGCGGGTGCCATGAGTGGGTCCTTTCGCGCGATGGATGCTGGCGTGGTGCGTTCCTGATAATTTACTTGGAATACCTAGTAAATGCTAGCAGTCCCTAGTAACGTCGTCGGTGGATGAAGAGTCTTGCATCAAGGGAGATGTCAATGAAAATCGTTGTGCTGATCAAACAGGTACCGGACACCGCCGAGGAACGCACGCTGGACCGCGCCACGGGCCGGCTGGTCCGCGACGGTGCCGCGAACATCGTCGACGAGATCAACGAGCGCGCCCTTGAGGTGGCGCTGCGGATCAAGGACGCCGACAAGGCCACCGAGGTGGTGGTGCTGACCATGGGCCCTGACGAGGCTGCCAAGGCGGTCCGCAAGGCGTTGTCCATGGGCGCCGACGCCGGAATCCACGTCCTCGACGACGCCCTGGCCGGCGCCGATATTGCCCGCACGGCGGCAGTCCTTGCGGCCGCGTTGCGGACCACCGATGCCGATGTGATCCTGGCCGGGAACGAATCAACCGACGGCCGCGGCGGCATGGTCCCGGCCATGATGGCCGAGTACCTGGGCCTGCCGCTCGTGGGGTCCCTCGCCGCCGTCGCCCTGGAAACGGGCAAGATATCCGGGGAACGCCAGGGTGAACACGGAACGCTCACGGTCAGCGCGGCCCTGCCCGCCGTCGTGACGGTGACGGAACGGACCGCTGAGGCCCGTTTCCCCAATTTCAAGGGCATCCTCACTGCCAAGCGCAAGCCAGTCACCACCCTGACTCTCGCAGATCTGGACGTGCCGGCGACCCCCGCCCAAACCGTGGTGCTCAACAGTTCCGAACGTCCGGCCAGGGTTGCCGGGCGCAAGATTGTCGACGACGGCACGGCGGGAACGCTGCTGGCGGACTACCTCATCGAAAACCGTTTGGTCTAGGAAGGGTTGGGCATGGCGAACATCCTGACATTTGTTGAACTGACCCGCCAGGGCGGCATTGCGGCCTCGGCGCGCGGGCTCCTGGCCGCGGCCGCCGGCCTTGGCACGCCCGTGGCCGTGGTGGCAACGCCGGCTGCGCTGGCCGACGACGTCGTCGCCGGGCTGGGTGCGCTGGGCGCGGCGGCCGTTTACCAGGCCGTGGGGCCCGACGCCGCCACGGTGCTGGGCACCCCCGCACTGGAGGCGATGACCCTGGCTGTGGCGGCATTGGAACCCGCGGCGGTGCTGGC
Organism: Arthrobacter sp. ERGS1:01; assembly: GCF_001281315.1. Taxonomy (NCBI): domain Bacteria; kingdom Bacillati; phylum Actinomycetota; class Actinomycetes; order Micrococcales; family Micrococcaceae; genus Arthrobacter; species Arthrobacter sp. ERGS1:01. Next base: position 2,823,706 of record NZ_CP012479.1, on the reverse strand, counting down.
GGCCAACTCCGTGGACGGGCGCGAGGTCGCGGCCCGGCTCGCCGTCCGCACGGGCGGGGCGTTGATCGCCGACGCCGTCTCCGTCCGTTCGGACTCCGGAAAGATCATCGCCGGACATTCCGTGTTTGGCGGCTCCTACTCGGTGGAGTCGGCCGTGGAGGGCGGGCTTGCCGTCATCACCGTGCGTCAGGGTGCCATCGAGGGAACCGCCCCGGCGGGGTCCGCGGAAGTCACTACGGTGGCACTGCCCCAGGGAACGGGCACGGTGCGCATCGACGCCGTCCACGACGCGCCCGTCACGGCCAGCCGGCCCGAGCTGCGCGGCGCCAAGACAGTGGTCTCGGGGGGCCGCGGCCTGGGATCCAAGGAAAACTTTGCACTCGTGGAGCAGCTGGCCGACGCCCTCGGTGCGGCAGTCGGGGCGTCCCGGGCCGCCGTCGACGCCGGCTATGTGGCCCAAACCGCGCAGGTGGGCCAAACGGGTGTGAGCGTTTCGCCGCAGCTCTACATTGCGCTGGGCATCTCCGGGGCCATCCAGCACCGGGCCGGGATGCAGACGGCCAAGGTGATCGTTGCGGTCAACAAGGACGCCGATTCACCCATCTTCGAGGTGGCGGATTTTGGCGTGGTGGGAGACGTCTTCACGGTGGTGCCGCAACTCATCGAGGCTCTGGCGGCCCGGCCTCGTTGACGCCCCTGTTACAGCGGATAAGCGGTTCAGCGGGCAGACCTGTTAGAAATAGAGCTGTTGAAAGCCGCATCGACGGCTTAGGTTCATAGAAGTCCTTGGAAGAGGTGTTGCAAACCGTGTCCACCCCCGCAAAGAAGAAGTCCGGGACCACGAACAAGTGGGCCAAGCCCGCGATCGTGGCCGCCGGTGTTGTGATCGGCTTGCTGGTCCTGGTCCTGGCCGCCCGCTGGTTTACGGGCCTGGATGCCGTGAAGTCGTTCATGACCACCTACCCGGGGCAGTCCGAGCTTCCCGCCACGGCGCCCGTCGGCTTCCCGGTGTGGCTGAGCTGGCAGCACTTCTTGAACATGTTCTTCATTGTGCTGATCATCCGTTCCGGCTGGCAGGTGCGCACCGTCAAACGCCCGCCGGCGCACTGGATCCGCAACAACAAGGGACTGATCAAGACCCGCAACGCACCCACCAAGATCAGCCTCGATTTGTGGTTCCACCTGACCCTGGATGCGCTGTGGGTGCTCAACGGGCTCATCTTCATCGTCGTCATCTTCGCCACGGGGCAGTGGCTGCGCATTGTGCCGACCTCCTGGGACGTGTTCCCCAACGCGATCTCCGCCGGCCTGCAATACCTCTCGCTGAACTGGCCCACGGAAAGTGGCTGGGTCAACTACAACGCGCTGCAGCTGCTGACCTACTTCACCACGGTGTTCATTGCCGCGCCCCTGGCCATCCTGACGGGCATCCGGATGTCCGGCGCCTGGCCCAAGAACGCCCGCACGCTGAACAAGATCTTCCCGATTGAGGCGGCCCGCAAGGTGCACTTCCCGGTCATGATCTACTTCGTGCTGTTTATCATCGTCCACGTGACACTGGTGCTGGCCACGGGCGCCCTGCGCAACCTGAACCACATGTACGGCCACAGCGACGTCGTGAACTGGTGGGGCTTTGGCATCTTTGCCGCATCCCTGGTGGTCACGGTGGCCGCCTGGTTTGCCGCCCGCCCCCTGTTCCTGAGGCCCATCGCCTCCCTGACGGGGAAGGTCAGCAAGTAAGCCTTTCCGTCCCGGCCCACCGTGCCGGGACGGACCCGAGGACGGGCTGAACCTTCCAGCCCGGCAGTGTCAAAGGAGACGCCATGGAAAACCTCACCGAAGAACAGCAGGCCGTTGTGGCGATGGTCCGTGACTTTGCCGCCACGGCCTTGGCCCCGCATGCCGCCGCCTGGGACGAGGAGAAACACTTCCCCGTCGATGTGCTGGCGGAGGCCGGGGCGTTGGGCATGGGCGGCATCTACGTGGGCGAGGATTACGGCGGCTCCGCCATGACCCGCACCGATGCCGTGCTGATCTTCGAGGAACTGGCCGCCGCCGACCCCTCCATGGCCGCCTACATCTCCATCCACAACATGGTGGCCTGGATGATCGACGCCTTTGGCAATGAAACGCAGCGCGCTGCCTGGCTGCCGGGCCTGACCGCCATGACCGAGCTGGGCAGCTACGCCCTGACCGAACCGGGCGCCGGGTCCGACGCCGGTGCCCTCACCACCCGGGCCGTGCGCGACGGCGACCATTACGTCATCAACGGCACCAAACAGTTCATCTCCGGGGCCGGCACCTCGGCCTGGTACGTGGTCATGGCCCGCACGGCCGACACGGGCAGCCGCGGCATCACCGCCGTCGTCGTCCCGGACGGTACCCCGGGGCTGTCCTTCGGCGTCAACGAAAAGAAGATGGGCTGGCGCGCCCAACCCACCCGGCAGGTCATCTTTGAGGACGTGCGCATCCCCGTGGCCAACCGGCTCGGCGAGGAGGGTGACGGTTTCATGATCGCCATGAAGGGCCTCAACGGCGGCCGCGTGAACATTGGCGCGTGCTCCCTCGGCGGCGGCCGGGCGGCCCTGGAAAAGTCCATCACGTACCTGAAGGAGCGGCAGGCGTTTGGCGGGCCGCTCATCAAGCAGCAGCACCTGCTCTTTGAAATCGCCGACATGGACACCGAGCTCGAAACCGCCCGCACCCTGCTGCTGCGCGCCGCCGAGGCCCTGGAGAACGGCGCTCCGGACACCGTGAAGCTGTGCGCCATGGCCAAGCGGGTGGCCACGGATGCCGGCTTCCACGTGGCCAACCAGGCCCTGCAACTTCACGGCGGGTACGGCTACCTTTCCGAGTACGGCTTGGAGAAGATCGTGCGCGACCTGCGCGTCCACCAGATCCTGGAAGGCAGCAACGAGATCATGCGGTTGATCGTGGGCCGCCTGGCGGTTGAAGACTAGGCGGGGCGCACACCATGGCGGAGGATGGGCACATGAACAACAACGACGTTCTGGCTACGCGCGCGGGGCATTTGGGGCACCTGGTGCTGAACCGGCCCGCGGCGATGAACGCACTCAACCACGGCATGGTCGTGGCCGTGGCCGCGGCGCTGGATGCGTGGGAGAACGACGACGGCGTCGCCACCGTGCTGATTTCCGGCGCCGGTGAGCGGGGCTTGTGTGCCGGCGGGGACATTGTCACGATCTATCACGACGCCCGTACCGGCGGCAATGAAAGCGAACAGTTCTGGCGCGACGAGTACCACCTCAACGCCCGCATCGCCCGCTATCCCAAACCGGTCGTGACGCTCATGGACGGGGTGGTGCTGGGCGGGGGAGTGGGCATCTCCGCGCACGCCTCCCACCGGATCGTCACCGAACGGTCAAGGGTTGGCATGCCCGAGACCGGCATCGGCTTCGTCCCCGACGTGGGCGGCACCTATCTGCTCTCCCGGGCGCCCGGCGAACTGGGCACGCACGCGGCGCTGACGGCGGCCCTGGTCAGCGGCGCGGACGCCATCGCCATGGGACTGGCCAGCCACTACGTCGACTCGACACACCTGGCCACGCTGGTGGGGGAGTTGTCGGAGCGAACCGCAGCCTCCGTCGTCGGCCGGTATGGGCAGGTGCCGCCGGAATCGGCACTCATGTCCCAGCGCCCGTGGATTGACGAGGCCTACGCGGCCGACGACGTCCGGACCATCCTGGACCGGCTGGCCGGGGTGGATGACCCCGCGGCGCAGGCCGCGGCCGGCACCATTGCGGCAAAGTCCCCGACAGCCGTGACGATCACCCTGGCGGCACTGCGGCGGGCCCGGGCGCTGCCCTCGCTCGAGGCGGTGCTCGACCAGGAACTGCGGGTATCCCTGCGGGCGCTGCACTGGCCCGATTTTGCCGAGGGCATCCGCGCACAACTGGTGGACAAGGACCGCAACCCGGCCTGGCACCCCGCCACGCTCGCGCAGGTGCCGGCGGCCCTCGTGGAAGAAACGTTTGAAGGACTGGGCGCACGTGAGTTGGGCCTGGCGGACGCACGGAACGGATCGGTGGAAGCACAATGAATGATTCAACCTCGAAGCGGACAATCGCGTTTATCGGACTCGGCCACATGGGCGGGCCCATGGCGGCCAACCTGGTGGCGGCCGGGTACCAGGTCACCGGCTTCGACGTGGTGCCGGCCGCCCTGGATGCGGCCCGGGCCGCCGGCGTGGTGGTGGCGGACTCCTCCGCCGGGGCCGCCACGGGCGCCGACGTGGTGATCACCATGCTCCCCGCCGGCAAGCACGTTTTTGCCGCGTACGACGGCGACGGTCCCGGCGGCGGGCTGCTGGCGGCCGCCAAGCCGGGCTCGCTGTTCCTGGAATGCTCCACGATCGCCGTGGAGGACGCCCGCACGGCGCACGAGATGGTGTTGGCCACCGGGCACCGCGGCCTGGACGCCCCGGTCTCCGGCGGGGTGGTGGGAGCCGAGGCCGGCACGCTCACGTTCATGGTGGGCGGCTCCGCGGAGGACTTTGCCGACGCCGCCGAGATCCTCGAGGTCATGGGCCGGCGGATCGTGCACTGCGGCGGGCCGGGCGCCGGGCAGGCCGCCAAGGTCTGCAACAACATGATCCTGGGCGTGTCCATGATCGCCGTCAGCGAGGCGTTCGTGCTGGGCGAAAAGCTCGGGCTCACCCACCAGGCGCTCTTCGACGTTGCCGCCAACGCCTCGGGCCAGTGCTGGTCGCTGACCACCAACTGCCCCGTCCCCGGACCCGTCCCGGCCAGCCCGGCAAACCGCGACTACCAGCCCGGTTTTGCCGGCGCCCTCATGGCCAAGGACCTGGGCCTGGCCGTCGAGGCGCTGAACGCGACGGGCGTGGACGCATCCCTGGGCCGGGCCGCCGAGGAAATCTACCGCACCTTCGCCCTGGAGGGCGGGGCCGGCACCGATTTCTCCGGCATCATCAACACCATCCGGGCGGCATCGACCGCCACCGACGAACAGTAAGGGCTTTGCCTCAATGGGCGACTACTCCTTGATCCTGACCGAACAACGCGGCCGCGTGGGGCTCATCACGCTGAACCGTCCGGAGGCGCTCAACGCCCTCAGTGACGCCATGGGGCACCAGATCCTGGCCGCCGCGCAGGCCTTTGAACGGGACCCCGGGGTGGGGGCCATCGTCATCACGGGCTCCTCCCGGGCCTTTGCCGCGGGGGCCGACATCAAGGAAATGGCCGCCAAGTCCTCCGTGGACATGTACATGGCCGACTGGTTCGCCGTCTGGGACCGGCTGGCCCGGATACGGATCCCCATGATTGCCGCCGTCGCCGGCCATGCATTGGGCGGCGGATGCGAGCTGGCCATGATCGCGGACTTCATCATCGCCGCCGACAACGCCAAGTTCGGCCAGCCCGAAATCAAGCTCGGCGTCATCCCCGGCATGGGCGGCTCCCAGCGGCTGACCCGCGCCATCGGCAAGGCCAAGGCCATGGAGATGGTGCTCACCGGACGCGTCATGGGCGCCGTGGAAGCCGAACAGGCCGGCCTCGTGGCCCGCGTGGTGCCCCTGGACTCCCTCCTCGAGGAGGCCCTCGCCACGGCCGCCGTGATCGCCGGCATGTCCAAACCCGTCGCCATGATCGCCAAGGAAGCCGTCAACGCCGCCTGGGAAACCACCCTCGCCGAAGGCGTCCACCAGGAACGCCGCCTCATCTACGCCTGCTTTGCCACCGAGGACCAAAAGGAAGGCATGGCGGCGTTCATGGAGAAACGCCCCGCGGATTTCAAGAACCGCTAGGCGGGCCGGTGGTTGAGCCTGTCGAAACCCGGATCTCGACAAGCTCGATCACCGCAGGGACCTCTCGAGTTGGTGTTTCGCTCAAACACATGTACTGTTGAGGACGCAACGCGGGGTGGAGCAGTTCGGTAGCTCGCCGGGCTCATAACCCGGAGGTCACAGGTTCAAATCCTGTCCCCGCAACCATGATGAGGAAAACCCTCGGCCTGATGGCCGGGGGTTTTTCGTTTCCCCGGGCCCGGAATATTAGCGTCGGATTATTTCTTCACGCCCACCATGAACCGGTTGAGGTTTTCCACGATCTCCCTTGACTTGGTGTGGTGGAGATAATGGGTGGCGTCCAGGGTAACCATTTCACCGTGGTCCACGCTGGCCACCTGCTGTTGATGCAGCGGGATCCAACCCTCGACGTCGTGGTTGGCGGCCTGGACAAATTCAAGCACGGGGAGATCGTGCGGAAATGATTGGGATTTGCCGGCGGTAAAGTTTCTTTCGAAATTCTCCATCTCATTTGAATAAGTCGCCGTGGAGGTATTCTTCAGGGACAGCATCCTTATTTGTTCCTTGGTTGCCTCGTCATACGGCAGTCCGTCGTAGGGGTCGCCGGCCATGGACACCAGGACACGGGTCAGGCCCAGGGCCTTGGCCGCCTTCATGGCGCCGATGGGAAGTTTGTCGTCCATGCCCGGCTGGTTGGGCACGCTGCTGTCGATTCCCACGAAGGCCTGAACTTCGGCCCGGTACTTGTTGGCGTAGTCGAGGGCATAGATGCCGGCGATGGAATGACCCATCAGCACGTAGCGGTCAATGTTCAGGCCGGCCAGGGCCTCGTGGACCTCGGAGGTGATGTTGTCCGTGGTCCGCGGCTTGTCCGTTTGATCGCTGAGCCCATAGCCGAACGGCTCAACGACCACCACTTTGTAGCGTGGCAGGAGTTCGGCCACGAGCGGCTTGAAGTCCAGGGCCGGTGCGGCCGTGCCGAAGCCGGGCAGCAGCACCACCGTCTCCGGCCCGTCACCCTTGACGACCACATTCATGTTCTTGCCATCGACCGGAACCAGCCGGCCGTAGGGTTCAATCTTTTCGGCTTCGGAATTTCCGGCGACCACGTTGACTATCGACGTGGTTGCGAGGGTGGCAACGACCAGCGCCACAAAGCCCGCCGCCACGATGAGGGTAATCCTTAGAAACTTTCTCACGTATTTTCCGTTCGTATCTTTTGAGATTCCGGGCATAACAAAGTCCGGGCGTATAAAAGGTATTGGCCGCTATTGATCCGCATAAGGGGTTTCGGTATTCACCGGCCCGGGGTAATTTAATTACCTCACAATTTACGGGCCCGCGGCCAGCCGAAATGGAAATTTCATCACTTGGGATGAGCGCCGAAACCGGCGATGGTCCAAAGGGCGTAGCAGGAGTGGGTGAAAGATCGTCCGCGGGATCGTGGACTCCCGCGCGGCCGGTTCAGGCCGGGTAGACGGCCACCTCGGCGGCCTTGACCACGAAGAACACCTCGGAGCCGGGTATGAGTCCCAGTTCGGCCGTCGCGGCGGGGGAGATGTCGGCGGCGAGCCGGCCGGCACGGACCCGGATGTGGTCCCCATGCGGCTCCAGCTCCGTCACGGTTGCGGCGAAGCAATTGCGTGGGCTGCCCTGGGGCGGGGACAGGAACACGGAGACGGCCGACGGCGGGAATGCGGCCATGCCGTCCTGCCCGCCTTCCACGTCTGGTCCGGCAGGAACGCCAAGGGGGCCGTCCGTGCCCGGACCATCGGCGGGCGCGCCGGTCAAGCGGCCCGTGACCAGGCCGGCGTCGGACGTCAGGACGGTGGCGCCGGACAGGGTCCCGGTGAGCACGTTGAGCCCGGCCAGGGACGCGGCAAAGGCGCTGCGGGGGTGGGCCAGCACGGCGGCGGTGGGCCCCTCCTCGACGATCCGGCCGTGCTCCATGACGATGATCCGGTCGGCGAGCATGAGTGCGTCGAGGACGTCGTGGGTGACGATGATGGCGCGCCGGCCGGCCAGCACCCTTTTGAGCAGGCTGCGCAGGAACGGGGCGCTGTTGACGTCCAGGGCGGCCATCGGTTCATCCAGGAGCAGCAGCTCGGGGTCCGTGGCCAGGGCGCGGGCCAGGGCCACCCGCTGGGCCTGCCCGCCGGACAGCTGGGCCGGTTTGCGGGCGGCGAATCCCTCCGTGCCCACCTCGCGCAGCCAGTGCCGGGCCGCCTCCGCGGCATCGTGCCGGCCACGGCCCTGGCTGCGCGGACCAAACGCGACATTTTCCAGGACGCTCAGGTGCGGAAACAGCAGCGAATCCTGGGCCAGCAGGCCGATTCCCCTCTCATGCGGCGGCAGCCAAACTGATGGGAGAGCGGAGCGGAACAGCGCCCGGCCATCCAGCGCGGCCGCTCCGGAATCGGGCTTCAACAGGCCCGCGAGGATCTGCACCACCGAAGATTTGCCGGCGCCGTTGGGGCCCATGACGGCCACGGTTTCCGCCGGGCCCACGCGCAACTCCAGCTCGAGGTTGCGGGCGGCCAGGGCGGCGCTGAATTCCAGGGTCACGGGGTACCCGCCAAATCGCGCCCGACGTCGCCGGAGACCATGGCGCGCAGCGGCGACTTCGGCGTGCGGTACGTCAGCGCGACCACCACCACGGCCACGGCTATCAGCAGGAACGACAACGCGACGGCCGTGTCGGGATCGGTCTCCCGCTGCAGGTAGATCTCCAACGGCAGGGTGCGCGTGACGCCCTGCAGGCTGCCCGCAAACGTCAGGGTGGCGCCAAATTCGCCCAGGCTGCGCGCAAAGGACAGCACGGCCCCGGACACCAGGCCCGGCAGCACCAGGGGCAGGGTGACGCGCCGCAATACGGTGGAGGGCCGGGCGCCGAGGGTGGCGGCCACGGCCTCATACTTTTGTCCGGCCGTGCGCAGCGTACCCTCCAGGCTCAGCACCAAGAACGGCATGGCGACGAAGGCCTGTGCCATGATGACGGCCGTGGTGGAAAACGCAATGTCGATGCCGGCCAGGTTCAGGTACTTGCCGATCAAGCCCTCCCGGCCAAAGGTGTACAGCAGGGCCAGGCCGCCCACCACGGGCGGGACCACCAGTGGCAGCAGGATCAGCGCCCGCAGGATTCGCTGGCCCGGAAACGTGGCCCGGGCCAGCACCAGCGACAGCGGCACGCCAAAGATGATGCACAGGGCGGTGCTGGCGGCGGCCGTCTTCAGACTCAGCACCAGCGCGTCAAGCGACGACTCCGAGGTGACGAGCGGGATGAACTGGCCCCAGTTGACCCGCGCCACCATGCCCAGCAGCGGCACCAGGATGAACAATGCCCCCAGTGCCGCTGCAACGTAGACCCAGCGCGGAACGGCGTGGTACTCCCACAGCCGTGGTGCCTTAGGGCGCCCCGAAGCCGGCATCCTTGAGGACTTTCTGGCCGTCGGCGCCGGTCACGAGCTTGATGAAGGCGTCGGCCGCGGCCTGCTGCTTGGACTTGGCGACGGCGGCAATCGGGTATTCGTTGACGGTCGGCTTGGCCAGGCCCAGCGGGATGGCCTTGACCTTGTCGCCGGCGCCCTTGGCGTCGGTCACGTAGACCAGGCCGGCGTCGGCCTCCCCGGAGGTGACCTTGCTCAGCACGCCGGTCACGGACAGTTCCTCGCTGACGGGCTTGAGCGTGATCCCGGCGCTGGCGGCGTCGGCCTTGGCGGCGGCGCCGCAGGGCACCTGGGCGGCACACACCACAACCTTCACGCCCGGCTTGGCAAGATCGGCGAACGTGGTGATGTTGGCCGGGTTGCTGGGCGGGACGGCAATCGTGAGCACGTTGGTGGCGAAGTCGACGGGGGTGCCGGCTGCCATGGAGGCGGCGGTGAGCTTCTTCATGTTGGCCAGGTCCGCGGAGGCGAAAACGTCGGCCGGGGCGCCCTGGGTGATTTGGGTGACCAGCGTGGAGGAGCCGTCAAAGTTCAGCGACACCTTCACCTGCGGGTGGGCCGCCTCGAACTGGGTGGCCAGCTGGGTGAACGTCGCCTTCAGGGACGCCGCGGCAAAGACGTTGAGGGTGCCGGAGTAGTCCGCGGCAGAGGCGGACGACGACGGGGAGGTGCCGGCGTCGTTGGTGGCCGAGCACGAGGACACCGTGGCGGCGAGCAGGGCTGCTGCGGCGAGGGCGGTCAAACGCTTCAGGGGCATTTTCATGAGTCTTTTCCTCCATGGGGGACTTCAACGATCACATTGGTTGACTTGACGACGGCGGTGGCCACGGAACCGGGCTCCAGGCCCAGCTCCCGCACCGCCTCGCTGCTCATCAGCGACACCACCCGGAACGGCCCGCACTGCAGCTCAACCTGGGCCATGACGGTGTCCGCAATGACGTTCGTGACGAGGCCGACGAACCTGTTGCGGGCCGAGCTGTCGCTCCGGTTGGGATCCTCGGGCGGCTGGGACAGGGATTTGGCCAGTTCCGCCAACTCCAGGCCGTCGATGACGATCCGGCCCTGGGCGTCCTTGCTTCCGTTGAGGGTTCCGTTATCCAGCCAGCGCCGGACGGTGTCGTCGCTGACGGCAAGGAAGCGGGCAGCCTCCGATACACGTATGAGTGTCATTTTCCGAGTCTATATCCTCAAATACGGATTGCCGGTGACTTCTGTTCCGCATATGCCACATTGTGATGAAGTTACGCGCCCAGCCCGGCGAGTTGATCGGACAGCGCCATGTGTGCCGGGTTCACCACCCGGGCCTCGGGGTGCATGATGTGCCAGGCCATGGCCTGCGCGGCGCCGACGGCGTAGGGGATCCGGGCGGCAAAGTCCGGCACGAGTGCCTTGATCTTGGCGTTGGAGAAGATGACCGAATGCGATTTGTCCCCGAGCAGGCCCGGGCCGAGCTCCGGCGCCGCGGCGGCGATCGTGTCGCTGGCCACGTGCACCAGCAGCGGTTCGGGCACGCCGGCGGCCGCCGCGACGGTCTGGTAGACGGCATCCCACGGAAGCACCTCGTCGGAGGTGATCGTGAAGCTCTCTCCCACGGCCGCCGCCAGGCCAAACAGGCCCACGAAGCCCACGGCAAAGTCGTCGGTGTGCGTCAACGTCCACAGCGAGGTGCCGTCGCCATGCACCACCACGGGCAGCCCGGCCCGCATCCGGTGTACGTCCGTCCAGCCAAACAGCAGCGACAGGCGCGTGGGATCGTAGGTGTGCGAGGGCCGCACCACGGTGACGGGAAAACCGTTGTCCCGGTAAGCCGCCATGAACAAGTCCTCGCAGGCAATCTTGTCCCGCGAATACTGCCAGAACGGGTTCCGCAGCGGCGTCGATTCCGTGATGGGGAGCCTGGCCGGCGGCTTTTGGTAGGCCGACGCCGTGCTGATGAACAGGTACTGCCCGCACCGCCCCGTGAACAGTTCGACGGCGTTGCGTGCCTGTTCGGGCGTGAAGGAGAGGAAGTCGGCCACCACGTCAAAGGTCCGGTTTCCCAGGGCGGCACGGACCGCGTGGGGGTCGCGAACATCCGCCACCAGGACCTCGACGCCGGGCGGCACCGGGCGGTACGTCGTGGTCCCCCGGCCGAGCACCGTGACGGTGAACCCCAGGCCGACCGCGCGGGCCACGGAGGCGGCGCTGATGACGCCCGTGCCGCCCAGGAACAACACCCGCGGCCCGGTCAGCGGGACGGGCAGGTGGGCTGCCCCGGACAGCAGGCCGCCAGGCCCGTAGCCCTGATGCCCGGCGTGCCACGGCGTGCCGGGCCAGGGGGCGGAGCCGGCGTGTTCGGCTGCCGGTCCCGGGCCAAGCCCGACCCGGACGTCGTCGGTGAAACCGCTCACCAGGCGTAGTCCTCCGGCGCCGTCTTGGGGCCCGGAAAGATCTCGTCCAGGCGGGACAGCGCTGCCTCGTCCAGGGAGACGTCGAGGGCCCGCAGCCCGGCCTCCAGCTGGGCCGCCGTGCGCGGGCCGATGATCGGGGCCGTGACGGCCGGCTGGTGCAGCAGCCAGGCCAGGGCCACGTCCCCGGGCGCATGGCCCAGCTCCGCGGCGAACGCCTCGAAGGCGGCGATGGCGTCATGGGACTTGGCCAGCGCGTCGGCGGCGCGGCCTTCGGAGCGACGCACGCCGTCGTTCTGCTTTTGCAGCACCCCGCCCAGCAGCCCGCCGTGCAGCGGCGACCACGGCAGCAGCCCCAGCCCGTAGTGTTGCGCGGCCGGAATGACCTCCCGCTCCACGCTGCGTTGCATGAGGTTGTAGATGGACTGTTCGCTCACCAGGCCGGTCACGGGGCGGCGGGCTGCGGCCTCCTGCGCGGCGGCAAGGTGCCAGCCGGCAAAGTTGGAGCTGCCCGCATACAGGATCTTGCCCTGCGTGATCGCCACGTCCACGGCCTGCCAGATCTCATCCCACGGCGTGTCCCGGTCCACATGGTGGAACTGGTACAGGTCGATGTGGTCCGTTTGCAGGCGCTTGAGGCTCGCATCCAGGGCGCGCCGGATGTTCAGGGCGGAGAGTTTTCCGTCGTTTGGCCAGTCGGTCATGGTGCCGTACACCTTGGTGGCCAGTACCGTCCGCTCACGCCGGCCTCCGCCCTGGGAGATCCAGCGCCCGATGATCTCCTCGGTCCAGCCGCGGCGCTCCGTGCCGCCATAGGCGTTGGCCGTGTCAAAGAAGTTCAGCCCGGCATCGTGGGCCTGGTCCATGATCTTGTGGGCGTCCGCCTCCTTGGTGTGCGGACCAAAGTTCATGGTGCCCAGGCAAAGCTTGGAGACTTTCAGGCCGCTGCGGCCCAACTGCGAGTACTTCATGGCTCGATCCCTTCCTGGCGCACGGCACAGTGCGCAGATAATGCGGCCTGGGTGGGTCCCAAGCCGCAGTATCTGCGCACCCGATGGTTACAGCTTGTCGAAGTCCGCCTCGTCAACCGTGTCCGAGTCGGACGCCGCGGTGATCGCGGCCGGGGCGGGGACGCCGCCGGACTTCAGGGCGGCCAGGCGGGCCTCCACCTCGGTTTGCTCACCCAGGTCCTCAAGGCTGTTGAACTGGGCGTCAAGGCTGGAGGCGGCGAGTTCGTTCTGACCGCGCACCTTGGCCTCTTCGCGCCGGATCTTCTCCTCGAAACGGCTGACCTCGCTCGTGGGGTCCATGATGTCGATGCTCTTCAAGGCATCGTGGACCTGGGTCTGGGCCTCGGCCGTCTTGGAACGGGCGATGAGCTCATTGCGCTTGCTGGAGAGCTCGGTCAGCTTGCCCTGCATCTGGGTCAGGCCGGTCTTGAGCTTGTCGACGACGTCGGTCTGGGCAGCGATGTTGGGAGCCGACGCCTTGGCCTCGTTCTCGGAGCTGATCTGGCGCTGCAGGGCCACCTTGGCCAGGTTGTCGAACTTCTGCGCGTCCACGGGGTTGCCGGCGGTCCGGTATTCGTCGGCCTTGCGGCTCGCGGCCAGGGCCTTGGTGCCCCAGTCCTGGGCGGCCTTGACGTCCTCGTTGTAGTCGTCCTCCAGCATGCGCAGATTGCCGATGGTCTGGGCAACGGCGCTCTCGGCCTCGGTGATGTTTTCCTTGTAGTCGCGAACCATCTGGTCCAGCATCTTTTCCGGATCCTCCGCCGAGTCCAGCAAGGAGTTGATGTTTGCCTTGGCCAACTGCGCGATTCGGCCGAAAATTGACTGCTTAGCCATTCTTTTCCCCTTTTTTCTACTGTTGAAAAACATCCGTGCTTGATCTTTTCTTGACGTGCTGGTGGAACCTGACAGTGAGTCTAAGTGACTTTGCTCCGCTGCGGGCGGGAACGTGCCCAGAAGTTGTGGTTAGAAGTTGCCGCCACCCCCTCCGAAGCCGCCACCGCCGCCGCCGAAGCCGCCGCCACCTCCACCGCCGCCGAAGCCACCTCCGCCGCCAAAGCCGCCACCCCCGCCGAGGATGCCGCCAATGATGCCGCCGAGGATGGCACCGCCCACGCCGTTCATGCCGGAACCGCCGCGGCCGCCGTATCCGCCGCCCATGCCTCCCATGCCGCCGCCGCTGAACCTGTCGACGTCGGACTGGGCGTATTGGATGGCCTGCTGGGCCAGCGACTGGGCCTGCTGGGCGTATTGCAGGGCGTTGGCGGGATCCTTGTCCGCGATGGTCATCGCGTAGTCAAGGTTGCGTTCGGCCTCGGACAGCCGGGTCCGGGCCTCGGAGCCGACGCCGCCGCGGCGGGCGGCAATGAAGTCCTGGGCCGCGGAAATGTGCGCCTGCGCCCCGGCAATGGTTTGTGACAGGGCAGCCTGGGCCCGCAGCGCCTGCTGCTGTTGGTCGCGAATGCCGGTGAGCAGCTCATCGAGCTGGCCGTGGGCACCCTGGACCGCGCCCAACAGGGCCACGGGATCGCTCTTGCCGGCCGAGCTTTGGGCCTTGACGTCGTTGAGGGTTGCTTCCGCGGCCGCCACGGTGGGGGCGTAGCGGGAGAATTCGCCCGAGGCGACCATTGATTTGGCCTGTTCGAGGTCGGCCAGTGCCGCTGGCAGGGCCGATTCCAGCGCTGTCGAGGCGTCCTTGATGGCCGCTTCGCGTTTGTCGATGGCTTCCAGCAGCACCCCGTATTGGAGCAGGCTTTCCTCGGCGGCCTTCACGGAGAGGGCGGCGTTGGCGGTGTCGCCGGCGGCCAGCTTGGCATCGGCGTCGGCCGCGGCCGAGTCCACGAAGTCCAGCCGTTCAGTGGCCTGCTTGACGTTGTCGCGCACCGTGGCGACGGCCGATTCCGAATACTGGGCGGTGAGGCCGGCCAGCGATTGTTCCGCGGCGGCGACGGCGGTCCTTGCCGTTGCCGTCTGGGACCGGATGGTGCCCAGCACCTGCGGCGCCGTGCGTTCAAGTTCGCGCAACTCGTCGAAGGAGGCCTTTTCGGCCTCCAGGGCGGCGTTGGCATCCTCGGAGCGCTTGATGATTTCGCCCAGCCAGCTGCGCTGCTCATCGATGGTGTCCGGGATTTCGTCGTCGAGCTGTTGCTGGAGCTTGAACGATTCGCTCAGGTGCGTCTTGGCGCTCTCCAGGGCGGCCGCGAAGGGCTTCACGGCGTCCTCTCCGTAGGACGCCTGGGCGAAGCCGATCTCGTGCTCGCTTGACTTGATGGCGTCGTCGGCCGCGATGAGCAGCGAGCCGGCCTTGCTGCGCAGCTCCGCGATCGTCATGCCCGCGTTGGGGTCAAGCGCCTTGCCGTCGGGACCGTAGCCCTTGGCCGTGGCCTCCGTGGCAGCCTTCTTGCGCCGGTTGCGAATCACCAGGGCCGTGCCCGCGCCGCCCACGACGACGACGCCGCCAACTCCGAGTGCCACGAGACCGCCCGTGGCATTGGGGACGGTGCCCTTGCCGCCGCCGGCCGCATCGCCCGTCGCGGCCGCTGCATCGATGGCCGCCTGTGCCCAGTTCCCCGCGGAAAGCTGGGGTTTGATCGCATTGGATTGGATGCTGGAACCCTGGGCGGCCGTCAGGAAGGTGTTGGTTCCGCCGATGAACGCATACTGCTTGTCTTTGACAGCGACGGCCAGCAGGACGTCGTACTGGCCCATGTTCTTCTGGGCGGCGACCGTCTGGGCCCACGTCTCCGGGCTCTGCCCGTCAAAGCTGTCCACATAGACCGCGAAGAGCGTGACGCCGTGGTCCTTGCTCAATTTCGTGATGGCGTTCTGGACGTCGGCCTTCTTGCCGCCGAGCACATTGGCGTCATCCACGATGTAGCTGCCCGGCGCAATGGTCACCGGCGGTTCCGCCCGCACAATCGCGGCCTGCGCCGTGCCGGTCTGCACTGTACTTGCCTGCACTGTAGCTGCCTGTGCAGGGCCGGCCGGGAACACCAGGAATGCGGCAAAGCCCAACGCCGCCAGTACCCGGGAGAGTAACTTGAATCGTGAAAACATCGTCCACCTTTGTATGTGCCGACTGTGCAGGGAACCAGCGCGTAGTTTCACTTTGATTCTAGGTCTGTTTTTTCGTCAGCGTCCACGGCCTCCCGGTGTGGCGCAGCGACGCCACCCCGGGCCGGGACGGCGTGTGGGACATAATTGGAAGACGGAGTTCTTCACAGCTACCTTCCAGCGAACGTTCGTAAACGCATCAGACGTGCCGGTCATGATGGATATCAAGCAAGGGTTCAACAACAGATTTTTCAAGAAGGGCAAGGCTAATGAGCGAGAATATGGCTGGGGACACCAACCGCGAGCAAGGCACCCCCGCAGAAACACCGAAGACACCGGCACCAGAAAACGCAGGGGCCCAGGAAACGGCCGCGGCTACGCCCGTCGCCGATTCCCCGGCCGATCAAGCCCCGGAGACGGCATCCCCGGACAGCAACGCGACGGAACAGATCGCACCGTTCGCCGCCGACCCGGCAGCCCCCGCAACGGGCCCCGCCCAGCCATATCCGGCCCAAACCAACCCGACCCAGCCGATCTACACGCCGAGCCCGACCCAAAGCTGGCAGAACCCGGCCCAGCCGGAACACCCCGCCCAGCCGGCACAGCCCGTATGGAACGAGGCGGGCACCCCCGCCGAGACCCCTCGGCACGTTGCGCCCGAACCCGCCTACCCGGCACAGGAACCCACTGCCTATGCCGCGCAGGACGCCGAGGCGCCCTACGGCTATGAGGCGCAGGAGTCCTACCCGGCAACCGCGGCCCAGCCGACGCAGGCCTACCCGGCAGCGCCGTCCGCCGAGGGGGCGGGCTACCAGCACAACGATTCCACTCACGCGGAAGCCGGCTACCCGGCGTCGAACGCGTACCCGCACGTCCTAGCCCCGGCCGTCACGGCACGCCCCCGGCAGCGCAAGAAGGTGGGGATGGGCCTGTTCGCGGGCAGCGTCGTCGCCGCTGCGCTCGTCGGCGGCCTCGTGGCCGGCGGCACCACCTACCTGGTGGGCCAGCAGAGCCCCAGCACGGTCGCCTCCTCCACCCAGCAGTCCTCGCCGATCGTGGTCAACAACCCGAGCTCGGTCAACGCCGTCACGGCGGCCGCGGCCAAGGCGTTGCCCTCCGTGGTGACCATCTCGGCCACGAGCGGCAGCTCCGGCGGCACGGGCTCCGGGATCATCCTGAACACCAACGGCGACATCCTGACGAACACCCACGTGGTCACCCTGGACGGGGCGGCGGCCCACGCCTCCATCTCGGTCCAGACCAGCGACGGCAAGGTGTACGCCGGAACCGTGGTCGGCACCGATCCGCTCTCCGACCTTGCCATCGTCAAGATCTCGGCCCCCAACCTGGTACCGGCAGTGCTCGGCGACTCGAGCACGCTGAACGTCGGTGACAACGTGGTGGCGATCGGCGCCCCGCTCGGCTTGAGCGGGACGGTGACGGACGGCATTGTCTCCACCCTGAACCGCACCATCCAGGTGGCGTCCTCGGCCGTGCCCAGCACGCCGAGCGATTCCTCGCAGGGCGGCAACGGCGGCTCCGGCGGCGGCAACGGCTTCCAGTTCTCCCCGCCGGACGGCTCCAGCGGCAGCGCGCAAACCGCCACCGGCACCGTGAACCTGAACGTGATCCAGACGGACGCGGCCATCAACCCCGGCAACTCCGGCGGTGCACTGGTCAACTCCTCCGGCCAGGTCATCGGCGTCAACGTCGCAATCGCCTCCGCCAGCAGCTCCTCCTCGAGCTCCAGCGGCCAGTCGGGGAACATCGGCGTCGGCTTCTCGATCCCGATTAACAACGCCAAGCGGATCGCCCAGGAACTGATTGCCAATGGCAAGGCCACGCACGGCCAGCTGGGCGTTTCCGTCCAGGACGCCACGGCGGGCGGCTCCTCCGGATTCACCGTCGGAGCCCAGATCGCCTCCGTGACCTCGAGTTCACCGGCGGGCAAGGGCGGCCTGAAGGCCGGGGACGTCATCACGGCGCTGGGCGGCCAGACCGTCAGCGACGCCTCCTCCCTGACGGCGGCCGTCCGGCAGCAGGCCGGCGGGGCCACCGTGAAGGTCACCTTCACCCGCAATGGCAAGACCATGGAAGCCGACGTCACGTTGGGCACCGCGGCCGCCAGCTAACCATCCGCCACCAGTGAAGGACCAGCCCCCGAACGTGGGGGCCGGTCCTTCACTGGTTCTCAGGCGTTAAGCTTCGGCGAGGACGCGGCCCAGGACCGGCTTCGTGGCAGCCAGTCCAAGCCAGACCAGCCCCATCCCGCCGGCCAGGACCCCGGCAATGACGGCCAGCGAAAGCGGGGCAACGATCAGGGCCAGGCCCGTCAGCGGGAACAGGAGCACCGCCGAAAACGCCGCCGAGCCCACGGTGACGAACCGCACCGGCGCCATGACGGCGCGTTGGCGGGCAGCCTCCATGACGCCGCGCGGCATGCCCAGCCGGTCAAGGCTGACATAAAGATCGCGCCGGTCAAGGACGGCCGCCGCGGCATTGACACCCGCACTGCACGCCACCAGCACGAACGACTCCACCACCGTGATGAGCACCCCGGTGCGCATGTCGGTGAACAGGTTGGCCTCGGGTGCGTTGCCGCCCGCGCCCGCCCCGTCGATGACGGCCAGGCCGGTGCCTGCCACGACGGCCACAAAACTTGTCATGGCCAGCCCGCTGACCTGACGCCACGCGGCCTTGGGCGATTCGAGGATGGTGCGCGCCGCCAGCAGCTTGGCGGGGGTGGCCGCCGTGCGGGCGGACCGCCCCGCCGTCCACTTGAGCAGGAACGGTCCCACCAGGTTCAGCAGCGCCAGGCCGCCGGCAAAGACACCCACCAATATCAGGACCATGACGGCCGCAGACCCGCTCGCGGTCAGCGTGCTCATGACCATATAAAGCACGACGCCGGCCCCGGCCCCCAGTGCGATCCGCACCCAATGCACGGCGGGGGCTTTTTGCCGGGTGCGCACGCCGAGCGGCGAGAGGACCACCTGGCGCAGCCCGATCGCGGCGCTCACGGCGGCCAGCAGCAACAGCGATCCCTCGGCCGCCCCCAGGACCAGGGGATGCAGCCACAGCGCCGCCATGCCCAGCGGCTTGCCCTGGAAGGGAATGAGCGCCACGGCGGGGACTGCCGCCGCGTACAGCACCGTGCCCGCCAGGATGCCGGCGGCGGCAATCACGGTGGACTCCACCACCGTCAACACGCCCACGAGTGCCGGGGTGGCGCCCAGCAGCCGCAGCGTGGACAGGCGTTCGTCGCGGCGGCGCGCGGACAGCCGGGCGGCGGAACCGCCCAGCGTCAGCAGCGGCATGACGAGCAGGGCCAGCGCCACCAGGGCAAGGTTTTGGTATGCGCCCGCCGTGCCGGACGGGTCATCTGCGGGGGCGTTGGTGAAGAAGCTCAAGGCCCCGGCCAGCACCGTCAGCAGCAGGGCGGTGACCAGCGCAAAGGCGGTGGCCGGCAGCGCCGTGACGGCCTTGCTGCCCGGTGCCGGCCGGGACAGGAGCCACAGCACGGGCAGCACGGTTTTCATTGGGCACCCCGCGGCCCGGCCATGAACGTGGTGCCGGCGTCGGGATTGCCAGCAGCGGGAGCCGTGAGGTTTCCGCCGCCGGTACCTGCCACCTCGGCCGGGCGGGCCGGCGGCGCGGGGGACAGGACGCCGTCGTGCATGAAAAGGGTGCGGGCACAGCGGGCGGCGACCGTGGGATCGTGCGTGACCACCACCAGGGTGCGGCCGCGGCCGGAGGTGGCCTGCAGGAGGGCCGTCATGACGTCGGCGGAGGTGTGCGAGTCAAGGGCGCCGGTGGGTTCGTCGGCAAAGACGACGCCGGCGCCCGTCACCTGGGCGCGGGCGATCGCGACGCGCTGTGCCTGGCCGCCGGAGAGTTCCCCCATGCGCCTGTTTTCCATGCCGGCCAGGCCCAGCCGGGCCAGCCAGAGCGCCGACTCCGCCTCGGCGTCGCGGCGGGAGAGACCGTTGAGCATCAGGGCCAGGGCCACGTTTTCAAGCGCCGTCAGCTCCGGGATGAGCAGCCCGGCCTGGAAGACGAAGCCAAATTGTTCCCGGCGCAGTTTGGACCGGCCGGTCTCATTCAGGGCCGTGACGTCGATGCCGTTGTAGCTGACCTGCCCGGAATCGGGGGAGGTGATGCCGGCCAGGGTGTGCAGGAGGGTCGTCTTGCCGGAACCGGAAGCACCCATGACGGCCACCGACTCGCCGGCGGCAATGTCCACCGAGACATTGTCCAGGGCCTTGCCGGCGCCGTAGCGCTTGGTGAGGGAGCGTGCGCTCAAAGTAGCTGTTCTCATGCTTCCACTGTGCCCGGGGCGGGGGTGCGCCGGCATCGGGCCGCGGGCGGAATGCCGGCCGGCCGCCCTCATCCCGGGGGAGGAGCGGCGGGATCCCGTGCGGCGGGAAGTAAAGAATCGACCCATGAAATTCCGGCTCCGGCCCGGCACGAACTAAGCTGTAACGGGCAAGGCCAAGGACGAACCCGGGGATCCTGCCCACCACTGGGCACGGGGACCGGAGCCGACCGTCCATGACACAAAGGACAGTAGTGGAAAACTCAGCACTGAACATTGTGGTACTGGTCAAATACGTGCCAGACACGCAATTTGACCGCCACCTCACAGGTGAAAACCACCGCATTGACCGCGACGAGAGCATCCTCTCCGAACTTGACGAGTACGCGCTGGAAGCGGCCCTGGCCCTCACGGACGCCCGCGGCGGCGCCAAGGGCGGCAACACGGTCACGGCCCTGACGATCGGCCCGGCCTCCGCCGCAGCCGCCGTCAAGAAATCCCTGCAGATTGGTGCCACGGACGGCCTGCACATCAGCGACGAAGCACTCGCGGGCTCCGACGCCTCGGCCACGTCCCTGGCCCTCGCCGCCGCCATCAAGACCCTTGGCCCCGTGGACCTGGTCATCACCGGGATGGCGTCCACCGACGGTGAAACCTCCATCGTGCCGGCCCAGCTGGCCGCCCGCCTGGGCCTGGCCCAGATCACCTTCGCCTCCTCCCTCGAGGTGGATGGCCGCACCGTGAGCGCAAAGCGCGACGGCGACGACGTCACCGAGGAGATCCAAGCCCAGCTGCCGGCCCTCGTCTCCGTCACCGACCAGGCCAACGAGCCCCGCTACCCCAACTTCAAGGGCATCTTGGCGGCCAAGAAGAAGAAGATCACCACCCTCTCGCTGGCCGAGATCGGGCTGTCCGCGGACGCTGTTGGCCATGCCGGCTCGCTGACGCAGGTCACGACCGCCGCGGAGCGCCCTGCCCGTACGGCCGGAACCATCATCACCGATTCGGGCGACGCCGGCATTGCCCTCGTCGACTTCCTGGCCGCGCAGAAACTGATCTAAGGACCACTCATGAGTGCAATTGTTGTTTTCATTGACCAGACCGACGCACCCGGCACCCTGCACCCCGTGACACACCAGCTGCTGACGCTGGCCCGCGGCGCCGGCGAGCCGGTGGCCGTCGTGGCCGGTGCGGTCAGCGCCGAGGTGGCCGCCGAGCTGGGCGCCTACGGCGTGAGCCGCGTGCTGCATTCCGAGCAGGCCGAACTGGGCCAGTTCCTGGTGGCCCCGAAGGCCGACCTCGTGGCAGCAGCCGCCGCCGCCGTGGGCGCGTCCGCCGTGCTGGTGGACAACGGCCCGCAGGGCAAGGAAATCGCGGCCCGCGCCGGCGTGGCGCTGAACGCCGGCGTCATCACCGACGCCGTCTCCGTGACCCTCGACGCCGGCACCTTGGTGGTGCACAAGTCGGTCCTGGCCGGTTCCTACACGGTGGAGGCGCGGGCAACGTCCGCCGTCGCCGTCATCAGCGTCAAGTCCCACAGCGTTGAGGCCGCTGCTGCCGCGGAGGCTGCCGTGCCCGCCGTCGAGGTTCTGGACGTGGCGTTCGCCCCGGCCAGCTTGGCCGCCCGCATCGTCACCCGCACCCCGCGCGCCGCGTCCGGCCGCCCCGAGCTGGAGGACGCCCGCATCGTGGTGGCCGGCGGCCGCGGTGTGGACGGCGACTTTGGCCCGGTCGAGGAGCTGGCCGACGTGCTCGGTGCCGCGGTCGGTGCCTCACGTGCCGCCACGGATGCCGGCTGGATCTCGCACGCCGCCCAGGTGGGCCAGACCGGCAAGAAGGTGTCCCCGCAGCTGTACATCTCCGTGGGCATCTCCGGCGCCATCCAGCAAAAGGCCGGAATGCAGACGTCGAAGGTGATCGTGGCTGTGAACAAGGACTCCGAATCGCCGATCTTCGAGATCGCCGACTTCGGCATTGTGGGCGACCTGTTCAAGGTGCTGCCGCAGGCCGTCGAGGAGATCAAGCGCCGCAGGGCCTAATTCGCAAAAGGGTCTCGACGGGCTCGACCACCGGTGGTCGAGCCCGTCGAGACCCTTTTTTGTTTAAGCCGGGACGGTGCCGATGCCGATCAGGGCGTCCGAGTTCATCGTGACCTGCGGGCCGACTGACTTGATGAACTCGCGGCGGACCCGGGCGATTGCGTCGGGGTCGCGGGGGAGCAGGGTGCGCCAGCCGCTGCCCATGACCAGGTCCCAGGCCATGGCGTCGTCCACCGTGAGCGTGAGCGGATGGGTGGAAACTTCCACGTCCGCCAGGCCGCGCGCCGCCAGCCAGCCGGCGAGGGAGTCCGCGGAGTCGATCTTGGCCATGTTTTGGTTGGCCAGCGGCACCACGCCGGCCAGCCGCGGGCGTTCTTTGATGGCGGCTTCCAGGATCAGCCCGGCAAACGGCTCCAGCGCGCCCTCGATCCACGTGCTCGTGACGAGCCGGCCGCCGGGGCGCAGCATGGAGGCCAGGTGCTCCACGCCGGATTCCATGTCGGCAAAGAAGAACATGCTGTACGAGCACAGCACCGCGTCAAAGGTGCGGTGGCCGCGCCACTGCGTGACGTCGGCCTCGGTCAGCGTGGTGTTGAGGATGCGGCGCTCGGCCAGGTTGGCGGCCGCGATGCGCAGCAGCCCGGTGGAGAGGTCGACGCCGTCGACCGTGCCGTCCGGGCCCACGGCCAGGGCCGCCGGAATAGTGGCGGCACCGGTGCCGCAGCAGGCATCGAGCACTTTCTCGCCCGGCTGCAGCCGAGCTGCCTGGACCACGTCGCGGCCCATGGGGTCCCAGAGTTTGTCGGACCACGCCTCGAATTGCAGGGCGCCGTCGGTGAAAGCCAGGCCGGGATCGCGAGCGGACATGCATACCTCCAAGGGGTGAACTGCTGATGTGGGCCGTAGCTTTGGGTGCGGGCCCGGGATGGGTGGCTAGAGCTTGGCGCCGGCAAAACCGTTCTGCCGCCAGGCCTCATACACGGCAATCGAGGCCGCATTGGCCAGGTTCAGGGACCGCAGCGACGGAAGCATGGGCAGTCGGACCCGGCTGGTCACGCGGGGATCGTGCTTGACGTCCTCGGGCAGGCCCTCGGATTCGCGGCCAAACATGAGCACGTCGCCGGCCTGGTAGGCGATGTCCGCGTAGCCGGCTTCGCCGTCGGCCGTGAACGCAAAGACGCGCTCCGGGGCCAGGGCCTCCCAGGCGGCGTCAAGCGTCTTGTGGACGGTGACGACCGCGAGGTCGTGGTAATCCAGGCCGGCGCGGCGCAGCTTGGCGTCGGAAAAGTCAAAGCCCAACGGCTCCACCAGGTGCAGCTCCGCCCCGGTAATGGCGGCCAGGCGTATGGCGTTGCCCGTGTTACCGGGAATTTCGGGGGTTACGAAGAGGATGCGAAACACGGTTCAATCCTAACGGTAGAGGGAACAGGCGTTTGCTCAGCTGCCCGGATGTGCGGGCCGGCAGGTGGGGCTCAGTACATGCCGCCGAGCAGCCTGCTCAGGAGCTGCAGGTCCACCACGTTGGGGGTGGGTCCGGAGGAGAGGAAGTGTTTGGCTTCGCGGACGAACCGGGCGGGGTTGGCCACGTTCACCAGGTTGGAGCCGTCGGGGTCGGAGCCGCGGGCGTAGTCGATGACGGGTTCGAACAGGTTTCCCGTGCTGCTGTGCACGCACACCCAGGCGGTGACGTTGCATTCGGGGAACAGCTCCTGCATGCGCCGGGTGGCCGGGATGAGTTGCGGCGGCGCCACCACCTTGCTGCCGTGGACCAGCACGCCGCCATCCCAGCGGAACGCGCCGTTGGGCACCAGCATGGAGCCGACGATCGCCATGCGGTAGCCGGAGACGAGCACGTGGTCCAGGTAGCCGTTGTTGACGGGGGCGGTCAGGCCGTTGATGAGCCGTGCCGCCGGAACGGCGGGGAGTACCTGCTGCATGATCAGTTGGGCGGTGCGTGCTTCGCGGGCCAGCCGTGAGGCGGCACCAAAGACGCCGCGCTTGCGGGGTGCGCCGTGGACGGGCTGCGCGGCGGTGGGCCGGGGCAGGATCGGCACCTCGCCGGGGAGCAGGTCCTCGTAGGCAGGGACGTAGATGGCCGGGTCGCCGGCCGTGTTGCGGGTTTCCTTCGACGGGCGAGTGGTGAAGGTGCCGCTGAAACCGGCCCCGGAAAACGGTTCGCCGCCGCTGCGGCCGGGGGACCCGTAGCTGCCGGCTGTGCCGGTGCGCCCCGGTGCGCCCTGATAGGAGCCGTCGTAGATCCGGCGTTGGGCCGGGTTGACGAGGACCTCGTACGCCTCGGTGATCTTGCGGAACACCGCGGGGTCGCCGCCGTGGTCGGGGTGGGCCAGGCGGGCCGCCTTGCGGTACGCAATCTTGATCTCGCGTTCGGTCGCAGTGCTGGGGACGCCCAGGACCTGGTAGTGCGTGAGGTACTTCTCGCTCACCGGTGACCTTTCGCTATTCATCAGGTGGTGCGCCCCAAGTCTAGTGGGGCACCCTGTGTGGAGACTCAATTCCGCCCGGGGCCCTCGCGCTGTCATACTGGCTTTCCCATGACTGCCGCACATTCCGCCGACGACGGCGCCACCACACCTCCGCTGCCCGGCCCGCCGCAGGCCCGGGCCCGGATCCTTTCGATCGCCGTCGCCGTGAACCCGCGGGCTGCCTTTGGCGGCCGCCGCAGCAACACGACCGGCCAGGTCGGCGACATGGCGGTCGAGCGCCTGCGGGCCGCCGGGCACACCGTCACCGTGTTGCGCCGGCGCAACTACGCCGAGTTGCGCGACGCCGTGCTCGCCGCACTCGATTCCGGCGCGCAGGCGCTGCTCGTGGTGGGCGGCGACGGCATGGTCCACCTGGGCGTCAATGCGCTGGCCGGGCGCTCCATACC
This sequence comes from Arthrobacter sp. ERGS1:01, assembly GCF_001281315.1. NCBI lineage: Bacteria > Bacillati > Actinomycetota > Actinomycetes > Micrococcales > Micrococcaceae > Arthrobacter > Arthrobacter sp. ERGS1:01. The sequence goes on along the minus strand of NZ_CP012479.1, from coordinate 2,798,786 downwards.
CCTGGGCATCATTCCGGCCGGCACCGGCAACGATGCCGCCCGCGGCCTGGGCCTTGACCCGAAGGACCCGGCGGCCGCCGTCGAGCATTTCCTCAAAGCCGCCCAGGGGGAGCCGCGCGCCCTGGATCTGGGGCGGATCGATCGCGACGGCAACGGTCCGGTCTGGTTCATGTGCGCGCTGTCCGCCGGCTTTGATGCGCTGGTCAACGAGCGCGCCAACGGGTGGCGGTGGCCGCATGGGCCCATGCGCTACAACCTGGCCATCCTGCGGGAACTGGCGACGCTCAAGCCGTTGAGCAATTCACTGGTGGTGGACGGCGTGCCGCGGCAGGAGCGGGCCGTGCTGATTTCGGTGTCCAACGGCCCGTCGATCGGTGGCGGCATGAAGATCACCCCCGATGCCAGGACCGACGACGGCCTGCTGGATTTGTTCATTGTGGCGCCCGTGTCCCGGCTGACGTTCCTGCGCATCTACCCGCTGGTCTATTCGGGCCGGCACACCGGACACCCCGTGGTCTCGATCGAGCGCGTCACCTCCGTGGACATGGACTCGGCCGGGCTCGTGGCTTACGCCGACGGCGAGCGGATCGGCTCGCTGCCGGCCACGGTCCGGGTGGACCCGGGGGCACTGCGCGTATGGGCGTGAGATTCCAGGCCCGGAGCGGGCGGGCCGGTGTCCTTGCTGCCATGGCCGGCGCAGCCGTGGCCGCCATCGCCCTGGCCGGGTGTACCGTCACGGTCCCCGCGCCCGCCACCGGCGGCACGACGGCGCCGCCCAGCCAGGCGCCCACGTTCGCCGCCCCCACCACCCAGGCCGGCCATGACGCGGCCGCCGTCGCCGCGAAGAACCTGACTTTTGCGGCCGGCAACACCCTCTCCGCCAGGGTGCCGGTCGCCTTCAGCGATGCCCTCGGCCAGCCGTCATTGGGCCGGCCCGGCCCGGCGGCGCCGGAATGGACACAGCGGATGAACAATGTTGCCGGGCAAACCCGTTATACGAATGCGGCCGGCTGTCAGCTGGCGTACTGGGTCAACGGCACCACGGGCCCGCTCGTCACGGCCGGGGACGACAAAGCCTCCACCGTGAGATTGATGGAGTACCTCATCCCGTCGCTGGTCCCCGGCTCGCTGGCCGAGGCCAGCCTGCCATGGAGCGCCGAACCGGGCAGGAAATCGCCCACCATCGCGTTCCTGGGCTACACCACGAGAGCCGGCAAGGGCGTTCCGGCCAGCACGGTGTGGGGCCGCGTGCTGGGAACCGCGGGAACAGGCCTGGTGGTCACGCTGGCCTGCCCCAGCGACGCGCTCCTGGCCGCCACGAAACCACAACTCCTGGCGAAATTGTCCGTGGCCCCGCCCTCCAATTAGACTTTCGGACCCTCGCTCGGCCCGGTGTCCCGGACGTAACGCAGGAACAGCATGGACCCGGCCTTGTGGATTTGGGCCAGCGTCATGGCACGCGGCCCGGCACCCTCGCCGTCTCCGCCCGGCAGGACGTCGGCGATGCGCTTCGCGGTCCCGCCCACCAGCAGGGGCGACACCGTCAGGCACAGTTCATCCACCTTGTCCGCGGCCGCGAAGGTGCCCAGCACGGTGGGTCCGCCCTCGGAATGGACCCGGTGCAGGCCCCTGCCCGCAAGTCCGGCCAGAAGCGCGCCCGCATCCAGCGTGTCCGCGCCGGCGTCCACGACGTCGGCCACGGCGGCTAACGCGGCCCGGCGGACCGGCGGTGCCGCAGCCGTCGTGATGACCAGGGGGCGCACGGGGGCGTCGGTGAACACCTCGAGGGTGGGGTCGAGGTTGAGCGAGCCGGACACGATGGCCAGCGGCGGGTGGACGGGCAGGCCGCGATCGGCCCGCCACGCCTGCGCCTCGGGGCTGAGCAGCTCCCCGCCGTAGCCTTCGGACCGGACTGTTTGGGCGCCCACCAGGATCACGTCGGCGTTCCGGCGCATCAGTTGGAAAAAGTGCTGGTCGTCGGCGTTGCCCAACGCGCCCGAACGCCCGTCGACGGTTGCCGCCCCGTCAATGCTCGAGACAAAGTTGAAGCTGACCCACGTCTTGCTGCCGGGGGCCGTGAAGGGCGCGGCGAGGAGGTCGTCGTCGAGCGCCTGCCCGGACAGGCCGGACTCGGGGAAGATCCGTTCAATCATGGCGTCCTCTTCGTGAAGCGTCAGCGGTGGGCGGGCTGGTTGACGTCGCCCATGTTGTGGCGCAGGTATGCCGGTTCCCGCCAGCCCAGCACGGCCTCGGTCATGCGGATGGCGGAGCTGGCAGAGGCCACATTGTGCATGCGCAGGATCCGGGCGCCGCCGAGGATGCAGATGACGCCCGTGGCCAGCGAACCCTCCAGCCGCTGCGCCTTGTCCTGATCGAGGGTTTCGCCGATGAAGTCCTTGTTCGACACGGCGGCCAGCGCGGGAAAGCCCAGGGCGGCGAACTCGTTGAAACGCCGGGTGATCTCCAGCGTGTGCAGCGTGTTCTTGTTCAGGTCGTGGCCGGGGTCCACGATGATCTTCTCGGCCGGGACGCCCAGCGACAATGCAAGTTCCACCTTCTCGGCCAGGAACGCGGCCACCTCGGCGGCGACGTCGCCGTAGCTGGGGCGGGGGTAGACGGTGCGTGGCCGGGCCAGCGAATGGGTGATGACCAGGTGGGCGCCGGTCTCGGCGACGACGGCGGCCAGCTCCGGGTTGGCGAGCCCCGTCGTGTCGTTGATGACATGGGCACCGGCGGCGATGCTGCGCGCCGCAACCTCGGGCAGGAAGGTGTCGACCGAGATGATGACGTCGCTGGCGGCCGACACCGCCTCAATGACGGGCACTACGCGGTCGCCCTCCTCTGCGGCGCTCAGGGCCGGGCCCGGCGCGAAGGGGACGCCGCCAATGTCGACCCAGTCGGCGCCGCCGTCCACGGCGGCCAGCGAGGCGGCAACCGCCGCGTCCAGCGCAAAGGTGGCGCCGCCGTCGTAAAAGGAGTCGGGGGTCCGGTTCACGATGGCCATCAACGCCACCTGGCGGCTGAAGTCCAGCGTCCGGGTGCCGAACTGGTGCACGGGGTGCAGCAGGGGCGGCGTGTAGAAGGGCGCCGCCGATCCGTGGGCGGTGCGGGCCGGCTCGAAAGTAGTCATCTCCACCATCAAATAGCCTCGAGCGGGATTTGCGGGTCAGCCAGCGCCTGCGTGTCGACCGTGCGGCCGGAGCCGATCAGCTCCTTGATGGCGTCCTGCACGTCCCAGATGTTCACGTTCATGCCGGCCACAACGCGGCCTTCGAGCACCCAGAACGCGATGAACTCGCGTTTCTCCAGGCTGCCGCGGACCACCAGTTCGGCGTCCCTGGTCAGTGCGCCGTAGCCGGAGTACTCCATGCCCAGGTCAAACTGGTCGGTGTAAAAGTAGGGGATGTCATCGAGCACCGCGTCCCGGCCCAGCATGGACCTGGCGGCCACCTTGCCGGCGGCGATCGCGTTGGCCCAGTGTTCGGAGCGGGCATAGGCGCCGGTGACGGGGTGCAGCGAGTTGGCCACGTCGCCGGCGGCGAAGATGTCGGGATCGGAGCTTTGCAGGCTGCCGGAGACCTGGATGCCGTTGTCGATGGCCAGGCCGGCCTCCTTGGCCAGCGCGATGTTCGGCACCACCCCGACGGCCACGATCACCAGGTCCGCGGGCAGCGTGACGCCGGTGGTCGTCACGACTCCGGTGACCCGGCCGGCGTCGCCCTTGATTTCCGCGGCGCTCGCCGGCAGCACAAACCGCACCCCGGCCTCCTCATGGCGGGCGGCAAAGACCGCGCCGAGTTCCTTGCCGATGGCCACCGAGAGCGGCACGTCCTCCAGGCCCAGCAGGGTCACGTTGTTGCCAAGCTCGCGGGCGGTGGCGGCAATTTCCATGCCGATCCAGCCGGAGCCGATCATGACCAGGTTGTGGCCGCCGGCGGACAGCAGCTCCTTCATGGCCACGGCGTCGGCCTTCGAGCGGAAGTAGTGGACGCCGTCGAGCTCCACGCCGGGGAAGGGGATCACCCGCGGTAAGGCGCCCGTGGCAATGAGCAGCTTCGCATACGGCAGCACCGAGCCGTCGGACAGGCTCACGGCGTGGGCGGCGGGGTCGATCGCGGTGGCAGCCGTGCCGGTGCGGACCGTGACGTCGTGTTCGGGGTACCAACTTGCGGGGTAGGGGAGCAGGGCGTCGTCGCCCTCCTTGCCGGCCAGGAAACCCTTGGACAGAGGCGGGCGCTGGTACGGGATCTCCGGCTCCTCCGCCACGATCGTCACCGGGCCCGTGTAGCCTTCGGCGCGGAGGGTGTCGGCGGCGGTGGCGCCGGCCAGACCCCCGCCAATGATCACCATGCCCGCATCGGCACTACTGGTGTCGGCGCCGGTGGGGGTTGCTGCGCTGTTTGACTCGCTCATGATCGAAACTCTTTCCGTGGAAATGACTGTTTCTTGGGAGGAACGACTGCCTGGGGTTGGGGTGGGTGGAAGGGCCGCTTCGGAGCCTTAGCCCGGGAACTGGTCCCGCAGCGGGCCGGCACCGGCCAGGGCGCCGGTGAAGACCGAGGTGCGGGTGGACGTGCCGGCCGCCTGCACCCCACGCAATGACATGCACATGTGCTCGGCCTCCAGTACGACGCCGACGCCGCGCGGTGACAGCGTCTCCTCCAGCCAGTCTGCCACTTGCTGGGTCAGGCGTTCCTGGACCTGCAGGTCACGGGCAAAGAGCTCCACGCCGCGGGCCAGCTTCGACAGCCCGAACAGCCGCTCACCCGGGAGGTAGCCCACATGTGCCACGCCGCGGAACGGCAGCAGGTGGTGCTGGCACAGGGAGTTGAACGGCACGTCCTTGACCAGCACCAGGCCCGCATAACCCTCATCGTTGGGGAAAGTGGTCCAGCTGGTTTCCCGCGGGGTCAGCATTTCGGCGTAGGCGGCGGCCACGCGCCGTGGCGTATCCAGCAGGTGGGGGTTGTCCACGTCGCGGCCCAGGGCGCGCAGGAAATCGGCGATCGCGGCCTGCGCGGCCGGCAGGTCGATCCCGGGCGAGGTAGCCGGCTCGTCGTCGGAGGGATCCTCATAGGCGAGCAGACTGGGGAGGGCGGCGCTTGAGATCGACATGTCCCAACCTTTCTAAATCTTGTATTTTTGACTTTAGAAGGGCAGACTCAAGGCGTCAAGACAATGCGACACAATCCAAAACATCGCTTCCCGAAACCCGCCGCACCCGGTGTGGGAAGCCGCGAAGCAAACCCGGAACTGGAGGCACCATGAATGAGGCGGAACGGCTCCGCGCCGTCGCGTCGTTGGGCGATCCGGTGCGCAAACAGATCTTTGAGCTGCTGCGCAAGGCCCCGGACCCGCTGAGCCGGGACGACTGCGCCGCAGCCCTGGGCCTGCCCAAAAGCACCATCCGGACACACCTTGACCGGCTCGAGGCGGAGAAGCTGCTCCACGTCGAATTCCGCAAGGTGGGGGACCGCACGGGGCCTGGCTCCGGCCGGCCCACCAAGCTGTACACCGTGGCCATCGCCGAGGTGGGCGCTTCCGTGCCCGCCCGCCACTACGACCTCGCCGCCCAACTGCTGGCCGCCGCCGTGCAACGCTCCATCGATACTTCCGAAGGTGTGGAGGACGCGCTCGCCGCCGTGGCGTTCGACGCCGGCCAATCCCTGGGTGCCGAGGCCGGCAGCATCGGGCACGTCCTGGCCGACACCGGCTACGACCCCAGGCCCGACGGCGCCGGCGGCATCATCATGGCCAACTGCCCGTTCCACCGGCTGGCCCAGGAACACACAGGCGTGGTGTGCGCCCTCAACGGAGCCCTGCTCAACGGCGCCCTGGCCGGCTGCAGCGACACCGCCCACAGCATCGAACCCGATCCGGATGCCTCCCACTGCTGCGCGAGGATCGTGCCCGTCCGGTAGCCGGCGCCCTCGGTGGCCGAGCTTGTCGGTGGTCGAGCTTGTCGAGACCCAGTCCGGCCCGAGCCTCTCGGTGGTCGAGCTTGTCGAGACCCGCTCCCGGCCGAGTCTCTCGATGGTCGAGCTTGTCGAGACCCGGTTCCGGCCCGAGCTTGTCGGTGGTCGAGCCTGTCGAGACCCGGTTACGGCTGCGAATTCTGCGCCGGCTCCTCATTGGCGCCACACCCGGCGCGGGTTCGCCGCATAAGCATCGCGGCGTCACGCTTTCTTCACCGAACACGGGGCGAACCCGCGCCAAGCTCTGCACATAAGGGAAACGGCGTCGTCGTCGAGCCCTGCTTTTCGCGCCGAAAACTGAATTCGGTGCCGAGCACTGCCGCAGGTGCGTCATGGTCGGCAACAACACCAGTTTTCGGCGTCAAAACCAGTTCTCGCGACCATCGGGCCGGATCACGGTGGTCGAGACTGTCGAGACCCGGCGGCGACCACGAATCCTGCGCCCGCCGAGCCGTGAGTCCGGCGCCGGATCCGTAGCGCCATTCCCCCTTGCACCGAAAACGGGGCCAAGTCGCGAGAACGGTGGCGATGCACCGTTCCGCGGCTTGGCCCCGTCTTGGGGTGCAGGGCTAGTTAGAGCACGGCGGCCAGGGCGTCGGAGATGCCTTCGCCGTAGTAGCTGTTGTTGTCCAGGGTGCCCACGCAGGCTGCGCCGACGGGAGTCGCGGACGGCATGCAGATGTGGTTCTGGGCTTGCTTCTGCAGTTCGGAGATCAGCTTCTTCGGGGCCCATCCGGGGTGCTGGGACTTCATGAGCGCCAGTACGCCCGCCACGTGCGGGGATGCCATCGACGTACCGCTAAGCAGGCCGTAGCTGTTGTTCGGCAGCGTGGAAAGGATCCGGGAGCCCGGGGCTGCGACGGCAATCGAGTTCAGGCCGCGGTTGGAGAATGAGGACAACTTGCCGGCCTGGTCGGTCGAGGAAACGGTGACCACCCCGTCCAGCTCGGTGGGGATGTCCTTGCACTGGTTGTTGATGCCGCGCGCAATCGGCGTGCTGTCGTTCGGGCTGGCGTTGTCCGTGGTCTTGTTGGACAGGTCGTAGGAGGAGTTGCCGGCCGCGGCCGCGTGCACCACGCCCTGCTTTGTTGACCAGTTGACGGCGCGCTCAACGGCAACCCGCACGGCTGCCTGGTCGGGCTGGTCGTTGCACCAGAATTCCAGCGGGTCGATGTAGTAGCTGTTATTTGTGACGTCCATGCCCTTCATGCCCGCCCACATGAAGCCGCAGATGGCGTATTCGGGGTAGATCGAGCCGGCGTCGTTGACCACCTTGACGGAGGCCATGCGCACGTTCGGGGCCACGCCCACGATCCCGACGCCGTTGCGGGCGGCACCGATGATGCCGGCCACATGGGTTCCGTGCGAGGAGGTGGTGGGGTTCCAGCCGGTGGGGGAGGTGTCGGGACGGCCGGCGTTGGTGCAGTTTACCGACGCCGCGACGTCGATGTTGGCCTTCAAGTCGGGGTGGTTCGGGTCGATGCCGCTGTCGAGGACTCCCACCAGGACGTTGCGGGATCCGTCGGTCAGCTGGTGGGCCTGGTCCGCCTTGATCTGCACCATGTCCCACTGCTCGGTTTCGCGCGGGTCCGCGGCAACGCCGTCGAACGTGGCGTCGCCGTACAGGAGGTCGGACTTGGCGAGTTGCTTGCTGCGGGGCGCCATAGCCTTCTGCCAGGGGACGGGGATCCCGGCCGGCGTGCCCTCCGCGACCGGAATGGTGCGCGTTGCGCCCACCGATTCGACGGTGGAGTAGCCGTACTTGAGGATGTCGGAGCGGAAGTTGGCGCTCTCGGACTGGACGATGACCACGCCAATCTCGGGCCACTGCTGCACGGCGACGCCGCCGGCGGCCTCAACGGCCTTCACGACCTCCTTGGTCTTGTTGGCGTTGGCGACCTTCGCGTTGACGACGTAGCTCATGAGCTGGCCCTCGACGGCGGGAAAAACGACGGGCGTGGACGGCGTGGCTGCGGTTGTTGCCATGGCGCTGCCGCTGAGCACTGTGGACGCGGCGAAGGCGACGGCGCACGCGGCAGCCGCCGTCGCGCGACGGAATGTAGCTGTCTTCATGTAAGAAAATCCCCCATGGATTCGGTGAGTGATGCACAACACGCTCGATACTGCCATTGACAACAGTTATTGACAACCGTGACAACTCCGTTGACTTGGTTGACATGATGTGGCAAATGCCTCCCCGGCGGTGCCGGCCGGATGCCGTAGAATTGAGCAGTGCCCGTGTATCTAGACCACGCGGCGACCACGCCCCTTTCGGCCCCGGCCCTCGCCGCACTCACCTCCGTCATCGCCCGTCCCGGCAACCCCTCATCGCTGCATGGGGCAGGCCGTCGCGCCCGCGCCACCGTCGAGGCGTCCCGTGAAACCATCGCGGCGGCCGCCGGCGCCCACCCCACCGAGGTCATCTTCACCTCCGGCGGCACCGAGGCGGACAACCTCGCCGTCAAGGGCCTTTTTTGGAACCGCCGCGACGCCGATCCCCGCCGGACCCGCATCCTGGTCTCCGGCGTCGAACACGCCGCCGTCCAGGACACCGTGGAATGGCTGGAAAAGCACGAAGGCGCCCAGGCCGTCTGGCTCCCCGTCGATGAAAGCGGCACCGTGAGCCTGGCAGCACTGGCCCGCGAGCTCGACGACGGCGGCGCGGACACCGTGGCCCTCATCAGTTGCATGTGGGCCAACAACGAGGTCGGCACCATCGAGCCCATCGCCGGGATCGTGGAGCTCGCCGGCGCCCACGGCATCCCCGTGCACTCCGACGCCGTCCAGGCCTTCGGCTCCGTGCCCGTGAACTTCAAGAAATCCGGACTGGCCGCCATGTCCATCAGCGGGCACAAGATCGGCGGGCCCGTCGGCGTCGGCGCGCTCCTGCTGGGCCGCGCCGTGTCATTGACTCCCGTCCAGCACGGCGGGGGACAGGAACGCGGCGTCCGCTCCGGCACCCTGGACACTGCTGGAATCGCCGCCTTTGCCGCCGCCGCACAGGACGTCACCGACAACCTGTCCGACGAAAGTGCCAGGATCGCCGCCCTCCGCGACGGGATCATCGCCGCCGTCCGTGCGGCCGTGCCGGACGCCGTGCTGCGCGGCGTGGACCCGGCCGTCAACCCGGCCGGCCGCCTACCCGGCAACGCCCATTTCACGTTTCCCGGCTGCGAGGGAGACTCGCTGCTGTTCCTGCTGGACATGGCCGGCATTGAATCCTCCACCGGCTCGGCCTGCACGGCCGGCGTGCCCCGACCCTCCCACGTGCTCCTGGCCATGGGCCTGGACGAGGACACGGCACGTGGCGCACAACGCTTCAGCCTCGGGCATACATCGAGCCCGGAAGACGTTGAAGCCTTTGTGGCCGCGTTGCCGCAAGCACACGCACGCGCAAAAACAGCCGGCATGGCCGGGCATCAATCGTCGATCCAAACGGCGAGTACGCAGTAGCGGCCGGCCCAAAGCCTGCGCTTTGTAGGTGCCCCGCCCGCTTCGCGGGCGCCCGAAGCCGCTCCCGGGTACCTACAAAGCTTCGGCTTTGAACGGGCCGGCACGGCCAGTCGCAGTTTGCGACGAGTGATTGATTTTTTGTTCCAACTGAAAGGTACGTAATGCGAGTATTGGCCGCCATGAGTGGCGGGGTTGACTCCGCCGTTGCCGCCGCCCGCGCCGTGGAAGCCGGGCACGACGTCGTCGGCGTCCACCTGGCCCTCTCCCGCATGCCCGGAACCCTGCGCACCGGCAGCCGCGGCTGCTGCACCGTGGAGGATTCCAACGACGCGTGGCGGGCGTGCGACAAACTCGGCATTCCGTACTACGTCTGGGACTTCTCCGAACGGTTCAAGGAGGACGTGGTCCAGGACTTCATCGACGAATACGCCGCCGGCCGCACCCCGAACCCGTGCATGCGCTGCAATGAGCGCATTAAGTTCGCGGCGCTGCTGGAGAAGGCCATCGCGCTGGGCTTCGACGCCGTCTGCACGGGCCACTACGCCAAGGTCATCACGGACGCCGACGGCAACCCGGAACTGCACCGCGCCGCCGACTGGGCCAAGGACCAGAGCTACGTGCTCGGCGTGCTGACCCACGAGCAGCTCAAGCACTCCATGTTCCCGCTCGCGGACACCCCGTCCAAGGCCGAGGTCCGGGCCGAGGCCGAGCGCCGCGGCCTGTCCGTGGCCAAGAAGCCGGACAGCCACGACATCTGCTTCATCTCCGACGGCGACACCGCTGGCTGGCTGGCCGAAAAGATCGAGATGACCGACGGCGACATCGTCGACGAGACCGGCAACAAGGTGGGCGGCCACACGGGCGCCAACCAGTTCACGGTGGGCCAGCGCCGCGGCCTGAAGCTGGGAACCCCGGCCGCCGACGGCAAGCCGCGCTTCGTGCTGGAGATCCGGCCCAAGGAAAACAAGGTCGTCGTCGGTCCGCACGCGTTGCTGGCCATCGACGAGCTCAAGGGCATCAAGGTCTCCTGGGCCGGGCTGCCCATCGCCGAGGTCGCCACCGGCGCCGAATTCGACTGCTACGCCCAGGTGCGCGCGCACGGCGATCCCGTGCCCGCCCGCGCCTTCGTCACCGAGGTGGCCGACGACGCCGGCACCCGCCAAACGCTGACCGTGACCCTGGGCGAGCCGCTGCGCGGCGTGGCTCCGGGCCAGACCGTGGTCCTGTACCAGGGCAGCCGCGTCCTGGGCCAGGCGACGATCGACACCGCCCGCTCACTGGCCCGCCCCGAGCTCTAGCCGCCCACCCCAACGCCGTATCACTTTTGGCTTGGATCCGGCTGACGCCGTATCACCTTTGGCTTGGATCCAGCTGACGCCGTATCACTTTTGGCATGAATCTACGCAACGCCGTATCACCACAGAGGTGATACGGCGTTGCTGATTTTCGCGCCAAAAGTGATACCGCATCGCCCATTTTCGCGCCAGAAGTGATACCGCATCGCCCATTTTCGCGCCAAAAGTGATACGGCGTCGGGCGGGGAGGGGATTTTGACCCACCACAAAAGGGCGTTCATTTTGGCGCGCCCGGAGATGTCATAGCCGCCCACGAGTGACCGGCCTGGCGTACACTTCCGTTCAAGGTGACTTGGCTCATGGAAGGTACTGATATGCCCCCGCACTTGATTCCAAACCCGCTGCAACTACTGGAACGCGCTCTCGAGCAGTGCTCCGAAGTGATTGCCGCGATCTCCTCCAACCAGGCCCATTGGCCCACGCCCTGCGTGGAGTGGAACGTCCAGGATCTCCTGCACCACCTGGTGGTCCAGGACCTGCACAATTACACCGTGATGGCGCGTGGTAGCAACGTGGACCCGCAGGCTGCGGCGGCCACCGTGGGCGCGGATTGGTCCACGCGTTTTAGCGACGGGGCGGCCATGCTGATGCGGGTCTGGAACGCCGCCGACCTCAGCCGGCAAGTAGCGCTGCCCGGCGGCGGGGAAGCCCCGCTGCGCAGCCGGATCGGCCTGCAAATTGCCGAGTTCACGGTTCATTCCTGGGATCTGGCCAAGGCCACCGGCGTACCGGTCGTCCTGGATCCGACGCTGGCGGACCAATCCCTGGCGTGGTCCCAGCGAGTCATGAAACCGGAGTACCGGGGCCCGGACAAGGCGTTTGGCCATGAGGTGCGGGTGCCCCTGAATGCGGATAATTATGCACGCCTGGCCGGCTGGTTTGGCCGCAATCCGCAATTCGTGCCCGGCCCACGGGCGGAATCCCTAAAGTAACCATCTGATTGCAACTTCCTCCTCCATGCCCGGAGCAAGCTCATTGTCTGGTACAAAGTAAACATCAGGCAAGTGGTGCAGGTCACACAACGTAGTGTGGCCTGTTCCATGTGAAGCACTAGAGAAAGTTTGCTGATGGCTAAGAACATGTTTGGACTGCGCTCGGTGATCGCCGTCGCGGGTGTATCAATGCTGGCATTGACCGCCTGCACGGGTCCCAGCAGCAGTGGGGGCGGCAGCGCCGGTGGCGGATCCGCCGGCGGGCCGGTGGTACTGGGCACCACGGACAAGGTCACCTTCCTTGACCCGGCCGGCTCCTACGACAACGGTTCGTTCATGGTGATGAACCAGATTTACCCCTTCCTGATGAATACCAAGCCGGGCGCCAAGGATCCCACGCCGCAACCGGACATAGCCGTTTCGGCATCGTTCACCACCCCCACCGACTACACGGTCAAGCTCAAGCCGGGTCTGAAGTGGGACAACGGCACGGCCCTTGATTCCAAGGACGTGAAGTTCACCTTCGACCGCCAGCTGAAAATCAACGACGAGAACGGCCCGGCATCACTGCTGGGCAACCTTGAGAGCGTCTCTGCGCCCGACGCCACCACCGTGGTGTTCAAGCTCAAGACGCCCAACGACCAGACCTTCGCCCAGGTGCTGACAAGCCCCGCCGGCCCCATCGTCGATGACACCGTATTCAGCCCGACCTCGGTGACCAACGACGACACCATCATCAAGGGCAAGTCCTTCGCCGGCCAGTACACGATTGATTCGTACAAGAAGAACGAGCTCATCGCGTTCAAGAAGTACGCCGGCTACCAGGGCCTGTTGGGCCCGGCCAAGTCCGACGCCACCATCAAGTACTACGCCAGCTCCAACAACCTCAAGCTGGACGTGCAGCAGGGCAACATCGACGTCGCCTGGCGCAGCATGACCGCCACGGACATCGACAGCCTCAAGTCCGACAGCAAGGTCAATGTCGACATCGGCCCCGGCGGCGAGCTGCGCTACATCGTGTTCAACTTCAACACGATGCCGTACGGAGCCAAGACGTCCACGCCCGACGCCGCCAAGTCGCTGGCCGTCCGCCAGGCAGCCTCCGACATGATCGACCGCAACGCCATCGCCACCCAGGTCTACAAGGGCACCTACCTGCCGGCCTTCTCCTGGGTTCCGCAGGGCTTCACTGGCGCCATCGAGCCCATGAAGGCTAACTACGGCGACGGCAACGGCGGCCCCGATGCCGACAAGGCCAAGAAGGCACTTGCCGACGCCGGCGTGCAGACCCCGGTGACGCTGAACCTGCAGTACAACTCGGACCACTACGGCCCGTCGTCGTCCGACGAATACGCGCTGATCAAGACCCAGCTGGAAAAGGGCGGCCTGTTCAAGGTCAACCTGCAGTCCACCGAGTGGGTCTCCTACTCTGCCAATAGGACCAAGGACGCCTACCCGCTGTACCAGCTCGGTTGGTTCCCGGACTACTCCGACGCCGACAACTACCTGAGCCCGTTCTTCAGCGCCAACAACTTCCTGAAGAACCACTACGACAACCCGTCGGTCCAGGCGATGATCGAGAAGCAGCGCTCCACGACCGACCCGGCCGCCCGAACCAAGCTCATCGAGGACATCCAGACGGCCGTGGCCAAGGACGTCCCGACGCTGCCGCTGCTCCAGGGCGCCCAAGTGGCCGTCTCGGGCAAGAGCGTCAACGGCGTCAAGGACACCCTTGATCCGTCGTTCAAGTTCCGGCTGGGCGTGCTGTCCAAGGGCTAGGCCCGGCTCGAGCGGACATGACACACGCGAGGTGAAGGCGGGGAATCCCATGGATGCCCCGCCTTCACCTCGCGCAACCACCACCCATAGCACTGATGAACTGAGCTTTCATGACAGCAATGATTGAGTTGCCCGAGGCCCAACCGGCCGGGCAAATCCCCACACGCAAAAACAAGTCTGGGGGGAGCCTGGGCAAATACCTTCTGATCAGGTTCCTATTGATCTTCCCCACCATCCTGATCCTGGTCACCATGGTTTTCTTCCTGATGCGGATCACCGGCGATCCCATCACGGCGGCCCTGGGTGGACGCCTGCCACCCGACCAACTGGCCCAACGCATCCATCAAGCCGGGTATGACCGGCCCATCTTTGTCCAGTACTTCGAGTACCTTGGCCAGCTGCTCAAGGGCAACTTTGGCCGCACCATTTCCGACAACCTCCTGGTCACCGACATGCTGGCCACCTACGGGACGGCCACGCTTGAACTGGCCATCAACGCCCTGATCGTGGCACTCGCCGTGGGCATTCCGTTGGGCATGCTTGCCGCGTACAAGCGCGACAAGTGGCAGGACGCCGTGCTCCGCGTCTCCGCGATCCTGTTCTACGCCACCCCCGTCTTCTTTGCCGGGTTGTTGCTGAAGCTGGTGTTTTCCGTCTGGCTGGGCTGGCTGCCCGTGGCCGGGCGGGCCAGCATCGACACCGAGGTGTTCATGACAAACCTGGCCAGTCCCACCGGAATCTACTGGCTGGACGCCCTGCGCAGCGGCAACATGGACGCGTTTTGGGACGTCGTGCAGCATTCAATCCTGCCCGCCGTGGCGTTGGGCTTCCTGACGGCCGGGATCTTCCTGCGCCTGGTCCGCACCAACGTGATCGGCACCCTCGGCAAGGACTACGTGGAGGCCGGCCGCTCCCGCGGTGTCAGCGAATACCGACTGGTCACCAAGCACGCCTACAAGCCGGCGCTGATCCCCATCATCACCGTCATGGGCCTGCAAATCGCGCTGCTGCTCGGCGGCGCCGTACTGACGGAGACCACCTTTGAGTGGAAGGGGCTTGGGTTCCAGCTGGCCTCCTACCTGACGGCCCGCGACTACGTGGCCGTGCAGGGCATCGTGGTGCTGCTGGCAGTGATCGTGGCCCTGACGAACTTCATCGTGGACGTTATCGCAGCGCTCATCGACCCAAGAGTGAGGTACTGACATGGCAGAGACAAAGCAGTCACTGTTCAGCAGGCTGCCCGTGGTGTCGCAGCTTAAAAAGAGCGTAGGGCTCCAGCGCGGCATGCTCGTCTCCGGGCTGGTGATCACGGTCATCTTCCTACTGACCGCGGCTCTCGCCCCCATGGTGGCCCCCTACGGCTTCAGCCAGCAATTCAGCGAAACCCAGGCACCGCCGTCGTCCGCCCATATCTGGGGCACGACGGCGGGTGGTTACGACGTCTTTTCCCGCACCATTTGGGGTGCCCAGACTGCGGTTTTAGTGGTGGTCATCGCGGTATTCCTGTCTATCTTCGCCGGCGTCATTCTGGGTTTGGTCTCCGGTTACATCGGTGGCTGGCTGGACCGGATCCTGGTGGTCGTGGCGGACGCTATCTACGCCTTCCCCACACTTCTGCTGGCCATCGTGATGTCGATCGCCATCAGCGGGGGAAATTCAAGCCTGTGGGGCGGTATTTTCTCGGCGGCGATTTCCATCACCGTGGTGTTCATCCCGCAGTATTTCCGGGTGATCCGTGCCGAGACCATCCGGTTGAAGGCCGAACCGTTCGTGGAGTCCGCCATCGTGGTGGGCGCCTCCAGCGTGCGCATCATGGCCCGGCACATCTACAAGAACGCCACCCGGACGCTGCCGCTGATCTTCACGCTGAACGCCTCCGAGGCGATCCTGACGCTGGCTGCCCTGGGCTTCCTGGGCTTCGGCATTGAACCGACATACGCGGCGGAATGGGGCTACGACCTCAACCATGCCCAGTCCGACGCAACCGCCGGCATCTGGTGGACAGGCGTGTTCCCCGGTGCCGCGATCGTGCTGACGGTGCTTGGGCTGACGCTGCTGGGTGAGTCCATGAATGACCTGAACGATCCGCGGCTGCGCGGACGCAAGCGGGCCGGCAGGAAGAAGGCCCGCAATGACAACCCGGGCAATGACAACAAGGAGTTGGTGGACGCATGAGCCGGCACAGCGAAGTTCCAGCCGAGGGCGGAGCAGACATCCGCCCCGTCCTGGACGTTGACCGCCTCAGGGTCACTTTTGCCACCGACGCCGGGGACGTGCACGCCGTCAAGGACGTGTCCTTCACGGTGGCGCCGGGGGAGATCGTGGCGATCGTGGGCGAGTCCGGTTCCGGCAAGACCGTCACGGCCAAGACCATCCTGGGCCTGCTGCCGGAAACGGCGCAGAGCAACGGCGCCGTGATCATCAGCGGCAACGACGTGATCAGCGTCAGCGCCCACCAGCTGCGCCAGATCCGCGGCCGCGATGTCGCCATGGTGTTCCAGGAGCCGTCCACGGCGCTGAACCCGGTGTACACGGTGGGCTGGCAAATTGCCGAGGGCCTGCGCGCGCACCGGCCCGAGGGCAAGCGGGTGGGCCGGCGTGAGGCCCGCGGGCTCGCAATCGATGCCCTGCGCAAGGTGGGCATCCCGGAACCGGAGAAACGGGTGGACTACTACCCGCACCAGTTCTCCGGCGGGCAGAAGCAGCGCGTCGTCATTGCCGCCGCACTCGCCTTGAACCCGGGCTGATTGTGGCCGACGAACCCACCACGGCCCTGGACGTCACGGTCCAGGCCGAGATCCTCGAACTGCTCCGCGACCTGCGGGACCGCTTCGGTACCTCGATTGTGCTGATCACGCACAACATGGGCGTCGTGGCGGACCTGGCGGACCGCGTGGTGGTCATGTTCCAGGGTGACGTGGTCGAGGAAGCGAGCGCGGAAGTGCTCTTTGCCGAACCGAAGCAGGCCTATACGCAAAAGCTGCTGGCCGCCGTGCCGCACCTGGGCCGCAACTCCGCCTCGGCGGGATTCACGGAGCGGGCCTACCAGGACGCCGAGGTGCTGGTCCGCGCCACGGACCTGGAGATCGAATACCCCGGACGGCTGGGCAGCCCCGCCTTCCGCGCCGTGGACAAGGTCTCCTTCACCATCAGCGCCGGTGAGGTGTTTGGCCTGGTGGGTGAGTCCGGCTCGGGCAAGACCACCATTGGCCGGGCCATCGCCGGGCTGAACCGGACCACGGGCGGCTCGCTGAACGTGCTCGGCTACGAAATGCTCAACTATAAGGAACGCAGCTTCCGCCCCTTGCGCAAGGACATCGGCTTTGTGTTCCAGGACCCGGCCGCCTCCTTCAACCCGCACCTGACCATTGGCGAGTGCGTGGCCGAGCCCCTCCTCATCCACACCAAGATGAGCGGGCCGGCCGTCACCAAAAAGGTGGGGGAGCTGCTCGAATCGGTGCAGTTGCCGGCCGCCTATGCCAGGAGGTTCCCGCATGAGCTCTCCGGCGGGCAGCGCCAGCGGGCCTCCCTGGCACGCGGACTGGCGCTGCAGCCGAAGCTGCTCATCGCCGATGAGCCGACGTCGGCCCTGGACGTTTCCGTCCAGGCGAAGGTGCTGGAGCTGTTCCGCGAGATCCAGGCCGAACTGGGCTTTGCCGCCCTGTTCATCAGCCACGACCTTGCCGTGGTTGACATCCTGGCCGAGTGGGTCGGCGTGCTGTACAAGGGCAGGATGGTGGAGCAGGGGATTGGGAACCAGATCATGGGCAACCCGCAGGATGACTACACCAAGCGGCTCATTGCCTCCCTGCCCGTGCCCAACCCGGCCGAGCAAGCCGAGCGCCGGGCGGTGCATCAGGCTCTACTGGCCAGCAGGTGACAGCAATCAGGTAGCGGTGGCGGTGGTGTGCGGGCGTGGACACGGGTTTTGCCCGCCCCGCACACCACCTAAACTGTTTTCATGACCGAACCGAGCCACGCCACCGAGGCCGCGCACTTGTCCGTTGAAGACTTTGACCCGGCCGCAAGCTCCCTGACCGGCGCCGTCGACCCCGCCGTCATGGCCGAGCTGCTGTCCATCCGCTCCAGCATCGACAACTTTGACGCCACCTTGGTGTACCTGCTGGCCGAACGGTTCAAGGCCACCCAGCGCGTGGGCATCCTCAAGGCCCGGCACCAGCTGCCCCCGGCCGACCCCAACCGCGAGCTCGCCCAGATCCAGCGCCTGCGCGCCCTCGCCGAGTCCGCCCACCTGGACCCCGCCTTCGCCGAAAAGTTCCTGAACTTCATCATCAGCGAGGTCATCCACCACCACCAGGCCATCTCGGAGAGCCACTCCGCCGTCGCCGCCACGGGCGCAGTGCCGGTGGTCAGCCTGGACGGCCAGGGATTTGTTGGTGCCCCCGGCACCGGCGACGGCGGCCACCTCAGTTGAGCGGCCTCCCCACCCCGGGTGTCCTCCATTGAGCGGACACGCCATCCCGGGTGAAATGGTCGACGCCGGCCCGTCGGCACTGGGCGAGGAAATCGGCGCGACAGCCCTCGGCCCCTGGCCGGGAACCGACCCCGTGGAGGCCGCAAAGGTTTCACTGGGCATTTTCACGCCACCGCACCTGCCGTCGCTCGTGGAACTGCCGGCTCGCGGTATCGGTTCCGACGCCGTGGGCCGCACCGCGGCACTGCTCGTCGAGCTGCCCGTGGACGTCCAGCCGTATGGCTGGCGCTTCGTGGACAGGCCCGGCAACGACCACCGCCGCGCCGTCTCCGCACTGTCCACGGACATCAACGTGTTGGCCGACGTCGCCGGCGCCGCCGAACTGCAGCCGGCAGAGTTGAAACTGCAACTCGTGGGCCCCTTTTCCCTGGCCGCGGTCATCCACCTGCACTACGGCGAGCGGGCGCTGCGCGACTACGGCGCCCGGCGGGACGTGGCCCAGTCACTGGCCGCGGGGCTCACCGCGCACGTCGAGAAGGTCCGCGCCGCCGTCCCCGGAGCCGAACTGACGCTGCAAATCGACGAACCCGACATCGCCGCGGCGCTGGCCGGCACCATCCCCACGGCGTCCGGCTACCGGACCCTGCGCTCAATCCCCGGCTCCGAGCTGCGCCAGAGCTGGTCCGCCTTCGTCCAATCCGCCCGCGACGCCGGCATCGCCAAGGTCGCCATCAACCTCCCGGTCCCGGCGCGGGGGCAGGCCAATCCGATGGCGGATCCGGAACGGGACGCTGCCGAGACGGCATCCTGGCGCAAGGCCCTCGAACTTGCCCTGGAGTGCGGCATCGACGCGATAGCCCTCCCGCTGCACCACCTCGACACCGGCCACTGGGAACAACTGGCGGGCGCCGTCGAGTCCGGCACCTCCATCTGGGCCGGGGCCGTTCCGGTGCGCGCCGGGCAGCTGCCGCCGTCGTACTCAGCCCTCGTGGAGCGCGTGATGCGGCCGTGGCACGGCCTGGGCCTGCCGGAATCGTCGCTGAACCGGCTCCGCATCACCCCGGAATCCGGCCTGGCGGCCCTGTCGCCCGTGGAAGCCCGGGAAGTTGTGAACCGCACACTTGAGGTGGCGGACGCACTGAGCGAAATCCGCAACGCCTGATCGATCCGCGCCCCCACAGTGCGGACAACGCAATGAAAGGATGCCGTCATGGTTGAACGCAACGAGGCCCCGCGGGGCCTCGTGATGCACGGATTCGGTGCGGGCAGCGAGCAGGTGACCGCGGCCTTTCGCAGCGCGGGAAATGCTGCAAAGGCCTTGCCCGGGGCCGTGATTGAGCTTGTCATCCAGGGCCCGGCCGTTGCCGCGCTGGTGATCGACGGCGAATTGGCGGCTCCCGTGGCGGCAGCCCTGGGAAACGGGGTTGCCGTCCTCGCCTGCGAGAACAGCATGCGGTCCGCGGGCGTGGACCGTGGCAGCTTGTTGCCCGGCGTAGCCTCGGTTCCGTCCGCCGTCGCCCACCTTGCGCAACGGCAATGGGATAACTGGGCGTACGCCCGCGTTTAGGGGAGGCCCTTAGAGCCGGCCGGCCGCTTTGAGCCGGATGTACGTGTCGGCAAGGTCCGGCGGGAGCTCGTGCGGCTGGGCGTCCACCACTTCGGCGCCCAGCTCCTTGATGAGGGCCGTGATCGCCGCCCGCCGGTTCAAGGCGTGTTCGGCGGCGGCCGCACGGTAGGCGAGCGTCGTCGTCGAACGTTCCAAACGGGCCGTGTCCAGGGCGGGGTCCCGGACCGAGGCAACCACCACCACGTGCTTGCGAGCCAGCTGGGCCACCAACGGGATGAGGCCCTCCTCGGCGGCCCCGGCGTCCAGCGAGGTCACCAACACCACGAGGGCCCGGTGCGCCGTGACGGCGCGGACCTGGCCCGGAACACCCGCCGCGTCCAGTTCAATGAGCTCCGGCTGCAGCGGCGCCAGGCCCTGCACCATGGCGTTGAGCATGTTTCCCTTGCCGGAGGAGGAGACCCGGGTGCGGACCCGGCGGTCGTAGGCGATCAGGCTGACCCGGTCACCGCCGCGTTCGGCCAGCACGGCCAGCAGCAGGGCCGCCTCGATGCCGGTGTCCAGCGCGGGCTCGTCGTCGATCCTTGCAGTGGAGGTGCGGGAGGTGTCGAGCACAATGACCACGCGGCGGTCGCGTTCGGGCCGCCAGGTGCGCACCACCACGTCGCGACGCCGGGCCGTGGCCCGCCAGTCGATGGAGCGGACGTCGTCGCCGCGCACGTAGTCGCGCAGTGAATCAAACTCGGTGCCCGCCCCGCGAATCTGCACGGCTGCCTTGCCGTCCAGTTCGCGCAGCTTGCGCAACTTCGACGGCAGGTGGCGTTTGGAGTGGAATGGCGGCAACACGCGCAAGGTGCCCGGCGCCGTGATGGTGCGTTGCCGCGCCGCCATGCCCAGGGGCCCGTAGGAGCGGACAGTGACGTGGTCGCTGCGCAGGTCCCCGCGCCGGCTCGGCATGAGCGCCACCGTCATGACGGCGCGCTCCCGGGGACGGATCCGCAGCTCTTGCAGGGCGTTGAGGGCACCCACGGACGGTTGCCAGCCGTCCTTCACCCGGGCCCGCAGCAACCGGCCGGCACCGTTGGCAACCGTGAGCGACGCCGTCGTGCCCTCACTGAGCCGGACACCGGCGGGGATGTCCCGGCGCAGGGACACCTTGCGTGGCGAGGCGGCCAGCAGCAGGTCGACCACCAGCACCAGGAGCACCACGGCAAGCGCCAGCAGCCAGGTGGAGGTGCGGGGCACGGCGATGACGGGCACCAGTGCCAGCATTGCCAGGAGGAAGAATCTGCCCGAAACGGCCATCCGTTACCGCCGGGCCTAACGCGGGACCGGGACCGTGGCGAGGATGGATTGCAGGATCCCGTCCACGGCCACGCCGTCCATCTCGGCCTCGGGGCGCAGCGCAACCCGGTGGCGCAGGGCCGGCAGCGCCAGGGCCTTGACGTCGTCGGGGGTCACGAAGCTGCGCCCGCACAGCCAGGCGTAGGCGCGGGCCGTCTTCAGCAGGGCCGTGGCGCCGCGCGGTGAAACACCGAGCTGGAACGACGGCGCCGTGCGGGTCGCGCGGACCAGGTCCACCACGTAGGCCAGGACTTCACCAGCCACACTGACCTGTGCCACGGCCTCGCGCGCCAGGGCAAGATCGGCGGCCCCTGCCACGGGGCGCACCCCGGCGGCATGGAGGTCCTGCGGGTCAAAGCCGAGGCTGTGCCGGCGGATCACCTCGATCTCCTCATCCCGGCCGGGCAATTCCATGGTGAGCTTGAGCAGGAACCTGTCCAGCTGGGCCTCGGGCAGCGGGTAGGTGCCCTCATATTCGATGGGGTTCTGCGTGGCCGCCACCATGAACGGGGCCGGCAGTTTCCTGGACACGCCGTCCACGGAGACCTGGTGTTCCTCCATGGCCTCCAGCAGGGATGCCTGCGTCTTGGGAGGGGTCCTGTTGATCTCGTCGGCCAGCAGGATGTTCGTGAACACGGGCCCCTCGCGGAACGTGAATTCGGAGCTGTGGGCGTCGTAGACGAGGGAGCCGGTGACGTCGCCGGGCATGAGGTCGGGGGTGAACTGGACCCGTTTCGTGTCAAGGCTCAGGGCCGTGGACAGGGCCCGCACCAGCAGTGTCTTGGCCACCCCCGGTACACCCTCAAGGAGCACGTGCCCGCCGGCCAGCAGGGCGATGAGCAGCCCCGTGACGGTGGATTCCTGGCCCACCACGGCCTTGGCCACCTCGGTGCGGACCTGCAGGAGGGCCGCGGCGGGGGCGTGGTTGGCCGGCAGGGTTTCCGGGTACGGTGAGCTCATCGTTGGGTGACTTCTTCCTCTAGGGCCGCCAATTGCGTGGCCATGGTCAACATTTCCTTTTCATTCCGGGGCACGCCGGCCACCAGGAGCTGGTGCAGTTCCCGGCCATTCCGTCCGGTGTGTCCGGCCACCGCGGCGACGACGGCGTCCGGGCCTGCCGTTGCCCCCAGCCGCAGTTGCCGGGCGAGCCGGGTCAGCGTGGCGTGTTGGAGCGTCCGGGCCGCGGTGTCCACGGCCTTCGCGTCCTGGTAGAGCCGGGCCCGGCCCGTGACGGTCTCGGAGGCCTTGACGATGACCGGCAGTGGTTCGGTCACGAGTGGGCCGTTCCGCCGGCCCCGCCACAGCATGCCCACCACGCCCACCAGCAGCAGCCAGGCCGACGCCGGGAAGATCCACGCCGGGGTGAGCTCGGCCAGGCTGGGCGGCTGGGATGCCACCGGAACGTCCTTGAGTGAGGCCGTGTACCAGATCAGCTGCGGCCGGCTTCCCAACAGCCGGAACACCAGGGCCGCGTTGCCCCGGCTGGCCAGGCTGTTGTTGCTGACGACGCCGGCATTGCCGAGCACGCTGACGGAACCGGTGCTGTTGCTTGCCAGCAGGCCTGCCGTGCCGCCGTCCGGCGTGAAGCAGGTCTGCGTGCCCCGGTACAGGAAAACGGAGGTGCCGCTGCCGGCAGTGCCCAGGCCGTCAATGCTTTCGGAGTCGATGGAGCCTGCGGCGGAGGCATCCGGGTTGGCGCAATCGGCCTGTACCGCTGCGGCGCCGGCCGGGGCAACGCCGGCGCTCGAGATGTCGCTGCTGAGCTTTTGCACGGCCAGCGGGCCCGGGGCGATCCCCACCACCTTGGCATCGTGGTCGGTGGCGGCGCCGGACAGCTCGGCGAGCTGGGTCGGGCGGAGCAGTGTTTGGGGGTCATAGACCAGCACGGTGCTGGCGGCCGGGCCGTTGGCTTGGAGGGCCGCGATCGTGGCCTCCAGCGAATCGGTGGCGGTGACCTCCACGCCCTGGCCGCGCAGCACGGACGCGGCGGCCCGGCCTCCCTCGGGCGCGGGATTGTCGATCGCCAGGGGGCCGCCGCTGCGCTGCCCGGACAAGCCAAGCACCACGCTCACGGTGATGACCAGCACAAACGCGGTCCCGGCCAAGAGCCAGAACCGGTGCTTGCGCCACCAGGTGCGCAGCCGTTCGGACCGGGTGCCGCCGTCGGCCGCAAAGACGGCCCGGGCGTCCGGCCCATTGGCGGGTTCCGTCGCGGGGGCTGTGGAAGGCGCCGGTGCCGGGGCGCTCACGGCGCCACCAGCTCGTCGGCATAGACGGGCTTGGCGGCGGATATGGCCCGGTCGGTGGCCACCAATTCCGCCAGGAGCGACTGCGAGGCTTTGGCATGGCCGTAACGCACGGCGTTGAAGATGTCGGCCGCGCGGAGCAGGGCCTGTCCATGCGCGGGGAAGGCGCGCTGCAATTCGGCGGCAACCTCGGCGGCAGTCCGCCCGGGTGCAGGGGAGACGACGTCGCGCTCCTCGCCGGCGCGGACCAGGGCCCGGAATTGCTCGCTGACGGCCGTGTCCAGGTCCCCGGCGGCGGCCGCCGCGCGGGCCAGCGACCTGTGCTGCCCGGCGGTGAGCACGGAGGGTCCGGCAAAGACCGCCGCATCCCTGGCCCGTTTCCGGTTGAGCCTGGGCCGGACAACGGCGACGGCGGCAATGACCGCCACCAGGAGAATGCCGATCACCACCAGCAGTCCGGCGTTGGCGTTCAGGGAGCCCATGCCATCGAGGAAGCCGGCAAGCGCCTTCTTGACCCAGGCGATAAATTGTTCGGCGAGGCCCGGCTTGGCGTTTTGATACACGGCCTTGGCCAATTCCTCAGCAGCCCAACGGCGCGCCTCATCGGCCCCCGGGGTGACGGGGACATCGAAGCCAAGGGCCCCCGGGAGGGCCGCGAGTGCGAGCATGGGCGCCACGCCGCGGCTACTGCCCGGTGAACTGGGCCGGTGGCTGCGGTGCCGGAGGCTGCTGGGCAGGCGGGTATTGCGTCGGGGGGTATTGCTGTGCCGGGGGATAGTGCTGGGGCGGGTAGGGCTGCTGCGGGTACTGCTGGGGAGGGTAGGGCGCCCCGGGCTGCCGGCCCGCCACGGCGGTGACGGATGCGTCGCGGCCGGGGATCCCGCCGTCGTCCGTGCCCGTCTCGGATTCCTTGAGCAAGGAAACATCGAAGCCGTCGCGGCGCATGCGCAGGTCCACATAGATCAACGCCATGACGCCGGTCTGGAACGCGACAGTTACGGCGCCCACGAGGGCGCCGATGAACGTGGAAATAACCTGCGAAACGAGGGTGACGTTCACCATTTGCTCGGCCGTGGCATGGGGCATCATGACGGGCAGGAGGAAACCCAGAAGCAAGGTGACCGGCGTGGTGATGACCCCGCCGATGAACGACGCGATGACGGCGGCCAACACCGAAATTCCAAAGGTGCGCCACCAGTTCCGGGCGGTCAACTGCCAGGAGCGCTTGATGGCCGCAAAGACGCCGATGTTCTCCACCACGATCGCGGCGGGCGCAATTAGCACCTTGGTACCGGCCCAGATCCCCGCTGCCAGGAACGGCAGGCTGAGCAAGAGTGCGATGCCAATGGCCGCAAAGCCGTTGGAACCGCTGCCCACGCTGCCCGTGGCATAAAGCAGGCCCACCAGAATTCCGAAGTAGGCGCCGGCCGCCACGAGGAAGGCGAGCCCATAGACCACGGCGAGCAGGAGCAGGGATCCGATGCGCGGTTTGACCAGCTGCCACATTTGGCCAAAACCGGTTTTTTGGTTCAGCACGGCGCGCAGCACGGGGACCACCAGGGCGCCCTGCAGCACCATCTCCAGCAGCCCGGAAATCAGCGAGACGGCAATCAGGGCAAGGGAGAGTTGCAGGACCCCGCCCAGAAGCTGGTTCAGCTGCGCCTCGGTGGGTGCCGACTCGGCGAAGGAACCGTTGAGGAGCTCGGTGCCCAACGTTGAGCCGAACGCCGTCAGGGTGACGGCCAGGGTGAGGACGGCGGTCAGGATTTGGAAGATGAGGGCCGAACCGAACATGGCCTTGCCATTGCGGCGGGCAGCCTGGAAGGCGCCGTCGAGCACCTCGCCAAGGCGCAGCGGGCGCAGCGGGATGACCCCGGGCTTGGGCGGGGCCACGTACCGGCCGTAGCCGGGCTGGCCATAAGGGGGTTGTCCGTAACCGGGCTGACCGTAACCCTGACCGGGTTGCTGCGGACCGGGCGGCGGCGCGTACTGGCCCCATTGGGGTTGTTGCGGCTGGCCCCACTGCTGGCCCCACTGTTGGGGCGCGGCGGGTTGCTGCGGCTGGCCCCCGGCGGGCGGGTTGCCGGCGGGTGGGTTGAAGACGGGCGGCGCGTATTGGCCCCAGCGCGGTTGCGGGAGCTGCGCGTCGGCCGGGGGACTTGCCGGCGGCGCGACGGGGGGTTGCCCGGGGATGGCGGGGATTTGCGGCGGGGCGGCATCGGGGCCCGGCCCAGGCTGTGGAGCTGCCGGTGGTTGCTGTGGTTCGTTCGTCATGCTGTTCCCCTAGTACATAGCCCGATCGATCTTCCGCTGTTCACCGCCGGTGGTCGCTTGCGCCCAACTGCTGCACGGGTGACGCCGGCCATTCGGAATCCTTGACGGGCTTCCTCCTTCAAACCCTATCGTCGAAGATCCGGATTTGCCGCGTGGCGGCCGGTCGCTCGCGCCATATTTTCCGCAGTATGCGCCTGCCGGGCCTGCATCGACCTTCCGTTACGGACCTTCCGCAGCGCCTGCGGGTACACAGCCTGGACACCCGCGGGAGCCGCCCAATGAGTCCCCGGGCTGCCGTGACGGAGCGTCGATGGCGACTTTGTGTCCCGGATAGGCAAATATAGAACCATGAAGGCACGCATTTTAGTGGTTGACGACGACGAAGCACTGGCAGAGATGATAGGCATTGTGCTGCGCAATGACGGGTTTGACCCCGTCTTTTGTGCCGACGGTGCCAAGGCATTGGAAGTTTTCCGCGCCAACAAGCCGGACCTGGTGCTGCTGGACCTGATGCTTCCGGGCCTTGACGGCATCGAGGTGTGCCGTCAGATTCGCGGCGAGTCGGACGTGCCGATCGTCATGTTGACGGCAAAGTCGGACACGTCCGACGTCGTTCGCGGCCTTGAATCAGGTGCCGACGACTATGTGGCAAAGCCGTTCAAGCCCGCCGAGCTGGTGGCCCGTGTGCGCGCACGCCTGCGCCCCGGTGACGTCAAGGCGCCCGAGACGCTCGTCATCGGCGAGATCAGCATTGACGTGGCCGGCCATGCGGTGCGCCGTGCGGGCGAACGTGTCCTGCTGACTCCGCTGGAATTTGACCTGCTGGTGGCCCTGGCCCGCAAGCCGTGGCAGGTATTCACCCGTGAGCTGCTGCTGGAGCAGGTGTGGGGCTACCGCCACGCCGCGGACACCCGCCTGGTCAACGTGCACGTCCAGCGTCTGCGCTCAAAGATTGAGCGCGACCCCGAGGCCCCCGAAGTGGTCCTGACCGTGCGCGGCGTGGGATACAAGGCCGGGCAGTAGCCTGGCCGGCAGTTCGGGCAACAGTGCAGCAGGAAACAGTGCAGGAAAAACGACGAAGTGAGCATTGACAGCACCTCCGGGCAGCCCGACGGCGCGGCCCCCGGTGACGGCGTCCCCGGAACTTTGGGACCCGGAACCCCCGGCCCCGCTGCATCGCTGTGGGGAAAATTGGCGGCCGGGACCGGCGCCGGGCTGGCCGCAGCGGGCCGGTTCCTGTGGCATGCCGCCCGACGGGTCCAGCGATCACTCTCACGGCGCTGGCGCACCTCCCTGCAGTTCCGCACGGTGCTGACCACGCTGGTGGTTGCCTCGATCGCCGTGGTGGGGGTGGGCGGCTACCTGGCCGGGCAGGTTTCCAACGGTTTGTTCAAGGAGCGCCTGGCCCAGGCCCAGCAGGAGTCCCTGCGTGGCGTCACCCAGGTCCAGGACAGTTTCAACAACGCAAGCCTCAGCGACCAGCCGCGCGTTTCGACCTATGTGAAGGACACGCTGAAACTGCTGGAGGTCGGGGGTGCGGATGACAACCGCAAATACCTGATGGTGAAGATCCCGGGCCAGACCAGCAAGCTTGCCGTCAGCTCCTCGGATTCCGGCGGCGTCACCGCGGCCATCATCCCCGATGACCTGCGCGCCGCCGTCCAGGGCGATCCCGACGGCCAGTTTTGGCAGTCGATCGCCCTGCCCACGGGGTCCTCGGGCGTCCACCCGGCGGTCGTGATCGGCAGTCAGGTCGAACTGCTGCAAACCAACTATGAGCTCTACATGATCTATGACCTGAACAGTGCTCAGGTCACCTTGAACTACATCAAATCGGTGCTGTGGCTGGCCGGCAGCGTCCTGCTGCTGCTGATCGGCGCCATCACCTGGTACGTGACCCGGATGGTGGTCAAGCCCGTCAGCCAGGCCGCCGCCGTCTCGGAAAAGCTGGCCGCCGGACGGTTGGAGGAACGCCTGCAGGTGGTGGGCGAGGATGAAATGGCACGCCTGGCCACCTCCTTCAACAAGATGGCCACCTCGCTGCAGGACCAGATCAACGCCCTGGCCACCCTCTCGGAAATGCAACAGCGCTTCGTCTCCGACGTATCGCACGAACTGCGCACCCCGCTGACCACCGTGCGCATGGCCGCCGAGGTCCTCTACGACGCCCGCGACGACTTCGATCCCGTCAACAAGCGCTCCTCCGAGCTGCTCTTCCACCAGGTGGAGCGCTTTGAACTGCTGCTGGCGGACCTGCTGGAGATCTCCCGGTTCGACGCCGGCGTGGCCGACCTCGACGTGGAATCCCTGGACATCTTCTCCGTGATTCATTCCGTGATCGACGTGGCAACCCCCGTGGCGGAGGCCAACAAATCGGAGCTTTCCGTGGTGACCCGCCTGCGCAACCACAAATGCGTGGTGGAAATGGACTCCCGCCGCATTGACAGGATCCTGCGGAACCTGGTGCTCAACGCCCTTGAACACAGCGAGGGCAACCCGGTGAAGATCTTTGTCTCCGCCGATGAAACCGCCGTCGCCGTGGCCGTCAGGGATTACGGAATCGGCATGTCCCCGGACGCCGTGGGGCACGTGTTTGACCGTTTTTGGCGTGCCGACCCGGCCCGCGCCCGCACCACCGGCGGCAGCGGCCTGGGCCTTTCCATCGCCATGGAGGATGCCCGGCTCCACGACGGCTGGCTGGACGCCTGGGGCGTGCCGGGAGAAGGCGCCTGCTTCCGGCTGACCCTGCCCCGCAAACGGGGAGGCGTGCTGACGCACTCGCCCGTGCCGTTGCCGCCCGACGGCGGAGTGGCCGCGACCGCCGACAGCCTGAACACCGGGCCCATCACCACCAACACCGGCTCCTTCGGGGTGGTCGGCGCGCTGGGCAGCATCCACCCGGCCACTGCCATCGACATCGGCAAGTCCGAAAGCCGGCACGAGGACCCCGTTGCGCCCGCGGCGGCACCCCGCACGGACTCCACGACGACGGGATACTAGGACATGGAAGGGACACGGAAAGCCATGATGGGACAGCGCTTGGCGGCAAACCGCAGCAGCCGGGCACGGCGAAAAGGCGTCGCAGCCTGGTTGGTGATGGTCGTCGTCGTGCTTTTCACGGCGGCCGCATGTGCCGCGATTCCCATCAGCGGGCCGGTGGGAAAGAGCGATCCGCTGGCGCCCCGCAACAACTCCGTGAACATCAACTTCCAACAGTTCGCACCCGTCGAGGGCGCCTCGCCGGAGAGCATCATCAGCGGTTTCATTGACTCCGGCACCGGGATCAACGACGACTACCAGGTGGCGCGGCTGTACCTCACGGCCGGGCTGGCACAGTCATGGGCGGCGGACAAACGCACCCTGGTCTACAAGAACACGTTCTCGGTGGCGCCCGGCAAGGAAAAGGACTCCTACGAGGTCACCTTCGACGTGGTCTCCACGGTGGACGCGACGGGGGTGCTGACCCCGGCCGCGGCCAATGCCAAGGAAACCATCGAGATGAAGCTTGTCCAGGTGGGAGGCCAGTGGCGCATCAGCGAAACCCCCGACGGCGTGCTGCTGGCGGACGCAAACTTCCAGACCCTTTTCAGCCCCGTTTCCCTGTACTTCTATGACCCCACCTTCACCTACGGCGTGCCCGACGTGAGATGGCTGACGGCGCGGTCTTCGCGGGCGTCCACCGCCATCGTCAAGGCCATGCTGGGCGGCCCGGCACCGTACCTGAAGGGCGCCGTGGTGAGCGCCTTCCCCAGCGGCATTTCGCTGGAACGCGACTCCGTGCCGGTGAACAACGGTGTGGCGAAGGTGGGCCTCGTGGCGCAGCCCTTGTTGGAGACAAGCGTGCGCCAGCGCCAACAAATGCGCGCGCAGCTGCTGGTCACCATGCAAAAGGCGCTCAACACCGTCACCGACGTCCAGTTCCTCGCCGATGACCGGGAGGTGGACATGGGAGGCTCCTCCGATTCTGTCCCGCCCATGATCATCGACAACCCGGTGCCGTCCACCCAGGTGGCGTTGTCCAAAAACGAACTGGTCAACTTCGACGGAACCCAGATTTCCGCCATCGCCAACGTTGGCCCGATCGCCGATCTGGCACCCTCGGCGCCCGCGGTGTCGTACTCGGGCAAGCAGTACGCGTTCCTTTCAAGCGGCGGAAACCGCATCTACAGTGTGGCCGCCGGCCGGTCGCCGGCCACGGCGATTTCGGGCGTGGCGCTCACGCCGCCGTCGTTCGCGCCCAACGGCTGGTTGTGGTCGGCGGAGGGCGACGGCTCCGGGACGGTGATGGCCATCAACGCGACCAACGGCGTCAAGGACGTCACCCCGGTGGTGCTGACGGTTCCGTGGCTGGTGGGCCGGCACGTGACCACGCTGCGCATTTCCCGGGACGGCACCCGCGCCCTGGTCATCTCCGACGCCGGGGGAGAGACCCAGGTGTCCGTCACGGGCATCGTGAAGGCCGGCGAGGCTCCCAAGGAGCTGACCGCGCCGATCACGCTCCCGCAGGCCGGAACGCCAACCCTGGGCGTCTGGGTGGGCGACACAAGCGTCGCCGTCATGGAGCCGTCGGCAACCCTGCCCGTCGCGATCGACGTCCTTGACCTGACCCGGGACCCCGTGTCGCTGAGTGAGCTCATGGGCATTGAATGGCTCAGTGCCGGGTCCGGGGTCCGCAACGTGCACGCGCAAAGCGCCACCGAGCTGTTCACGCTCATCGGCAACAACTGGGAGGTCTCCACCAAGGGCCTGCGGCAGGCGTCCTTCGCCGGCTAGGGTTCCCGGCCTGCCGTTGGGCCATCCGTTGGCAACCTCCCTCCACAGCCCAGGCGTGTCGATGCGTCGTGCACAAGTTGCCCTGTCCCCGCTGACGACGGCGGCGCTCGGGCGGATCCTTGAACCATGGATGCAAAGCAGCGGCACCCCGGGGTCCGGGACGCTCCCGGCACCGGTGCCGGCCGCCACCGCGGCACGGCCGGTACGTGGCGGGCTCGGACAATGCTCTGGTGGGCTGACGCCTGGCGGGAGTTCCAATTCCTGGTGATGCCCGCCGAATGCGTCGTGTGCGGGTGCGACGACGCGGCCCTGTGCGCGCCGTGCGCAGCCGCGTTGCGGCGGCAGACCCGGACACCGTTTCGGGCCGAACACGGTGCCGATGCGCTGATGAGCATCTTCGGGCACGCCCTCCTGCCCGTGGTGGCAAGCGGCGAGTACCGGGACGGGCTGTCGGCGGCCATCCTGGCGTTCAAGAATCACGGCCGCACCGAACTTGGACCGGTACTGGGCCGCTGCCTGGCTCGCGGGATTGCGGCCCTGCCGGAGTACGTCCCGGGCACCCGGGGCCGCCCGCTTGTCCTGGTGCCCGTCCCGAGCACGGGAACGGGGTGGCGCCGTCGCGGCTACGACCCCGTCGCGGTGCTCCTGCGGGCGCTGGAGCGCGAGCGCAGGTTGCCGGCCGGCGTGTCGGTGGCACCCCTCCTGGGCGTGAAGATCCGGCTGCCATGGCACCGGCACCACCAGAAGGGACTGGGCCGCGCCGCACGGCGCGCAAACGTCCGTAACACAATGCATATCAGGGGCCGGCCGCTGATGTTTTTTCGGCCCCCGGCGACCATTGCGGGGGCCTATGTGGTGGTGGTTGACGACGTCCTCACCACGGGGTCAACCGTGCGCGAAGCGGCTCAAACACTGGAAAACGCGGGGGCCCTGGTGTGCGGCGAGGTGGTCCTGGCGGTGGCCGGGGCGCCGGCTTCGGATGCCGGTGAAGCACCGTTCCCAAGACGCGCCGAAAATAGTTTTGCCGCAAAAGATGAATAAACGGATGCGGTGAACTAACGTGAGTGAACGGGTACCTCTTTCGAGGGGAAACCACCCGTCGGCGGCCAGGAGCGTAGCTTGGATTGCTAGCCGGCCGCCGTGTCACCGAAGTTATTTGGAGGGCACCATGGAGTTCATGATCAGCGGTCGCAACCTGAGTGTTTCAGACCGTTTCCGCGAATACGCCGGCGAGAAGCTCGCGAAGATCGAACAGCTGGCCAACAAGGTCCAGCGGGTTGACGTGAAGGTCTCCAAGGAGACCAAGTCCCGTACTGCAGAGTCCCCCCTCACGGTGGAGCTGACCGTTGTGGGCCGCGGCCCGGTAATCCGCGCGGAGGCAGCAGCCGCGGACAAGTTCGCTGCTTTTGACCTGGCCTACGGAAAGCTTTTGGAGAGGCTGCGCAGGGCCAAGGACAGGAAGAAGGTCCACCACGGACGGCACGCCCCCGTCGCCGTGAACGAAGCCACAGGATCGCTGACTCCCGTCAGCAGTTCCGAGCCGATCTACGCGCAGAGCGCGCCGGCCGCCGTGGAGGAAAAGTCTCCCTACGACATTGAAAACGACATCCCGGCAGGAGATTCGCCGGTGCTGATCCGCCGGAAGGTGTTCCCGGCCGCCGCACTGACCCTCGATGACGCCGTCGACAACATGGAATTGGTCGGTCACGACTTCTACCTGTTCATCGACTCCTCCTCCGGCATCCCGTCAGTGGTCTACCGCCGTCGCGGGTGGACGTACGGAGTCATCTGCCTGGATCCCAATGTGGAGAACGCCGAAGGGGCCGAGGAAATCTCCGCCTACCGTTCGCCGGATGAGCCGGCCCGCGTGTAATGTCTACGCAGATGCGTAAGCGTGAAAGAGCCTAAGGAGCCACAAACATGGGTGCAAGCCTGAGCCTGTCACAGGCCCGGCGAATTGCACTCGGCGCCCAGGGACTTGCAGGAGTCCGGCCCACCCAACCCGTCAGTGCACGGGTGG
Organism: Arthrobacter sp. ERGS1:01; assembly: GCF_001281315.1. NCBI lineage: Bacteria > Bacillati > Actinomycetota > Actinomycetes > Micrococcales > Micrococcaceae > Arthrobacter > Arthrobacter sp. ERGS1:01. Next base: position 2,766,636 of record NZ_CP012479.1, on the reverse strand, counting down.
TGGGCCGGACTTTTGCGCAACTACAGCTGGTGCAGATCGACTCCGTCAACATCGTGGCCCGCAGCCACTTCCTGCCGTTCTTCTCCAGGCTCGGCGACTACGACCGCGACATCCTTTCCACCCTGGCCGGCACCGCCCCACGGAAGATGATGGAATATTGGGCCCATGAGGCGAGCTTCATCCGGCCCGACCATTTTCATGACCTCAAAATGTGGCAGAACCGCCAATGGGTGGGTGGCGGAAACCTTGACCCGGCGCTGCGGGCCTCGCTCGAGGAACAAATCCTGTCCCTGCTGGCGCACAGCCGTCCGCTGACCGCCCGTGAAGTCAAGGAACGGATTGGCCATGAAGAGGTCAAGAACACGGACGAATGGGGCTGGAACTGGAGCGCCGTCAAACGCACCCTCGAAGGCCTTTTTGAACGCGGCGTGGTGGGCGCCGCCTCCCGCAACGAGCAATTTGAGCGCCGCTACTCACTCGTGGACAAGGTCCTGCCGCCGGCGCTGCGGCTGGCTCCGGGGGACGACGCCGACCCGCAGCTGAAACAAGACGCAGTGGACCGGCTCATCGAGGCCGCGGCCCGGGCGCACGGCATCGGCACGTCGCGGTGCTTTGCCGACTACTTCCGGCTCCCGCACAAGGAAGCCGCCGCCGCAGTGGCCCGGCTCGTGGACGACGGCGTCCTGGCGCCGGTCACCGTGACCGGCTGGGCTGCGCAGACGTACCTGCATGCGAGTGCCAAAATCCCGCGCCGGGCCCAGGGCCGGGCGCTGCTGAGCCCCTTCGATTCCCTTGTGTTTGAGCGGCGGAGGCTCCTGGAGTTGTTCAATTTCCACTACCGGCTGGAAATCTACACTCCGGCAGCCCAACGAAAATTTGGATATTACGTCCTGCCATTTCTGCTGGGCGAGAACATGGCCGCCCGGGTGGACCTGAAAGCGGACCGGCAGGCCGGCCGGCTCCTGGTCAGGGGCGCCTTCGCCGAACCGGACGCCCCGGCCGAAACCGCGGCCGAGCTGGCCGAGGAGTTGGCGCTGATGGCAGGATGGCTGGGACTCGAAGACGTCGTCGTGCTTCCCCACGGGGACCTCGCCGCGGCACTGGGCCGCGAGGTGGGACACCGCTGACGGTAACGGCATACGGGCAGTCACCAGCGGACTCCCAGCCAAAACCACGCCGGGCATGCAAGACTGGACGTTTGGTGTGCGTCTTCTCACGTAGACTAAACACGCCACTTTTAGGCAGCCATAGATTGGGAGCAATTTCGTGCCATCACTTCTTGAGCGGGTCCTTCGAACAGGCGATCGCAAGACGCTCAAACGACTCACCGTGCTCGCAGACGCCATTGATTCGCTGGAGGATTCTTTCCAAACCTTCACCGACGCTGAGCTGCGTGAAGAAACGGAAAAGCTGAAGCTGCGCCACAAGGACGGCGAGACGCTCGATGACCTGCTGCCCGAGTCCTTCGCCGCCGTGCGCGAAGCATCCTCGCGCACCCTGGGCCTGCGCCACTTCCGTGTCCAGCTCATGGGTGGTGCCGCCCTGCACCTGGGCAACATTGCCGAAATGAAGACCGGTGAGGGAAAGACCCTGGTCGCCACGGCGCCGGCATTCCTGAACTCGCTCGGCGGCAATGGCGTCCACGTGGTCACGGTCAACGACTACCTGGCCCAGTACCAGTCCGAGCTCATGGGACGCGTGTTCCGCTTCCTGGGCCAGACCAGCGGCTGCATCCTCTCCAACCAGGACCCGTCCGTGCGCCGGCTCCAGTACGCCGCGGACATCACCTACGGCACGAACAACGAGTTCGGCTTCGACTACCTGCGCGACAACATGGCCTGGAGCAAGGACGAGCTCGTCCAGCGCGGCCACAACTTTGCGATCGTCGATGAAGTCGACTCGATCCTCATCGACGAGGCCCGTACCCCGCTGATCATCTCCGGCCCGGCCTCCGGCGACGCCAACCGCTGGTACGGCGAATTCGCCAAGGTGGTCCTGCGCCTGGACAACGAGACCGACTACGAGGTCGACGAGAAGAAGCGCACCGTCGGCGTCCTCGAAAACGGCATCGAAAAGGTCGAGGACTACCTGGGCATTTCCAACCTGTACGAGTCCGCCAACACGCCGCTCATCGGCTTCCTGAACAACGCCATCAAGGCCAAGGAACTGTTCAAGCGCGACAAGGACTACGTCATCATGGACGGCGAGGTGCTGATCGTTGACGAGCACACCGGCCGCATCCTGGCCGGGCGCCGCTACAACGAAGGCATGCACCAGGCCATCGAGGCGAAGGAAGGGGTGGAGATCAAGGCCGAGAACCAGACCCTGGCCACCGTGACCTTGCAGAACTACTTCCGCCTGTACGACAAACTCTCCGGCATGACCGGTACCGCCGAGACCGAGGCCGCCGAATTCATGGGCACCTACTCCCTCGGCGTGGTCCCGATCCCCACGAACAAGTCCATGCAGCGCAAGGACCAGTCCGACCTCGTCTACAAGAACGAGATCGTCAAGTTCGACGCCGTCGTTGAGGACATTGCCGAACGCCACGAAACCGGCCAGCCCGTCCTGGTGGGTACCACCAGCGTCGAGAAGAGCGAATACCTCTCCAAGAAGCTGTCCGAAAAGGGCATCAAGCACGAGGTCCTCAACGCCAAGAACCACGCCCGTGAAGCGGCGATCGTGGCCCAGGCCGGACGCCGCGGCGCCGTCACCGTCGCCACCAACATGGCCGGCCGCGGTACCGACATCATGCTCGGCGGCAACGCCGAATTCAATGCCGTCGCCGCGCTGGCCGCCAAGGGCCTGGATCCCGAGGAAACCCCGGAGGAGTACGAGGCCGCCTGGCACGAAGCCTTCGAGGCCGCCAAGGACGCCGTCAAGGACGAACACGAGGCTGTCCTGGAAGCCGGCGGCCTGTACGTGCTGGGTACCGAACGGCACGAATCCCGCCGCATCGACAACCAGCTCCGCGGCCGTTCCGGACGCCAGGGCGACCCGGGTGAATCCCGCTTCTACCTGTCCCTGACGGACGATTTGATGCGTTTGTTCAACTCCGGTGCCGCCGAGCGCCTCATGTCCCGATCCTCCATGCCCGACGACGTCGCGCTGGAATCAAAGCTCGTCTCCAAGGCGATCGCCTCCGCCCAGGGACAGGTCGAGGCCCGCAACGCCGAACAGCGCAAGAACGTGCTCAAGTACGACGACGTCCTCAACCGCCAGCGCGAAGCCATCTATGGCGACCGCCGCCGGATCCTCGAGGGCGACGACCTGCACGAGAAGGTCCAGTTCTTCCTCGAGGACACCGTGAACGAAATCATCGAAGCCGCGATTGCCGAAGGGCACCCCGGCGACTGGGACTTCAACACGCTGTGGACCAACCTGCGCACCATCTACCCGGTTGCCGTGACCCCGGACGACCTTGCCGAGGAAGCCGGCGGACCCGGCCGCATCACCGCCGAAATGCTCAAGACCGAACTGCTCTCCGACGCCCAGGTGGCCTACCGCGAGCGTGAGGCCGCGCTCGGCTCGGAAACCATGCGCGAACTCGAACGCCGCGTGGTGCTCTCCGTCGTCGGCCGCAAATGGCAGGAACACCTCTACGAGATGGACTACCTGAAGGAAGGCATCGGCCTGCGGGCCATGGCCCAGCGCGACCCCCTGGTCGAATACCAGCGCGAAGGCTTCGAGATGTTCCAGTCCATGATGGCCGCCATCCGTGAGGAGAGCGTCGGCTTCCTGTTCAACCTCGAGGTCCAGGTCGAAAACGCACCGGAGACCGCCGTGGGCGTCGTCGCCGAAGCTCCCGCCGGCCTTATGGACCGGGTTGCCGGAGCATCCGAGGCCGACCACAACCACACCGGACCGCGGATCACCGCGCCCGGCCTGGAGGAGCCGGCCAAGCCGGCCCAGTTGCAGTTCACCGCACCGGACGCACAGGGTGACGCCGAAACGCACGTTGAACGCCGCTCCAGCGGTGACGGCCTCCCGCCGTCCGCCAAGCGCGCCGGCAACAAGACTGCGAAGAAGAAGAAAAAGCGCTGACCCAAGCCTGACTTAGGTGCCAAACAGCAAAAGAGCGGTCCGCTTGCGGGCCGCTCTTTTGCGTCCCCGGCGTCAGCCGATCTGCAGGGCCGTGACCTTCCACGTGCCGTGGCTTTCCTCGAACCGCATGGCGATGGCGCGGAACCGGGTCTTGTCGGCAATGACGACGTTTGTCTCGTAGATGCCGGGTGCAACTGCGCTGGCGTGGATGGAATGCACCACCGGCTGGTGGTGCAGGGTACGGACGTTCCCATCCGAATCCGCGTGGCTTTGATGGCGGCTCTGGACCTGGCACGCCTGTGCGTAAAGTCGGGCCCGGGTGGTCAGGGCGTTGAAGCACCTGATGTCCAGCCACCGGGAGAGCTGCTGGACCGAACGGACGCCGCTGAGCACCTCCAGGGCGGCCAGGGCGATCGTTCGGGTCATCTCCGTCAGGAGCGCCCGCTCCGAGGCCATGGGATCCAGGGCGCGTGCAGCTTCGGGCCCTGACCCAGCCGCCGGGCCGGCCTGTTCAGCCGGGCCCGTCACGGCGCCGTCGGCCTGTTCCGCGAGCCGGCCCGCGCCGGGACGTTGGCGCATCTTCACCACGGTCCCAAACGAATCCGCGGCCGTGCTCCCCGCGGCCTGGACAGCGGGCGCCGGCCGGGTGGTCAGCGGGGGAAGCCCGGAGGCTGCGGCAGGTATGGCAATGATGCTCATGACGTTCTCCTTTGAACCGTTCAGTAATCGATGGTGGATCCGTGGCCGGGCTAACCTGCCGGGGCGTGCAGCACCTGCCCGGGCAGGATGACGTTTGGATCGGCGCCGATGACGCCGCGATTGACCCGGTACCATTCGGGCCAGGCCTGGGCCACCTCCACATCGCTGGCGTATGGACCCAGGGCGGCAGCCACGATGGACCACAGGCTGTCACCGCCCTGCACCACCACGGGGTCGCCGCCGTCGATTGCCGGGGCCGGCTGGCGTGTGGCCGGCCGTGCCAGGGCGCCGGGATCCGCCGCAGGGGCCTGTGGGGTCCACGCAGGGTCGACCGGCTTTTGAGGTGCGGGAGACGTAACGGCAGGCCCTTTGGCTGTTGGTGACGGGGCCGGGTGCAGCGGGGCGGCCGCGACGGATTCGGCATGCCAGAGCGGATCAATCGGGCCGACGGGGGACGCGGCCAGGGCCAAGGGGGCGGACAACAGATTCAGGCCCAGGACCGCGGCGGCCAGGCGGCGCATGAATGCCGGCGACCAAAGGGCGGCGGCGGAGGCGATCCGGCCCTTCCCGTGAAGGGCCGCAACGGTGGAAACAACGGCACACGCCATGGCCAGCAGCCACCACAGGGCTACGGCAATGCCGGTGCCGGCGGCCAGGGCGCCGATGGCCTCGTCCATTTCCAACGGCCCGGCGAAGCTGCCGCCGGAAAAGCGGAGCCGCAGTACGCTGGCCCCGGCAAACACCAGGGAGGCCCCCAAGAGGAGGATCGCCGCGGTCATGCCCGCATCCGCTCCGGTCTGGCGTTTCATGACCTCACCCCTTTTTGATGTGTTTAGACATCGTTTGATCTTCTTAGATGGTCTATAAATTATTTTGAACCCGGATAGTTGTGGTTGTCCATACCTTTTGGTGAAGCTGTGGATAGCTGTTTCCTGTTGACCGGGCCACCGTTCGCGGCCTACCGTGGCGACATGCGATGGGACGCACTTTTTGGGGATCTGGACGCCCAGTGGCATGCCGCGACGCAGCAGGACCTCGAACGCGAAGTCAACGAACTTTCCCGGGTCGAATCGGCGCAGGCCACCCTGGCGGACGCCCTGCGCGGCGCCCTGGGACGGGAGATTTCAGCGGTCGCACGCAACGGCGTCGCCCATCACGGGCAACTTCAGAGGGTTGAGGCGCAGTGGGTCCTGTTGGGTGACGGGGCGAGGTCGGTCATCCTGCCCATCCACAAATTGCTGCGGGTCCAGGGCCTGGACGGTGCCCGGGTGCCGGCGTCCGGGCGGCTGCGCCACACCCTGGCTGCAGCCCTGCGGGTATTGGCCAGGAACCGGGCCGTGGTGCTTCTTGAACTTGATTCGCTGCAACCCACCCGGGTGCGCGGCGTCCTGGACCAGGTCGGCGCGGACTTTGTGGTGGTCATGCAATTGGCCGACGGCGTGGGCCGGGGCAGGGACAACATGCAGGGCAGCGTCGTCCTCCCGCAGGACGGCCTGCTGTCCATCATGTCCTCGGCGGAGAATGAACTCTAGACGCTGCGTTCGCTGCTGTTCTCCGCCGCCAGCATGGCCCGGGCCGCCGCGTGGCGGTCTTCGATGAACTGATCAAACTTGGCCGCGTCAACACGCCACTGGCCGCGACCGCCAATTTGGAATGCGGGGAGTTCGCCACTGTGCACCAGCCCGTAACAGGCCGCCGCGGAGATTTGCAGTTGTTCGGCCACGTCGGCCAGGGTCAGGAATCTTGGCATGTCTAAAGTATCCTCCCGTTTGACCCGATTTGCAGCAGTTATCCACCGTTTGTCCGTGCCGGTTCCCGGAAACTGTTCCGTGCTGTGTTGTCCACAGATTTCCGCCATTTCGCGCCGGGGTCTTTTCCCCGGCACGGATCGGCGGTAGAACTATGAGCATTGCGGTCCATGCCGTGGGGGAGAACACCCATACCCAACCGTCGGCACTGCGTCCAGGGCGCTCCGGGACCCGGCGGTGGGAGGAACGATGGGCATGGATGCGCCGGCACGGTCGGCCCGCTTGGGAAAGCCGTCATGGAAGGACCCTCGGTTGTTTGTGGGGGTGCTGTTGGTTTTGGCCTCGGTGGCGTCGGTCGTGGCCCTCGTGGGCGGCGCGGACAAGACGGCGCCCATGTACGTGGCCAGGGACGGCCTGGTGGTGGGACAGCCCGTCACCGAGGACTCCTTCAATATCGTCCAGGTGCGCCTTGGCGACGTCAACGGCAAGTACCTTGGCCCCGCCCAAAAACTGCCCGGGCACGCCGTGGCCGTGCGGATGGTGCCGGCCGGGGAGCTGGTATCCGTGTCAAGCATTGGCGGAACCGACGCGCTGGACCGCAAACCGGTGTCGGTGACGGTGACCGAACCGCTGCCCAAGGAGGTGGTGGTGGGCTCCCACGTGGACGTGTGGGTTGCCCTGCCGGATGAGCGCAACGGCTTCAAGGAACCGGTGCTCATGCTGCCGGGCGTTGAGATTGCCGCGTTGACGTCGTCGTCCTCAAGCCTGAGCTCCACCAGGAGCACGCAATTGATGGTGTTGGTGAAGGATGCGCAGATGCCCAAGTTCCTCGGCGCCGTGGCCAATAAGGCCAAGGTCTCGGTGGTCTGGAATCCGGGCGCCGCACAATGAACCCCGTGACGGTTGTGAGCGTCGGGGACACCCCGGAGCAGGCGATCGCCGCCTTGGAACGCCTGCGAGGCCCGGTAAGCGTGGTGCGCCGCTGCCCGGAGCTGACCGGCCTCCTGGCAGCCTGCCAAAGCGGCCTGGCGAGGGTGGCCGTCGTGGCCGAATCCGCCGACGAACTGACGGCCACCCTCGTGGACCGGCTAACGGCCGTTGGCGTCAGTGTGGTGGCGGTTGCCGGTTCCGCCGACGAGGCCGTCCGGTTGCGCGGGATAGGCGCCATCGCCTTGACGGGGCGGGTGAGCGCCGAATCGCTGTCCGATGCCGTGCTGGCCGCCGTCCACGCCCGAAAGTTTCCCGGAACTTCCGGCTTCGGCACCGTGGCGCCCGCCGCCGAAGCGATGCCGCATGCGGACGACGCCGGCACCGGCTCCGGCGCGACGGCCGCCGATGCCGGGGACGACGCCCGCGGTGTGGCCGCCGCTGCCGGCCCCGGAACCCGGGACGACGACGGTACTGCGAAATCCGAACGAGGCGGCCCCGCGCCGAAGCCCCAAGCCAACCCCGCAGAGCTGCCGGGGCGCACCCACCACGGCGCAAAGGCTTCAGTCGAAAACCGCGGCACCGCCGGTGCCCGGGCCGTGGCCACACTCACCCGGCTGATTCCGCACCGCAATAGTGGGCCGTCCGCAACCCAACAAAGAGGCCCTTTTTCACGGCAACGCCAAGGCAAGGCCACGGGATCTGCCGGAGCCAACAGTGCCGCCGGGGAACGGCCGGCACCCCAAACCGTGGCGGTTTGGGGGCCTGTGGGATCGCCCGGGCGGACACTGCTGGCCGTGAACCTTGCCGCCGAATATGCGGTCCAGGGGCGCTCCGTCATGGTCATCGACGCCGACAGCTACGGGGCCAGCGTGGCCGCAACGCTCGGCCTGCTCGATGAGGCGGCGTCCTTCGCCCAGGCCTGCCGGATCGCCGACCAGGGCACGCTGAGCCGGGCCGAACTGGCCAGGGTCGCCACCGAGGTGGTGTTTTCGGCCGGCACCTTTACGTTGCTGACGGGGCTGACCCGCCCGGACCGCTGGCCCGAACTCCGGGCGGCCGCCGTCGAACGGGTGCTCAGGACTGCCGCCTCCCTGGCCGACGTGGTGGTCATCGACTGCGGCTTCAGCCTGGAAAGCGACGAGGAGCTCAGCTACGACACCGTGGCGCCGCGCCGCAACGCGGCAACCCTGAGCGCGCTGGCCGCGGCCGACGTCATCTACGCCGTGGGAAGCGCCGACGCCATTGGCATTCCCCGCCTGGTGCGGGCGCTGGCCGAGCTGCCCGAAGCCTGCGTGGGCACGGATGTCCGGATCGTGCTGAACAAGGTGCGCAGGAAGGCCGTGGGAGGTTCCCCCGCGAAGGGCTTGAAGGAGGCCTGGGAGCGGTTTGGGCCGGAGGCGCCCATCAGCCATTTCCTGCCCTGGGATCCCGATTTGGCGGACAAGGCCCTGTTGGAGGGGCGGTTGTTGCTGGAGATTGCACCCGACGCGCCGCTGCGGAAGGCCGTCCGCGAGCTCCTTTGTGCACCTGTCCAGTGAAACCAAAAGACCGCTGTAACTTCCGCCACAGCAAGGGTTGAAAATCCGGGCTAGGCTCGGATGAAGGCCGCAAAGAAGCGGCCTTTTACATTTTCTGACGGAGGCGTTTGATTTATGTCGTCTAACTCACCCACGACCGATGCTGTGCAAAACCCCGCACGTCAAAATGCCGGTGACCAACAACTCATCACCGACTACTACGTGCAGTTGGCCGCCGAAGACGCAGCCGCGTACGACCCGGCCGTCCTTGATGCACGGGCCCTGGCCCACCGCGAACTGGCCGGCCAGCGCGTGCCCGGCACCGTCAAGGTTGAGGTCCTGGACGAACGGGACGCCAGCGTCGTCTACATCGTCACCGACGACATGCCGTTCCTGGTGGACTCCGTCAGCGCCGAGCTGGTCCACCAAAAGCTCGCCATCCGACTCGTCACGCACCCCATGTTCGTGGTCTCCCGCGACCGGGCCACGCACGCACTCACCGGAATCAGCAAGGTTCCCTCGCACGCCGGCGTCGCCAGCGGCGACACCTCCACGATGCCGAGCATTGCGCACCTGATCGCCGCCGGGGACAACACCTCCCACCTGGAGTCGTGGATCGCCGTCGAAATCGACAAGATCGACGACGCCGCCAAGGCCAACCTCGTCGACGGGCTCGGCAAGGTCCTCGCCAACGTGCGCGCCGCCGTCGAGGACTGGCCCGCCATGCGCGAACGGGCACTGAGCCGTGCCGAGGTGCTGGCCACCGAGCTGGCGGGGGAGTCCATCACCGACATCCGCGAAGCCGAGGACCTCCTGCACTGGATGGACGCCGGCAACTTCACGTTCCTCGGGTACCGCGAATACGACCTCGTGAAAAAGGACGGCGAGGACGTCCTGGTCAACCGCGAAGGCAGCGGGCTTGGCCTGCTGAGGGACGGCTCCACCCACCCCACCGTCCAGCACCTGACCACCACCGGCCAGCGCAAGGCACGGGAAAAGCGCGTCCTGGTCATCACCAAGGCGAACTCACGTTCCACCGTCCACCGCGCCGCCTACCTCGACTACATCGGCATCAAGTCCTTTGACTCGCAGGGCAACGTCAACGGCGAACAGCGTTTCATCGGCCTGTTCTCCTCCGCCGTCTACACCGGCTCCGTGCGCAACATCCCCGTGGTGCGGGAAAAGGTCGACGCCGTCCTGCGCCACTTTGGCTTCCCCCCGGACTCCCACTCGGGCAAGGACCTGTTCGCCGTGTTGGAGACCTACCCGCGCGACGAGCTGTTCCAGATGGAAACCGACGACCTGATCGAGACGGCCGACGGGATCCTGCGGCTGGCCGAACGACGCCGCACCCGGTTGTTCCTGCGCCCCGACATCTACGGACGCTTCATGTCCGCGCTGATCTACATTCCGCGTGACCGCTACACGACCGCCGTGCGCCGCCGCATCGAGGACGAGCTCACGCGCACCTTCGACGCCGTCTCGATCGATTTCGAAGCGAAGATGAGCGAATCGGCCCTGGCCCGGCTGTTCTTCCGCATCCGCCTGCCCAAGGACTACTTTGTCCCCGCGGACCTGCAAGCGGCCGAGCTCGAACAGCGCCTGGTCATGGCCGCCCGGTCCTGGCCCGAAGGCATCACCGAGGTATTGCGCGACACCCTGCCGCTGGAGAAGGCCGACCGCCTTGCCGGCAAATGGTCCGAGGCCTTCCCCGCCAGCTATCGGGTGGACTTTGAGGTCGAGGACGCCCTGGCCGACATCAAGCGTTTCGAAGACTTTGACACCACCTACAAGGCGATCGTGGCCGCCGGCACAAGCCCGGACAAATGCGCCCCCGGCATGCAGGTCTACCTGCCCCGGTCCGCCGGCGACGGCCTCCGCGAGGACGCCCGCGTCAAGCTGTACATGGCGCACCCGCAAAGCCTGAGCAAGATCCTGCCCTTCTTCCACAACCTCGGCATCGAGGTCATCGACGAGCGGCCGTTTGAGATCGAATCGGCCGACAAGCGCGACTTCTTCCTCTACGACCTCGGCCTGAAGTACCCGGCCGGCGTCGACCCGCTGGCCACGGCAACCCTCCTCACCGAGGCGTTTGGGGCGGCCACCACGGGGACCAGCGAGTCGGACCTTTTTGACCGCCTGGTGCTGACCGAGGGCATGGACTGGCGCCAAATCGTGATCCTGCGCGCCTACGCAAAGTACCTGCGCCAAATGGGCAACACGAATTCCTATGGCTTCATCGCCGACACCCTCCTGCACAACGTCCCGGTCACCCGTGCCCTGGTGGCGTTGTTTGAAACCCGCTTTGACCCCAGCGGCGACGCCGCAACCCGCCCCGAGCGGATCGAGGCGGCCCGCGCCGGCCTGAACGAGGCCCTCGAGGGCGTCCCCACGCTGGACGCGGACAGGGTGCTGCGCACCATCGCGAACCTGCTCGAGGCAACGCTGCGCACCAACTACTACCGCGGCCGGGACTTCCTGAGCTTCAAGCTTGACCCCTCCATGATCAACGGCCTGCCGTTCCCGCGACCGATGTTCGAGATTTGGGTCTACTCGCCCCGGGTTGAGGGCGTGCATCTGCGCTTTGGCAAGGTCGCGCGCGGCGGTCTTCGCTGGTCGGACCGCCGGGAGGATTTCCGCACCGAGGTCCTGGGCCTGGTGAAGGCGCAAACCGTCAAGAACGCCGTGATCGTCCCGACCGGCGCCAAAGGCGGCTTCTTCGCCAAACAGCTGCCCAACCCCGCGATCGACCGCGGCGCGTGGATGGTTGAGGGCCAGGAGAGCTACAAGACGTTCATCCGCGGCCTGCTCGACGTCACCGACAACCTTGTCGCCACCGACGCCGGAGAAGTGGTGGTGCCGCCGGAAAACGTGGTCCGCCACGACTCCGACGACACCTACCTGGTGGTCGCCGCGGACAAGGGTACGGCCTCGTTCTCCGACACGGCCAACGCGATTTCCGCCGAGTACGGCTTCTGGCTCGGCGACGCCTTTGCCTCCGGCGGTTCGGTCGGCTACGACCACAAGGAAATGGGCATCACGGCCCGCGGCGCGTGGGAGTCGGTCAAGCGGCACTTCAGCGAGTTCGACGTCGACACCCAGAATGAGGAGTTCACGGCCGTTGGCATTGGGGACATGTCCGGTGACGTGTTTGGCAACGGCCTGCTGCGGACCCGCCACGTGAAGCTCGTGGCCGCCTTTGACCACCGGGACATCTTCCTCGACCCGACCCCCGATGCCGGGGTGTCCTTCGATGAGCGCCAGCGCCTCTACGATCTGCCGAGGTCGTCCTGGCAGGACTACAACCCGGAGCTGATCAGTGCCGGCGGCGGCGTGTACTCGCGCACGCTGAAGTCGATCCCGATCTCCGCGCAGGTGCGGGCGGCCCTCGGCTTGCCCGACGGAACCCTCAAGCTCAGCCCGCCGGAACTGCTGCGCGCGATCCTGCTGGCCCCGAGCGATCTGCTCTACAACGGCGGCATCGGCACCTACATCAAGGCCAGCACCGAGACGAACGCTGAGGTCGGCGACAAGACCAACGACGCCATCCGGGTGGACGGCCGGGACCTGCGCGTGAAGGTGATCGGCGAAGGCGGAAACCTGGGCATGACCCAGCGCGGGCGTGTCGAGGCGGCACTCCACGGGGTCATCCTGAACACCGACGCCATCGACAACTCGGCCGGCGTGGACTGCTCCGACCACGAAGTGAACATCAAGATCTTCGTGGACCGCATGGTGGCCGCCGGCAAGCTCGGTGCGGACGAACGCACGGGATTCCTGATGTCCATGACCGATGAGATCGGCCAGCTGGTCCTCGAGGACAACATCGACCAGAACGTGCTGCTGCTCAACGACCGCCAGCGCGTGGTGGAGTGGAGCCCCAGCTACGAGCGCTTCATGGACTGGCTTGAGGAGCACGGCGACCTCGACCGTGAGCTCGAGGCGCTGCCCAGCAACGCCGAACTGCACGAACGCCTGCAGGGCGGGCAGGGCCTGACTTCTCCGGAACTTGCCGTGCTCGCCGCATACGCGAAGATGGAACTGGCCACGGCCCTCGGTGCCGGCGACCTTGCCGACGATCCCTGGTTCAAGTCGACCCTCCGCCGGTACTTCCCGGCCCAGGTCGCACAACGGTTCGACGCCGAACTGGACACCCACCCGCTGCGCCGGGAAATCATTGCAACCCTCGTCGCCAACGACATGGTGAACCTGGGCGGGATCACCTTTGCCTTCCGGGCCATGGAGGAGTCCTCCGCGGACGAGACCGTGATCGCCAAGGCCTTCGTCGCGCTGCATGAGATCTTTGACTTCGACACCATGACGAAGGCCCTGCGCCAGTTGCCGCCGTCGTTCCCCACCGAACAATGGTGCACCGTGCAGCTGGACATGCGCCGGCTCCTGGACCGCGCCCTGCGCTGGCTGGTCAACGAGGGCAACGTCCAACGCACCATCGCCGAGGTCATCGAGCAGTTCAAGCCGGTGGTGGGTGCCCTGGGATCGCACATGGGCGACTTCTTCCAGGGCAACGACGCCGAACGCGTCCAGGCCTGGTATGACCGTGCCCGCGAGTTTGAGATGCCCGAGGCGCTGGGCCGGCAGTGGGCGGAACTGTTTGAGACGTTCCCGCTGCTGGACGTGGCCAAGGTCAGCGAATCCATCGACGAACCGGTGGCGGACGTGGCCAGCGTGTACTACGCGCTGTACAACCGCTACGGGGTCGACGCCCTGCTCGAACGCATCACGGCGCTGCCGCGCAACGACCGGTGGCAGGCACTGGCCCGCGCCGCCCTGCGTGACGACCTCTACGCCACGACGGCGGACATGACCCGCAACGTCATGCTCAGCACGGAGGACGGCATCGCCACGATGGAACGGATCGCGGGCTGGGAGGCGGCGAACAAGGAACAACTGGCGAGGGCCACCAAGATGTTCGCCGAGGTCAACGAGCTCGAACAAGACGACATGGCGTCCTTGTCGGTAGCATTGAGGCTGCTGCGTTCGATCGTTCGACGCTAGCAATTTTTCGCAGGTGCCCGGTTCCGCCATGGAACCGGGCACCTCCCCACCACATAAGGAGTCCGGGTGGCCATCTTTGCCGACATGATCAGGGAAGGCGCTGATTTTGGCCCCGGAGACGCCGAATGGCTGCACCTCTTGGTGGGGGACTGGCAGCTCATTGCCGATCTCTCCTTCGCCGACCTGGTGCTGTGGTTCCCGCACCCGGAAAAAGGCTATGTGGCGCTGGCCCACGTCCGGCCCTCCACGAGCCACACCATGTTCCACTCGGACTTTGTGGGCGATGCCATCCAGGGCGACCTCGAGCCGCTGGTCGGGGCCGCCTGGCGGAGCCAGAACATTGAACGCTCCGCGGAGACGAACATCTGGAACGCCGATCTCGCCATGCGGGTCGAGGCCATCCCCATGGTTCGCAACGGCCGCACCCTGGCCGTCATCACCACCCACATGGACCTGTCCAGTTCCCGCATGCCGTCGCGGCTGGAACTGACGTACCGGCAATGTGCCTACGATCTTTTGAAAATGGGCACGCTGGGGCTGTGGCCCGACTTTGCCTCGCCCACGGGTTCCCGCCGCGGTGCCCCGCGGGTGGGGGACGGCCTGCTGCGCCTGGACGTCGACGGCATCGTCCAATACGCCAGCCCCAACGGGGTGTCTGCGTTTCGGCGCCTTGGCGACGGCGAGTCGCTGGAGGGCAGGTCCCTGGCGGAGGTCACCACGGGGCTGCTCAAGGACCGGCGCATGGTCGATGAAACCCTCCCTCTGGTGGTCACGGGGCGCATGCCCTGGCGGACGGAGATTGAATCCCGCGGCGTCAGCCTGTCCCTGCGGGCCATTCCGCTGCGGGACGCCACCGAACGCTTTGGCGCCCTGGTGCTGTGCCGGGACGTCTCCGAACTGCGCCGCCGCGAGCAGGAGCTTGTCACCAAGGACGCCACGATCCGCGAGATCCACCACCGGGTCAAGAACAACCTGCAGACGGTGGCTGCCCTGCTGCGCATGCAGTCCCGACGCATGCACAGCGAGGAAGGCAAGCAAGGCCTGGAGCAGGCCATGCGGCGGGTCTCCACGATTGCCCTGGTGCATGAGACCCTGTCCCAGGGGCTGGCCCAAAGCGTCGATTTCGACGAGCTGATCGACCGGCAGTTCCGGCTTTCCGCCGAGGTCGCCTCACCATCCCAGCGTGTCCACACGGAAAAGAAGGGCGCCTTTGGTGAACTTCCCAGTGACTTCGCAACCCCGCTGGCCCTGGTCATCAACGAACTCGTCACGAACGCCGTGGAGCACGGCCTGCAGGACCGGGAGGGCACGGTCTGGCTCATGGCCAACCGGCACAAGAACCAGGCCGACGACGACGCCCTGACCGTTGCGATTGCCGATGACGGCGTTGGACTGCCCGCCGGACACATTGCCGAAGGCCTCGGCTTGCAGATCGTGCGCACGCTGGTGACAAGCGAACTGGGCGGAACCATCGAGTGGACACCGCGCGAGGGTGGCGGCACCGTGGTGACGCTGGAGATGGCGCTCATCCGCCGGCACTAAAAGGCGAAACCGGCTCGCAGCAACACTGGGACGCCACAAAAAAGGTCCGCACCACGTTCGAGACGTGGTGCGGACCTTTTGTAAGTGTTTGGCCGGCAGGCTAGCTGGCGCGGCGGGCGCGGGCGGCGCGGCGCTTCATGGCGCGGCGTTCATCTTCGCTCAGGCCGCCCCAGACTCCTGCATCCTGACCGGACTCAATGGCCCACTTCAGGCAGGTGTCGACGACTTGGCATCGACGGCACACGCTCTTTGCTTCCTCGATCTGCAGCAATGCCGGTCCTGTGTTTCCCACGGGGAAAAACAGTTCCGGGTCCTTGTCGAGGCAGGCTGCGCGACTACGCCAGTCCATGCTGATCACTCACTCCTTTTAGAACGGGAGGCTGTTTGTGAAAAATTTCACGTTTGGCCACATAAGAAAAGGGCCTCTATCGGCCCCTCTAGGTCATCGAGTTAAGCGTGTCATGTTAACTCTTTGTAAACAAGGGGTTTCGATGCATAACTTGGTGCCCAGTCGTGAGCGATGCGTCACAATGAATCAGGCGTTCATGGCTGTTCCTTGACTATCTCCGGTAGGGTGCAGTTGTGTCAAGACCTTCCATGAACCCGTCCGAACAGCCGGATCCGGCGCACCAAAACGGCCCGCAAACGGGCTCCGAGGCATCCCCCACGGCGAGGCCGCCGGGCGTCTATGTCATCGCGATCGTGGTGGCACTGGAAGCCCTGGCATTGGCCGCCGCCGGCATCTGGTTCATCGTCGGGGCCTTTACCCAGACCGCCCAGTCCCTGCCCAGCACGGTGTTCCTGATTGTGCTCGTGTTCGCCCTTGCGGCCGGCCTGGGCGCTGTGGCCGTCAACGCATTCAAGGGGTACAGGTGGACCCGGTCCGCCGCCTTTGTCTGGCAGTTGCTCATGGTGGCAATTGCCTTTCCGGCGCTGTTGGGCGGCTCCACGCTGATCGGCCTTGTCCTTTTGCTGCCGCCGCTGGCCGTCATCTATTTTTTGTTCACGCCCAAGGTTGTGGCATATTCGCTCCGCACCGGTGGCGGGCAGCCGATCCTGTAGTCCCCGGGCCGCCACAGCACGCGGCATGTCACGGTGGTCGCTCGTCGACAACGGGATATTGAAACCACTCGCACCGGCCGTGATCAAT
The DNA here is from genome assembly GCF_001281315.1 of Arthrobacter sp. ERGS1:01. Classification (NCBI taxonomy): domain Bacteria; kingdom Bacillati; phylum Actinomycetota; class Actinomycetes; order Micrococcales; family Micrococcaceae; genus Arthrobacter; species Arthrobacter sp. ERGS1:01. The sequence continues at coordinate 2,749,990 of NZ_CP012479.1, read as the reverse complement.
AGCTACGGCCCGTCCCGGAGGTTCGGCTCCGGCGGTGTCCAGCCGGACCCCGAGGAGGTCGCCGTCCCGAGGGCGGTTGGGACGCAGCACGATTCCTTGTTCGGCGCCGCGCAGCCCCCATTCGACGGGAAAGCGTGCCATCGTCATGGCGCGGTCCGAGACTGCCAGGAAGACCACAGCGCCGGCCGACAGGGCTTCTGTCAAGGCTGTGACTTGCCCGGGTTCCAGGGGGCCCGCATCATCGATACACATTATTTCCCCGGAGCGACCGGCCGATGAGAGGGCGGGGTTCAGGGCGAGGACGGCGGCCAAGAAGGTCGTCCTGCCCGTGCCGGGACTGCCCAGCACGGGAATCACCGTCCCCGCGGTGACGGCGAGTGCGACCGGAGATTTTCCGTCACCTCCGAGGCCCAGCACGATAGTCCGCATTGCGCCCGGACCCGCCCCCTGCCGGGCCGGGCCGCCGGACGTGCGCAGCATCGCGGCCCGAACCTGCCCCATCGTCAGGGCATCGGGAAGGTCAACAACCTCAAGGGGCGCCGGCGCTATGGCGGCGGCTTCCCCTGCCGGCCCGGGACCTTCCGCCGCCCGGGCCAGCTGCACGACATGGGCGGTGTCTGCCGGCCCGCCGGAAACGGCCGCATTGATCGGACCAAGGACCGCCGCCCGTCCGGGAATCGCTGAAAATGCGGGCATCCTGGGCCACAGCATCCGGGATTCCGGGCTCGCCCCGCAAGGTAGGAACAGCCGGTTGGGAATGGCCGCCATGAAGGGTGCCGACAGCAGTTCCCGCTCGCCACCGATAACGACTGCCAGGTTTGGCAGGCCGAGCCGGACAAGTTCGCCCATCGCGTCCTCCGCCCACGGCCATGGACCGGAGCGAAGGACGGCGGCCCACCGGCCCCAATCGCTCACGCACACCACGAGGGAGGATTCCGTGGCTGCGGCGGACTCAAGCAGGCGGGCCAGGAGCCGTGCCGCGGTTCGAGGCCTGTGCGGGGTTACGTAGCTGCCAACCCCGGCGGCGGTCGAGAGGGCAGCCAGGGAGCCGTCGCCGTCGAGGATATAAAGGAAGTGCCGCGGCGTGCCGCCACCGGGGAATCCTGCTTGCAGAAGACTCCGGGCCAACAGGGCAACAGCGGCCGAAGACTCGGGCCGCGGGCCGATGCAGGCAAGATGTGAGTGTTGCTGCGGCACCCATCGCAGGGGCGCCACCAATTGCCGTTCGGGGATGTCCGCCAGGCCAATCCCCGGTTCCGCCCACGTGTGATGCCTTCCCATTGCCACCACCTCGTCCATGACTGTGGGCAGCTCCGGTGCAACGACGGGCGGGGCGGCCCGCCGGTCCATCAGTTTCCATGCCCGCGTCAGCAATGCCGCCACGGCCGCAACATTGCTTTCGCACTGCGTGTCGCTGGTTCCGGGGCCAATGCAGACCGGCCCAGGGCCACCTGCCGGCCGGACGCCGTTCAACCGATCGACGGCAAACTCCGCGCGGGGTGGCGCGGAGTCGCGGGATCCCGGCACGCCAAGCGTGGCGGACTGGAACTCGGTGGGCCGGCCGCCAGCCCGGCTCATGAACGCCCGGCCAGGTGTGTCAACGCTGATGCCGGCAGCTGCGCCGGTGCCCACCACATCCACCGAGTCGTGGGCGGACTGCACCCGAAGACATACCGAGCTGGTCACATTGGCGCGGATGTCGGCATTCAATGCGCCCTGTGGACGTTGCGTGGCCAGGACAAGGTGCATGCCCAGCGACCGGCCGACGGAGGCAATGCGCATGAGTTCGGCCATGGCATCGGGGAATTCGTCCACGAGGACCCTGAATTCATCGACAACCACCACCAGGTGGGCCACGGAGTTGCCGCAGTCGCCGGGATGTCCCGCAGTCTTCCGCAGCGCAGCGCGGTAGGCGGTGCTGTCGGATGCGCCCGCTGCGGATAGAAGCTGTTCCCGCGTGTGAATCTCCGCCCGCAGGGACCCCAATGTCCTCTCCAGGGACCTCCCGTCAAGATCGGTCACCAGCGTGCTGGTGTGCGGCAACGCCTGCAACGGGCCAAGCCCCGCGCCGCCCTTGAAATCGATGAACAGGAATTGCAGGTCCGCCGGGGAGTGGGCCGCCGCCAAGCCGCCCACCAGCGTGCGAAGGAACTCCGACTTCCCGGACCCCGTGGTGCCGCCAACCAGGAGGTGCGGGCCGTCACGGCCCAAATCCAGATATTCGATCCCGGTGTCCGAGCGGCCAATCGGAACCGCCCCCAGCGGGCCGTCCAGGGCGTTCCGCCAAAGGCGTGCGATCTCCGGCACCGTGCAGCATTCCGGCAGTGGCACGCTTGAAGGTCCAATTCCGAGCGCCGCCAGCCCGGATGTGACACCTTTTGCCCTGAGCCGGCAGTATCGGTCAAAGACGGAGGAAGGGACGCCGTCGGGAACAAATTCCATCCCGGCCAGGCTGCCGGAGACATGGTCGCCGCTGGCCGCCAGGCGCACTGACGGCGCGCCGGGGTCATGTGCAACGGGGTGGCCGGCGGATTCCGATATGAACACCAAGGTGGCGACACCCGGCGGGCAGCTCGGCACGGATTCCTGCGGGGCATTGATAGTGACCAGAACGCACGGCACGTCGCCGGGTTGTGCGGCAGGGGCGGCCGTGGCGGCAAAGTTCGGTCTGGCCGGGGTGGCGGCGGGCGGACACAGGGACGCGATGGCGGCGAGGGCGGCGGCCGGTGTCACCGCGAGCCGAGTGTTGGGAAGGAACCTGGCGCATAGGGGCAACTCCGCCGCGGGGCCCAGCAGCACGGCGGCAATACCGGCTGCATCGAGCTGCATCAGGACGAAATTCAACAGGTGCGCCACGCTCACGTCGGGTCCGAAGATGACGAGCGGCCGATTTGACGGCGGCACCGTGACGGGAAGATCGGCAACCGCCGGCGGCCTGTAGCCGGGATCGGGCGGCGACAACGCCAGCCGGGCCGGCTGCCGCCCGGTCCCGACGCGAAGTTCCCACCGTGCGCCCGCCTGCCATGGCGGCTTGCACCGGTGCTCCGCAGCCAGGGCCATGAGGGTGTCCGCCCCGGGAAACGCCGCGGCCCGGCGGGAGGCGTCCAACGCCGTCCCTGCTGCGACCGCCGCCGAAAATTCCCTGCGCCGGCCTGCCCCGCCCAACAACGGGACCAGCACTGTGGCCATCCCCATGCCCGAAAATGCCAGGAACAGCCACGAGCCCGTCAGCCACGCCAGCGCCACGCCCATGACGAGGGGCAGGACGCCCGCGGCCGCCATGGCGCGGCGTCCGCGGAGCTGACCAGGCCCCGGCGGAAGCTGGACTGGCTCCAGGGCCGCCGCGCTCAAAAGCTGCGGGGCGCCCCCGGACCGTGCCGGGGGAGTCCCCGAGCTGCCAAGCGGCGTGGTCAATTCGATCGTAAAGCTGCTCATGCCGGCGCGGATGATGTCCCCGGCCTCCACGGTGACCTGCTGGCCGTGCCTGGTATTTATTGGTGGGGTTCCTCTTGACCTGACACCTCTTTGCGGACTCGCGCCTTCGGCGCTCGCATCCGGCCGCTGATGCTGCAGGATGAAACCGGCCGAGCCTGGTGCGGTCAGCAGTTTCATGGCGTGGCCGCCCACCACCAGGGTGCCGTGGTGCCGCGACAGCGACGGATCGGCAATGGTGATCCGGCACCGGCCGCGCCCCAGGCGGTAGCTGCCGCGTTGGAGCGCGAAGATGGCGCCGGCTCCCGGGCCCGAACGCACGGCCAGCACGGCGGACCCGACGGCGGCGGCATCCGCCTGCTGCCCCCGAAACCGTGACCGGACCGGTGCAAGACCGCCGGGCCAGACCACCGCCACGGCGCCGTCTTGCAGGGGAGAGCGGTTGAGGGACAGGGCCTCCACGTTCCGTCCGGCAACGGTGAACCGGCAACCCGGCCACCGGGCGGACAACGCGTCCCGCACCAAACAGCCGTCCGGAAACTCCCCATTCACCGGGCCGCCGTCCGGCAGGAGGATGCTCAGTTCCGTGGGTGGAAACGGGTCCGTTCCGGGACCTGCCACCGCGGTGATTTCCAAGCGCATCCGCAGTTCCCTTCCCCGGCGCCCGCCCCGTGGTGTGGCGGGTCTTGGGATGATCCTAGGTGAGGCAAACGAAGTCGCGGCGGCCGGCGTCGGGCATTGTCAACGAGACCGGCCCCGGGGTGCCCTGTGGAGGAATTCCGGGCCAAACGTGCCTCGAGTCATATCCACGCGACGCCAAGTTGCTATAACGGTCGGGTAACCTAGAACGGTAGACAGTGGCATTTCTGTGCCCATAAACCGCTACGCGGGAAACATCAGGAGAGTTTGTGAACGCTGACCTAGTCGTCGTCGGTTCGGGTTTCTTTGGCCTGACCATTGCAGAAAGAGCCGCCACCGAGCTGGGGTTGAAGGTGGCCGTTCTGGACCGCCGGCACCACATCGGCGGCAACGCATACAGCGAAAACGAGGCCCAGACAGGCATTGAGGTGCACCGCTACGGCGCCCACCTCTTCCACACCTCCAACGAACGCGTCTGGGAGTACGTGAACCGCTTCACCGCGTTCACCAACTACCAGCACAAGGTTTACACCTCCCACAACGGCGAGGTCTACCAGATGCCCATCAACCTGGGCACCATCAACCAATTCTTCCGTTCCTCCATGGGCCCGGGTGAGGCGCGCGCGCTGATCCAGGAGCAGGCAGGCGAACTGGCCGGCACCGACCCGGCCAACCTGAACGACAAGGGCATCCAGCTTATTGGCCGCCCCCTCTACGAGGCGTTCATCAAGCACTACACGGGCAAGCAGTGGCAGACCGATCCCAAGGATCTGCCCGCCGAGATCATCTCCCGCCTGCCGGTGCGCTACAACTACGACAACCGCTACTTCAACGACACCTACGAGGGCCTGCCGGTCAACGGCTACACCGCGTGGATCGAGCGGATGGCCGACCACCCGAACATTGAGGTCGTGCTGAACACCGACTTCTTCGACGACGGCGAGTACTCCCGCAAGGCCGTCTCCGGCCAGGTCCCGGTCATCTACACCGGCGCCGTGGACCGCTACTTCGACTACGCCGAAGGTGACTTGTCCTGGCGCACGATCGATCTGGAGCAGGAAGTGCTGCCGATCGAGGACTACCAGGGCTGCGCCGTCATGAACTACCCGGACGAGGAGCAGAAGTTCACTCGCATCCACGAGTTCCGCCACTTCCACCCGGAACGCGACTACACCAAGGACGCCACGGTCATCATGCGCGAATTCTCGCGATTCGCCGAAAAGGGCGACGAGCCGTACTACCCCGTGAACACCAGCGATGACCGCAGCAAGCTGCTGGCCTACCGCGACCTGGCCCGCGGCGAGAAGGACGTGCTGTTCGGAGGCCGCCTGGGCACCTACAAGTACCTCGACATGCACATGGCCATCGGCTCTGCGCTGAACATGTACGACAACAAGATCAAGCCGCACTTCACCGGCGGAGCAAAACTGCAAAGCGGAGGAGTTGACGCGTGAGCGTAGCCGAAAAGATGGAAAACACGACCATGGAAGCACCTGCCCGGCACTGGAACACGCTTCAACGCGTGATCCTGCCCAGCCAGAGCCAGATGGACACCGTCCCGCTCTACATGGACACGGGCAGCGCCACGGGCGTCCAGCTCCCCACCGTGGGCGGCGGCAGGACCGACAAGCCGGCACAGACGGTGTCCGGCCCCAACAAGGAAGTCCACGTTGAGGACTTCCTGTCCCGTTACTCGACGTCGGTGCGCCCGGGGGAGCGCGTGTCCTTCGGCACGTACTTCAACGCGTTCCCGGCCAGCTACTGGCGTCGCTGGACCACCGTGGACAACGTCCGGCTGTCCGTAAAGACCTCCGGTAGCGGCGCCGTCATCGTGTACAAGTCCAACGCCCGCGGCGCCCTGCAGCGGGTCGACTCGGTCCGTGTCGACGGCGATGCCACCAGCACTTTCGACCTGACCCTGAAGCCGTTCGGCGACGGTGGCTGGTACTGGTTTGACCTGGTCGCCGGTTCCTCCACGGTGGTCCTCCAGGAGGCCCAATGGCAGGCCGAGGGCGACGCCGCAACCCCCGGCAGCATCACCTTGGAAATCACCACTCTTAACAAGACCGATTTCTGCATCAACAACCTGCGCCTGCTGGCCGAGAACCCCCAGGCCCTGGCACACGTCAAGGAACTGATCCTGGTCGACCAGGGCACCGAGAAGGTTGCCGAGGCCGAAGGCTTCGCCGAGGTTGCGCAGGCACTCGCCGGCAAGCTGCGCATCATCAACCAGGACAACCTGGGCGGTTCGGGCGGCTTTGCCCGTGGCATGTACGAGGCCGTGGAGAACGGCAGCGACTACGCCCTGCTGATGGATGACGACGTCGTCGTCGAACCCGAAAGCATCATCCGCCTGCTGACGTTCGCGGACCTGTGCAAGACGCCGACCATCGTCGGCGGCCACATGTTCGACCTGTACAACCGGACGGTGCTGCACACCTTCGGTGAAATCGTGAACCCGTACACCTTCCAGCCGGACCTCCCCAGCGAGGAAATGACGCTGGGGCATGATTTCCTTGGCTCCAACCTGCGCCAGACCGGCTGGCTGCACCGCCGCACCGACGTGGACTACAACGGCTGGTGGATGTGTATGATCCCCACCAAGATCATCCGCGAAATCGGCCTCTCCCTTCCGGTGTTCATCAAATGGGACGACGCCGAATACGGTCTGCGCGCAAAGGCCGCCGGCTACCCCACGGTCTCCCTGCCCGGTGCGGCCGTATGGCACGTGTCCTGGATCGACAAGGATGACCTGGTCGGCTGGCAGGCCTACTTCCACGCACGCAACCGCTTCATTGCCGCGCTGATCCACAGCCCGTACGAATACGGCGGCAAGGTGGTTCGCCAGTCGTACGCCTTCGACGTCAAGCACCTTGTCTCGATGCAGTACGCCACGGCGCGCGGGCGCAACATGGCGCTGCGGGACCTGCTGAAGGGACCGGCCCAGCTGCACAGCCTGCTGCCCGGAAAGCTGCCGGAAATCCGCTCCATGATGAGTGAATACTCGGACTCGCAGTTCTCCCCGGACCCGGATACCTACCCGGCTCCGAAGATGGACAAGCCGCCCAAGCACGGCCACGGCGTCCGCCCGCCGTCCTACCTCGGCCTGCTGCCCTGGGCAGCCAAGACCGTGGTGCGCCAGCTTTCCGTACCCGTCGCCGATTCCAGCCTGGAACGTCCGCAGGCCAACGTGGCACACCAGGACAACCGCTGGTGGCGCATGTCCCAGTACGATTCCGCCGTGGTTTCCAACGCGGAGGGGACCGGTGCGTCCTGGTACAAGCGTGACCCGAAGAAGCTGCGTGAAATGATGGCCGAAAGCGCCCGTCTGCACGCCATGCTGCTCAAGGATTGGCAGAAGCTGAGCAGCCAGTACAAGGCCGCCCTGACGGACATCACCTCGATCGCTTCGTGGGAGAAGACCTTCGCCGCCCATAGCGAAAAAAGCGAGCACTAGCCAACCATGTCCCTATCAAACGATGAGCTGGTCCGTCCCGGTGTAAGCGGCGGGCTGTCGGACGTTGTCCGTGACCGGTTCCTGCTGAAGCTGCTGGTCCGCAAGGAACTGAAGGTCAGGTACCGGGGCTCCGTCCTTGGCCTGTTGTGGTCGTACGTAAAACCCGGTGTGCAGTTCATCGTGTTCTACGTGGCATTGGGTGTTTTCCTTGGCCTGGAGCAAAGTGCCACCAACCGCTCGGGCCTGCCCAATTACGCCATCTACCTGTTCTCCGGCATCATCCTGATCAACTTCTTCACCGAAGCCCTCGGCAACGCCTCACGGTCAATTGTCGGCAACGGCGGACTGATCAAGAAGATCTACCTGCCGAGGCAACTTTTCCCGGTTGCCTCGGTGTGGGTGTCGGCCGTGCACTTCTTCCCACAACTGGTGATCCTGCTGGTTGCCTGCTTCTTCTCCGGCTGGCACCCGACGGTGTTCCAAGTGCTGGCGTCAATTGCCGGGTTCATCATCGTCGCGTTGCTGGCCACCGGCTTGGGACTGCTCTTTGGTGCGGCCAACGTGTATTTCCGGGACTCGGAAAACTTTGTCGACATGTTGTTGATGATTGCAACCTGGGCCTCGCCGGTCATGTACTCCTGGACCATGGTCCAGCACAAGCTTGGCGAGGCCTGGTACACGGTGTACCAAATCAACCCCATCACGATCGCCGTGGAAACCTTCCACTATTCGTTCTGGCTTCCGACGACGGACGGCAGCGCCGGCGTGCCACCCCACCTTTTGACCCTGTGGATTCCCGTGGGACTGGTCGTTTCGGCCGCGGTCCTGCTATGGGGACAACTGACTTTCCGCCGGCTTGAAGGCCGCTTCGCGCAGGAGCTCTAAGATGACCACCGCAATTGAAGTCCGGGGCATTAACAAGCAGTTCGTGCTTCGCCACACCCGTTCGCTGAAGGAAGCCTTCGTCTGGTTCATCAAGGGCCGCAAGGGCGAGCTGTCGGAGAAATTCCATGCCTTGAAGGATGTCGACCTGATCGTCAACCAGGGGGAGACGGTGGCCCTGCTGGGCTATAACGGTTCTGGCAAGTCCACCCTCCTCAAGCACATTTCCGGCGTCATGATCCCGGACACCGGAACCGTGCGGACCCGGGGCCGGGTGGCCGGCCTGATTGAGGTTGGCGCCGGGTTCCACCACGACCTCTCCGGCCGTGACAACGTTTTCCTCAACGGCGCCATCCTGGGCATGACCGAGGAACAAATCAACGAGCGCTTCGATTCGATCGTGGAATTTGCCGAGATCGGCCAGTTCATCGACACCGAGGTGAAGTTCTACTCCTCCGGCATGTACCTGCGCCTGGCCTTCTCCGTGGCGGTGCACACCGACCCTGAGGTGTTCCTGATCGATGAGATCCTCGCGGTGGGCGACGAGCCGTTCCAAAAGAAGTGCATCGCCAAGATCAAGGAACTGGCGGATGAGGGCAAAACCCTCGTCGTCGTCAGCCATGACCTGGACCTCGTGTCAAAGATCTGCGCCCGCGGTGTGCTGCTGGATCACGGGGATGTCACCTTCGACGGCCCCATTGACCAAGCTGTTTCTAAGATGCGCGGCGAGTGAGCGGTCCGGCACCCACCGCAACGCCCAAGGTTCGCCGCGATGTGCAGGGGCTTCGCACCCTCGCCGTCGGGCTGGTAGTCCTCTATCACCTGTTTCCGGAGAAGCTGACCGGCGGCTTTGTTGGCGTGGACATTTTCCTTGTCATTTCCGGATTCCTGATTGTTGGTTCCCTGGTCCGGGGAGCAACGGCCACCGGCACGATCAACCTCGCCACGTTTTACGCCCGCCGGATCCGGCGGCTCCTGCCCGCCAGCACCGCAGTGCTGCTGGCCGTCATGGGTGCGTCGGTGCTCGTGTTGCCGCAAAGCCGGTGGCAGGATGTGTCCCGCGACATCGTGGCGTCGGCCCTCCAAGTCCAGAACTGGAACCAGGCCTTCGGCTCGGCCAGCTATGAAGCAGCCGGCGAACTGGTCTCACCCGTCCAGCATTTCTGGTCACTGGCCGTTGAAGAACAGTTCTACCTGGTCATTCCGTTGCTCCTTTTGGCGGCCGTCTTCCTTGGCCGGCTCATGAAGCAAAGCGCGAGGACCGCATGCCTGTGGTTCCTCGCCGTGCTGTGCGCTGCCTCGCTGGTCCATTCGGTGCTGTTCTCCGGTTCGAACCATGATCTTGCCTACTTCGCCACGACCACGCGCATGTGGGAGCTTGGGCTCGGCGGCATCGCAGCCCTGGTCCTGCCCTCGATCCAATTCACGCCGGCTCTCCGCGTGGCTGCCGGTTGGGCGGGCCTTGGCCTGGTGGCCCTGGGTGCGTGCACTTTCACGACGGCCATGGCATTCCCCGGATACATTGCCCTGGTGCCCGTGCTTGGCACCATCTTGATGATTTTCGCCGGCATGGGCGCGGACCCGGGAACTGCTCCCGGCCCGGCAAGCCTCAGCTACTACCTGAGTCTGCGGCCCGTCACCTACATCGGCGACATTTCCTACTCGCTCTATCTGTGGCACTGGCCCGTCATCGTCTTTTACATCCTGCTCCAGGGCCACCAACCCGGACTGGTGGGCGGGGCCGGACTCCTGGCGCTGAGCTTGGTCCTGGCGGCGCTGTCCCACCGCTTCATTGAACAACGTTTCCGCTACGGCAAGCCGTTCCGGCGGAATTCGGGCCGCCGGTTCCCGACCCGCGTGCGGAACCGTTCGGCGTATGGACTGGCTGCCGTACTGGTGGCTGTGAGCTGCGCGGCCGCCGTCGGCCCGTGGTCTGTGGTTGCCGAAAAGACGATTCAGTTGGTGCAGCTGGACAACGACCCCAACTATCCCGGGGCCATGGCCTTCGCCCCGCACCATCCGGCCGCGGTGCCGCCCAACGTTCCCATCAGCCCCGACCCCGCCATTGCCACGAAGGACGTCCCGTTGACGTCGAAGGACGACTGCGGCGTCTACGACCCCAAAAAGATCGATGATTCCCGGTGCTACTACGGCAGCCCGGCCGCCAACCGGACCATGGTGCTCGTGGGAGATTCCCACGCGGCACAGTACATTGACCCGATCGCGGCCGCTGCCGGCAGGAGCAACTGGCAGGTGCGGGCCATGGTCCGCAACGGCTGCCCCTTTTCGGCGGCACCACCGGCCAGCGCCACGACCACCTACACGAACTGTTCGAGCCAGAACGCCGTTTCGCTGAAGAAGATCCTCGCCATGAAACCGGACAGCGTGGTTGTTTCGGGAATGACGGACTTCGGCTACGGCAAGGCCCTGAAATGGCGATGGTCGAGCGAACGGACACTCGTGGACGGGTATGTGGCAATGCTCCGGCCCCTGCGGGACGCGGGCATCAAGGTCAGCGTCATTGCCGACACCCCGTATCCGGGCGTATCGGTTCCGGACTGCGTCGAAAAAAACGGTCCCTCGGCGCCTCGGTGCGATGTGCCCAACGTCGCTGTGAAGGACCCGCTGGTGATCGCGGCCCGCGAAGTGGGCGGCGTCACGACCATTGACCTCAAGGGCTACCTTTGCTCCCGATCCTCGTGCCCGCCGGTCGTGGGAAATGTACTGGTCTACCGGGACAACCACCTGACCGCGACCTTTGCCAGGACGCTTTCGGCGCCCTTGGAGAAGGCCCTGGCCATGAACTAAGTCCCTAGGGGGAGGCGCATCCGTGGCCCGCGGCGTCATTCCCGATTGATGTTCCGCGGACGGTATGCTGTATTGGGGTGCCGATCGTGGCACTCCGCGACGACGTCCGCACGGCGGGACACCGCTCCTGAACGGCGCGATCCAACCGCGCGAATCGACACCCTGGCAAAAGGCACGGGACTGGCTGATAGTCCGCCCGGCACCCAAGTTCGAAAGTAAAGGCAAACCCAACGTGAAGATTGCAGTCATTGCACTCGGTAAGATCGGCCTGCCATTGGCTGTCCAGTTCGCTTCAAAGGGTCACGACGTGGTGGGCGTGGACGTCAACCAGACCGTCGTCGACTTGGTAAACGCCGGAACCGAACCGTTCCCCGGCGAGGCGCACCTGCAGGAAATGCTCTCCGAGCTGGTCCCGGCAGGGAAACTGCGTGCGACGACGGACTACGCCCAGGCTGTCCCCGACGCCGACGCCGTGGTGCTTGTGGTGCCGTTGTTCGTTGACTCGGACGCACGCCCGGACTTTGGCTGGATGGACGTGGCAACCGCCGAACTGGCCCGCCACCTGACCCCCAACACCCTGGTCGCCTACGAGACCACGCTGCCCGTCGGCACCACCCGCACCCGCTGGAAGCCGGCGCTGGAGGATGGTTCCGGCCTGGTCGAGGGCAAGGACTTCCACCTCGTGTTCTCCCCGGAACGCGTGCTCACCGGCCGCGTCTTTGAAGACCTGCGCAAGTACCCGAAGCTGGTGGGCGGCCTGTCGGATGCCGGCGCCGCGAAGGCCGTCGAATTCTACGAATCCGTCCTGGACTTTGACGACCGCCCCGACCTCAAGCGCCCCAACGGGGTCTGGGACCTGGGCTCCGCCGAGGCTTCAGAGCTGGCCAAGCTGGCCGAGACCACGTACCGGGACGTCAACATCGGCCTGGCCAACCAGTTCGCCAAGTTCGCGGCAAAGACCGGCATCGACATCTACCAGGTGATCGACGCGTCCAACTCGCAGCCCTTCAGCCACATCCACCAGCCCGGCATCGCCGTCGGCGGCCACTGCATCCCGGTCTACCCGCGCCTGTACCTGTGGAACGATCCCGACGCCACCGTGGTGCGTGCGGCCCGTGCGGCGAACGCCGACATGCCCGATTACACCATCGGCCTCCTGGAAGGCGCGTTCGGCGACCTTGCCGGGGCACGCGTCGTCGTCCTTGGTGCGGCGTACCGCGGCGGCGTGAAGGAGACGGCGTTCTCCGGCGTCTTCGATGCCGTTGAGGCAATCTCGACCCGCGGCGGCACCGCCCTGGTCCACGACCCCATGTACACGGACGCCGAACTGAACAAGCTCGGTTTCGACGCCTACCACCTGGGCGAGCCCGTCGATGCCGCTGTGGTCCAGGCGGACCACGCCGAGTACCGTGAGCTGGCCCCGGCAGACCTGCCCGGCGTCAAGGTGTTCATCGACGGCCGCCGGATCAGCTCCGCCGAGAAGTGGGACGGCGTCACCTACCGCGTCATCGGCAAGGCATAATCTCTGTGACCATTCGGAAAGTGGCGATTGTCCCCTGCCATAACGAGGCAGGGGCAATCGCCAAGGTGGTCGCCGATCTTCGGGCGGCGGTGCCTGACATGGAAATCTATGTCTATGACAACGCCAGCACCGACGGCACGGACGACGTCGCCCGAGAGGCTGGTGCCCAGGTGCGGTACGAGACCCTCAAGGGCAAGGGCAATGTGGTCCGCCGTGCCCTGGCTGACCTCGACGCCGACGTTTACCTGTTGATCGACGGCGACGACACCTACGACGCGACGGCGGCTCCGGCCATGATCGCGACGCTTCTGGATGGTCCCTTTGACCAGGTGACCGGTGTCCGAACCCAACAATCGGAATCCGCCTACCGGGCCGGCCACGAACTGGGAAACAAGGCGTTCAATTCGGTCGTGAGCGGAATTTTCGGCTACCCCGTCGCCGACATGCTCAGCGGGTACCGGGTCTTCTCGCGACGGTTCGTCAAGTCGTTCCCCGCAGTGTCCAAGGCGTTTGAGATTGAAACCGAATTGACGGTCCATGCCGTCAACGCGCGTCTTCCGCAAACCGAATTCCCTGTCGGCTTCAAGGACCGGGCCGAGGGAACCGAGAGCAAGCTGCGCACCTATCAGGACGGTTTCAGGATCCTGACGATGATCCTGAAGCTTGTCCAAACGGAACGTCCCATGGCCATGCATTCCGTGATCGCCGCAATCCTCTTTGCCATCGGAGTGCTCCTGGGCATCCCGGTGATTGTCGATTTTGTCGACACCGGGCTCGTGCCGCGATTGCCGACGGCGGTGCTTGCCTCATCCCTGGTCCTGCTCTCCGTCCTGGCGCTGATGATCGGCATCATGTTGGAGGGCCTGCGCAAGGTCCGTCAGGAAAACATCCGGACCACCTATCTGAGCATCCCCGCGCCGACCGTGCAGGTTTCCCGATGAGGGGCGGCAAGCGGCTGGCCCCCAAGCCCAGTTCCGCCGGTCGTCGGAACCCATTGCTGCGCAAGGCCCTCCGGCTGGTGGGTCTTTTCGTGATCGGGGCAATAGCGCTGCAGGCCGTCTTCTTTGGCCTGCTCATTGTTGGCCAGCTGGTCCCGGACAAGCCCATTGTCGACGCGCTGGCCATTGCGGTCAACAACAAGACCTATGGTCCGGCGGGCATTCCTGACCGCATGGGCGGGACCGCCGATACCTTCACCGAGTGCGTGGTGGTCGGGACGGGCCTGGGCTCGGTGGACATGAACCCGGTGCAGCGTGCCGCGTTCATGCCGCGCATTGCCAATTGCGAGTCTGGCAGCGGCCAGATCCTCACCCTGGCCGAGGGCAAGGACCTGCCGCCGGACCAGGTGGCCGGTTACTACAAGTATTGGGCCGGTTACACGATTCTCACCCGACCGGTTTTGGCCTTCTTTGGCCTGGGTTCCTTGCGCATCGTGTCGGGAGCCCTGCTCCTGGGGACCGCGATCGGCGCCGTTTGGATGCTCGGATCACGGACGCGGAAGCTGGCCGCCGCGGCACTGTTGCTGCCGCTGGCCCTGGCCTCGAATCTGATGTCGACGCCGTCGACCTCGTTCAGCCAGGCCTTGTCGATCTCGGCAATATTCGCGGGCATCATCATTTGTTCGTGGGCGGCGTCAAAGTCGTTGGCGTGGGCGTTGGCCGGCGTCGGGGTGTCGGCGGGGCTCTTCTGCTACGTTGACCTGCTGACGACACCGGCCATCCCCTGGGTTTTCAGCACCGCAGTCGTGGCGGCGGTGACGTTCACCAAGACCCTGAAAGTCAAGGAGACTGCCATCGCCGGCATTGCCGCGGCCGTCATGTGGCCGGTGGCCTTCGGATTTACGTGGGTGTCGCGGTGGGTCATCGCGGCCCTGTTCCTGGGCGTACGGACAACCGTCGATTTCATCACCTCGAATGTCGAATTCCGGACAGGGGGGAGCCACACCGGCGTGACGCTGGGCTTTGGCAACCCCACCAATGCGAACTGGGCCTACTGGACCTCCCATATGCCCACGGCAACCTTCGTCCTGGTGGTCTGCCTGATCGTCGTGGTGCTGGCGATCGTGGTGGCATGGCTGCGGGCAGGATGGCGCAGGGCGCTGACAGGGCTCATGCTTTCCGCCTCCGGCATCTTCGTGTTCGTGTGGTACGAAGCCGTCAGCAACCACTCCCAGATTCACGCATTCTTCACCTACCGGGGGATCCCTGCAGCTTTGGGCATCCTCGTGTTTTCGTTTCTTCTGGTGGCCGGGTTGCCGCGCAAGCTGCCCCGGGCCACAGTGGAAAATGCCGTACCGTCCGGATCCGGCGAGGCTTCGGCGGCTCCGGTGGCGCAAACCACGGAGGACCCGCGAGCGGAAAGCTCGCTCGAAATGGCCACCTAACGGCCAACCCTTACGTCCAATTCCACTGATTCGACCAATGTGCATGGCATGTTGGGCCGCAAAGACGCTGCGGCGCCAACCGAGAGGAACGAAAGAATGACAACGATGATTGCGGCAACCGCAGACGTCTCAGAGGCTGCATCGTTGGGCGATGGCAGCAAGATCTGGCACCTCGCCCAAGTCCGCGAAGACGCCGTCCTCGGTGAGAACTGCATCGTTGGACGTGGCGCCTACGTCGGCACCGGGGTCAAGATCGGCGACAACACGAAGATCCAAAACTACGCGCTGGTGTACGAGCCGGCCGTGTTGGGAAAGGGCGTCTTCATCGGCCCCGCTGTTGTGCTGACCAACGACACCTACCCCCGTTCCATCAGCCCGGACGGATCGCTGAAGAGCGCCCACGACTGGACGCCGGTCGGCGTCACCATCGAGGACGGGGCGTCCATCGGCGCTCGTGCCGTGTGCGTGGCGCCGCTGACCATTGGCCGCTGGGCCACGATTGCCGCCGGTGCGGTGGTCACCAAGGATGTGCCCGCGTTTGCCTTGATGGCAGGCGTCCCCGCCCGCCGACTCGGCTGGGTTGGCAAGGCCGGATTCCCGTTGAAGGAAGACGGCGGATTTTGGGTCTGCCCGGAAACCGGGGCAAAGTATGTTGAAGATGGAATTTCCCTGAAAGAGGCAAAGGACAACGCATGAGCCAGGACTTCATTCCCGCAGCAAAACCGATCATTGGCGACGAGGAACGGGCAGCGGTCGACGCCGTCATGGCCTCGGGCATGTTGGCCCAAGGCAAGCAGGTGGCCGACTTCGAGACCGAGTTCTCCGATGTGCTCCTGGACGGCCGCGCCAGCGTAGCCGTCAACTCGGGCACCTCCGGCCTCCACCTTGGCCTGCTGGCCTCCGGTGTCGGCGCCGGTGACGAGGTCATCGTCCCGTCCTTCACCTTCGCCGCCACCGGCAACTCGGTGGCGCTCACGGGCGCCACGCCAGTGTTCGCCGACATCGAGCTGGACTACTACACGCTCGACGTGGCCCACGTGGAATCGTTGATCACCGAGAACACCAAGGGCATCATGCCGGTGCACCTGTACGGGCACCCGTTTGCGGCCGAGGCGTTCACCGCTCTGGCGGAAAAGCACGGCATCGACCTCTACGAGGACGCCGCCCAGGCCCACGGTGCCGCCGTGAACGGCAAGAAGGTCGGCACCTTCGGCAAGTTCGGCATGTTCAGCCTGTACCCCACGAAGAACATGACCTCCGGCGAGGGTGGCATGGTCTCGACGTCGGACGCCACGGTGGAACGAAACCTGCGCCTGCTGCGCAACCAGGGCATGGAAAAGCAGTACGAGAACGAGCTGGTCGGTTTCAACAACCGCATGACGGACCTGCACGCCGCCATTGGCCGGGTGCAGCTGACCAAGGTCATGGCCTGGACCAAGCAGCGCCAGGACAACGCCGCGTTCCTGACGGCAAACCTTGAAGGCGTCGGTACCCCCAAGGTCGCCGAGGGCGCCGAGCACGTGTACCACCAGTACACGATCCGCGTTCCCCAGGGCCGCGACGAGCTGCACGCCCGCCTGCGTTCGGAGTTCAACATCGGTTCGGGCGTGTACTACCCGGTCCCGAACCACCGCCTGCCCTCCTTCAACCGCACCGAGGACCTGCCCAACACGGAGATTGCCGCCAAGGAAGTCCTTTCCCTGCCGGTGCACCCGTCGCTGTCCCAGGACGACCTCGAGCGCATCGTCACGGCCGTGAACACCATCGTGAAGGCCGGTGCCTAGAGCATGGCGAATTTGCGCGTAGGACTCATCGGCCTGGGCATGATGGGCCGCCACCACGCACGGGTCATCCGTGAAGTGGAGGGCGTGGACCTGGTGGCCGTCGCCGATGCCTTCGGTGACCCGCACGGTGTGGCCAAGGAACTGCCCGTGCTGGGCAGCGTCGAGGAACTCATCGCCGCCGGCATCGACATGGCCGTGGCCGCAGTGCCCACCGGCATGCACGAGGAAGTCGGACTGGCCCTGGCCGCGGCCGGCGTCCACACGCTCGTGGAGAAGCCCATTGCGGCCAGCGCCCCCGCCGGCCAGCGCCTCGTGGACGCCTTTGCGGCCAGGGGACTCGTGGGCGCCGTGGGACACATTGAACGCTTCAACCCGGCCCTGCAGTCGCTGCGCAAGCGCATCGCCGACGGCGAGCTGGGCGAGGTCTACCAGATCGCGACGCGCCGCCAGGGACCGTTCCCGGCCCGCATCGCCGACGTCGGCGTCGTCAAGGACCTGGGCACGCACGACATCGACTTGACCGCATGGCTCGCCCAGAGCCGCTTCGAGTCGATCTTCGCCCAGACCACCACCCGCAGCGGACGCCCGCACGAGGACATGGTGGCCGCCACCGGCAAACTGGCCAACGGCGTCATCACCAACCACCTGGTGAACTGGCTTTCTCCCATGAAGGAACGCCTGACCATCGTCACGGGCGAAAAGGGCGCGTTCGTGGCCGACACCGTCACCGCGGACCTGACGTTCTACGAAAACGGCACGGTTGCCACGGAATGGGATTCCATGGCGGCGTTCCGCGGCGTGTCCGAGGGCAATGTGACCCGGTTGGCGATCGCCAAGCCGGAGCCGCTGCGCACCGAACACGAAGCGTTCCGCGACGCGGTCCTGGGACTGCGCAACGACGTCGTCACCATGGCCGAGGGCCAGGACACGCTGGTTGTTGCGGAAGCGGTGCTGGAATCCTCCCGCACCGGGCTGCCCGTTGGGATCCCGTCTTAGTGGCCGCACAAAAACCGTTGAAGGTCGTCGTCACCACCCGGCTCTACCCGCCGGAGGTGGGGGCGGCGGCCTTCCGCTTGAAGGCTCTCGTGGACGGCCTGGTGGGCCAGGGGGCCGAGGTTGAGGTCATCACCACGCGGCCGCCGAAGGGGACTGGGCCGTTCAAGCCGGCGTATGCGCTTCGCCGCTGGCCGGTGCTGCGCGACGCCGGCGGCAACGTCCGCGGCTACGTGCAGTACCTGAGCTTCGACATCCCCGCTTTTTTCCGCCTGCTGGCGGCGAAGGCCGACATCGTCGTGTCCGAACCGCCGCCCACCACGGGCGTCGTCGTCGCACTTTCGTCGCTTCTGCGCCGCCGCCCGTTCGTGTACTACGCGGCCGACGTCTGGACCGAGGCGTTGTCGGCGATGGCCGTCCCCGGAGCCGTCAAGCGGGCCATGGGCGCGCTTGAGGGCTTTGTGCTGCGCCGGGCCGTTGAGGTCATCGCCGTCTCGGAACCCGTTGCCGAACAGGTGGCGAAGTTCAAGGTGCCCGCCGAGAGGATCACCGTGGTGGGGAACGGCGTGGACACCACAGTGTTCAACCCGTCCGGCCCGTCGGCCTCCGCGGAGAAGCCGTACTTCGTGTACACCGGAACCATGAGCGAGTGGCAGGGTGCGGATATCTTCATCCACGCACTGCCGCTGGTCCGTGAACGCTTTCCGGACGCCGAAATCAGGTTCTTTGGCCAGGGTGCCGATGAGGAACACCTGCGCGTCATTGCCGGCGAGCTGGCCCGGGCAACGTCCACTTCGGTGGCGTGGTGCCGCCGGCGCAGGCCGCCGAATGGATCCGCGGCGCAACCGCAGCGCTGGTGAGCATCAAACCCGGCCAGGGCTACGACTTCGCCAAGCCGACCAAGATCTACGCCGCCGCCGGTTGCGGCACTGCGGTGGTCTTCGCCGGACAGGGCGACGGCGCCGCGATCGTCGAATCCGGACGGCTCGGTTGCGCTGCGGCGTACGACGCCCGCAGCGTGGCCGATGCCATGATCGCGGTGCTGGAGGACCCCACCCTGGGCGGGGCACAGACCCGCGAATCCCGGGTCGGCTGGGTTGCGGACAACGCATCCTTGCAGGCCTCGGGTCGCCTGGCGGCCGCCGCGGTTGCGAAAGCCGCCGCGGTTGCGAAAGCCGCCTCCACCGCGTGACGGGCGCGGCCGTGCCCACCAGGTGGCACGGCCCGGCGCCTGCCCGCGCCACCCGGCGCCCGGTCTGCCGGGCGCCCCATGCACTAAGCTGACAAACGGCCATATCTACGTAGCGAAGCGGACCAATGAAACCAAAGATTCTCTGCATTTCCTTCTCCGACATCAATGCCGACTCGCGTGTCCTGCGGCAATTGAATGTGTTGGCGGAGTTCGGCGATGTCACGACGCTCAGCTACGGAACCAAGCCCGCTGCCGCGGCCGAGCACCTCGCCATTGACACCGACCTGCCTTCCCTTCCCCAGACGCCGCTGGGTGTCCTGAAGCTTGCGCTGCACCTCCATGCGGGCTCGGAGCTGTCGGCACCCGCCGTGAAGGCGGCCCGGCCACTGGTGGAGGGGCGGTCCTTCGACCTCATCGTCGCCAACGAGACCAGGGCACTGCCGCTGGCGCATCTGCTCTCGGACGAGGGAAACAAGGCCCCCATCTGGGGCGACATGCACGAGTGGGCCCCGGAGGAACGGACCCAGGTTGCCTCATGGCGCATCCTCGTCAAGCCGCTCATGAAGTACATCTGCCAGAAGTACATCGCCAAGACCTCGGCCATCAGCTCGGTGAATGGTTCCATCGCCAAGTTGTATGACGAGAACTACGGCTCGCACTCGGTGGTCGTCCGCAATGCCGGCACGTTCCAGGAACTGGAGCCCTCACCGGTCAATCCCGACCGCATCCGCCTGGTCCACAGCGGCGCAGCCGTCCCCGGCAGGAACCTCGAGGGGATCATCGAGGCGGTCCGTTTGCTCGGCGACGCCTATTCCCTGGACCTGTACCTGATCAAGGCGCGCGACGGCGGACGGTACTGGGACCAGCTGAAATCGCTGACCGCGGGCATGGACCAGGTCACGTTCCACGACGCCGTCGCACCCCAGGAACTCTCGGCGACGCTCAACGAGTACGACCTGGGCATCTATACGCTGCCGCCGAAGACCGTGAACCAGCAGCTGATGCTGCCGAACAAGTTCTTCGACTTCATCCAGGCACGCCTCGGGGTCGTCTTCGGGCCGTCCCCCGAGACCTCGGCGATCATTCGTGAATACGAGCTGGGCGTCATCGCCGAAGATTTCACCCCGGAGGCATTGGCCGCCGCTATCAGCAGCGCAAGCGCCGACGACGTCAGGGGCTTCAAGGCCAATGCGCACGCGGCGGCCCGGGCACTGAGCTCGGACCAGGACGTGGAAGTCCAGCGCACGCTGGTCAAGGGCCTGCTGACCCGCTAGTCTTCCCGCACGCAAAACATAAAGGAACCCGGACACCTTGGTGTCCGGGTTCCTTTATGTTCGGCCCGGCTGGTGGCCGGGAGCCGTGGACTACTTGGCGAACTTCGCCAGGAGGGCGTCGACGGTGCGTTGGGCCGCGTGGCCGTCACCGTACGGGGCTTCGTCGGTCGGGGCCGGGGCGGAGCGCTCCACGACGCCGGCCAGCTGGCTCAGATCGTCGTTGACAAGCACGTTCCAGCCCAACTCCACGGTTTCCACCCATTCGGTTTCCGGGCGGATGGTGGTGCACGGAACGCGCAGCAGGAACGCTTCCTTTTGGAGTCCGCCGGAGTCGGTGACGACGCCGGCGCTGTTGGCAACGGCGTTGACCAGCTGCGGGTAGGCCAGCGGGTCGCTGAGCACCAGGGCTCCGATGTTCAGGTCGATGCCGTGGGTCTCGGCGAGGGCGCGCAAACGGGGGTGCGCCAGAAGCAGCACGGGCTTGCCCAGGGCCGAGAGTGAGTCAACGATCGCCTTCAGGCGGGCGGGGTCGTCCGTGTTGTCCGGGCGGTGGATCGTGCACACGTAGTAGTTGCCCTGTGTGACGCCGTCGGGAAGCGGCTGGCCGGCGCTGGCGAGCTGGTCGCGGACGCTGTACAGGACGTCGGTCATGACGTCGCCCACCATGACGGAGCGCGCGGACAGGCCCTCGGTGGCCAGATGATCCATGCCCACCTGGGTGGGGGAGAGCAGCAGGTCCGAGGCGTGGTCGGTCAACACGCGGTTGTGCTCCTCGGGCATCCGCCGGTTGAAGGAGCGCAGCCCGGCCTCCAGGTGCGCCACGGGGATGTGGATCTTCACGGCGGCGAGGGCCGCGGCCAGGGTCGAGTTCGTGTCGCCGTACACGAGCACGACGTCGGGCTTGGCTTCCTCAAATACGTTCTCCAGGCCGGTCAGCATGGAGCCGGTCTGCTCGCCGTGCTTGCCGGAGCCCACGCCAAGGTTGTAGTCCGGCGCGGGGATGCCCAGGTCCTGGAAGAACACATCGCTCATGAGTTCGTCGTAGTGCTGGCCGGTGTGGACGATGATGTGTTCGGCCCGGCCGTCCATCGCCTTGGCGATGGGAGCCAGCTTTACAAACTGTGGACGTGCGCCCACAACACTTAAAATACGCATAGGGACAGTTTAGGGGACGTGGGCGGATCGCTCCGGTACCTGGGGTTGGGTCGGTCGCCCGGGCCCGCCCGATCCCCGCCCTGCGGCGGGACCGCGCCATGGACCGACGGTTCGTTGCGGAGAGTCCCCGTATGGGACAATGGATTGGTGAGTCGAACTTGGATTGTCATACCGATGTACAACGAGGCGACCGTCGTTGGTTCCGTCATTGAAGGGCTAATACCGGTTTTCCCAAACGTTGTTTGCGTCGACGACGGCAGCACCGACGGATCGCAGGAAGCGGCCCGGGCAGCAGGTGCCGTCGTCGTTCAGCATCCCATTAACCTGGGCCAGGGGGCCGGGCTCCAAACCGGTATCGAGTATGCCCTCCAGGACCCCGAGTTGGGGTGCATCGTCACCTTCGACGCCGACGGGCAGCACCGGGTGGAAGACGCCCAGGCCATGGTGGCCCGCATCTACAGCGGTGAAGCGGACATCGTGCTGGGCTCCCGCTTCCTGGACTCACGGACCAAGATCTCGGCCATGAAGCGGATTGTCCTCAAGACGGCGGCCGTCCAGTCAAGGATGGCAACAGGGTTGCCCCTGACCGACGCGCACAATGGCCTGCGTGCCTTCAACCCGTACGTGGCACGGAAGCTGAACCTGACCCAGAACCGGATGGCACATGCGTCCGAACTGGTCCACCAGGTCGCCAAGATCAAGCCCAAGTGGGTGGAACATCCGGTGGTCATCATCTACACCGAGTATTCAAAAGCCAAGGGACAGTCGCTCCTGAACGCAGTGAACATTCTCGCCGAACTCTTTTTTAGGTAGACACATGCGCATCATTGTTCAAATACTGTTGGTCCTGGCCGTCATCCTGGTTTCGCTCGTGCTCATGCGGGGCGGGTCCAACGCCCGGCACCTGGCGATCCGCCGGCTCATGCTGATGATGTTCGGTGCAACAGCCGTGCTGTCCATCTTCTTCCCCGGAACCCTGACCCAGGTCGCCCGGTTCTTCGGGATCGGCCGTGGCACCGATCTGGTGCTCTACGGCCTGATTGTCAGCTTCCTCGTGTTCATGTCCACCACCTACCAGCGCTTCCGTCAAAGCGAAATCGCCATGACACGCCTGTCACGGCGGGTTGCGCTCCAGGAAACGGTCCGCCCCTGGGAATCTGCGGAGCAGCAGCACCTCCCGGCAGCACACCATGGGCCCGAACACGGCTAGTATCACGGCGCTCCACGCCGGAAATGCGGCATAAGTCATTCCGGCGGAGTGCGTCAAACAGGCAACGGCCAAGAACCCCACTTTGTGCCCAGCGATGGGCCGGACCATACTTCGGAAGGTGGGTTGTTCGTGAAGATCGCCCTGACCAAGGGAACCCTCTCTGTCCCCCCGACCTACTTTGCGTTGACTCACGCGCAAAAGATGTCGGGCGCGAACGACGGAGAGTTCTCCTTTAAGTTCTTTACCCTGGCCGCCAAGATCGAGGATCCCGAGATCGGCATCGAGGTCAGGGACTTTGCACCGCTTCGGCGGGAATCCATTTCCCGACGGCAGGTCTTCTTCCCGGCCGTCCTGCCCCTCATGGCGCGATCCATTGCGGCGTTTGAGCCCCAGGTGATCCATCAGCACTTTGCGACCTGGGCCGGCCCGGCGGTTTCAGCGTCCCGCAGGGCGGGGTCCCCGCTGATCACCACACTGCACGGCGCGGACGTCATGCTGGCCGGCCGGCAACCCCGCAACACCATGGAAAAATACCAGCAACGGACCATGAAGGCTGCGGCCACGGCCAGCGCACGCGTCCTTGCCGTGAGTGAATTCCTCGCCGACGCCGCCATTGCGGGCGGCTTTCCCAAGGACAAGCTGGTGGTCCACTACCAGGGGATTGACACTGACTGGTTCACGCCCGACACCACCGTGGTCAGGGAACGTCCGCAAATTCTCTTCGTCGGCACGCTCAACGACCAAAAGGGGATTCTGCAGGCGGTGGAGGCCTCCATCGGCCTGCTGGGCGAATTCGACCACGACTTCGTCATCGCCGGCGCCGGGCCGCACATGGCCGAGCTGCGCAAGCTTCAGTCCGACCACGGGCACCTGAAGTTGATGGGCAGGCTTGACCGGACCGCCGTCCGGGAACAAATGCGCCGCGCAACGGTGCTTGTCGCTCCGAGCCGGCTCAGCAAGGGCGCCCGGGAAGCCGCCGGGTTGGTCCTCTTGGAGGCGCAGGCCTGCGGTACCCCGGTGGTGGCCTACGACAGCGGCGGCATCGCGGAGATGGTGTCGCCCGAGAGCGGAACGCTGCTTACGGAAAACGACGTGGAAGGCCTTCGCCGCGCCCTTTTGGCCGTATTGGCCGACGATGTGGCCGCCCGGGCCGAACGCGGAGCCGTGGCACGAAACTTCGTGGTGGGCCATCGAAGCCTCGCCGCCAGCGTCTCGGAATTGACCGGACACTACCGGGACGTCAGCGACCCGACAGCGTAGGGTCAGCCGTCCCGCAAGCCGCCAGCTTGTGCAGTTTCGACGTTCCCTGCCGAGCCTCCCCATCAGGGCCATTTCATCGGCTGAGGCCTTTGGGTGCCCTTGTGCGACCAGGGTTGGGAGATCTTGGCGGACGCCCTTGATGTAGGTCTCCGACGGGCAGTTGTGTCAGTGCTCGACGACGCTGACGCGCGACTTGCGGCCAATCCCTCGCAGCGCCAGGACATCTTTGTAGTTGACGAGGGCCCAGACCAGCGCGAAGCCGATGGCCAGGAGCGCACCCTCCCATTTCGGCGGTTCCTCCATTGCGGTGTACACGAGGCCGCCCGTCAACAGGGCAAGACCGATGAAGAGGCGGACCATAAGCCCGGTCCAGCGTTGGGAATCCAAACGCCATGCCCACACCAACGGCAGCACCGAGGTGATGATGGTCGTGGTCAGGTAGCCAACGGCGACACCGATGACACCGAACGACGGCGAAAGGACCAGCCAAAGCACGAGGGCAAGTCCAAGGCCCACCGCGGCAACTATGGAAAGGATCCGCACCCCGCGCAGGCCGGTCGCGTTGAGCCGGTTGACTGCGGCGACGGGAAGAGTGGTGAACATAACGGCCAACAGCAGGATCGGGAGGATGTCCTTGGCATTGGCGAACTTGGCACCGTAAAGAATCTGGACCACCAGGGGGCTTGCCAGGCACAGGGCTCCGAAGACGCCAACCATGCTCACAATAAGTCCGCGGGTCACAGTGTCGGTGTGGGAACGCAAGGCTGCCTTGTCATCCCGGCCGCCGGCTTCGGCCATGGCCGGGAACAGGACCTGGCTCATGGTGCGGGCCAACATGGTGGCGGGTGTGGCCAGGCTCAGTGCCGCCGCGTAGAGGCCGGCGTCTTGCGCCGAACCGGCCAGGTGGGCCGCAACCATGGAGAGCTGGAGGAGTCCCGTGCTCGAGAGGGTGCCCAGGACGCCGTAGGCGACGTACTTGTTCATTGGCGCAACCAGCTCGGGGTCAAGCGGCACGGTGGGCCGCTTGGGCCAACAAACGATCGCGTAGGCCCCGTAGGAGATGGCCAAGGGCAGGAGCAGCAGGCCGTTGGCGTGGAAGATGAGCACGGCGGCAAGCATGACGATGGCGGCGACCGAGCCTGCCACATCCCAGGTTGCGGCACGCGCAATCTGGCCGGCACCGTACTGCACGCCGCGGGTGTAGGACCAGCCGGCATAGCCGAGGAGCAGCAGCCCTGCCCCTAGGGCGGTGAAGATATCGGTGTTTAGCGAGGTGAGGCAGAAGGCCACCGTGATGACGGCCAGTCCCAAAGAGGTCCAAAGCATCCGCCGGCCCAGGTAGCTCGCCACGGCCTGTGCCTGTTCGGGCCGGTCCGCGCCACGCATCTGTGCCACGAATCGTGTGGCGCCCTGACCGGACGACGTGGGCCATAGAAGGCTCAGGAACAGGGCCACGGATATGGCCGAGTTGACGCCGGCCAGGACCGCGACGCCCATGATCCGGCCAATGAGGACGCTGTAGAGGAACCGCACGAGACCCTGGGAAATGCTGCCCATCATGCCGAAAGCCCATCTCGTGGACAGGCTTTTGGTACTGGTTTTGGTCACGTCGGTTCGGGTGAAGGGTGATTGCACGGATGAACTCTCTGGCTGCTTTTTTGCGTTGGACGCCTGTCGGCCCCGCGGCCATGGGTCATTCTACCCGGTGCATCTGGGCCTTCGGGACGGCCCGTTGGCACCCGGCGGCAGGGCTTTATCCGGTTGTCGTGAATGCCCATTAGTATTTGAAAGCGTGACCCCGCACAGCGCAAGTGAAGAATCCGAGTCGATGCCCACATCAGTGTTCCCTTCGGAGGGGCCGCTCATTGACGTGGTGATCGCCGTGCACACCACGGCACGGCCGCTGGCCCGAGCCATTGAATCCTGCGGCCTTGACGGCCGGCCCGGAGTAGTCCGGGTCACCGTCGTCTGCCACAACGTCGGGTCTGCTGATATCCAAGAATCACTCGGCATGGCCCCGTCGCCCGGTTTGCGGTTCATCGAGCATTTCGACGGCCTGAACTCTCCGGCGGGCCCGAAGAATGCCGGGCTTGCCGCCGTCGAGGCGCCCTTCACCGCCGTCCTGGACTCCGATGACTACTTTGAGCCGGGTGCGCTCTCCCACTGGCTCGATGTCCTGGAAACGTCGGGAGCGGACGTTGTGGTGGCCCCCGTTCGCCATCAGGCGGGCGATCTGATCCGTACGCCCCGGGCCCGGATCGGCCGCGTCCACGGGCTCGATCCGGTCAAGGACAGGCTGGCCTACGCGACGGCCCCGCGCGGCTTGTGGCGCACCGAAACCGCTGCCGGCGTTGGCTTCCACTACACGGAAGGCCTGCGCACCGGGGAGGATCTCGAAGCCGGCCTGCGGTTGTACTTTTCCGGAACCCGTTTGGAGTTCCCGGCCCACGGCCCGGCCTATGTGTTGGGTGACGACGCCGAGGACCGGGTGACGGCTGATTTCCTGCCGTGTGCCAGGGAACTCGAGCCCGTCTCCCTCGTATGCGAGGGGTGGGCGGCGCGGCAGACGGCGTCTGTCCAACGGGCCGTGGCCATCAAGCTGGCGCGGACCAACCTGATAGGCGCACTGTCCCGGCGGGGCCCGGAATGGGACTGGTCGGCCCCCGACCTGGCTGCCCTGCGCCAGACAGCCGGCCAACTCCGTGAACTCTCGCCCGGCTATGCCTCGGTCCTGACCATCGCCGAAGGCAAACTGGTCGAAGCCCTCGGAAGTGACGCGGTGACCGGCGAAAAGCTCGCGTCCGTGATTGCCCATTACAAGCGAAGCAGTTTGGTGGCCCGGATTCTTAGCCCGTCGCTGCGTGGCAACCTCGATCCGGAAAGCAACCTCAGGCACGCCGTCAGGCTCTTGTTTGACCGGCGTCGCAAGTAACCCGGACACGGGTACCGACGCGCCCTTTGTTCGGCAGGGGCCTTGATAGGCTGAAAACCTCCAGAGACACCACCTTTCGCCTGCCGCGGGAGATGCAACCCATCACTCGTCCTGGACCACAAGGAGACAACGTGCGCCCGACATCGCTTTTGCCTGCCAAGCACCTGTCCAGGTTCAGGAAGTGTGGCCTGGGCATGCTCGTCGCCCTTGTCGCACTGGGCTTGTCCAGCCCCTCCTTGGCCGCCGCTGCGCCGCTGGGGGCGCCCCAGGAGGCTGCACCGCAGGAATCGGCGCAGGCCGCACTTTCCCCGACTGCCCAGGCCACGACGACGCCGACTGCCCAGGCAACGACGCCGGCAACGGCGTCGGCCACGTCAACCCCAATGCCACCTGCGACGACGCCGAGGCCGACCCCGGAGACACTGTCGACTCCGGAACCGTCCACCGTTGCCCCCACCACCGAGGCGGGCAGCGCGCCCGCGGCCCCGCAAGCCGCCGTGCCGGAAGTCTCATTGGCCCAGCGCGGCCCCTATGGCGCATACATGGGGCAAGGTTTGGCAAGTACCGCCGATTCCGCCAAAGCGGCCAAATCGGCGAGGATCGCCGCAGCGCCGATGGCGGTCGCGGCCGCAGGTCCTTCGGGCGTGCTCGGTGTTGATGTCAGCGGCCACCAGCCAAACATCGATTGGAAGCAGCAGGCGGGGTTGGGTGCAGCCTTCGCATATGTAAAGGCCAGTGAGGGGATCGACTTCAAGAGCCCCACATTTTCCGACCAGTATTCCGGCTCCTACAACGCGGGCCTCATTCGTGGCGCCTACCATTTTGCCCTGCCCCCCGAATCCAGCGGCGCGGCACAGGCAAATTACTTCGTCAAAAACGGCGGAGGGTGGAGCGCCGACGGGATGACACTCCCGCCGCTGCTCGACATTGAGTACAACCCCTACTACCAATACGGCAACGCCTGCTACAACATGAGTGCCAGCCAAATGGTGGCCTGGATCAAGGACTTCTCCAACCGCATGCTGGCCCTCACCAAGAGGCTGCCGATGATCTACACGACGGCGGATTGGTGGCAAACGTGCACCGGCAACAGCCAGGCATTTGCCAACCAGCCGCTGCACATTGCCGCGTACCCCAATGATTTGAACAACAACTTTCAATATGGGCCGGGCAGCCTGCCCGGTGGTTGGCCGGTGTACAGTGTCTGGCAATTCTCGGACAACTGGAAGCTGACCGGCGACAGCAATGTGTGGAACGGAACATACGCGAGCCTGCAAAAGTTTGCGCGGGGAGACGGCGCAACGCCGCCGCAACCCGGCGTGACCGACGGCATCCCCCTGACGGTGGGAATCGGCGACTTCAACTCCGACAAGCGATCCGACCTGCTGCAGACACGCCAGGACGGAACCCTGTGGTTCTACCCCGGAAACAATGACGGCACCTTTGGCAAGGCCATTCAAATCGGCACCGGGTTCAACGTCTACACCAAACTCGTCGCTCTGGGCGATTTCAATGGCGACGGCAAACCCGACTTTGCCGGAATCCGCAAGGACGGCAGCTGGTGGTTCTACGGCGGAACCGGCGTCGTCGATGCAAACAACAAAGGGTACCTACCCGCCATCAGTACCCCCACGCAGTGGGGCCAGTTCTCCTCAGTGACGGGGATCGGCGATCTGACCGGAGATGGGAAACCCGACGTCGCCGCAGTTGGCACGGATGGAACGCTGTGGCTGTTCCCCGGCACGGGCGTGGTCTCCGCCACGAAATCCGGAGTGGGAGCCGGCATCAAGATCGGCAACGGCGGCTGGGGCGCCTACTCCGGCCTTGTCCGTGGCGGCGACATCAACAAGGACGGCAACGACGATTTCCTTGCCGTGGGCACGGACGGATCCCTGTGGATGTATCCGGGCACCGGGAACGCCTCCTCGATCAGCTCGGGCTACTCCGCGCGGATCAAGCTCGGCAATTCCGGCTGGGACAAGTTTTCCACCGTCGTGGGCACCGGCGACCTCAATGGTGACGGACAACCCGACATCATCGGTCGGTACGCGGATTCCTCCTACGTGTTCTACGCCGGCAGCGCCGCGGGCAAGGACGGCTATGCCCCTGCCCGCAAGATCGGCACGTCCGGGTGGGACAGGTTCAAGCAGGTGCTGTCGGTGGGGGACTTTGACGGCGACGGGAAGCCTGACCTCCTGGCCGTGCGCAATGACGGCGTGCTGTTCTTCTACGCGGGAGATGGCGTGGGCGGGTACCAGCCGGGCAGACAGATTGGCACCGGCTGGGGAGTCTATACGGGCATTTACGGGGTGGGCGACTACAACGGCGACGGCCGGCCCGATCTCCTGGCCGTCCGCAGCGACGGATCGTTGTGGTTCTACGCAGGCACCGGAAAGGTCTACGCCGCGGACCAGGGCTATGCCCCGGCACTGAAGGTGGGCCGTTCCGGCTGGAACGCCTATTCCCAAATCATCGGCACGGGCGATATCTCCGGAGACCGCTATGTTGACCTGCTGGGCATCCGGCCCGACGGCTCGGTCTGGCTCTATGCCGGCAACGGAAATGTCAGCGCCACCTCCGAGGGCTATGCCCCGGCGGTGAAGGCCCCCGCGTCCCTGCTGGCCGGCGTGTCCCAGGTGGCGGCCGTGTTCGACTTCGACGCCGACGGCAGGAACGACGTCGTCGCGACCAAGTCCGACGGGTCCCTGTGGTTCTATGCGGGCACCGGAAAGCTCACTGACCAGTACGGCTTTGCCGCAGGGAGGAAGATCGGCAATTCGGGCTGGAACGCCTACCTTTCTCTCCTGGGGGTTGGCGACAGCGACGGCGACGGCGCACCCGACATGGTGGGCATCAACCGCAACGGTTCACTGTGGTTCTACGCGGGGACAAAAATGCAGGCACAGGCAATAACGCCGGGCGTCCGAAAAGGGAACATTCCTTAAAGTCGGGGCGGAGGCACCGTTCTTTCCGGCTCGAATTCACCACAAGATAGGGTTAAACGCATGAAAGTTTTGGTCACCGGCGGCGCCGGTTACATTGGGTCCCATACCGTCCTTTGCCTCCTGGAAGCCGGGCACGACGTCGTCGTCCTGGACAACCTGGCCAACTCCTCCGCCGAGTCGCTGAAGCGGGTCGAGGAACTCACGGGCAAGCACCCGGAGTTTGTTGAACTGGATTTGCTCGACGCCGCCGGCGTGGACGCATTGTTCGCCGAAGGCCGCTTTGACTCCGTGATCCACTTTGCCGGGCTCAAGGCCGTGGGCGAGTCCGTGGCGCAGCCGCTGCGGTACTACCAAAACAACATCGTTGGCACGCTGAACCTGCTGGCCTCCATGGACAAGCACGGCGTGCGGACCCTCGTATTCAGCTCCTCCGCCACCGTCTACGGCGCCAGCGAAGAAGTCCCGCTCATCGAGAAGATGCCGCTGGATGCCACCAACCCGTACGGGCGCACCAAGGAACAGATCGAGGACATCCTCACCGACCTCGGCGCCGCCGACCCCACCTGGCGGGTGGCACTGCTGCGCTACTTCAACCCGGTGGGCGCGCACGAGTCCGGCCGCATCGGCGAGGACCCCAGCGGCATCCCCAACAACCTGCTGCCATTCGTGGCCCAGGTGGCCGTGGGACGCCGCGAGAAGGTCATGGTGTTCGGCAACGACTACCCGACGCCGGACGGCACCGGGGTCCGGGACTACATCCACGTCATGGACCTTGCCGCCGGGCACCTGGCCGCACTGAACTACCTGCCCGGCCACGCAGGCGTGTTCCGCTGGAACCTGGGCACGGGCAACGGATCCTCCGTGTTGGAAGTCATCCAGGCCTTTGGCGACGCCGCCGGCAAGCCCGTACCGTTTGAGTTCGCCCCCCGCCGCCCGGGCGACGCCGCCGTCAGCTATGCGGACCCGTCCTCGGCACTGGCGGACCTGGGATGGTCGGCCCACCGGAACCTGGCCCAGATGTGTGAAGACCACTGGCGCTGGCAGCACAATAACCCGCAGGGCTATTCGGCGTAGCGGGACTGCACAAAAAATGGGCGTGACCTCATCCGTGGGATGAGGTCACGCCCATTCTTGTCTCCGGGCTAGTGCTTGCAGCCGTCGATCCGGTACAGCTTCGCGGGGCCCTGCTGGTCAATCAAGGTCAGCCCGGGTGTCTCGGCAAGCTGTGCCGACGTCGGGAACGGGTTCCTCATGCCGTTGATCTGTTTGCTGCCAAAATCCAGGACGAAATACGAATCCAAGGCGCGGACAGCCGAGCACACGGCCGGATTCGTCGCCAACTGGGTCAGGTGCTTGACGACCATTTGGTCATCCGGGGTAAGGGTTGACCCGACGGCCGGAAGAATGACCCGGCGGTTTTCCAGGGCATAGACCAAGGACGCCCCGGTGGCGGGACTGACGATCACGGTGGCGTCCGCCGGAATTGTCCGGTCCGTGCGGGCAATAAGCGCGGCCTCGTCCGTTGACAGCAGAGGAGCGTTGGCCGAGATCGAGTAGGCGCTGCGTGCGTGTGCGACCGTCGTGCGAATGGAGTCGTCCTGGGCCAGGAATCCGACGGCCAGGGCTGCGACCGTGCCGCCGGCCATGACTGCCATCCAGGGCTTGCGGCCCAACGCCGGCGTCAGCTTCAGCCGGCTGCAGAGCAGGTCGAACAACCAGATCGTGCCAAAAACGCACACTGCCAGGCCGGCTGCCGGGAGCAATGCGGCGAGGCGGTAGCTGTCGTTGTAGAACACCCCGGTCAGCGAGGATCGCTGTTCGCCGGCCTTGAAGCCCGACACGACGACAAAAAGGTAGACGCCGGCTGCCAGCATGCCCAGCAGCCAGAGATGGCGTCCGTTGCGGACAAGGGCATAAATACCAACCACCGTCAGCGTCGCGACCACCCAGGAGAGGGGCCGTCCCATGGGGGCATTGCTGATGGCTTCGCCCAACGCTTGTGGGACGGTCTGGATGGGCGGCCAGAAGGACGCCTTTGCACTGGGCCGGAAGGTAAGCCAGACGTATTTCAGGACCAGGTAAAACACGATTCCGGCGGCGACCGAGACGAACAACCAATACCATGACAGGGTGCGGGCAAGGCAGGAGCGGAGCTGCCGGTAGATCCACAGGGCAATCGCGGGAAGGGCAAACGCCCCCAGGACGATCGCGATGCTTGGATGGCTGAGCGCCACGCCGGGGAGCGCAAACACCATCAATACGGCAGCCCGGACTGCGCCCGGATTCCTGCCCTTCGACAGTCGCAGCACGTCCGCGATCAGGCCCATCATGACCGGCAGCAAGGTGATGGCAAGGAAGTTCGGGTACAGCACCCCGAAGTCCATCAGAAGATACGGGAAGGCGCTGAAGGCGCCCGCCAGGACACCCGTGACTAGGTAAACCGCGGGACGGCTGCCCAGTACCCGGGTGGCAAGGTACATGGCGGAAATGGTCCACACCGCCGCAGCCAGGATGATGTTCACCGCATTGACGCCGACAGGGATGGACGACCCCGAGGCCTGGACCACCAGCGCCACCAAATCATGCCAGGCTCCGGGGTAAAAGGACTTCGCCCCCGAGGTGCCCAGGTTGCCAAGATACAGCGAGGACCCGTTGCCGGAATCGAGGATGAACCGCACGGCGTTGAGGTGGAAAACGTTGTCGTAGGTCTGGGAAATGTTGCCGGGGTGGATGAAAATCGTCTTCAAGCGGTGACCGATCACAACCACCGCAACAGCCAGGCCGCCGAGGAGCCCGAGCCAAACCGGCAGAGGGGGCCGGACCCACAGCGGGGAGGATTCGCGCGTTCGGCGGATCTCCACGAGGTACCTCACGGCCCAGGTCACGGCCGAGGCACCGACAGTGACAAGTAGCAGGGCCGGGAGGGTCCAACGGACGTGGATTATTTGAGCCGCAATTGCACCGACCCCAACCAAGGTGATGGTCAACGGTGCGGACAGCGCCAGCCAGGTAATGCCGCGTGCACCGATCACGCGCGCCAGTATTGCTCCCGGGATGAAGACGATGGCCGCCGCGACGACAAGGGTGGGAAAGGTCTCAAGCCAAGTCATGAATTTTTGCTGTTCTCCTACGGGACGTCCGCCCAATCGTGCCCCGAGCCAGATCCCAGGCTCCTTGATTCTAACAAGCGGGCAGGCTGATCCCGGGCGGGCCGCGTTGGAAGCGTCGAACTTTAGTTGACGCCGAGCCGTCCCATCAGCCAATCCATGTTCTGGTAAACCCCGTACCGCCAGGCCGGCCAGGCGTGCCCGCCCGGCGCGAATTGCAGTTGCACGTCCATGCCGGCGTGGTGCATGGCCTTGTAGACCTCGATGCCCTGGGGCCGGTAGTGCTTGTCATTTGCGCCGACCGTGACGATGCCGGAGACTCCGGTGTAGCTGTGGATCCTGGCGCTGCGGTTCCGCAGCACATCGAGGGCGTCCTGCTTGGCAAATTCCGCCGAATGGCCGTCAAAATACTTCTCCACCAGGGTTGCCTGGCCCTGATCGATGGTCGGCTGCGACTCGCCGGAGCTGTCGATGAAGGTGGGATAGACGTGCGGGTAGTTCGTTGCCAGCGTCATGGCGCAGGTGCCGCCGTAGGAGAAACCGCCGATGGCCCACTGCCGCGGGGAGCTCGTCCCCGCGCCCAGGGTGCTCTTCACCCAATTTGGCACGTCGCGGGTCAGGTAGGTGGCGCTCTGGCCCTGGGCACTGTTCATGCACAACGGCGGGAAGTACGCCCACTTGCCACCGGCGTCGGGCATCACCACGACGGGGGCGAGGCCATGGTGGTCTGCAGCGTATTGGTCCATGAACTTGTTGATCTGCCCGCCGCGCAGCCAGTCGATGGAGCCGCCCGGCACGCCGTGGATCAACACCAGCACGGGCAGGTTGGGCCGGGGCGTCGCCAGGAATGCGGGCGGGAGGTAGACGTAGGCGCTCGAAACCGACTCGTGGGAGATCTTCCCGGGGATGGCAACCTTCAACACCTCACCCTTGGCGGGCATATTTGCCGGCGCCACCCAGTCCGCGGCCGTCACGGGCTTCGCCTTTACGGCCTCCTCAACCTGCGAGAGGGGATTCTCGGCCTGGAACTGGCCCATGGTCTTAATGGTTGTGCCGGTGTCCCCGTAAAGGGATCCGATCGTGGGGTAATACTCAAAACTCTGGTTGATCAACCCCGCACCACTCACCACCACGATTGCCGCCACCGGAAGCACCAGAAGACGTGCCCACCACCGGCGCAGGGAGACGATCTTGGGGACGGCCAGCAGGAGCGCAAACAGTCCCAGCCCGGCATACAGGTAGTTGCTGGTGGGAAGCGGTTCACCCCACAGGTTCCACACCTTCTCGGCCAGGTACCAGAAAACGAGTGTTGCTGCGGCGGCCAGCAACAGTGCAATGGGCATCCACAAGATCAGGTGCCTGCGATTGCCCCACGCGAGCCACAGCAGGCCCAGGATACCGGCGGCAAAGAAGATGGCCGGTGCCGGACCGTTGACGATGGGGAGCTGGGCGAGATTGTTCACCCGCCCAGAATAGTGGCCGCTCCATGAAGATTCGCTGGGAAACGCATGTGAAGAAGGCCACGGTTACCTCGGGACGTTGTCCACAGAAGCCAAAATTGCCAGTGGCGGGCCCCAATCCCGGGGGAGTAGGCTCCCCTTCTAGGGACAGGGCAGGGACCGCAATGAGGCGGGGAGGCAAGATGGATGCGCTCACACTGGTCGAGGATGAGGTTCGTGAACTCATCCGCCGCAAGGGCTTGGATCCCCTGCGGCAGGGCGGCGAGGTGCGCATCCTGGTGGAAGCCGCCGTCAACGACTACGGCGAAAGATCCCTGCTGGGTGCCGTCCCACCGCTTTTCCATGTGGGGGATGCCAAGCGGCACGTGTTCGACGCCGTTGCCGGCTTCGGCCCGTTGCAGCCGTTCCTGGATGACCCCGCAGTTGAGGAAATCTGGCTCAACGCGCCCGACGCGGTGTTTGTGGCACGCAACGGCGAATCCGAGCTGACGGGACTGGTCTTCTCCGAACAACAAGTGCGGGACCTGGTCGAGCGGATGCTCAAGAGCTCCGGGCGCCGGCTGGACCTCAGCAGCCCGTTCGTGGATGCGGCACTCCCCGACGGGTCCCGCCTGCACGTGGTGATTCCCGACATTACGAAGGCCCATTGGGCGGTCAATATCCGCAAGTTCACGGCGCGGGCCAGCAGCCTTGACCACCTGGTGGAGCTGGGGTCGCTCACCCCGGCGGCCGCACGCTTCCTGGGCGCCGCCGTCAGCAGCGGCCTGAACATCCTGGTCTCCGGTGCCACCCAGGCCGGCAAAACCACCATGCTCAACTGCCTGGCCGCCGGAATGGGTTCCCGGGAACGGGTGGTCACCGTGGAGGAGATCTTTGAACTTCAGCTGCCGTTGCGGGACGTGGTCGGCTTGCAATGCCGCCAGCCGAACCTTGAGGGTGCCGGCGAAATCCCACTGCGCCGGCTGGTCAAGGAGGCACTGCGCATGCGCCCCGACAGGCTCATCGTGGGGGAGGTGCGCGAAGCCGAGAGCCTGGACATGCTCGTGGCCTTGAATAGCGGCCTTCCCGGAATGGCGAGCGTGCACGCAAATTCCGCCCATGACGCCGTCGTGAAGATTTGCACGCTTCCGCTCCTGGCCGGGGAAAACATCACGGCGGCATTCGTGGTGCCCACCGTGGCAGCCTGCATCGACCTGGTGGTGCACTGCGTCAGGCTGCCCAACGGCAAACGCCGCGTGGGGCAGATCCTCTCACTGGGCCGACGCGTGGAAAACGGCGTCATCGAATCCGGACTGGTCTTCGACACCGTGGACGGCAGGCTGACCGCCTCCGAAACGGCCATGCCCGCCCCGGAAAAGTTCGCGGCGGCCGGCTACAACGTCGCCGCGCTCATGGGGGAGTCCTAGTGTCGGCGCTGGTGGGGCTGCTGGGCGGCTTGGGATTGTTCCTGATCTGGACCGCCTGCTGGCCGTCCCCGGAATCGACCGGGCACTCGGAGCGGCGCAGCCGGCTCGCCGAGCTCCTGCAGCAGGCCGGTGTGGCCCAGGTGAGTCCGGCATCCCTGGTGGCCAGCACGCTGGGCCTGGCCGCGGTGGCCACCCTGTTGGTCTTTGTCCTGACGGGTGCCGCACCCGTGGCCCTGTGCTTTGGCCTGTTCAGCGGCTACCTCCCGTTTGCGCTGTTGCGGTGGAGGGCACGACGCCGGTCCGCCGTCATGGCCGAACTCTGGCCCGACGTCGTCGATCACCTAAGGTCCGCCATCCGGGCCGGACTGTCGCTGCCGGAGGCGCTGATCCAGCTCGGCGACAAGGGGCCGGTGGAACTGCGGGCCGAATTTCTCGGCTTTGGCGCCGATTACCGTTCCACGGGACATTTTGAGCAGGCCCTGCAAAAACTCAAGGACCGGCTGGCGGACCCCGTCGCGGACCGCATCGTCGAGGCGTTGCGGCTCACCCGGGAGGTGGGCGGCACCGACCTTGGCCGGCTGCTCGGAACGTTGTCGGAGTTCCTGCGGGACCATGCCCGGACCCGCAGCGAACTGGAAGCGCGGCAGTCCTGGACCGTCAATGCCGCCCGGCTCGCCGTGGCCGCACCCTGGATTGTGCTCATGCTCATGGCCACCCGGCCCGAGGCGATCGGCGCGTACAACTCGCCCATCGGGTGGGCGGTCCTGGGTGGCGGGCTCCTGGTGTCCCTTGTCTGTTACCGGCTCATGCTGCGCATCGGTGCGTTGCCGCAGGAACGGCGGGTGCTGCGGTGAACAGCCACCAGGCCGCCGTCCTGGGTGCCGGGTTGGGCCTGGGCTTTGGGTTGTGGCTGGTTCTGATCCGTTTGCCGGTATTGCGGAAACCAACGTTTGCCGACAGGGTGGAGCCGCAGTTGCGCAGCGTCACCAGCCGCTCCAAACTGCTGGCACAGGAGGACGCCGGAGCGCTTTTTGGCCCGCTGGAACGCATCCTGCGACTGTTCCTGGCCGACGCCACAAAAAGGCTGGGCAGGTTCAACATCAGCGTCCACGGCCTCGGTGCACGGTTGGAGAAGGCCGGGCGCACCGAATCGCCGCTCGAGTTCCGGGCCGTTCAACTGCTGTGGGCCGGGGTTGGCATGGTGGCCGGGCTGCTCCTGTCGCTGGCCATGTTCTGGTCGGGGACCGGCAACGCGGCAGCCGGCCTGGCCATCACGGGCGGGCTGATGCTGGGAAGCTACGTGAGCTATGACTACTTGCTCGGCGCGCGCATCAAACGACGGCGGGCCCGGATACTTGCCGAATTTCCCGCGCTCGCAGAGCTCATAGCCCTGGCCGTCGGGGCCGGGGAAAGCGCCGGCAGCGCCCTGGACCGGGTGGCCCGTTCCTCCCGGGGCGAATTGTCCGGCGAGTTCGTCCAGGTACTGGCCCGCACCCGCACGGGAGTGCCCCTCGTGGAGGCGCTCGCCGAATTCTCCGCGCGCCTGGACGTCCCCGCGCTGAGCCGCTTTGTCGACGGCATCAGCGTGGCCGTCAATCGGGGAACACCGCTGGCCGACGTCCTGCGGGCACAGGCCCAGGACGTTCGTGACGTGGCGAAACGCGAACTCATGGAGTCCGCCGGTCGCAAGGAAATCGCCATGATGGTGCCGCTGGTCTTTGGTGTCCTGCCGCTCACCGTCGTCTTTGCCGTCTTCCCCGGCCTGGCCCTCCTTACTTTTGGCCTCTAATGCAGAGCGCCACCCATTCATCACCGCAAAGAAACCATCACAACTATGAGGGAAAACATCATGGAAAAGACCGGCACACCGAGGGAAATGCTACTGATCCTGCTCATCAGCACAAAACTTGCGCTGGGGCGTTGGCTGCGGCTCCTAGGCCGCAAGGTCTCCGTGCTGCGCCCGCGCCCCGTCACCGAAGGGACCCGCGGCGACGTTCCCGGCTGGGTCCTGATCACCTTGATGTCGGCAGTATTGGTGGCGGGGCTGCTTGCGATCGCCGGGCCCGCCCTGGAAAAACTGTTCAACGAGGCCATGGACCAGGTCCATCCCTAAGAGAGGCCGCCGAACGCGGTGCGGCTGTCGTGGACTTTGTCCTGGTCACGACCATCGTTACCATCATGTTCCTTGCCATGGTTCAGCTGGCCCTGGTGCTGCACGTGCGCAATACCGTGGCCGACGCCGCGTCGTCCGCGGCACGGTACGGGGCCCTGGCCGACAGGACCGCCCAGGACGCCGAGGAGCGCGCCAGGCTGCTCATTGAATCCGCCCTCGGCACCGACTACACCCAGGACGTCTCCGCCTCGGTGTCCACGGTCGACGGCGCGCCCGTCCTGACGGTCTCCGTCACCTCGCCGCTTCCCGTGCTGGGCTTGTTCGGCCCCGGGAGGGCCCTGGAAATGAGCGGCCATGCCGTCATCGAACGCTGAAATGCCGCACGCCCCGCCCGCCGACAACGGAGAACGGGGCAGCGCGATCGTGGAATTTGTATTCCTCGCCGTCCTGCTCATGATCCCGGTGGCCTACCTGATCCTTACCGTGGGCCAGGTGCAGGGAGGTGCCTATGCCGTCGTGGGTGCCGCGGACCAGGCCGCCAAGGTTTACGTCAGGGAGCCCGATGAGGCCGCCGCACGCCAGGCCGCCGGCGACGCCGTGGCGATGGCCATCACCGACATGGGCTTTGACGCCGACGCCGCAACGCTCACCATCAGCTGCGACGGTGGCTGCCTTACCCCGGGCACAGTGGTGCGGGCCAGCGTCACCTTGAAGGTTCCGCTGCCCTTCGTTGCCGCGATCCCCGGGATGAACCTGGATGCGACGACCGTGGAATCCTCGGCCATCCAAAAGGTTGGACGGTTCAAATGAAGCACGCCCGGGTCACCAGCCCCGACCGGCAGGAGGATGAGAACGGCCAAATCATGGTGCTCATGATCGGCTACGTGCTGCTGGCCCTGCTGCTCATGACGGTCGTTGCCGCCGGCTCCAGCCTGTACATCGGCCACAAGCTGTTGCTCTCGGCCGCCGACGGGGCCGCGCTCGCCGCCGCCGACACGTTCGTGCTCTCGGGCGGCACCGAAACCGTCGATCCCACTGCGCTGCTCACCGACCGGGGCGTCAATGCCGCAGCGGCAGCATACCTCGCGGACAACCAGGCTCCGGGCTCACTGTCCGGCGTTGAAATTGCGGAGGGCACCGGCTCCCCGGACGGGCACACCGCACAGGTCACCCTGACCGGCGTCGTCCATCCACTGTTCATCAACTTCCTGGTGCCCGGAGGCATCACCCTCACGGTGACGGGCACGGCCCGCGCCCACCTGGTTCGTTGACGCCGTGGCCCGGACCACCCCGGGCGGGGCGCACATGCCGTAGGCTAGAACATCATGGCTGAGATCGATTTTCCCGCAGAGATCCGGGCGCTGCGCGCCACCTACACCTCCATTGAGCAAGTGTCCGAGGTGGACAAGCTCATTGAAAATATTGAGGACCTGTCCGACCAGGCCGGCTCGCCCAACCTGTGGGACGACCCCGCCGCGGCGCAGAAGGTCACCTCAAAGCTCAGCCACGCCCAATCCAAGCTGGAAAAGCTTCGGAAACTCGAGGCCCGGATCGACGATCTCGAGGTGCTCGTGGAAATGGCCCAGGAAGAGGGCGACGCCGATTCCCTCGCCGAGGCCGCCAAGGAACTCCCCAGCCTGCAAAAGTCCCTGGAAGACCTTGAAATCGTGACGCTGCTGGCCGGCGAATACGACGAGCGCGAAGCCGTCATCACGATCCGCTCCGGCGCGGGCGGCGTGGATGCCGCCGACTTCGCCCAGATGCTGCTGCGCATGTACCTGCGCTGGGCCGAACGCCACGGCTACCCCACGGCAGTGCTGGACACCTCCTACGCCGAAGAGGCCGGGCTGAAGTCCGCCACCTTCGAGGTCAAGGCCCCCTACGCCTTCGGCACGCTCAGCGTCGAGGCCGGCACGCACCGCCTCGTGCGGATCAGCCCCTTTGACAACCAGGGCCGCCGCCAGACCTCCTTTGCCGCCGTCGAGGTCATCCCGCTCATCGAGTCCACCGACAGCATCGAGATCCCGGATAACGAGATCCGCGTGGACGTTTTCCGCTCCTCCGGCCCCGGCGGCCAGTCGGTGAACACGACGGACTCCGCCGTCCGCCTGACGCACCTGCCCACCGGCACCGTCGTGTCGATGCAGAACGAAAAATCGCAGATCCAAAACCGCGCAGCCGCCATGCGCGTGCTGCAATCGCGCCTGCTGCTGCTGAAAAAGGCCGAGGAAGACGCCCAGAAGAAGGCCATGGCCGGTGACGTGAAGGCATCCTGGGGTGACCAGATGCGCTCCTACGTGCTCAACCCGTACCAGATGGTCAAGGACCTGCGCACGGAACACGAAGTCGGCAATGCCGCGGCCGTGCTGGACGGGGAAATTGACGACTTCATCGACGCCGGCATCCGCTGGCGCGCGGACAACCGCAACGCCGCCCAATAGCAGAGAAGCACCTCCCAACCGTATTTTCGGCCGCCGACACACCGGGCGAGGAACCAACAAAGGCGCACATTGGTGCCTATAGTCGATACGCTGGTGGTTTCTTCCCCCAAACCAACGCCCAGGCACCGGC
Organism: Arthrobacter sp. ERGS1:01; assembly: GCF_001281315.1. Taxonomy (NCBI): domain Bacteria; kingdom Bacillati; phylum Actinomycetota; class Actinomycetes; order Micrococcales; family Micrococcaceae; genus Arthrobacter; species Arthrobacter sp. ERGS1:01. The sequence goes on along the minus strand of NZ_CP012479.1, from coordinate 2,709,465 downwards.
ATGCCAGTACCGTTCGCTGGAAGGGCAACGAAAAGTCATGATTCGTTTTGAAAATGTGAGCATCGCTTACGACCGTAAGAGCAAACCCGCCCTGGACGATGTGTCGCTGGAAGTTGACCGCGGCGAATTTGTCTTCCTTGTTGGGTCCTCCGGCTCCGGCAAGTCCACGTTCCTGCGCCTTGTGCTGCGCGAATACAAAACCGAACACGGCCAGGTGTATGTGGCCGGGCAAAACGTGGCCAACGTCCCCAGCTGGCGGGTGCCAAAGTTCCGCCGCGGCATCGGCGTCGTGTTCCAGGACTTCCGGCTCATCAACACCAAGACCGTCTTCGCCAACGTCGCCTACGCCATGCAGGTCATCGGCAAGTCCCGCGCCGCCATCCGCATCGAGGTGCCGCGCGTGCTCGAACTCGTGGGTTTGGCGGACAAGGGCCACCGCAAGCCCACCGAACTCTCCGGCGGCGAGCAGCAGCGCGTGGCCATCGCCCGCGCCATCGTCAACCAGCCCGGCATCCTGCTGGCCGATGAGCCCACGGGAAACCTTGACCCCATCACCAGCGCCGGCATCATGGACATCCTGGACAAGATCAACCAAAACGGCACCACGGTGGTCATGGCCACGCACGACTTCGACATCGTCAACAACATGCGCAAGCGCGTCATCGAACTGCGCAACGGCGAGGTGGTCCGTGACGAGGCCCGCGCCCAGTACACCTCCATGATTCCCGTGGTGGCGGCCGCCGATCCCTCCGCACCTGCCCGCACGGACGACGCCGCGCCACAGACCCGCCGCCAGCGCGCAGTGAGCGCCGCCGTCGAAAGCGACGGACCCGCGGCGGAGGACTCCATGCCGCCGCGCCTGGAACGGAACAGGGACCGGGAGATCCCCGAAACCCTTGAAACAAAGACGAATGAGGACCAACCGTGAGACTTGCTTTCATCCTGAGCGAGTTGGGCAGCGGCCTGCGCCGCAACCTGACCATGGTCATCTCCGTCATCCTGGTGACGTTCGTGTCCCTGACCTTCGTGGGCGCCGCAGGCCTGCTCCAGCTGCAGATCGGCCAGCTCAAGGGCTTCTGGTACGACAAGGTCCAGGTCACCATCTACCTGTGCACCGACGTGCCCTCCAACACCAACTGCGTATCCGGGCCTGTCACGGCGGACCAGAAGAACACCATCCAGGGGATGCTGGAATCGGCGGCCGTGAAGCCGTACGTGGAAAAATGGAGCTTTGAAACGCAGGCCGAGGCGCTGACCCACTTCAAGGAGCAGTTCGCCAGCTCACCCATGGTGGACTCGGTGGAGGCCTCCAACCTGCCCTCCTCCTTCCGGATCAAGCTCACGGACCCGGAAAAGTACCAGATCATCAATGAATCCTTCGCCGCAACCCCCGGTGTCGACTCCGTGGTTGACCAGCGCAAGGTGCTCGAACCACTGTTTTGGTGGATGAACGTCGCCACGTTCGTGGCGGTGGGCATTGCCGTGCTGATGATTGTCTGCGCGGCCCTGCTGATCGCCACCACCATCAGGCTGTCCGCCCAGTCACGGGCCAAGGAAATCGATATCATGCGCCTGGTGGGCGCGTCCAAGACGGTGATTCAACTGCCCTTTGTGCTGGAGGGGGTGATCGCCGCCACCATCGGGGCCCTGTTTGCCTCCGGGGCGGTGTGGCTCATCGTCACCTTTGCCACAAGCTGGATCCAGGAAAACGGGTCCACGGGCATGCCGATGATCTCACCCGCCAAATCGCTGGTGATCTATCCGATCCTGATCCTGCTGGGGATTGTCCTGGCCGGCATAGCGTCGGCCGTCTCCCTCCGCAAGAACCTGAAGGTCTAGGCAACCGTCCCCCAGGGGCACGCCGGCACCACCACGAGCTTCACCCCACGGCCTTACAACACGAGGAGCAGTTCCACTATGGTTTCGACATCGGGCGTTCAGCCGGGACAGGTCGCCGGCCCGCGGCAGGGCCGGCGCTGGTATGGCCGGGTCGGTTCCTCTTTTGCCGTCCTGGCCCTGGTGGGCATGCTCGGAATCGTGCCGCCGGCGCACGCCGACAACCTCGATGACAAGGCCGCGACCTTGCAACAGCAGGCCGACGACGCGGCGTCCGCGCTTGAATTCGTCGACACGGGCATTGCGAAATCGGCCGCCGACCTGGTGACCTACCAGGGGCAGCTCCCCGGGGCACAGGCGGCGCTGGCCGATGCGCAGAACCGTGTGGGCGCCGCAACCGCCCAGGTCAACTCCCTGGCCGCGCGGGTCGACCTTGCGGAGCAAAGCAAGGACAAGATCACGGCCCAGATGGCCCTCGACGCCAAGAAGGCCGCCGAAACCAAGAGCCGGATCGGCCAAATCGCCGCCCAGTCCTACAAGGCCGGCGGCATTCCCGCCAACCTCGCCCTGATCCTGGGCGTGGGCAACAACGGCGACCTGGCCAACTCCATCGACCTGGCCGAGCAGGCCATGCGCAGCCAAAACGCCGCCCTGGAGCAGCTGACCAATCAAACGGCCACGAACCAAAACGCCCAGGCCCGACTGGCCGCCGTCGAGGTTGAGATCAAGAACCTGAAGGCCCAGGCCGAAGCAGCCCTGCAGGCCGAGCAGGCCGCCCGCGACCAGGCTGCCGCCAAGAAGGCCACCGTGGACAAGCTCATCAGCGACTCCGCAGCCATCAATGCCAAGCTTGAGGCGCAGAAGCCGGCCATCCAGGCGAAGATGAAATTGGTCGAGCAGCAACAGCAGGCCGTGGCCGCGCAGATCGCCGAACGCCAACGCAAGGAACGCGAGGCAGCGGCGGCCGCCGCCAAGGCCGAGGCCGAACGCATCGCGCAGGAAAAGGCGGCGGCCGAAAAAGCCGCCGGCAACAACGACTACGTGCCCCCGCCCTACGTGCCGCCGGCACCCGGAAACCCGTCCGCGTTTGGCCTGCAGCATCCGTTCGCGGGCATCCCCATCACCTCGGGTTTCGGCTGGCGTCAAACGCCTCCGGGCACGATCGACTTCAACGGCACGGGCGGCTATGTCCACACGGGCATTGACTTCGGCGCACCCTGCGGCACCCCCGTGTACGCCGCGGCCGCCGGAACCGTGGTCTTTGCCGGCTGGGATGTGTGGGGCGGCGGAAACGGCGTGAAGATCACCCACGGCGTGATCCAGGGCAACGCCCTGCTGACCGCCTACTACCACAACACCTCCGTGCAGGTTTCGGTGGGCCAGCACGTCAACCGCGGGCAGCTGATCGCGTACTCCGGCGGTACCGGGAACTCCACCGGCTGCCACGCCCACTTTGAAACCTGGCTCAACGGTGTGGCCGTCGATCCGATGACCCTGCTCTGACCGCAGGCCCGCAGTTGCTAAACTAAAGCTTCGCGCCGCAACTGCGGCACCAACCATCCATGAAGGAGCCCGTTGTGCCGAAGGAAAGTGGCCTGAAGGTTGTGGCCACCAATCGCAAGGCCCGGCACGATTATCACATCATGGACACCTATGAGGCCGGACTGGTCCTGATGGGTACCGAGGTGAAGTCGCTGCGCGAAGGCCGGGCGTCCCTGGTGGACGGCTTTGCCACGTTCTACAACGACGAGCTCTGGCTTGAAGCGGTCTACATTCCCGAGTACCTCAACGGCAGCTGGACCAACCACACGGCACGACGCCGGCGCAAGCTTTTGCTGCACCGCGAGGAGCTGGAGAAAATTGCGTCGAAGACGCGCGAATCCGGCTTCACCATAGTGCCGTTGCAGCTGTACTTCCTGGACAGTCGGGCCAAAGTTGAAATCGCCATCGCCCGAGGCAAGAAGGACTACGACAAGCGCCAGTCGTTGCGCGAAAAGCAGGACAACCGCGAGGCCTTGCGGGCCATGCGGGAGAAGAACCGCAGCTGATGCCTCCCCTGAGCGAATTCCTGCGAACCTGGACCCTTGACCCGTGGGCCCTGGGCCTGTTGCTTGCCGCCGGGGGACTGTACGCGTGGGGCCTGGTGCGGGCCGCCCGCGCCGGCGTCCGCTGGCCGCTGTGGCGCGTTGCCGCGTTCTTCGTGCTGGGACTGGGCAGCTACGCGGTGGTCAACTTTGGTTTCCTCGGCGCCTACTCGGCGGAGCTGAGGTGGGCGTTCTCCGTCCGCATCTCCCTGCTGCTCTTCGTGGTGCCCGCCGGCATGGCCCTTGGCCTGCCCATGGGCCTGGCCCGGGTAGCCATGCGTCCCGGCCGCTTGCGTACACGCCTCGGCGCGTTGGCGCGCCGGCCGCTGGCACTGTTCGCCAACAGTGCCGTGGCGCCGATCCTTGGCCTGGTGATTCTGTCCATGATGCTGACCCCGCTCGCCGGGATCACCCGCATCGACCCCGTCTGGGAAGGGCTGCTCAGCGTCACCATCCCGCTCTTGGGGCTTCTGATGGTGCTGCCCATGGTGGAGGAACGGAGCCGGGTCAGCACGGCATTGATCATGCTGCAGTTCGTGTTTGCGTTCATCGAACTGCTTGCCGACGCCATCCCCGGCCTGCTGATGCGCCTGAGTCCGGCGATTTTCGACGGCGTTGCCGCCCGGGCCGGCGGTGGCCCGTCGTGGTTCCCCCCGGCGCTGCGCGACCAGCAAATTGCGGGGGACTGGCTGTGGTTCATCGCCGAAATCATGGACCTGCCCGTCATGATCCTGATGTTCGTGCGCTTCGCCAAGGTGGACAAGGGCGAACGGAAGGTCCTGGACGAGATGAGCGATGAACAAATGGACGAGCTGAACGCCGCCCACCTGCACCTGCGCAACTAGGAGGCCTTTATGGCGCTGACCAAACGCCATTGGTGGATCATGGGGGCTGCCGCCGTGGTCATCGCCGTGGTGATTGGGCTCGTCATCAACGCCTCCGTCCCTCGCGCAACCACGGCTTCCGGGACCAGCCCCTCCGCCGCGCCAACTACGGCCGTACCGTCCCCGACCGTCCCACCATCGTCCGCGAGCACCTCCCCAAGCCCGATGCCGTCCGCCTCACCAAGCCCGACGCCGTCTGCTTCACCCGGCGCGACGCCGTCGGGCAGTGCGCCGAGCAGCCCGGCAAAGGATGCGGCGGCCCAAAAACTGGCCGCCATGACCCTTGAACAGCGCGTGGGCCAGGTGTTGATGGTGTCCTCGCCGGTCACGGGCGCCGACGCCGATTCGCTGTACGCACTGGACACCCTGCACGTGGGCAATGTGTTCATGAAGGGACGCAGCACGGCGGGTCAGGCCGGCATTGCCGCCGTCGTGCAGGCCGCGACGGCCCACGTCAACGGCGCACGCACGGCAGGGGTGCGGCCCTTCGTGGCGACAGACCAGGAAGGCGGGCTGGTGCAGATCATGCGGGGCCCCGGCTTCGACACCATGCCGGAGGCCATCGAGCAGGGGCAGCTTGCCCCGGACGTCCTGCAGGCCGACGCCACCCGGTGGGGACGGCAACTGGCCTCGGTGGGGGTCAATGTGAACCTGGCGCCCGTGCTGGATACCGTGCCCAGCGCCGCATTTGCCCCGCAAAACGCGCCGATCGGTGCCTTTGGCCGCGAGTACGGTTATACGCCCGCCACCGTCTCCAGCCACGGCGTGGCCTTTGCCAAGGGCATGCTGGCCGCCGGCGTCAGCCCCGCAGTGAAGCACTTTCCCGGGCTGGGCAGGGTCACCGCCAATACCGATATCGCCAAGGACGTCACCGACAACACCACGGTCCGCAACGATCCCTACATTGCGCCGTTTCGCGACGCCGTCAACGCAGGCGTGCCGTGGCTGATGATCGCCAACGCCTACTACCCGAAGATCGACCCCAAGAATCTCGCGCCGTTCTCCTCCGTGATCGTTAAGGACATGGTGCGCGGGGACCTCGGCTTCAAGGGCATCGTCGTCAGCGACGACATTTGTGACGCCGTCCAGGTCTCCGCCGTGCCGGTGTCCGAGCGCGGCGTCGACTTCCTGGCGGCCGGCGGCACCGTGGCCCTGTGCACCAACGAGGCGCTGCTGCCGCAGATGTACGCCGGCCTGCTGTCCGCCGCCAAGGATCCGGGCTTTGCCGCCACCCTGGACGCCGCGGCATTGCGGGTGTTGGAAGCAAAATCCGCCGCGGGCCTGATCGGCTAGTGACGGCGGGAATATCCCGGGCCCCGAATGCGCTAGGATAAGTAGTCCACGGACAGTACCAGTGACTGTGCGTGGGTTTGATAACACAATAGGGGATGATCGGTTTCGACGGTGTTTGTCGAGACAGGTGAAGCGGGTCGAGGATACAGGGTTATCTCGTAAACGATCTCTGTAAAACAATAAGTGCTGAATCAAATCGCACTGACTTCGCTCTTGCTGCCTAAGCAGTAAGACAGTCCGTCAGCCCGGGAATGCTCTCGTCCCGGATCCTGGCGTCATTTAGAGGGCCACTGCTCTAAGTTCTTGTTGTAGGCGCTTAGGGGACTCTTATACAACTGGGCCTGGCAGCTACTTGTTTGCGAGATAGCTGGGGCCGAGAAAAACCGCTGCAAACTGCACCCGGAGAAGCCCTGATGAAACAACATCGGACGGGAGTTCAATTCTCCCCATCTCCACATCCCTATTGGGGCCTGTTCCACGCCGTTGCGGCGGGGGACAGGCCCTTTTGTTTGCCCTGCGGCGGAGTGTTCCTCGTGGAACTGGTGGTGGGTTGTGCGGGGAACGGTGTTCCGCGCGGGACTGGTGGTGGGTTGTGCGGGGAAGAGGTTGTTAGCATTCGACGACGTTGACGGCGAGGCCGCCCATGGCGGTTTCCTTGTATTTGGAGGACATGTCCCGTCCGGTTTCCCGCATGGTTACGATGACTTCATCGAGGGAGACGCGGTGCTGGCCGTCGCCCCAGAGCGCCATTTTGGCGGCGTTGATGGCTTTCGCGGCGGCGATCGCGTTGCGTTCAATACAGGGCACCTGGACGAGCCCGCCGATCGGGTCACAGGTGAGGCCGAGGTTGTGTTCCATGGCGATTTCCGCGGCGTTCTCGACTTGTTCGGGGGTGCCGCCCATGACCTCGGCCAACCCGGCCGCGGCCATCGAGGACGCGGAGCCGACTTCGCCCTGGCAGCCGACCTCGGCCCCGGAAATGGACGCTTGTTCCTTATACAGGACCCCGACGGCGCCGGCGGCGAGCAGGAACTTCACCACCACCGCATCAACCTGCTCCGGGGTGGCCTCGGCCATCCCGGGCGTGTAGTGGGTGGCGTAGAACATGACGGCCGGAATGATCCCGGCAGCCCCGTTGGTCGGGGCGGTGACGACCCGGCCGCCGGAGGCGTTTTCCTCATTCACGGCCAACGCGACCAGGTTCACCCATTCCTGCCAGAACTTCGGATCCCGGTCCGGGTCCTCGGCCCGGAGCCGGGTGTGCCAGTCCGGGGCCCGGCGCCGGACCTTCAACCCGCCCGGCAGCAACCCGGTGCGGGCCAGGGAGGCGTTCTTGCAGTCCTCCATGACGTCGCGGATATGCAACAACCCGGACCGGATGTCCGTCTCGGGGCGGGAGATGCGTTCGTTGGCGAGCATCACATCACTAAAGTTCCCGCCCACGGCGGCGCAGTGCTCCAGCAGTTGGGCGGCGGTACGGAAGGGGTAGGGCAGCCGTGCCTTGGAGGATTCCAGTTCTGCGGCGGCTGCTTCGACTTCGCCCTCGCGGATGATGAAGCCGCCCCCGACGGAAAAGAACGTCGCCTCCGCCAACACCGCCCCGGCGGCGTCGCTGACGGCAAACTTCATCCCGTTCGTATGCCGGGGCAGGATGGTCAGGGGATGCAAGATGATGTCCTCGGCACCGTAGGCGAGTTCGACACTGCCGGCCAGCAATAACGGGTCACCGGCGGCGAACGCGGCCAACCGCTCATCAACCTCCGCCGGCAGAATCAACTCCGGCTCGCGCCCCTCCAACCCCAGCAGCACCGCCGTCATGGTGCCATGCCCACGCCCCGTCGCGGCCAGGGAACCGTACAGGTCCACCCGGACGGCCGCGACACGGCCAGCAAGTCCCTGCTCGGTAAGTTCACGGGCAAACGCCGCAGCGGCCCGCATCGGCCCCACGGTATGCGAACTGGACGGACCAATCCCCACGGAAAACAAATCAAAAACACCAACGGACATGACGGAAACACCTTTCTTGCGGTGCTGTGTCAGCGCCGACCTCGTGCCCCGGTTGCGGCCGCCGATCGGGCACCGCCATGTGCCACGGCCGCGCATCGGGCGGTCATGGTGGGACACCTCCAGTCTACGGCCACCGCGGGACGGTCGATCCGGGATGGCATAGTGTGGAGGCGATCGTTTGTCCAAACGGCGGACTTAAATGACTAAGTGGTGGCCGGGAAACCCTGCCACCACTTACCCCCAAAGTGTCCAGCCGGCCCGGGCAAGCCGCGAGCCGTTCACACATTCATTATTATGACAGACAGTAATGGAAAAGTGCATTTTGCGCTAGGGCTGTTTCAGCGGGTTCCGCAGAAACGACACCCACACGAGGATCAGCCCGGCGGCCACCAGCAGGATCGCCGCGAATGACAGGTCCGTCATGATCGCAAGCTGGTGCCACGGGGTCATCTGCACCACGGCCGTGGTGCAGACCAGGATGAACCCCGCGCACATGGACAGTGCCGCGGCCCGGTCCATGGCCGGACGACTCGAAAAGGCGGCACGCCACGTTGGCACCACGAGGGTGGCGGCCGCGTAGGCCAGATACAACTTGCCGAACCACATGTACACATTGACGGAGGTCTGGTCGAAGAATCCGACAAGTCCGGCGCTTGAGCCGTGCAGATCGGAGACGAAGTAGGTGACCCAGATGCCGGCCGAGCATGCCACCAACACCGAGATGCCCAGCGGCCCGCGAATGAGTGTTCGGCCGAGACTGGAGTTGTAGGCAGCTGAAATCTTTGACGCCAGGAGGAAGAAGACCGCGAACAGGCTCAGTCGCAGAACTACGTTGGCGAGGTTCACTCCGCCCAGCGCACCGTCCACCGGCAGGTAGATGGCCGGAATGCTCAGGCCAATACTGATGCTCATCATGGCGAAAGCCCAGAACAGGCCGCGGTTGCGGCCCCGCACCATGGCCGGAAAACGCCAAAGGGTGCAGCCAAGACAGACCGCCAGGGCCACCCACTGCAATATGCTGCTCATCCGAGGTTCTCCCACACTGATTGGGCCGCTGCGGTGTCTTGTTCCATGCGGCGCATTGTCTTGCCAAGGGCATCCAGGCGTTCGGCGGCCAGCGAAAGCAGGGTGCTGTTGGGCGTTTGCCGCAACATCCCTTCCCTTGCGCCCGCGGTCCAGCCCGCCTCGACGGGGGACAGGAAGCCCGTGGCCACCAGCCCGTTGCCCAGCCCCGCGCCGGCAATTCTCGAACAGGTGATGGCCAGTTCGGGGCTGAGCCGGTTGGCGGAGATCTGGGCCGAAAGGTTTTGCGGGGCGATGCCGGCCTCCCGGGCCACCCGCTGGCGAAGATCGCCCGGATCAATCGCGTCCAGCCAGGACCGGACGGATGCCCGATGCGGGATGGCGGAGAGGGCAACTGGCTCCGGCGCGGTGCCGGCGTCGGCAGCGGCACTGCGGCTGAGGATTTCGGCCAGCAGGTCCATGTCGGAGATCTGGCTCAACAGTTCCGCCGCCGACGGGGCCTTGACCCCGGTGGCAAGATCGGCGTACTCGGGAAACGCTGCGATCGACTCAAGCACCGGCAGTTGCAGGGAGCGTCCGACGGCGGCAACGGTCGCCATGGACACCCGGCCGCGGACCAGCTGCTGGGCCAGGGTGGAGCGTTTGATCCCGGCGGCACGGCACACCGCGGCGTGGCTGGTGGTTCCGGCCACGCCGTCGAGCCAGTGCTGGAAGAGTTTGGCGGGGACACTCACGGCGAAGGGCGCTTAGGAGTCCTGGGTGTCGACGATTCCACGGAACCGGCTCCCCACGCCGTCAAATTCGCTGCGCCGCCAGCCGTCCGCCGGCCACGGCAGCTCGTCATTGCGATGGAAGTCGCAAATGACGAAAGAAAACTCCGGCCACCACTTCTTGGGCCGGGCAACTTCGTGAAAATCGCACAGGTAGCAGCGCAACTCCACCCAGACGGGTCGTTTGCCCGTGGAATTGGCCCGTGACTGGGCCAGCCAGGCCGGCGGATTCGCATCAAGTTCGGCGACGTCGGCAGCTTTCATGCGCGACGGTATTCCGTTCCGCGCGGCCATCTCGGGCGGAATGTTCAACGCCTGGGCAATTTGCCGGCGGTTGAGCGAAGGTTGTGAGGAAGAGTTGTTTGCCATGTTCTATCAAGGATAGGGCGTACCACTGAACGCCGCGAATAGCCGGCACCGCGGCTGTTCCGGCGTCGCCCGTTTCCGTGCCCGCACGGGGCCAAAACGGCTCCCGGAGCACGTGAGACTTGACACAGTAAAACGTGATAAATGGGCGAAAACAAAGGTCTTTTGGCGCATTCGTACGAAAAAAGCTTTGGCGTACCCTATGCTGTGGGAAAACAAGAGGGAATTAAGGGCGCAAATCCTGCTTTGAGGGGCTAGGATGGGGCGCTGAAATACCCCGCCGAAATCACCAGCACCTCAGGAGTTTGAAAACCGCATGGCAACGGATTACGACGCACCACGCAACAAGGACGAAGACCACGAGACAGAGTCGCTGCAGGCTCTCCAGGTGCAGCGCGGCGGTGCCCAAACGGCACACATTGACGTGGAGGATTCCGACACGGCCGAAGGCATGGACCTGCCCGGCGCTGACCTCTCCAACGAAGAACTCGTTGTCCAGGTCATCCCGGCCCAGGACGACGAATTCACCTGTGCCTCCTGCTTCCTCGTCCGCCACCGCAGCCAGGTGGCCCGCGAAAAGAACGGTCTGCTGTACTGCAAGGACTGCGAAGGCTAAAACACCTCTGACGCATGCCCATTTGCTGCGGCCTTTTGAGCATGACGGCCGTACCATGAAAGCCGGAAGGGAAAACCCCCGGCTTCGTCCCGGGCATGCACCGCAAAGGGAGTGAAGAGTATTGTCAGCGCAGGATCGTGTAGCTGAACTGCTGGGCACCTTTGCCGCGCCCGGTGCCAATGCCGCAGAGCTGCTCTGCGACAGGCACCCGGCCGACGACGTTGCCCTGACGGTGATCGCGGACACCCTGGATTTTGTTGATGTCACGTACGGCGAACTGCACGAGAAATCCGTGCGGTTCGCTGCTGCGTTAAGGACCATGGGGGTGCGCCGCGGCGACCACGTGGCGACCCTGATGGGCAAGTCCGCCGAACTCGTCGTCGCCCTGTTGGGCATCTGGCGCCTTGGCGCCGTGGACGTGCCCTTGTTTACCGCCTTTGGCCATGACGCCATCGCGTTCAGGATGCAGGCCGGCGGGGCACGGCTGGTGGTGTGCGACGCCGCCCAACGCCCCAAACTGGTGCCGCCCGGGGGCGTCCCCAACGATGCCTCGCCGCTGGTGGTCGTGGCACGGGGCGAAGCCTTTGGCTTTGACGCCTCCTTCGCCGAAATGGTGGCCGGGACGGGCGCGTTCGCCACAACCCCGCAGGACGTCCCCGCCGAGTCCGACGCCGGCCCGGTCGCCGTGGGCGGCGACGGGGAAATCGTCCGGCTGTTCACCTCCGGAACCACCGGCTCGCCCAAGGGGGTGCCGGTCCCGCTGCGCAGTGTGGCCTCCTTTGTGGGCTACCAGGAGTTCGGGCTGGATGTCCGGGCCGGGGACGTGCTGTGGAATGCGGCCGATCCCGGCTGGGCCTACGGACTGTATTTCGCGCTGCTGGCGCCGCTGGCCACCGGAACCCGGACGTTGCTGCTTTCGGCGGGCTTCAGCCCAGAGCTGAGCTGGGCGGTCCTGCAGAAATTCGCCGTGACAAACTTCGCCGCCGCCCCCACCGTCTACCGGGCGTTGCGGGCGGGCTCCGCAACCGGAAGCGGCCATGCGCTGCGCCGGGCCTCGAGCGCCGGCGAACCCCTGACCCCGGACGTCATCGCGTGGAGCCGCGACGCCCTGGCCCAAACGGTGCGGGAACACTACGGCCAAACCGAGCTCGGAATGGTGGCCGGGAACGCCTGGCACGACGAGCTGCTGGCCCCGCTGCGCCCCGGCTCCATGGGAACATCGCTGCCCGGGTGGCGGGTGGACGTGCTCTCCAACGACGCCGATGTGCCCGCCGCCGACGACGAACCCGGCCGGATCGCCGTCGACGTCGCCAACAGCCCCTTCTTCTGGTTCACCGGCTATGCGGATGCGCCGGAAAAGACAGCCGGACGCTTTGCCGGCGACGGTGCCTGGTACCTCACCGGCGATGCCGGGCGGCGGGACGCCGACGGTTTCCTGTACTTCTCCTCCCGTGACGACGACGTCATCATCATGGCCGGTTACCGCATTGGCCCGTTCGACGTCGAATCCGTCCTGGCCGCACACCCCGCCGTGGCTGAGACCGCGGTCATCGGCACTCCCGACGAGCTCCGGGGTGAGGTGCTCGAAGCGTTCGTGGTGCTCAATGAATCGGTGGAACCCGGTGCCGAACTGGTGGCCGAGCTCCAACAGCTGGTCAAAACGAAATTTGCGGCCCATGCGTACCCCCGCCGGGTGCACTTCGTGGCCGAACTGCCCAAAACCCCCAGCGGCAAGGTGCAGCGCTATGTGCTGCGCCGCCAACGTGCCGCCATGACCGAGAACGACTGACAGGGAGCACGTGGGACGTCGCAGCGCGCAAGGAACCAAAGTTCAAGGCCTGGGCCTGAACCTGGCAACTGCATCAATCATTGTTCCGGCCGTGGGCTTTGCCCTGGAGGTGGCCATGGTGGCCGCCTTCCTCTTCTGGGGATTCAGGCAGGGCAGCCCCTGGAACCTGGTCCTGGGCATCGGCGTGCCGGCCCTGGTCGTGGTGCTGTGGGGGATCTTCATGGCCCCGCGCAGCGCGCGCAGGCTGCCGGCCGCGGCCGTCATGTGGGCCTCCCTGATCCTGTTCCTGCTGGCAGGTGCGGCATTGATTGCCGTCGGCGCCGTGGTGCTGGGCGCGCTCATGCTGGTGGTGGCGGTGGCGTATTTCGCCGCCGAATGGCTGCTGCGCGCCCGCTAAGAGGTTGCCTGGCGGGGTTCGGCGTGGGTGTTCATGAGGGAACCGCCCGTGAGCTCACCGACGGTGCAGCCCGGATGGGAGCCCTCCGTGGCCAGCCACAGCGAGGCCGCAGCCTCGTCGCCCAAATCCAGCCGGACGGCGTCGTCCCCGCCCCCGGGGCTGCCGGCGGATGGGAACTTGAGCACCTCCAAGGTGCCGCCAAAGGGGCGCCGGCCCACCACCTGAAGTTCCGTGTCCACGCCGATCCCGTGCTGTTCAAAGTAGCGCAGGAGCTCGGGGTCGTGGTCGCTGATGCGGCTGACCCGGCCGCGGTGGCCCGGATCAAGTTCGTCGAGGCGGTGTGAGGGCGGCATGATGACCCGGCCGTCGACGTCGGGAATGGGATCGCCGTGCGGATCCCGCGTGGGGTGGCCCAGCTTGGCGCTCATCCGTTCGATAAAGGTCTCCGAGACCGCGTGCTCCAATTGTTCGGCCTCGTCATGGACCTCATCCCACGTGTAGCCGAGCTCGCGCACCAGGTACGTCTCCAGCAGCCGGTGCCGGCGCACCATGGCCAGTGCCAGCCGGAGCCCGGTGTCCGTGAGGTGGATGGGGCTGTAGGGCTGGTGGTCCACCAGGCCCTGGTCCTTGAGCTTGCGGACCATCTCCGAGACGGAGGAGTTCGCCACCCCCAAGCGCACGGCCAGCTGCGTTGAGGTGATGGGTTTGTCCTGCCACTCCGTGAAGGCGTAGATGACCTTGACGTAGTCTTCGATGCTGGAGGACGTGGGGGGTTGTTTCACACCCTCCAGCCTACCGGTTACGCCCGTCCGGAGAACGTCAACCACAGCAGCACGGCGTTGAGCGCCACAATGAGCGCCACGCTGACCAGTGCGGCCAGCCGCAGCGCCACGCCGTCGCGGTGCACGCCCATGAGGGATTTGCTGGCGGTGAGCCGCAGCAGCGGAATCAGGGCGAACGGGATGCCGAAGCTGAGCACGATCTGGCTGGCAATGAGCGCCCAGGTGGGGTCCACCCCGGCACCGAGCAGGATCAGGGCGGGGATCAGGCTCACCATGCGCCGGGCCAGCAGCGGAAAGCGGACCTTGAGCAGGCCGTTCATGATGGAGGCGCCCGCATACGCGCCCACCGAGGTGGAGGCCAGCCCCGAGGCCAGCAGGCCCACGGCGAAGACGACCCCGATCACCGGGCCAAGGCTGTTGACGATGGCCGCATGGGCGCCCTCGATTGAATCGGTGCCGGCGACCCCGCCCAGGGTCGAGGCCGCCAGCAGCAGCATGCCGATGTTGACGGCGCCGGCCAGGAGAAGGGCGACGACGACGTCCCACCGGGTGGCCTTGATAATGCGCGCCAGGGACTGCGGAGTGCTGCGGGCGTCCGTGTGGCGGTCCCTGGACAGCTGGGAGTGCAGGTAGATGGCGTGCGGCATGACGGTTGCCCCGAGCATGCCGGCAGCCAGCAGGATGCTGTCCGATCCCTCGAAACGGGGCACCAGGCCGGAGAGGATCCCGGCCGGACTTGGCGGGCTGAGCACCAGGCCGGCCAGGAACCCCACCGTGATGATGACAAGGAGGACAATGATGAGCGATTCAAAATGCCGTTGGCCGCGCCGGTTTTGCACCGTCAGCAGGGCCATGGAGGCGACGCCCACGATCAGCCCGCCCACGGGCAGCGGCACGTGGAAGAGCAGGTTGAGGGCGATCGCGCCGCCCACCACCTCGGCAAGGTCCGTTGCCATGGCGACAATTTCCGCCTGGACCCAATACAGCCTGCGGGCTGGTGTGCTGAAGCGTTCGCCCAGCAGTTCCGGAAGCGACTTTCCCGTCACGACGCCGAGCTTGGCTGACTGGTACTGCACCAGCATGGCCATCAGGTTCGCCGCCACCAAGACCCAGACCAAAAGGTAGCCGTAGCTGGCTCCGGAGGTGAGGTTGGCGGCCACATTGCCCGGGTCCACGTAAGCGATTGCGGCAACGAACGCCGGACCCAGCAGGAAGAAGAGCCCGCCCTTGGCGCGCGAGGGCGCGCGCCCCCGGGTCTTGGCGGTATCTAGCAAGATGCATTCCTTCGATCGGCCTAAAGAATATTTTTAGGTATACCGAAATATTAGAATGACCGGCCCGTGTTTGTCGAGTGCTACGTGTGGGCCCGCCACGTCTGCGTCGTGTACGGCAGCTCAATCTCGGCGCCGGACGCATGGCCCAGATGGTCGTGGAGGTACCAGCGAAGATTCTCCAGCACCTTGGCGCGGATCGTCTCGTTGGCCTTCAGGTAATAGCTCCGGGACTTCACCAGCTCCATGAGATCGGCCGGGGTGAGTAGTTGCTGCCAGGTGGTTTCGTGGACTTCAAGTCCCTGCAATTCCGGCCCGACATGCGGGCGGAAATCGGGTTTGTGCACGTCGCCGGCGTGCATGATCCGGGCCAGCCTGTGCACCCAGGGGACACTGACGTCGAGTTGGTTCCACACCAAGCCGACCATGCCGCCGGGGCGGAGCACCCGGGCCAATTCCGTACTGGCGGCCAGGGGCTCGCACCAGTGCCAGGCCTGCGCCACCACGGCCAGGTCCACGGAGGAATCCGGCAGGCCGAGGTGCTCGGCCGTGCCGGTCAGTGCTGTCACCCCGGGAAGTTTCCGGCGCAACTGTGCCAGCATGTCCGCCGACGGGTCGACGGCGGCCACGTTCCATCCGCGTGCCGCCAACAGTTGCGTGTACTTGCCGGTTCCCGCACCCACATCCACGGCGTCCCGGATGGCCCCGGCGCTGTTTGCGAGCCAGTCGAGGGACTCCTGCGGGTAGCCCGGACGCACCTGTTCGTAGTGTTCGCCGCCTTCCAAGAAGGCGTCAGCCATTTCAATCCGTCGTGCCCCGTCAAAGACCGGTCCGCCCGCGCCTGCCATCATGCTCCGTACCGTTGGTTGTGCCGTTTCGCAGCTCCAACTTTATCCCGGGTGGCCGGGTGCAGACCGTTGAGGGGAGATGCCCCCCCTCAACGGTCTGGCGGTCAGTCGGTGGTGCAGGGGGCGGCGCCCGCCGTGCCGGGGGTGTTGGGCGCCCAGGCCGGGTAGCTGCGCGAATCGTTGGCGGGCACCCAGCGGCCGGCGTCCACCACGTAGTCCCAGCCCAGGCCGTCCGCCAGGAGCGTCCGGATCCCGGCGATCAGCCTGTCCGCGTCCTCGAGCCGGGAACCCACGCCAAAGCTGGCCCGCAAGGAGCCCGACGGCAGGCCCAGGCGGCGCAGCAGGGGGTGGGCGCAGAACTTGCCGTCCCGCACGCCCACGCCGTGTTCGGCCGACAAATAGGCTGCCACGAGTCCGGCGTCGTAGCCCTCCACCGAGAAGTTCACGACGCCGATGCTGCCGGCGTTAGGGTAGGTGTCGGCGTCGCTGAACAGGTGATGCACCGTGACGCCGTCGGTCTCGGACAGTCCCGCCACCAGGTGGGAGCGCAACTGCTGTTCGTGGGCGTGCCATTCGTCGGCGTCGAGCCCGGCCAGCACCTGGGCGGCCCGGGCCAGGGTGGCGGCACCCAGGACGTTGGGGGAGCCGGCCTCGTGGCGGGCCGGGCCCTCGGTCCAGCGCACGGATTCCAGCCGGACGTCCTTCACGGCGCCGCCGCCGGCCAGGTGCGGGGTGCCGGCGTCGAGCCAGTCGGGCCGGCCCACCAGCACGCCGGAGCCGAACGGGGCGTAGAGCTTGTGGCCGGAGAACGCCAGGAAGTCGATCCCGTCGCGGGCCATGTCGATGCGCCGGTGCGGGGCGAGTTGGGCGGCGTCGACCACGATGCGGGCGCCGTACTGATGGGCCAGGGCGGCAAGCTCGGCAACGGGGAGAACCTCACCCGTCACATTGGATGCGCCGGTCACGGCCAGCAGCACCACGTTTCCGGCCCGCAGTTGTGTCTCCACACGGGACAGCGTCGAGGCAAGGCTCTGCCCGGCCACCACCGAGCGGTGCGGCAGGCCCTGCCATGGCAGCAGGTTGGCGTGGTGTTCGATGTCCAGGTACAGGACCTCGCCGTGGGCGTTGGAGACGCCTTCCGTGAAGCCGTTGCCGGCAAGCAGCGACTGCACGCAGCCGGCCAGCAGGTTCAGCGAATCGGTGGTGTTGCGGGTGAAGATGACGGTGTCATCGGCCCGGGCGCCCACAAAACCGGCCACGATGTGCCGGGCGTTTTCGTAGACGGAGGTGCTGACCTGGGAGGCGAAGCCCGCGCCGCGGTGGACGCTGGCGTAATACGGGAGCACCTCGGAGAGATGGGCGGCAACGTCCTCCACGGCCGGCGCCGAGGCGGCATAGTCAAGGTTGGCGTACCGGACGTGCCCGCCGTGAATCAACGGCGCGGCCAGCTCGCTGCCCACCACGGGCAGCAGGGGTTCGGCGGCGACGGGGGCTTTTTCAAGAATGGCAGAACTCATGAGGCTTCCTTAAAGGAAGGACTTCACGTGCGGCGCCGACGAAGGCGCCGGATGGGAAATCCGCGCTTGCCATGACCGCTCCGGCCTGGCCAGGTCGTCACCCGGGGCACCCCGCCGCGAAAGGAGGGTTGCCGGCCAGCAAACCGGGGTTTAGCGCTGGCACTCGTGACCTATGCAAAAAAGGCTAGCCGATTCGCCGCCTCCGCCATATTTATTACGTTGCTTAACGGCACGGCCGGAGTTAACCCGGCCGTGCCATGTCATCCCCTAGAGGAGGTCGTCCCAGCCCGGGTTCAGGCGGCGCAGCACATCCGTGTGCAGGATGGAGTTCGTGGCCAGGGCGTTGCCGCCAAAGGGGCCGTCCACGCCGTCGAGCGAGGTGAAGCGGCCGCCGGCCTCGGTGACGATCGGCACCAGGGCGGCCATGTCGTACAAGTTCAGTTCGGGCTCGCAGGCAATGTCCACGGCACCCTCGGCCACCATGCAGTACGACCAAAAATCGCCATAAGCGCGGGTGCGCCACACGTCGTCGGTCAGGCGCAGGAAATCGTCGCGGTTTCCGCGCTCGGCCCAGCCCGTCAGCGAGGAGTAGGAGAGCGAGGCGTCGGAAAGTTCGGAGACGTTGGAGACCCGGATGCGGGTGGCCGCGGCCAGCGACTTGCCCATGTAGGCGCCCGTGCCCTCGGCCGCCCACCAGCGCTTGCCCAGGGCGGGGGCGCTGACGACGCCGACCACGGGGCGTCCCTCATCCACCAGGGCGATCAGGGTGGCCCAGACGGGCACGCCGCGCACAAAGTTCTTGGTGCCGTCGATCGGGTCGATGATCCAGCGGCGCGAGCCGTGGCCGCTGCTGCCAAACTCCTCACCCAGCACGGCATCCCGGGGGCGGACCCGGGAAAGCTGGCTGCGAATCGACTCCTCGGCGGCCTTGTCCGCATCCGTCACCGGCGTCAGGTCCGGCTTGGTCTCAATCTTCAAATCCAGGGCCTTGAAGCGGGACATCGTCAGCGAATCGACGGTGTCGGCCAGGACGTGGGCCAGGCGGAGGTCGTCGTTGTACGTCTGGGGTGGGGTCGTCATATGCAACACGCTATCGGTAGTTGGGCGAATAGTGCGGATTGCCGGGAGCACCCCGCCGCAGACTAGTCGATCGTGCCGAGTTCCTTGGCCTCCGCGCGGCCCTCGGTGCGGTCGCTGGTGCCCAGAAGTCGGCGCAGTGACGCCAGCCGCGCCGGGCCCGCGTCGCCGGCGTGGCCGTCGGCCACCCACGGGTCCAGGCCGCAGTTGACGGCCGCGGAATCGTGCTTGCAGCCGCGTTCGCAGTCGTCGGTGCCCGGTTGAAGGTCGGGGAAGGCCTGCAGGATCCGGTCGGCGTCCACGTGGGCCAGGCCAAAGGAGCGGATGCCGGGAGTGTCGATGATCCACGAGCGCGGTTCGCCGTCCTGGAGCCGCAGCGCCAGGGCCGAGGAGGAGGTGTGCCGGCCGCGGCCCGTGACGGCGTTAACGCCGCCGGTGGCCCGCTGGGACCCGGTCAGTGCGTTGACCATGGTGGACTTTCCGACGCCGGAATGGCCCACCAGCACGCTGACCTTGCCGTCAAGGTATTCGCGGAGCTGTTCGACGGCGCCGCCGGCCAGGAGGGCGGAGTCGCCGTCGTTGCTGCGGGCGTCGATGGCGGACGCAGCGTCGGCCGCGCCCAGGGAGGCCGTGCGGCTGATGACCACGGTCATGTCCAGGTGTTCGTAGTTGGCCAGCAGCTCGGCCGGATCCTTGATGTCGGCCTTGGTGATCAGCAGGATCGGGGCGATCCCGGAGTCATAGGCGGCCACCAGGGCGCGGTCGATGAAGCCCGTGCGCGGTTCGGGGTTGGCGGCGGCCACCACGATGACCAATTGGTCGGCGTTGGCCACCACAACCCGCTCGATGGGATCGGTGTCGTCGGCACTGCGGCGCAGCAGTGTGCGGCGCGTCTCCACCCGCACCAGCCGTGCCAACGTGTCGGGGTTGCCGGTGGTGTCGCCGACCAGGGCTACGAAGTCGCCGGCCACCACGGGGGAGCGGCGCAGTTCGCGGGCGCGTGCTGCAATGAGGATCCGTTCCGTGGGCAGGTCCTCATCGACAATCGCGGTGTACCGGCCGCGGTCCACCGTGATGATCCGGCCGATGACGGCGTCGTCGTGCGCGGGGCGGTCCTTGGTGCGTGGCCGGCTGCCTTTTTTGTTGGCCCGGACCCGGACGTCGGATTCGTCCCAGTTGCTGTAGTCGCGTGCCACCTTAGTTCCCGGCCGCGATCTCTGCCGGCAGTGTCCCGGCGGCGGTTTGGGTCACCAGGGCGGCCCACATCTGCGGGAATTCGGGCATGGTCTTGGCGGTCGTGGCAATGTCCTCGACCTCGACGCCGGGCACGGCCAGGCCGATGATTGCCCCGGCCGTGGCCATGCGGTGGTCCTCATAGCTGTGGAACAGCTCGCCCCGCAGGGGAGCGGGAGTGATGACGAGCCCGTCCGCGGTTTCGACGGCGTTGCCGCCCAGGGCGTTGATCTCCGCCACGAGTGCGGCGAGCCGGTCGGTTTCGTGGCCGCGCAGGTGGGCGATGCCGCTCAGCGTGGACGGCCCGGTGGCCAGCGCGCACAGGGCGGCGACCGTGGGGGCGAGTTCGCTGGTGTCGGCCAGTTCGACGCCGAGGATCTCGGGCCCGCCCGTGACGGTCAGGACGCCGTCGGCCAGGGTTGCGGATGCGCCAAAGCGGGTCAGGATTTCCACCCACTTGGCACCCACCTGGGTGGTGTTTTCGGGCCAGTTGCGGACCCGGACGGTGCCCCTGGTGGCCAGCGCGGCGGCCAGGAACGGGCCGGCGTTGGAGAGGTCCTGTTCCATGATCCGGTCGAAGGAACTGATGGGGCCCGGTGCCACGCGCCAGTGGTTGGGGACGGAATCGTCCACGCTGACGCCGAGGGAGCGCAGCACCTCCACTGTCATGGCGATGTGGTCAAGGCTTGGCACGGGCTTGCCCACGTGCTCAAGGTGCAGGCCGTTGGTGAAGCGGGCGCCCACCAGCAGGAGTGCTGAAACAAACTGTGAGGAGCCGCTGGCGTCAACCACCAGCCGGCCACCGGCCACCTCACCGGTGCCCTTGACCGTGAACGGCAGGAAGCCCTCGGAAACACCGTCACCGGTGACCTGGACGTTGAGCCCGTGCAGGGCGTCCACCACGGCGCCCATGGGCCGAACCCGGGCGGAAGGGTCGCCGTCGAACGCGGCGGTACCGTTTAGCAGCGCCGCGATGGGAGGCACGAACCGCATGACCGTCCCGGCAAGGCCGCAGTCGACGGCGGTTCCGGCCGCCAGCGGGGCAGCCGCCGTCAGCGGGGTGACCAGCAGGTCGGGACCGAAGTCGCCGTCGCCGGGCACCTCCTCAATCCCGGCTCCCAGGGTGCGCAGGGCGGCAACCATCAACGCCGAGTCCCGCGAATGCAGGGGCGCACGAAGCCTCGAAGGACCGTCGGCCAGTGCGGCCAACACCAAATATCTGTTGGTGAGCGACTTGGATGCCGGCACGGTGACGGTTGCGTCGAGCGGTGCGGGCGAAAATGGTGCGGGCCAAGGGGCTGCGGTCATGGGTGCTTACTGTCCTGTCACGTCGTGGGCAAGGGCTCGAACGCTCTTGTCCGCGTTTTTCAATTGCTTTGCGGTGGTCTTCTTGGAGGAATCCAGCATCTGCCCGGCACGCCAGGCCAGGCCGGGGCGTCCGGCCGTGTCAACGCTGGCCAGCAGGGCCCCGCCCAGCAGGCCGATGTTCTTGGCCAGCTTGCTGCGGCGGTTCGCCTTGCCTTCGGTCGTCGCGGTCTGGGCCGAGCGGTACTCCACTACCGTGGTCAGCCCGGCCGTCAGGGACAGCAGGACCGCGGCGGGGCGGGAAAACTTCCCCATGGCGAGGAGTACGCCGGCGCCCACCTGCGTGCCGGCCACAATGCGCGCCAGGGTTTTCTCGCTGGCATCCACGGGCAGCGCAGCGGACAGCCGGCCCAGGACGGGGGAAAGCTGTTCCGCCGTCTGGTCGGCATGCCGCAGGCGGTCAATGCCGGAGAGGATGAAAGACGAAGCGAGCATGGGGCGGGCAAGTGCGCGAACTATGGACAAGGCGGCCTCCTGGTTGGGGACGTGAACGCTCCGGTCGCGGCGGGAGCCGTAGTCCGGGGACGTTCATGCTTGATCTAAGTCTCGCACTTTGGTGCAGGGTTTGCGGAATATACGGCGCCGCGGCCCGGTTTGCATTGGTATGGATGGAACCGGGCACGGCCCGGCGGCGACTGGACAATGCTTGTTGATCAGGCGGCACGAGTGGAAAGGCGGCAATGCAGACTCTGACAGTAGACTTCTCTGTGATGAACATTTCCGAGCCTGAGCAAGCCCAAGAGACCGCTGCCGAGCCAACCGGCAACGTTCCAGTGGAGAATACCGACGCGGCCACGGTGGATGTTGCCACCGAAAGCGTTGAGGCGCGACGGGCCAGGTTTGAGCGCGACGCCATGCAATACGTGGATCAGTTGTATTCGGCCGCCATGCGCATGGCCCGGAACCCCAGCGACGCCGAGGATCTGGTCCAGGAGGCCTACACCAAGGCGTTCTCGGCGTTCCACCAGTACAAGCCCGGCACGAATCTGAAGGCCTGGCTGTACCGGATCCTGACCAACACGTACATCAACTTGTACCGCAAGCGGCAGCGTGAGCCGCTGCAGTCCAACGCCGATTCCATCGAGGACTGGCAGTTGGCGCGGGCCGAGTCGCACACTTCGCACGGGCTTCGCTCCGCCGAAGCGGACGCACTGGACCACCTGCCGGACTCGGATGTGAAGAACGCGTTGCAGGCCATCCCGGAGGAATTCCGGCTGGCCGTGTATTTTGCCGACGTCGAAGGCTTTGCGTACAAGGAAATCTCAGAAATCATGAACACCCCCATCGGCACCGTGATGTCACGGTTGCACCGGGGACGGAAGCTGTTGCGAGACATGCTGGCCGATTATGCAGTGGATCGCGGTTACGCCAAGGGCGGCCCGGAAGAACTTAAGGAAACGGAGAAATAATCATGGGCGATTGCCAGAGC